>JBAWWL010000029.1:0-1587 GCA_037146775.1 Candidatus Omnitrophota bacterium | reverse complement strand
AAGGCCTGGAATACACCGCCCATTTTGCCCTCGAAGAATGTGGGTGGTGGAATGAATAGTTCGGAGTCGTAAAATGCCCCCTATGGTGAGAAAATACAAAATATTCGTAAGTGGTGTCCAAAAAGAGCTTAAATCCGAGCGCCGAGCGGTCAAGGATTTTATCCTTAAGGATCCTCTACTGTCGGAGTATTTTGATGTTTTTCTCTTTGAAGACTCACCCGCCAAAAGCAAATCAGCTGAAGTCATATATTTGGGAGAAGTCAGAAAGGGAGATATCTATATCGGTCTCCTTGGTCAACAATATGGCGCAGTTGGGAAGGGTATGATTTCACCTGTAGAAGCGGAGTTTAGAGAAGCCAAGAAGTCCCATGAGACAATCCTTGTTTATATTAAGGGCGAAAACGGCCAAAATGATAAAAAGCGCGATAATGGCACTCAACGCCTTATCAAGGAGATTAGCGATTCGAAAGAAGGCTTCAGCCGTAAGCGGTTCAATAATATAGAAGAACTTACACGACTTGTTCACGCAAGTCTCATCGACTTTTTAAAAGAAGAGGGCATTGTAGGTCGTGGCGCATTTGATGAGCGGATTTGCGCTAGTGCCAAGATGTCCGATATCGATGAGGCAAAAGTCAGATGGTTTTTAAAGGTAGCGAAAGCTGCTAGGAAATATCCCCTAAAGCACGATGCACCGGTTGAAAATGTTTTAACACATCTGGATCTTCTTAAAAACGGCAAGCTCACCAATGCGGCTGTTCTTCTGTTCGGTAAGAATCCTCACGGATTTTTTATACAAGCTGAAGTTAAGTGTCTTCAGTTTTCAGGAACAGAGGTTAAGAAGCCCTTTGTAAATTATCAGGTCTATGACAGTAATCTGTTTGAACAGGTAGATAAGGCGGCCGCGTTTGTGCTCGATGCTATTAAGTTTCCTGTTATTCAAAAAGCCGGTTCAACTCGTTTCCATCGTCCATACGAGATACCGGAATTTGCTATTCAGGAAGCGATAGTTAATGCCGTTACGCATCGCAACTATAATAGCACTTCCGGCGTTCAGGTAATGATTTTTGCGGATAGGGTAGAGGTGTGGAATTCCGGCAGTCTGCCATCGGAGCTTACTGTTGAGGATTTGAAAAAACCACATACCTCGTTTCCGTCGAATCCGTTTATTGCAAACGCTCTTTATCTTGCTGATTATGCCCAACGTGCCGGTTCAGGGACACTTGAGATGATTGAACAATGCAGGGATCAGAACTCACCCGACCCGGAGTTTGTTCTTATTAGAAATTTAGAATTCAGAACGATCTTGCCGCGAGATTATTTAACAGATCGGATATTAGAACAAATGGGTATTAATGAAAGGCAGGTAAGGGCTGTTAAATTTGTTAAAGAAAAAGGCAAAATTACAAACAAGGAATATACCATTTTAGCAAATATTAATAGTAGGACATCGCTTAGAGATCTGAATGATTTGTGCGATAAGGGAGTTTTTGAAAAAATTGGCATTACGGGCAGAGGCACTCAATATATATTAACCCGACATAAACCCGACAAACACGACATAAACCAGACACAAAGGAGACAAAAGGG
>JBAWWL010000028.1:0-1888 GCA_037146775.1 Candidatus Omnitrophota bacterium | reverse complement strand
AAGGAGGAATAATGCCGTTTGCTCAGAAAATATTATTTTATATACCCATAATACCGTTAGGGGTGATTATGGTTTGTATCGCGGTGGGGTTGTCCGTAGTGGGGCTTTTAATCGTATGGCGATTTGTTCCGCGCCAGATGTTTAAAGCGCATAATGATTTAGCTAGCGCGATATTTCAGGCAATCGCGATGGCTTATACGGTATTGCTTGCTTTTGTGGTAGTCATATCCTGGCAAAATTTTGATAAGACGGGAATGCATACCGAAACAGAAGCTAACTGTTTAGTGGATCTTTACCGGTCTAGCGCCGCATTCGATAAAGTATTTGAAAACGATATTCGTTCTCAGATCAAGGAATACGTGGATGTTGTTATAAACGAAGAATGGGTAACGCTTGGCCGCGGGCAGGAAAGCGAAAAAGCCAAAGGCATATTGAGGAATATGTGGGCACTTTATACGGCCTATGAACCAAAAACACAGAAGGAGATTATATTCTTTACTGAATCAGTACGTAAACTTGATGATCTGCGCGAAATGAGAAGATTGCGTATAATAGATTCAAGAACCGGGGTGCATCCTGTATTGTGGTTTGTTCTGGTGGCAGGCGCAATAGTGACTGTAAGTTTCACCTTCTTTTTTGGTTCGGATAAATTTCTTAATCACGCGATAATGGCATCGATATTAGGCGTGTTAATCGCGCTGATATTACTTACAATATTATCTTTTAACTTTCCATTTACCGGAAGTGTGCGCATAGAGCCAAAAACATTTCAGCAGGTTATTGGTTTCTAGCATGATTTATAAAAAATTGGGAAAATTTTTTGTTAGATTTTAACCTTTTCTGCGTCAGTTGTAGTAGGAAGAAAGTAACGATAACGCAGGAAAAGGAGGAGAGTATGAAGACAAAAATAGCGATATTTAAGGGGCAAAAGGTACGAAGAACCATTCATAATAATGAATGGTGGTTTGTGGTTGAAGATGTCGTTGTGGCATTAACAGATACTGTTAATGCGAAAGATTATATAAATAAGATGCGCCTTCGGGATGAAGAGTTAGCCAAAGGGTATGGACAAATTGTCCATACCCTTCTTGTTGAAACGGCGGGAGGGAAACAACATATGAACTGTGCCAATACGGAAGGGATTTTCCGCATTATTCAGTCTATCCCATCGCCTAAAGCTGAGCCGTTTAAGCGGTGGCTAGCGAAAGTTGGCTATGAACGTGTTCAAGAAATCGAAAATCCTGAGCTTGCTACAAAAAGGACCAGGATGCTTTACAAGCTTAAAGGTTACCCTGATGATTGGATTGAGAAAAGAATGCGGGGTATTGCTATTCGGGAAGAGCTTACGGATGAATGGAATAAACGCGGGGCGCAAGAGCAAAAGGATTATGAAATTTTAACGGCAGAAATTTCGAAAGCTACCTTTGGAATTACGCCTAGTCAATATAAGAAGATAAAACGATTAAAGCGGGAAAACCTGCGTGACCATATGGATGATTTTGAACTTATCTTTACCATGCTTGGAGAAAGATCGACTACCGAAATTCATCGCACTGAAGATTCGCAAGGTGTGCCGAAGCTTAAATCCGATGCCAAAGCAGGAGGAGATATTGCTGGTAATGCTAGAAAGCAGTTGGAGAAAAGAATAAAAAGGCCGATTGTTTCGAGAGATAATTTCTTAAAGCAATCTAAAAAAAGTCAAAAATTTGCTTTAGAAAACTAGGGGAAGTTCCGGGTTTTTATAAATAATTAAAAAATGAGAAAATGTTGTTTTAAAACAGTATTTTTTATTATCCTTGCTTTGGCGTTTATGGCTAGTGTGGGGATTTTTTGTTGTTATGCGGAAACTGTAAAAACAGGGGGACAGTCCCCTGCGGGGACAGTCCCC
>JBAWWL010000027.1:0-1931 GCA_037146775.1 Candidatus Omnitrophota bacterium | reverse complement strand
CAGACTGCTAAGGTGATATTGGTTAATCTAGTTTCTCTTGAGCATTTTAGTCGCGGTCAGCCAGCCGGAGGAATTTATACTCTTGCGGCTTATTTGCGCAGCGTTATCCTAGGTATAGATGTGAGTTGTATTAACATGGGAAGCGTCCTTCAAGATATTTCTGCAGATACAAAAGAAGTTCAATATCAGGAGGCCATAAATCAAGTGGTTGATGTTGTTAGCAGAAGTGTCTGCACTCAGCCAGTCATTGTTGGTCTCTCGCTTAAATGGTTTACTTTTAAAACCGCAGAAAAAATCATTACTATGTTAAACCAGCGTTTGGGTGACCGCAGCCCATTGTTTGTTCTAGGAAATATTGGCTCAACCTTCGGATACGAAACTGCATTAAAAATGCAATCTTTCATGAATGTCCTTGCTGTTTTGGGCGAAGGTGAATACGCGTTAAAAGAAATTGTTAAAAAGGCCGGAGATATTGCCGCAGGGAAAATCCCGGGTGTTTATGACTATAAGAATCTTGAGTGCTATCGTGGGATTAACAATGTTGCGTTGAACCTCGGGGGTCAAATTATTTGCGGGCCAAGAAACGTTGTCAATTTGAATTTGTATCCCTGTTTTACAGAGACAACTGCGCCAGAATTATTTGATATTAATGCCGGAAGCCAGCATGGATTAGAAACAAGCAGGGGCTGTCCATGGGGCCATTGTACTTTTTGTTCAATCCGGGGACAATTTGGGAAAGGCTGCAAGATTTCCTGGAGGGCATTTCCTATTAAAAAAATTATTGATGAAATCAGGTATTTTGCCAAAAATGGGATTAAGAAATTTTTCTCTATAGATTCCGAATTCATGGGGCCGATGGATGGAGATTATTTTGATACTACCGAAAAAAGGATAAATGACTTTGCGGATGCGGTTAATCACTTAAATGAAGAACTCTCCGTACTAGGGGAAGAGCCTGTCTATATCAGTCACATTTCTGTAATGGTGCACAATATTTATAACGCTAAAGATAGCGCGGCCAAGAATGCCAAGCGAATAGAGCTTTGTAGGGCGTTACATGAGAAAGGGCGTGTTCATCGTTTCTATTTAGGTATTGAGTCGGGTAGCGAAAGGCAATTAAAAAGATACGCAAAAGGAGTTACGGTTGATGAGAACCGGCAGGCATTACGGATTATTAAGGAGTTAGGAATTGAAATAGAGGTTGGTTTTATCTTTTTCGATCCTTTTGCAACCCTCGAGCAATTAAAAGAAAATATTGAGTTTATAGAGGAAACAGAGTTGTTTAAAACAGATTCACGTATTCTTGGAAGCCTGCGTGTTCAGGCAGGTAGCCCGTATGTAAAAATGGCGGAAAGTAAAGGGTTACTTGGAGCTTTTGACCTTGAGTCATTAAGCTATGCCTCTAAATATGAAATTGCTGATGTGGCCTTGTGTCAGGAAATCTTTAGTGCTTTTGAGGAGCCGGTACGTGGACTTGTGCGTAATTTAACAAAAGATTTTAGATTGCGTAGCCGTAAAATCGACTTTGATTTTGTTAAGGAAATGGTTGAGATATTGCTTCAAGGGGGAGTAGTTGAAGTATCTATAAATGACCTAATCAGAAAATATTCTGGAAAACGAGACGAGCTATTTCGCGAAGCCAAGGCTAATGGCGGTTTAAAGGAAGATAAAAATGGGAAGGCAAGATCTTTATTAGAAAAGGCTATAGCGTTTAATTCGGATATTTATGAGAATCCGGATAAATTATTTAATCAGGTACCTGTTCGCTGTAGCTATCCTCTTGCAATCCCGGTGGCAGCGCAGAATGTTATTGAAGAAAAATATGGAGCGAATAGGGTCTTGGCTGATGTAATCGTGAATGGATTCGATATTTGTCAGCCCGGCACATTGATCGAAAATCATTACGAAGTTTTAGGAGACAGGTTAGCGCA
>JBAWWL010000026.1:0-2300 GCA_037146775.1 Candidatus Omnitrophota bacterium | reverse complement strand
TTTGGTGTATTGGTCGGAATATAATCTCTTACGCCAGACTATCAGCCGGGATTATATGACGATGGGTAAGCTTTTGGGTGGTGCAATAGATAGAATCATTAGTAGGGAAATAGAGAGTACTTACGTATTTATGTCCTCGAGTGATCGTTTGCTTAAGATCGAAGAATATAACTCGCGATATAAAGGCATGAGTAAAGAAAGAATAGCAGTATATTTTAAGGATATAGATGAGCGTTGGGCCAAGGCAACTGATAATGATCCTTTAATTGTAGAATATACCGAGAGTCTGGTTGGGAATCGGTTGAGAGAGATAGCGCGGGATGATCCGAGTATTTCAGAGATCTTTATGACTGATAAATACGGTGGATTAGTTGCTTCCTCAGATAGAACAAGTGATTTCTATCAGGCTGATGAAGAATGGTGGCAAAAATCTTTTAATAATGGCAGGGGAGATGTTTTTCTGGATAAAATTGGTTTTGATCCATCAAGCAAAACCATAGGCATAGCAATAGCTGCTCCTATCAAGAATCAATTAGGAGAGGTAATCGGCGTTTGCAAGAATGTTTTGGAAATCAATCGCCTATTTTCTCCTTTGAAAAATTTTAGTATAGGCAAGAGCGGCCATGTTGGGCTTGTGGATGCGCAGGGTTATTTAATATTTCATCCGGGAATCCAAGCGATGACGCAGAAACTTCCGGATAAAGTTTTTAAAAAAATTGCCAACCAAAATAGCGGATACCTGGTGTCTTTTGAAGTAGATCAGCTGCATAAGAAAAAAATATTCATTTCTTATTTTAAAATTGATCATCCTGAGTTATTAAAAAGCGGTATAGAGTGGTGGGTATGCGTAACTCAGAATGAAGATGAGGTGTTTGCTCCGTTACGAGAGTTAATTTTTAGTTTTATACTGGTGGCATTGATTATGTTTGTAATAGTTTTATCAATCGGATTTTTCTTTAGCGCGATACTCGTGAAACCGTTAATAAAGCTGCGCGATGCTACTGAAAAGGTCGCTAAAGGCAACTTGGATTATAAGGTGGAAATTAAGACGGATGATGAAATTGAGGATCTAGCCGGTTCTTTTAATTCAATGCTAGACGGCCTCAAGAATACCTTTACTACTATCGATAAACTTAATGACGAAATCGCTCTGCGCAAGAAAACAGAAGGAGCTTTGCAAAAGAGTGAGGAGCAGTATCGTATGTTGTTTACCGAATCCCGCGATGCCGTTATGATACTGTCACCTGATGGTAGGTTTATCTCCGGAAATCCCGCGACAATTAAAATGTTTGGTTGTCAGGATGAAGAAGATTTTAAGTCTAGGTCGCCGTCAGAGTTATCTCCGGAATTCCAACCGGATGGCTCAAATTCAAAAAATAAGTCGCAAGAGATGATTATGTTGGCAGTAGAAAAAGGCTCGCGCCTATTTGAATGGACGCATAAACGTATAGATGGAGTTGAATTTATCACAACGGTCCTACTTTCGAAGTTTGAAATTAGCGGACAGACGTTTTTGCAGGCAACAGTGCGCGATATTACCGAACAGAAGCGTGCGGAGTTAGTATTGAAGAAAAGCGAGGCGTGGTTTTTTACTACTTTGACTAGTATTGGTGACGCAGTAATTACTGTTGATAAAGACGGCAATATAACTTTTATT
The DNA here is from genome assembly GCA_037146775.1 of Candidatus Omnitrophota bacterium. Classification (GTDB taxonomy): domain Bacteria; phylum Omnitrophota; class Gorgyraeia; order Duberdicusellales; family 4484-171; genus JBAWWL01. The sequence continues at coordinate 643 of JBAWWL010000026.1, read as the reverse complement.
AATCCTGTGGCTGAAAAATTAACCGGTTGGTTAAAATCGTTGGCCATAGGAAGGCATATAGATGATGTGTTTGTGATTAAGAAAGAGGATACGGATGAAAAAGTTGACAACCCTGTTTTAAAAGTTTTAAGTAATGGTAGAATAGTTAATTTAGCCAATCATACTATTTTAATATCCAAAGATGGGAGTAGGTGCGCGATTGATGATAGCGCAGCGCCTATTGAGGACGTAGATAACAAAGAAATTATAGGAGTAGTTTTAGTTTTTCGTGATGTTACCCAGCGGAATAAGATAGAAAAAGAGTTACGTGAACTTTCTGTTGCTGTTGAACAAAGCCCGGCATGTGTCGTGATTACGGATTTAAAGGGGAATATTCAGTATGTTAACCCTAAATTTACGCAGCTTACCGGTTATGCACTTAGCGAAGTTATAGGTAAAAATCCGCGTATATTAAAATCAGGAGAGCAGTCAGCTGAATTTTACAAAAATCTGTGGGATACAATTGTTTCAGGTAAAGAATGGCGGGGGGAGTTTCATAATAAGAGGAAAAATGGCGAGCTTTATTGGGAAGGTGCATTTATATCTTCCATACGCAATCGCGAAGGCGTAATTACTAATTTTATGGCGGCTAAAGAAGATATTA
>JBAWWL010000025.1:0-2644 GCA_037146775.1 Candidatus Omnitrophota bacterium | reverse complement strand
CGAATATCCACCAGGGGTCTCTAGCCAAAACCACTATTTTATTGTCGCCGTAACCGGGCGGAAACCTGAACCGTTTCCTTTCCTTTATCTTCAACGAAACAGTTTCTTTCTTTATTGCTTCCTGCGGCATGGTTGAATTATAAGACTTTTCGAGTTTCAAAGACTTTTTCCCTTTGTCGGATTTATTTTGAAAAAGAATGAGAGGGAATAAAAAAGAAGAGGGCTACTTAGGCCTAGAATCCTTCCCTTGCTTAGACTTCTCTGCTGTGCAAACTTTGAAATAATTGCACGCGGGACAGCAGGCGTTCTCTTCCCCTCTTTCCCCGCGGTACCACTTAGTCTCGCAGCTCCAATAAGTCTGACATGTCTCACAACAGTTCATATTCAACTTCTCCTTTTCATCTCTAAAATACTTCCTATCGCCATCGTTGTCAATATGATTGCTAATAACATCACATGAGCATGATAAGGCCAGACTATAAGAACCCAGCATTATTAATACTGTTAAATCTTTGATAAGAGCGTCGGATTACTTGGAGAACTTTCCTTTGATAATATTCTCTGCCTCCAACCAGTTCTGTAAATCGTTATCTGGTTTGCGACCGCTCTTCTCATAAATCTCTTGGGCTTTTTTTCCTACTAACGCGCTTATATCATCCTGCGACATAGCCGGATTAAAAGACTTCTTGAATTTTAAATATTTTTTTGCCATATTTTATTCCTCCTTTCATAATATTTAAACTTATTTTATTTCTTGTATCTTTTTAGCTGTACCCTCTTTTGAAGTCTCCACTGACACCTTACGGCCATTAAGCTTATTTAGTGTGATAGCATGGAAAGCAGTATCAAGCACCTCCACTGCATTATCAAGGGGTATCATTTTAGTCTTACCATCATCCTCTGCTAATATAAAAGAACCTTTTGTCTTTCCATCATCTAAACTTTCCTCAATAACAGTCGTTACCTTGCCAATAATGACTCCTCCGGCTTCTACAACAGCGCCTACCGGCTCGGTGGCCATCGGCGGCTTGGCCTCCTCAGCGGCATAACACAGAGGCACTGCCAATACAAGCGCCAAAACAGCTATTAAAATCTTATTCACCTAATATCACCTTCCTTTCTCTATTATTTTCCAAAGTGCTTAAAAAAATCATCGCCAATTGATTCTTTTTTAAGTCTTACCTCAATCCTCCCCTTTTCATTAACCAACAGGCTCAATAGAAGACTTATGATACTAAAAAGGATAGAGCCGAAGAACGCTGGCCAGAAGCCTGTTATGATAAAGCCTTTAACTATCTTGGAAACCATATAGAAGAGAGATCCGTTTATAAAGAAAGTGAGTAGGCCGAATGTAAATATGTTTATTGGCAGTGTAATCAGTATTATCAATGGACGCAAAAACGCGTTAATAATACCTAAGATAAAGGCCACAACAATAACGGTTACAGGATTTGCCACTTCAATCCCTCTTACGATATAAGTAACTATTAGTATCGCCAAAGAATTAATCGTCCATTTTATTAATAGTCCTCGCATCTGGAGCCTCTTCTTTCTTCAAATCCTTCCTTAAGAAACTTTGAAATTCTTGCAATTACAGCAATGCCAGCCGGTAAGAACCTCGTCCGTCTTGACCTTAACAGGGATATCGATTCGCGGTTTATAGTCAGGGCAATCCGGGACGTAGAAATTTCCCCGCTTTATTTTACCAATGGATCGCGGTGAAATTTCTTTACCCTGCATATTTTTGCCACTACATATAGCCATAAAATACCATCTTCATCTTTCAGGCTTTCGATTATTTTTTAATTTTATCGGCTCGCATCATGAGAGGCCGCCAGCCATTTTTCGTCATGATCTCAAAGCCACTCGGAACAAATAAAACCTTCTCGCCATCAACCTCTACCCATTTCTCTTCCCATTTTTTAAGCGGCGCGGAAACTTGGGACTGATATTTAGGTCTGGGCTTGCGATTAGGTTTTCGTTTTATCTTAGGTTTTACTTCCGTCATTTCTTCAGAAGGAGGCATTGCCCCTACCGGAGGAACCGCTTTTTCTTCAAGAGGTGCGTCTGTAGTCTCTTCCTGCGGCTTTATTTCTACTATTTCTTTTTCTAAAAGTTCTTCGGGCCCCGGAGCTTTCTTTTCCTGGGGCAATTCTTTATCATCGTTGTTAATAATGGTCATTTTTGTAAATCCTATTATTTACCTAAGATCCTGATTCGCTTTCTCTGTTATGCCGAGGATTATTCATCTTACTTTCTACGTACTTGATCGCGTCATCTACCGTTTGCATCGCTTCGGCGTCCTCATCAGGAATTTCTATACCGAATTTTTCTTCGAGAGCCATTATGAATTCAACCGCGTCTAAAGAATCCGCCCCCAAATCATCCCTAAATGAAGCTGTGAGCTTTACCTCTTCAGGCTTCACCCCCAATTGCTCAACAATAACCGCCCTTACGTCATCTAATAAACTCAATCTACACCTCCACTTTATGGCTTTGGCTATCGGAAGCCAAACCATTGCCCTCTGGCTTATGGCTTTGGCTCGCTGGAAGCCAAACCATAGCCCTCTGGCTTAGAAATAAGATACTCGCCCAATTTTTCAAATCGCCCCTTATGTTTATTGCAAAAGGGCAGCAACGTCTG
>JBAWWL010000024.1:0-2759 GCA_037146775.1 Candidatus Omnitrophota bacterium | reverse complement strand
TTACCCAAAAGCGTCTTTCCTGTGCCGGGAACTCCATAAAGAAGTATCCCCTTAGGTGGATTTGTACCCGCCTTTTTGAAAAGATCGGCATATTTAAGCGGCCATTCAACCGCCTCTTTCAAATCTTCTTTTATTTCTTCTAAACCACCGACATCGCTCCATTTTACATCCGGAACCTCAACAAAAACTTCGCGGATCGCCGAAGGCTCGACTTCTTTCATCGCATCCAAGAAGTTATCCATAGTTACCTCAAGCTTCATCAGGGTCTCATAAGGAATGTCCTGCATTTCAAAATCAATCTTGGGCAAAATCTTCCTTAAAGCCGACATCGCCGCTTCCCGCGCCAAGGCCTCCAGATCCGCTCCCACAAATCCGTGGGTAATCTCAGCCAGTTTTTCGCGGCTCACGTCTTCCGCTAACGGCATCCCTCTCGTATGTATCCCCAAGATTTCCAATCTTCCGTTTTTATCTGGTATCGGAATAGAAATTTCCCGATCAAATCTACCCGGCCTTCTTAAGGCAGGATCTATAGCATTGGGTATATTTGTCGCGCCGATGACAATAACCTGGCCCCTGGACTCTAACCCATCCAACAAAGATAAAAGCTGCGCCACGACGCGCCTCTCAACCTGCTTCTCGCCACCCATCTCTTCTCTCTTAGGAGCAATCGCATCTATCTCATCTATAAAAATTATCGCGGGTGCGTGAGCCTTAGCGTCCTCAAAAACGCTTCTTAAGCGGCCCTCGCTTTCACCATAAAATTTGCCCATAATTTCAGGCCCAGATATGTGTGTAAAATAAGCATCTGTTTCATTAGCCACTGCGCGAGCAATTAGTGTTTTCCCGGTGCCCGGAGGTCCGTATAGAAAAACCCCCTTTGGCGCGCCTATCCCTAATCTTTCAAATACCTGTGGATATCTTAATGGAAGCTCAATCATCTCCCTAATTCTTTGAACCTGTGATCCAAGCCCCCCAATATCCTCATAGGAAACCTTGCTTTGTTTGGCCTCTCCCTGCTCCTTTACCTCCATTCTTATTAAAGTATTAGCATTTATCAATACCGGGCCTTCTGGAACAGTGCTCACCACTTTAAACTCGCAAGAACGTGACCCAAAAAACGTAGCCCTAACTTTATCACCCGCGATCACTGGAAGCCCCTCTATCAACGAACCTAAATATTTAGTATCACCATCTCTTTGAAGCAGGTTGGACGTCGTCAGAGGCGCAAGAGTAATTTTATTGGCGGGCCTGGAATCAACTTTGTTTATTTTTACTTTCTCATCCAATCCAGTTTGAGCATTTTCTCTTAATATACCATCTATCTGTATGATCTTTTTACCCCGGTCTTCAGCATAGCAGGGCATTATCTTGGCTGGCGTCTTTCTTTTACCATTAATTTCTATAATATCGCCTACCTCCAATCCGAGCTCCTTCATATCCTCCGGATCGATTCTGGCGATCGCTCTGCCCACATCTTTTGACAAGGCTTCTTTCACTTTCAATGTTAACCCCTTATCGTCTTTTTTAGCCATCACTGAAATAACCTCCTAGACATTTTTTCTAACGATTCAATGCCCTTAACTTCCTGGGCCTGTAAAGGTATAACCATAGTTTTTAAGCTACTAAATTTTCTGCGTATCTGTTTTATGTATTCTTCCTGGGCTTTACTTCTTTCCCGGCAAAACTGACAATCCCGCGACTCCAAAACATTATTCACCAATAACTGCCTTACCTTTATGCCATACCTGTTTAAATCGTTTACTAATTTCTCTGTTTCTAAAATCGCCATATCTTCAGGAATAGTAACTGCCACAAACTCAGATCTTTTCCCATCTTTAAGTAAATTTTCTATTTTTTTTACAGTCTTCTTCATCTCCACTAAAAAATCATCACCTTCATCAGGGCTATACTTGCCGGAAAAGCTCTCTACCATATACCTGTATTTCCAACGCATTTTGGCCAAGACCTTAATCCACTCATCCAATAATTCAGGTAGAGTCAAAAGCCTCAACGCATGGCCAGTAGGAGCAGTATCGACAATATACTTATCAAATTTTGCATCATCTATCAAATCTACGATAGTCTTAAAACCCATTACTTCATCTATCCCGGGAATAGGCAAAGCAAAGAAAGCGTCTACATCTTCCTGGTCTAAATAGGTAGAGGTGTCAAAAATCTTTTTTATTTTACTCTCGTATTTTATTTTAAATTGTGAAAGGGCAATTTGAGCGTTTACTTCCAGCGCGCTTAAGTTCTTTACGCCTTGAACCTCTTTTATCTGGTCTCCAATTTTCTGGCCTAAACTATCCGCAAGAGAATGTGCTGGGTCAGTGGAGATAACTAATGTCTTAAAACCTTCCTTGGCCAAATAAAGACCTGCGCTTGAGGCGCAGGTCGTCTTTCCCACTCCACCCTTTCCGCCAAATAAGATTAACTTTAGAGCATCTTCTTTTAGTCCAGTTAACGCCATACATCTATCATTTCTTTATAATTATTTCCAACATGCCATTTGTATAGGATGAGGTTAAGTTTTCCGCTTTTAACTTCACGGGAAGAAGAACCTCTTTATGATATTTTCTATCGCCGCTACGGGCGGATATATCCAGGATATCTTCTTTCAAATCTAATTTTATATCCTCTTTGTTTACACCTGGCATCTCGGCATAGACTTTAATCTCTTCCTTCTCATCAAAAACATCAGTGATCGGCTCTCTCTCCTCATCAACCTTTGGCCCTTTGGGTGTCTTTTTTATATTACC
>JBAWWL010000023.1:0-2884 GCA_037146775.1 Candidatus Omnitrophota bacterium | reverse complement strand
TGACCGAAAAAGACATCCAAAACTTACTCAAAGAAAGAGAAGCCGTTGAATTGAAAACTTCTTTGTCTCTGGCAAAGGAAATACTGCAATCTATTTCTGCTTTCGCAAATACAAAAGGCGGAAAAATTTTGATTGGTGTTGACGACTCCGGAAAAATTCTGGGCGTTCAAATCGGAAAAGGCACGTTGGAAAGTTTAGCCAACCGAATCAGCCAAGAAACCGATCCCAAGGTCCATCCCAAAATCAGCGTGGAAGAGATAAACAGCAAGGAAATAATCGTCATTGAAGTAAAAGAAAGCCTTGATAAACTTGTCCTTGCCTCCGGCAGGCCTTACAAAAGAGTCGGTAAATCAAGCCCAAGAATGAGCAAGGACGAATACGAAAGACTGATTTTTGAAAAGCATAAGGACAAATTACAGTTTGATGCGCAGATTTGCGAAGGCACTACACTAAAAGATATCAACAAAGAAAAAATAAAGTTTTTCTTAAAGAAGGCGAAGGCCGAAAGAAGATTAGACCTAGACGAAAATTTACCGCTTGAAGAAATATTGATGCGGCTAAAACTGACTCGAAATGGGAAACCGACCAATACCGCTATTCTGTTATTTGGCAAGCCTCAGGATTTCTTTCTTCAATGTGAAGTCAAATGCATCCGGTTTAAAGGCACGGATGTCAGCGATAAAATGCTTGATTTAAAATCGCTGGATGGTAACATAATAGACCAAGTAATGGAAGCGGAGAAATTCATCTTCGACCACATTGCAATGTCTGCCTGGATTGAATCAGGTAAAATAGAAAGGCAAGAAAAATGGGAATACCCTCCCAAGGCAATAAGGGAAGCTATCGCCAACGCCATTGCTCATAGGGACTATTGGTCTCCCTCCAAATCGCAGGTTAGGATATTTGACGACAGGATAGAATTCTGGAATCCGGGGAAACTACCTGAAGGATGGACGGTTGAAACCTTAAAACAGAAGCACGATTCCATACCACCTAATCCTCTGATAGCCAGACAATTCTTTTGGCTTAGATACATAGAGGAAGTAGGCACCGGTACAAATAAAATAATTCAATGGTGCAAGGAATGGGATTTGCCCGAACCGAGTTTTGAATATACAGGCACCAGCCTTGTGGTTACCTTGCGAAAACCCGGATTAACAAAAGAATATTTGAAAACTTTAGATCTTAATGATAGACAAAAACAAGCCATAGATCTTTTGAAAAAGAGCCAAAGGATTACCAGTAAACAATACGCTGATTCATTTAAAGTAACGGACAGAACAGCAAGAAACGATTTAAGAGAGCTAATCCACAGGAAAATCATAAAAAGGGTTGGAACAAGCGATAAAACCTCCTATTACATTTTGGCGGAAATTTAGCGGAAATTTAGCGGAAAAAATTTCCGCCAACTTAAACGCTTGGCTAGAAACACGGGCAAAGATTTTTACGGGTTGAGAACCATAAGCCCATTGTAAATCAATTGTTTTATCGGCAATACATCAGCACTTTATCGGCAATAGCTTTAGGTGAATAGACACAACTCGTGACAACAATGATATATCCGCTTAGTTTTCTAAACGCTTGTAATTCTCCGCTTTTTACCAATCGACAAATTATACGATATCGCATAGAATGTCAATACTTTTTTCGTATGTAATTTGAACTGAAAATAAGAATAATTCTAAGGTTCAGTTTATGAATGCCCTAACGAGCAAATTTCAGGTTAAGATTTTGTAATTTCGTATAATTTGAACCAAAGGTGGTAATTTATGGCTACCTTTAGTTCACAGGCGCCAATTTTTTACCAAAGAGTAAAAATAGCGTAAATAGTAAAAATTGCCATGGAAAAAACATCCGAGGCAATCTACGCTCAAGGTTTTTTATTTGCCGATACATTCTGTTTGCCTTCTACCTTCCGTTTCTCCATCCGCTTCGTTTCTACCATCACCATAAAATCTACCACGCTCTGTTTCTCTTCTGGGGATAACTTACCCGCCTTTTCAAACATAGCCACCAGTTTCGGGTCGGTTAGGTCAGGTTCAAGGAACCAGTCAACGGTCTTGTCGAGCGCGACGGCTATTTTTTTCATAGTCGTACAAGTTGGTTCCGCCCGTCCGTAAGTATAGTTGTATATCGTCTGAGCTGGAACGCCGCTTTTTTTTGCAAGAGCTGGGGTGTTTAATCCCAATTCTTCCATCCTTTTTTTAATCTTCTCACCGATTGCCATCTTATTCCACCTCCATTAGCTATCGTTTTAAAACCAGTTTATCATAATTATTATATATTATCAAGTATCTTCTTGTATTACCAAGTATCTTTTCGTATATTTACGATATGTTTTGTTCGTATAACCGCGCTATTTGACAAGAAATAGAATTGTATATTATCATATTTACAAATTGAATAATCCCAACGGAAAATAAGTTATCCACAGATAAGATAAATTACGGAGGTCGGATGAAAGATATAAATTTTTGCATTATCACAAGGTAATAATGAAGGGAGCAAGGAGCTATTAAGGTTAACGATTGGGCTAATATAGGGAAGAAGCAAGAGGTTGCAAGTGAACGGGGTGTACAATCTTACTGTAAATTTCTACCGATATAACAAGGTATAGGCGCAAAATTAGAACCAAGACTAATGAAAATTAAATGAAGACCACAGAAACGATGGATGAAAATTTAAACAAGTTGGAGATGTACCGCGTAAGCGATATGGCTTTAGCAACAGTGTTATCTCTATCCTTCCCACTTAACGGACTGGATCGATCAAATATTCGTAGAGTTAACTTTCTATTTTTAAAGACCCCTAAACTTGAAGCATTAGTCCAGCGTTACTGGCAGGGCACGTTAAAAGTAGAACCCCAAAAATTCTTCAACCAATT
>JBAWWL010000022.1:0-3510 GCA_037146775.1 Candidatus Omnitrophota bacterium | reverse complement strand
CCGATATCTTAGAAAGAACTTTTTATGTAGCAACTGGTCGGGAGAGCGGGATTTGAACCCGCGGCCCCTTGAACCCCATTCAAGTGCGCTAATCCGGACTGCGCTACCTCCCGTCAATTTTTTGCATTTATGAAAACATTTTAGAACAACCAAAAACACTCTTGGAACTAATAGTCTATTTAATATTAACTTTCGACTTCGTCGAAAATTAGTTGCAAGTGCGCTAATCTCCGCCAGAGGCGAATGAATTCCTTCAAATATCCAGTGCTTACAGTAACTATTGGGTAGCGATTTATTATCACCGCAGCACAAAATGTCATCTAAAACTGCTTAATTTAGCTTATTATAGTTGGTTTTCTGGAGGGTGTAAAGGAGATTTTGGAAACGAAAAAGAAAGGAACGCAATGCCTGCGTTCTATTTTTTATCCTTCAGGGTATAAAAAGCAAGGCCGCCAATAATAATAACTATTAAGGAGCGGCTCAAAATCAATCCCCAATTGATTACCGGCGCCCAATTCTTATCGTATTTGAAATAACTATTCTGGACAAAACATATTTTAGGCGTCAGCAGGATAATAAGGCACACGAGGATCCCCATCGCCCATAAAACAATAAGTTGTTTTTTATTCATAATCCAACCTGTTTTACTTAACCGCACTCTCCGTTATGTTTACGGCCGAAACTGAAAATCTTTCTCGCTGCGTATGTCATTATCGCTGCCGCCAGTTCTCCAGATACTCTGTCTTGAATCCGAAAAGGTACCTGCGCCAGTTTCGTCATCGCCCCATTCTTCCGGATTTTTTTCTTTATCCTTTTCTTTATCCTTTTCCTCCGCGGCTGCGGTAGCTTTATCTTCTTCTTTCTTTTTTTCTGCTTTTTCTACTTCTTTAGCTGTCTCTTCGACAATTTTGGTAGCCGACTGTTCTGTAACCTGCTGATTATTTTTATCGACCACAATCTCTGTCATTGGCCGTACCACTACCTCGCTTTGGCTATTATCTGCCTGCGATATATCTGTTGGTTGCTGGGTTACTTCCTGCGCATAGCCGATTAGTGCAAAAGAAAATACTATGTTAACGGACGTGAAAAATGCTACGATTATTTTTTCCATATTATTCCCTCCTTTATACTTATCTATCATACTATATGCTATTTTTTTTGCAATAAAATTAGCTTTCTATAAAATCATTCCTGGTCCCTGATAAAAAGGTAATAGACGGTGACTAACGCAAGCAGGAATAAAGATACTGCCCTAAATAAAACAGGATCAAAAGCAACTCCCTGCCGCCGTAAAATATCAAACAGATAAACCTCCGCCTTAGTGGTAGCCAGCAGTATAAGGAATATAACCGCACAAAACGATAACGCTTTTTTTATTTTCCAGAACCGCAATAAAACAAGAAGTAATAAAAGGAAAAATATCCACAATACCGGATTAGACCAGGAAAAACGGAAATAATACAACTGTTCAAAATAATGCGTAAAACCCGATAGTAGCGCGCGAGAAAAATTAATTATCGTTTGTATATCAAAATTGTTTTGTTGCATCTGTACCTATACTTTACTACTCAAGAATTTAGCATACCGCGTAAAAACTACTTCGTTTTCTCTTGCATTGTTTTAATAACTTCCGGGCTTACGCCTTGTTTCTTCAGGGACGCTATATCGTCTCCGCTAAGATCAAACCGCGTATCACTTGCTTTGATCTTAGAAATAATTTCACTTTCTGCCATTCCCTGCTTAGTAAACTCAACAACTTGCTGCATCGACAAAGATTTGACGCTCACGGAAACTAAGGATGGCACAGTTTTATCTGTTGAAGGCGTAGCAGTTGCGGCTGGAGCAGATTCTTTTTGTGTTTGAGGCTTATCGATCTGACTACCAATTAATGCACCGGTAATAGCTCCGGCAGCCACACCGATGCCAGCGCCGACTCCGGCATTGCCGCTTTGATGGCCAATAATTCCTCCTGCGGCACCGCCCAGTAAACCACCTATCACCGACCCTTCGACTGCGCGGGTTTTAGTGTTTTGACAGCCTACACCAAACACCATAAACGAACAACACATCACAAAAACTACCAATCGTCTCATGGCACTCCTCCCATACCCTCGTGCTTTGCTTATTCTGCCTTAAGCGGGCGCGACATTAAATCTTTTACGGCTGTAAGGGGTTGTTTATTTTTATAAAGAATCAAATATATTTCCCTGGTAATCGGCATATCTATCTTATATTTTTTACTCAAGTGATACACTGCTTTGGTAGTAGTAATTCCCTCGGCTACCATATGCATCCCCTTAAGCACTTCTTTCAGTGTTTTCCCTTTACCGATTTCTTCTCCCACAAATCGATTGCGGGAAAACTGGGAAAAACACGTAGTGCACAGATCACCGATTCCGCTGATCCCCAAAAAAGCATCTTCTTTTATTTTAAGCTTTTTCGCAAAACGTATCATTTCCTTCAACCCCCTGCAAATGATTGCAGACTTGGTATTCGTACCGAAACCAAGCCCATCGGAGATACCGCAGGCGATTGCGATAATATTTTTTAATGCACCTGCAGTCTCGATGCCGTTTATGTCTTGATGAGTATAAATTCGTAGCGAGGTGTTTTTAAAAATACACTGTATTCGTAAAGCATTTTCTTCGGCCACCGAAGCCACAGAAGCAACCGTAGGAATCCCGGCAGCAACTTCCTTGGCAATGGTCGGCCCGGAAAGCGCTACGATATTTTTAGTAGATATTTTTAGTTCTTCCTGAATAATCTCGCATGGCCGCTTAAGACTGCTTATCTCGATACCTTTCATAACGCTCAAGAAAATTTTATGTTTTAAATTAGGAACGCCGCGCTTGACCTTTCTTAAGGTATGGCGAAGATATTCAACAGGCACCGCGATAATGATGATATCCGCCAAAAATGCTTCGGCTAACTTTGTAGTAACCGATAGTTGTTCGGGCAGTTTAACCGAGGGAAGAAAAATTTTGTTCTCTCTTTCTTGGCGAATTGCTTCTGCCTGGTCGGCAAAAGGAGACCACAGAATTACCTGTAAATCATTTTTTTGGGATAGAATGAAAGCAAGCGTTGTCCCCCAACTTCCTGCCCCAAGTATAGATATTTTTTCTTTCATCTTATAATGATTACCGCGATTAGGAAAAGATTGTGAAGATTGGAAAAAAATTTCTTTAATTATTCTCCAATCAGTGTATCTTTTTCCTAATCCGTGGAATCTTTTCGTTGGAGCGGGCGATCGGGATCGAACCGACATATCCAGCTTGGAAGGCTAGTGTTCTGCCATTGAACTACGCCCGCATCAGCACTTACTATATTTATATATCAAACAAGCAATTAGCTTTATCATGAGAAATGCAGGCAATCATAAAAACAAACTCGCTTTACAGCGAGATGATTGTCTGCCATTGCCCGCCGCTATGCGGCGAGGTCTCGCCTCTGGCGGAAACTACGCCCGCATCAGCACTTACTATATTTATATATCAAACAAGCAATTAGCTT
>JBAWWL010000021.1:0-10090 GCA_037146775.1 Candidatus Omnitrophota bacterium | reverse complement strand
AAATTTAGCCACGCCAGAAGTTGAAATTATTATTCTTGTTCCCTCTTCTTTAGCGGCTGAATTTTTAAACTCTCTTGTTAAATCCTGCGCTATTAATGGTGTGATCAAAGCTAATACAAAAACTGAAACTACTAAGAAAAATCTAAAGGAAGGTCTCATAGTTTTTTCACCATATCACTTTCTTTAAATTTCACATTTTTCCATGGGCTCAAAATGGCTGCCGCAGCAGTTTTTTCATCTACTTTTTCTACTTGAACCTTACCGATAAATTTATCATTGCGATAAGCCGACAAAATATCACCTAATTTTAAATTGTTCCCGCTGCCTAAATCCACTACCACAAACGCATGTTCTTTATCAAAAGCTAAAACCTTCCCGATTAGCTCATGTGTAGTTTTAATCACAATCTTTTCCAGCTCAATTTGCTTGGGTAAAAGGACAGTTAATTCTTCAACCTTTGCCTCCAAAGCTTGCTTTTCTTTAGTTACTAAAAGCAACCGCGTTTCCGCTTCTTTTCTAGAGGTTATTTCTTTTTCGAGCTTATCTAAGAAAAGTTTTATTTGCTCATCCTTTGCTACTATTTCTTTCTTAGCATCCACGAGATTATTTTCGACTACTTTTTTTGCCTCAACGGTCTGCTGCAATTCTGATTCTTTTGCTATCCTTAATGATTTTTCTTTTTCCTTTTGTGCATACAAAGTAAAACAAATAACTAAAAGAATAATAATACTGGGCCAGAAAACTTTGGGCTTAACTAATGTATTTAAGTTTATCTTTGACATAATCATTTTAACCCTCCTCTTTAGAAACAAGATACCTGCTTAGTTCTTCAAAGCGTTCCTTATTTTTATGAAAAAAGGGCAGCAACCTCTGGTATTCTTTGACCAACCGCGCATCTTTTATCTCACTAACACGAATACTTCTGGGGATACGCTTTTTGATATTATGATAGGCGCCGATAAAAATAATACCTGTTTCATTCTGGCACAAAGTCTCATCTATCCTTTTGGCAATAAATATATCTCTTTTATCTAAAAGCCTATCTTTTGCTAATTTATATTTTATGAACGCAATTATTTTATGCATAATTGATTTAGACTGCATTATCGCCACTAATCTATCCCGCTCTTCTTTAACTAATTTAAAATCCTCTGTCTTAACCAAAACAGCTCCTCTTTTTAGGAGCCAGGCAACTAATTTGTAATTTCTGCTTCCAGATTTGGCACTTTCTTCGACTATTTTTTGTCCTATTTCCCCATCCGCGACCATGCCGTCCTGATATATCTTCATTCCTGATACAACTATGGTATCGAAATAATCCGATATTACATCCCAGAATTTCTCAACTGCCGCAATGTGTTTCTCCCAAACATCTTCCCCCAAATCCGCGATACCTCTTTTAGCCACATCTTTGGCTAAAGACCCCAGGTCAGCGCTAGTATGGATAACTGGTACATAAATCAGTGTCCTCATAATTAAGCCCTATCTTTCTTAAACCAATTCAGCGCGTCCTTTTCATTAGAAAACAAACCGATCATATCGAATCCTCCAACCATACGCATCATCTCTAATTTTATCCGTTGTAAGGGATCCAACCCAAAGAGCCCTATATGTTTTATTTTTCTTTCCGCTAAATCTACTTGCATAGGTTCCAGGTTAATCTTTTTAATGTTACTAAAGAACGCCGCGTCAATCTGGGCTTCTTGACAGTCAACCAAAATATCTATTTTTCCGGGAAGAGCGTTTAACATCACAGTAAATTCTTCTATAATTTCAGGCCTCGGAGGATATTCTTGAGCCTCTGAGATAGTAACACGAACGACGATATAATCCTGATCCCACCAAAATTTATACATTAGCCCCTTTTAACGTGCATCTTTTTTTCCCATTTCTCCCAAAACGATCTCAAGTATCCCTTTTTCCGCCAACGCCTCATTGGCTGTTGAGAGATAATCCTCGCCTTCCCAGCCATAACAGGCCTTAATCGTCTCTTTAAGCATCAAAGCTTCATTAATAAGCTCCTCAGGAACAACTTTTTTAAACAGGCCAGCGTATCTACCCAATATCAAATCTTCAATTGTTGCGCCTTCAGCGAGGCGGCCTTCCTTGTCAACTAGGCCTAAACTTAAAAGTTTCTTGAGCATTGCCGGCATCTTAGGCTTAACCAGTAAAGTTTTTAAGGCGCTCTCAATCATGCTTTTGATCCTGCGCTGGATCTCTTTTTTAATAAAGGAAACAAGTATCTGATTTATCTCTTCCTGCATTTTTTCGGTATACCGCGAACCCGACTTAGCAAGCGTGGCGTTTCTTAAGACCTCTGCCGGAGATATATTTATAGGCAATGCTACCAATTCCTTTCCTTTATCTTTTATCAAATAGCGTATTTCAACCGTTACACCTTCAAGCCCATTAATCAATCTTTCTCTTTTTTCGGGCTTAATCGCCGCGATCAGTTTTTGAGAATGCCTCTCCATATCTAACAGGAGATTAAAAATACTCGGCCCCATATTGGGAAGAAAAATACTGGCGAATTCATATAAAGCCCAAGGCTTATCACCCTCTAATATATCCGCGTTTATCCGGATAGGAGAAAATAGCTTGGAAAAATCTTTACTCAGGAGCAAGGGCTTTTGAGCTCGGCTAGACATTATAGATATCCCTAACCTTCTTAAATGGCAAACGGTAAATAATATAATTAATCACAAAAGAACTCTGAAGCAATTTTTCCAATTCATGGCGCACACCCATGAAAACTAAAGGCGTCTCCCCTTCTTTTAAGCTGATTTTAATTCTTTCAGCGATAAAGGTATCCCTCTGTTTCATTAATTTCGCGCCCTTTTCTTTATACTCATTAAGTGAGTCCCTATAACACTGGATAGAAACAGCGGCCTTGCTGGTTAATTGGCTTAAATTATCATATTCTTCAATCAGTAAATTCGGGTCTTCGGTCCCTTCCAAATTGGCGCCATTTTTTACTAGTTCCAGAATCAACTGGTGATTATGGCTGGCTTTAAGGGCTAATTTTTCCGCTATCTCTTTTTCCCTTCCGCAAACAGGCATAGCATCCTGATAAATTCGTATTGTTGAGCAGGAGATACTCGTATTCTGAATTTTTTCACGTATACCATCCCACATCTCCTTAACGGATTTTTCCTGTTCAGCTAATGAAGTATCGACGGACAGTGGCGCTGCATCTGCCTTTAAAGAAAGAAGAATTTCGCTCGCCTCTTTCTGGGTATGTAAAACAGGCACATAGATTAAGGATCGGGTATTAATCATTTTTATCTTTAGAAGCAACGGCTTCTTTTATTATCTTTATGACCATCTCATTATTAAATGGCTTTGCCATATACTCATAAACATTCAGGTCCGCGGCCTCTCTGACCGTCTCCGCGTCGCCGTATCCGGTGATTATAATTACTATAACGCCGGAGTCTTTCTTTCTGATACGGCGCAAAGTCTCGATCCCTCCTATCCCGGGCATCTTAAGGTCCAGAATGATAATGTCGGGGTTACTTTTCTGGTTTATTTTTATCCCGTCATATCCATTCTGGGCGGTTAAGACAGTATAGCCTTCAGGCGTCAGGATCTTCTCAAAAAGAAAACAGAGATCTTTTTCATCATCAATGATCAGGACTTTGGTTTTATTTATGGCCATTATTTACTCCTTTCATTTTTTATCTTTTCAATAAGACTAAACAAGACATCCAAAGTAAACGGTTTGTGCAGACAGGCATAGACGCCTTCTTTCATAGCGGCATTAAAAATAAAATCGTCAGCATAACCTGAGATCATAACCGCTTTAAGGCTTGGCGAGATCTTCTTCATCTCGCAGAAAGTTAAATAACCACTTATACCCGGCATTGCTATGTCAATAAAAACTACATCATAATCCTTTATCTTTACTTTTTCTATGGCCTTAGCTCCATCTTCAGCTGTATCTAATGAAAAACCCTCCTTGCTTAAAATCCTTTCAAAGAGATCCCTCATGCATTCATCATCATCCACCAAGAGGATCGAAAAAATATCTTTTTTTGACTCAAGTGGCATAGTTACCTTTCATCATACAAACCCTGCCCTCAGGCAGGAATCTTAATTATAAAAGAAGCACCTTTATTTTTGCCATCGCTTTTTACTTCAATGCTTCCTTCGTGCCTCTTCATTATACTATAACTTATGGATAACCCAAGGCCGACACCCTGGCCAGGCTCTCGGGTAGTAAAAAAAGGATCGAATACGCGTAGGAGAGCTTCTTTCTCTATGCCAATGCCCGTATCCTTAACTTCAATTAGTACGAAATTATTTTCCGACCAAGTTCTTACGAAGAGTTCTCCGCCTTCCGGCATAGCGTTCTGCGCATTAGAAATGACATTTATAAGTACCTGCATCATCTGATCCGGATCGATACTTACCTTGCGGGGGCTCTTTTCATATTTTTTAACAACTTCAACATTTTGTGACTTGGTCTTATATTCGACAAGCGCTAAAGCGTCATCTATAAAACTATTTATATCGCTTTCCTGCCGCTTAAGATCTTTAGCTCTAATAAAGTTCAAAAGATTGCCTATAATAACCTTGCACCGATTGGCATTCTTTAAAACTATCTTCAGATCATTAGCAATTCTATCCGGAGCGATTTTTTTATTCTTCAGGTCAAGCAATATTGCCTCTGTAAAACCTACTACTCCGGCTAACGGGTTATTAATCTCATGCGCCGCCCCGGCGCTAAGCTGGCCCAAGGACGCCATCTTACTCGTCTGGAAGAGTTGCTCCTGAGCCTCTTTTAGCATTTCATCCGCCTTCTTGCTCTCGGTGATGTCGCGGCCAACGCCAATAAACTGACGCTCGCCTTTCGTGTCAACATAGGGTGTGCCGTTACAAACAATCCATCGCCAGCTGCCATCGGCATGCTTGACGCGATAGCTTGGGCTCGCCTGGCTCTTGCCGGAACTCAAAACTCTCTCAAGATATTCACTAAGAGGAGCTATATCATCCGGGTATACAAATGGCGCAAAGGACTTCCCCATTACATCACCGATCGGATAGCCAAAATGCCGTTCCCATGCACTGGATACAAATAAAAATTCACCCTCTTTATTAAGCGTAAAGATGACATCAAATGAGTTTTCGATATTAACTCGAAGAGTCTCTTCGCTCTCGCGCAGTGCATCCTCCGAACGTTTACGCTCGGTAATATTTAAAAATGTTACCACAGCCCCTACAACCACGCCGTTACTATGTTGCGGATACGACCAGTACTCAGCGGGAAAAGATGTGCCATCAGAACGCCAGAGCACTTCATCGTCCACATGCGTACCTTCTCCTTGTTTGAATGCCTTAAAAATACGGCATTCTTCAACAGGGAAGGGCGTTCCATCTGAGTGTTTACCGTGAATCTGCCAATGCATATTCTTACCGAGTAACTCATCATGATGCTTATATCCGAGCAAACTCAGACAGGCGTTATTGCAAAAAGTACAATTACCATGCATGTCCAGGCCATATATCGCTTCGGCTGTAGAATCCAACAAGAGATGGATTTTCTCTTCGCTCTCCAGTATTATTTTTTCCACCTGTTTGCGCGCGGTGATGTCGGATATCATCCCGTTAAAAACTATTTCATTTTCACGCTGCAATGGAGTGGAGTTCCCAAAAAACCAAATCTTCTCTCCTGTTGGCTTTTGCAATATCCCTTCGTATTTCCATTCACTTAATTCTTTAACCGATTTCTGAATTGATTGGATAAAACTTTCCCTATGCTCTAGAATAACAAGCGCGACGAAACGCTCTAAATACCCCTCTAAATCGGATTTTAAGCCAATGGTTTGTTCCGACCTATCGCTTATATAATAAAACCCCATCTCTCCGTTTGGCCTGGCATAGAACTGATAGACAACGCCAGGAACCTGAGTTGTCATTTCAGACAAAAGATCTTCGCTCTTACGCAACTCATCTTCCGCTCGGTTACGCTCACGCAGGTCTCTTCCGATACAAACAACACCTATTAATTCGCCATCCTTATCTCTCATTACTGCCCCAGAAAAACTAACAGGGATCATCTCGCCCGATTTAGTTTTGTAGGTCATATCATATTCTTTGATAAAACCCTCTTTTATCAATTCCTTTAATCTTGTACCTATGAATGGTATACCTTCTTCTTCTTCTTCTTCTTCTTCTTCTTCAGCAACAATCGTGCCAAACGGCTTACCAATAAGCTCTTCCTCTTTATAGCCTAAAAGAATAGCTGTCGCTTCATTAATAGATCTTATTTTTCCATCCGGATTAATTACAATTAAGGTATCAAACATACTTTTAATGATATTTTCGGTATAATCCTTAGCCGCTAGCAGCATTTCTTCTGCCTTCTTGCGCAGGGTGATATCGCGGAAATTCCATAACCGGCCATAATATTTTTTTTCAGCGCTAATCATCGGGGCGGAGTAACGATCAAAGATTCTACCATCTTTCAAAACTATCTCATCTATGCATATTTCATCCCAAATTTCGTAGAGGCGCTTTACCTTGCTCATAAATTCTTCAGGGTTCACCAATTTATCCATCACCGACTGTAGCGCACGGTCATCAGACTTTGATTCTATTACATCTATAGATATACCCCACATCTCAATAAAACGCTGATTGAAAGACAATATTTCACCTTTTTCACCCACCACCAGTATTCCATCAATAGATGACTCCTGCTGTGTGCGCAGGATAACATTGCTAAATACCAGCGCATCTTCCGCCTGCTTGCGCGCGGTGATGTCGGTATGTATTCCGACAAGAGCAATAACTTTATTTTCTTTATCTTTTACAGAATATGCCCGTAGAAAAATATCCTTTTTTACTTTATCTTTAGTTAACATTTTCACTTCGCCGGACCATGAATTTCCGCTCATAATTCTGTCAAAAACCTCCTGCCCAATTTTTTCATCAGCGTAAATAGTTTTCGGCGGCCCTGAAACACCACTTACTTCATCAACAGATAGCCCGAACAACTTAGTAAAAGCCTCATTCTGATAATAATGCCTTCCCTTGGGAGTAGACATACCAACGGCATCTGTGGAATTTTCCAAAGCCTTTTGGAAATGAATCAACTTCTCTTCCGCCTGCTTGCGCTCGGTGATGTCGGTAGCGATCTCCATACGCACCAGCGCTTTGCCGGTCCATGGGATCGCTTGATCCCGGCACTCATACCATCTACCATTAACCGTATTTTGAAACTCCCACTGATACACTCCGGTTGAGATCCCGGTATCAGACACTAGTTTATCGTTTGTACAAAATGGGCATGGGCCTTTTTGGTCTTTTTGAATAGCCTGCCAGCATTTCTGCCCCTGAATATCACCCCAAATGTCACGACCATACTTATTGATAAATAATAATTCATAAGAATTAAAATCCACCACATATACCAACGAATCAAGGCTATCCAGAACATTTATTAGGCGCTCATAACTCACATCGAGCATCTCCTCCACCCGCTTGCACTGACTACCCAGCTTCTCAAGCTTCCCTATACGCTTTTTCAAGAAGACTATCTCTTCAATAAATTCTTTTTTAGTTTTATCTTTTTTCATATTATTGCTCTTCTAATAATAATGGGACCGTTTCTATTTATTGACTAAAATACAAATACAGCTCCGATCTCCGGAGCGATATTAAAATCAAAATCCGTGTCTTTCTTTACCGGAATCTTAAGGCAAAACTCTAAGGTCATATTCTTGGTCGCCTTATACTGCACTCCCGGGATAACTTCTATCCGATAATAATTAGTATCGGGGATCTTTCCTCCGCCGTGGAATTCGCTTTCCGGAGCCATCCAGCCGCTTAGCTCAAAAAATAAATTAATCTTTTTGGCTACGGCATATTCGCCGACTACGCCGTAATGAAATTCATCCCCCACCTTAATTCCTGAATACATCCCCCAGTATTCGTAATTTTCGTTCCTGAACCTCCATTTATATGCCAGCGTAAAATGCCCTTTAAACTTATCGTTAAATATCCGGGTTACTACCGCCGCCAGGCTAGCCTCATACCTTCCGTCTCCTAAAGGCGGATCATCATTTTTATTCCCCGTAGGCAAACCCAGGCCACTGCCAATGGATAGCCCAAGAAAATTCTTAGCCGGATCGAACAAATTATAAACAACCCTAAAAGCAATATCACCAATTCCATTAGCAGAGACTTCACCGTTTCCCACATACGGCTGCTTTCTAACCTCTCTAAATGTATACGGAACCACTATGCCAACAGTAAAACGATCTGTAAGGCCGTAATAAGCTTCAGATAATATAACCTGATTATTGAACTTCATCTGGTGTCCGCTTATGCTGTCCATGTGGCCGTTGCCCTGAGTATAGCCCCAGTAAGCAGTATTCTTCACCTTGGACATATCATAATATATGTAATGCAGCTCGATATCCCACATTCCCTTTGGCAAAGGTTCAGCCGTGGCATTATCGATAGTAATCGGGCCGGCAAAAGACGTGGCGGCAAAACAAAATATAAAAACAAATATTATCGAAAAACAAAATATTATTCTTTTCATCTATTGCAATTAAAAATATGGACAACGGACTATTTTTCTAAACTTAATATCTCTTCTATCTTTTCTGCTAAATGTTCCGGCTTAAAAGGTTTAAAGATATATCCATGGATTCTTTTGGAACTTTCTATTAAATCGGAGACCTCACCAGTAATAGAATAACCGGTGATGATCAAAAATCGCGCCTGAGCATCTAGTTTCTCGATAGTTTTAATCACTTCTATTCCGTTTATATCAGGCAATCTTATGTCCGCTATAATTATATTGAAGCCGTCTTTCTTGGCCTGCGCTATCCCATCTTTCCCATTATAAGTGGCATTGACGGAATATCCTTTAAGCTCCAGATATTTCTTTAAAACATCCGAGAGTTCTTTCTCATCATCAATAATCAAAATTTTAGCCTGCATAATAAATCCCTCTCTTCTAACGCTACTTTGTTTTAGGTATAAACTCTGAAAGCTTTTTGGCAATAGCGCCAAGGCAATCGCCCTTCTCCATAATTATATTTAAAGAGCCACGGATTTCCTTAAGATCTTCTTTCGTTAAATCACCAGGCTTCTTTTCTTTTATCCTCTCCGAGAGGTACTGGGCATTGCCGGAAATAACACTAAGCAAATTATTTATTTTATGCGCCACGCTAGCGGTAAATTCACCTAAACTCTGCAGCTTATCAATATCCATGGATCCCATGATTATGATTATTTCGCCTTTATCTTTCCTTCCAGGCGATCTAATCGTTTTTTAAGCGCTACATTTTCCTTTTCCATCTCGCTGTCCTTCGCTTTTGAAGATAAATAAGAATCCTGCTGCCACCAGTTTATGCCCATCTGCATTGCCTTGTCTACAGAAGCAACTAATAATCTTATTTTAATGTTAAGCAGATCAATATCCGCAAGCTGAATCTTGATATCTCCGGCAATTACGATCCCCTTATCTAATACCCGCTCTAAGATATCCGCCAGATTCGTAGCGTCATTTGCGTGCATCATTTTTTGTTCTACCATGAGCATTCCCCTCCTTTTTAAGTCAGGCTTTTAGCCTTAATAATGATACCTGCTGTTTTCTTGCGTATGCTCGAAATAAACCGGCAATTTTTACAATCTACACTATTATCATTATATTCTAAACATTCCAAAAGCATATCTACGTATCTCAACAAATCAGAGGCCAGTTCCTGCTTATGCTGATAGTCCTTTACTTCATTAAGCCTATCCGTAAGTTCTTTTATAATGAATTCCTTTTGCTGAAATATCGTACAACTTATTTCATCATGTCCTTGCTGCATATTTTTCCTCCTATAGAGATCCCTCACTACTCTCATTTACATTAAATCTCCTAAGGGCCCTAAATTAAGGTTCAATTCCTCATCCTTAAGCCCAAAAATATCTTTTAACTCTTTCATCTTATTCTCTAATTTCATCAAAGTTTCACCCACGCGCTCAATCTCTTCTTCCGAAAGAGAGCCGGCATCAATTCTTCTCATCGCCTGTTTTTCTAAAAGTTTCCTGATTAATTCTATGAGCGTAAGGACAAGTTTTGACA
>JBAWWL010000020.1:0-10910 GCA_037146775.1 Candidatus Omnitrophota bacterium | reverse complement strand
ATGTGACAAAAAGCACAAGTCCCAACTAGCGTTGAGACATCACATTCAACTCCCTCCTCCGGCATGTTTTCATTTTTTTCAAAAAGCCTCAAAAGCCAACGCATGATTTTAAGTTACTTGTCAGTAATGTTGGATGTGACAAAAAGCACAAGTCCCAACTAGCGTTGAGACATCACATTCAACTCCCTGCCTACGCTAAAGCTTCCTTCTTCGCTCTTCGAGCTTCGAAGGACAGGTCGGCAGTGTAGTTCTTCAGTCTTCTGGTAACGGCAAGAGTAACGAAACCCGTATCGGTTACGTTTAGTGGTAACGTTTTAAAATAAAAAATTAAAATGTGAATATTAAAATGACATATCAAAATTTTGAGTTTTACATTGCCATTTTGATTTTTAATTTTTGATATTTTTAACGTAACCGTCAGCCGAAACGGGCGCTGCAACCGTAAACCTTAAACTGTTATCGTAATTGCAAGACTACGCACGATAGATAGGCCTCCTCCGGCATGTTTTCACATAGTCGAAATACCTTTCTATTTTATCTGCCGCTGATGAGCTATTTCTGTTATAATATAATAATATCAATTTATCTTGGTTCGAAATCTTTAATATCGCTGTATTTTTTCTACAATGGCAGAAAATTTTACCTTAGACAGATTTCAAGAAGAAGCAATCCAATATGCGCGCAATGACTGTTCGGTAATAGTCAGCGCACCCACTGGAGCAGGCAAAACCCTTATCGCCGAATATATCATTGAAGACTGCATAAAAAATAATAAAGGAGTTATCTATACTGCCCCCATCAAAGCGCTTTCTAACCAGAAATTCCGCGACTTCTCAAAAAAATACCCCCAACAGGTAGGAATACTTACCGGTGATGTAAGCATTAACCGGGATGCGCCCATCCTCATTATGACTACTGAAATATTCCGTAATGCTATTTTAGTAGATCCCAAAGAGTTTGAACACCGGCAATGGGTTATTTTTGACGAAATTCATTATCTTGACGATATCGAACGGGGAACTGTCTGGGAAGAAGCAATTATACTACTACCCCCCCACATGAAAATGCTTGCCCTATCCGCAACTATACCGAATATCGACCAGTTTGTAGAGTGGTTTAAGCGGGTACATAAATTCCCCCTAAAAGCGGTCATGGAAAAAACCCGGCCGGTACCTCTGCATTTTTATTTTCAATGTAACAATGAATTTTTTACTAGCCTCGAAGATCTTAAAACATCCGGCTTCGTCAAAGAAAAAATACGCGAATTTTATCCCCATAGACAATACATACAAATGAAAGTAAACCGGATGGGTACGCTTGTTGATTATCTTAAAAGAAATAACGCCCTGCCCTGCCTCTACTTTGCTTTTTCGCGCAGACGATGCGAAGAACTCGCACAGGAAGTAGCATATTGTAGCTTTCTTAATAATGAGGAAGAAAAAAGTATACGGGAAATGTTTGATCGGTTGATAGAAAAGTTTAATATTTCTTCTTCGCCACATATTAACTATCTTTATCCGCTCATCAGAAAAGGCATTGCGTATCACCATGCTGGTTTACTACCGACATTGAAGGAAATTATTGAACAGCTTTTTGCGACCGGCTTGATAAAACTTATTTTCACCACGGAAACATTTGCCCTCGGCATTAATATGCCTGCGCGCACGGTAACCTTTGACGCTTTGAGTAAATTCTACGGCAGAGGCCACCGTTATTTGAAAACAAGAGATTTTTATCAAATGGCCGGACGATCCGGAAGACGCGGCATCGACAAAGAAGGTAATGTTATCATGAAGATAAATCCTTATTATATTGATACCTTGTCGCTCGAAGATATCATTTACGGACAATACGAACCAATAGCCAGCCAGCTCAATTCCTGTTATGCCACCATCTTAAATTTATATAAAATAATGGCAGATAAAATATACGATATCTATCCTCAATCATTTCATTTTCATCAAGCTACTCCAATAGAAAAGAAAGAAGCTTTGGGGCTCTTAAAAAGAAAAATGGAATTGCTCAGGAACTTGGGTTATATCGTTGATGGCGGCATTAGCTGGAAAGCCGATCTGGCTTCGAAAGTCTATAGTTTCGAATTACAGATAGGCGAACTCTTTGATAGCGGTTATCTTGACGGTTTGGACGAAGAAAGCCTTTTTATAGTGATTAATGCGCTCACCTACGAGCCGCGTAAAGGAGAAGAAAAACCAAAATTGAATAAAAAGATAAAAAGGCTAAAAATCGAATTAAATAGATTTATGGCTGGTATTCATAAGCAGGAAAGAAATTTTCGTATTTATCCATTCAGTAAAAAGTTCTATTTTAATTTAAGTGAAGCAAGCTTTGCCTGGTGGACGGGCGCGAGTTTTACCAAACTGAGTAAATACTGTGGGGTTGACGAAGGTGAAATTGTGCGCTATTTTAGGATGAGCATACAGGTACTCAAGGAAATGCGCTCATCAAAAACCATTAGCGAAGGATTGAAAACGAAAATAATACGTTGCCTTGAACGCGTAAACCGTGACGTGGTGGATGCGGAGAAACAACTACGCCAGGAACTTTAGGAGTTAAAATGAAAAAAATAATTCGTATTATCTTAAATCTAAGCTTATTAAGCTTACTTTATACCGAATGTGTTTTTAGCGCAACTCCGGGAGCAACCGACTTTCAAAGCGTTATTTCTCGCATGGAAAACCAGGACACAGAAAACCGGGGACAGGGCGACGAACTTTATAAGTTATATCTTGAACAGGGTATTTATTATATCCAAAAGAGCAATTATACGAAGGCAAAATATTTTTTATTGAAAGCGCTAAACCGAAACAATAAAGAACCGGAGGTTTATTTAAATCTGGGAGTGATTGCTCTTAAGCGGCAAAACATCGTTCACGCGATGCGGCTGCTCAAAAAAGCGCTGCGCCTGGCGCCCCAAGACTACGATAAAACAGAAATTATTCTTTATAATATCGGGCTATGTTACCAGCGTATGGGCAACGACCCTAAAGCTTTTGAATATTACCGGCAAGCGTTGGCAAGGAACTCAAGCTTTGCACAAGCATTGCTGGGTTTGGGGATTATCTACGAAAAAAGCGGCCAATACGAAGCTGCGCTTTTACACCTTGCGAAAGCGCGTTACATTCTCGAAGAAACACAAGAAACAGAATACCTGGAAAAAAGCGAAAATGCCCTGCAAGATTTCATCACTAACCATAAAGACATAGCACAAACCATGACACAAAAGTTATTCGATAAAGGCTCGGCTCTTTTTGAAGAAAAAAAGGCCGAACGCGCAATTGAAATTCTAAAATTAAGCAGCGCTATCGACACACATAACCCACTGAGTTATTATCGTCTGGGGGTGCTTTACCTTGACCGCAACGATATGGTAACAGCGGCAAAATATTTTATTGCTACCATCAAGGCTGACAAGAATTACATCCAAGCATACAACAATCTGGCAGGTATTTTTACCAAACTAAAAAAATATCCCGATGCCCTTAAAATTCTTACTGCAGCCGCAGAGGTGGATAAAGAAAATCCTAAAATCTACTATAACATGGGTATCATTTATCTGGAAACCGGCGAGAAACGAAAAGGGAGAGAATGTCTAATCCAAGCTAAGCGACTTGCCCAAAAACAGCACAATACCGACCTGCTTAAAAAAATAAAACAAGCTCTCTAAGGTCAAACTCTTATATACTCCCTGCCGGAAACAAAAACATAAAAAAAACGGGTGTAGCCATACGGACTACACCCATCTTATTTTTACAGTAAGTTAGCTTAGCTTATTTTTCTGCTTGCCAGCCATCAAACACATATTCCGGATCCATCAATGGTTTATCATACGGAGGAATGGGAAAAGTCAGCGTATCATACACACCCGCGCCGGTGCGCATTAACCCTAAACAGATTCC
The DNA here is from genome assembly GCA_037146775.1 of Candidatus Omnitrophota bacterium. Taxonomy (GTDB): domain Bacteria; phylum Omnitrophota; class Gorgyraeia; order Duberdicusellales; family 4484-171; genus JBAWWL01. Next base: position 6,993 of record JBAWWL010000020.1, on the reverse strand, counting down.
TTTCGCCGTACCATAGGTGATACCAGTAACGGGTTCGCGCTCCTTAGAAACAAGATAAATCTGTTTTGGAATTTCTAGCGCGCCAGTTACTCCATTCGCTAGACCTCTGCCAAGCTTCGTAAGAGCATTCTCGCTGTTTTCAGCGTAAACCTGGACCATCGGCAACACTAAAATTGCCAAAACTAATACTATCACGGCTCTCTTTAACATACACACCTCCTCGTTACGGACCCTCTCCCACTATTGTGCCCCAAAAAGAAAAAACCCATAGCCTTACTGACTATGGGTTTAATACCGAATAGGTTTGAAATGTGTATCTATATCGGCAGCTGACTACCATAGCCTCCTTAACGGGCTTTAGGCTCTAAGAGCTTTGCGTCCCCCGCTTTCGCGGGTTTTGCCTTTAGCAACATAGCTTTTCCAACTATTTAAAGAGCTGCAATTTACAACTATGATATACCATATATTTCCATAAATTTCAAGTTTCAGCGAAAAAATCTTTATTTTATAAGGTTTTTTAATATACCTGGCTAAAAAATGCTCGTGGATAACCTTACAAAACTCGGATTTTTAATATTTTTCTTGACAATAAACTATTTATAAGTATAGTAGGCTTCTAAACTTAAAAAACGGAGGGTTATATTATGAGCAGACGATGTCACATATGCAGTAAAGGGGCTATTACCGGTAACTCAATTACGCGCCGAGGTAAAGCAAAAGCCGAAGGAGGCGTAGGAAAAAAGACTACCAGCACGACTAAACGTGCATTCCTTCCTAACTTACAAAAACGGAAAGTAATGATCGACGGTGAAATAAAAAGAATTCTTGTGTGCACGAAGTGCATTAAGGGAGGAAAACTAGTTTTCGCTTCCCGCCAATCGCAGGTCCCGAATAATTAGCCTGGGCGACTGATGATACGTATTCTTTTCTAAAGAATACACTATATCAAACCTATCCGCGTATACAGCAAATTCCATCATATCTTTATCGGAGATCATACCCTCAAACGTCAAAGCACCTTCGCTTAACCATAACGAGTAAGTGTTATTAATTCTCTTGGGCGCGCTTTTCTTCGCCACTCCCGTAGTAACAAAAAGCGCTTTAGGATTCTCCTCCCCAAGAGGTTCGAGGCGCTCTATCTCATCAATAAGGTCCATAGTAATATGGCTAAAACCGATCTGCATATCTATCTCAAGCACCGGAATAAGGTCGCTTGGTTTGGTGTTATTTTTAATATAAGTGTTTATTCGTTCTCGAAATTCTTCCAAGCCTTCCTTGAAAATCTCTATCCCCGCGGCCTTCTTATGGCCGCCGTAAGTACAAAGAGAGTCGGAACATTTTTCTAAGACTTCCATAAGATGGACGCTATGGATGGAACGGCCAGACCCCCTGCCTCTCTGCTCATCAAAAGAAATCACAAAAGAGGGCCGATAATATTTGTCGGTAAGCCGAGAGGCAACAATACCCAACACGCCGGAATGCCAGCCTTCGCCCGCCACCACTATCGCATAGTCATCTCCGGAATTCATTTCTACCTGAGCCTGCGCTTCTTTTAGTATTTGCGCTTCAATATCACGCCGGAGCTGATTATATTCCTGCAGCTTTTTAACAATAGGAACAATTCTATCGTTATCATCGCTCAAGAAAAGCTCTAACGACTCTTGCGCGCTGGCTACTCTGCCTGAAGCGTTAAGCCGCGGACCTAAAATATAGCCCAAATGAAACGTATCAAGTTGTTGCTGTTTTATTTTGCTGATCTCGCAAAGCGCTTTTATTGCCGGCCGTTCGCTGGTACGTAACCTCTTTAATCCTTCCTTCAGCAGAATTCTGTTTTCTCCTTTAAGAGGAACAACATCACAAACCAAAGAAAGCGCCACCAAATCAAGCGCGTCATAACAAGATTTTCCCTGCAATGCCTCCAAAAGTTTATAAGAAAGTGCGGCGCTGCTTAAATCGCGAAAAGGGTACTGCGAATCTTTTCTTTTAGGATTGATAAACGCAAACGCACCTTGGGCGCAGGACGGTGCCGGCGAGGTTTCTTTTGGATGATGATGATCGACAATAATCATATCGATACCCTGCGCACGCGCAAAGGATATTTCTTCATAGGCATTAGTACCACAATCAAATGCAACGATCAATGTTGCGTTCTTTTCTTTTGCTTGGCGTATAGCCTCAATACTGACGCCATAGCCTTCTTTAACCCGGTGAGGGATATAAAACGAAAAAATCCCGGGAAATTGTTTGATGTACTCATGGAAAATAGCTAAAGAAGTGATCCCATCGACATCGTAATCGCCGATAATAAATATATTTTCTTTTGTTTTTGCTGCTGCTTGTATACGCTGGACCGCCTTTTCCATGTCAGGCAGAAGTTGAGGCGGGTGAAGGGCTGCTAAGTCGTGAAACAGAAAAGAATGGAAGTCAGTTTCGGAAATACCTCGGCTTAGAAGAATGTGCGCCAGAGTGGCCGAAATACGATACTGCCGGGATAAACGTTCGGCGTCGGGATTTACTGCTTTTATATTCCAGGTGTGTCGCCTCATCTTACATTTTTTTTGCCGGCTCTATTCCCAATAAACCAAGTGCGCAATGTAATATAATCCGTGTTGCCTCAAGCAAATTTAATCTTGCGCACTCTTTAGCCTTTTCTTCCCCTATTACCTTACTTGTCTCATAAAACTTATGGAAACAAGCCGCAAGACTTTTTACATATTCAATAATAAAAACTGGTTCCAACGCGTAATAAGCCTTTTCCAGCGCATATTGAAACTGCAGTAACGTGCGGATAAGGATGAACTCCTCTTCACTCTGCAGGGCGGTATTATGCCCAGTTGTAAAATCATGAGTCTGGGCTTTCTTGAAAATACTTTCAATACGAGCACACGCATATTGCGCATAATACAATGGGTTATTAAACGACATTGATTGTGCCAATTCGACGTCAAATTCCAGAAGCGAAGAATTTTTCCTGGTGAGATAATAGAACCGGGAAGCATCTTTCCCGACCTCGGATACCAAATCCGATAAAAGTATCGCTGTACCTTTACGCTTGGACATTTTTTCTTTTGTTTTTAGACTTACTAACTGAATAATAACAACGTTTAGGATAGTGCGCTCGTATCCAAGCGCTGCTATCGCCGATTTTACCCGTTCGATATAGCCGTGATGATCAGGACCCCACAAATTAATGAGCCCTTGCGCGCCGCGTTCAATTTTATCCTGATGATATGCTATATCTGAAGCAAAATAGGTTAATTCTCCGTCGCTTTTTCTAATAACTCTATCTTTATCGTCGCCAAATTTAGTAGCAGCAAACCACAAAGCATCTTCTTTATCATAAAGTAGATCTTTTTTCCTTAAGGCCTCAACCACCTGTTCGATCTTTTTGTTATCGATAAGTTTTTGCTGGCTTGTCCAGGTATCAAAATTTATGCCGAGAGCCGCAATATCTTTTTTAATCCACGAAAGCACATAAGAAAGTGCGAAGGTTCGTATGTTGTCCGGCTTTTCCTTAAGGCACTCACGGGCAACTTCTTTTACATATTCGCCCTGATAACCACCCTCGGGAATAACAAACACTTCACCCCTAAGCTCTTTCATTCGTTCTTCGACTGACTGCACAAAAAGATCTATTTGCCTGCCGGCATCATTAACATAATATTCCCGCGTAACAGCATTACCAAAAAATACCAAGATATTGCCGATAACATCGCCCACAATGGCCTGACGGCCGTGTGCTATCGACAGCGGACCGGTGGGGTTTGCGCTTAAAAATTCTAAAATAATTTTTCTTTTGAAGTCACGCTTAAAAAACGATTCTCTTTCCTTAAGAATGGCGTTCAAGGAATTTATAAGGCCGTCCCTAGAGATAAAAATATTTACAAAACCGGGTTTTAAAATTTCTATTTTTTCTACATCATCTTTGATAGTCTTTTCCAAGCATGCCTTGAGGCGGCCGGCTATCTCGAGCGGATCTTGCTTTAATTGCGAAGCGAGCTTAAGCGCTGCCATCGAAGATAAATCGCCGAATTCCTGCTTAGGTGGTAACTCCCACAGCGGTAGCTCCACACTTATCTCATACTCTTTGCGTATGATATCCTCCAAAATGTCGGAAACTTTTTGGTAAAAACCTTTCATGTTTTTCTTAAATTCTGGCTGCCGCAGCAACTCGATTAGTGTTGGCCTCGACTATCGGCGGGTTTTTAATGCTTTTTATGGCCAGTTGAGGATCTTTTAAGCCATGACCGGTGAGTGTACAGACAATAGGTATTTCTTGTCGGGTAGGTATTTTATCAAAGAATCCGTTTCGTTTTAACATAAAAAGCCCGGCTACGGATGCCGCAGAGGCCGGCTCAACAAACACCCCTTCTTCTTTCGCTAAAAATTTATAGGCGGTAATTATTTCTTGATCGCTTACCGCGTCAATCAAGCCTTTCGATTCTTCTTTCGCCGCGACAGCCTGCTGCCAGCTGGCAGGATTACCGATTTTAATTGCAGTAGCCACTGTCTTTGGCTTCTTAATGGGATGTCCCTTCACGATCGGTGCTGACCCTTTCGCTTGGAAACCAAGCATTACCGGAAGCCTGTTTATTTTTTTATAAGCATAGTATTCTTTATATCCCTTCCAGTACGCAGTAATATTACCGGCGTTGCCGACGGGAAGCGCATGGAAACGAGGTGCATTACCTAAGTAATCGCAGACTTCAAAAGAAGCGGTCTTTTGGCCTTCAATACGATATGGATTAATAGAATTTACTAACTGTATAGGGTGTCTGGCGGCAAGCTCTCTCACGATACGCAATGCATCGTCAAAGTTTCCTTTCACCGCAATCACGGTCGCATTATGAATAAGGGCTTGAGCTAACTTTCCTAAAGCGATGGCTCCCTCCGGTATTACCACAATACATTTCAGGCCGGCTCTTGCCGCATAGGCTGCTGCGGAAGCAGATGTGTTTCCCGTTGAGGCACAAATAACCGCTTTCCGCCCCTCTTCTTTTGCTTTGGAAATGGCTAAAGTCATTCCCCTGTCTTTAAATGATCCTGTTGGATTAAGGCCTTCGTATTTTAAATAGACTCGATACCCTGCGCCCAGGCATGAAGAAACTCGAGGAGCATAAATCAAAGGGGTATTACCCTCCAAGAGACTAATGACTGGCATAGCCTTGGTAACCGGCAGATATTGCTTATAGCGCTCGATAATACCTTTATAGCTACTCATAGATCTTCTATTCGAATGATTTGAGAAGGGCTTTTAATAAAAGGAAGGCGGTCTATGATAAAGAGGGCTTTACGCACGTGGTCTTCTTTTGCTTCATGCGTAATCATTATAATAGGAACAAATTTTCTTCGCTGCCGTTCTTTCTGAGTCACTGAAGCAATGCTGATATGTAATGACGCAAGTATTTTTGAAATTTTCGCAAGCACTCCCGGCCTATCGTGAGTCATAAAACGTATATAATACCGGGCATTGATGTTGCGCATATTTTTAAGCCTGATATTCTTACTTCTGCCCATAAACCCTTTTTCATGGAGAGAAATGTTTACAATATCCGAGATAACCGCAGAAGAGGTAGGAAATCCGCCAGCGCCTTCGCCGTAAAAAAGCAGCTCTCCTGCAGGCTGTGTATCAAGATATACTGCATTATACGCGAAAGAAACCTCGGAAAGGGGGTGCCCTATTGATATAAGGGTGGGGTGGACCCGTAGTTCAAGGCTATCCTTTTCTTTTTTTGCGATTGCCAGAAGTTTGATACGGTAATCAAGTTCTTCAGCATACAAAACATCCAGAATGTTGATCTTCGAGATCCCCTCGGCATAAACTTTACTTGGATCGGGCCAGACGCCAAAACAAAGATAACTTAAAATACATAATTTATTCAGCGCATCTTTTCCTTCAATATCTAACGAAGGATTGCGTTCTGCCAACCCCTTACTTTGCGCTTCTTCGAGGGCCGAAGAAAAAGCCACTTTTTCCTTTCCCATTTTATGCAATATATAGTTAGTGGTACCATTAAGAATACCGTACATTTTCTTTATATCGCAACTCACCAAACCTTCAGAAATACTTTTAATGAGCGGAATTGCCGCACAAACAGAAGCTTCTATGCCGATTGCTTTCTTTTTGTTTTTTGCTAAGGTAAATATATCCTTACCGTGAATAGCCAAAAGAGCTTTATTGGCAGTAACTACATGTTTTCCGTTTTGTAAAGCCTCTTTTATGTAGGTATGTGCCGGCTCTATCCCGCCGACAAGTTCAACAATAATATCGATCTCTGGATCGTGGATGAGCTTTAAGGCGTCGGTTGTGAAGGGTAGACGATAGCGAGAAGCGACTGCTTGTTTGCTCTTTCGCACATCACAAAGCCACTTTACTTCTATGTCCAGAGAAGTTCTATCGTTGATAAACGAAGAATATTTGGCTAAAGAACGAACCGTCGCTTCACCAACATGCCCCAGACCAATAATTCCTATTTTTTTGACCATTTTTCTATCAATTCGTTTACGAAAGTTCCTAGTTCGGTAAGAAAGTTTTCTGACAAATCTATAAATTTTATTCTTGTTTCATAGATCAAACCTTTTACGATTTCTTTAGAATGCACCACTTCGCCGGTAGTTTCTATACGCTGTTCGACAAAAGGAAACCTAATGGTCATCGCCAACTGAGTCCCCGGCTCAAATTGCTTGTTAGTCGTCAAAAGCAATCCTCCTTGGCCGATATTTTTTGTCTGGCTGAGATCATAATTATCGGGGATTTTTTTTACCCGGTAGCTCACTACGAAATTTCCATTTACCCGCTGATAGTGTCTTTTTTCCGGACCTGAATATTTTTCCATTCTTCCTCCTTTTTCACACGATCAACACTCAAAGCAAGCTTGATAAGGAATTAATTTCTCACAGAAACCGATATACAAAACAATTATACTGCACCCGCAAGCCGGGAGAGCGGGATTTGCAACAAATCTCAAAGGCGTTAGCCTTGAGGTCCGAAGG
>JBAWWL010000019.1:0-12231 GCA_037146775.1 Candidatus Omnitrophota bacterium | reverse complement strand
CTGCTCGTAAAACGAGCGTGAGAATTTCCCGCATATTCAGCCGAGTCGGGAATATCCAGAGAAACCACGGGCTTTAGTCCAGCAGGCCGAAGGCCTGGTGGATAGCCCAACAGGCCGAAGGCCTGCTGGATAGCCCGCGGAGGTTCATTTACGAAATGCTGGTTTGTGGGTGATTTTTTATGTCATTGCCCCATTCTAAAAAATAGCGGTTTTTCTTGCAATAATTCCTTGAATTGACTACAATAATTACTATGAAGATACGGGGTAAAATTGTTTTTAGTGTTTGGCTCGTCGTATTGATTTGTTCTTCGATTTTTACCATTATCGGGTATCGCGCAGAAAGACAAGCGCTTTTGGAGGGTATAGACGAAAAGCTTTACGCTACCGCTTCTTTGCTTCGATTTTTATTTCCTACTGATTATCACGATCATCTCAATAAAGATTCTTTTACTCCCGCCGACTATGATCGCATGATAGTGGATAGGAATAATAAGCTTTGTCGGGAGCTTGGCGTGCAATACATTTGGAGTTGCATGGTGGTTGATAAAAATATTGTCTTTACCAGCTCCACTTCTCCCAGCAAAGATGTTAAGAAACAAGATCACGCAAAGTTTTTTGAGCGATATAGAGATCCCCATTCATTTGATCGAGTATTTCGTACGATGAGACCGACTTACAGTTCTTTTCGTAATGAATGGGGCCAGGGGAGAATGGTTTTGATTCCTTATAAAGACGCTCAGGGAAGGCCATATTGTTTTGGGGCAAGCATGAATCTAAAAGCGGTCGAGACGATTCTTTGGGAAAGACTAGCGTGGGATTTAGTGCTTTTTTTATGCGTGCTTTTATTTGGTTTTTTTGTCAGCATGATTGTGGCGAATTCTTTCGCGGGGCCAATTGTAAAGTTGACCAGCGTTGCCGAGAATATTGCTCGCGGGAATATGGAACAAGAAGTTAAAGTGAGCGGGTGCGTTGAACTAAAGTCGCTTTCAACAAGTATAGATTTTATGCGTAATTCTATCCGTGATAAAATTAACGAATTACAAAAAACATTGGGAGTCGTTCAGGAAAGCGAAGAGCGTTTTAAAATTGTTTCGCGGGCGACCAACGATGCGATATGGGATTGGAATTTGCATGTTCGTATGGTTCGGTGGAATGAGGGGTTGTCTACGCTTTTTGGGTATACATTAGAGAATAATGAGACCGAGGAGAGTTGGTGGCATGAAAGAATACATCCGGAGGATAAAGAAAGAATTATATCAAGTATTCACAAGGTTGTTGACAGCCAGGGAACGCATTGGTCCGGAGAATACCGTTTTCGGCGTAACGATAATATATATGCCTATGTTTTTATGCGCGGTTATGTGATACGCGACGAAACAGGAAAAGCCGTCAGAATGATCGGGTCGATGATGGATGTTACTGCAAGTAAAAGTTTGCAAGAGGAAAGAGAAAGCCTTCTAAGGAAGTTGGAAGACCTGAGCTTGAAAGACGTTGAAACGGAATTGTATAATCACAAATATCTTATAGAAAGGTTGGATTCGGAATTGATCAGGGCCAAACGGTATGTGTTGCCTCTCTCGCTGATTATGATTGATATCGATTATTTTAATTCTATAAACGAATTGTATGGGCACAGTTATGGTGATGTAATTTTGAAAGAGTTTGCGCGATACCTTATTAATTTTGTCCGTGGTATGGACGTGGTTACTCGTTATGGTGGAGAGGAATTTGTGCTTATTTTACCGGATACGGATAAGCAGAGTGCTGCGGGGTTTGCGCGAAGGCTTCTTGATAATATAGGAAAACATGTATTTGACTCCGAAGGGAAAAAAATAAAAATGATGATTAGTATCGGAATTTCCAGTTTTCCTGAAGACGACTCTGGGACGACGGCTCTTATGCATGTCGCAGAAAAAGCAGTTTCTTCCGCCAAAGCAAAGGGTGGGGCGAGATTTGTATTTTTTAAAGGCAAAGAAGCGGAAGTGTCTATAGCGAGTGATGTAAAGGAAAGCGTCGATAATTTGAAACAAAAACTATCAAGCATGGAAAAGAATATGAATGAAACATTTTTGGAGTCAATTTACGCTTTTGCTAAGACTCTTGAGGCAAAAGATTATTATACGGGTACGCACTGTGAAGATATGATTTCTTTGGTTACCGCAATCGGCAAAAAGCTAAATCTTCCCGATGAATACGTAGAGAATCTAAAACATGCTGCCATACTTCATGATCTAGGAAAAATAGGTATTCCCGACGAGATATTGCTTAAAAAAGGAAAGTTGACCGAGCAGGAATACGCAATTATCAAAAAGCATCCACAAATTGGGGCGGAGATTATCCGGCCAATACGTTTCTTGCGGGAGATAGTCCCTATTATCCTTCATCATCATGAGAGGTTCGATGGTTTAGGTTATTCTACCGGCCTGAAAGAAAAAGAAATACCGTTAGGCGCGCGTATTATCGCCGTCGCAGACGTGTACCAGGCGCTCACTTCCGACCGGCCGTACCGGAAAGCTTATAGCAAAGGCGAAGCGCTGGACATTATTCAGCAAGGTTCAGGAACCCAATTTGATCCGGAGATAGTAGAGGCATTCATGAAAATTATGAAAACAAAACATCCGGAGACGTAGTAATTATCTGACAAGTATCCCGCCCGTCTTACCGCTTCTGTCAAGATCTGCATTTCTAGTAAAAGTATAAGGCACTGCACGCTAATTCAGTGTATCGCATTTGTGGGATTTGAGGTTTTTTGAGTTTTGTAGTATTTCTATGATATCTTTATTTTTTGCCAATACTACACAGCCTCGCTTGTGTCCGGTTTCGCTTATAGAGCCGGCAAGAGGGAAGAAGATTGCTAAGTTAAATTCAGTAATTATATCCTTTAGGTATTCAAGGCAGAGAGTTTTACCGTCCGACCATTCTTGGTATCCATAACCCGTGTCACCAGGCACTGCAAAATCATCTACCATCACTATAGAGTTTTTCCAGTTACCAAAAATAATCTGCAACTCTTCTTTTATGGGCATTTTGTCATCCCAGTGCGCGTCAAGATAAAAGAAAAGCTGATTATTAATTGTGGGCAGTATTTTTATAAGTTTTTTCAAAAAGCTTTTACTTTCTTCTAAAAAGACATGGATTTTTCGAAAGCGGAGAAGTTTTACTTTTGCGTGCATGCCGCGGCGCTGGTCATTTTCTACGGTATAAACCGGTAAACCTGATTTTTTGTGTAAATATAAAGCGGTTGTGCCTATATGTGTTCCGGTTTCTATGAGAGCAGAGAAGCGGAATAATTCCATTAATTCAGAAAAAATATATTGTCTTTGTGCTTGCCCGTTTAACGCCCATCGCTGATTATATCCGAGTGGCAGATAACGCAGGTAATCAAAGCATCCGACAACTCTTGCACCGAACTTTGAAGATTGGGTTATTCTGTCTTTGGTCCAGCGTAATGAATTAATGGTTTTGTGGAGGAATTGCATCTTAAACTTTTAGTTAGTAAACAAAATCTAAATAGTATGAGTATTCTTTTGAACGACATTATACATTTATGTTTATTGCTCGTAAAGTGTTAACCCAAAAAAGGCCTGCGAAGCGTGCATTTTTTGCCCGAAGGGCCGCCTCCAAACTTTCCTTGGAAAGTTTGGATAAAGGCGGGGTATGCCGGATAAAATGCGTAACACCTTTTAGTGTATCATGCTTTTGTTTTAATGCTAACTCTATCAAGTAGTTGTAGTATTCAGGTAGTTTCAAACGCATTTTTTCGGTTAATGTCATTCGGAGAAAATTTTTTTAAGAAGAGAGAGATAAGCAAAATACTAAATCCAGGGAAGGTTTATAAATATATCATAGGGGAAAATTATGTAAGATGGAATTCGAATTATCAGGCAGGACAAAATTACACTATTCCGGCTCGGGTATTATTCTTATCCCCAGGCGAGGAGCTTCAGGGCTTATTCTCGCCCAGCGGGCGATTATCTTCTCTTGGGGGTTATAAATTGCGCCTCCGGTTATGGTTGGGGCTAATGTATTGACCGTTTTTAAGACCGTAGCAGTCATTTTAGCGCTGTCATCCTCGGTTTTAAACGACATATTAGATTGAAGCATAATATCGTGCGTTGTCGTGGTATTGGGGGTATTTTTTTCAGGGGTTACTTTTGGTTGAATTGGCGTGACGGTTGCGTCAAGCGTCATTCCTGGTTCAGATTTAGGTAACATAGCTTGTGTCAGCGGTTCAGTTGGTTTTGTCCCAATAGTTGGTACGGGGGGAGTCCTTTGTATTGCAGCTGGTTCCTGGGGTGTTTGTAGAGGTCTTAACATTTCTGTAGGTCGTACCGGTGCAGCTGCGCTTTGCATGCTACCACTTTTTGTTTCTGTTTGTAATGGACCTTCGGGTGCGACTTCAGCTTGACTATCTGCGCCAAGGCTTCCGCTGCCACCACTCCCGCAGGGACTGCCTCCGCCGCCATCTTCGCCACCACCACCACGGCCTCCGCGCCTTCCACCAAGGCCAAATAGCCGGCCTATGCCACGCACTACTGCGCGTACAGCGTTTCTTGCCGGCTGACCAGGTTGAAATTCTAATCTGCTTCCGCGTTCTCTTCCGCCGCCAGCGCTATCATTTCCGCCGCATCTAAAAAGTCCGCCTGAGCGTTGGTTTCCTTGGGAACTACTTCCGTTGCCAGAAAATCTTGTATTGCGGCTGCTCATTCGTTCTGATTTTGCAGGAAGAGGAATTCCTATGGCATAAACATTTTCAATGGTTAGGATAGAGGAATGTGGAGTAAGGGAATCCGGCGAAGGAAAAGAGAAACCGGACAGTATTAACAATCCTATAAATACTGTATTGATTTTGTGTTGCACTTGCTCCTTAAATAATTATATAAAAAGTTTTCTATGTAAAGCTACCAACTGACATCTGAAGGTCTGACCCTAGGGTATTTCTAATCTGCAGCAAATTCAAGCGTTGGTAGAGCATAGCCAGTCCAAGGGCTGGATCCAGTATTTCCATTCCATCTCTTGAGAGATTCACCTATATTCGCTGGTGTATATTTGTCTGGCGCATACGCCCTCGCGAATGGTTTAACGTCTGTTAAGGTAGTAACTAGTGTGCCTCCGGGGCCAATGTTGCCGTATTCACGTACTACCACCAAACCAGAAAGTTTGCCTAATTGTGCTTTGCCATCTTTCATTTGTAGTGTACTTTCAGGTATAGCATAATGAGCTCCATCAGGATTTTTTACGGATCCGGAAAGAGCAGTCCCTTTGTCAACCGTTAAACGAGTTAACTGAAGAACTGGTTTTCCATCAGCAGTTTGCCATGTTTCTCGTACAACGTTTGTATTGTCTCTTGTTTTTGTGTACGTATCGAGTGCTGTCTGTATCTGGTCGGATCGTAAATTATATTGCGCAGCAGCTTTGTTGAGATCTGCTAGCATTGTTTCTCGTGTTGTTTGGTTGGGTAGAGCAGCTTGTAATGCTTGAAGTCTTTCTGTTTGTACTTCCTGTGCTTTGGCTTTTAGTTGATCCATCGGTACGCCAAGATTGCTACCTAACGCAGATAGTTGTTCTGCCGGGTTTATTGCTGTTTCGATCTGCTGTATTACCTCCGGAGTAAATTTTGCCTTTAATGCTTCTTGCGCAGCTTTCTCGGCATCAGCATTAGCTTTTATCTGCGCTTTAGCCATTTCTTGTAATTGTTGACCATTGACAGGGCCATATTTACCTGTTGTTGCTATATTATCAGCATAACCATTCACGGTTGCTAGTTGCTCTAGCTCAAACGCTGATTGCTTTGCTAGTGTTTGTTGTCCTATCTTAACTTGGTTTTCTGTTCCTGGACTTGTGGCTACGCCCATTCTTCCTATCATAGCATCGAATCCCAGAGCTTTAACGTCTGAAGAAAGTAATGTTTGCTGAACGGTCAAATCAACCATTCCGCCACCCTTTGCTTCGGGTATATTTCCTGCTCTTTCGCCACCAGCAGTTTTCCAGGTATCCGCCAGAGCTATTTCTGTTTTAATTGTAGAAGGATAACGAGAATCGGTTGTTACGCGTACAGTGGGGTCAGCTAGCATGGCCGTAGCTTTAGCAACAATTTCTTGAGGTGATTTATCTGTGTCACCTGCTTGGAATTTATTTTGTTTTCCTGGTACTTTTTCAAAAGTCATGCTTTCTCCGCCAGCTTCAATTTTTGTTGTATAGCTTGTGCATGGGGTGCTGAACTCTTTAGCCTTGGTCGAGCTTTTTGTTTGCCCAGACCCGGAAGATCCACCACTAGCTTGTTCACCACCGGAGCTTGATTGGGCATAACCTTCGCTACCGCCTCCGCATTGCCCTCTGCCTCCGCCGCCACAACCACCACTGCCACCGCTGCCTCCGCCGCCACCAAAGCGACTACGGATTGCTTGACGTACTGGACCATTGCCTGGCCCATATTTTCCCCAAGCAAAAGCTTCTGTATATATAATACAACTCAGAAAGCTTGCTACTAATAGTACCGCTAATATTTTTTCTATCCTTTTCGTTTCCATCTTCCTGCCTCCTTTTTCTTCTATCTTCATATATTAATATAAAAAAACACACACCCTGGCCTGTATAAAACAGGCCGGGGGGTGTAGAAATTCATTACTGTGGCATTACCGCATAACTCTGCAGATACATTTCTGCAGGGCTGTTGTACTGAACGGTAACCCGTAAAGCTTCTACTTTGGGCGCGGTCTGCTGCATAAGACCGAGTAGGGCTTGTTTTTCTATGTTTGCGCTTTGCAACTGGGCTAAAGCTTCTTTGGGGCTTACTTGGTAAGTTGGAACATTGGTGCTAGCCAGATAGTTCTCCAAAGTTTGCGTTCTACGGGTAACAATTGTTTCTTCCGAATCTTGCCCGGAAGGAAGCATGGCGATGACTTTAAGTTTGCTTTCGATGTTAACCGGCGTAATGGTTTCGATGGTCGTCTGGTTAACCGCGGAAGCTACCGCAATGAGGCGGCCAGAATTGACCGGCACATAATTTGTAGACAATGTTGCAACAGAGGAGCGCGGTACGCTGCTGTTTTGGGCAACGTTGTAGTTCTGGGCAGCTGATTTAATATCCATGGTGGCTGTTTTTGCCGGCGTTACTTTGGCGACGTTAAAGGAATAAGGAACGAACCTGGGTGCTTGCAATTCAGGAAGCTTGGTAAATTTGAAACTGCTGTTTGGCAAAGAAGTGAATGCTGATTTGATATTCAACGGTGATATCTTAATAAAGTTTGCTTTAAGGGTACTTAGAGTTGGCATTTTGGTAAAAGCTGAGTTCATTTTTGGCAATTGAGTAAATGCCGGTTTCATCGGCCTGATAGCGCTAATAGTAGGTAACTTGGTAAAGCCGGAATTCAACTTAGGTAACTGCGCAAACGCTGCTTTGATGGGTTTTATACTGTTGAGCGTAGGTAACTTGGCAAAGCTTGAATTGATTTTGGGCATCGTAGTGAATGCCGGTTTCACTATTTTAATGCTATTTAAGCTAGGCAATTGCGTGAATGCTGATTTCATGGGTTTTAACGCGCTTAGCGTAGGTATCTTTGCGAATGAAGAGCTCATCTTAGGCATTTGTACAAACGCAGGTTTCATGGGTTTTATGCTGTTTAAGCTGGGTAGCTTGGTGATGGCTGTGTTTAATTTTGGTAACTGGGCGATGTTAGAGCTTATCTTAGGCATAGTAGTAAATGCCGGCTTAATCGGCTTGATAGTGCTGATGTTAGACATTCTGACAATGTTAGAATTTATCTTAGGCATAGTAATAAACGCTGATTTAATCGGTTTAATGGTACTTATGTTAGGCATTTTGGCGATTGTTGTGTTTAGCTTTGGCAACTGCACAATGTTAGAGCTTATCTTAGGCATGGTGGTAAAACCGGCATTAACCTTAGGCAATTGGGCAAATTGCGGTTTTACTAATTTTAAACTATTCAGCGTGGGCAACCGAGTAAAATTAGCATTGGTTTTTGGTATCTGCATGAATGCTGGTTTTACCGCTCGTATTGCGCTGATATTGGGCATTTTTGCGAAAGATGCATTTATCTTTGGCATTGACGCAAAGTCTGCTTTTATCGGCCGAAGATTGTTAATGGTAGGAAGCTTGGTAAAACCGGCATTGACGGATGTCATTCGTGAAAAAACCGGTTTTATGTTAAGATTCTGAAACTTTACTGTTGGGCTTGAGTTTTGTGCGTAGTTATCAAATTTAATGGGGTTAATATTCAGCTTCTGAAAAGCCGGTTTTATGCTGGAAAGGGATGAGTTTGTTTTGAAGCTATCAATTTTTATCCACTGTACTGTGTTGGGCTTTAACATGTTGGCCTTAAAGGCGTTCCACTTATTGGCTGAAAACTGGTTGTTAAAGTTGTTAAATTTATTAAAGTCGTTCTTGAAAGGTTTAATTTGGTTGTAGGGGTTGTTCATGTCTTCATACCATTTCTTGTTCCTGCGGCCGGCCAAAGCTAGATTTGGGCAGACAAGAGAAACAATAACGATGATGGCAACAAAACTAAACAACGCTTTACCGGATACCCCGAGATACTTTTTTTCGCTACGCTTCATGTTTTGCCTCCCCGTTTTTAATCCTCGAACTTTATTATTCATATATATATATATACCTATATATTAAGTATGTTGAACCCCTGCCTGTCCTGTCTTGCGACAGGCAGGTACTAGGCAGGGGTACAATTTTTTTAAACAGGTTTCACTGTTTATTCCGGCTCTAAAATAAAAAGGCCGGATTACCGTCTTTTGAAGTTCGGTAACCCGGCCACCCTTATTTTTGGGTCCGTGATTTTGCGTCTCCCGATTTCTCGGGATTTGCCTTTATCGCTTCCTTAAACCTGCTTGTCAAAGATTACTATATAGATATAACATAGTAACCCGATTATTTTCAAGCCAAAAACTAGAAAAATCGGTTATTTTTGGAACCGCTTACAATCGCCATAACTCATTGAACAAGAGTGAATAATGAAGCTACTCATTTTTATAAAAAACAAAAAAAATATCTTTCTTTTCAGAAAACGCAAGGGGTTAAACATAAAGAGCAGTAAAAAGACGCTTTGTGTTGGTTTGTGGATATGAGAAATAATTTTTATTCTTGACGTATCTGTCGTATTCCAGTATGATTTTTTGGTTATAATCAGTAGTTTCGTAAGCTATTGGGTTAAGGGTTGTACCTTTTGTGGGGTGAGGTCAATTCAACTACACTTTTTTTCAAAGAAAGAACGTAAGTTTCATTACCCCTCGCGCCTATCCAGCAGGCTACATATAGGTTAAATTTCACGGCCTGCGGCCAGGAAATTTAACCTAAGCGCTTCGGGATTAATTCGACTAAACATTTTTGCGACACCTTTAGTTTGCAAAAATATAAGTCTCATTAAGGAGGTAAAGATGAAAAATATTTTGTTCGTATTGTTGTTGGTGGTAACAGGAATAAATTCAGGTTTGGCTCAAGATCAATACCGCTGTGATGATTCTAGATATGGAGTAAGAGTGCCCGTAAAAACGGAACCAGTAGTCATTGCCAAGGATGTAAAAGGAAAATCTTTAGATGGCGCGAAAGAGTTTGTGATTTATCTGGATAAAGGCGACAAACAGAACCACTATGTGCCTTCCGGTTGGATTGGTGATTACGGAGATATCAAGATGGAGGAAGGAGCAACGGTTGAGCCTCATTCCGGAGTCACCGCAATTCAGTTTATTTACAACGCAAAGAAAGCTCAAAATCAGGGTTGGGCAGGGGTATATTGGCAGAGTCTACCCAATAACTGGGGTTCGAAGACCGGAGGCTTTGATCTTTCCGGTATGACAAAAATAACTTTCTGGGCCAAGGGCGCGAAAGGCGGAGAGGTAATCCAGAAATTTATGGTTGGCGGTATAAGGGGTGAATATCCTGATTCTACGCTGGTGGAATTTGGGCCAGTAGAGTTAACAAATACTTGGACGCAATATACTATTAATCTTGCCGGGGAAAACCTTTCCTATGTAAATGGTGGTTTCGGCTGGGTAACTACCGGTGACTTAAATCCTGGAGGTTGTACTTTTTATTTAGATGATATTAAATTCGAGGCAGATCCGACTTTGAAACCGCAAGGCCGGCAACCCGTAGATATGCCATTTTTTGTCTACACCGATAAAGGCACGGCAACGAACCATTTTATTCCTTCAGGCTGGATGGGAGATTACGGTGATATAGAGTACGATGGTGCCTATAAAGAAAATACCCATAGCGGCAGTACTTGTATTAAAATATCTTATTGTGCTTGTGCGTATCAGGGTGCGCGTTGGGCAGGCGTGTATTGGCAGAATCCGGTGAATAACTGGGGTACGATTGATGCCGGATACGATCTTTCTAAGGCTACCAAACTTACTTTCTGGGCCAAGGGCGCGAAAGGCGGAGAGCGCATTGATGATTTCAAGGTAGGCGGTATCAGCGGACCGTTTGGCGATTCGGATAATGCCAGTTCGGGCCCGCTCATTCTGGATAAAGAATGGACGCAATATACTATCGAGTTAGCCGGGAAGAACATGTCGCGCATTATCGGTGGTTTCTGCTGGGTAGCAAGTATGGATTTGAATCCAGGCGGGGTCACTTTTTATTTGGATGATATCAAATTTGAATAAGTTTTTATCCGCATTTCGGTTAATGAAACAATAAAAAGCAGTCTTGACTAAATGAGGTATAGAGTTAAAATAAAACCCTCTCGCGTCTATCATAATTTTTGTCCACAATAACCACAGTGTAAACAAAGGAGTAGCATGAGCGGCATTTTTGGAGTTGTAGCAAAGAATGATTGCGTTGACGCTTTGTATTATGGCACAGACTATCACTCGCATTTAGGAACGCAATTTGCGGGGCTGGCGGTATGGGACGGATCTTTGAACAAAAAGATTCACGATATTAGCGGCAGTCAGTTTAAATCGAAATTTTTCCAGGAGCTCCCCCTTTTTAAAAAAGGCAATCTCGGTATAGGTGTTATCAGCGATATGCACCCTCAACCGATTTCTATTAATTCGAAATTCGGGCAATTTGCTATTTGTACCAATGGCTTCATCGATAATGCACACGAACTTGTTTGTGAGATGCTTAAAGACGGCGAGTCATTCAGCGATTCTTTTGACGGACAAATCAATATGACCGAGCTTACAGCGAAGCTGATTAACCGGGGCAAGACTATTGTTGAAGGTATTGAATATATGTTTTCAAAAATTTCCGGTTCCTGTTCGCTGCTTTTGACGACAAGAGATGGTATCTGGGCAGCACGGGACAGGCTTGGGTATACGCCGCTTACTATTGGCGAGCGTGAAGGCGATTTCGCTGTTACCACCGAAACAACTGCGTTCTTGAATCTCGGTTTTAAAGTAAAAAAAATTTTAGGGCCCGGGGAAATCGTCTGTATTGATAACACAGGCGTAAAATCGAAAAATACCAGCCGTAAAAGGAATCAAGTATGCACTTTTCTCTGGATTTATACCGGTTTCCCCGCATCTAACTATGAAGGCATTACGGTCGAGGTGGTGAGAGAGCGTTGTGGCCGGTTTTTAGCTCAAGGTGACGACGTTGAGGCGGATCTGGTGGCCGGGATTCCTGATTCAGGCACTACTCATGCGATAGGCTATGCGATGCAATCCAAGGTGCCGTTTCGCAGGCCTCTGGTTAAGTATACACCGGGTTTTGACCGTAGCTATACACCGCCATCGCAGGTTACCCGTGATTTTATCGCCAAGATGAAGCTGGTCGCGATCAAAGATATCATTGAGGGCAAACGTATTGTTTTTTGTGACGATTCGATCGTAAGGGGGACACAGCTTAAAAATTTCACCATTCATAAGCTGCGTCAAAACGGAGCGAAGGAGATACATTTGCGCATTGCGTGTCCGCCGCTTATGTTTCCCTGCAAGTTCAATTATTCGACACGAAGTATCGAGGAGCTCGCAACAAGAAAAGCCATTAAAGCTCTTGAGAAGAAAAACATGGAGGATGTCAGCGGATATCTTGACGAAAACAGCCCGCGCTACAAAAAAATGGTTTCCTGGATAGCTAAAGATCTGAATGTGGCATCGCTTAAATATCAGAAACTGGATGACATGGTTAAAGCGGTAGGTTTGCCCAAGGAAGACCTTTGCCTTTATTGTTGGAAAGGAGAAAAAATATAGAGAAAAAGTATGTCGTATATAGTATGTAGTATATAGTGGGGAGTATTGAGTATGTAG
>JBAWWL010000018.1:0-19814 GCA_037146775.1 Candidatus Omnitrophota bacterium | reverse complement strand
GCCATTGCCCGCCGCTATGCGGCGAGGTCTCGCCTCTGGCGGAAACTACGCCCGCATCAGCACTTACTATATTTATATATCAAACAAGCAATTAGCTTTATCATGAGAAATGCAGGCAATCATAAAAACAAACTCGCTTTACAGCGAGATGATTGTCTGCCATTGCCCGCCGCTATGCGGCGAGGTCTCGCCTCTGGCGGAAACTACGCCCGCGTATGCACTTTAGTTTATTTTTTATTCGAACCATCCTCAAGGAATCGCACTAAAGGTATACCATTATCACCAGATGGAATGTAGACGGTCGTATGATTTGGGCTGCGAGCCATATCCGTCTGCGCCTTAATTGCTTCATGTTGCAAGTATGCCGGGGTAAGGGTTTTATTTATTATCTCCTGTGCTCTTGCTATACCTTCGGCTTCTATAACCTTTCTTTCAGCCTCTTGTTTCTCCTTAGTTAAAACAAACTTCATTTGCTCTGATTCCTGTTCTGCTCTTAACTTTACTTCAATGGCTTGGCTTACCATGGGAGGCAATTTGATTGAACGTAAAAGTACTTTTTCTAGAATAATTCCTCTCTCCTCAAGCATTCCTTTTAGGTCACTAAAAACTTTTTGAGCCATTTCTTCTCTGCCAGAAGTATATAAAGATTTGGCGTCATAATTTACCGTAACGCCCCTGCAGGCTGAACGAAATTGCGGCAATACCACCACCTCTCTATACCCCACACCTACAGTTTTATATATCTGACTTGCCTTGTCAGATGCTAACCGGTACAATATCGTCACATCTAAATCTATAGAAAGCCCTTCTCTTGATGGAACGTTCATTATTTCTGTTTCCTGTTCAGTTTTAATATTCATAATCTCTAACCTAGCAAAAGGGTTTATCAGATTGAGTCCGGGTTGGCGGGTTAGCTCAGAAACATTACCAAAAAGATCGACTACACCCACGCTTCCTGCGGGAACTATTCTGATAAAACTGAAAATAATCATAACGGAGGCAACTATCATTACACCAAAACCAATAATGTTTGTAGTTTGATTATAATCGTGATGTTTCATCCGGGTAAGAATCATACTGAGCCCGGCAATAGCTAAAATTATGCCCCATACAAAACCTGTATACATATTAACCTCCTTGTTTCACTTATTAGCTGGATTATAAAGAACTAAAGACATGAAAAAATATTAAATGTCTCTATTTAATTTACAATCTGTTGTCTGTTAAAAACATGAGCAGGGGAGGATTTGTATATGCTCTTCGCCAACGGCGAAGCTTTTCTTAGCATATCCAAATATTACCCTGCATAGACGAAAACTACCTTAAGTTCTTAACACTAATAAAGTTAATAAAACATGGGCAGGGGAGGATTTGAACCTCCGAAGCGCAAGCGCAACAGATTTCAAGTACCCCTAGGTTACCCTAGAGCTTGGACTATCTCATCGCCATAACCTGTTAATATAAAGGTGTTAGGCGGCGGGGGCTTCCCCTGACATAGAGTCAAAGTACTTCCTCACGGAATAGTCTCTGCACCTTCTTTTATTAAAGTTTTGGAAGATAAATCTTCCTAACCTTAATAAAAGCTTGGCTCAGGATTATCCAGCACTAATCTTCTCAAAAAAATTAATGCTGGACTTCCCTGAATTCACCCGCTTTTACACTCCATTTTTCAATAGAGCGCTGCGTTAATTACACAGTCTGTCCCTTTTGACCACTCAGGAACCTGCCCAAAGAACGTTATACTCATCTATCCAATTTTTAATAACTCCGATGAGTTGTTTATCATTATAACGAATATGAACCAAACCGTGAAGTAATTTTCTGCCACTTAAATTTTTGTTTCCTTTTCTTATATATGGCTGCGTAAATCGCGATAAAGGTATTTTTGTGATACTTTGCCAATACGCCTTTAATTCTTCTATATTATGATGTGGATACGCATAAAGATATACTCTCAATCTTTCTTCTTTTACTCCGCAAACTTCTCTTAAAAACTTTATATATATTTTTACCATCTCTGGATTACTATTAGTAAAATCTACCGTATTACCTACAAAAGTTCCTTCTGCCCAATAAAGCATAATTCCGGCAATTTTTAATTTCTCATCGGCAATAGATAGATGAGTTTTTAGATTAAATTTTGGTTTTGTTTTATTCGCAACATAATTTGCTTCTGAATGCTTTCGGCAACTAATATTATACTTGTGCATAAAATTATATAGTTGCCAAAAAGAAATATCTAATTTATTCGCAATTTCAGCTACAGTATATTTTTTAGCCCAATAGAGACTCCGAATTTCGTCAGGATTTAATTTAATCGTAGAGATCATTTTGTTTATCTAACTTTTGACCACTCAGGAACCTGCCCAAATAAATTACGCATTAACTAATTAATAAATTAACGAATTATTTACCGGAATCACTATATACAATTCTCAATCCGTTAATCATTTAATCCATTAATTTTAAAAAGCTGGCGAGAGGTAACAATTCTTGCGAAGCAAGGTGCTTCCTAATTGTTCCCTCGTCACTAACAATAGCAAAGAACAAAGATAAAACAAAAAACTTCCAAGTGCTATTAAAAACTATAAAGCTGGCGAGAGGAATCGAACCTCCAACCTGAGGTTTACAAAACCTCTGCTCTGCCAACTGAGCTACGCCAGCGCACTATCCAGCAACCTAACGTCTTGTTAACTTTTTTATAACCTTCGGCAAATATTCTATTATGTCCGAAGCAATAAGACAATTTTGAGTTTTATCTTTTGCGGCTAAATCGCCGGCTAAACC
This sequence comes from Candidatus Omnitrophota bacterium, assembly GCA_037146775.1. Classification (GTDB taxonomy): domain Bacteria; phylum Omnitrophota; class Gorgyraeia; order Duberdicusellales; family 4484-171; genus JBAWWL01. The sequence goes on along the minus strand of JBAWWL010000018.1, from coordinate 17,027 downwards.
ATGTAAATAAACTCCCAACCTTGCTGCCTCAAGGCAACCTAAACCCTGGCCAATTAGACCGGCTATCATTCCAGTCAATACATCACCGGAGCCGGCAGTAGCCATACCGGGATTTCCGGTTATATTTTCAAAGATCTCTTTGCCATCACTTATCAAGGTCCGATGGCCTTTAAGAACGAGGATTAAATTATACTGAAAAGCGAAATCTTTGACAAGCTCTTTTCTTTTGGCTTTTATTTCCTCAACGCCGATCCGGACTAACCGCGAAAACTCTCCCATATGCGGAGTTACTATAATATTTTTACTCTTGCACCGTTTTAAAATTCCGATATTTTTGCTAAGGGCATTTATCCCGTCGGCATCTATCACCAAAGGCTTATCTATGGTTTCTATTATTTTTAATATTAACTTTTGCGTAGATATATTTTGCGAAGCACCACAGCCCAAAGCAATAACATCAATTTTTTTTGCTATATCCTCTATCCGGGCAAGAGCATTTACAGAAAAGTGGCCCTCTCTACTTTCTTCCAAAGGCACGCTCATAACTTCAGTCAATTTAACCTCAAAAATGTTATGCAGTGATTTAGGTACGCCTACCCGAACCAATCCTGCACCGATTCTTAACGCCGCTTCGGCACATAGGCAAACCGCTCCGGTCAAGCCGGGCGAACCCCCGATAGCCAAAACATAGCCATAATCACCTTTATGGGTATCGGGCTTACGCTTTAATAGTTGCACGGGTAACTTCACAACTACCTACCTTACTACAGGCTTCCGCCTGTAGTATCCATTCCCCACGCGGAAGCGTGGGGTTTCTTTACTATTTTATCTTCTGTCCTCTGACTTCTGACTTTTGCCCTCTGTCCTCTGACTTCTGACTTTTGCGCTACCGCACAAGCAACCGCATATTCTTCGATATGGGTTATAGAAAGTAAGATGTCTATCTTGAAATCTTTTTTAAATTTACAGTACGGAGCACCATTTTCTCTGTTAAGAATAATGATATCCTTCAATGTAAAAGGATACTCCTTAGAAACTGCCTTTATTACTGCTTCTTTCGCGGCGAAACGGGCGGCAAGACGCTGATAATAAATTTTCCCTTTTTCGATATGCTTTATCTCTTCCTTATTAAATATGCGGTCCAGAAATGCATCGCCTAGCCGCTCAATAGCACTTTTCATCTTTGCGATTTTGATAATATCTATTCCAACCCCAATAATCATAATTATAACCTTAAACTTAAAAGTTTTACTATCGAAGCTGCCTGCGTAGTTGAGCAAATGGTTCGCTTATGTCGAAATAGAGCTTGCGTTCTTGGCGGCTAGTTAACAACTTAACGGTTATTTCATCATAGAATTTATTATTATACTGAAGTAATTTTTGGCCCATGATTTCGTAATCTTTTCCTCTGGTACCGAATTTCGCAGCTATATGTTGATACTCCTGGTTAATGCTTTTATTGTATTCACCGATATATTTTATAACAATTGCTTTTTCTATACTGTTTCCATCCATAACCATACAGGTTTCTTTGGCACCGGAGAGCTCCTGGGCAAGTATGGCGGGTGATACCCACATTAATATGCACCATAAAAAAGTTATCCAACGTTTAAGATATTTCATTATGTTTTCCGGAGCGCTTCGGACATATTAATGCAAGCATTTCCTCCACTGCCGCGGCCAGACCTACGAATACCGAACGGCACACTATCGCATGGCCGATATTGAGTTCCTCTATTTCTTTAATACGTATCACTGACGTTACATTCGCATAATCAATACCATGGCCGGCAGCGACAAAAAAACCTAACCCCTTCGCAAACCGGGCTGCTTCCCTTATCTTTCTTGATTCTTTTACTACCGAAGCAGATGATTTTGCTTCTGAATATTTTCCTGTATTAAGTTCAATTAAATCGGCGCCGATTTTCTTGGCCCTCTCAATCTGCGCTTTTGACGGATCGATGAACAAGCTCACTTTTATGCCTTTATTCTGCATTTTTTTCACTGCCGTTTCTACCTTTCTATAGCACTTAAAAAGATCAATACCTCCTTCAGTGGTAAGCTCTTTTCTTCGCTCAGGAACAAACGTTACCTGTTGCGGCTTTAACGTAACCGCGATTGCAACAATAGCTTGATTAACGGACATTTCTAAATTGAACGGAATTTTTATCGCATTCCTAATCAGAAAAATATCGCGTTCATTGATATGCCGCCTATCCTCCCGTAAATGAGCGACTACAGAATTACATCCGGCATATTCGCATAATAACGCCCCAACCACAGGATCAGGATATGATGTCCCGCGAGCCTGGCGCAATGTTGCTATGTGATCGACATTAACTCCTAATTTCATATATGCACGCCTTTGACTATTTCTCCGCTTATATAGAACCAGATAATAACAGCAGTAATCAAGGAAATTAGTTTTAACCAGAAATTATCTGTTATTAACTTTTTCGGGTTTATTTTCTTCAAAAACTTCATATTACTCGCTTTTAGCCAGCTGCCCCTTCAAAATCGTCAACAGATCATCGGAAGTCAAATTACCGGTAAGCTGACCGTTGATCGCTAAAGATATTGCGCCGTTTTCTTCGGAAACAATTATCAGTAAGGCGTCGGAGTGTTCCGAAAGACCGATCCCTGAACGATGCCGCGTGCCTATTGTTTTTTCCAAAACGAGGCTGTCGCTGTGAGGGAAAAGGCATGAGGCTGCGATAATCCTCGTACCTTCGATAATGACGCCGCCGTCATGAAGGGGTGCTAAGGGATGAAAAATATTCTGCAATAGCTCCGAGCTGAGCTGGGCATTCAGTATGATTCCGCTATCAATATAATCTTTCAAACCCATCTCGCGTTTGATGGCAATCAATGCGCCTATTCTCTTCTTTGAAAGCGCACTCACGGCTGAAATAATTTCTTGCAGTATTTTTTCTATTTCTTCCTTCTTGAGGCCTTTATAAAAAAAGTGCCGCTGGCCTAAGCGTATTAAACCCTCACGCAACTCCGGCTGAAAAATAATCATTATGATAATTAAAAATACCGCAAAAGAGTACGGCGTAAGTATTCTGCTTAGAACCGGAAGCCCTAATGCCTGGAAAAGAAGGAACGATGCAACCAGTACTAATATTCCCCTAAAAAGATATGCCGCTTTTGTGCCTTTTAAAAACAAAAATATCTGATAAATAACAAACCAAAGTATCACTATCTCTAAAATGGCTTTCCAGTTCAACATAAGTCTAAACATGGTTATTGCTGTTGTGTTATTGCCGAGACAATCTGCACCACCTGAATGGTTTCCTTGACGTCGTGAACCCGTAAAATATTGGCTCCCCGCAGTAACGAGACCGTGTTGGCAGCAAGAGAGCCGGCAAGCCGCTTGTCTACATCAACATCAAGAACTTTCCCGATAAACGATTTTCTCGATAGCCCCAACATAAGCGGCCGGCCAAAGATTTTAAACTTATATAATTGATTAATGATAGTTAAGTTATCTGCCGTAGTCTTACCGAACCCAATACCGGGATCAAGAAGAATCTGTTCGCAGGCTATCCCTTGATGTTGCGCAAATGCTAAACGCTCACCGAAAAAATCCATAATATCTTCGACAACATGCTTATAGTGCGGGTGGATCTGCATCGTCTTCGGACTGCCTTTCATATGCATCATGACACAGCCTAAATGGTGTTTTTTAATCAAAGAAGCTATGCGGGGAGAAGCTCGTAACGCGGTAATATCATTAATAACATCAATGCCACAGTCTACCGCAGCCTGAGCTACTTTTAATTTATAAGTATCTATCGAAAGAATAATTTTCTTGTATTCTTTTCTAATGATTTTAAGTGCGGGGACTACCCGCCGAAGCTCCTCTGCCGCACTAAGAGATGCGGCACCCGGCCGAGAAGATTCCGCACCCACATCAATCATCCGCGCCCCCGCCCTTATCATGTCGCGGGCCCTTTCCAGCACCATTGTCTCATAGCTACGACCCGAAAAGCGAGCGTTCAATAAGCCATCCCCCGAAAACGAATCGGGTGTCACATTAATAATACCGCACACAAGAGGACGCGGTACAGATATTGTCTTATTACGCGCTCGAAAGATAAGTGTCTTTTTATACAACGCACACAAGCAAGACGAAAGTTTCTCAGAAACTTCGCGCAGACCAAATGGTTGGGAAGATAACTTCTCGCATAATTTCTGTAGCTGACTGATGTTGCCGAAAACAACCGCAGTGGTAACGATATTTTTGACCAACGCGGCTCGTTCTATCGCGGCGTCACTACCCAAGGAAAGCATATGCTGCTTTATAACGTTTGCACCCCAGGAAGTAACTCCTTCTATTTTAAAGGCTGCGTGAATGCATTTGGGCGAAAGTATAGCAGCACCTTCTTTGCTGGTGCCGATGTTAGCTAAGATAGTTTTGGCTGCTAATTCGTTTTCGATTTCAAGAGGAATAATCTTCATTGCCGAAAACCGGTACGTATCAAGAGGCTATGCGGGTGTAGGATTTATGGCGCTACCTTCTTCCTTGAAGCCGATAAGATCTTTCACTTCCTGTGCGTCTAACACTTCTTTTTCCAGGAGACGCTGAGCAATTAGCTTTAGTTTATCAATATTTTCGCTCAAAATTTTCTTTGATTTAAGATACGATTCTTCGACTACCCTCTTCACTTCATCATCGATCAGCTTTGCCGTCTCGTCGGAATAATTTTTATGTTCGACAATATCTTTGCCTAAGAAAATCGGGCCTTCTTTTTTGCCTAAAGTGATATGACCAATTTTTTCGCTCATACCAAACTCAGTTACCATTCGACGAGCCAGGTCCGTAGCAACCTCTAGATCGTTATGAGCGCCGGTGGTAACTTCGCCAAGAACAAGATCCTCGGCGGCCCTACCTCCCAGCAACACACAAAGCCTATCTAACAATTCTGATTTTGAAAGCAGATATCTATCTTGAGTCGGTAACTGCATGGTATAACCCAAAGCAGAGACTCCTCTTGGGATAATAGAAACCTTATGTAAAGGGTCAGCGTGAGGTAGATAAAGAGAAAGAAAAGAGTGACCGCTTTCATGGTAAGCGATAATTTCTTTTTCGTTCTTCGAAATAACCCTGCTTTTTCGCTGGGGCCCGGCAACAACACGCTCTATAGCTTCTTGCAACTCTTCTTTTTCTACCGCATCTTTATTGCGACGGGCAGCCAATAAAGCGGCTTCATTACAAAGGTTGGCTAAATCAGCGCCGGAAAAACCAGGTGTTTGTTTTGCTATAACGCTGAGTTCAACATTTTTAGAAAGCTTCACTTTCGTTGTATGTACTTTTAATATTTCTTCTCTCCCTTTTATGTCCGGTGCATCAATAACAATGTGACGGTCAAATCTTCCGGGACGAAGTAGGGCCGGATCTAACACGTCAGGCCTGTTAGTTGCTGCCATAACAATGATACCCTCTTCGGTTTGGAAACCATCCATCTCGGCAAGAAGTTGATTTAACGTCTGTTCCCTCTCGTCGTGACCTCCGCCGATACCTGAAAAACGCAGACGACCGACAGCATCAATTTCATCGATAAAGATAATGCCGCCTCGACCACTTACTTTTGCTGCCTTTTTGGACTGCTCAAATAAATCGCGTACACGCGATGCGCCCACGCCAACGAACATTTCGACAAAATCCGAACCGCTGATGCTAAAAAACGGCACTTCAGCCTCACCGGCGACTGCCTTAGCAAGAAGGGTCTTGCCGCAACCCGGAGGGCCAACAAGTAATACACCCTTGGGAATTCTACCCCCTAAACGCTGAAACCGTTTCGGGTCTTTTAAAAATTCGATAACCTCTTTTAATTCTTCCTTCGCCTCATCGATACCCGCAACATCCTTAAAAGTAATTTTAGTTGCTTTTTCTTTTTCGATAATCTGGGCTCTGGCTTTGCCAAAACTCCACACTCGCGAACCCAACTGGTTGCCTTTATAGGAAAAATACCAGAGAAATACAATGAAAAGGATCATCGGCCCTAAGGAATAAAAAAGATTTGCCCACAACGTACGCGGCGGTTCTATTTCAAAATTCTTCACATTTTTCCTAAGAAGCGCCACCAAATCTTTATCTTCTTCGGGCACATAGGCATAAAAATATCCGCCTCCTTTTACCTTAGTAAAAGCGCCCTCAATTTTATTTTCTATCTTTTTTGCGGATTCTATGGTAGGGGTTTCTATGTTCTTTTCCAGGTACGCGTATAATTCGCCATAGCTTATCTTTTTTACCAGAGCGCCCGTACCGGCACTAAGCAGATTCACCAGCCACATAAGGCCTAAAAAAATAATAATCCAAAGGAATGTTCCTCGTAAAAAATTAGAATCTGAGCCTTTTTTCTTGTTATTCATATTTAGTTATTATACTGTATTAGCTTATAAAATCAAGGATTGAATAACCAACGTTTTTTCTTCTTTTTTGACCAAAAGAAGGGGTAAATGCACTTCGCTTCCCAGGGGACGGTTAAAGATCAAATCACTAATTTCTTCTATATGTTTGGCTTCTATCCGGCGAGTATCTCCTTTTAACTCTTCAATGGCGATACGAATAATATTATGTATCATCGCGGAATGTAAATGTTTCAGCTGTTCTATATCCAACTTGATGGAACGCTTAGTCTCGGCTCTTCGTAACGTTTCAAATCTCTCTCGGCAAAATGCATAGATAAAATCATACTCCAAAGACATAGTCCGGGACACATTATAAAGATTATCAACAATATTGGGATTCATGGTCGTAAGAAGCGGCAGAAGCTCAAGCCGTATACGATTACGCAAAAATGTGTTTTCGAAATTGCTCTTATCAATACAGTAAGTTATTGCTTCTTTTTCTAACCACGCAATAATATCCTTTTTGGTTATTTCAATAAGCGGCCTCACCACCGTAAGACTCCTGTATTTTGACTTGGGCAAGAATCCTCGTAAGCCCCGCAAACCGCTGCCGCGGATAAGCCGCATGAGCACGGTTTCCACCAAATCGTCCTTATGGTGTGCAAGCGCAAGTTTTTTTATTTTAAAGTGCCGGCTGCATTTCAAAAAGAAATCAAAGCGTAGATTACGAGCGGTTTGTTCCAGCGAATCTCCGTTAAAAAATTTCTTAACGTCTTTTTTTTCGCTCACAAATTTGATATCCAAAGAAGCGCAAAGATTTTTGACAAACTCCTCTTCGCTGTCAGCCTCATCCCTCAAGGAATGGTTAAAATGTGCACAGACAAGCTGGAGCTTATATTCTTTTCTAAGGCGATACAGCTGATAGAGCATGCATAAAGAATCCGGCCCCCCGGAAACCCCCAAAATGACCTTGTCTTTTTTTTTCAGTAAATCGTAATGCCGTATTGTTTTTCTTAATATCTCTTCTAACATAAGTATGTTCATGTATACCTGCGTAAAGTTTTTTAAGACATAAAACCCTTAGACATTTTACCGCGTATAGTACACTGCATTATTCGCAAGCCCAAGGGTCTCGCCTAGGCAGCCAGAGAAGACTTTATCTTTTATGTGGTTCATTATTATATCATATCTGGTATAATTGCCATGATGAATATTTTAGCGATCAATCCCTGGATTTACGACTTTGCTGCCTATGATTTCTGGCTTAAACCATATGGTTTTCTGGTCATGCTTTCTTACCTAAAACAAAGGGGGGTTGGAGTTGATTATATTGACTGCCTCGGACATAAAACGATTCCGGGAACCTTCGGCAGAGGGAAATATTATGCAGAAATTATAGAAAAACCGGAAGTATTCCGTTCGATTCCCCGCTATTTCAAACGATACGGCATAACTATAGAAGATTTCCGGGCTGCGTTAGAAAAAACTAAACCCGATTATATTCTCATCACTTCCTCCATGACCTATTGGTATCCGGGGATTATCGAAGTAGTGAGGCTGATAAAAGAAAAATTTCCCGCCACCCCTATCATGATAGGCGGCACCTACGTAACCCTATGTCATGAACACGCGAGCCATACTTTTCCCTACGCCTCTCTTTTCAAAAATAACCGCCTTGGAGATTTCTTTAGGGCAATCGACATACCGTTTGACGCCGAGGAATTCTTCGCGACGGTTGTCACCTATGAACACTTTTATGACCGGTTTGATTATGTGGTGTTCAGGACTTCCTGGGGATGCCCATTCAACTGTAATTACTGTGCTATTAAAGAATTATTCCCCGACTTCTTCAGAATAACGCCGGAAAAAATTCTTAACTTTATTTCCTGCTATGCTCAAAAAGGCATGAAAGATTTTGTGTTCTACGACGAAGCTCTTTTATACGAGCCACATTACACAAAAACACTACTTAAACTTATCGCACAGCTGGATATACCGCTGCGTTTTCATACCCCAAATGCGCTGCATATGCGGTTTTTAGACGAAGAAATTGCAAGCCTGCTTAAAAAAACAGGGTTCACCAATCCTCATTTCGGCCTGGAAACGCTTAACCCAGAATTACAAAAACTGTGGGGAGACAAGGTAAACACGCATGATGTGGTAAAAGGAATCGAAGCGCTTAAGCGTGCGGGATTTAAAAACGGAACATTCAGTGTCTATCTTCTACTCGGCTATCCCGGCCAGAATTTAGAAGAATTGCGCCAAGATGTAAAGCTTTTACACACGCTGGGAGCGAGGGTTTCTTTGGCAGAATTTTCTCCCGTACCCGGCACAGAAATATTCAAACAATACGGCAAAGAGTTTTTGGAACCGCTCCTGCAAAATAACTCTATTTTCGGCTTCTTTCAAAAAGATAAAATCAGGGATTTCTGGGAAATAAAAAATTATGTACGGGAATTAAACAAAAAGGTAAGCATCGAAGGGTCCCCTTAAACACACGCGGCACCTTTCAGCAAACGGTTACAGGTTAGCCCATTCACGAAAACGCTCTTTATCAAAATAAAGCTTAAGTTTTCTTTCGTTATATGTCCAAACTTCATAACCCTCGTTGTTCCTCTGTATTTTATCCGGAGCGCCAATATGCTGGCGGATAGTATCTTTGCCGGCACCCGGCAACAACTCTATTCCTTCTTTGGTAACATAATATTTTCTATTATCTGCCCCTTCTCCAAAACGCTGTTTTATCCCGACTGTCATATAGCCGTGATTTACGCCGGCGTAATCTCCGGCACGCGCACAACCGAATAAAAAAAGCAGTAACAGCGCTACGTATGCGTTTCTCAAACAATTATTTTTAAAAATATTGCGCATAAACATACCACCTCTTTTACTCACACGGCCAGCGAGACGCCGGATTTGATTTCTAAAAAGTTTTTTCCGTAGAATTGACGCAATAACTGGACTGCTTCATAACCGGTACAATGGGCGGGACCAACGTTTTCTACCCTCAAACGCTTAAACTCCTGGACGACATACTGAATTGAACGGTTGTCGCTACCCATAAGATGGAATCCTCCCAACACCGCGTATATACGTTCGCCGGGAAAAGCTTCTTTTGCTTTACTGACAATTTCTATAATACCCGGATGAGCGCAGGCGCACACAACCGAAAGCCCCTTGTCGGTTTTCACGATAAGCGCCTGCTCTTCGAGCGTGTCACCTTTGTAAGTAGCTTTTAAACGCCCGGTCGTATAAATCCCCTCGGTAATTTGCATAAAATCATTAACTTCTTTAAACGTATACTTGCTGCACGCATCTTTGTGCTCTTTGATAAAATCCGGGCAGACATAGGCTTCTATGTGTTTATTGAGCGAGAGAAGTTGCCACAGGGCAGCGCGATGATCCCAGTGATTGTGCGAAAGAACAATTTTTTTTATACTGTCGAGGCCGACACCGAGTATCTTTAGATTATCTAATACCCAGGCCGCATTTTCACCCGTATCGAAAAGTACTGTACCGATCAAATAAGAGATACCCCAGCCGGCGTGCAGCCGTTCATCTATTTTTTCTTTGTCAAAAATTATCTTAATATTCATACTTTTGCTCTCGGACCAAAAATCGCCGTGCCAATACGTACTATATTCGCTCCTTCCTCAATAGCGATGCGATATGTATCACTCATACCCATCGAAAGATATTTCCAGTCCGCAGGTTGTGAGCATCCGTTCTTTATTTTTAAAAATGTTTCTTTTGTCTTTCTAAAAAAAGGCCGCATCGCTTCTGGATTTGAAACCAGCGGCCCCATAGTCATAAGTCCCATCGCTTTTATATGACTGAGAGGCGTTACTTTCGCAATAAAATCATCCAGGGCTTCAAACGTAATGCCATTCTTCTGCTTTTCGTCTCCGGAATTAACCTCGAGCAAAACCGACATAATTTTATTTATTTTTTTACACTCGTTATCCAGCAAAACGGCCAACTCAAAAGAGTCGAGCGTTTCTATAACGTCGAATATCTGAACGGCGAGTTTAACTTTATTTCTCTGTAAATGGCCGATACAATGCCATCTTGCTTTTCGGCCGATCACGGCGAATTTTTTGGCTGCCTCCTGGACATAATTCTCTCCGATTATGTTCGCTCCCGAAGAAATAACCTCTTCTACCTCAGCAATGCCTCTGCCTTTCGCAGCAACAACCAGCTCAACGCCAACGGGCAATTGTTGCAAAATATTTTTTATATTTTCTTTAATCATATATGCCGAAATGTTTCTTTCCTAAATAGACGCGCGCCTTTATTTTCTTATGCATGAGAAGTTCGCTTAAAATAGCGCCAACATTAGATTTTGTCATACCTAATGAGTTTCTTAAATCTTCCAGCGTTGCCGGCCGCCGTCTTAAAAACGTGATAATTGCTTTCTCCGGCGTACAAATTAGCTTTCTTTGTGTTTCCTTATGACAAGAAGCAACAATTTCGGTCCGCAGGCCGATTATCTTTCGAATAGCCTCGATCCTGCGAAAACTGGGCAATTTTATTGCCGATGTGGCTGGGCGAACAGGAAGATTGAGTTGAACCTTCTCGGGCCTGAGTTTCTTTACAATCTCGCTAAAAAGCCGGGCCTGGGCGAGGCTATCGTTATAACCGGCGACAAGCATTATTTCAAGCCAAATACTGCCCTTGAATACCTTTCTGAACCGAAACAATCCGTCAACGACCTGCTCAAGCGTGATGCCCGGATATGGTCTATTGATTTTGTAGAAAGTTTCGCTCGACGCGGCATCCAAAGAAGGCACAACTACGTCTGCTTCTTTTAATTCTCTTCGTACGTCTTCGCGATAAAGTAAAGAAGAATTGGTAATTACGCAAACCGGATATCGATAACGGGTAACTTTTTTTATCGTAGCAATAATAGTATCTAAATGCCTGTGTAAAGTTGGCTCTCCTGAACCAGAAAGAGAAATATAATCAATCTTTGGATTTTTTTTAATAATCGTTTTGAGCTCGCTCTTAAACGCGCGCATATCAACGCAGGAAAACCTTTCTTGCGTAGTTGCCGGCAAGCGGCCAAGCTGACAATACACACAGTCGAAAGAACAAATCTTTTTGGGAAATAAATCCACACCGAGAGAAAAGCCTAATCTTCTAGAAGGAACGGGACCATAGAAATAGCTCATAATTTTGGTATTGTAAGCCTTATCTCTGATAGATAGTACAAGGGCTGACTTTAAAATATAATTTTTTGCTTGAGAGAATTATTTTTTTATTCTGTATCAAGTTTTGCATCAACATAATCATCTATTTTGCTCGCTACGACAACTCTTTACGCTACACAACAACAAAGCAATACGTGAATCGATTATATTACGTTTGCCCGATTATTGCATTATTTTTATTGGACGAAAAAACCGTGGTTATTCGTGAGCTTTAAATTCTTTCAAGGCAGGCTTAAGATTATCTAAATAATACCTGTTGGTAAGAAGTGTGTACTTACCCGTATCTATAAAAAACACGTCCTTAAGGCCTAATACCAGCACTTTCTTTTTGACATTATCGAGATAAATAAGGTTCTTTTCTGAGTTATAAGTAAAGACATTTCCCTTTTTGACGTTACCGGATTTATCTTTTTTCAATGCTTCGTAGATAGCATGCCAACTGCCGAAATCTCTCCAGAAAAAATTTGCCTTCACTAAACGCACTTTATTTGTAAGTTCCATTATCGCCCTATCAAACGGAATATCATCGATGTTCTTATAGAGACGCGCGAGAGCCTTTTCGGGCAATAATGGTTTTTTAAGAATCTTTGCAAAATCTTCGTAATATTTACAATACTTCTTATATTCCCTATCCAAGGTAGCTAATGTCGCGATAAACATCCCGCTATTATAAAACGAATTGCCGTTACGGATAAGCTCTGCGGCTTGAGGACGAGTGGGTTTCTCAATAAATTGTTTTATCGAAAATACGTCCTTGCCGATTTTTTTCTCTACCTGAATATACCCGAAATTAGGCGTTGGCTGTTGCGGCGTAATACCCAAAGTACAAATCCAGCCTTCCCCAGCTATGCGCAAAGCGGTTTCTATGGCGCTGTAAAATTCTTTTTCACCTTTAATTAAGTGGTCAACCGGAGAGATGATAATAATTCTATCCGGGGTACATTTGTTCTTAAGACGCAATACCGAAAGTAAAATTGCTGCAGATGTATTTTTACTTTCCGGCTCGAAAAAAACATTTTCTTTCTTAATAAGTTTTATTTTTTTAAGTGAATCTTTCTCTTTGCTGTTAGCGACAAAAAAGATATTTTCGATAGTAGTTATTTTTAAGAATCTTTTTATGGTAAGCTCTAAGGGGGAGAAGCCGAAAATATCAAGGAAATTTTTGCTTTTGTGTTCCGAAAGCGGCCACAAGCGAAGTGACTTTCCACCGCATAATATAAGAACGATAGGTTTAATGTTTTCCATCGGCAAGCTCTTGTTTTTTTGAAAAATATCCTCCCGTATACCCATCTATGATAGCAGTTAATTCTTGCAATCGCAAGTTCTTTTGAAAAAATTCCTCTTCAGACAAAGATGCTTGGGCTATCTCTCTTTTGATGCGTAACCGCTCAAAATATACCCGGTTGATCTCATCGAGAATATCCAGCCGTAACTGTGTATTAAGCCGGCTGCGGGTGTCAATATCGTCCTCATAAGTATTCCAAATTAAATCACCTACATTCCACGAAAAAGACGCACCCCAGTCGCGCGGCCCGACATATGCCCTGTCAACCGTAGCGCTTTGGTACACACTGACGGTTTTATCGTAATCCAAGTTAAAGGTAGGAAATAATCCTCTAAATTTTAAAGCATTTCTCCATTTCTTTATTTTATCGGGGTGTACTTCGTTATAACGTAATGCTGCCTGTTGAATTTCGGCTATAGACGGCTCCTTGCTGAGCATTTCCTCTACAGACGCTGATTTTGACGGCGGAGTAAAATATTCATTCACGAATAATCCTTGGCTGGTTGCCAAATAGATTTCTCCCGCGTTGGAAAAATCTAACCAAAATATTTCACAGGAAGATAATCCCTCGAAAATCTGGGTAGATCTTTTATTTGCCAAATCAATTTTAAAAAAACCTTTGGGGCCGCATACATAAAGGGTATCTTTCTCCAAGGCCGTCTGAGCCACAGAATAAATATTAAGATTATCCACCCCCTCTATATATAGTTTCTCCCAGGTCCTTCCCGCATCATTAGAAAGAATAATACCACGGCTTGTGCCTAACCACACCCTGTCTTTATTAAAGATATCTATTTTTACAATGTTTGCGCTGACGCCACTCTCCTCTTCCCCTGACGTTTCTTTATCTCGTAATACATAAACTCTTTCCAGAGTATCGTTATCGGACAAAACATAAACCCCGCGGCTTGTAGCTAAGTATAGTTTTTTCTCCGACGGCTCTATAAAATAAACCTGTACTTCGGCGTCTAATCCGCTAATTTTACGCCACTTTAATACATTCTCGTCCGCAACATAAATACCGTTACTGGTACCTAAATAAATATTCTCCTTATACTTTGCGCTACTTAAAATTATTGTTTCCTCGGGGGCGGAATATAGCCTTTCAACATTATCCTTAATGCGATAAAAATGGCGGGTGGTTGTAATATATAAAATATCTGTTAAATGTTGGTCGGCAAAAAGATGGGTGATCTCTTCATCGGTAAATACGTAAGTTTTGCGGAAAGTAGCGCCTTTATCGCGGCTTATAAAAAGTGCGTTTTTGGAGCCGACATATATAACTTTATCGTCAAAAGGCGAAACTGCGACTCTTTTAATGCGTACATCTTCTATTTTTTCGATTACGCGGAAAATTGCGAAGGTATTAAACGGAAGCAAGACCGTAAGTAAAAAGGCCAAAAGTAATTTCCGCACTTAAGTGACCTCCAAAGATAATTATATACTTTTCAAAATTATCTGTCCAGTACTTAGTTTATTCGGTTTTGACTACAATAAGGTTTAAATTCTCGGCTAACACCACAAAGCCTGATTTTGGAAAACTGTTAAAAGTATTTTTCTCAAAAACGATATATCTATCTTTTTGCTTTAATAAGTTTCTAAGTTCCGCTTCTGTGGATATGCTGTTGCCGATAAGAGAAAAATAAAACCACGCCGCCGGGTCGCTGATTCCGTAGAGGAAAACCTTTTCGCCACGAGGAAGTTTCTGCCGGGTAATATAAGCTATCTTTTTCGTCTCGGGAGTATAGTCAAGGTTAAGAATTCCTTTAAGGCTTGACAGATAAAACAACCCGCTCGCTGCCAATAGTATAGCCACCGGGACCGCGTTTCTTTTAAAAAGCGCGCAGAGCCCCCACCCCAACAAAATCGCCAAAGCCGGGTATATGGGAATGATATACCAGTGTAACTTGGTCCTGACTATGCTTGCAATCATAAAGACAGAAATAGCCCACAGAAGAGGAAAAATATGCTTTTTCTCTCTGTTCTTGAAGACTTGCCAAACGGCAGCAACGAGAGCGATAAGTTCAAACACCCCCCACGGCCGGCCTTTATTGGGCAAAACCTTGAAATAGGTAAAAATACCGCCGGTGTGGCCGTCAAGGGCGGTAGTAGTACGGTTAAAAAAATGAGTCGTGAAGTAACCACTCACAAAGTTTTTCCCGTAATGAGAAAAGGCCACCCAATGCCACCAGACAACAACACCCAGACACACCAACGATCCTATCACGAATATCGGCTCTTTGAGAACCGAGGTTCTTTTTGTTGAGAAGAGATAAAGGAGCCCAACGAATGGTATTACAAGCGCAGCCACGCCTTTGGTTAAAAAAGCGCATGCGAAAGCTAATACCGAAAAAAAGAGGTATATCTTTTTATCTTCGGCCTTTTTTAAGCAAAAGAAAGAAGAAATAGTGAAGAAAGTAAGCGCACTATCAAGCATGGATACCTTCGCCGACCAGATAAAATGCTGAGTAGACAAAAGCATCAATGCTGCTACCAACGCTGTTTTTCGAGAATATAACTTCTTTGCAAATGCATAGGTAACAACTATGGTACCAATACCGCATAAAGACGAAAAAAAGCGCGCGGAAAACTCGCTCACGCCAAATAGTTTATAAAATATTGCGGTCATCCACATACACAGCGGCGGCTTATCGCTCCAAGCGCCACCCATATATGTCAGATCGACCCAATTGTTGGAGATGAGAATTTCTCTCGCCACCTGTGCGTATACAGCCTCGTCCCACGAAGTCAGGCTGCCTGTGCCCAAATTCCACAGTAACACGAAACTGGCGACAAGAAGAAGGACGATTATATCTTTTATTGTCTGAGCTCTTTCCATAAGCGAAACAACTCCGCAAAGGCTTTCAAAACTACCTGTGGCTTATTACCGGTCGGTTTTCCTCCTTCGCGAGGTAAATGCCCAACCGCACATTGCTTAATAATGAATCCCTGTTTTCTTGCCTTGAGCAGTAATTCAGCGCTGATAAACGCTCCATTACTTTTCAAAGTAATTGTATTAATAACATTTCTTTTGATCAACTTGAAAGCGCAATCTATATCTTTGATCGGCAAGCCAAATAATAGACGCACAAAACTGTTATAGGCATGCGCGTTTATAATTCGGTGCAAACTATCTCGGCGTTCTGATCGGAATCCAGCGGCAATATCACAGGAATCGATGAGCTGGATAAGCTTCCCTATATCACGTAAATCAAACTGGCCGTCACTGTCACTGTAAAATATATAATCATGCTTGCAATTCATCAATCCTGATCTGATGGCAGCGCCGTAGCCTTGATTGGTAGAGTGCGTTACTATGCGAAGTAGCGGATATTTTTTTGATAACTCGCTCAAGTGCTGGGCAGTTTTATCGGTTGAACCGTCATTGACCGCAATCACCTCAAAACACTGGGCAAAAGCAGGAAGTATATGCAGTGCGTTTTCAATTGTCCGGTTAATGACGTCCTGTTCGTTATAAGCAGGGAAAAAAACTGAAAGATTTTGAAGCTTAGCCTGAGGTTTTTCCACTATAATGGTTCCGACAAAGAACGCTTCCTTGATAAATAATACTCACCGAGAGAGGCTTGCCCGCCGACCTGTCCTTCGAAGCTCGAAGAGCGAAGAAGGAAGTTTTAGCGCAGGCGGGGAATCGTATCCACGCTTTGCGAAGCAAAGTTCTTTGGTTTTCGTGGATCCGATGTTATCTAAAAACTAAGACCAACCCTCATAGCCTACAAAGAGCTTACGAATTATGAAAACGTGCCGAGGGAAGGAATCGTATGCAATCTTTTGCGAAAGCAAAAGCTTCTTAATATTGCATCCGATGTTATTCTCAAATAACGAGATACTCTCTTAACACGCAAAATTATTGATCAATAAATACGTGCCGAGGGAGGCTTGCCCGCCGAAGCTTATATTCGCGAGAGTTTCTGCAAGCGCAGGCGGGGAATCGTATCCACGCTTTGCGAAGCAAAGTTCTTTGGTTTTCGTGGATCCGATGTTTTCTAAGAATTAAACCTAGCCCTCATAGCCCATAAAAATCTTACGAATTATGAAAACGTGCCGAGGGAGGGAATCGAACCCCCCACGCAAGGATTTTCAGTCCTTCGCTCTACCGACTGAGCTACCTCGGCACTTGTGCAACTACCCCTTAGGGAGCAGTGCGATTTATCAAA
>JBAWWL010000017.1:0-25045 GCA_037146775.1 Candidatus Omnitrophota bacterium | reverse complement strand
GCTATCGAGGATATCACCGAGCGTAAGGAGATAGAAGCCGGACTGGAAAAGACCCACGAAGAGTTAGAGAAGTTGGCCGTTGAGTTAAAGCGTACCACCCGGGCAAAATCCGAGTTCCTGGCCAATATGTCGCATGAGCTCAGAACTCCGCTTAACTCCATTAATGGTTTCTCTGAGATATTATTCGACGAGACTTTTGGACCGCTTAATGAGAAGCAGAAAAAATACGTGAATAATATTTTAACCAGCGGTAAACACCTTCTCTTACTGATAAATCAGATACTTGATATGGCAAAAGTTGAATCCGGAAAGATGAAGCTGGCATTATCCAGCTTACCCATGAAAAGCCTATTAAATGAGATTTCTCTGCTGGTAGCGGATATGGTTAGCAAAAAGAAGATTGAAGTATTGCTTGAAATAGCCGACGATCTGCCGAATATTGAAGGGGATGAGCTTAAGATAAAAGAGGTACTTTACAACCTGCTTTCAAACGCAGTTAAATTTACCCCCGAGGGTAGTAAAATCGGCATGCGGGCGAAGAAAGCTGATTCCGGGATAGAAATAGAGGTCTGGGATACGGGGATTGGTATTGCACCTGAAAACATGGGGAGAATATTTGAAGGGTTTTTCCGTGTCGATACTCCATATTCCCGAGTAACTGAAGGGACGGGTCTAGGTTTACCGCTTTCTAAAAAGCTGGTTGAGTTGCACGGTGGTAAGTTTTCTGTAGAATCAGGGGGGCTAAATAAAGGGACCGGAGTCAAGTTTACTCTACCCATTGTCTCCAAAAAGGAGGTTTGAGATGAAGAAGAAAGCTGTAATTATCGATGATAATAGAAATAATCTCATGCTGGAAAAAGACCTTTTGGAGGTCGCTGGCTTTGAAGTATTTGAAGCTGAAAATGCTACTGATGGGATTGCTATTACCAAGAGAGAAAAACCGGATATCATAATTATGGATGTGCGGCTTCCGGATATGCGCGGTAGCGAAGCTGCTAGAATATTGCGTAAAGACAAAGAGACGAGCGATATTCCAATAGTTTTTGTGACTGCTTCTGTAATGGCGGAAGGTAAAGAAGAGATAAGCGTCATCACTAACAGCGGATTCATAGGTAAGCCGATAAATACGCGTACCTTTGCGAGAGAAATCAGTCAATTTATTAAGTGATTTTTTTATATGTTGAAAAGTCAAATTCAAGAGGATAGAGGATGAAAGACAAATCAGTAATTTTAGTCGTTGATGACCAGTTTCAAAATATTGAACTTCTCGAAGCATATCTTGTCCCGCAGGGATATGAAATTGTCAAGGCGACAAGTGGTGAAGAAGCGCTAGGAAAACTTGGCAAAAATCAAATCGATTTGATTCTGTTAGATATAATGATGCCTAAAATGTCCGGATTAGAAGTGCTCAAGAATTTACGTGCTAATGAAAAGACTAAAGCGATACCGGTGGTAATGGTAACCGCGCTTAAGGAGACCGAAGATAAGGTAAAAGCCCTTGAGGCAGGATGCGATGATTTTATCTCCAAGCCCTTTGGCAAGATTGAATTATTAGCAAGAGTTAAGTCTATACTCAAAATAAGCTATTACCGCAGGCAGTTAGAGGAAAAGGATAAATTTAAGGCAGTGGTTGATAAAGTAAGCGACGGTATTGCTATTTGCAGCCCGGATTATTTAATTAAAGATAGCAATGAGGTGATTTTAAAGTATTTAAATATTTCCGATACGACGAATGTCAATTTGGTCGAAACGCTATTTATGAATTATTCTGTTTCGATAAGTAAAGAAGCTCTTGTGGATTTAACGATTGCGCATAAAATATTTGATGTAGTACGCGAAAAAACAGAAGCGATAGAGGCGTTATACTTAGAGGTAAATTTGAATGTGATAAAGAATCCAGCCGGAGAGCTCTTAAGTATTGTTTTTATTTTACGTGATGTTACTACGGCACGCGTGGAAGAATTTCTAAAACAGGATACTTTAACTCTTATCTCGCATAAACTGAGTATACCGCTTGGGGTGATTAGCGGAAACTTATCATTGCTCAATAATGGATCACACGGATCTCTTAATGATGAGCAAAAAAAAGCAATTGATACCGTCTCTAAGCAAGCCTCTTTACTTATATCAATAGTGGAGGAACTGCTTGGTTTTACCATAGTATGCAGCCACTCCTCAAATGACAGATAAGCATACAATCTCAAGATATGCCAAGGGAAATAGAGAAGTATTTATTCTCCTTCGCCGCTTGCGAATAATCTCTGGCTCTGTTTCGCTCCTTTGGACTAAATATGCTGATAGAGAGCTTCGCAGGAGCCGTTTCTTCGAAGCACGACAGTTTGCCTCGCCAAGAGCGAAGAAGAACAGTGTGGTTTCGGAGGAATGAACCTTGATAAATTTTTAAAAGAAACTCCGTCATTTATTATGGGGTTCATTTTAAAAACATTCAAGGATTGTGGTTGATATTCAAAAAGGCATTATGATTGATAAAAAGCCGGTAATTCTCTGTGTTGACGACGAACCGAAGAACCTTGAACTTCTCGAGGCGTTGCTCGTCCCGCGCGGCTACGATGTTATAATGGCGGTGGATGGGATAGAAGCGCTGGCTAAGGTGGACTTAAACCATCCGGACCTTATTCTGTTAGATGTTACGATGCCTAAACTTGATGGTTATGAAGTATGCAAGAAGATAAAATCTACAAAGGAGACTCAGTTTTTGCCTGTGGTTATGATCACCTCTTTAACGGGAGAAGAAGAGAGGAGAAAAGGTGTAGAGGCAGGTTGCGATGATTTTATTTCTAAACCATTTGACAAAAATGAGCTTTCTACCAGGGTAAAATCTCTTCTTAGGATAAAATTCTCGGCGCAGAGCAGAATAGACGTCAATTCTTGGTTTAATATCGGCAAAGATATGTCTAAGGAGGGTATTAAACATTCTTTTCTTGCTACCCGCGAATACTCGCTTGCCAAAGATCAATATAGCGTAACCAGTAATGATAATTTTATGGCTTTGGCCATCGCCATCAGAGACAGGCTTATTGAGCGCTGGATTAATACGCAACAGAAATATCACAAAGAAAACGTAAAGAGAGTTTATTATCTATCCTTGGAGTTTTTAATTGGCCGGCTCCTTGGATCTAATGTGCTTAACTTAGGTCTATGGAATGAGACAAAACTTGCTGCTAAGGAATTGGGGGTTGACCTTGAAGAAATATGTGACTGCGAGCAGGATGCGGGTCTTGGAAATGGCGGTTTAGGAAGATTGGCGGCATGTTTCCTTGATTCGATGGCTACTCTTGGTATTGCGGCCCATGGCTATGGCATCCGATATGAATATGGGATTTTTAATCAAAAAATAATAAATGGTTTTCAAGCGGAATATCCTGATGCCTGGCTTAATAAAGGTGATCCCTGGGAATTTCCTAGAATTGAGTGTGCGGTGAAGGTAAGTTTTGGCGGCCGTACCTTAACGTTTAATGATGAAAAGGGAAAGTCACGAGTTAAATGGGTTGATACTGAAGATGTTCTGGCGGTACCTTATTATATTCCAATTGTAGGGTATAAAACCGATATTGTAAATACATTGCAACTTTGGTCTGCGCGTAGCAGCACTGAATTTGATTTAAAACATTTTAACGAAGGTGATTATGAACATGCGGTTTACAACAAGGTTCTCTCGGAAAATATTTCCAAGGTTCTCTATCCAAGAGACAACACAAGCCAGGGTAAGGAACTGCGCTTAAAACAGGAATACTTCTTTACTGCTGCCTCAATCGCGGATATTATCCGTCGTTTCAAGGAAGATAATTCCGATTTTAAATCTTTTCCTGAAAAGACAGCAATTCAACTTAACGATACTCATCCCTCTTTGGCAATGATTGAGCTCGTGCGTATCTTAATTGACGAAGAGAATCTAGATTGGGATATTGTTTGGGATATAACCGTGAGGACCTTTGGTTACACAAATCACACGGTAATGCCGGAAGCTCTTGAATGTTGGTCTGTTCCAATCCTAGAGCGTCTTCTGCCCAGGCATACGCAGCTCATTTATGAAATCAACATGCGTTTTCTGAAAGATGTGGCCAAAAGGTACCCCGAAGATACGGATCGTCTAAGAAGGATGTCTATTATTGAAGAGGGATATCCTAATAAAGTCCGTATGGCCAATTTGGCTGTAATCGGTTCACACTCGATAAACGGCGTATCAGAATTGCACACAAAGCTTCTTAAGGAACAACTTTTTAAGGATTTCTATGAGTTTTTTCCGGAAAGGTTCAATAATAAGACTAACGGCATTACCCAAAGAAGGTGGCTACAGAAATCCAATCCTAAGCTCTCTAAATTAATAACGTCGGCAATCGGTAATAAGTGGGTTACTGATCTCTATGAATTGGAAAAACTTAACGTTTTAAAAGATGATAGTAATTTTTGTAAGAGTTGGCAGTGGATAAAGAAGACAAACAAAAATCATCTCACCGAATATATTTATAAAAATACCAATATTCGTGTAAACCCCGATTCTATGTTTGATATACAGGTTAAAAGAATTCATGAATATAAGAGGCAATTTTTGTTTGGGCTTTATATCGCAGCGCAGTACCTAAAGGTTAAAAATAATCCACGAGTAAGTTTTGTCCCGAGGACTTTTATTATCGCTGGTAAAGCTGCTTCCGGATATTCTATGGCCAAGCTTATAATCAAATTTATTAACAGTGTCGCGGACGTGGTGAATAGCGATAAAGCTATTGGCGATACATTAAAGGTAGTATTCTTGGAGAATTATCGTGTTTCTTTGGCGGAACGTATTTTCCCGGCGAGTGACCTTTCCGAACAGATTTCAACCGCAGGCACTGAAGCCTCGGGCACGGGCTGTATGAAGTTTATGATGAATGGTGCCCTGACCATTGGGACCCATGATGGGGCAAATATTGAAATAGCTGAAGCTGTAGGTGAAGACAATATAATTATTTTTGGCTTAAAGCTTAAAGAGATTGAGAAAATATTAGCATCCGGATATAATCCGCAGGAATATATTAATCGTTCTGTGGTGCTTAAGGAGATAATTGGACTTATCCAAAGCAATTTCTTTTCTCCGGGCGAACCCAATCTTTTTGCCCCGATTTTAGATAGCCTCCTTTTTGGCGACCGCTTCTTTGTCTGTGCGGATTTTGATGATTATTGCGTAAAACAGGAGAAGGCCTCCCAGCTTTATGCAGATAAAAAAGAGTGGACGAAGAAATCAATTATTAATGTAGCTAAATCAGGTAAATTTTCAAGTGATAGAACAATAAGAGAATATGCAAAAGATATCTGGAATGTTCCATGCGTACATTCCTGCTGAAGCTTTGTTGATATAATAATAAGTTGGAAAGTCAAACTTAAAAGAGGTAGAGGACGAAAAACAAATCATTAATTTTAGTTGTTGATAGCCAGCCCCAAAACGGTGTTAGCACCCCGCGCTTAGCGCCACCCAACGCTTAAGAGGAATTGCGTTGGTGTAGCCTTGTGGCCAAATTTCGCGGGTGTGCCCTTTCTGGGCAAATACCCAAACCAAATTGATGGTTTGGTATGCGCTTTCTGCGCTAACACCCAGCCATAAAGGATTGGCTGGTGTACCCTTTCTGGGCAAGGAGGTGAATGGGATGAAGAAATGTATTCAAGGATTTAGTATTTTTATTTTAGGAATTGTCGTTGTTTCGCTTAGCGGCTGCGCTACGTGTAAAACATCGTATCGCAGAGAATTATCTCAAAGTCACAGCTTAGCAGAGGCGAATGTAAGCTATAAAAAAGCCATGAGCTGGCTAGACAAGGCAGAGTGCTCTTCAAATCCCCATGAAGCGGAAGAATTCTATGTCACCGCAGAATCTTATCTTTCAGATGCTATTTTTAAGTTAAAAGAGCAGGGACACAATAATAATATTGACGTTTCCGAAAACGTTTCTTATTGCGAAAAGATAAAAACAGAAACAGACGTTAAGATAGGCGCGGCTGAAAGAGCAAAACAATTCCCTTAGAATCTTAAGGCAACCGGTGTAAAGAATATAACCGGTTTATAAGGGAAACCAGCGATAGGCCCCCATCAAACAGTTTCTAACATCGTTCAGCCAGCAATCCTTACTAATTAATACTTTTTTATGCTTCACTAGAAAAGTATTAGTTATAGTTTCCCCGAAACACCCATATACTTAAAAAATTTTCTAGCCTTAGGCCGTAAAATTTATTAGATATCCATGGGCGAAGGCAATATTCCAGTTCTCGATTGTGGCACTGATTTCCAACATACTCAGCGTTATTTTTATGTCCCAAGGAGATAAAGGCTTAGGACATTGTTTCCGTCGCGATACAATATCAATAGAGCAGTAGCTTAAAAAACGTTGATTGCACTTATCATATATCTAGATATAATCTTTGCACTGCGTGGTTACCTTGAATCCACAAAGAAAGTTTGGTATGACTAATCCTTGGTCTACGGGAAACGAGCTCTACGAACATATAAAAAGTGAAGGAATTATTATTAATAAGGATGTCTGGAGCTCTATTTATCGTCATGTGAGCGATAGCATAAGTACGATAATTCTTATTTGTCAACATTGTCTTGTAAGCCAAGAAGCTATGTCAGCGCAAGAAGCAAAAAAGATTTTAACTTATGCGAAAGACATAAAATATGCTATTAATCCAATAATCAAAACTTCAAAGGAAAGCTTAAATTTTACTCAGTCCCAAGACAGCATCTCTCTCAATCTTATTATACAACAACTTATTAAGCATCAATTCGGACACGATATATATGCGATAGAGTTAATGCTACGAAATGCGATTGACCCAGTGTCTAGCCTGCCAATTCCGTTAGAAATCATACAAAAGATTATTGGTCATGCACAGGCGATAAAAGATTCTATAGAAAAGTTTAAAGAGGTCATTCAACAGAAAGAAGAAAAAATATATCATAGCTTATATGACTCGTTCAAAGATGGACTGATTCTAACTGATATGAAAGGTAACATTCTTGATGTTAACCAGGCTTATCGAGGTATGTTTGGTTATTCCGAGGAGGAAATCAAAAAACTGACCCACCAACAATTAACCTCAAAAAAATGGAACAAAAGAGAAGAAGAGATTATAAAGAATCTGGTACTTAAAAAAGACTGTTCTGGTGAATACGAGAAAGAATATATCAAAAAAGACGGCACAGTATTTCCTGTTTCTCTGAAAGTTTGGTTGATTAGAAATAAGCAGGGAGAACCTTTGGGGGTATGGGGAATTATTCGGGATATCACTGAGCGTAAAAATATAGAGAGAGGAATCCTCAGAGATCTTTTAGACTCGCATCTGATTATTAATAAGATCAGCGACGGCATAGCCGTCTTTGACGCGCAGGGCCATTTTGAAGTATTCAATTCAAGAATGCAGGAAATTACAGGCTACACAATAGACGAAGCGAACCAAACAGAGGATTTTAACATTCTTGTCTGTCTTAAGCTAGAAGAGCAACAAGAAGCATTTAAGGAACTAAGCAAAATTGTCATAGAAAAGGGATATCATGAAATTGAGACGGCTATCCAGGCAAAGGATGGCTCAAAGAAGATGCTATTAATGTGGCTTTCCTTAATTCGTTATAAAAACCGGAATATGTTCTTAAGTGTTTGGCGCGATATCACTGAACAAAGATGCCTACAGGATGCCCTGCGAGATTCTGAAGTTCGCTTTCGCAGACTTTTTGAAACAGCCCAAGACGGCATATTAATTCTCGATGCATACACAGGCCAAATTAGGGAAGTCAATCGGTTCTTGATAGATATGTTGGCTTATTCCCGCGAAGAATTCTTGGGTAAGAAACTATGGGAAATGGGTGCTTTTATAGATACCGATAAATGTAAAACTGCTTTCCAAGAATTACAAACTAAAAAATATATCCGCCATGAAGATTTGCCGCTTCAAACAAAGGATGGCCGACTTATTGAGGTAGAATTTGTTAGCAATCTGTATGAAGTTGACAATACGAAAGTAATCCAATGTAACATCCGCGACATTACCAAACGCAAAAAGGCCGAGAAGGGATTGACTGTGGCGAACGAGAAATTAAAAGAAATGGATAAACGCAAATCCGCTTTCGTGGCAAATGTTTCCCATAAATTTAAAAATCATTTAGCGGTGATAAAAAAGTCCCTACGCAGAATTATTGACGGACATGCAGGAGATACGGGCTCTAAACAGAAGAATGTTTTATTAAACGCCAAAGAAAGTGCTGGGCGACTCATCAAACTTGTTACAGACTTACTGGCTATTCCTAGAATAAAAGCAGGTAAGATGGGAATGCACAGAGAGAATTTTGATATGGTAATTTTAGTAAATGAAATATTGGTTGATTATGAAAAAGAAATGGTAAAGAAAGATATTTTTATTAAAAAGGATATACAAAATGATGTCAGTATGATTTGGGGTGATCGGGATAAGATAATTAAAGTAATAATTAATCTTCTTAACAATGCCATAAAATACACCCCCACAGGCGGAGAGGTCGGTATAAAACTTATCGGTAAAGGGGATAAGCTATGTTTTGAAATTTCTGATACCGGGCCCGGTATACCCGAAAAACATAAAGATAAGATTTTTGATAAGCTTGAATGTATTACTTCAGAGAACATAGAAGATACGGGCCTTGGTTTACCAATCGCCAAAGATATCGTTGAGTTACATATGGGTCGGATCTGGGTGGAGAATAAGCCTGAAAAAGGAAGTAGGTTTATTTTTGTATTACCAAGGGATTTTAGGAAAGGAGATCAATCGGTGCAAAAAAATTAGGTGATTTTCAGCCAAAAATAACCGGACATTTCTGACCATCCTTCGCGCGCAACACATAATAGACACAGTACTCCAGAGGGCAGACAGGAAAATACCTCTCTAAAAACAAATATCTTGTTATAACGCTATTGTTGTGTATATAATTCCTCTAATAGAAATAGTAAGAGATTTCCCTTCAGCTTAACGCGGCTGTTTTTCAATAATTATTTCCTTGCCGCATTGTTTTTGTCTGATATAATATGGCCAAAGGAGGAAAGTATGGCAGAAGTACGAATTGAAAAACGTGAAGATTTTGAACGCGCGCTGCGCCATTTTCAAATGCAGTGCAAAAGAGAAGGGATTATCAAAGAATTTCGCGAACGTCAGTATTACACTAAACCATCACAAAAACGCAGAAGAATACTCAAAAAGAAACGACCACAATAACGGCGTATGCTTTGCGACGAAATAAAAGAAATTATCCCAGCCTACATTAAACATACGGCTGCCGAAGATAAAATTCGCGAGGTAGAGGAGCATCTCTGCGTATGCAACGAGTGTAGGGAATTCTTGGGGCAGCTTATGGATAAACCAGCCGCAATCCCGGTACAACAAAAAGTACCCGCTGAGCAACCGATTGAATTAACCCCTGTGCCCACGTTAAAGGAAATCCCGCCAGGAAATGCCCCCTTTCCATGGGAATACTGGGTTCTTGGCTTAAGCGTGATTATTTTGATATTCTTCGTATTCCTTTTAATGAAAGGCTAACCGTCAATGAAATCTTTACTGTTTGGCCTCATACAAGGACTAACAGAATTCTTGCCTATCAGCAGTTCCGGGCATCTTAATATATTGAACCGTCTGGTGCCTATAGATGCCAGTATTTTCTCTTATATTATATTACTGCATTTAGCAACCTTGTGCGCTGTTCTCGTTTTCTTCTGGAAAAAAATAATAATATTACTTTCCCAGCGCACTTTTCTCTTACGCCTATTTTTCATCACTCTCATAACCGGTGTTATTGGGCTGCTCATAAAACATTTTCTGAAAGAAAACATGGAACATAAATACGTCGTAACAATATGCCTCCTTATCAACGCAATTATCCTTTTCACCGCAAAAATGGCCGCTGGTAAACGTACTGTCACAAACCTAAGCTGGCGTGACTGTACGCTTTTAGGATTCGTGCAAGGTATAGCGGTTTTACCCGGTATATCCCGTTCAGGCATTACTATAGTAACTGCCCTACGAAGAGGCTTTATAGCGCAGGAAGCCTTTGATATATCGTTTATAATGTCCATACCGGCTATTCTGGGGGCTTTTCTGCTTGAAGCCAGAGAAATACGTTCTATGCCGATAAGCGGGATACAGATTGCCATAGGATCAATCAGCGCGTTTATCGTTGGGTTGATAACGCTTTTTATCGTACGAAAAGTACTGATCGCTAAAAAATTTCAGTTGTTTGGTTATTATTGTCTATTTTTATCTATAGTAAGTATTGTCCTATGAAAATAAACGTAAGAGAATCCGGTGCCGTGGTGATTCTTGATCTGGAAGGCAGCATTGACATTAACGCTTCTGATTTTGTTGAAACAGTGGGTTGGGCCCTGGTTACCAAATCAAAAAGTATTCTCTGTAATTTCGAGGGAATAAATCTGATCGATTACGTAGGAATATCTCTCATTGCCGTAGCGTATAAAAACGTACTCAATCATAAAGGAAAACTCAAGCTTTGTAATGTTCCTTCACACGTCAAAAAACTCTTCTCTATAGTAGGCATGGATAAGGTATTTGATTATTATGACACAGAGGAAACGGCGGTAAACAGTTTTAAAGAAGAGGAAACTTTTGGCCACATTCTAGAGCAGCGGCTGAGGAGACGCTTTAAACGGATCCCGCTACAGAACGCTATTGAATATAAACAGAAATTTTCCCCCAAAGAGACCTATTACAAAGGTAAAATTTTTAACTTAAGCGCTATCGGCGCATTTATTATCGCTGATCGCATATTTGCAATCGGCGAAATACTGCAGATAAAACTTCATTTAATGCCGACACCGGGAATCGTAGAACTTGATGCGCGGGTGATATGGGAAGCTGACCAAGAAATACAGCCAATAGAAGCCCCCGCGATGGGATTAGAGTTCTACAATATTACACCCCAAATACAGGAACAAATTATCGAATTTGTTGAAAAACACCTAACTCACAGTTCACAAGAATAATACGTAAGGAGGTACCCTATAATGCCATTAGTACTAATTATCGCGATAGGCGCAATCGCATTGACCGGATACGCGTTCTTTCTTTCTTTAACTGAATCGAAAAATAGAAAGCAAAAAGAGGAAGACATCGCTGAGCTAAAGAAACAGATCATCTCGCTAAATATGAAAATTCAGAAGGTCGAGTTTGACCGTTCGACGTCACAAACCGAAGCAGATAAACTCAAGAAAGACCTTGCGGCCACAACCAGTGAATTAAAGGAAGCAAAGGAAATTGAGGTTGATTTAAGAGGAAAAATAGCAAAAATAAAAGAAATGTATGAGCAGCAAAAACCGGCTATGGATATATTTGAAGCGGAAAATATCACTCTTAAAGGAAAACTAATAGAAAAAGAAAAAGAGTGTAAACTGTTGCTTGAAAAGGCAAAGGCGTCCGAATTGAATAAAAACCCTTCCGGGGAAAGCTCAAGGCAGTCACAAGAACTCACACAACTGAATAATAAACCTTTAGCTGATACGGGTAAAGAAATAACGAGCCAGTCAAAAAACACCCCTCAAGATACAAGTAAAGACGACCAGAAAAAAGGCTAAGAAAGGCCATAAAGACCTGTTGCGCCTAAAAAAAGGAGGGAACACATGCCTATAACTTTAAGACAGATAAAAACGTTTAAAATACGAAATAGGCGAGGATATGCTGCCATATACATAAATCACCTTACCGAGGGTAAAACCCCCCTAGAAGCTCAAGCACGCATGATTAAAGCCCTACGTCGAAGCGGTATTAAGGTAGTAAGTAAAACCTAATATCGCCCCCTTAAGCCTTTTGCCGAGATTTACCAATAACCTCAAGATTAAAAAAATAGCGTTATCTAGCAAGAAATAATCGCTTTACATAGGTATGTAAATATGCTATACTTTTTTTGTGTTTTTTCGTGGTTTTTTGTATACTGAAAAATACAATAGCACAAAATCTTACCCTTTAAGATAGAAAAATAAAGATCTAAATAAAAGGAGGTTTCTGTGAAGCATATTCAGAAAAAAGGACGCCCCAAAAAAGTGATTAAATACACTAAAACGATTAACGTGCGGTTAACCAAGGATCAGTGGATTGAGGTCTTGAATTGGGCTCAAAAAGCCCATTTAGAGCCTTCTGTGTATATCCGAAAAATACTCCTAGATTTTCTTAATATTCATTATACCCAGCCCGGACCACATCAACCTGCAAACAGCCAAAATAACTAAAAACGCCCCTAAAATATCACCCAAAAAGTTCCAAATGAATCCGCAAAACGGCACGACAAGAGTGCCGATAGATAGTCATTCTAGATAGTCGTTCGCATACCACCAAGCCGAAAAATCATCGGGAAACCGCTATTAGAGAAATCCTTATTCAGACAGAGAATACCCCGGAAAAGATTTTCCCCTGAAAATGCGGGCTTTCTCACAAATACTCCTTACTTCCTATAATATATCTTATGTTAACTTTCATATATGGCATGAATAGCCTAGTTATCTAATATGGCTATAGCTTTTCCGCATTTATTAAAAAACCTGTGAATTGGCATAAAGCTTCTTACTCCAGTATATATATTCTTACTTTTCGTAATGTATGTTAATAGTGTGCTATTCGGTATAAGTAGCAATTAAGCGCTCTTTTCAGACTTTAAGGCAAGATTATAACAATCCATAGAAAATGAAAAACCGCAGGCTTAAACCTGCGGTTTCCTACAGTTCATTAAAACGAGCCGATAAGGGCTGTTACACCCCCGAGCAACCCAGCTGCCATAATAGCTCCAACTGCCTCACTTGCTTTCTCGCCTTAGGCGAGCCCTTATCTAAAGAGCAACGGCTTGTTGCGCTACTTTAGGCCTGTGGCTTTGCGCCCCCGCCTTTCAACGGGTTTGCCCTTATCGGCAATTTATATATACAATATTTTTCCGTTTTTTTCAAGGTCAAAGGGTAAAATTAGCGGGTATAAGATATGGTTATTTTTGGACAGTTTTGCGCCATTTTTTTATGGCCGGTTTTATCCATCTAAGCATTATTAAGGTAACTACGTATGTCACTAAGGCAACAGCAAATGCAACCACCAAATAACCCAACATTACCGGTAATAGCACCTGCAAGATGGGTAGTTTGAATATATCCGTCATGCGAATATGTGCCCAAGAGTTGTAGAGCTCGTGCCACTTAAGGCCTGTCACTAAAGCACCTATTTTTATTGAAATGACCGGTATAGTCAAGCTGATCCAGGTATTGGTAAGCAGACTGCCCAATAAGGCGCTGGCACGGTTAGCCTTCAAGAAAGAAGCCATGAATAAGGCCGCTATGGGCCCTGTACCGGGTAGTATGCCGGAAAATACCCCTATGGCCACGCCAAACGACACTTTATGCGGACTATCGTTAGTACGAAAAACTTTAAGATATGCCAGCCGGAAAAAACGGATAAACTTGTTTTTTTTCTTGGGTGATTTTTCGAGTTTCATCGTATATCTTAAGAAATATTATAAAAATTCTTCCAGTGATGGTGCGAAATATACCCCGGCTAAATTTTCTTGCGGTGAGAATTCCTGCACCCATCCCTTAAGCCCTAAAGTCGACATAAAAGAACTTACCTCTTCATATTCTTCATGAACGATTTTCCGGTTTATTTCGGGATATCGCGCTGCCTCATGATATGGCTGGTATTGAAACATCAGGCTCAACAACGCCTTGGGGGCATGCGCTTTTATCCACGACAAAATCTGTAAGGTTTCTTGGATGTGCCCAGGCAGAACCAGATGGCGTATCACCAGACCGCTTTCCAAAATATCGGATCGCCAGGAAGGCGTAGTTTTTTGTCCATACATAACCCGGATACTCCTCTGGTTACATAATGGATAATCCGCGGCGGAAGAATAGCGAGCCGAAAAACAAGAACTGGCATATTTCATGTCTGGCAAATAAATATCGACTACCTCCGCCAATAAACCGATAACCTGAGCGTGTTCGTAACCGGAAGTGTTATAAACTACCGGTATTTTAAGCCCCCTCTGATAAGCTAAAAGCAACGCTTGTAAGATCTGAGGCAAATATGGTGTAGGCGTTACCAGATTAATATTATGAACGCCTTTTGCCTGCAATTTTATCATTATCCCCGCTACATCATCTATTCCTATAAATCTGCCGTCTCCTGATTGCGAGAATTTATAATTTTGACAGTAGCAGCAACGCAAGTTACATCCGGAAAAAAAAATGGCACCGCTGCCAGCGGTGCCGCTTATGGCAGGTTCCTCTCCCTTATGGACAAATACCGTATAAACAGCCACATCCTTGCCTGCCCCGCAATAACCACGCTCACCGACGGAACGGTTAACTTTACAATTCCGAGGGCATAAATCACAAGCCTCCAGCCTCTTGGTAACAACAGGTATTATTTCAGTAAGTGCCTTGATTTTATCGTTTACATTCATGAAGAATTTGATGACGATACTGTTCTCGAATAGTAGCCAACACATCCTTATACTCCGGTGTGCGATAGTCAGGATATGTGGTAGGTAAATCACAAAACATACCGTTTTGATAGTGTAAAGTAATCTCAGCGTATACGCCCTTACCAAGATATATGCGGTGCGAATAATCTTTTGTGGTAGTTAATACAAATTTTGCCTCGTTAAGATATCCCGGATCGATATTCACCTGCCTCCGGCCTGTTAACAAAAACTTTTTTTCTATCTTGATGCAACGCAGCTTTATCGCAACAAAACTGCTTGGATCGTAAAGTTTCGTAAAAGACAGAAAGCGGCGGTATAGCGGTATACCCATTTCTTTATCGTAGTAATGTGTGAGGTTAAAATCAGAGGGCGAGCTTTCAAAATCAATCTGGCAAAATGCTGCCTCTAAAACCTTTTTAGCTTTTGCGTATATTTCTTCGTCAGCGTAAATTAAACCACATACGAATTTGACCGGTAAGGGAAACTTAACGGAAAGCATTTATGGTTCTTGGGCAGGTTCTGGTGGCTTTGTTTGTGCAAGAGAATCAATATAAGAAAGAAGTGTTTTTCTGTCACTTTCTTTTATTTCACTAAAATAAATACCAACACAATACGAATGATGGCCGTTATCCTTCACGTGTTCGCTTCTTACCACTACCCCCTTACAAGTAATCTTCTTTACCGCCTTAATCCGGCCTTTTTTCGAAGGAACGAGCAAAACCATGCTCAGCTTCGTCATGGGCTCTAAAGGCCTATCCACAGCGCAATACGCGCCATTACCGCTGACATTACGCGTTTCAGTAATCACATCGCATTCTGAAACGAAAAGCTTCAGCGGCAAGACTCCTTTTATACGGGGATATTTTCTTTTTTCTTCCATGGAAAAATTAGGCTTTTTGCGGAGGGGCCTCTTTTTTCTTGAGGAATTCCTTGAAACAGCCTTTGTTGCAAAAATAGCCGCCATTGCGGTAAAACCAAGCTACTCGCTTTAACGACTTATTGCACTGAAGACAATTTTTTCTTTTCTCTTCGCTTTTTGACATAGTATTGTTACCTTATAATTGAGGAAAGATATTGCTGGTTCTGCTTGTCTATTTCCACAAACTCTAAACCGGCAGAATATCTGTCTACCACACGCTCTTTGTTACACCAAGCAACTCGAGCCTTGAGGCCTAATACATTATCGATAAGATTAATATTTAATTTGATAAAGTTATTTTTCGGCAAAAAATCGTTGGTCACAATTTTCACGCCGGTTACGCTTAAGTCTTTACTAACGGTGTAAAAATAATCTTTCTGAGGAAGAATGTTACACTCCACAGGAAAAGAAACACCAACTCGAGGGGCTCTACGTCTTTCATTCATTTTACTTCTTTTTAATATACCACATTTTTTTATTTTTGTCAATTTCATGAGTTAAATTTTTTAAGTGTTTCTACTATAAGTTCTGGCGGAATCCCTTCGCAAATTTCAACTTTTCCTATCTTTTTCATCAACACCATCCGTATCTTTCCAGAAACAAACTTTTTATCATACCGTATTGCGTGACAAAGTTTTGCCTGGTTGGCAGCCATGCTTTCCGGAAGACCAAAAAGTTGCACCAAATGCCGTATGCGCTGAACTTCTCCAAGACTGCATTTGCCCAAGGCATAAGAAAGCTCAGCCGCATATACCATACCTATCGAAACCGCTTCCCCATGAGACAACCGATAACCGCACGTTGCCTCCAGGGCATGCGCAAGGGTGTGCCCAAAATTCAATATGGTACGTATCCCTTTCTTTTCTTTTTCATCCTCCTCTACCACCTTCGCCTTGATGAGCGCACAAGTGGAAATAAGCCGCAGCAGAGATGGTGCGTGTAATTGCAAAATGCGCAGATGATTTTTCTTTAAAAAATTAAAAAAACCATTATCTTTAATAACTGCGTATTTAATGGCCTCAGCTATGCCCTCTTTTATCTCTTGAGCGGTAAGACTTTCAAGGAAAAGAGGGTCAATAATAACGGCTCTCGGCTGATAAAATGCTCCTAAAATATTCTTGGCCTGAGGTAAGTCTACGGCGGTTTTGCCCCCGATGCCGGCGTCAATCTGGCCCAGCAGAGTGGTCGGAACCTGCAGATAGGCAGTGCCTCGTTTATAGATTGCAGCGGCAAAACCAGCTACGTCACCAACGGTGCCCCCTCCCAAGCTTACAATAAACATTTTTTTATCCCAGCCATCAACCCGCACGAGCGTCTTGATGATCTTTAAAAGGCATGTTATTGATTTTGCGTGTTCGCCATCAGGTAAAAGCACCACTGTATGCGGAATATTTTTTAAACTTTTCTCGATTAACTTTTTATATATACTATAAATACGCCGAGAAGTAACTACCACGGCCATATTACCCAAAGCAAGCTCCTTACTGTATGCGGATAACCGCTGGGCGAGGCCGTGTCCAATAAAAATACTGTAGGGATTATCTTTCAAAAATACACGTATAGTTTTCATAGTATGATTTCAATATTAACAAACGCAAGAATGGTTTTGACCAAAGGCCGGACAAACCGCTCAAAAACACCTAACATGATTAAAACAATAATCAGCAACGCTCCGAATGTTTCCATCCTTAAATACGTATAAAATAAACGATACGGCAAGAGAGCACTAATCACCCGGGAACCATCGAGCGGCGGTACGGGAATAAGATTGAATATGCCAAGAATCAAATTAATAACTATACCCTCAAGCAATACTCGCGAAAATAATGTAAATGGAAGCAATTTAAAAAAAAGCACTAGAAAAAAGGCAATAACGAAATTTGCCAGCGGACCGAACAAACCTACCCACATCATGTCACGCCGAGGATTCTTAAAATGATAGGGATTAATAGCGATCGGCTTTGCATACCCAAAAGAAAAACCCCCTTGGCTGATTATCAGAAGTAATACCGGAAGCAGTATTGTTCCAAAAAGATCGATATGAGCAAGCGGGTTTAAGGTGAGGCGGCCGGAAATTTTCGCAGTGGGATCGCCTAATCGATTCGCTATCCATCCATGCGAATATTCATGAAGCGTGATAGAGAAGAAAAGAATTACAATAAGCAAAATAAAGTTAATAAAGTTCATCTTACAAATGACAACTTCTCGACTCGTATATACTCACAGTTACTTTTTAGCTTTTGGCCCTTCACTTTGACTTTGCGATGCAAAAATTTTCTGAAGTTTGCAGCAGGTATCAACAGAAAATACTCCCTATCACCGGCTTTTAAAGTTATGTTTGCCTTACATTGGGAACGGTTAATAACAGACAGGATTACGCCTTCTACCTCAAACAAAGGGTCAATTTTTTGCAAGAATCCTTTATTGACCCACGCATAGCTATACGGATATCCTGCTACCTTAAACCACTCATCATTTTTCGCTACGACAGAAAGCCGTGCCCCCTGGCTAACCCTTCCTACGACAGAAGAAAGAAGAGTAGGTTCATTGCGCAAGTTTACACTGGAAGACGTAACTTCGACAGTTTGCGCATCGATAGTCTGCACAAACCGCGAAGCTATGTAGCAGAGAAATCGCGGCGGAAGAATGATGCGGCACCACTCATACCTCTCCTCTACAACACGAACCTCCTCATCCTTATCCAGGTAACCAAGCGCGGTAGACAAGGCAGTCGAGTCGACCCGTACATATATTTTATCACGGGTAATTTTTGCGGTATATGACGGGTAAGCCGAAAACTCAACGGCAAACATACCTATCAAAACAAATCCCGCCACAACCTGAAGCTTTGGGGTAGCTATAAGTAAGCGGTGCAGCACACGCCTTCCTGTCCGACAACAAACAGATACCGCATCTTCAGCAATTCGAAGGATCGCATGCCTTCGATCCCAAATATTCCGCGAACACATAAAGAATAATATTCTCATTACGCAGCTTTTGACTGAGCAGTTTTCGGCTGAGCAGTTTTTGATTGCGCAACCTTTCCCTGAGCAGGAGTTCCGGCCGCTGGAGTTTTTGCCGAAGTTTCTGCTGCTGCCGGCTCGGCCCCTTCTGCTGGCGTTTCATCTTTTGCTTTTTCTTTCTTCACCGTCTTCAGCTTGAGCACCTTGATTTTCGGTAATCCCGATACGCGATCTCCTTCCTGCCACGCACCCTTCGCCCTTAGCCATTTTAGACGTTCTGTACGTTTCATTACCGAACGTGCCGCTGCTAATTTTTCAGCCCTTTTCAAAGAAGAATGTAAGCTCATTAAAACCTCCTTAGTATACAATCCCTATATGTTTTTTTTAACACAACCATGGACTTTTCTGCCTCTTCCTTACTATTGAAATAACCGGCAAATACCGCTATAAAATTGTTCTTTTTTGAAAGAAATGCCGGAACGCCCTTTGCTTTTATTTTTCTTACTTCTTCTTGAGCAAAATTTTCTTGATAATATGTCGCAACCTGTACGACATAGCGAGAACCGGCAACCTGTGTTTTTTTCTCGCTCACACGTACGGTTGGTTCTTCTTTCTTTATTGGCGCGCTGCCGGAAGACGTAACGGGTCTGGGAACCGTTTGTGTAGGAATATCACTTTGCAATACCTGTAACGTTGACCCACTATCAGGCGGAACGCTACCGGAAAAAATCCGTTCTTTTTTTTCTGCGGCAGCATACGAAATTTTTCTTCCTTTTTCTACACCGAGAGAAAATGCAACGATAAACAACAACACTACAACGATACACAAAAGAATAAACGTATCTAACGGAAGAATTATTGTTTTACGTCTTCCGTTTACATCGTCATCGGCAGCAAAAAATTGTAACTGTCTTCCTTTCATAGTGCTATGCGTTTAAAGAAATGAGCGCAAATATTTACGGATGTCTTTCCGCTTAATAGCCTTAAGAAATACTTCAACGATATCAGGATCAAATTGTTTACCCATCTGTTCTTTAAGCTCTTTCTCGATATCCTTAAGCTGTTTTCGCTTTCGATAAGGCCTGCCAAAATACATGGCGTCAAATGCATCTAATACCGAAAGGATCCGCGCACACAAAGGGATCTGATCTTTTTTAAAGCCTGCGGGATAACCTTGTCCGTCAAATCGCTCGTGGTGATGCAGAATGATCGGTATAACCGGCTGCAAAACCTCTAAATCCTTGATCATCTCCACCCCCTTACGCGGATGCTTCATGATCATCTTATACTCTTCGTCGGTCAGAGGCGTTTCTTTATTAAGAATTCCCGACGGCAATTGAATTTTACCGGCATCGTGGAGCAAAGACGCGTATTCAAGCGATTTCATTTCTGCCTCCGAAAGCTTCATCTCTCTGCCGATCGCCTTAATAAGCCGAAATATACTTTTCGTATGCAAATACGACGTGGGAACATATTGATCCAATAGTTTTGTTAACGACTTGATATATCCGATCATCATCTTTTTCTCTTCGCGATATAAATTAAAAATCCTCAAGCTAACGCTCACTTCTTCCGAGAGAGACGAAAACCACTTCTTCTCCAGCTCACTAAAGCTGGTTGAATGGGGATTACGTTTTACATATACGGCACCCAGAGTGTCGGCGAATACAAACGGATAAATCAAACGATTGTCCATAAGAATCTCTTTTTCTTGCCCTAAGAACTCGCGCTCCCGACGGTTCAAAATCGACACACCACCGCTCTTAAAAGATTGCTTTTTATTCTCAAGCCGTATTTTTATGAATCCGCAAGAATCGACATTACGCAACACGATAATCACCTTATCCGCCCTAAAAGCGCTCTTATAAAGACGACACATGCCGCTGGCAAAATTATTTACTTCTGTCGAAGTGGTAATAAGACGATAAATGGTATGAAATGCTGAAAAAATTGCTTTATACCGCTTCATGGTTTTCTAACTATTATACCTTCTCATACGGCTCAAATAGCCTTTTGTACTCTTCAATGGCATATCGGTCAGTCATCCCGGCAATATAATCACAAATCATTCGTTTCTTTGTCTCTTTTGCCGTGTACTCGCTTTTAAAGTCAGGAGGAAGTAAATCGCTATTATCCAGATACGTATCAAAAAGCGCCCTGATGAACCGTTTTGCCTTATCGGTCATACGCAATACCCGCCAATGGCAATACAGGTGTTCAAAAAGAAATTTGCGCAACTGTGCCTGCATCTGGAACATCCGAGGGCTGAATCCGACAATACGCTTCTTGTACCGTTTAACATCCTTGTAATTAGCTACACCGGACTTTTTAATATTCTCGAGCGTCGCGGTAATAAGATCTGTTGTTTCAAGATTAATTAAATTGCGGATCATAAGATTGATATAAACTTCCCGGTTAAGGCGGGAATATTCCTTTTGCACTTTCTTATGAGTAATTTCCCAGAGTTCTACCTTTTTCTTAAAATCATTTTCGCTCAACAACCCCGATTTAATACCATCGTCAAGATCGTGATTATTATACGCTATTTCATCGGCGACATCCATTACTTGCGCCTCCATACTTGGTTGTTCGTAAGGATTGAATTCTTCCAGCTCAGGAAGATGAGTAAGGGCGTCATTCGTGCTATGCTTCGCAATCCCTTCCCTGGTTTCCCAGGAAAGATTTAAACCTTTAAAATGAGGATATCGCTGCTCAAGGATATCGACCACTCGTAAACCCTGGATATTATGATTAAACCCCCCATCTTGCCGCATAAGTTCATCGAGTACCATCTCAACTGCGTGACCGAACGGCGTATGGCCAAGATCGTGCGCAAGCGCAATAGCCTCGGTAAGATCCTCGTTGAGGCGCAAAATTTTACTGATAGTACGGGCGATCTGGGCTACCTCTAAGCTATGCGTAAGGCGCGTACGGAAATAATCGCCCTCATGATATACAAATACTTGTGTTTTATATTCCAGTCTTCGGAAGGCAGCACTGTGAATAATACGGTCACGGTCACGCTGGTATGCTGACCGATAAGGATGTTCTTCTTGAGCATGCTTTCTCCCCAAAGAATATTTTGATTTCATAGCCAGCGGCGAAAGGGTTTTGTCCTCAAGTTGTACAATATCTACCCTATTTAAACCATACGCAAGCGCAGTAGGTATACGTGCCGACTTAGCTACTTTTGCTATCGCTTTTTTATGATTTTTCAACATAACGTGATACGTATTTTTTTATCTCACCCTGCAGCGAATGCAGACTCTGAGAAATAACTTTAGTATGAGCCACCACAGGCATAAAATTGGTATCGCCTGACCAACGCGGTACCAGGTGCATATGCAAATGCTTGTCTATCCCCGCTCCCGACACGCGCCCTAAATTAATACCCACGTTAAAACCATGGGGACGCAATACTTTACGTAATACCCGAATCATAGTAACCAGGGTCTTATTCATATCAAGCATCTCCTGAGTACTCAAAAACTCCAGAGAAGCAATATGGCGGTTCGGCACAACCATTATGTGGCCGTTATTATACGGAAATGTGTTCAGCAGCACAAAACAATATTTCGAACGCAATACTATATAATTTTTTGTATCGTTTTTACGCTTGTAAGCACGACACAGTACACACCCCTTACTCTGCGTTTTAGCCACATATTTTATTCTCCATGGTGCCCAAAGTTTTTTCATGAGAATTCTCTTTTATTTATCACTGTCTTTTAAGGGGATTTCAACGATGCTACGCGTGACGGTCTTACCCTGGATCTCTACGATACCATAGGAACAATAAGGCGCGAATATTTTATCCGTAGGAGAACCGGGATTAAAATAAATCTTACCATCAATTTCTTTATTAAAAGGGTAGTGAGTGTGGCCGAAGATGAACATATCTATACTTTTCATTTCCGCGGCGAATTCTTTTTTAATATACTCTATGAGCCCGGACGGCGTGCCCCGGCCATGGATAAGCCCCAAACGAATACTATCAAAAGCAAGTATTGTTTTATACGCGAGCTTCCCTTGCAATTCTACGTTATCCATATTTCCCAAAACCGCATACGTCTTGGTTAGTTGAGACAGAGCATTAAATGCGGCTATGCTAATAATATCGCCGGCATGGATACAACAATCACATTGTTTAGCTTCCTCTATGACAATGCGCGGAAGTTGCTTTGCGGTTACGGGAATATGAGTGTCAGCAATTACTAAAATTCTCACTGGTAATGGCGTCGGTTATCCGGCGTTCACAGGTAATAATCGGCTTATGATACATTCTTAATAAATCATCGAGCTCATGCAAGTCCCACGCGATAAGCTTATTATTTTTTGCGGTCAATCGCGCGGTAGAACTAAATCTTTCTAATGAAATAAATATCTTTTTTACGTTTTTCCCTTTGATACTGCTGCTTTTTTCCACAAAATCAAAGATATCAGCGTCGTCTGCACAATGCTCTTTTACGGCGATAAAAAGAATTTCTTTACCTTCGCCAATCAAGAAATGAGCATCTTTCTCGGGATACGAAAGCACTCGGCTCTTCTCGATAAGAGGTAATCGATACTTATCCTTCCCGATACGCACGGTATCATTCTTAAACGACGACAATAAATCGATGATTTTGCTAACATTATCCTGGTTAAACTGCGTTTTAAATAGCACAATAGACTCGTAGAGCTTCTTTTGGAATAAGATTTCCCTTTTTTTTGCATCCATTACAGGAGGTAAAAATGATACCGCGAATACGTGAGAAAG
Source organism: Candidatus Omnitrophota bacterium (assembly GCA_037146775.1). Lineage (GTDB taxonomy): Bacteria > Omnitrophota > Gorgyraeia > Duberdicusellales > 4484-171 > JBAWWL01. The sequence goes on along the minus strand of JBAWWL010000017.1, from coordinate 1,928 downwards.
CCAAAACGAAAAAAGCGGATCTTTCAGGCGATACAACGTACCAAGGCTCTCTACATAATTCATATCGGAAAGTTTTTGCAGTTTTATACGCAAATCTTTTGCCTCCATAAAATGCAGCGATAACAATTCTTTTTCACGTAAATAACCTTCGCTCATTGCCACAAGAAACCGGGGCAGTATACCTGAACTTTTGCAGGTAGCCTCGATCAAGCGTATGTGCGCGATAAACCGCTGGAAAAAATACGACTCATTGTTATAAAGCAATTTCTTTATCGCAACGGTAATTGCACGAACTTCATCATCCGCACAATAGCTATCACGTATAACATCTTTCATGAGCTGGTAATACATCGTGTTCGCACCAAGAATATTAAAGAAAAAAGACACAAAAAATGGCGAACAATTGAGGCCCAGAAGGTGTTCGCGTAATATTGCGTATGCCTCAACGGGGTCAGTTTCGCTAAGCAATATTTTTTCAAAGCTTCCGAAGAGCAAATTAAGATCAGAATAGAGCGTTGTTTGCGACTCTTTGATGTTCATAGCAGCAAGTATCACCATGCAATTTCGCTGCAAAATGATAAATTTAGAAAAATCGTGATGAAAATTTGGAAATAATTTTTTCAGACCCAAAAAGTCTTCAATAATGAATACACATTTTCTGCCGCTCTCGTTAATAAACTTATTAATAATTTCAAGAATCTCCAGAAAAGTAGGCGGGCTGCTGCGACGAAAAGTTTCCTTAATGGCTGCCACGGTAAGAGGTAATAACGCCTGCGTATGGTTAAGCAGCGCGTCAAAAGTATCGTGTATGCCTACATACTCACCGAGCAATGAGATGGTAATACTTTTAAGAAAGTTTTTGCGGTCGATATACGCGGTAGTAACATGAATATAAATAAGGCTGTCAACTCGCCGCACGGAAAGATAATTGTTCAAAAGATAAGAAATTTCCTGATCATCGTCCCCCAGGAGAGCAATGTTTTGCCGGTACCCTTCCGCAAAAGCTTTTATTCGCTTATCGAGAGTGCCTAATTTATACTTCCAGGAATCAACTTCTGCCATAAATTTTTTTGCCTTTTTGCATCATGCAACGAAACAATTAGAATTTTATCTTCCGGCGTTAATTCTTTCCTAAATACACCAAAGGGTTATCCGCAATATATTTTTTTCGTATCTCGAAATGTAAAATTCTGCTCTCAGTGTTAACGCTTGATGACGCCTTCCCCATGGCTTGAGCCCGCTTAACCATAGATCCCTCGTTTACATAAACATCATCAAGGTTGGCATATACCGTATAAAAACTATCTGGGTGCTTAACGATAATAACCCTCCCCCAACCTTTAACATAATCGGCGTACACAACCCTACCTTCCTCGGAAGCAAGAATACTTTCTCCTGGCTTGGCTTTAATGTTGACCCCTTTATTTATGACATTATTTGAGTATTCGCCGAAAGAATTAACGACAGGTCCCTTGATTGGCCAAAGAAATGATAATTTAGTATGGAGCACATGATTATCTGGAATGAAAATAGTCTGTCCTACCTTTAAATCTGTACATGAAACCATGCTATTTTTTTTCATTATTGCGTCAACGCTGACACCGTAATCCTTAGCAATCCTCCATAAGGAATCGTCTTCTTTCACCAGATAAGAGCGCGTAGTTCCTACGGGTAGCGTAGACAAAGAAGGTGGGTAAGGAACCCTGTAGGGAGCGCAAGAGGTGCACGCGATGCTAAGTACAAAAAATAATAGAAGACGATTCATTATCAAAGACAATGTATTTATAATACCCCAAAATCCAATAATTTCAACTTAAAAATAGCAGCACTGCTCTTTACCATGGCTGCAGGCATGCATAATGGATTAAAGCGAGATACGGGACTTGTATCAAACCTCTTACGCCAGTAAGAGTGCTCGTAGAGCGTCC
>JBAWWL010000016.1:0-33219 GCA_037146775.1 Candidatus Omnitrophota bacterium | reverse complement strand
AGACAAACATCGGATGTACTTTGCAATAGCTTTGGCTTGCGCCAAAGAGTACATAGGATTCCGCGCTCGCACTCATTGAAAATTTCGGCATCCACGATTTACATTCGTATACAAAAAGCTTGTTAGCAACACAGAAAACGCGGGAATAACTTTTCACAAGCTTGCCCTTCGGGCAAGAGTTATTGCAGGGTGGGGGACTTTTGGATCGTAACCATTACTATAGTTAAAAGGAGGTATTATGGCTGGTAAAAAAATTCTCATAGTGGATGATGACGCAAAAATGCTTAGACTTTTATCCGATATCTTATCCAATGAAGGCTTCGAAGTCACAACCGCAAATAACGGCAACGATGGCGTAAGGCTTGCGGTAGAAAAAATTCCCGACCTGATAATTTTGGACGTTATGATGCCGGACAAAGACGGCGGCCAAGTGGGTAGAGAATTAATGGAGAATATCAAAACTAAAAATATACCGCTTATTTTCTTGAGCAGCCTGATCACAGAAGATGATGCAGGGGAAACCGGAGGAAAAATTGCCGGCGTACTATATTTATCGAAATCCATGAATAAAAAAGAATTTGTCAAAAAAATAAAAGAAGTACTCAACAAATGAGATTCTTGTTTCGACGGGAACATAAGAAGTTAAAAAAAAGCGTAGAGCAATACCGCGAAATTGTAGAGTATGCAAATAGTATTATTCTGCGCATGGATACAAACGGCAACGTAACTTTTTTTAACAATTTTGCCCAAAAGTTTTTCGGCTACACTCAAGAAGAAATCATAGGTAAAAACGTAATCGGCACGATAGTACCCCTCAAAGATACTTCCGGAAAAGATCTTAACGCCATGATCGAAGACATAATGCACCATTCGGAAAAATACATAAATAACGAAAACGAAAATATACTGCGTAACGGAAAAAACGTGTGGATAGCCTGGACAAATCGGCCGATACTTGACAGCAACAATAGGCTTATTGAAGTCGTCTGTATAGGTAATGATATCACCAAGCTTAAAGAGGCAGAAAAAGAGATACTGGCCGCCAAAGAGGCAGCCGAAAGCGCAAATAAGGCAAAGAGCGCTTTTCTTGCCAACATGTCACACGAACTAAGAACCCCGCTTAATGCGGCTATAGGATTTTCCGAAGGGTTACTTGATGGCGTTGTCGGCTCTTTAAATGAAAAACAAAAGGAGTATGCTAGCTATATTCTTGAGAGCACTCAATACCTGCTTTCCTTAATAAATGATATACTCGATCTTTCCAAAGTTGAGGCAGGTAAAATGGAATTGGAACTAAGCGACTTCGATTTAAAAAACTTACTTAAAAGATGCCTTACCCTCCTCACAGAGAAAGCAAAAAAACAAAATATCACCTTTTCCGATGACATTAAAGATGAGATTAACCCCATCGCCGCTGACGAAAGAAAAATAAAACAAGTTATCTACAATATGCTTTCCAATGCCATAAAATTTACCCCTCATGACGGTAAAGTAGGTATTGAGGCCGTAAGAATAAACGCCAACGAAGTCCGTGTCTGCGTATGGGATACCGGTATTGGCATAGAGAAAAAGGATAATTCAAAAGTATTTGCTGAGTTTGAACAGATTGACAATGAATACTCCCGCAAATATGCCGGTACAGGTTTGGGGATGCCTTTAAGTAAAAAATTTATTGAGCTGCATGGCGGCAAAATGTGGTTCGAAAGCGACGGCAAAGACAAAGGAACTCGTTTTTATTTTACTTTGCCGATTACGCAAGCTAATAAAAAATAATAGAGAAAAAATAAAATTGATTGACAGAAAAGTTTAGCAAGATATAATTCAACTGTTCTTTAAAAAATTCGAGAAAAAATTTCTACGGTGCTTGCAATAAGCTTAAATGGGAACTCCGTGTAAATCGGAGGCACTCCCGGTGCTGTAAATCCGTTCTTTTCCTTGAGGAAAAGAAAAACTCATGGCTTGATGCCACTATCCGAATCCAGGATGGGAAGGCGCTACGAGACGGATAGCCAGAAGACCTGCCGTAAGATTTGTTAGGTAATTGCGCTAGACAAATACCTAATTTTTTTATTTTCGGGAAAATAGGGTGTACCCCGACCAACAGGTCGGGGTTTTTTATTTAATGATGCGACATACCGCGAAATGAGAACAATAATCCCAGAGGAGGAACAGCATGAAACATAAAAGTATTGTATTTATATTAATCTTTTTACTACTGAACAGTTTTTCTTTTGCCGAAGAAGTAGTTGATCTAGGCCAAATCGTAATAACGCCATATCGATACGAAGAATCATTAACTAAGATAACTTCTGGATTCTCTGTAATAACTTCTGACGATATTAAAAACTCGAATGCCCAAAATATAGCCGAAGCGCTCAAGTCGACTCCTGGCATTACGGTACGAGACTGGTACGGCAACGGCGCAAAGGCCGCAGTGGATATGGGTGGCTTTGGGGAACAGGCAGCACTTAACGTTTTAGTCTTAGTTGACGGCCGGCGCGTCAACGATGTGGATTTAAGTGGTGTTGACTGGAAACAAATCCCTTTATTCCAGGTAGACCGTATCGAGATAATACATGGTGGTTCTGGAGCTGTATTGTACGGCGATAATGCTTCTGGCGGAGTAATCAATATCATCACTAAAAAAGGATCGGGAGAATCAAAAATTAACCTAGAAACTGAATACGGCAGTTATGACATGAATAAACAGAGATTATCTTTGGGCGGAGGAATTGATAATAAATTTTCCTACTGGCTGAGCGGCGGGCATGAATCAACTCATGGCTATCGTCATAATACTTTCGATAAAGATACCGATTTTGCTTCCAAATTTACTTATGATTTTAGCGACATACTCTCTGTTAGGTTTAATTCAGGATTTCATACCTCAGCATACGGCATGCCTGGGTCTCTTAACCAAGATGTTATAAATCAATACGGTAGGAAACATGCCAGATACGGAGAAGATCACACCAACAACAAGGATTATTACTTTGTCACTGGAGTTAAAGGTGATTTTCCAAATTTTGGCAATTTTGATGTTGATTTTTCTTATCGTCAAAAAGATACCGATTCATATTTCCTGACCTCAGGATTAGATACCCTGAAAAATAAGACCGAAACCTTTGGAGTTATTTCCAAATACACACTAAACAATAGCATTTTTGGCCGCAATAATAAGTTTATTACCGGAATTGATTTTTACCGCTCATTATATAATTCTAAAACTTTATACTATTCAAGGACAGCTTCAACCCTTGAAAGAGAATTGAATCAGTATACAAATATTAATAAAAATTCGTTTGGTAGTTACCTGCAAAATGAATTTTCTATATTTGAAAAATTAGTTTTAGTTGGTGGCTACCGATACGAATTCGCCCGCTATTCATTTGGTTACCACGATAACGACCTGCACGGCTGGGGTGCGAGCCCCGACCAAGACAAAAAAGTAAGACCAGGTATACAAGCGTTTAACTTCGGGCTTGCATATACATATAAAGACGATTCAAATATTTTTTTCAATGCGGGAAAAAGTTTTCGTTTCCCCGAAGTGGATGAATTTACCTTTACCGACACAAACTACCAGAAGCAACTTGACACAGACTTAAAACCACAATCCTCGATAAATTACCAATTGGGCTTACGGCACACACTATCTAAGCGCACCAAAGGTAGTTTGTCATTATTCAGAATGAATGTCAGGAATGAAATTTATTACAATGCCAAGGATTTTCTTTCTTTGAGTCCATGGGGCTCATCATGGATAGGCAAGAATGAAAACTACGATAAAACTATCCATGAAGGCATTGAAGCGGCTTTAGACACAAAACTAAACGATTGGGCCGTACTATTTGGAAATTATACTTTTACCAACGCCTATTTTGACGGTGGCCAATATGGCAAGAATAAAATACCACTTGTACCGCACCATAAGGGGGGTGTCGGTTTAAGATTCCTTTTACCCAAAAATATTACCTTTAGTATTACAGGTAACTACGTGGGGGAAAGATATTTTCTTAATGATCAGGCTAATAACTATTCCCAACTTAACGGGTATATGGTTGCAGACACAAATCTGTCCTGGTGTCACAAAAATCTAACCCTTACTTTCGGAATTAACAACCTTTTTGACAAACAATATTCAGAAAATGCCGGAGTAACGGTTGATGACGGCGTAAAGTTTTATTACCCTAATCCTGAACGCAATTTTCTACTTAAAGCAACCTACGAATTTTAATCTTTTTTAACCCCTTTGGGGCAGGGGTACAACCTTGCTTCCCACCCCAGTATTATACCTTTCGATGGAAGAGGTAAACAAATGATAGTGCTGATTCTCAAATATAATCAGCACTATTTTTATGTATTAGGGGAGGGGGATAAAAACTTAGGGCACCATATTTATTGGCCACATATAAAAATTTCTACCTCACAAGCTGTTTAAAAAACCTCTCTGAATTAAGCCAATTTAACGCCAAAATAGGCCAATTCCTTTCTTATTTAATGGTGACTATTTAATGAAAATAGCTGTGTCAAGAGAGGCTATTCCCTTGTCGAATATTACCACCTCCTCAGCGGAGTCACCCCTCAATTACTCCAAAGATAAAATTTTCTCGCAAAATTCAGTAAAATTCTGTGGTTATACCCAAGTACAATTGATTCCATTTCAAATACTTCCATAATGCTATCATGAAGCTAAGGTAATCGTGGTCTAAAGAGATTGCCAGAGCGTATAATTGTTGAGGAATTACGAAAAGATTATGTATTAAACAAAAAAGTCATCGGGGTTCTAAAGTAAAAGTTTTCCGAAAATGCGGAGGTTTATTTATGAAGGTTAAATTTGCAATTATTATATTTTTAGCGATATTTGTCATGTCAGGATGTGCTTCTGCCCAAAAGGTTAAAAGAACCAATGAGCTGGAGACTGAAAATCAGAATCTACGGAATCAGATTGCTCAGCTTCAGAAGGAAAAAACCAAAGAAATCGAGCATGTAGTCAAACAAAAAGACAGAGAATTTTCCGAACTTGAAAAAGCAAAACTTGAGTTGGAAGAAGCCTTAAAGAAAGAGATAGGAAACTATAAAGCTAAGTTAGAAATTACTGAGCGTGGGCTTGTAATTACTTTTTTGTCTGAAGTATTTTTTGATTCCGGTAAAGATATAATTCGGGAAGATGGCAAGGAATCAATCAAGAAAGTAGCTGAAGTTTTAAACCGAGATGTTCCTAATTCCAACGTTGCTATTGAAGGCTATACAGATAACCAGCCGATAAAATATTCCGGCTGGAAGACAAATTGGGAGCTTTCGTCAGCACGGGCTTTAGCGGTATTACATTACCTTGTTGATGAGTGTGAGGTTATGCCAATAAGGCTTTCTGCCAACGGCTACGGAGAATTTAGACCGATTGCAGCCAATGATACAAAAGAAAATATGCAGAAAAACCGTAGAGTTGAAATTGTCATATTGCCTGCGAGGATCAATAAAATTACTAAGGAAGTATCAAATTAAAGACTGCCTAGAGATGGCGGATAGCTCGATTGCAAAAAATATAACTAGTTTATAGTAAAGATTGGATTGATATAATTTTTGCACGCTGCATAATCACGGTATGAAATTCCAACCATTTTCCATCTTCGAGGTAAAAAATGGTACTTGCCGGTAAATATTTTAAGATATTTCAATTCAAATATCCTTCCCGTGATTCCTTTAAAACAGCTTTATGGTTAAAATAAATGGGGTAAACCAAAAATAAGAGGAGAGACCGTGGGCGAAAAAACCCTATCAATCGTTAAGGTCGGATTTGATAACAAATTAAGCGATGAAGAAGCTCAGGTAATAGAGAGTTTATTAAGAACAGACGTGGATGTAGAGGCATTATCTTTCGACTGCGATGTTATGACTTTTCATATCTGGGGAAAAGAGAAGATTGATTACGGCATACTTGATACAATAAAAGATAAGTTGGAAAAAATGGGTTACAGCAATTTTGAAATTAATGCCTTAGAATACAAAAAAATGTCTGTTATGTATCACTATCGTAGTAATCCTAAAGGAAAAAAATAATGATAAAGATAATGGGGGACAGGTATTGCCAAGCGGTTGTTTTTTTTGTTACTATATGTGGGTTTTAGTATGAATAATGGTCTGTCAGTGCGGAAAAACCTTTATGAAGACTAGTAAAATACTTATTATATCAGCAACAGTTTTCATGATTTTTCTTGGTGGTGACTTGTTGAATGGCCAAGCAGAAATCTATGATTATACTGGTGAGAGCGTCCTGTATCTTATAAGCCCTTTTGGAAAATCCGAATATAATGATCTTGGAGTCGTTGATTTTAAAGGAGTAAAAGTTAATTTAGTAACATTTAAGACTAAAGTATTATTTTTTGAAGATACGGAAAAAATTTATAGCGATCCGGAAAGCCTATTACCGTTCAGGATAGAGCGCGCCGTTAAGAAGCTATGGATTAAAGAATATATAACGGAAGAATACGATCAGAAGAAATTTACAGTTGTAACAAGAAAGTTTAAAGGGGATAAAATAATATATGAGCGGATAGCTAAAGCAAACGGCCCAATCCATAATGGAATTACGCTTCCCTTTAATATGCGTAGGAGCGAGGGGCTTAAAATAGGGTGGTATTTTACTGCGCGATTACCTGCTGAATTTAAATTAGAATTAGTTTCAATAGATGAGATAACTGTTCCTGCCGGTAAATTCCAGGCTTACCATTTTCAAAGTATCCCCGATAAGTTTGAAATCTGGATCAATAAAGATACTCCGGGAGTTCCGCTTAAAATAAAGGGCAAAGGTATCCTTAATTATGTTTTGTTAATGAAAGAATATAAGTCCCACAAAGATTAAAAAAGGATTTTTTTTATGTTTCTCGCTGCAATGTTGTTAAAACAAATATTTTTTAACTAAAACTAAAATAATATGGATGCAATGAAAACGCAGGGTTTTGGAGCAGCCACTTCCACAGTAGTCAGCGGTACACTTGTCACTATTGATCACGAGAATTTATCATTTCAACATTTTAAGAATGGCTGCCAGGCGGTTATCATTATTGCGCATGGTTATTATAATAGCAAACAGTGCGTTGTTTTACAGCAGTTGGCTCAGGCGCTTGGGGGAGAATACGATATTTTTATGTTTGATTTTCGTGGACATGGCAAAAGCGGCGGTATATTTACCTGGACGAGCCGGGAAGGCAATGATCTACGAGCGGTATTAGATTTTATTGCGCCACTTTACTCTAAGATTGGATTAATTGCCTTTTCTGTCGGAGCAAGTACCAGCATTAATGTCCTTGCCAAAGATAAACGTGTAGATAGTTTTATCTGCGTCAGCGCTCCTTCGAATATGTGGAGAATTGATTACTGGGCATGGGCCATGGATTGGAAAAAGGACATGGTTTACACCTTATTAAATTCTAGGGGACGGATCGGCAAAGGAGTGAGACCAGGGCCATTTTGGTTGGCTAAGGAAAGACCTATCGATAACATCGATAAAATTACTATTCCAATTATGTTTATACACGGCAGCCGAGACTGGGTAATTAGGCCGTGGCATTCCAAGGCCCTATACAAAAATGCAGGCGGGATGAAGAAAATAATTTTTATCAAAAACGGGCCACACGCAGAGTATTTAGTGCGGGATTATTTTGAGCAATTCGTCGCAGAAGTAAAAAATTGGTTCCTTGACACACTATTAGGATAAACCCATTCAATGTCGAAATTATTTGTGCGGAAAACTTGGCGTTTGTTCGGAATAATTTTTCCTCTTGTCTATTATTTTGGAAACAAGAGAATAACCTTAATTGTGGTGTTTCTGTTTTTAGGCATTTCCCTGCTTATTGAATTATTCCGTTTTACACTCCCTACGTTAAATAATAGAATGTTTATTATTTTTAGACATTTTTTTAAGGAAACTGAGAAAAAAGGATTAATTACCACAACAGTTTTTTTAATTTCATTTTTCATAACTGTATTATTATTTCGTAAAGATATTGCAATAACCGCGATGTTATTTTCGATATTTGCGGATGCGTCTTCTGCAATCGTAGGTATACACGGAAAAAAAAGAATATTCTCTAAGAGCATAGAAGGGAGTTTGGCATTTTTGGTTACATGTTTAGCAATCGGTTTGGCACTTACTTTAACAAAAATACGCCTTGTCCCTGCAGTATTTATTTTGGGCGCATTTTCCGCGACTATCATAGAGCTTTTGCCGCTACCCGTAGACGATAATTTTACTATTCCATTAGCTGCCGGAGCTGTAATGAGTGTAATCTCTAAATTTTTATAAAAGGAGATATTAAAGATGCCAAGACGGCGATGCAAAGGTAAGCCATGAAGAAGGAAGATTTAGTTATTCATAAGATATTTGCGCAAATTTCCTCTCAATTTTCAGATAGGATATGCCTTCAGATAAAAAACGGCGCTACCTGGGAGAAGTGGACATATGGGCAAATAGAAGATCTTTCTGCAAGGATAGGTGCATTCCTAATAAATGAGGGTTTTAGAAAAGGCGACTTTGCAGCTATATGTATAGAGAATCGTCCGGAATGGGCCATAATCTATTTAGGCATAATGACTGCGGGCCTCGCCTGTGTTCCTTTAGATCCACAGTTGACTGAACAAGAGATAGAAAATCTTATTAATGATTGCGCCGCAAAAATCATATTTGTTTCCAAGGCAATCTTCCAGACAAAGAATATCCAGAAAATAAAAGCCGTGCTAAACAAAATCGTTATATTGGATCTGGATATTGGACAAGATAACCTTATCGGCCTGGCGCAGATTAAATCTACATCTTCCGTTGGTGTCGCGTGGCCGGAGGTAATTCCTGAAGATGTCGCTTCGCTTATCTACACATCAGGCACCACGGGATCGCCAAAAGGGGTAATGCTTACGCATAAAAATCTTTGTTCTGATTTTCAAAGTATTGACAAGCTGAAACTTTTTTCGGATAAGGATACTTTTATATCGATATTACCACTGCATCACGCCTACCCTTTCATGATCACACTGATCACACCTCTTTTTTGCCGCGCACGGGTCACGTATACTTCAAGCCTTAGGAGCGATGAATTGCTGAACTTGATGAGAGAGGCCAGGGTAACGGTATTAGTAGGGGTACCACAACTTTTCTCTCTCTTTTATACGAATATATTAGAAAAGATTAAGTTGATGCCGTTTTTACTTAAAGTACCTCTTTTTGGGCTAATAGAGATATTGTGGCAGATAAGAAGGTTTAGCGGAATAAACTTAAGCAAGCTAGTTCTATCTAAGATGCACTGGCCATTCGGGCGCGCTTTAAGATTTTTCGCCTGCGGGGGTGCAAAGTTAAATGAAGAAGCGGCGAGATTTCTCGCTAAGCTCGGTTTTACAATACTCGAAGGATACGGACTTACCGAAACATCGCCGGTGGTAACTTTTAATCCATTGAAGAGGCAAAAAATCGGTTCTGTCGGCAAAGTAATCCCGGATGTAGAATTGAAAATCGATAATCCCGACGCTAAAGGCATGGGTGAGGTGGCGATCAAAGGCCCTAATGTCATGAAAGGCTACTATAATAGAATACAGGAGACCCTGAGTGTTTTAAGGGATGGCTGGTTTTACTCCGGAGACATGGGTTATATAGATAAAGATGGCTACCTTTATATTACAGGAAGGAAAAAAGAGATAATTGTTTTAAGCTCCGGCAAAAACATCTATCCCGAAGAGATAGAAGCCTGTTATACTAAGAGCCCCTACATTAAAGAAATGTGCGTTCTTGGCGTCGGAGAAGTGGAGGAGGACAGGCTGGCTGCCGTGGTAGTGCCCGAAGCTGACTATTACCGCAAGGCTGGATTGGTTGATCTTAATAGCGTGATCAGATGGGAGTTGGAAAATTTATCCGAAGGGTTGGCTCCCTACAAACGTATCAAAGGCTATATTATTGTAAAGCAAGACTTGCCGCGCACACGGTTGGGCAAGATAAAAAGGCATGAAGTTAAGAGTAAATATCTAGATGAGCTTAAGGGTATAAATTCAAAAGGCGTGATGGGGGAAATTCCCGTTACAGATGAGGATCTTCGGCTACAATCTTGCAGTGTTGGCAAGAAGATAATCGAGGCCCTGAAAAAAAACGTAAAGTTAGAAAGACAGATATACCCGAGCGATCATATCGAATTGGATCTCGGTATCGATTCGTTGGGCCGCGTAGAACTAATAATAACGTTAGAGCAGACGCTTAATATTCGCATACCGAATGAGTTGATGACTAAGGTTTTTACTGTTAAAGAGCTTATTCTCGAGATAGAGAAATTGGTTCCAAGCGAAGGGGTTCAAAGAGAGTCCATACAGGAGCTTAAAAGCCAAACTTTATGGAATGAGATTTTAAACGAAAATCCTGCCAAAAATATAATAAAAAAGTTAAATCTAGCGCCAAACAGCATGACAGTTTTAGGGATGCTGCTATTCTCCAAAATTTTACGCCTTATGTTTAGGCTAATTTGGGGGTTGAAGGTCGACGGAGCAGAAAATATTTCCAGAACGGGGAAATGTATCTTGTGCGTTAACCACAGCAGTTACCTGGATGCGTTTATTGTTGAGGCTTCTATGCCTGCGAGTTTGCGAAAGGATCTTTTCTTCGTCGGTTTTAGAGCCTATTTCGAACAACCCCTCATTAAAAATATCATAAAATATATCAGGGTTATTCCCATTGATCCAGGTATGCACTTCGTGGAAGCTATGCAAGCATCTTCTTATGTTCTTAGGAATGACAAGATAGTTTGTATCTTCCCGGAGGGTCAAAGAACTATCGACGGGAATGTTAAAGAATTCAAAAAAGGGGTTGGGATATTGGCAAAAGAGCTTAATGTTGCGCTGGTCCCTGTATTAATAACAGGTTCTTACGAATCCTGGCCAAGGACAAAGTCGCTTCCCAGACCACATCCGATCAAAATAACTTTTGGAAAACCTTTTGATTCTAACGAACTTAAGGAAGCGGGGCTAAGATTGGGGGCTAAGGATGATTATGAAGCAATAGCCTTTGGTATAAAGGAAGAGGTTATAAAACTCAAGGGAGACAATAAAGATGTAGCGGAGCGCATCAAAAAAAAGGCTTATGAATTATGGGAGAAGGGCGGATATAAACAAGGTTACGATTTGGATTATTGGCTAGATGCTGAAAAAACTGTAATGGTCCAGGCTAAGAAATAATAACCTAAATGACTGGGTGAAAATTTGACCAGGATCATTTCATAAGCAGAGTCACCGCTGTTATTTCATTTTATCGATCAGTGACTGAATACTGTTGCGTAATTCTCGGGCGATCTGATGGGATAGAGTAGAAGGGTCTTTCTGGTACGGTTCAACATAAGGTCCAAGATTAAGGGGAAGGCCGATGCGCACAAAGGCATTACGGTTGCCGAGGGGACGGGGCTTTTTGAGCTTGAAGACTTCTCGCTCAAGTTTCATAACTGTTTCAGCTAAGCGTTCTTCTGAAGGAGTGAGGTCGATATATTGCGGCTGCCAAGTTATCATTTGGATCGTTTGTTTAAGATCTTTAATGTCATTTTGAGACTGTGTTCGGGTTCCATTGCTAAAAAGTTTTTTGCGGCGCAACTGTGCTCGCAGAATAAAAATTATTTTCTGCGCACGGTCAATGAACTGCGCCTTTGATTCGATCCGAAGCTGTGGATATTTTGTCTCGATCCTCGAAAGAATTGCAGTTTGTGCTTCCTGTATTTGATCCTTCAATAGTGCTAGTTTTTCGGAAACCATTTGGGTGCGACTGATGAGTTTTCGACGCTTTAAAATTTTTGCCATAATGTGGGTGATTTTTTCCTGAAAGGTAAAAAAGTTTGCACGTATCAAGAGACGTTTTTCAATCGCGCGGATTCTTTTATTCAAAATTAACCCTATCGGTTTGCGGTAACGATATTTGATGGCAACCGGCACCAGATATGCCGTCCAAGAAGGATTTGTTTCCTGGATTTCAGTTATAGCCTGTAAACCTATATGGATAGCTCCGGTTTTAAAAGGCTGCACAAGATCATTTAAATAAGAGATTTCTCCTTCAGGAAACATAACCAGAGTATCATGCCCTTTTTTGACAACGTCAACCGCATAATGCCTTGCCACTTGGTCACTACCGCTCCTTTCGACCGAAAAATCTCCTAGACGCTGTAATAACCAACCGTAGAGGCCATAACATTCTTCAAAGGCTTCGGCATTAATCATGTAGGTGAATCGACGACGAGAACGGCGAGAAAGCTCAATGCAGATTCTGGGGTCCATTTCGTCAGAATGGTTAACTACCAAGATTAAGCCGGAATCTTTCGGGAAGTTTTCGAGGATTTCAAGATCGCGCGGATCAAGGCGCAAGCGATTATGCCAAGCAAGACCAATGGCATTCCAGAGTTGGATTGTCCATATGATCCAACGGCAGTGCTTCGCAGGGTGAAAACTTATTGTCAAATTGGCGGAAAAATCAGTAGATTTCATATCGTTTGACTACCCCCCGTAGTAGAGACCCGTAACATATCTAGAGGAAGATATAGGATAATCATGGACACAATTGCGATGAAAACATAAAATCATACAGGCTTTTATTTAATGATTTCATCCATTTTTTTAGGAACCAAAACCTTGATTGCACCTGGAACGATCTTGATATGAAGAGGCATTTTCTCTAATACCTCGCCATCGCACTGAACCGTTTGTTTGGGACTTGAGGAAACGCTGATATCTTTGCCTTGCCAGTGCTTAACTAATTCCAAATTGTCCGGACGTTCCCGTTTAAAGAAAGTGGTAACTATAAGTTTAAGCAGACTGAGATTTGCTCTTCTCACGACAACAACATCCAAAAATCCATCGCTGACATCTATATGCTTGTCGAAAGATATATTACTAAACCCAAGATTTCCTGTATTAGCAATAATGCACGTTAAACCTTTAACTTTGTACTCTTGTCCATCTATTTTCAGATGGTAGACGGATTTTTTAGTTATCTTTACTGCCGCGATCGCCGAAAAAAGATAAGCGAAAATGCCAATCTTATTTTTAGTCTCACGATTCGCGCCCTTGACAACGTCCGATTCAAAACCAAGGCTCACGCCTGCAATGAAATAACGCTTATCGAATTGCCCCACATCAATGGTTCTTGTCTCTAGCGGGCCGTGGCCGAGGAGCATACAGGCTTCTTTAAGATCAATGGGTATACCAAGCTCAGTGGCCAATACATTTGCCGATCCTCCCGGTAAAATCGCTAAAGGAATATCTGATCCGATCAGACCGCTGATTACTTCCGTGAGTGTGCCGTCGCCGCCGTAAACAGCAAGGGCGTCGACTCCAACTTTTCCGGCAGCCTTTGCAAACTTGATCGCATCGCCCGCTTGGTGGGTAATTGACGCTTCCCACTTAATGCCAGCTTCTTTCATCGACACGTTTATAATAGGTAAGATAGATTCTCCAATCCCCGCGGCGGGATTAATAATGATGTGAATATTTTTTATTTTCTTTGCCATAGTATTACCTTTTCTTCCTTTGTATCAGTCTTATTTTAGCCTTATTCTAGTGCCGCGTCAATTATACCCGAGTGCAATTGATCCCACTTTGAATAATTCTATAATGGTATCATGTAGTTAGAATGATTATGGTTTATGGGAAATTAAAATCGATTTAAAAAAGGAGATAAAGATGAGAAGTTTAATAATTATAACTGTACTTGTTGTATGTATATTCTTTTCAGCAGCAGTATCTATCCACGCCCAAGAGAAGAATGCTGATAAAATTATGGAACAGTTAAATCAGGAGTTGGAGAAGGACAAAGTATTTACTCCACGGGAATTGGAAACCATCAAAAACCCAGTAAAGAATATGCTGAATAAAGGAGCAAGGAAGAGGTAAAGAATATGCTTGAAGATTTGTCTAGGAGCGAAGTTAGGGGTAAAGATTTAGAGAAAACAGTTAAAGATGCTAATGATTTAGTAAATAAGGGTGAGCATCCTAAGGAAGCAGGAAATATTGTCTCCCAGGCAGCGCACGCAGCACAGGTGCAAGGATTAAAAGGTAGAGATTTAGCTGCCAAAGTTCACGAGGCCATACGCCAGAGAAAGCAAGAACGGGAAAAGACGAAGGAGATGAAACAAGAAGGCAATCGTAAAAAAATAGGCAAAGAAGAATCCGGCCGGGTACTTGCAGGAGAACAGGACAAGGGCCGTGGAGCAAAGGTAGGTAAAAAATGAAAAAATTAGTTTTATTAGTATTGTTGGCCAACGTGATTGCTTTTCTTGAATACGATAAGAAAGATTCGGTTGCCTTGAAAGGACCGTTAGGTAAAACAGTGTCAGTAACATATTAGATGATATCGCAACAATATACATCCGGTCATATTGGTACTTTGGCACAAAGGATTGCTAAGCATACCCTTTCCGGGGCGATACCTAATTAAAAAGAGGATACAGAATGAAGAAACGCGCAAGACCGAGATCGATACTTTTTGCAATGATAGCACTGGTTTTCCTTGCATTTCCGGGATGCGTCACGCTGCGGCATCCGGTACCCCAGGCCCTTGTTGAAAAGGCAACTATCGATGGTATGGATGAGATACGGATTATCGCCGGCGAGAAGAATACCGAATTACAGAAGAACCTCCTGCAGTCGATTGAACAGGAGAGCGCTGGATATTGGAAAAAAGCGTATCCGATCCTTGCTATCTCCGGCGGGGGGGCAAATGGAGCGTACGGAGCGGGATTCCTGAATGGCTGGTCGAAGGAGGGCTCGCGGCCCATCTTTAAGATCGTCACCGGAGTCAGCACCGGAGCGATCATAGCGCCCTTCGCTTTTTTGGGCAGCGACTATGATGATAAGCTCAAGGCGCTCTTTACGACGCTATCGACAAAAGATGTCATGGTTTCCCGGGTACCGTTCGGTCCCATCTTCGGGAACTCCCTCGCTAACAATCGGCCTCTCGCAAAAAGGCTCGCCGTCATCTATGACGATGGCCTGCTTACGAAGATAGCCGACCAGCACAAGCGCGGCCGGCGACTTTTTGTCGGCACCGTCAATCTCGATGCCCAACGGTTCGTCGTGTGGGACCTGGGGGCTATAGCCGTCCGGGGCGACATCAACCTTTTCCGCAAGGTGATCCTTGCCTCGTCCTCCACGCCGATAACGTTCTCTCCCGTATTCTTCCGTGTAAAGACAGATGGCAAGGTATACGACGAGATGCACGTCGATGGCGGAACGCTAACACAGGTTTTTACCACCTACTATCTCTTGGAAAATATGGATACCGCTGTACGATTGGCGGGCATTGACCCAACAACGATACGGTCAAAACTGTACTTACTGCAGAACGCCTACTTATCACCGAACTATGTGAAGGTGCGGGGCGGCTTTTCATCGATTGCCAGCCGGGCCGTGGATACGATCGTCGGCGCCCAAGGGGTCGGAGATATCTACCGTATCTATTATTATACTAACCAAAGCGGGGGCGATTTCAATCTCGCTTTCATCCCGGCAGACTTCAAGCTAGAGGGGAAAGAGATGTTCGATCGGAAGGAAATGAAGCGGCTTTTTGAGAGAGGATACGCGGACGCCGCAGGCGGTTATCAATGGCAAAAGACTCCTCCACAGCCGGTGTTGCGCCAAAAGGACGTATCCAGCATCTCACAACCACGTAACCGCGATTAAAGACAAAATATCCGATCACAGAGAATGTTTTTATGATGGGCTCTTTCTGAGGCGAATTGGCCGGTAGCACAGACAATCGTACACTTGCTAGCCCAATTAGACGAGTGTGTTTATTCCTGTGAAAGGAGAGGGAGATTAATACGTGAGAACCATAAGGACAAAATGGATGTCGGCAATTATAGCAATTATTTTCTTGGTGAGCGCGCTATCAATCCAGGGTTGTGCTAGCATACGGCCACGGAATGCAGTGCCGATAGATTTTTCCGGAGAAGTTGCCATTAGTGGTATGCCAGATATCCGCTCTGATATTGATAATCCCAACCCGATCGTTATACAGAAGAGTTTGATCGATTCATTTAAAGAAGAGGCTCAATTTGATTATCCCGCTAACAAGTTTGGCATAAAGACCTATCCTGTACTAGCCATCTCATCCGGCGGGCCCAACGGCGCCTATGGCGCAGGGTTCTTGAAAGGGTGGTCTGAGGAAGGCTCCCGGCCGCTTTTTAAGATAATTACAGGTGTCAGTAGTGGGGCGATCATCGCTCTTTGCGCGTTTTTAGGAAAAGAATACGATGACCAGCTTGAGAAATTTTTTACCACGATGTCAACCAAAGATATAATGAAACAAAATAATTTATTCAGCATTTTATTCGGAGAATCATTTATGAGCCCCGCTCCGCTAGTGAAAAAGGTTTCGGCCATTGTGGATGATAAATTAATAGCAAAGGTTGCCGAAGAACACAGGCGCGGCCGCCGGCTCTTTATAGGGACGGTAAATCTTGACGCGCAGAAATTTGTTGTTTGGGATATGGGAGCACTTGCATGCAAGAGGAGTCCCGATTCGCTGCAAATGTTTCGAAAAATACTTTTGGCTTCAAGCGCCGTGCCCATGCTGTTTCCTCCGACATATTTTAAAGTAACTTCGGCAACCGGAGAGCTTTATGATGAGATGCATGTCGATGGTGGGGCCATGAGAGAAGTATTTTATATTGACCAATTAACAAAAAACATGGAGGGAGCGGATAAAATTTCTGGTATTGATCTTTCAAAATACAGGCCGCAGATTTATATTTTAATTACTAATTATATGTCGCCGAATAGGCAACAGGTAAAAAACAACCTGGTAAATATAGGTAAACGTTCTCTCGAAGCATTACAGGCAGAGGCGTATATTGGGGATATCTACAGACTTTTTGCTTTCACGCAGAAAAAGGGCCTGGATTTCAATTTAGCGTATATCCCTCTTGATTATAAGCCCAATCCAAAAGAGGCTTTTGATATAAAAGAAATGCAGAGACTTTTTAAGCGCGGATATGATGATGCAATGAACGGATATAAGTGGCACAAGGTACCACTCGGATATGCGGCGGATGATTAAGTTTCAGAGAAAACCGAATAAAAAATATATTTTTAATATGAATTTTAGTTTAGTTGGCAAAATTACGGTTTTTTATGCTGAGTCTTTTCTGAATTTAGCGAATAACAAGATTAACCACAGTTTACCCGCTTCCTATCCTCTTGGAGAGGACACGGATGCAGTTTTGGGACGCGTAATATATCTTCCTGTACTACAAAAATCCCACAACTGTACCTAGGTATAATTGATTTAATCCTGCTATTTCCTATAATAAAGTTATAAAGATAGGTGTTGGAAATGAAAATAATGAAAGGAAAAAAAATGTTAAATTATCATCATGAAAACAGAGAACAACAAATATCAAATTTATTGTAAAAAATGAGGTTCTACCATAGATAATTGGCTAGAAGCAAAAAACATTTTAAAAATAAGAAAATAACAATGAAATGGAAAATAAACTTAACATAATGCTCGTCTTGGTCGTTTTTGTCTTATTTTTGTGCTCATGTAATCCTAAGCATGCGGATCCTTCTAGCCACAGGCCCATCGATATTCCTAAGGCTATTGCTTCTAAATTACAATGCCTCCAAAGAGGTATTGCGTCTTGGTATGGTACGCATATGAATGGCCACCTGACTGCCAGTGGAGAGAAGTATAATTCGAAGGCATTGACGGCTGCGAGCAGAAAATTCTCTCTTGGAACAAAACTGAATGTCATTAACCTTCAAAACAACCGCAATGTCTTAGTGACGGTGAATGACCGCGGCCCCTACTTCGGTGAGAGGATTATAGATATGTCAGTTGCAGCAGCAGAAGCGCTAGACATGAAAGAAGCTGGTCTTGTGCCTGTCTGTGTGCAAAAAATTGAATAGTGAGCGGGGCAAATCTCGAAATCCATAGATTAGTGAAGATAGTTGTAGTTATCACGTCACCGTGGAGGAGGGATAATACATAGTAATGTCAAGACCGAAAGTGTAGCTACATATGTTTTGCTGCCTTTAGCATATGTGCAGAACACGCTTGTTCTCGCAATCTCCGTAAATACGACCAGCTTCCACTATGGTAAGCATCACAAGGGATATATCGATAATCTCAACAAGTTTATAGTTGGAGGTTTCTCAGTGGATAATCTAAGGTAGCGTTCAATATTTATTGGATAAATAAGAGCGTTCGATCCCTGCACATGATAGGGTCGACAAACAAAAAGGAGGCATAAAAATGGGTAAAAAATCTCGAGAAATAGTGGAACTAGATTTGAAGGACCTTATCAAAGACCTGAACAAGGCTTATTGTGATGAGTGGCTGGCCTATTATGCATGGTGGTATATGGCCCAGGCCGTTGAAGGAAAGGGCTATGAGGATATGGCGGAATTCCTGAACAAGATAGCAAAAGATGAACTTGAGCACGCCACGGAACTAGCCGAACGGATAATAGAACTTGGCGGGCTCCCGACCAATAATATGTCAAACATAGAAAAATGCGCAAACAATCCCTATCCCGGAGTAATGAAAAAACTTAATGATTATGATGAGATAATAGAGTTGGTAACTTCGGCCGAGGCTGGCGCTATAGAGGTATATAACAAGCTGGCAAAGAAGACGTTCGGCAAGGACCACGATACATATCAGCTCGTAACACACATAATGGGTGAGGAAGTAGGTCATGAAGAGATGTTTGAGAATCTTGAAGAAAGATAATGTGGGGGCCAAGATGGTAGTTGAGAAAACAGGAGAGAAGTGTGGGCGTAATGTTTGCGGTAATGAAGTAACGGTAATAAAGGTGAGTGGCGGTGAGCTTGTTTGCTGCGGAAAACCGATGGAAAAAATACCGGCATTCAAGCAAATAAACTGATTTTAAAAATGAGGAAGTGATGAAAAAATTGATATTAGGAATTATTTTGGTTATGTTTATGGTAAGCGGCCCAGTAGTTGTTTCATATGCCCAGCAACGCACGGGTATGTACGGGAAGACAACGTGCTTTAAGACAGAAGTTGTTCTCAAGGATGTAATGAGGAAACTCTGGGAAGACCATGCCATGTATACGCGTAATTACATTATTAGTGTCCTTGCGAATCTTGAAGATGCGAATATCGTTACCGAACGGCTTCTTAAGAATCAGGATGACATTGGAGACGCAATAAAACCGTATTACGGCGAAGAGGCTGGGGAGAAGTTATCGGGTCTTCTAAGAGATCACATATTGATAGTGGTAGAAGTCGTCAAAGCAGCCAAGATGGGCAATAGCAAAGAATTAGACAAGGCTCGTAAGAAATGGAACATGAACGCAAATGATATCGCAACATTCTTAAATGGCACAAATCCTAATTGGCCTAAAAAAGATCTGACGGATATGCTCTATAAGCATCTGGAGTTTACCATGGGCGAAGTCGTCTCCCGGATCAAAAAGGACTGGGCAGCGGATATAGCTTATTATGATAAAGAATATGATCATATGCTTATGTTTGCAGATGTCTTAACGGATGGCATAGTAAAACAGTTTTCCAATCAATTCAAAAAATAAAAGCATTTCTATGTTCGGATTATAATTGGTATCTATATGGGTAAGAGGTCCCTTCTTTTAGTCCATGATGGCTCTTGCTAAAACTTAGATTTTTAAGTAAAGCTTAGAAAAATATTAGTTTTAGTTATAACGAACTGCTCTCAAAAAATATAATTCAACTAAGCCAAACAAAGCCTGAAAGATCTCGTTAGATTTCTTTGAGCACGAAGGTGGTCCAGAGCTACTTCAATAGGTTATTGGGCGCAGTAGTATTCAATAACCTCTAGCCGAATTATTCCGAAACACTCTTATAAAAATTTCACAGCCTACGGCCAGGAAATTTTTAAACATATGGGCGTTTTGAGATAACAGCTATTAGGCCATGATAGGTGTTGGGATGGGTATTTTTAACCAAAGCCTTCCCGAAAATTATAGCACGAGATTTTTAGGATATTTATAGGCAAGTGACAGTATTTTCATTTTCAACTAGAGAGGAGGCAGGGTTAAAACCATGATTACCAATAGCAATCGTGGTTTATTTTGGCGTTTTTCGGAAAAATAATGCTTATCAATTTTTAATTTAGCTTTATACAGAAATGGTATCACCCTGTCGAATGCTTCTGCCCGAAGTAACCAGGCATGAAAAAAGGTCAGCTTTTTAAAGAACAGGGTCTGAATATCCAAACTTCTCTGAAAAAAATTATTTGAAATCTTTTACTGTACATAGTAAAATTAGTTTAAAATATTGTTTAGTTATAGAACATTTTTCTTGTTGGACAAAAAATAATTAAGTAACTATAAAGAAAATGAAACAGAAAACTAAAAAGCCCGCATCGAGAAATAAAATCCGAAACGGGGAGCGTGTTCGTCTTGAAAGGGTAGTGCGGCGGCAAGCTAATGAGCTCAAGATTAAAAACGGGCAATTAAGGAATGGGGCCCAGAGGCGGATAGCGCTAGATGCGCAGATTAAAATCCTTACTAAAGCGATAGAAGCGACTATTGATGGCATTTTTATTGTCGATGCCCAAACGCCAAATTTTCCTGTTGTCTATGCCAACCAATCATTTCGGAATATGGTAGGCTTCTCAAAAAGAGAAATCCTGGGTCGAAGTTATTTCTTATTATATGGAATTGATGTTGATTCCAGGATAATTAATGAGATAAGAGATAAGATGCATATAGGTAAATTTTTTCACGGAGAGATGCTAAATTTTAAAAAGAATGGAAAAAAATACTGGAATTCACTGCGTATTGCTCCGGTGCGTGATCCTGGCGGTGCCGTCACCCATTATGTAGGGATTCAATCAAATATTACCTTGTTGCGGGAGAAAGAATTAGAGATTAATGAGCAACGTGAGGAACTTTTGCACGTCACTCGAGTAGGAAAACTGGCGGAATTTGTCTCATCCTTGGCCCACGAAATTAGCCAGCCCCTTACGGCTATTCTCTCTTATGCTCAAGCTGCCCAACGCATACTCGCAGACAGGGAGCCTAAACTACATAAGATTCTCTCATACATCATTAATGACGATCAGAGAGCGGCTGAGGTTATCTGGCGTTTAAGGTCATTATTGAAAAAGGGTAAGCCGGTATTTGAGCCCCTCGATATCAACCTCCTTGTTAACGCAACCGCTAAGCTTATGGCGACCGATATTGCTGTAAGGAACAGGATACTTAAAATAAAAGCGGATACGAATCTCCCAACCATCCGTGGCGATAGGATACAATTACAACAGGTTATCCTGAATCTCGTCAGTAATAGTTTAGACTCGATGGAGAGTCGCGATGATTATCGTGGAATAGTGGTCTGCACCTCTCGTAAAGGTCCTGGCGAAATTATGGTGGAAGTGAAAGATTCGGGTTGTGGCATTCCGGAGGCAAACATGAAAAAGCTTTTTCATCACTTTTTTACCAGCAAGCCAGATGGTTTGGGGATGGGATTGTCCATTAGCCGGTCTATTGTGGAAGCACATGGCGGCCGCTTGGACGTCAAGAATAATCCTAAAGGTGGGGCAACTTTTTATTTCACCATTCCCATAGTGTCCGAGGAAAGAGCGGGGACAAAAGAAAGACCATGACCAATCGTAGACCCATCATTTATATTGTTGACGATAACGTCTCTATTTGCAGGGCACTCTCTTTACTATTAAAGTCACATGGGTTTAAGGTCCAGGCGTTTACGCGTGCAGCAGACTTCCTGTCTTTTAAACACCTTAAATTGCCATCCTGCTTAGTTTTGGACATACAGCTACCGGATATTAATGGATTTGCACTTCAGGATGCGATGGCAGCTCGAAAACTTGCCATTCCTATTGTTTTTATTACGGGGCATGGTGATATTCCAATGAGCGTCAAAGGTATAAAAGCAGGAGCTATTGATTTTCTTCCCAAGCCCTTTACAAAGAAGAAACTACTTAGTGCCGTGACGCAAGCTATCTTAAAAAGCGAAGCTCAAAATAAAGAACAAACCGCAATATTAAAAATTAAGCGTCGCATCAAAACCTTGTCTCCGCGAGAACTAGAAGTCTTTCGACTCGTAGCCAAGGGGATGTTGAGTAAGCAGATTGCCCGAAAGCGGGGAACTGCTCTTCAGACGATAAAAGTTCATCGTGGCCGTGTGATGCAGAAGATGCGGGCTAAAACCGTAACAGAACTTATTCATTTCGCCCAAAAAGCGGGCATTACTCCTTCCCAGGATTAATCACGCCATATTATACCCAGGTTCAATTGATTTAATTCCTGCCGTTTCTATAATAACATTATGAAGTCTGAAAAGTTGCATTTTAAGGAAAGTGGCAAATTGCCATTAAACAAGAAACAAATTTACATTGTGGATGACGATGAATCAGTGTGTCGGGCACTCAGCCTCCTTCTGGCTACGTATGGGTTTATTGTGGATACCTTTACTTCCGCAGAGAAATTTTTCAGCACTGTACCCAATAGCACACCTGGTTGTTTGATCTTGGATATCCATATGCCGGGACTAGACGGATGGAAAACGTTGCAGCAACTTCTTGTGTCAGGATCTATTCGTCCGGTAATTATTATTTCGGCAGATAAAAATGAAGGGCTTAACGAGAAGGCTTTAAAAGCAGGGGCCATAGGATTTTTGCAAAAACCTTTTAACGATCAGGTATTAGTTGATCTTATTAATATTGCGTTTAAAAATAAAACGGGTGTTCATAAAAATGGTTACAGGCAATAAAATCGCCTTTGGTATAACTTTGAAGTGTTTTTCAGTGGTTAGGAAAATGCTTTACTTTTCTATACCATAACAACAGAGAGGAGGGGGCAAATATGGAACATAATACTGCAGGATATTGGGTGTGGTTTCTTATTATCGGTGGGGTGATCGGGTGGTTGGCAGGGCTTATCGTTAGAGGTCGTGGTTTTGGAATTATTGGAGACATTGTGATTGGGATTGTGGGGGCTATGCTTGGTGGATGGCTGGCTAAGGTAATAGGGTTATCTACTGGCAGTTCGTTCGGTACTTTTCTCGTGGCGCTCGTCGGTGCGGTAATTTTAGTGGGCCTGACACGCTTGGCGAAGCGAACTGCATAGCTGAGGTTGTACTAAAAGATTCGTGGGTGGATAGTTTTTATTCGTAGATTACTTAACGAATGCATATACATTTATGAGTAAAAAATAAAGGAGAACAGTATGAAAAAATTATCTTTATTAAGCTTAGTAGTCCTGATTATGATAACTTCATTTTTAGGATGCAACGCAATGAGAGGTGCGGGAAAAGATATATCGGATACGGGAAAACATATTGAAGATATCGGTAAATAATCAGAGTTTTACCAGCTTACGAAACGAGGGTAAGCTCAAGGAGTGTCTATGGGTGGAATATTAGGATTAGTAGTTCTGGTTTTAGACATTATCGCCATTGTTGATGCTCTAAAAAGTTCTATGAACACAGGCAAAAAGGCATTGTGGATTATTCTGATACTTATTTTGCCCATTATCGGCATGGTGCTTTATTTTTTAATTGGTAAAAAGCAATAGCTCAAGAAGTCAGGGGAATTCCTTTAAAAGGCGTTTTCCAACGCTAAGGATGACAATATGAAACGAAAAACACTATATCGTCTACTTATAGTAATAACCTGTCTTTTGGCATCATCGGGATGCGCCCATGTACGCCATGCTGTACCGGAGAATCTTGTCGGCAAGGCCGTCGTTATAGGTATGCCGGACATGCGCTACTATACAGATAAGCCTGCTTCTCTCTTTATGCGGCAAAGCCTGGTGGATTCGTTTAAATATGAAGGCAAGACAGACTATCTAGTTGACGGCATAAAGACTTATCCTGTGCTCATTATTGGAGGCGGCGTATCGAACAGCGCTTATGGTGTGGGGCTATTGCAGGGGTGGTCAAAGGAAGGCTCGCGGCCGGTATTTAAAATAGTTACAGGCTACTCGAGCGGAACGATCCTCGCTACTGCCACGTTTGCAGGAAAAGACTATGAAGACCGGATTGCGGACCTGTTTACCTCGATATCAAGCAAAGATGCTTTGAAGCCGGGGGGCATTTTTAGCCTTCTATTCGGAGATTCCGTAAATAGCTCAGCCCCGTTAGCTAAGAAAATCGATGATATTGTGGATGAGGATTTAATGGCGAAGGTTGCCGAAGAGCATAGGAAAGGGCGTAGGCTTTATCTGGGAACCACGGATTTTGACGCTCAGGAGCTTGTTGTATGGGACATGGGAGTGCTTGCGTGCAAGGGTGGCCCTGATTCGCTAAAGATGTTCCGCAAAATAATTCTGGCCTCGTGCTCGTTTCCAGTTTTGGTTCCTCCGGTCTATTTTCAAGTTGAAGCTGACGGCAAACGTTATGATGAGATGCATGTTGATGGCGGGATTGTTAGCGGACTTTTTTATATTTACCAGTTAATGGAAGATGCGGGGATCGATTCTGAAGGATTCAGAACTCGGGTTTATGTCCTAAATTTGTGTTATATGTCGCCACACTCAAAACAGGTAGAAGACAACTTGGTGGCGATAACCTCGCGTACGATTGAACTTAATGGAGCGTCAAAAATGACCGGGGACGTTTACAGGATTTACTCATTCGCGAGGGAAAGAGAATGGGATTTTAATTTAGCGTATATTCCGGAAGATTTTAAACCTAATCAAAAAGAGATGCTCGATAAACAGGAAATGAAAAGGCTCTTCAAGCGCGGTTACGACGATGCGGCAGAGGGGTATAAGTGGCACAAGACTCCGCCCGGACTTGTGGCAGAGGGTAAATAAAATAACACCCGGCCTTATTGTGCCTTGACATAAATGATTGCCAAGTACGCCATTTCTGGGCAGGATAGGCCGGTAACGCAGAAAGCGGACACTCGCCCATCCGAATGGGGCGAGGTGTGTGCACTTACTGTGCAAGGAGAATATATGAATAAAGGTATGTCAGTTGCGCTTTTGGTCGTAGGAGTTATTTTGTTGGTTTTTGGATTAAACGCTTATCACTCGACCAGTTCCGATGTCTCGCGTTTTTTCACGGGTGCACCCACAAACAAGGCGCTCTGGCTTTTGATTGTTGGAGTAGTCGTTGGCATAGTTGGGTTTTTTGGTTTAGTTAGAAAATAAAAGAGTTTTTCTTTGAATATAACAATTAGCAGAGAAGAAGGGATATATGAATAATCAGCCGCAAGAATTTAAATATAAGCTTAAGAGAAGTGTTTGTGTTGGCCGCTTCTTATTTCTTTTTGTTGTTATAATCGCGGGGTGTGCTACCCCTACACCACCACCACCGGAACAGGGACAGTATCTTAAAGTTCAGGTTGGCCAAAATACTGTCAGCGTGCCGTGGCCTAATCAAAACCCCCAGACCTCTGCGCAGCTTACTATGCAGCAGATAATTGATTGGACTAAACAGGGCATATCAAGCGATGAGATTATATCTAGGATAAAAGCCGCCAATCCCAAATATTCTTTAACTGCAGATGACATCAACTATTTAAATAAACAAGGCGTCAGCCAGAGGGTTATCGAAACAATGCAGTTTTATAAGTAATATATACTAAGGAAAATAAGTTTTATATAAGTATGAATACCAGAAAAGAGATTACCCGGTTTTTAATTGGAGGGATTACTGTCAACGTAACAGACTTTAGCATTTATTATATTTTGTTTCAAATTCTGCCCTTTAGCATATCCAAAGGTATCTCTTTTACGTGCGCAGGTATTATCGGATATCTGCTTATGAAATATTGGATATTTAAACGCAACCAGTCATCGTATGCCGAAGTTGGTCGCTATGCACTAATTAATTCTTTAGCCTTAGGAATTAATGTTTTAACAAATCAAACTATCCTTCACGTGTGGCCCAGGAATGTTTTTTTAGCTTTAATCATTGCTACGATAGTAACAGGTTTATTTACCTTTGTGTGCTTTAAATGGTGGGTTTTTAGAATCTCGTTGAAAGATAGAGTTTATTTTAGATGGTGGAAATGGGTTCCGTGGAGATTTTTAGTAAGAGATGCTGCGCATAGGCGAGGGTTTTTAGATCCCATTAAACTTTTTTCTCAATTACAGAATTTTGCGCAACCTTCAGATGTAGCCGCCCCAATGGAGTTGTTGCGTTTAGGTGCTGTCTTACACGCTCGCGGTTTGATCAATAGTTTAGCCATCCAGAATAACCTTGATTGGATCTGGCCTTATTGGGTGGAATGTCAATATGATCCAGAGAACGAGGCGTTTATCCCACGGTCATTTTCGTTAACTCAAATTAATCTTACCCATAGAAATTGGACAGCTTTGGGCATTCCCGACGGCGCCGAATTTACTCTTGTAGATCCGCGTGGCCTGGTTACTCCCTATTACGATAGCTGGTCTGTTGATACTTGGATTGTTCCAGATGAGGGAGATCCGTTAATTCCGTCGCGCAGCCCAGATGTATCACAGAAGCTGTGTTTAGATGGTAATCTTTGCATAATCACAGAATCAAGCCTTAATCAATTAAAGCTTCGTTTGGAAGCGCAAGTTATAGGTTCGGCTCAAGCACCTATTTGTCAGGTTAAGATAACAGGATCTGCTGGCATGAAGGCTCAGTTAGTTGTTTCTCTTAGGCCTTATAATCCCGAAGGCGTAAGCTTTATAAATAGCATTGCTCTCCTTGGATCCTCAAGGGGGGAGGGATTCCCGGTCGAATCGGCAGAACCCTACGGTTCGCTGGGCTGGCAAGTAAATCGAGAAAATTTTGTCTATTTTAATAAGCCTCCGGATCAATACTTATTTTCTGATTATTATCGAGGTGATGTTTATGGCCGATTGGTAAGCGCTGCTGCCATTTGGCGAGCCCAGCGAGATGACGGCGGAGTGCCGAATTCATTCAATTCGGCCAAGGAAAACGAAAAAGAAATTTCATGTAAAGTCGGTATGGCAAGCGCCGCAGCCATTTTTATATTGGAAGCGGATAAATCAGAAGAAATTACCATTTCAATGCCTTTAACGAAAAACAAAATTGCCCCCCCCTGTGTTGCTAGGGTTTCCTCTAGAGGGGAGGTGGCCTCTGTAGCTAATGAAAGCGGAATGCCGAGTGGGTTCCACAAAGAATCCTATGTGGGCTATCAAGAAACTGCTAAGCTAGCGTGGAAGAAAAGCCTCGAAGGCGCAGTTCAATTACAAATTCCCGATGAAATTTTTAAGTTTATTTACGAAGCCGCTATCCACACCTTAGTTTTGCATTCTCCCAGGGAAGTTTACCCTGGGCCTTATATTTACCGACGGTTTTGGTTTCGCGATGCCGCTTTTATATTAAATGCCTTATTGTGTGTCGGGCTAAAGGGGCGTGTTCTGCGGGCATTGGATTGTTTCCGCGCCCGTCAGACAAACCAAGGTTATTTTCTCTCTCAGGAAGGGGAATGGGATTCTAACGGCGAAGCTCTGTGGATTATGCGTCAGTATTGCCAGATGACGGGAAGTATTCCGCCAAAAGAGTGGGAAGAATCAATCCATAAAGCGGGTAAGTGGATTTCTAAAAAGCGTTTGTCTATCAATTTACAATTTCCTCACGCAGGCCTATTGCCTTCGGGGTTTAGCGCCGAGCATCTGGGTCCGAATGATTTTTATTATTGGGATGACTTTTGGGCTGTTGCGGGATTAAAAGCAGCAGCTTTTTTGTGTATTGCTTACAAGGATAATGATCAGGCTATTATTTTTGAAAGAGAATCACAAGCAATGATTGAGAGCATTAATCAAAGCTTAAAGCAAGTAGATGTTCGCTTAAAAAGGCCTGCGATGCCAGCTTCTCCTTACCGTCGCCTGGACTCAGGAGCTATCGGCTCTTTGGTTGCCAGTTATCCGCTACGTGTTTTTAAAGATAACGATCCAAGGATTTTAGATACAGCTGAGTATTTAATGAAAAATTGTTTAGTTCATGGAGGTTTTTTTCATGACATGACCCACTCAGGGATTAACCCCTATCTTACGTTACACTTAGCTCAAGTGTTTTTGCGTGCAGGGGATCCTAGATATTTTAGTTTGATGACAGCGGTGGCAAAATTGGCTTCACCAACAGGACAATGGCCTGAGTCAATACATCCGCGTACAAGAGGCGGATGCATGGGTGATGGACAGCATGTTTGGGCCGCAGCGGAATGGGTAATGATTATAAGAAATTGTTTTGTGCGCGAAGAAGGCGACCGATTGATTTTATGTTCGGGAATACCGCGAGCGTGGCTTGAAGAAAATCAAACAATTACGTTTGGGCCTGCACCGACAAGTTTTGGGGATATTCAAATTTCCATAAAACCCCAAGAGCAAAATATCCTTGTCCAATGGCACGGAGAGTGGTTTGCGAAAGAACCACCAATTGATATTCAATTGCCGGGCTTTAAGAACGTAAGAATTTCCCCTGCAACGAATTCTCTTGAATTAAAAATTGAGGCGGATAAATGATAAAAGACCTTAGAATCAAGTTGAAAGATTTTATTGTAGTGAATTTGGAAAAGAAAATTTACCCGGAAGAGATTGAGGGGTTTTATACTAAGGCGGGACCTGTCAAAGAGATGTGCGTTTTTACAGTCTCTGGAATGGGGGGCGCAAGGGGATCGAAAGTTCTTTGGGCTATCATTCAGCCGGATCTTGACAATTTCAGGAAATTTGCCTCAGTGAATCTGTATTTAGCCATTAAGGAGAGGTTTGGTAATGCCGAGCAGTCGCTGCCTATTCACAAAAGGCTTAAAGGTTTTACTATTGCACTTGAGGATCTACCGCATGACCTGTTCGGTAAGTTAGATAGAAATGCGGTCAAGGAAGTATATGAACCTAGGGTGAGGGCAGGAATAGAAGGCGCTCTTCCGGTATTGGAAGAATTAACAGCTGCGGATCATCTGTTGATAGAATCCAAGACTGGCGTAAAGATTCTGGAATGCCTAAGGGAGCACAGCGGTATTAAAAGACCAATAATACTTGAGGATTCTTTAGAGTTGGATCTGGGTATAGATTCATTAGGCAGGGTAGAGCTGGCTTCGCGCCTTGTGTTAGCTTTTAGAGCCGAGATAAAAGACGAGGCAATCGCGCGAGCCTTTATTGTAAAGGATCTTATTCTGGAAATAACGGATGCGTTGAAAGGGGCTAAAGACATCCGCCCGGAGGAGGATAAAGCTTTACCTTTAGAGCCAGACTACTGGAAAAAACACTTACAAGTGCTGCCGAAAGAAGAACATCTGGGGGCGCTGGAGTTCAGTACCGGTTTTTTCGCCTGGCTGCTTCGATTTAGTATAATGGCAATAGATTGTTTAATCTTCAAATTGTTTTTCAGTATTAAGGAAGAAGGGGCCCAGAACGTACCTAAAGAAGGAGCCTATATCCTCTATCCCAACCACACGAGTGATCTTGATGGGCCGGCTATTAACGCTTGTCTTCCGCGTAGGCCGAGGCCGATGTTTCAGCTTTTTTACTTTGTCTTTATACCGTATTCTCTTGCGGCGTTTAAAAAATCTCCTTTATTAAGGAATTTCGTAAAGATGGTAAGATTTATTCCTTTCGATTATTCAGCACATTTTCTGGAGGCGCTACGCAGCGCGTATTTAGTATTAAAACGCGGTAAGGGTTTGTGTTTTTTCCCAGAGGGATTACGCAGTCCTACTGGCGAAGTCGGAACATTTAAGAAAGGGTTAGGTATCTTGGCTAAGGAGACAGGGGCAAAGCTCGTGCCTGTGGCTATAGAGGGAGCTTATGAGGCATGGCCCTCTACGACAAAATATCCCAAAAGACATCCGATTAGAGTGAGATTCGGCAAGCCGCTTCTTGTTGAAGATTTAGAAAAAGAAGGGTTAGCAATGGGAGCGAAGGATTCTTACGAAGCAATATGCGTGGCAGCGAGAAAAGCGCTTATAGCGCTAAAAGCCCAGCCTCAAAGCACCCGGCCGTATCCGTCCCAGGAAGGGACGTACTTGGCATTCCTTTAAGCCAAGGTAGTAGGCCGGTGCTCCGTTGGTACGGAGGATAAATAATGAATATTCTCATGATGACAAATACTTATTTTCCGATGGTAGGAGGGTTAGAGCAGTCAGTTTATTCTTTTAGCGAGGCATTTAGAAGTTTAGGGCACGAGGTTTTGATTGTTACCCCAGCCTTTGGGGACGCGCCGCAAGAGGAGCCGGGCGTTATTCGAATTCCGGCTTTCCAAAAATTTGGCGGGACTGTTTTTTCCGTTAACTTTCCGATTTCCAGGCTCTTAAAGCGATACATGAAAAAATTTGTTCCGGATATGGTACACAGCCATGGCCCGTTTTTCATGGGGGATTTTGCATTACGCCTTAGTCGGCAGCACGCTATACCCCTTGTATTTACTTATCACTGTATGTTTGAGCAATACGTTCATGATTGGCCGGTTCAAAATGAGGGAGTGAAAAGATTTATGGTCAAGCTTGCTGCTGGATATTCAAATTTAGTAGACCAGGTAATCGTGCCTAGCGAAAGCGTAAAGGATATCTTACTTAAAAGAGGCGTCAAGACCCTCATGGAGGTTATTCCGACAGGGATAGATGCTAAACGTTTTGCAAAGGGCGACGGAAAAGCTTTTCGTGAAAAGAATCAGATCCCTTTTGATGCTTTGGTGGTTGGCCATGCTGGCCGATTGTCTCCGGAAAAGAATTTAGGATTCCTGACAAATTGTCTGGTCGAATTATTAAAAAAAGATCCAAGAGTCCATGCCCTGATCGTCGGCCTTGGCCCGTCGCAAAATTTGATCAAGGATGCCTTTAGGGCAGCCGGCCTTGAAAAAAGATTACATTTAACTGGAGTTTTACGTTATCAGGATTTAGTTGATGCTTATTTTGCCATGGATGTTTTCGCATTTGCTTCATTGAGCGAAACGCAAGGGATTGTTCTCATTGAAGCTATGGCAGCAGGCCTTCCGGTGGTGGCTTTGGATGCTCCGGGAGTGCGGGAAGTTGTAGAAGATTATCACAACGGCCGCCTGCTCAATGAAATGGATCAGCAAAGTTTTGTTGATGCTCTTACCTGGACCTTATCTCGAACTCCTGAAGAGTTACAAACCATAAAGCAGATCATAAGAATGACGGTGCAGAAATACCCGATTAATTCCGCTGCCAAACATATGTTAGAGATTTATGACAAAATTAGATCAAGAAGGTCTATTTCTCTGGGTAAGAAAAATAGTTCACGGTATCTAATCCTGTGGCGCATGAAAGCGGAATGGGATATTTGCAGCAATTATATTAAATCCGTAGTTACATCAGTATACGAAGGAGGCTTTCAGAAAACAGAACCGATAAAGATTAAAGATACGACGGTAAAGAGTGGAGAGCCCTCAACCTAAAGGGCATCTTTATCTATCGCACTTTGGTGTAAAAGATTACCAAGTGCGTCCTTTCTGGGCTGGAAGGCAAAGCGCGCCCTTTGTAAGGCGCTGGCCGGGCGTTCCACTTTCTCGAGGCATAAACTTAATTTATTCAAAAATATGAAGATTAATAAAATATTTATTCTAATTGCATTGGTAGTAGTTTTAATATTTTTTTTAAATAATAAGTTATTGAGACGAGAGGTTGGCATTCCTGATCATGGTGGGGAGAATATTTGGTATCTTGTAGAGCCTGTCGGAAAATCAGAATATAAAAATTGTGGGATAGTTGACTTAAAAGGAGTGAAGGCGAATTTAGTAACGCTTAAGAGCAAAATATTATTTGTCGAGGTCATGGAAAAGATTTTTTACGATCCGGAAAGTTCGTTGCCATATAAAACCGAGCGCACTAATTCAGGCCTTTGGATTAATGAATATAGAACAGAAGAATACGATCAGAATAAATTTACAGTTATAATAAAAAAATTTCAAGGCAAAAATTTAGTAAAAGAACAGGTAATCAAAGCAAGCGGCCCGATTCAAAATATGAACACGCTTCTTTTTTATCTGCGTAAGCAGCCTGACCTTAAAATAGGCTGGCATTTTACTACGAAGGTCATCAATGAACTTAAACTCCTGGAACTCGATTTAAAATTACTTTCAATAGATGAAATAATAGTTCCTGCTGGTAAATTCCAGGCTTACCACTTTAAAAGTGTGCCCGATATGTTTGAAATCTGGATCGATAAAAACAGTCCGCGAATTCCGCTTAAAATAAAAATTAAAGGTATTGTTAGTTGTACTATAGTAATGAAAGGATACAGACCCCACAATAATTAAAAAAAGTTTTATAAATATATCAATCTAATGAGAGAGCTAAATAATAACCTTTATCATGAATAGAGGCGAATCCATGAAAAATAAAAAGAAAAACAAAGAATTGCTTAAGAATCAGGTAGAAAACCGCACCGTGCCAGAAAGAAAGACCATTAAGCAGCTTCACCAAGAAATTAAAGGAAGTAAAAAAACAGAGCGAGTAGCTCAGGGTGCCCTCGAATTCGCAGAGAGTGTTATTAACACTGTGCGTGAACCCTTGATTTCTCTGGATCAAGATTTAAGGGTGGTCTCTGTCAGCCGTTCCTTCTATGAATTCTTTAAGGTAAAGCCTGAAGAGACCATAGGACAGCTTATTTATGACTTGGGTAATAAACAGTGGAATATCCCCAAGCTGCGGGAACTATTGGAAACCATCCTTCCCCAAAAAGCAACCTTTGATAACTACGAGGTGGAACACGATTTTTCGACCATCGGCAGGCGCATCATGCTTTTGAATGCCCGGCAAATTGAACGAGGGGCGGGCAAGGAGCGGATTATCCTTCTGGCTATCGAGGATATCACCGAGCGTAAGGAGATAGAAGCCGGACTGGAAAAGACCCGAAAAGAACTCGAGGTTATTAAAAAAACCGCAGATGAAGTCAGTGAATTCGCAGAGAGTGTTATTAACACTGTGCGTGAACCCTTGATTTCTCTGGATCAAGATTTAAGGGTGGTCTCTGTCAGCCGTTCCTTCTATGAATTCTTTAAGGTAAAGCCTGAAGAGACCATAGGACAGCTTATTTATGACTTGGGTAATAAACAGTGGAATATCCCCAAGCTGCGGGAACTATTGGAAACCATCCTTCCCCAAAAAGCAACCTTTGATAACTACGAGGTGGAACACGATTTTTCGACCATCGGCAGGCGCATCATGCTTTTGAATGCCCGGCAAATTGAACGAGGGGCGGGCAAGGAGCGGATTATCCTTCTGGCTATCGAGGATATCACCGAGCGTAAGGAGATAGAAGCCGGACTGGAAAAGACCC
>JBAWWL010000015.1:0-34674 GCA_037146775.1 Candidatus Omnitrophota bacterium | reverse complement strand
TGCCGCAGGCTCGATAGACCTCGGTTAAAAAGACTGGTGGAGGTGGCGGGAATCGTAAGCAATCTTTGACGAAGTCAAAGCTTCTCTTCTCCGTATTGCTTCCGATATAACTTTGTTTCAAAGAACACCTGCCGCAGGCTCGATAGACCTCGGTTAAAAAGACTGGTGGAGGTGGCGGGAATCGAACCCGCGTCCCCATAGGTTGAGCAAAGCGCTACTACATGCTTGTCCTTTCTTTTAGTCTTTTTCCTTGAAACTACGAAAGGCAGCATTTTCAAAGAAGCAGCCTTTTAAGTGTTTCGAGTAAGCCCCAAAAGGCACAAAGCTTACACTAGCCTCAAATTCGAACTCTTATACTTCCTGAGACAAAAAGCATAAAAGTCCTGCTTAATGCACTAGGCAAGCAGGTGTTGAAACAAAAGGTGTTGCGTTTAGTTTTTTGTAAACCCCCACTAACGTAGCGGGCCTACGCCGCACGGCATGCAACCCTTCACCGCCTCTATAGGTCGAGTCCCTTACACCCCCAATTTTCAAAGAAAAATCGGCTTATTTTGCCATCTCAAACATACCACAAACATGTCATGTTTACAAGCCTAAAGCCATTGCCATTGAAATAATATGAAAGAAAATCTTAAATACCTCTCGTATACGTACCACGGACTTACCAATATCTACTCTGGTGCCAAAAAAGTGCTTGAATTTTTTATTTTACAAGTTAATATATGCTAATGCTTAGCAAATTTCGCACACAACATATCAAAAAGATCATCTGGGGGCTAGTCATTGTCATCGTCCCCGCTTTTGTCCTCTGGGGAGCAATATCATATATTAAGGAACGTAAAGACCAGACCATAGGAAAAATTGCCGGACGGCCGATCACCATGACCGACTTTTCCTACTATATCAACATGGCCAAGCTATATTTTTCATTCGTGCCGATGCCAGATAAAAGTAAAAAAATCACCACGCAAGATATCTTATTCAAAGCAAAACAATACATGCTGCTCCTATGGAAAGCCCGCCGGGAAAAAATCAGCGTAAGCGATAAAGAGGTAGTGGATATGATCAAAAAAATAAAAGTTTTTGCGCGTGATGGCACCTTTGATGTCGGTTATTACAATCGTTTTTTACGCTATAACCGGATAGACGCGCGGACTTTCGAGGAATATATCCGTGACTCGCTGATTGTCGACAAGCTCTATGACACATTGATAAAAACAACCGTTAATATACGCGATTCAAAACGGCTATACCGCAGAGAAACCCAACAGGCGAAAATATCCTATCTCTATTTTCCCTATGATAAATTCAAGCTCACCACCCCCGCAAGCGCGCAGGAGCTGGAAAACTTTTATCAAAAAGAAAAGAATCTCTTCAGGGAAGAACCGAAAGTGAAAATAAAATACGTAGTCCTTCCCTCCGCCGACGAAACAACCCCAAAAGCATTGGAGGCACTTAAGAAAATAAAAACTATTGACGAGCTTAAGAATTTATTTGCCTTAAATATCAAAGAAACTGACTTTATCGGCCTGCGCGATCCCATCGAAGGATTGGGCTGGCAACCAACGGTCAACCGATTCGCCTTCGCACTTACCAAAAAACGCGTAAGTCCGGCGTTTGAGACCGAAAACGGCTACGTCATCATTGAAAAAATAGATGAAAAAGAATCGTTCATCCCTCCCTTGGCCGACATTAAAAGCAAGGTAGAAGAAAAATTAAAAGACTACAAGGCAAAAGAAACGGCAACCACCCTGGCTAAAACAATACTCGCAAAAGTAAGCGCCGCCAAAGATAAGAACCTTAAAAAAATAGCCGACCAGGAAAAAGCGGAATATAAAGAAACGGGTAATTTTAAATATTATGATTATATTGAGGGCGTTGGCCTTTCTGAAAAATTAAGCAA
Organism: Candidatus Omnitrophota bacterium; assembly: GCA_037146775.1. Classification (GTDB taxonomy): domain Bacteria; phylum Omnitrophota; class Gorgyraeia; order Duberdicusellales; family 4484-171; genus JBAWWL01. The sequence continues at coordinate 32,771 of JBAWWL010000015.1, read as the reverse complement.
AGTCATTTTTTCACTGAAAAAAAATACTTTCTATCCTTATCCGATCCTCTTGGATAAGGGCGCCTATATTGTTGAGTTAAAAGACATCTCCTCTGTGGACATGAAAGACTATGAAGCAAAAGAAGGAACATACTTTGAACGAGTAAGACAGACAAACGAACTAATGGCGCGTATCAAATTACTTTCTCAATTAGAGAAAGAAGCTCAATTTAGATTTTACAACCTTCCCCAATAACCACACACCTCAACCATCTAGGTGTATCCGTCCAAGTATACCTATGTATTTCCACTATCAACATATCTCCTCTAAATAGCAGAAAAGTCTTTTGTCTAAGGCATAAACACTGCTTCCACAACGGAACACACCCTTATAAAACTTGGGATCAAAAAATACTTCAACAAACCCCCAAAATGGGAGTCAAAGACGACCCTCTACCTTGCACAACTATAAAAGCGTAATGTTCTAAACGACGGGTATGGAATAAGGAACCAATAAGAGTTGGGAAGGAAAATAAAAAATATTGCGGGATACCTGAGCTTTTCAAAACAAACTAACGCACAAACCGTTAGTCTTCAACGGTAATCGAGTTAACCGGACACTGAGAAGCGACTTCGTGGAGATCGCAACCAGAACAAATATGTGCTTTTACTTTCGCGATCCCGTCACTGCTCATATCAAAACAATCGGGACAGCTATTTACACACAACCCACAACCCACACAAGTACTTGCATCAATTGTTAATTTCGCCATATCACTCCTCCTTGTTCAAGCTGATATATGTTTATAACTCAATAGGGTCGATAGACCTTTCCGCTCAATACATTCGGCTGACTATTCTGTTTTTTTATTAAGACCGTAATACTCTAGATTTTTATTGGCAACTTCCTGTAAATCCTGTAACGCTGTTTGGTCTTTAAGCAGGTGTTTGAATCTATTCTGAGGTTTTATATATTCGGCAACAGGTTTTGGAGCGGGAACCTTAAAGGTATTCGTGAGTTTTCCATTTTCGTATTCGACTAAAGGATACAAGCCACAGAGCACTGCCGACTTAGCAACTTCTAACGTAAGGCTGGAATCATGACCCCAGCCCAACGGACAAGGAACATGAATTTGAATATATTTTGGTCCGCGGATCTCCAATGCTTTCTTTACTTTTCTCTGCAAGTCTGGGATATAACCCACAGAAGCAGTTGCGGCGTAAGGTATGAAATGAGCAGCGCATATTTCTACCAAAGGTTTTTTCTTGCGCCAGTTGCCTTTCCAAACAGTTCCAGACGGAGAGGTGGTAGTGTTGGCATTAAGCGGGGTTAAGCCGCTTCTTTGGATACCGGTATTCATATAGGCTTCATTATCATAGCACACATATAAAATGTCATGCCCTCGTTCCAGCATTCCGCTTAAAGCCTGCAAACCTATATCTGCGGTTCCGCCATCTCCACCTTGAGCGATAACACGAACGGTATCAATCTTGCCTAAATATCGTAACGCCGCCTCCACCCCCGAAGCTACTGCCGCGGAATTTTCAAATAACGAGTGGATCCAGGGAACGCGCCAGCTTGTCTCGGGAGCTTTGGTAGAAAAAACCTCCAAGCACCCCGTAGAATTGGCTATCATAACGTTTTTTCCGGCAACATCCGCTACAATACGCGCAGCCAGAGATTGCCCACAGCCCGCACAGGCAGTATGGCCGGAAACAAATTGGTGTTCTTCGAAATGGTTGATTCCGTTAGACATAAAATTCCTCTTTCAGAAGTTCCGGTTTAAGGCTAAGGAATTGACAACGTTCTTGGGTCTTCTTAGAAATATCTACCATCTCTTTTATGGTTTGCAAGGTAATATCTCTTCCTCCCAATCCCGCCACAAAACCGCTTACTTTCGGTTTTTTATTAGCAAACAACGACTTAACTTCAGTATACAACGGGCCTTCACTGCCCAGCGAAATTGATTTATCTAAAACTAAAACTTTACCGACATTCTGTAAAGCTTTAGCGATTGCTTCCTTGGGAAAAGGCCTAAAGGAAACAACTTTTAATAAACCTATCTGTTTTCCTTTTGCCCTTTCCTGATCTATGTAATCTTTTATAGTTCCGCATACTGAACCCATCGCTACTATCGCGATCTTCGCGTCATCTAAGCAGTACGACTCAACCAAACTCAGGCCTTTTCGACCAAAAACAGATTCAAAATCTTTTCCTACATTAGGAATAACCTGTAACAAATCATCAAAAGTCTTTTGTATCGCGTAACGCGCTTCCGTATATATAGAAGGGTCCCCCAGTAAACCAAAACTCATAGGATTTTCTACATCTAATTTATATGGCGCGTTATAAGAAGGCAAAAATTTATCCACTAAATCTCCTGAAGGCATATCCACCGTTTCCATGCCGTGCGTTAAGATAAAACCATCCATATTGACCATTACCGGAAGCATGATCTTATGATTCTCGGCAATCTTATATGCCTGCAGAACATAATCAACCGCATCCTGATTATTTTCCGCATATATCTGCACCCAGCCGCTATCACGCAAGCTCACTGCGTCCTGCTGATCATTCCAAATATTAATAGGCGCAGACAGCGCACGATTAGCATTAACCATCACGACAGGCAAGCGCATTCCCGCTATATTAAATAAAACTTCGCTCATATAAATAAGCCCTTGAGAACTGGTGGCGGTAAAAACCCTTACCCCTGTAGCCGAAGAACCCAGGACTACGCTGGCCGCAGAATGTTCGCTTTCTACATTAACAAATTGGCATTTCAGTTCACCGTTAGCCACAAAATCAGCCAAGCGTTCCACAATATGGGTTTGCGGAGTGATAGGATAAGCGGAGATCACGCCGGGCTTGCATAGTTTTACTGTCTCGGCTACTGCAAAAGAACCTTCTATGAATTGCCTCATTTACTCCTGCTCCTTAATCATCTCTATATCTTTCTTGGGACAAATGTAAGCGCAAAGACCGCACCCCTTACAATAAAGATAGTCGGTGTGGTACGAATTCTTCTCTTCCCCTTCAATACAACTTTCAGGACAAACTAACTTGCATAATTTGCAGGCGATACAGTTCTTCTGTAAAAATTTAGGCTTATGGAAAGAACGCCAAGAACCTGTCTTGTTATTTTTTGAAGAAGCTGGTTTTCCTAATAATGGTCCAAACATAATAATATTAAATATTATTTCTAGCTCGCAGCGTCAAACCCTCTTTTCACTGCCTCAATATTTTTATCCAAAACTTCAGGTTTACCGGCAAATCTCTTCCGTATTGATTCATATACGGATTCTATTTTAAGTTCACCACTCACCTTAGCAAACGCACCTACCAGGATGGTATTACTAAAAGGCCTGCCGATCACTTCCATGGCAATTTTTTCCGCAGGCAAGGCAACAAGCTTAATACCCTTGGGAACCTTTATCTTTTCTGTATCTTCTCTCACCGCAACTATAGCCACGCCTTCTTTTTTTATTCCGGCAAAACAATTTTCGGTTCTGATCAAGGTTGGATCGACAACAATTACATAATCAGGGTTATAAATTTGCGAACGCAAACGTACCGGCTTATTATCATACCTCAAAAAAGCATTCATCGGAGCTCCCATGCGTGCGGCGCCGAAACTGGGAAAAGCGTAAGCATATATATTCTGGTAAAAGAACGCCTCACCCAAAACTGACGCGGTGGTAATAGCTCCCTGGCCTGCGCGGGCAAATATTTTGATTTCTTTCATAGAAAGAAGGTTATATCACAAAACGAAAAAAAGGCAAGAAAAAAATGAAGAAAATTAATTATTGAGCCAGAACGATTTTTCTCCGTTTTCTTCAATAAGCCGGACCGCAACATCAACAACCGTTTTATCATAGATTATGCCGGAACCTTGTTCCAATTCTTTACGGGCACAATTTAAACCCAGCGCTTCACGGTATGGACGATGATGGGTCATCGATTCAAGCACGTCGCTTACCGCGAGGACACGCGCTTCGTTGATAATTTCATCTCCCTTAAGTTTACGGGGATAACCCGAACCATCCAAACGCTCATGATGCTGGTAGATAGCCTCTTGGAGCGGAAATGGAAAAGAAATATCCTTAATAAGATCATAACAGTTTTGCACATGTTCTTGAATCAAGCTGTATTCTAAATCGCTTAATTTCCCTGGTTTATTTAAAATCTCCAAAGGAAGGCTGATTTTGCCCAAATCATGCAATTCGGCAGCCAGACGTATCCCTAAGAGCCGGTTCTCATCCCAACCCAGCGCCTTGGCTATAATTTCTGCAATGTTTGCCACATGCCGAGTATGGCTGAATGTATAAGGATCGCGCATCTCCAAAGCCTTACCCAAAATCCGCAAAGTACTGATAACCATGGCCAGGCGCTCTTTCTCAAGGTGCGCGTAGGCGGTCATATCCCGAGTAGTTCCCATGGTCCCAATGATTTTACTATTTTTATCATACATGGGTACCTTGGTAGTAATCACTTGATTCCATGTCCCGTTAGGTAATAACGTCCGCTCAATCTTTCCAACAATCGGTTTACCGGTCTTAAGGATATACATATCATCTTCCCACATCCGCTTTGCCTGTTCGACCGGGAAAAAATCAAAATCAGTTTTGCCTACCACTTCTTGCAGAGCCAATCCCACTCCTTTTGCGTAAAATTTATTTACCTTGATAATACGGTTGTTAAGATCCTTGAAATACATGGCATCGGGGATATTGTCCATCAACTCCTGCAGAAAATACCGCTCCATAGCCAGCTTGCCTTCAGTTTCTTTATGGCTGGAGATATTTTCGACGATACCTTCGATGTATTCATCTTTATCCGGGGTGATTACCAAAGAAGCGGTAACCGCAACCCAAATGGATTGTTTTGTTTTATCTTGAAAAATAGCTTCGAAGAACTTTACTTTACCTTCCTGCCGGATACGCCTGAAAAATTCATCCCGTTCGTTCAGGTGAGCGAAAAAATTGTGCAGTTTCTCTTCCTTAAGTTCCCGCTTAGAAGAGTATCCCAGCATAGAGGCAAAAGCGGAGTTAATAATGAGGAATTTTTCGCGCGGCATAAGGTTATACTTAAACAACCCTATACCCAAATGATCAGCAGTAGAAATATTAAGATAAAAAGTATCTTTCATAAAGCCACGGATTGGATTCTTTATACGCGCATTAGCCTGGAACGTATCGGAATTAATTGTATTATATCATCTTAGGATAAAAAATCTATACAAAATATTACCAGGGCTACACTTGGCAACAATGCCATATGCCAGGAATCATTTTGCAAGAAAAACCGCAATAAAATTTTGGTGGAAAAAAAGAAGACCCTCCGTCATAACAACGGAGGGTCTTCGCCTATAATGCAATGTTTCCGGAATTAATATTCTGGATAACCGCCGCCCGCTCCAGGCATGGAAGGCATGGCAGGTTTGCTGTCTTTCTCCGGCTTTTCCGCAATAATTGCTTCGGTAGTGATTAACAAGGATGCGATCGAAGCGGCATTCTGCAAAGCAGTTCGTGCCACTTTCGTCGGGTCAATAATACCTTCGCTAACCATGTCAACAATCTTATTCTTGTCGACATCGAAGCCGATATTAGTTTTTTCTTTTTTCAGTTGTTCAACGATCACAGAGCCTTCGAAACCGCCATTGGCCACAAGTTGCCTCAACGGCTCTTCGACGGCGCGTTTAATGATGTTAACGCCGATCTGTTCGTCGCCTTCAAGCTTAAGCTTCTCAAGCGCTGGTATGCTGCGCAATAAACCAACTTCTCCACCAGGAATAATGCCTTCTTCTACCGCAGCGCGTGTTGCATGTAATGCGTCTTCCACTCTTGCTTTTTTCTCTTTCATTTCTGTTTCAGTAGCCGCACCAACATTGATAACCGCAACGCCGCCGGCTAATTTTGCCAATCTTTCTTGCAATTTTTCTTTATCATAATCTGAATCGGTGCTTTCAATCTGTTTTCTAATCTGGCTGATCCTACCCTGAATCGCTGCTGTTTTCCCGGCACCTTCTACGATAGTTGTGTCTTCCTTGTCCATGCGTACTCTTTTTGCTCTGCCTAAATCATTCAGGTCAATACTTTCCAGCTTAATACCTAAATCTTCAGTAATTGCGCGCCCACCGGTAAGGATAGCAATATCCTCAAGCATCGCTTTACGTCTGTCGCCGTAACCAGGAGCTTTTACTGCCGCACAAGTCAAGATGCCGCGTATCTTGTTCACTACCAATGTAGCCAAAGCTTCGCCTTCAATATCTTCGGCAAGAATCAAAAGCGGCTTTCCAGCGCGGGCAATCTTCTCTAACAAAGGAAGCATGTCTTTAACGTTGGTAATTTTTTTCTCATAAATCAAAATGTAAGGATCTTCCAATACGCAGACCATCTTTTCCGCATCGGTAATGAAATAGGGGGAAAGATATCCTTGGTCAAATTGCATTCCTTCCACCACTTCCAATGTCGTCGCCATAGACTTCGCTTCTTCAACAGTAATAACCCCGTCTTTGCCGACTTTATCCATTGCGTCAGCAATCTGCTCGCCGATTTTCGTATCGCCGTTGGCAGCTATGGTAGCAACCTGGGCTATTTCTTTCTTATCCTTGACTGGCTTTGATATCTTTTTAAGCTCTTCGATAACTACTATAACCGCGCGGTCAATACCTCTTTTAAGCGCCATGGGATTTGCACCTGCGGCAACATTTTTTAAACCTTCGCGAAAAATAGACTCGGCCAATACAGTTGCGGTAGTAGTTCCGTCACCGGCGGTATCGGAAGTCTTCTCGGCAACCTCTTTGATCAACTGTGCACCGATATTCTCGTACGGATCTTCTAAATCTACTTCTTTGGCTACGGTGACTCCGTCTTTGGTAATCGTCGGAGAACCAAATTTCTTATCAATAACTACATTGCGCCCTTTTGGCCCCAAGGTAGTCTTTACCGCTTTTGCCAGTAATTCTGCGCCACGTAAAATCGCCCGGCGCGCATCTTCGCTAAATAGTAATTGCTTGGCCATCTCATTTACCTCCTCTTACTTATCCTACGATAGCTAAAACATCCTCTTCTTTAACAATTAAATATTCCTCGGCATCGATGGTGATTTCTGTTCCGGAATACTTGCCGTATAAAACGATATCCCCTACCTTTACTGAAAGTGGTATCACCTTACCGTCGTCGGTTTTTTTACCTGTACCTACGGCAACTACTTTACCTTCCTGAGGTTTTTCTTTAGCTGTGTCAGGCAACACAATGCCACCCTTGGTTTTTTCCTTACCTTCTGATGGCTCAATCACAACCCTGTCTCCTAAAGGCTTGATCTTCATACCGTACACCTCCTTTTGCTTTACCATTAAAGATACTTTAACGTTTTTATCGACTCTACCCATATTAGCAATCTAGACCTTGGAGTGCTAAATTATTCTATTGATAAAAAAATTCTTGTCAAGATTTTTTTTAAAAATAACAGAAAGGGGTCTCCGCAGGGTAACTAGTTAGCGAGCAGAATAAGTCCTTTCATAATAAGGAAAGGTTCGTAGCTATATGCAAAATCAAGTCTGGACAAGATACTTTGTGCATCGCCGCCGGTAATAACAATACGCGTGTTTTTCTTCAAACACAAAAACTTTTTATATTTTTTTACCAACACATTAACCATAGAGGAGAATCCTTCGGTGATACCACTGTTGATGCTTTGCGGTGTATCCCTGGGAATAAGCGCTTGAGTACTGCGTAATATTATCCGCCGAGGCAGGAGTGCGCAGGAAGACAATACTCGCAAGGTCGAGCCTATACCGGGAAGAATCAAGCCCCCCTCGTACACGCCGGTACGCGACAAAAAATCAACCGTAATGGCCGTACCAAAATCAATGACAATGCGAACCTGCGGATATAAGATGCGTGCGGCATAAGCACTCACCAGCCTATCCATACCAATGTGTTTTTTATTGTATAAAGAAACAATCGGCACTTTCAAGTTTTCGCCAACGATATATACGTGCTGATGCAAGTTCCTAAAAAGAGCGGTTACGCGCGGAACCACCGAACACACATAAAGAGTATTCTTTTTATCCTGCGATAATACCGCCTCAAGCGATTTCATGGCTGACTGCGCGGTCGGCAATAATGTGGTGCGTACGATGCGGCCGTTTTTTACCCAGGCAAAATGTATGCTGGTATTACCTACGTCGATTGTAACTATCGTAGACATAAGACCTCACTCGTTTCTTTGTGTTTCAGAAATACTTCTTCCATTTTTTTTACCGTTGCTTCTTTCTGATATATAAAAACTTCTTCAAGCAGCACCCGGATATTCCCGGTTTTAAATATCCTATAAAGCGCAATCATTTCTTTCAAAAGCCCCCTGAACAATTCATCTATCGGGTACGTAAAGCCTGTTTCAAGGAAAAGCGACGTTGCCCCAGGAGGAAGCTCCTCTATACACGCATTTACGTTAACGCCTATACCCACTACCGCAAAATCAACTTTTTTCCCGGTTAATTTGGCTTCAGCCAATACGCCGGAAATTTTTTTGCCCTCCACCACCACATCATTAGGCAACTTCACCCCTACCGGCACCATACCACGCAAAAGGCGCACCACCGCCAGACTCGAAATCAAAGGTAAATAATACATATCCTTCAAAGGATTCGTCGGCTTAAGCACGAAAGAGGCGTATATGCCTTTATTCTTCGGTGAGAACCACTCTCTTCCCCTGCGCCCTCTTCCTTGTGTCTGCATTGCGGCACGTACAACGGTAATTTCCCGAGCACCGGAGCGGGCCAACGCGCACGCATAGTCATTCGTTGAATCAACACTTTCTATGGTTACAATCTTAACATACGGAGTTTTCGTAACCATCTCGGTGCGCGCCGATACAGATTTCATAATTTATTTCCTTTTCTGTTCTATTTCTTTTTTTAATTCTTTTATTTTGTCGCGCAGCTTGGCCGCTTTCTCAAACTGCAGGTGTTTTGCCGCAATATACATGTCTTTTTCGAGTTCGTCAAGAAATTGATGTAATCGCAACTCTTGATCATTGAGGCCGAGACGATCTTGTATTTTTTCTTCCTCGGCCAAATACACCTCTATTCCTTCCCTAACGGCTTTTTCAATGGTTTTAGGAGTGATATGATGCGTACGGTTATATTCAAGCTGAATATTTCTGCGGCGCGTGCTTTCTTCTATAGCTTGGCGCATTGACTTGGTTATCTGGTCGGCATACATCAATACTAACCCGTCAAGATGGCGTGCACAGCGGCCGGAAACTTGGATAAGAGAGGTAGTTGAACGCAAAAATCCTTCTTTATCGGCGTCAAGTATTGCCACCAACGAAACTTCCGGTAAATCCAAACCTTCCCGCAATAGATTGATTCCCACCAGTGCATCAAACTTTCGCATACGCAGTTCTTTTAGAATCTTAACCCGTTGAAGAGTTTCTATCTCCGAATGCATATACGTAACCTTAAGCCCCTCTTCTTCTAAATAGTGGCTTAACTCCTCCGCCATGCGCTTGGTAAGCGTCGTAATTAAAGTTCGCTGACGGCGTTTAGCTCTTGTTCGAATTTCCGTAATTAAATCTTCGATCTGGCCTTTTGTCGGACGTACTTCAATCAGGGGGTCAACTAAACCAGTAGGCCTGATAATCTGTTCAACAACTTCCCCCTTCGAAAGCTTTATTTCAAATTCGCTCGGCGTCGCCGAAACAAAAATAGTCTGAGATGTAAGCTGCATAAATTCATCAAAAATAAGCGGCCGGTTATCCAAACATGAGGGTAGTCTGAATCCATACTCTACCAGAGTTTTTTTACGCGACTTGTCACCTTCATACATACCCCGCAACTGAGGAATCGTCACGTGGCTTTCGTCGATAATCACCAGATATTCTTTGGGAAAATAATCTAAAAGACAGTAAGGACGGGATCCCGGCGGACGAACCGATAAATGACGAGAATAATTTTCGATGCCGTGGCAATATCCCATTTCCTTAAGCATTTCCATATCATAATTAGTGCGACTGCGCAGGCGTTCTGCCTCTAGGGTTTTGCCGTTCTTTCTCAAAAATTGTAAATGACCATCTAACTCCCACGCAATTGTTTTGAGCGCATTTTGAATTTTATCCTGCGCCATGATGAAATGTTTGGCTGGATATACGCCGACGCGTTCAAGCGGAGTGATTATTTTTCCGCTTACCGGATCGAACTCATAGAGCCGTTCTATGGTATCCGCAAAAAATTCTATACGCACTGCTTTCTCTTTATAGGCGGGAAAAATATCTATCGTGTCCCCTTTAACCCGGAATGCCCCACGCCTGAAATCAATATCGTTACGCTCGTATTGGATAGATACTAAGCGCTTCATAACCTCTTCCATCGAGATAGTATCGTTTTTACTGATAAAAAGAATCAGATCTTGATAATCCTCGGGAGAACCCAAGTTATAAATGCAGGAAACCGAGGCAACCACAAGTACGTCTTTGCGCGATACGAGAGAACTGGTGGCCGAAAGCCTCAAGCGGTCTAATTTGTCATTGATAGATGCATCTTTTTCGATATAAGTATCCGTCTGGGGGATATAACTCTCCGGCTGGTAATAATCGTAATAGCTGACAAAATATTCTACCGCGTTAAAAGGGAAAAACTCTTTAAATTCCGAATAAAGCTGGCTGGCCAATGTTTTATTGTGAGAGATCACGATAGTCGGCAGATTAAGCTTTTCAACGACACAAGCCAAACTAAATGTTTTCCCCGAACCGGTAACACCAAGAAGCGTTTGAAAACGTTTTCCTGCCTGGATGCTTTTTGTCAACTGTTCAATTGCGTGCGGCTGATCTCCGGCGGGCTTGAATGTACTTACGAGTTTGAAGGTATCCATAACATTACGCTCGTGAGGATGACTGGGGCGTCGATCCTTAATCGCTGAAATTGGTATCTAGACCTGCGGTCATAATGTATGCTTGCGCAGCGTAAACTATTTATCAATTATCTCTAACGAAAAATCTATGGCTTTCGACGAGTGAGTGATGCTTCCGATAGAAATGAAATCCACACCGGTTGACGCAATCCTTCTGACATTATCCAGCCCTACGCCCCCCGACGCTTCCAGCTTTACCTTAGGAAATTTTTTATTGCGAAAGATAACGGCTTTGCGCATCGCGCGAGGAATAAAATTATCGAGCATAATTATATCGGGCTTATATTTAATAACGCGCCGAAAATGCTCTAAATTTTCGACTTCAATCTCAATACGCATCGAAGGAATAGTGCGTACATATGAAATAAATTTTGCCATTCGTTTTTCATCGAACACACCGTGACGGATAAACCTGCCGGCACGCAGATGGTTATCTTTAATAAGGATCGCCTCGCCTAAACTTTTACGGTGATTACGGCCTCCGCCGATACGCACTGCATACTTTTCCAAATTTCTTAAAGTCGGCGTAGTCTTTCTGGTATCCAGAATTACGGCGTGAGTACCTCTTACCTGGTGAACGAATCTTCTCGTAATGGTCGCGATGCCGGAAAAAAGCGACAGAAAATTCAGTGCGACACGTTCTGCAGCAAGGATCACGCGGGCATCGCCTTTTAAATACACGATTCTCTGATTTTTTCGAAAAGTGTCACCGTCTTGTTTATATGCTTTAAAAATAACGCTTCTGTGCCTTTCCTTAAATACCGCCCTCACTATATCTAAACCACAGAGCACCCCTTTCTCTTTCGCCAAGATAACTCCTTCCGTCTTAAAATGATACGGAATGCTGAAAAGAGTAGTAACGTCTTCCCTGCCGATATCTTCCTGCAGGGCGGCTTTAATAAGCCTTTTTACCTCTCTATTTAAACGCATCTTTTAACTCCTTAAAACGCTGCAATTGTCTCTTCACCTCTTGAAATTTAAGTTGTTCCTGCTGAACAGTTTCCTCCGAAGCATTTTTAAGAAAATGCTCGTTTCCTAAACGCTGGGTCACTTTCTCCAAGACAGACTCGAGACTTTTTATCTTTTTATCCAACGAAGCGATAAAATTCTTGATATCGGCGCCTTCAATGGCTAAATTGAGCTCCCATAAATCGTTTTTACAGATTGTCCTCTCAATGTGCTCTTTATAATCAATGCGTTCCAGGAAAGCAAGCCGTCTGATCCACGTCTCGTGCATTTTCCACTGGGCAACAATACCGCTATCCGCTTTTACCTCCAGAATAACTTTTTTCTGCGCAAGCCCTAAATCAATTTTGATATTGCGCAGTTCCTTTACGGTTTCGATAAGCATAGTAAGTTTTGCAAGCGGCTCATCTTCCGCGACAATCACAGTCTGAGGCCAGCGCGAACATACCAGCATAGGTTCTAGTTGTGCGCCACAAGAACGTTTGATCAGGCCAAAAACCTCTTCGGTGATAAACGGCATTACCGGATGCAGCAGCTTAACGGAATCAACAAGCACTCTTAGGAGCATTTTCGCTCTTCGCAAATTAAAATCCTCTTTGATCATCTCGATATACCAGTCACAGAAGGTGTGCCAGAAAAAGTCATAGATCTTTTTGGTAGCGTCATTGATCCGGTATTCGTCAAAGGATATATCCACCTCTCGTATCGTGCCAGACAATTCTTTTAATAGCCATCTGTCAAGCACATCCGGATCTTCAACATCAAGAGTATCGAGCACCACTTGAGATTCCTTTATTTTTAAAAGGATGAACCGCGTGGCGTTCCATATTTTATTTGCAAAGTTTCTGCCGACCAGAAATTTCTCGTCGGATAAATATATATCTGAACCGCTTGCGGCAAGCAGCATCAACGAGAAACGCAATGCATCAGTTCCGAATTTATCAATAATAACGAGAGGGTCGATAATATTGCCTAACGATTTTGACATTTTTATACCGCGCTCATCTCTCACCGTTCCGTGTATGAGCACCTCGCGAAATGGAATTTCCTTCTTGAATTCCAGGCCCGCCATAATCATGCGCGCTACCCAGAAAAAGAGTATCTCCGAAGCGGTAATCAGTACTGCGGTGGGATAAAAATACTCTAGTTCTTTTTTGTCATCCATCTGGCTTCCGGCCTCTGGCTTCTGACCTCTGAAATTAGGCCAATAAAAAGTGGCGAAAGGCCATAACCAGCTCGAAAACCAGGTATCGAGAACATCATTATCCTGCACGAGATCTATTGAGCCGCAATCAGGACACCTCTGTGGCTTTTCTTTGGATACCACAATGCCTTTCTTTACTTCTCCCACGATTGCGCTTTGAGTTTTAAGCTCAAGAGTTGTGGTGCATTGTTTACAATAGTACACCGGCAATCTGTGCCCCCACCAAATTTGGCGCGAGATACACCAGTCTTGAATATTATACATCCAGTTAAGATACACCTTCTTCCAGCGCGCAGGATAAAACCTTATTTTATCCTCCTCAACTACCGTGATAGCTGCCTCAGCCAGCGGTTTCATTTTCACAAACCACTGCAAAGATACTCGCGGCTCAATAATCGTATGACAACGATAACAATGCCCAGCCGCTATTTTATATGGTTCTTTTTTCTCAATAAGCTTCTTTTCCTCCAGCAATGCCACAATCGCCTCACGCGCCTTGAATCTATCCATACCGGAAAATTCTCCGGCATGCTCATTTAAGGTAGCGTCTTGATGCATAATATTGATAAAGTCTAAATTATGTTTTTTGCCGAGAGCAAAATCTACGGGATCGTGCGACGGAGTTACTTTTACGACGCCCGTGCCAAAAGCCATATCAATTATTTCGTCTTCGATCACCCTTAATTGACGCTCCATAATCGGAAGTGTCACCGTCGCATTTTTAAGCCACGCAAACCGTTCATCTTGGGGATGAACCGCTATCGCAGTATCTCCAAGCATTGTCTCCGGCCGCGTAGTCGCCACCACCACATATCGTTGAACGTTCAACGTTGAACGTTCGACATCAGAGACCGGATATTTTATGTAATACAGCCAGCCATCGATCTCTTTACGTACCGCCTCTTCGTCGGAAAGAGCAGTTTTACAACGCGGACACCAGTTAATAATATAGTTTCCCCGATAGATAAGCCCTTTTTCATAGAGCCGCACGAACGCTTCCTTGATCGCCTCGTTATATTCATTATCCAAAGTAAAACGAATTCTGCGCCAATCACAGCTTGCGCCTAACTTCTTTAACTGTTCCAGTATGGTAGAGCCATATTTATCCGTCCACGCCCATAATCGAGCCGTGAATTCTTCCCTTCCGATATCTTCTTTTCGTAAATTCTGTTTGGCCAGATCTTTCTCTACGACATTCTGCGTGGCAATACCTGCATGATCGGTACCAGGCATCCATAAAGCCTCATATCCCTGCATACGCCTGTACCTTATCAAAACATCTTGTAGCGTATTATTAAGCGCATGACCCATATGTAAAATTCCGGTGATGTTTGGCGGTGGAATCACTATACTAAACGGTTTTTTATCGCTGCGAACCTGAGCGTTAAAAGACCCCGTCTCAAGCCACTGCAGGAGGATTTTCCCTTCGACTTCTTTCGGATTATATTTAGAAGAAATTTCCATAACAATCTCTCTTCAACCAAACGAACAACTCAAATCTGAGAGAACGCTTCGCAAACAATCGTTTTTTTTGCTAAAAAATCTTTATATCTGAGGAATTTCTAATCTGCGTGTACAAAAATGCCCATGACGATTTGAGGTAAATTATATACGATTGCTTAAAAAATACAATACAAATGTTACTTTTTGGCTGGTTGGGTTGCGTTATGATGTAATAAGAAGATGAAATTCTTTCAATGCTTCGATAAAACTATCCACCAAAACGGGGTCAAGCTTCTTCCCTTTCATTGCTTGCAATTGGGAAACCGCCTCCGCGGTTGTTAAGGCATTCCTGTAGGTCCTGCCGCTCGTAAGTGCGTCAAACACATCGGCAACGGCAAGGATACGCGCACCAAGCGGAATAAAATCAGCAGCCAAACCATAAGGATAACCCGAACCGTCATAACATTCATGATGATATAAAACATACGGAACAATATCCTTGAAGTCACTTACCGGCTCTAATATTTTTGCACTTAGAATTTCGTGCCCCTGGATAGCTTTAAACTCCTCATCGGTCAACTGTCCTCGCTTATGCAAAATGCTGTCGGATATACCGATCTTTCCTAAATCATGCAGGAGCGCAGCGTCCCTGATTCTTTCTTTTTCATCTTCCGCCAAACCCAATTTAGTCGCCAACATAAACGCGTAATTACAAACCCGCTGCGAATGGCCCTTTGTATAGGGGTCTTTAGATTCAAGAGCCACCACCAGAGAAGAAACAAGCTGCACATATGCCTCTTTGACCTTCTTCTGCGCCTGTTTCAATTCGTTTATAAGTTTCAATAATGCGACATTCCTCTCTTCCACATCCACATACAGAGAAGAAAGCGTATCCGGTGACGACAGCGTTGTTTTTGCTAAAGTATGAAATGCCTCTTGAGTAAAAAAGACCGTATCCTGAGCGTTCTTCTTTAGATATTCGAGGCAATAAGGTGCGATTTCTTGTGCATCAATATTAGCTTTTTTCATTGGAATAACCATTATTTTTACTTTTATGGGAATTTTTTTTGCAGAGAAAATATGTTCTAATGCGCTTTTGGTTTTTTCCGTATCCAAACGTTTCTTCGAATACCCCACGACAGCTTCATCGCTATATACCGCCCAGAGAGATGAACAAGAAAAAAGATATACACTCAGTGCATGCCATAGTTCCTTCAATACCAAAAAATCATTTTCTTTTGAAAATACCGAAAAACCTTCCAAGACGATGAGCACCGCGTAATGCTCTCTTCTCGGTATATTTTTATTTTCCATGTTTAAACGTTCATAAAAATACCTGAGATAATAAAAATTTGTGAAAGGATCAAACACCATCTTCTGCTTTATTTTCAATAAAAGAACTAAATATGCGGCATAATTATAAAAATTTGCGACAATCAGGAATCCGAATAACGCAATAACAATACTGCCAAACGGCATTGTAAAACTAAAGAACCGCAACGCGATATTCAGCCATAAAAGCGCCAGCATAACCCCGAAAGATAAAAATATACCTCGTAAAAAGCTGAATGAGCCGACAATGTAGCCGACCAAAAACAATACACACAAAACAACAAGAAAAGTGAAAGGAAACGGAACTAATACGTGGCCCTGCAGAATATTAAAAATAGTGTTTATATGAATAAAAACTCCCGGCATGCTGGCTAAAGGGGTAAAATGATTATCGTGCGCAATTTCTAAGGTAGGAGCAATGAGCACTATTTTATCTTTGAAGATACCCGGCGCATATTGTCCGTTCAAAACATCGGCTAGAGGCACAGTGGTAACATCTCGAGGCATTACCAGGTAATTGACCGCGATAACACCCTGTTTACGTAGCGGTACCTTTTTTTCTCCCAATACAATGCTTGCTTCTTTGTGTTCCAGCGCAACCCCGCTATACAAAGCAGCAAGTTTTACCGCAAAAGAGAAATCCGAGAAATCATTTTTGGAAAAATACCCCCTTACCCTCCTGATTATCCCATCATAGTCAGCAAAAGCGTTAATAAATCCCGCTAAAGCGTTTGTGTGAAATATATTTTGAGGATATTCGGGGTTGCCTTCCTTATCTAAAAAATAACCCAGAACGACTTTATCCTTGGCATTTTTAAGGGCGGCAACAAGTTCGTCGTCATCGCCGGGGATACCTTCGCCTTTAAACACAAAATCAAAACCAATGACCCGCGCTCCTTCCTGGCTGAGACGATTGAGCGTTGTGGCGTACAGAGACCGCCGCAATGGCCAGCTTTGGTTGATTTGACGAAATGACGCATCATCAACACTAATCAATACCAGCGCGTTAGTGTCGATATTCTTTTTGTTCAGGACATAAAAAGCCTGGCTGACAAAATCATCAAAAAAAAATGGTAGGCGTGAGAAAAACGGCAGGGGTGTAAAAACCGGAATCAGAAAAATTGCGCCGATCAAGATAAAAACAAAATATCGTTTTCTTTCCAAGCTAGACCGCTTCGGGAACAAACCCATACCACAATACCTCGCCCACAGAAAGGCTCACCTTCGACGGTAACCGAAACACAACTCTCGCATTATAAACCAGTCTTACGCACTATAGATATATGCAGTAAAAACCGCTGGTTTCGCGAAAAGACAAACGAAAAAAATTGCACTGACGCCCCGTAAAATTTACCAACGCTATTCTTATCTATAAGATTTTAGCGCAATTACTGCTCTTCGTGTTTCCTTACTTTTTTGTTTTTTTGCGCACTGTGTCCGTAGTACTTAACTTGGCCGAATATACTATAATCTTTATGACGCGCGGCTAATCCGTTCACCGAATCGGTTGGTGATGCCTGGATAAAAGTTTCACTGTCGCAATCGGCAACTACCGATATTCCTTCAGAAAGATTGTCATACTCGTGTATGGTTTTTCCGTTAAGAAAGTTATTAATACCATAAGAAATGCCCGAACCTTCCCTTGCGGGACAATGTAAAACGCTCTGCTGAGTAATATAGCGTCTTATCCAGGGTGGAGTTGTCCCGGTGATGTGGGGGTTTGTAGCAAGACTTTGTTCTTTGGCAAAAGCCGAACCGGCACGATCAAGCTCAACCAAAAAATATACAAGACGCACTCTCCACTGCCCCTCTTTCCTCATAAGACTCACGAAAGCCTTATCTATATCCTGCTGCCGTAATTCACTAAGCGAACCGGGAAAAGCATCGTGTTCAGACGCATAGGCTTCGGTTGCCGCGAGAAGTGCTTCCAGATTCAATTCACAAGCCTTGGATTTAGCATTTTCTATGGCTTTGTGATACAAAGGTATAACTGCCGTAGCGAGAATTCCCACGATGATGACCACAATAATCAACTCAATCAAAGTAAAATGTTTACGTTTCATGCCGCCCTCCTTTTTTTCTATTACCGCCTCCCTTATTATTTTTTCTATACCGTATCTTCATGGTTATGCCCCAATAACTTTTGCCAGCACCCGTTTGGACCGCTGGCCATCAAACTCACCGTAAAAAATCTGTTCCCATGGTCCAAAATCCAATCGTCCGGCAGTCACCGCCACCACTACCTCTCTACCCATAAGAGTACGCTTAAGATGTGCGTGGGCATTGTCTTCTCCGGTAAGATTGTGCTGATATGCGTTACGCTGCGAAGCTAACACTTCCAGCCACTGGCGAAAGTCTTTTTTTAAGCCTTCTTCTTCGTCATTAATAAAGACCGAAGCAGTAATATGCATAGCGTTAACCAAGCATAGGCCCTCCTTGATACCGCTCTTATTCACAATCGCTTCTATCTTTTTTGTAATATTAATGAATTCGATCTTCGTATCCGTGCGTATAGTAAGATATTCGGTATATGACTTCATCTTTAGTTGTGCGGCGGTTCTCGCAATACACCGGTCAAAGGCCCTATCTTGGTATACAAGTGGAAAAGAAGAGGCAGGTGTCCGTCGCTAAAACTGAAATATATCTTCATTTTTTCTCCACCGGTAATATGCTTTGCGAGACGCGAAATTAATTTTATAGTAAATGTTTTAATGCCTGTACCGTTAAACTTAACTAATTCAAATGTGTCAACCTTGACCTTCGCTTCCCACACGCTCGCATTATAGATAATATCCAGGGGATACTCCTTGCCGAGCTTGATCTCTTGCAAACGAAAAAAGTATAAGAAAGAAAGAAGATCCTGGCTATTTGCAGTTAATCGAATTATTTTATTCTCAGAGCCTGTATACTGCCACAAGGCTTCATTGCGGGCATAATCAAAATTAATAGTTTCTTCTGATACAACGTTACGCAGAATCCTTTTTTTGTGAAATTTAATCGGCTGGTATGTTTCGGTGTCGACATAGGTTTCCACTAAATAGTTAACCTTATAAAAAAATGAAAAAAAACTATTCGGTAAAGCTTGTGCAATAATATGATAATACTGCCGTTGTCCGATAGTAACGATCTCCTTGACTTCCAAAATAATTTTTCCCGAAGGAATACCGCGCCAATCAACCGCATAGGTTAACTTCTCGCCTATTTTTATCGTCTTCTTGACGGATGGTACAGAAATTTGCTCTACCGGCTGCTCTTCCGGAGGAAGAGGCAAAGTGATTATTTTTGGCCGATACGCACAGGCAGCGGTAGCCAGGACTATTAGTACCGCTAACGGTACAACCAGTGTCTTTGGCCCAATCAAATCGTATCGCATATGTTTAGAATCTCCCACAATAATTATCGTATGTAATTACGCAACAAGCCTATCCCCTCGATGTCAACCTCTACCGTGTCGCCTCTTTTCATCGGCCCAACACCGTGCGGTGTTCCTGTGGAAATTACGTCACCAGGCAAAAGAGTCATTACTCTCGACGCAAATGAAATTATGTGCGGTATTGAAAAAATGAGCTCACTAGTAACCGAAAGCTGCCGCAATACCCCATTAAGGGATAATTTTATAATAAGATCTTCCGCTTTTAGCTGCGTCTCAACCCATGGCCCGATCGGGCAGAATGTATCGAATGATTTCGCCCGCGTCCACTGCACGTCGCGACGCTGAATATCCCGCGCAGTAATGTCATTAAGACAAGTGTAGCCAAAGATATAGCGGTGAGCCTTTTGTGCTGAAACATTTTTGCATTTTTTGCCTATCACTACCGCTAATTCCGCTTCATAATCCAAACGTTTCACTTCCTTAGGATAAACCACCACATCATTATGCCCGATCACCGCGGTAGGAGGTTTCAGGAATAGTACCGGCTCTTTTGGCAGGCTCATACGTAATTCACGAGCATGATCCTTATAATTAAGGCCGGTAAGAATCACTTTGGAAGGGATTGTCGGCGCAAGCAATTTGACACGATGTAAAGGAATCTTAACCGAACTCAAACGTATACCGCAAAACGGCTCGTCACGAAGAAGAACAAGATTGTTATCTTCTACCGCTGCCCATGCAATATGTTTTTGGTGAAGAAAACGGACTATCTTCATCTAGAAAACAAAAGTTTACCCTCCCCATCCAGGTTAATATAATGATTCTACCAAAGAAATAAACTGAGGAAAAGATTTATTTATGCAATGTATATCATCGAGCGTACTTACGCCCCCCGACGCTAAACCTAAAATAACAGAGCTCATCGCAGTACGGTGATCGGAAAAGCTTTTGAAATCACTTCCGCGAAAATTCCCCGTTCCGTTAATCTCTATGAGCCAATCGCTCTGACCGTCTTTAATGTAAGAGGCTGTTTTTATGTCGACGCCGGCCTGACGTAAATTATAAACCATAGAATGTATACGGTCTGTTTCTTTTACTTTTAATTCTTTCACGCCCCTAATCACCGTTTTTCCCTTAGCAAAACTAGCCGCCACACACAAAACCGGAATATCGTCTACCAACAAAGGAATTTCTTTTTCATTCACCTCAACGCCGCTAAGTGCTGAACTTTTTGAAATAATATCAGCGTACGGTTCAAAATATTCTTTGCGATTACGCAAAGTAATGTGAGCGCCCATGCGGCGCAAAACTTTCAAAAGGCCGCATCGGGTTGGGTTAGTATTGACCATACGCATGGTAATTTCACTTTTTTTGGTTATTGCCCCTAAAACGATAAAAAAAGCCGCAGAAGAAAAGTCGGAAGGGATAAAAAGCGGCTCTTGCGGCGGCCGAAGTGCGCTTGGCTGACAAAAAACGGTCCGTCCCTGACGGCGTATCCGCGCTCCAAAGAATTTAAGCATCCGCTCGGTATGATCACGAGAAACGATGGACTCACGAACAACAGTGGTACCTTTCGCATATAATGACGCGCATAATATGGCTGATTTCACCTGCGCGCTGGCAACCGGCAACGCATACGTTATTCCTTTCATTTTTTTTACCGGCCGCACGCTAAGAGGAGGGTATTCTTCATTACCTTGAGGATGGCCGGTAATATCCGCGGCCATAGCGCGTAACGGCACGGTAACACGGCTCATCGGCCTTTTACGCAGGGCTATCGCAGCATCAAAAGAGACGGGAAATTTTTGTCCGCATAAAATACCGCTTAGAATACGCATGGTTGTTCCTGACTCATGCGCATAAAGAGTGATTTTTTCTGTTTTTGGAAAGAATAAACCGCTGCCCGCCACCGAAACCGATGCACCATCGAAAGAAACAGAAACGCCTAACCGCTTCATGCAATCAATGGTCGCCATAATATCATCACCCAACAAGATCGGTTCGATACGGGTCATTCCTTTCGCCAAAGAAGCAAGCATCACTGCACGATGTGAAATAGATTTATCAGCCGGCACTACAATGGCTTTTTTAACCCCGACCAAAGGTCGTATCGTGTACATCTCTCTCCTTTATAAATCGTTCGAAACGCTCAGGAACGCAAGCGCTAAAACTCAGCTGTTCACCGCTACGGGGATGATAAATACTCAGCTTACGGCTGTGTAGGAATAAATCCTTATAAGGATCTTTTATACCGTACTTCTTGTCGCCAACAATAGGAAATCCTAAAAATTTGAGATGCACCCTGATTTGATGCATTCTACCGGTAAGCGGCTTAACAACAAGAAGTGTTGTGTCGTCGAAGCGCTTTCCCACACTGATCTCGGTATAGGCGGGACGCGCACCAGAAAAACTTACTCTCATGCGTAGCCTGTTTTTTTCATCTCTGCCTAACGGCATGTCTACCACTATATTTTCTTTTTCTACCCGTCCCCACACAACAGCCATGTACTCTTTCTTAACGCTTCGCGAGCGGAATTGTTCAACAAGATTAAGATGACTGTAATTATTTTTTGCTAAAACCATCACTCCACTGGTTTCTTTATCGAGACGATGGACTACACCAGCACGCTTTGGATTGACGGTAGATAACTCTTTACGCAAAAAAATGAGCGCATTAACGAGTGTTTTGTCAAAACCGTCCTGCGGCGGATGAACGACTAACCCAGTTGGCTTATCCACCACTAAAATATCGTCATCCTCATAAATAATCTTAACCGGGAAATCATACGGTTTCAATACCTCTTTTTTCTCTTCATTGATAGTTATTGTAATCGTATCGCCCTCTTTGAGGCGATAGCTAGGTTTTTTTGTACATCCATTCACGACAATACCGCCGGATTCAATGTAATGGTGCACCTTCGTCCGTGAAACAGCCTCTAGCTTCTCCGGAACAAACGCATCAAGGCGCCGGCCCTTATCCTCTTGAAGAACGGTCAACGTTTTTTCCATTTTTTCCAAACGAATTAATAAAAAGGAGCAGTGTCCCGATAGTAATACAGCTGTCAGCGAGATTGAATACGGGCCAAACTTTAAAATCGATATAGTCTATCACATAACCTAAGAAAATCCTGTCGCAAAGATTCGAAAGCGCTCCGCCCAATATAAGACCGCAGGACGCATAATAGATGAAAGACCGTTTTCTCTCCCGCATCATTAAAATAAAAAATAATACAATAAAAACTATACCAACGTAGATCAAAAAAGTCGTTTGGCCTGTCAAGATGCTGAAAGCGGCGCCTTTATTGAATACTACCGTAATGTATAGAATATTGTTGATGACCGGAATCGAAAGAAAGGCAGGAATATTGGCAAGATAATTTTTAATGAAAAATTCGGTAACAAAAACAAAGACGGCTATCGCCCAGCTTACCCCATGCACTATGCGTTAGTTTCCTTTTCTGCTTTTTCCTGGCATTTCTTGCAATACCTTGTATAAGGAATCGCCTTTAGACGAATGCCGGCGATGGTCTTTTCGCACTTCTCGCACACCCCGTATGCTTTGCTCTCGACACGCTTAAGCGCCTCTTCAACTTCGAGGAGAACTTTGCGCTCATCCGACACGAGCCCCAAACTAAAATCTCGTTCATAGTTATCCGAGGCCACATCGGCTATATGAAGTCCATATCCGGACATGTCACCGGATAAATCCTTCTGGGTCTTCATTAAGGTATCTTCGGAAATTTCTTTAATTTTATTTATAATTTCTTCCTTAAGATTAAGAAGCTTTTCCCTATACAGATCTAACTCTTTCTTGACCATTTTCTTTTTCATCAACGCCCTCCTTCTAAGGCTTTTACACACCGATCACACAGATGAGGAAATGATTGGTTGCTTCCTACCTCACTACGATAATTCCAACAACGTAAACATTTTTTACCATTTGTCCTTTCAATCCGTATCGTCGGCTCGCCTTCTGTTACGGTTACGCCTGAGACGATGAAAATTTCTCTCAACATATCGACGCAATCTTTATACCATGTATACGATTCGCCCTTGAAAGAGAGAAAAACTTCCGTCTCGAGAGAACTGCCAACGAGCTGCGCTTCACGTTTCTTTTCTATTTCCTTCAAAACCGCACCGCGTAACTCTATTATCTTCTCCCAACGGCTGATGAGCCCCTCATCCAGCCACTCGGGATGATCTTCGTCGGAAAACTCCGTAACGAAAATCGATTCTTTTTTGCCTGGAGCGCTCGACCACATGGAATATGCTTCTTCCGCGGTAAACGAAAGAATGGGCGCGATTGATTTTAAAAGAACACCGAGCATATATGAGAGCACAAACTGAGATGAGCGGCGTTCGTGCGAATTCGGTGAAAGAGTATATAGCCTATCCTTCAAAATGTCAAGATAAAAAGAGCTTAAATCCAGGTTACAAAAATTAAAAACCTCTTGGCACACCTTGTAAAAACTATATTGGGTATAGCACGATTTAACTTCACGATAAAAACGCACGGTCTTTGAAAGCATAAACCTGTCGAGCTCTGGCAAGCGTTCATACTCAAAGACATAATCCTCGGGATTAAAGTCATAGAGGTTGCCTAGAATGAATTTTATCGTATTACGGACCTTTCGATAGATATCCACTAATTGTTTAAGAATCTCCTCGGATATTTTTACGTCTTCGCTATAATCACTGCATGCTGCCCAAAGCCTCAATATCTCTGCCCCATACTTTTTGATAATCTCCTGAGGAGCAATAACGTTGCCTATGGATTTGGACATCTTTTTCCCTTCGCCGTCAACCACAAACCCATGAGTAAGAATTGTTTTAAACGGAGATACTTGCTCTTTCGCGACGGAAGGAATAAGAGAAACCTGGAACCACCCTCGATGCTGGTCGCTTCCCTCCAAATACATATCTGCGGGAAATTGTAGTTGCGGATTCTGCTTAAGCACCGCAAAAAAACTCGCTCCCGACTCAAACCAGACATCCAAAATATCAAACTGTTTTGAAAATGTTTTATTACCACAATGAGGACAACTGAATTCGGGCGGAAGAAATTTTTCGATATCAAGCGTAAACCACGAATCAGAACCGCTGGTTTTAAATATTTCGGCAACCTGCTTAATGACAGCACTGGCTAAAATAACCTCTTGGCAGTGCGCACATTGTATCGCAGGAATCGGTATTCCCCACAAACGCTGGCGGGAAAGACACCAGTCCGGACGAGCAACAAGCATGCCACGCATTCGCTCTTTCCCTCCTGACGGGACCCATTGAACTTTCTCTATTTCAGCCAAAAGTTTTTCACGCAGGCCAAGATGATCCACACGCATAAACCACTGAAACGTTGCGCGAAAAATAATCGGCTTTTTGCAGCGCCAACAATGCGGATACGAATGAGTAATGCTGCCGCCAAAAAGCAAATCCCTCTGTGTTTTTAATTTCTCTATGATTTTTTCGTTGGCTGATTCGACCGACAGCCCCGCCCACTCTCCACTCTCTGCATCAAACTTCCCCTTATCGTCAATGGGCATAACGATTTCTAAACCATATTTTTTTCCGGTAAGATAGTCTTCCTGGCCATGCCCCGGAGCAGTATGCACACACCCCGTTCCCTCTTCCATAGAAACATAGTCAGCTAAAACAACACTGCCTATTCTTAAACCAAATGGATGTTCATAACGGCAGCCTTCGAACAAGCTGCCCGGGCCCTCAAAAACGATGCGGTAGTTCGCACTTTCCTTACCAATGACGCTTAAAAACTTTGTTACTAACCGCTGGGCGACAACCCATAATTCGCCCTCGGGACCGCTCAAAACCACATATTGCTCGTGCGCATGCAGAGCAATCGCAACATTAGCGATAAGAGTCCACGGAGTAGTGGTCCAGATAACAAAATACATGCCACCCTTCGTCTCTACGCCGTTAGTAGCCAACGCCTCTCTGGCATTTTTTGATAATTCTTTCGCTTTAAATTTCACGTATACCGATGGCGAACGATGGTTTTCGTATTCAACCTCTGCTTCCGCAAGCGCCGTTTCGCAGGTAGCACACCAGTTTACCGGCTTTCTGCCGCGGTAAATATACCCTTCTTGCGTCAAGTATTCCAAGAGCTTCATAACTGCATATTCATATTCGGGCTGAAGCGTAAAATACGGATTATCCCAATCACTGAATATGCCCAACCGCTTGAAATCTTCTTTCTGTAACTGAACAAATTGCAATGCGAATTCTTTTGCGTTTTTACGAAACATTTCAATCTTTACATCGTGCTTGGTAAGCTTCAGCTCTTTAAACAACTGGTGCTCCACCGGTAAACCATGACAATCCCAACCGATAATAAAAGGACAGTCTTTGTTCTGCATAACCATATATTTCAACACAATGTCTTTAAGAATCTTATTGAGAGCGTGGCCGATATGGATCAAGCCGTTCGCATAGGGGGGGCCATCATGAAGAATAAACTTCTCTTTTCCCTGGCGGCTAAGACGTAAAACCCGATATATATCAAGTTTCTGCCAATGCGCCAAGAACTTCGGTTCAAGGCTTGTTAAATTAGCCTTCATCGAAAAGTCCGTCCGTGGCAAATTCAATGTCTCTTTATAGCTTATTTTTTCGTCCATATATATCCTAGTTTAGAAAGCGGTAAGCTGATGGAACGCCTTCAAGCGCTTGGCAATATCATTCTTGGTAACAGTGGCCAACCGGTTTAGGCTAAAATCCTCTACCGTAAACGTTGCCATCACCGTACCATACACAATAGCTTTGCGCAGCGTTGCCTCGTCGAGGCGGCCGCGTTGGGCAATATACCCCATTACACCGCCCGCGAAGGTATCTCCGGCGCCGGTAGGATCAAATACTTCTTCCAGCAAGAATGCCGGGACAGAATAAAGCGATTGTTTGGAAACCAAGAGCGCACCATGCTCTCCTTTTTTTACAATAACTCGTTTCGGCCCAAGCCGTATGATTGCTTTTGCTGCCTTGAGCAGGTTGTGTTCACCGGAAAGCTGCCGCGCTTCCGCGTCGTTTAAGAAAAGAAGGTCAACTTTTTTTAAAAATGGCACAAGCGATGCGCGTTTACTTTCTATCCAATGATTCATGGTGTCACAGGCAATCAGTTTAGGATTATGTACCTGGCGCAATACGCGCTCTTGGATATCAGGGTCAATATTTGCCAGAAAAACATATTTGCCGTCGCGATATGCCTCCGGTATTTCAGGATTAAAACTGGCAAAAACATTCAAATGGGTAGCTATAGTCTTCGCGCTGTTACAATCAAATCCATACTCGCCTTCCCAGCGAAACGTCTTCCCCGGCGCAGTAACCAGCCCTTCCAAATTGATTCCCTTGCGGCGCAAAAGGCTGAGATGCTTTGCAGGAAAATCCTCTCCCACGACCGCCACTAAATTAACCGGCGCAAAATGAATTGCGCTCATAGAAAAATACGTGGCTGAGCCGCCCAGGCAATCACAGCAGCTGCCGAAAGGAGTTTTAAGCGTATCTAAGGCTACCGAACCAACAACAAGAATGCTCATGAGATATATTTTTTTATAATAACACCCAGATTCTTTTTTACCTTTGGCGAAAGCGCTTTGCGGTCTGTCACAATAGCATATTTAAGCGCCTCTTTACACGAACAGCTGCGCTCCGAAGGCAAAAGAGCAATAAGTTCTTTTATGATCTTTTTTGAATTGTCTACGTTTTTACGCAAATTACCTAAAATGATATCAACGGTTACTGTCTCTTCGGTTTCATGCCAACAATCATAATCCGTGACTGCGGCTACGGTAGCATAACAAATTTCCGCTTCTCTAGCGAGCCGCGCCTCATTCATATTCGTCATACCGATGATATCCATTCCCCAGCTGCGATAAAGATTTGATTCTGCCAGAGTCGAAAACTGTGGACCTTCCATATTCAGATATGTTCCACCATAATGCGTAGTTACTCCAACTTTCTGAGCCGCGAGTTTTGCGTGAGTTGCCAAATCCTCGCAAATGGGACGGGCGAATCCAACATGTGCAACACATCCCTCCTCAAAAAATGTCTGTTTTCTTGCCTGATTTGTTCTATCCACAAACTGTAAAGGTATTACAAAATCCAATGGCCTTAATTCCTTTTTAAGCGAGCCGCAGGCGGTAATAGAAATGATCCTGCCTACGTTTAGCTTTTTCATAGCATAAATATTGGCACGATAATTGATTGCACTGGGATTGACAGTATGCCGACGATCATGACGCGGTAAAAACACGATTTCCCTGCCTTCCAATTCAGCAACCATGATCTTGTCGGAAGGCTTACCAAACGGCGTACCCATTGAAATCTCTTTTTTCTTGCGCACGCCCTCCAGTTGATAAAGGCCGCTTCCGCCAAAAATTGCGATACGTTCCATGGATTACCTCCTTAACTCTTCCGCCCGCTTTACCGCCGCACACACCGCTGGTATAAACGCGTTCCTATCGGCGGAAAAAAACTTTAACCCGGCTTCTGTAGTTCCGCCCTTAGAGGTTACGCGGCAACAAAGAACTGGTGCCGATTCCCCGCTCGCCTTTAATAAAGACAGGCTCCCCTTTACGATAGCCTTCACCGCAAGCTTTGCCTGTGTAGCGCCAAAACCGACATGCTGCGCGGCACGACAAAACTGCGGAATAAAAACGTCTTTGGTATACTCACGCCGCTCGGGCTGTGACATGCCTTGTGTTAGATAATAAAAAAATCCCGGGCCGCTTCCCACTACCGCGGTTGCCGCATCCATCATCTTTTCATTCAAAACTAACGTTTCCCCCAGCGAAGCAAATATTTTTTGCGCAAAATGTAAATCCTGTGCCTGTGCAAACCTACCCTTGCATATACAGGTAAAACTTTTGCCGATTTTTAAAGCAATATTTGGCATGGCTCGGACCACACGAACCTGTCCCAAAGCTTGTTCAATATAATCTGTAGTGATGCCCGCCGCAATAGACACAACGAGCTTATCGGCGATAAAACCTTTTAATTGAGGCAATACTGTTTCAAAATCTTGGGGTTTTACCGCTAAAAAGACTACCCGGGAATACGTGAGCAACTCCTGTATATTTGCCGCTAAAACAATACCGGTGACCCTTGCGGTCTTTTGTGTATCTTTGTCAAACGCATATATTGTATATAGGGAAGCAAGCCTTGCAGCAATAGCGGAACCCATGTTTCCAAGGCCAATAATACCGATATGAATAGCCTTTTTTTTCATAAGAGTGTTTAACTTATCACAAAAGAATAGGGGTGTCAATCCATTTTGGGACATCAAAAATGATGCTTGTACTATAAGAATGGAAAGAATACGCGCAGATTAAGCAGCAGACACACAACGTTTAAAAACTTCCTGAGCGGTTATAAACTCTATACCTTTTTTCTTCCATAAAGAGAAGAGCTTTTCCTTCTCCCTGGACGATATTTCCTTAACGGCATCTTCCACAATCGCCACAGAAAAACCTTCCTTCATAAGACCTTCGATCGTGTCTTTAATACTATGCTCCGTTACCACACCGTACACGTAAATTTTATCAGGAAAAATACTTTCCAACAGCCCGAGTATGTTCGGATTGGAAAATATACTCAAAGTGCTCTTTTCAAAAATTACCTGAAAATAACGTGAAGCTATATCCGCCAATTCCTGTACGGAATAGGTTTTCTTAAGCGGCATTATTTTACTCAACTTTAAGGTCGTTTCTTTTATTTTTTTATGACCGCGCGTTCCCGCAACGCAGTGAACAGCAAAATCCTTAAACTCGGGATCATTTTTGGTATGCGTATCCTGGGAAGAAATAATCAAGATATTGTGCTGCTTAGCAAAGTTGGTTAGCTTTTTGAGGTTTGTGACAATGGCTCCTGCACCGCTCACAGATAAACTGCCTGTTTTATGTACGAAATCATACTGAGTATCAATATCCATAAAAACTACCTTCCGAGAAATCCTTTGTGCAATCTGCTGGGTTAATTTTACGGTAAGAGCGGATAATCTCTCGCTTAAACCCACCGGATAATGACTTTCAACCCCATCATGCCGCAAAGATTCCGGTAACTGATATAACTTCTGCGCACATATTTTTCTTTGCTCCTGTATATCTTTTGCTTTGTGAAGCCGAGTACCGCACTCCATCACTTTCTTAAGTAACCTTTTCCCGGTAAGCGGTTCTGCGTCCAGGCCGATAATATCTTTCTTCATAATATTATCGGCACCATACACACGAAAAACCTGCTTACACGAAGGTAGCGTGCATTTACTTTCGCTTAATTTCATCACCGGGATAAAATCCTTTCCCTTTTCTTGTATCTCCGCCAGTTTATAAATGACGTCCGTATACGGCAAATCCGCAGAACAGCCCATATTCGTACCAACCCCAAAAGAATCGATCGGAGCTTTACTTTCAATCAACGCACTAATTTTATATTCGTCTAAATTACCCGAGACAAGAATATCTGTGTCGATCAAACCTTCTTGATCTAAAATATTACGGGCATACTTTGCGTCTTCGGCAAGATCGCCGCTGTCTAAACGCACTCCTAAAAGCTCAACGCCCTCTTTTTTTAAGAACTTTGCTGCACGGATGGCAGATTGTACACCTTTTTTTGTATCATAAGTATCCACGAGTAAAACTGATTTAGTGGGAAATGTTTGAACAAACTTCATAAAACTCTCGATCTCGCGCTCAAAACTCATGACAAAAGAATGCGCCATTGTCCCCACAACCGGTATTTTATACAAAAAACCGGCTAATACATTTGAAGTCCCCTGCGCACCGGCTATATACGAATACTTTGCCGCGGCAAGCGAAGCTTCCTGGCCTTGCGTCCGGCGCAACGAAAAATCATACACGCTCCGGCCTCCAGCTGCAAGCACAACCCGGGCAGCTTTCGTCGCCAAGGTAGTTGCAAAATTGATCTTATTAAGTAACATGCTTTCCAAAAGCTGCGCTTCAATAAGATTGCCGCTTATACGCATGATGGGTTCACCGGAAAATACTATCTCCGGCTCTTCGACCGCCCAGACAGTCCCCTGAAACGAAAAATCTTTTAAATACTCCAGGAATTCATCTTCAAAAAGCGTCAGTTCCCGCAAATAATCTATATCTTCCTTGGTAAACCGAAATGTTTCGATAGAGGTAATTGCTTCACCGATACCGCATGCAACATAAAACGGCCGGCGGGGCGAACGGATAAATAGGTCAAAGGTCGCCGCAGCGCTCGGCTTATACTTAAAATATACCTGCGCCATGGTCAACTCGTACAAGTCAATCAGCAATGCCTTATTCATTTCCAAACATCTCCTTCAAAAGTTTCTCGTCAAGATAAAAAGAACGGTCAACTAATTTTCCGTTTTTAAAAAAGATAAAAGTGGGAACTCCGCTAATATCAAACTGATCGGCAAATGTATTACGCGGATCTAATATGATTTTCTTAGTAATTGCATCGCGCAATTTTAACGAAAAAACGAGACGCTGGGCCATGGATTTCCTATCGCCCAAATTGATATAGTAGAAGGCAACATCTTTCTCAAATTCAGGATGATTATTCAAGTTCACAAACTCACTCACACAGTAAGGACATTGGCTGGTCCATAAAAAAAGTATTGTTTTTGGTGCGGAAAATATTTCATCATAGGAAACGGTTTTATCATCAAGAGTATAATACGCTTGACCGTATGCGGCACCGATAAACAGAAAACATATAATTCCCGTTAAAAATATTTTCATCGTATTAGCATAATGCATTTTGTTATGAAATATATACCCATACCAAGTATTCCTATTCCCATAATTTTTCTGATCACCAATAGCCACTTGCTTTCTTTCGGTAATTTTGAAATAAGGGAAGTAAATGTTCCTAAAATAACTAATATCGTACCGTAGCCTAAAGAAAAGATAAACAACGCAGCCGCCGCATAGACAACATCCTTCTTTAGAGAAACTAAACTCAATATAGAACCTAAAACTGGAAAATTACAGGGAATATTAGCTAAGCCGCTGATAAAACCGAGTATAAAAACAGATTGCATCGTCTCTTTAGGAGTATAGTTATAGGATAAAGAAAATAAACTAATCTTAAGGATACCGAGGAAAGAAAGCCCCAAAATAAAAAAAAGAATGCCTAAAAATATGTAAGTAACCGGATTATTAAAAAACTTATTTAAAAATATACCGAGTGACGCAGCGAATATACCTAAAATCGTATTAAAAACCGCAATCCCAGAAACAAAAATTATACTGATAAAAAATCCTTTCAGGCGTGAAGTTGCAGCGGTAACCCCAACGATACCTAAAGTAATTGGAATAAGCGGCCACAGGCAGGGAGAAAAACTTGCCACGATACCAGCGAAAAAACTGATAACAAGGCCCAAAAGCGGCGAAGAGGAGTGAAATAGCTTATCTAATTCAGGTAGAAAATGGTACAGCATTCGCTTCTTTATTCAACCAATCTAAGTATTCCTGATGCACCTGGTCAATTTTAAAAGAAATTACCTCCGGAACATCGTAAGGATGATTATTTACCACTAAATTCTTAAGTTTGTTAAACAATGCGTCTTTGGTCTTAATGATCAATAACACTTCTTCGCTCTGATCAATTTTACCTTGCCACCAAAAAAGAGATTTTACTCCCTTGACTATATTGATACATGCACACACCCGTTCTTCTAAGAGCTGTTTTGCTAATAGTTCGGCATCTTTTTCCGGAATTGTCACTAACACCATTATTGCCATAGCTTTCCTCCAATTCTAGAGATAAAAAATTATTTTTGCTTTTCTTGTTTACTTATTGCGTACTACCTTTTGCAATAACCCTACAAATCTTTCCGCCATTCTCCGGCAATTATCTTCGCAACGTTTATCAACCTTACCTATTGCAACCGGACCATAATGATCGCCTTTAGGGTCTCCCTTGATAACCATGCCGTGGATAAGCATCGCTTCTAAAATAGAAAGGATAGTGGTTTCATTCCCTCCGGCGATATTGGCGGCGGAAGAAAAAGCCATGCCTACTTTACCGTCTAATTTACCATGGAAAACAACACTATCATCCAACAGCTTTTTGACCTCGGCGGCTAACGTGCCGTAATAGGTTGGCGAGCCAATAATGATCCCATCGTAATCCAAAAGTTGTTGCGGCTTAATATCCTCTACAGAAAAGATATCAGCCTCCACATCTCTGCTTCTTATCTCCTTATGAATGATTTCTGCCATTTGCTTGGTAGTCCCACCCCGAGAATAATAAATAACTACAACTTTCATGGTAACCTCCACATATAAAAACTTGCCACCCGAAGTCTACTTCTATGAAATTACTTATTGCAACGACGTAGGTTGGCTTGCCACCCGAAGCTCTAGTACACTTGTCAAAATCTTAATATAAATGTGCTTCGTAGGGTAAATCTACTTCTATAAAAAAACTTCTGCGATGGTATAAGATGGTTTACCACCCGAAGCTTACTTCTATGAGTTTACTTTCACAATAGCGAAGGGTGGCGCGCCCGGCAGCTTGTCCGCCGAAGCTTTAGCGTAGGCGGAGAGTTGTATGTGT
>JBAWWL010000014.1:0-35091 GCA_037146775.1 Candidatus Omnitrophota bacterium | reverse complement strand
TTGCTGGCACTACCTATTACTATCGCGTACGCGCCGGAGTTAACAATCCGGGCGGAGATACGTCTGCCTACACTAATGTGGTACAGATTATTCCGAATCAGGTAACCATTCCCACTGCGCCTACAGGCCTTAGCCAGAGCACTTCTACTGCAAGCGCAATTGGCCTTGCCTGGACAGACGCCTCTAACAACGAGACAGGCTTTAAGGTAGAGCGTAGTACTCAAGCCGCAACTGGCTTTACACAAATAGGTACCTCAACTACAGCGATCTACAATGACACCACAGGCTTAGCCAGTGCTACCCGCTACTACTATCGCGTAAGAGCAACGAATGCTGCGGGTGACTCCGGGTATTCCAACACGCTTACGACTAACACTTTATCTTTGCTTACTGCAACACCTGACAACGTTTCAGCAACGATATATAAAGGTACGAATCCTAGCCTCTATGCCTATGGCGCAAAGGCTACGATTACCTATAGCGGCGGTGGTACTGGTACTACTTTTGAATTCCGAGATAACGCAGATGCTACCTTTACACCTCCGGGAGGAAGCCCTACGCCAGAAGCAACCGCATCTAAATTTGGTTTTATGACGGTCAGTGGTGGTATTGGCTCGACCCCAGTGGAAAGTGCAACTTACGTGCTTAACACCAAGGCAGTTGGTATCTATACCGGTACACACGGACTCAAGGAGTATAAGAACAGTATCCTCATAGACGTAAAGAATGTTCGTTACACTCTTGACGTAAGAGAATTCCCAGCTCCTACTGGTTTGACTGCTACGGCAGCTTCTGCAAGTAGAGTAAATTTAAGCTGGACAGACAATTCCAGCGCTCCTAACAATGAAACCGGATTTAAGATTGAGCGCAGCACCCAGGCAACAACTGGTTTTACCGAAATCGGTACTGTAGCTGCCAATGTTACTACCTATCAGAATGATTTTAGCTTTGTTGCTGGCACTACCTATTACTATCGCGTACGCGCCGGAGTTAACAATCCGGGCGGGGATACGTCTGCCTACACTAATGTGGCCAGTATAAAAATGAATACAGCTCCAACTGTTGTATCAGTGACGCCCAGCTCCGGAACTTTTTACACTGGCACGCCTTACAGCTTTAACGCTGTCTATTCGGATGCAGACGGCCAGGCAGATATTACCGCAGCATACCTTTTTGTAGGATTGCAACCAAACTCAGTCTATGTACATTACAATCGCACACAGAACAAATTATACATTGACAATGGCTCGGGTTTCATAGGTGGAGTTACTCCTGGTTCAAGCGATATCCTTGAAGGACCGAATGGTTATTTACATTGCGCTCAGACCACTGTTTCTGGCTCTGGAAACAATTACACAGTCAACTGGTCAGTGCGTTTTAAACCAACCTTCACCGGCGCAAAGGATCTTACTCTTTTTGCCTATGATTCAAAGAACGAGAGTAGCGGATGGCAGACTAAAGGCACTATCACTATTGCTACTGCAACACCTCCAGCAGTACCGACAAGTCCATTTGCTTCAGCTACTGACAGAACAAAAATTATGGTCGGTTGGACTGACGCATCTAGCGACGAAGAAGGTTTTAAGATTGAGCGCGGCACCGATGGTACTACTTTCCCAGACGTTTTCACTTCTGCCGCCAACACTATTCGCTTTGAAAATACTGGCCTTACCCCAAGGACAAAGTACTACTATCGCGTAAAAGCCTACAAGACTGGAGCGGAATCCGCACCTACTGCGGTAGTGAACTCAACTACATTTTCAGAAATACCGCAGGTAGTAAGCTTGACTCCTACTACTGGAAATTTTAATGCGGATTTACTTTCGCCGGTTCCAGTGATATTCACCGCGGTATTTTCTGATGCTGATGGCGCAGCTGATATGAATAATGCGATGATATATATCAACACTACGCTTCAGGGCGGACCGTGGAATTGCTGCTATAGCATATATTACAAAGACACTAACAAACTAGTTCTGTACGATGATAGTGGCACAACGCAAATAGCAGGAACGCCAGGGTCTAGTGCGGTTTTAGAAAACTCTTATGTAAGAATTGATTGTAGCCAAAGTCAGGTAACTTATTCAGGAAATACCCTAACGGTTAAATGGTGTGTCTATTTTCGCAACCCCTTTGCCGGTGATAAGAAAGTTTGGATACAGGCAAAAGACACGCTTAACGCTTACAGTGGCTGGGTAGAAAAAGCAAATATCCGAATTAATGCCGGGCCAACCGTAGATAGCGTTACTCCTAACAGCGGAAACTTTGATGTAGATGCGCAGACTACTTTTACCACGGTTGTTTCTGATCGTAACGGAGCTAATGATATTGGTCTGGTAGATTTATTTTTTGGCACCACCAATGATTGGATGCAGTCAAAGTATCATGCTTATTATTCATCCTCGCAAAACAAGCTTTACATGAAACAAGATAATACTCCTGATATTGGTGGTTTTGCGCCTGGATCAAGCAATATTATTCAAACTTCTTACGGTAAGCTTTATTGTGCTGCGACTACTGTGGTTAAGTCCGGAAACTCCGTAACTATCAACTGGCGCGCAAGCTTTAGTGAAGCGATGGGTGGACCGAAAAATATTTATATACGTGCACAAGACACTAATGATGTATGGAAGCAGTCGCAGATGGGAACCATCACCGTCAATGCACCACCGGTTTTAGCACCGATCGGCAACAAGACAGTAAACGAAGGAGCGAACCTGAACTTTGCCATCTCAGCAACTGCTGCTGGTGGAGCTGCGATTACCTATTCTGTTTCCTCGGCTATTCCTACTGGCGC
Organism: Candidatus Omnitrophota bacterium; assembly: GCA_037146775.1. Lineage (GTDB taxonomy): Bacteria > Omnitrophota > Gorgyraeia > Duberdicusellales > 4484-171 > JBAWWL01. The sequence continues at coordinate 32,294 of JBAWWL010000014.1, read as the reverse complement.
GACCTTTGACGCTACCGCAGGGACTTTTAATTGGACACCGACATTTACGCAGGCTGGTTCATATGCTGTAACTTTTGTTGCCACCACAGCTGCCGGTAGTGATTCAGAAACTATCACCATTACCGTCAACAACGTAGCCCGTGAGCTTTATTTTCAGTATAATGCGAGCATGCTTAATACTACCGGATTTGATGTGACTCTTGATCAAATCTTACCCGGGAACAAGTTTCAAGATTTTAATTTTAGAAATAAGAAGTTTAAACTTTGGGTAGATTTTAGGCTGCTTTCAACACTTAGCTATAATACAGGGTATGCTTCTCCGACTTTTACCGGCAATTCCGAGAGTTCTATACATATGAATGCGATTGCTGGGGCTAGTTATGATAATGAAGAAATTGGCACGCATCCTTTTGATGCCAATACTATTAATGCCGCGACCATGTTGGGTGCCGGAAACTGGCTCGATTTATCAACTCAACCGACAGGTAATATTTGGCTTTTCAAAGATGAAAGGAGAGATAAATATCTCGCTGCAGTACATGTTCATTCAAGCCGAGTGGAAAGGGCAGCAGCTGTGACTATCGCGCCGACTTTTACTGGTTCTCCTTGGGCTGCTGATGGGTACTACAATACCTACGGTGATGCTGGTTATATTTATGTGGATAATGCCGGGAAGCTACATTTTAAGGGTAGGATTGGCCCCACTCAATATGGTTATTATTGCGCTGCTCGGCCAACGTTTATTGTTGGCATAGTTACTGAAGAATGATGGTGAGTGGTACATGTAGAAAAACGTAGGGATTAGTTCGCTGACAAAATTGAAAAGTATAGTGAATAGGGTTGCTTGAACTAAAATGTTCAGGTAACCCTATTTTATTGCATAGTTAAGAAAATAATTGCACAATAACGCTATAGCAAATAATTAAGTAACAGGTGGCCGCGTACGATAAGAATCTATCAATGGGGGGGGGAAATGGAACAAAAAATTTCTAAAATTATTGGCGTATCCGCACTTGTTTTTATTTATTTATTCCTTTTCAATTTTTCTTCTGCTATTGCGATGGTTGACTCAGAAGGAGAAAACAATATTTCTCAAGGAAAAAATATCACTTCTAAGAATACCCCAGGAGCACAAGGAGCTAGTTATGTGCCGGCTAGAGTTTTGGTAAAATTTAAAGAAGATGCTGATCCAAAAACAATTCTGGAATCGCTCGGCATAAGCACTCCGGAAATAGCAAGAATTTATTCCATTGCTCCTGCTGCTGCTAAGTTTAAGAAGGAACATAAACTAGAAAAAACCTCTGATGGTTGGTATGACTTTTTAGGTAAAAAGTATGAAGAGGTCGACCAAATCCCTGATGAAGAGGCATTTAAGCAGGCTTATCCCTCTCTGTCAACCCAAGAAAAGGGGCTATATCAGACTTATAAGATACAACTGCCGGAAAATGTTTCAGTAGAAGAAGCGGTCGCCAAGTTAAAAGCAAACCCTGCGGTGGAATATGCACAGCCGGACTACATCGTCAAGATAGCTGGCTTTCCTCAAGACCTACCAAACGATACTTATGTTGATCCTCTACAAACTAATACATGGACCACAGGTTCTTTTCACCAACCCTACGAAGATCTGTGGGGTTTAAAAAATATCAAAGCCGACAAAATATGGCAGACTACTCAAGGCGAGGGAGTGGTGGTGGCCGTGGCTGATTCCGGGGTAGATTATAATCATCCTGACCTTTGGGATAATATCTGGGTCAATCCTGCGGTAATATCTGACTCAAACGGCGATGGGAAAACCGACCTAAATGACTGCGACCTTAATCACGACCACAGCATAGAGTCGAATGAGATAGTGGATAATATGTTTGGTTGGGACTTTGCTAATAATGATAATAATCCTATGGATGGAAACGGCCACGGAACGCATTGCGCGGGTACGATCTCTGCTGTAGGTAATAACGCGTTGGGCGTCATAGGTGTGGCGCCAAAAGCAAGGATTATGGCTGTCAAAGGATTAAGCGATCAGGGATCAGGAGCTATAAGCGATTTAGCCCAGTGCGTTAAATATGCCGCAGATTACGGTGCACAGGTTATCAGTAATTCATGGGGCGGGCCATCACCGGTGCCGGATCCGGTTTTGCAGGATGCCTTTGATTACGCTAACGCTCCGGACAATACGCGCTCCGGTAATAATAAGCAAGGGTGCGTTACAGTTGTGGCTGCAGGCAATGATAATATGGATTTTTCCCTTTTTACCCCGGCTAATCTCGCCGGCGTTATTTCAGTGGCGGCTATTGATAATACGGATGCAAAAGCATCGTTTTCAAACTGGGGGAAGGTGGATATAGCAGCTCCCGGTGTAAATATTCTCTCTACTATGCCAGATAATTCGACTATTGCCTCTATGATTTTAACCAAGAGACCGGATCTTAAAGCTGCGTCTGGATACTATGCTTTATCGGGAACCTCTATGGCCTGTCCGCATGCTGCCGGGGCCGCCGCATTGTTGCTTTTTTTACATCCGGATTATGATCCGCAGGACGTGAGATTGGCGCTTAAATACACTGTTCGCGAACTACCGGTTCTTGTACAAAATTTCACGCCGGGTTTTGGGGTCATCGATGTTGATCGTGCGCTGCGGGGCGGCTCAAACCCTATAGTGGTACTTAAAAATTGCCAGTTTGTTGATACAGGTAATAGAGACGGGGAACTTGAGCCTGGAGAAACTGTTAATTTAATCGTAGAGCTTAAGGCTTTAAATCAGGACGCCTCTAATATTGATATCGAATTACGTTCTAGCGACCCCTACGTAAATATACTCAAAGGCGGTTCAAGATATAGTGTTATCTTGAAAGGAAAGACCGAAAGTAACAAAGCTGATCCTTTCAGTTTCAGGATAGCTAATGATTGCCCCTTGGGTCGCACGCTAGATTTTTCCCTTACTATTTATTTAGGAAATGGCACAATAAGGCGAGAACGACTTTCTGTCGAAGTGGTTTGCGCTACAGATATGAAATGGGTAAGAAAATTCGAGGGGATAAACGCTGGTGGGTACCCACCAATAGTAGAAGATATCGACAAGGATGAAAAACAGGAAGTTATTTTTATTTTACCCGGAGGTGCTTACGGAGAGAGCCAGGGAGGAAAAATCTACGTGGTAAGGTCAGATGGTTCTGACAAGTCGGATTGGCCTGTAGTTCCGGAACCCGGCCAATATAATCGGCTGGTTTCGTTAGCGGTAGGCGATATAGATAATAACGGTTATTCAGAAATAGTTGTGACAATGGGTAAACCAAAGATAGTAAACGGTTTTCCAATGAATGAAAGTAGCCTCTACGCCTATAAAGATGACGGAAAACCGTTACCGGGATTTCCGATAAAATTAGCTGTTGACCAATACGAAACAGGAACTGTTTCGTTAGCTGATATAAATGCGGATGGTTATTTGGATATAGTGGTGACTTTTGGGGAGAGCACTTTATCTGGAAAGGTGTTTACCAATGCAAAATATTTGGCAGCATATAACTATCAGGGCAAACTATTAAAAAAACAGAAGCTTGAGAAGCAAAATTTCGGAGGTTATTTAACCCTGGGAGATACGGGCAATGATAATTTGCCTGAAACTGTCTTAGGCTCAAATGCCGACGGTAACGCCGGATCATTAGGAGGTTTATGGCTTTATAATAGCAATTTTAGCCGTATTTCAGGATGGCCGGCGGATACAGATGTGTCTTTTCAAATCAGCCCCACCACTATGGGCGACTTATATCATAACAAAAGCAAAGAAATCGTTGGGTATAGCCCTTCATCAAGTGTTGGAGGCGTTTATATTTTTAACAGTCTCGGTAAACAATTATCCTATTCATCACAGGCAGGAAACGGTTATTCTGCTTCGGAGCCGATCTTGGTAGACTTAGATAGAGACGATGATCTCGAAATACTGGCCAAGGGCTTGAGCGATATAGTATATGCGTATCATCACGATGGTTCTCCGGTTACAGGATGGGAATTTCCTGCTGTTCCGGAATTTTCCATGTCAAGCGGCGAGGGTTCAAGTTGCCAGCTTATTGCTGGAGATATAGACGCAGATGGTTATCCGGAAATCCTACTTATGACCAATGATTCTTCAGCACGAGTAGCTCTTAATGCTTGGAATGGCGATGGTACGGTTGTTTCTGGTTTTCCAAGAGTATATTCAAAAAATTATATAGGATTATGTCCAGGAGGGATAGCGATAGCTGATTTAGATGGAAACGGTTCGGTAGAGATAGTCTATTTGGGGAGCGATTCTTACGATGGCATATCTCGCATGACCTATTTGGGTATCCTTGAATTACCCGGGCCGTATCAAAAGGATAAAATGGAGTGGCCGATGTACAGGCATGATCCTCAGCGAACGGGCTGTTATACACCTGCAGGAACAGGACCGCAACTACTTCCAGTTAAGCCAGTCAGTCTTATCGCAACTGTTGTTTCCAGTAGCCAGATAAACTTAAGCTGGACGGATAAATCAATCAATGAACAGGAATTCAAAATAGAGCGCTCCGCAAATGGTGTGAATTTCACTCAAATAAGTAAAGTAGGGGCTAATGTAGCTAATTATCAAAATACTGGACTAACAGCTGCGACAAGATACTATTATCGGGTAAGAGCCTCTAATATGAATGGAGATTCGGGATATACAAATACAGTTAGTGCCACAACATTACAGAATGCGCCTAGTGCACCAACTAATTTAACAGCTACTGCTGTTTCTGGTTCGAATACAAAACTTACTTTATCTTGGACTGACAACTCCGCAAACGAACAAGGCTTTAAGATCCAGCATTCAACTAACGGCACCACTTTTACCCAGCTCGCTACGGTTGCTGCCAAAACAGGTTCTGGAACTCAAGTCATCTATGCGCATAATGCCTTAATTCCTGGCTCAATTCACTACTATAAAGTATTAGCCTATAATACAGCTGGTAATTCTGTCTCTTCAAATATCGCGCAAATTACCATGCCTGCGAAAAATCCTCCTCAAGCGCCGACAAATTTAACCGCCACAGCTGTATCAGGCTCGAATACTAAACTTATCTTAGCCTGGACTGATAATGCGACTAACGAGACAAGTTTTAAGGTCCAGCATTCAACTAACGGCACAACTTTTACCCAGCTAGCTACAGTTGTTGCTAAAACAGGTTCTGGTGGAGCAGTTACCTATGCGCATAATGGCCTAGTTCCTAGCTCAACTCATTACTATAAAGTAACAGCCTATAACGTAGACGGGGATTCCACCCCTTCCAATATTGCACAGATTACTATGCCTCCAAAGAATCCCCCTCAATCACCGACCAATTTAACAGCTACGGCTGTTTCACATACTAAGACTACTTTATCCTGGACTGACAATGCTACTAATGAACAAGGCTTTAAGATCCAGCATTCAACTAACGGCACAACTTTTACCCAGCTGGCTACGGTTACTGCTAAAACAGGCTCTGGCGGAACAGTCATCTATGCACATGCAAACCTAATTCCTGGTTCAATCCATTACTACAAAGTATTAGCTTATAACGTAGATGGGAATTCTGCCTTTTCAAATGTCGCAAGCGCGACTACAGCAGCAAAATAGAAGTACTTTATTTAATGAAACAATCTTGGAGTAGCCACCAAGGTAGAGGATTAATTAAGGCAATGAAAAGAGGTAAATTAAAAAATAATCGAAGGTAATCGCATAGATTTTCTGCTTATATTTCGACTGAATTTTGCCGCTATTTTTTCTCTTAAATCTTACCATTTTGTTTCTATGTTTGTTAGTCTTTGGCTGCCAATGGTTTAGGAATGTAAATATTTTTCTATTTTTCACTTGACAAGCTTTTTTTGGTCTGATACACTCTCTATATAGAGAGTGAGAGTGCTATGGCAACGAATAATGTTTACCTAATTAAAGATTTGGCTCGATTGACCGGTTATTCGATTTATACTTTGAAGTATTATCTAAAGATTGGTCTTATCAGTGAGATTGGTCGCAGCCCCGAAACCAGGTTTCGTTATTTTAACGATACTACCGCGGATAAGCTCAAAAGAATCAGAACCATGCGTAAGCTAGGTAAATCCATTAATGAGATAAAAAATGAGTTATTATAGCGCATTAGGATTAAAAAAAGAGCCATTTTCAACCAGTCCGGATCCGGAATTTTTTTATCATTCCGCAAGTCACGACACCGTGCTTAAACGTCTTGAAATTTCAATTCGCTTACGCCGCGGCCTTAATCTAATTTTAGGAGATGTAGGAACGGGCAAAACTACGCTTTCCCGTACGCTCTTGCAGGCTTTTAAGGATGAGAATGATTTTATTTTTCATATGATTTTAGACCCCAGCTATAAATCAGAATTTCAGTTTCTTTTAAGCTTGGTCAAAATGTTTGATATCACGCCGGAGTTTAAATCAACCATTGATTTTAAGGAGGCGATTGAGAAATATCTCTTTCAAAAGGGTGTCGAGGAGAATAAAACAATTGTTTTATTGATCGACGAGGGGCAGAAAATAAGCCAGGAGAACCTTGAGGTATTACGAATGTTGCTTAACTATGAAACAAATGAGTATAAGCTTTTGCAGTTAATTATTATGGCGCAGATGGAACTTCTCCCCAGAGTAAAACATATCCGTAATTTCATTGACCGGGTCGCATTAAAATATACGATTAACCCTCTCGATGAAAACGAAACCAAAGCGCTTATATCTTTCCGTCTTAAGCAGGCAGGCTATCCTGGGGCAACGAGTATTTTTACCGATGAGGCGATTCGGCTTATTCATCAGTATACGCAAGGGTATCCCCGCAGGATTTCTATGTTTTGCCATGATGCGCTTGAGACGGTAGTAATGAAAGACCGTCTCGTGGTAGATGAAGAAATAATCAATGGCCTCATCGGCCAGGAAACAAAAGCATGAAAGATAATCTATCGCCAGAAGAAAAACTTTTGCGTTTAATAAAGGGGCAGAAAAAGAAGGATTTTTCTGCTAATCAATCCGTTGTTTCCGGCTCATCCACCGTTGCGACAGCGGCAGCCGCGCCAAAGCATCCTTTTGATGCAACAAAGGTGTTGTCGTTTTTTTCGTTCAATAAACTGATATGGCTTTTTTTTGCCGCTGCATGTGCGTATCTTGCGATTTCTTTCCTGCATCCGCTGATTAGCTCTGACAAGATTGAATTGCCGGTTATCACTAAAGAGGCAATTTCTGAAAAGAATATGAGTGAAGGGAAAGAGGCCGTACGGCCTCTTGAATACTATAGCAAGGTAATTTCCGGCCGTCAGATTTTTAATGTCCCGGCCGCGAAAGAAGAAATAGCTGAGGTAGCGAGCAGTGCAAATATGGATTTTATAAAAAATATAAGTTTAGTCGGCATTATCGCCGGAGATAATCCTCAGGCGATCGTCGAAGATAAAAATACTCAGAAAACTCATTATGTGTCTAAGGGGCAGTTTGTCGGTGCCTGTAAAATTGAAGAAATACAAGAAGGAAAAATAATTGTCAGCTGTGGCGGCCAGAAATACGAACTCTATCTATGAAAGGAGGCGAAATGCGACATATTAAATACGATATCATAAGCACGGTGTTGCTCTGTACATGTATTTCTTTCGCCTTTGCTCAGGAGACAACAGAGACACCATCCGAAACTATTGCTGAGCAGCCAAATGAAGCTATCGTGGAATCAGAAGAAACGCAACCGCAAGCGCCGGCCGAGAGGGTTGATAGAAGCTTTCAAACGCAAAAAACAACAACGGTGCCCGAAGAAACAACACGAACGGCTGTTGAGCAAGCTGCTCCCAAGGCTGTCTCTGAAACACCAGTGCAGGCGATTACTACGGAATCTACCTCCAAAACTGCCTTACCTAAGATAACCAATGTTTCTCAGACTGTGTCTAATAAAATTTCTCTTGATATTAAGGGTATGGATATAGTGGATATCTTAAAGATTCTATCTAACCGTGCCGGTATGAATCTCGTTATCGGAAAAAATGTTACCGGAAAGGTTACCCTTTTTTTAAAAGATGTGGATATTTGGGATGCTTTTGAAATAATTCTTTTAGCTAATGATTTGGCATATGAGCGCAAGGGAGATATTGTCAATGTTATTACGCAAAGGGATTATGAGCTTAAGTACGGCGATCGCTACAAAGATAAAAAAGAAGTCAAAATAATGCAATTAAAATTTGCTAAAGTTGCAGAAATGGCAAAATCATTAACTCAAATAAAAAGTAATATTGGCAAAGTGGTGGCCGACGAAAGCTCTAATACCGTGGTGCTTATTGATATACCGGATAAGATTAAAGAAATGTCTAAGTTCATTGAACAAGCCGATCTTGTCACGGAAACCAGAGTCTTTAGTCTCAATTACGGTTTAGCAGATAAAATTAGCGCAAAGCTCAAAGAAGCTATTACCAAAGGAGTTGGGACGATTAACGTTGATGAACGGACGAACAAAATTATTATTACGGATTATCCGGGAAAGCTCGATGAAGTTGCTGAAATTATTGCTGCTTTCGACGAAAAGACCCCACAGGTATTAATTGACGCGCAGATTATTGAAATAAAACCATCAGATAAATTTGAAATGGGTGTAAACTGGGATTATTGGATAAAGCAGTATTTTGACGTAAAAGCTTCTTTGCCGATTAACACCAGCAATGCGCTCATCCTTGGCACGCCTAACGTTGATCCATCTAAACCAGGCAAATATAAAGCAATCATTGATATTCTACGTACGATTGGCGAGACAAACGTGTTATCGAGCCCCCGAATAATGGCGCTTAATAATCAGGAAGCAAAAATACACGTTGGTTCAAAAGAAGCGTATATTACTTCCACAACTTCACAGGGCGGTAGCGGCAATACCGTCACTTCTCAGACAGTAAATTTTGTTGATACGGGTATATTGCTTAATGTTACCCCAACGATCAATCGCGATGGGTTTGTGACAATGAAAATAAGGCCGGAAATAAGCGATGCTACCTCTAAAGATATTTTATCTGGCGATCAAAAGACTACCGTACCGATAGTCAGCAGCTCTGATGCGGAGACAACCGTTATGGTTAAAGATGGCGTTACTATTATCATCGGCGGTTTGCGTAAAGACAAACAGGAGCGCACTGAAAAAAGAATTCCTATACTTGGTGACTTACCAGGAATTGGCTATCTTTTTCGAAGTACAACTAATAATTTAACTAAATCAGATTTGGTGATTTTACTTACCCCCCATATTATGACCGGAGAAACTTCGTATACCGCATTTTCCCAGATTAAGCCTAAAGAGGGCGCGGTCGTTGATATGCGTAGCGATGGCCGGATGTTCTATGAAGATACAACTTTGGCCGATAAAAAACGTAATAATAAGATTAGTCACTATTTGGGCCAAAAAAATACGGATTGAAGTATAGATTGCTCCCGGCCAGCTTAAAAAACCCACTTTTTCTCTTTTTGTCATATTTTTCAACATATTTTTGCAGTAGCTTTTTTTGGTTTGCGTGATATAATAAAATGGTTTTAGGGAGTATAATTAGTTAAATTTTGCAGTATCAGTCATGAAAATTAATACACAGCGATTACGCCAGATCGTTACTCGTTTTAAGAAGAAAAATATTTTAGTTGTTGGCGACCTTATCCTGGACCACTATATCTTTGGTAAGGTCGATCGCATTTCTCCGGAAGCGCCAGTACCGGTTGTCTGGGCAAATCAGGAAAATTTTGTGTGCGGAGGAAGCGCCAACGTCGGCTTGAATTTAGTATCTTTGGGCGCCAAGGCTGCGCTGGCAGGCGTTATAGGCAAAGATCATTTCGGCAAGGTCTTGTTTTCTCTTATCCAAAAGGGACGCATTGCTACAGATTTGGTTACTGTAGAATGTACCCGTCCGACAACCCTCAAAACCCGTATTCTCGCACAGCATCAGCAGATGTTGCGTCTCGACTGGGAGTCCGTGCAGGCATTATCTCCCAGTACAAATGCTTTGTTGCTAAAGCGGATCAAGAAATATCTTCATGGTTTTGACGCAATCATCATTGAAGATTATGGCAAGGGTGTTATCAATCCACACTTAGTTGGGGCGGTCGTAGAGGCCTGCAAAAAGAATAACAAAGTCGTTACTGTTGACCCAAAAGAAGAGCATTTCGATTACTATAAACATGTAACATCATTAACACCTAATTTAAAAGAAGCGCAAAACGCGGCGAATATAAAAATAAAGAGTAAAGGGGAAATACCAGCTTTGGGTAAAATGATTATGGATAAGTTGCAGCCGAAATCGCTCTTGATTACCTTGGGCGAGGATGGCATGATACTTTTTGCCGATAACCATCACTACCACATACCAACCATGGCGTTGGAGGTGTACGATGTGACTGGTGCGGGAGATACGGTAATCGCCGTTTTTACTCTTGCGCTCGCCTGCGGTGCCACACATTACGAAGCTGCGTTAATCGCTAATTTTGCCGCTGGTATCGTTGTAGAGAAACTGGGAGCGGCTACCACAACCGCTGAAGAGCTTTTACGGAGAATCAATGCGTAATGGAATAAACGTGATCGGAGTCATTCCTGCCCGCTATCAATCGATGCGTCTTCCTTTTAAGCTTGTGCGTAATATCTGCGATAAGCCGCTCATACAGTGGGCGTGGGAAAGCGCATCTAAATCGCGCGTGCTTGATCGGCTCTTGATCGCCTGTGACGATATAAAAATTGCCGAAGTAGCTAAAAGTTTCGGCGCTGAGGTAGTGTTAACATCGGTGCAACACACTTCGGGCACGGATCGCATTGCCGAGGCAGTGCGGGACATTGATGCAAAGGTGGTGGTGAATATTCAAGCGGATGAACCGCTTCTGCAACCATCAACTATTGATAGTGTTGCGCAAGAGTTGCTAATGAATCCTTCGCTGGTAATGAGTACGGTGCGGAAAAAAATAGAAGATCAGAATGACATTCATAATCCGAACGTAGTAAAAGTAATATGCGATAAAGATGGTTTTGCGGTATATTTTTCCCGTTTTTCAATTCCGTACTACCGTAGCGCTACCGGTAGCAAAATGTATTACAAGCATCTTGGCCTTTACGCGTACACGAAAGATTTTCTGTATACGTTTAAGAATTTGCCTGCCTCATATCTGGAGCAGGCAGAATGTTTGGAGCAGTTGCGTGCTGTCGAGGCCGGCTATAAAATCAAGGTTCTAGAGACTAAGTTTGATTCGTGGGGTGTAGATACGGAAGAGGACTTGCGTAAAGTCGAAGCGATATTGCGTCAACGTGCCCAACAACCATGCACGTGAGGAGTTTTTTAGATGAAATTAATTGATGCTGTCAATAAGACGGGTTTTGATAATGAAAAATATTTGCGCGAACAATCCACGTCGATCTTGGAACGCGTAAAGCGTTTTAACAATAAACTTTATCTTGAATTTGGCGGAAAACTGCTTTTTGATTATCACGCTGCACGCGTTTTACCCGGATATGACCCCAACGTAAAGATTCGCCTTCTCCAGCAGCTCAAAGACCAGGCTGATATTCTGCTCTGTATTTACGCGGGCGATATCGAACGCCGCAAGATCCGTGCAGACTTTGGCATTACCTATGACGTTGATGTCCTAAAAATTATTGACGATTTAAAAGACTGGGGAATTGATGTAAGGGCAGTTATCATTACCCGTTTCGAAGGCCAGCCTGCGGCACAAATATTCAAAAATAAACTGGAGCGGCGTAATATAAAAGTGTACACGCATCGTTTTACAAAAGGTTATCCTACTGACATTGACGTGATTGTCAGCGATGAGGGCTATGGCGCTAATCCTTATATTGAAACACATAAGCCTTTGGTGGTGGTAACCGGTCCTGGTCCGGGAAGCGGTAAGTTGGCTACATGCCTTTCCCAACTTTATCATGATTATAAGAAAGGTTTTAAGTCCGGCTATGCAAAATTCGAGACATTTCCTATTTGGAATATTCCCTTGCAGCATCCGGTAAATATCGCCTATGAAGCAGCCACTGCTGATATTAAAGATTTTAATCTTATTGATCCTTTCCATTTGGAGGCGTATGCACAGACTTCCGTTAATTATAATCGTGATGTTGAGGTGTTTCCGATATTAAGACGTATCTTAACTAAAATCACAGGTAGCGAAACCATATATCAATCTCCCACGGATATGGGGGTTAATTGTGCAGGTTTTGGCATCGTCAACGACATTTTTGTACAAGAAGCAGCGAAGCAGGAGGTTATACGGCGCTATTTTCGTTACACCTGCGAATATATTATGGGTTTTGTCGACAAAGAAACAGTCCAGAGGGTTCAGTTGCTTATGGAGGCATTGAATCTTACGCCGGAGCACAGAAAAGTGGTCGAGCCGGCACACAAGAGCGCGTTTGATGCTCAACAGAAAAAGAAAGGAAATGAGGGTATTTTTTGTGGTGCAGCGCTCGCGTTACCTGATGGCACTATAGTTCAGGGTAAAAACTCAGAACTTATGCATGCAGCGACTAGTGTCGTTTTGAATGCCATAAAAGTATTAGCAGAAATACCCGATAAGATACACCTACTTTCTCCCAGCATTATTACATCAATACAAAATCTTAAGAAAGATGTACTTAACTCAAAAACACTTAATCTTGATTTGGAGGAAGCGTTAATTGCGCTTAGTATTAGTGCTGCAACTAATCCCGCAGCCCAGCTGGCCATGGAAAAGCTAAAAGATCTTAAAGGGTGCGAAATGCATATGACGCACATACCTACACCGGGAGACGAGGCTGGATTGCGTCGACTAGGGGTTAATCTTACTACCGACCCTAATTTTTCCACCAAGAGCCTTTTTATATCGTAATATGGAATTAAGTGGTAAATTTATTTTCGTTGCCGGCCCCTGCGTCATCGAAGATGCGCGGCGTACCCTTGAAATCGCCGCATATCTTAAGGATATTACCGCGCCATACCCTTTAACTTTTATTTTTAAGGCGAGTTTCGATAAGGCGAATCGTACTTCTCTGAAGTCTTTTCGTGGCCCCGGGTTGACAAAAGGTATGGCAATCTTAGCCGAGGTGAAACGTAAGATCAAAGTTCCTATCTTGAGCGATATTCATTGTCAACACCATATAGCGAAGGTAAAAGATATTTTAGACATAATTCAGATACCTGCATTTTTGTGTCGTCAGACCGATTTAATTGTTGAAGCGGCGAAAACTAAAAAATGGATCAACATCAAGAAAGGACAATTTCTTTCACCGCTTGATATCCGTTACGTCGTTGAAAAAATTTCATCATGCGGGAACAAGCGTATTCTTATTTCAGAACGGGGAAGTTGTTTTGGTTATAACAATCTTGTGGTTGATTTTCGTTCGTTTCCTCTCATGAAACAGTTCGGATACCCGGTGCTTTACGACGTAACCCATTCTTTACAACGACCGTCAGCAGAACATGGAGTCTCCGGCGGCGATCGGGTCTTTGTTGAGCCGCTTAGCCTGGCTGCGGTAGCCTGCGGAGTTGATGGTATCTTCATGGAAGTGCATCCTTCGCCGAAATTAGCGTTATCGGATAAACACACGTCTTATCCGCTTGCGTCGTTGCCGGATTTACTAAAAAGAATTATGAAAGTAAGAGAGGCTACTCATGGATAGATTTAAGGCGGAAGAGATCTTAGATTGGGCCGAGGAAGTTTTAACTATTGAAGCTCAAGGTATCACCCACTTAAAGCAAAGTCTCACTTCAGATTTTTTAAAAGCTATTCGAATTCTTTCCGAATGTAAAGGCAAAATCGTCGTTACCGGTATGGGTAAGGCCGGCATCATCGGCCAAAAGTTTTCCGCGACGCTTTCTTCAACCGGCACTTCAAGTTTTTGGCTGCACGCCGCCGAGGCAGTACACGGTGATTTAGGAAGAATCGAGGAAAGCGACGTGGTGGTGGTGCTTTCTTACAGCGGTGAAACCGATGAGATTAAGAATTTAATTCCCTTTATCCGCCAGATCGGCGCACCCATAGTGGCTTTAACGGGAAATTTACATTCAAGCCTTGCGCGCTACGTAGATAGTGTGGTGAACGTAAAAGTCGACAAAGAGGCGTGTCCGTTGGGGCTCGCTCCCACTACCTCAACCACTGCGATGTTGGCTTTATGCGACGCGATATCGGTTATTTTGCAGAAACTGAAAGGTTTTAAGGAAAAAGATTTTGCATTATTTCATCCGCGTGGTTCATTAGGAAGGAAACTACTCTTGACCGTGAAAGATATTATGCGTAAACGAAAGTTTAATCCGATCGTAAAAGAAGATACGCTTATTAAAGAAGTTCTTGTGAAAATCACTGCCGCGCATGCCGGAGCCGCATCTGTTATTAATGACCAGGGCCATCTTATCGGTATTTTTACTGATGGAGATTTGCGCAGGAATTTAGAGCGGCATCGTAATCTTCTTAAAAAGAAAGTGAAAGAAGTAATGACCGTAAAGCCCGTCGTGGTCAGAGACGATGATTTGGCGTCCGAAGCATTAAAAGTTCTCGAAACAAAAAAAATAGATGAGGTTCCCGTCGTCGACAAGAATGACCGGCCAGTAGGAATGCTTGATGTGCAGGATTTAATTGCTGCCGGAATTTTATAAACAGATGACGGAGGCCAGAGAGCAGAAGCCAGAAGAATCCGATTTTCGGTTTTTTAGTATTTAATCGCCAACGCAGAAATCCCCGCGGCTTTAGCCCGGGGATGAATGCGTGCGATTATCCCGCGAGGTCGGTAAAATTATCGTAGAGAATTTTACCGTATGTAGCCGAGCAGGGATTACGCAGAAACCACGGGCTTACACCCGTGGAGATTCATTACAGGGTTTATAAGAACAATGCAAAAGAATAAAATTATCAAATTATTTAAAAAGGTAAAACTCCTGATACTTGATGTGGACGGTGTTTTGACTAAGGGTGAGATTATCTATGATGACCGGGGAAGAGAGCTAAAAATATTTAACGTAAAAGATGGTTTAGGGATTTCTCTGGTACGTAAAATCGGGCTCAAAACCGTTTTGCTTACTGCCAAAAATTCCGCCGTGGTCCGGCGTCGTAGCCGGGATATGCATGTCGCAGAAGTAATTGGAGGGGTTTTGCCCAAGGAAAGCGTGCTGAACGCCCTTGTGGCGAAATATAAGGTAAAAACTGGCGATATTTGTTTTATCGGAGATGACCTGATTGATATAGGTATCATGGAAAGAGTGGGTGTTCCGGTAGCAGTCAATGATGCTCCGGCGGAGGTAAGGCGCCGGGCAAAATATATAACGGTTAAGGCCGGCGGCGAGGGTGCAGTGCGAGAAGTTATTGATTGTATTATTCATGCGCAGCGTTTAGAAAAGAAGATTTGCCAGATAGTGCGAGATTTTAAATAAAGTCTTCAGATTCACGACTTGAAATTTTGTGTACGTTTTAAGGCGGATGTGGAGATGTAAATAGTGTTTCTGTTGTTTAAGATTGACTTCAAAAGACAATCTGGTATAGTATACTACTTCTAGTGGTATAAGTATGAAAATCATGCAAATTATAGTAGGGGTGTTTGGCATGTGCATGGCGACGGCTTTGCCGGTACGCGGGCAACCTGTCGATGCGTCTCAGCAGAAAATCAAAGATTTTTATCTTTCCAATCTTAAACAAGATGGTTCTAAGGATTGGGAAGTAAAAGGTAACGAAGCTATAATGCGCGATCAGTATGTTGATATTAGCAAAATGGAAGCAAAGTATTTTTCCAGTAACGACACTATTTTTGTTAGGTCAGAAAAGGCAACGCTGGACAAAACAAACATGAACGCCGACCTGAGGGATAACGTGGAGCTGAAAATTCCCGATAAGGAAGGTAACTATATTACCGTTAATTGTACCGGGCCATTGGAGATGCGGTATAACGAGGGGAAGGCTATTTTTTATGATAACGTAGTCGTTAATAATCCTCAGGCCAAACTTTTTTCAGACAAAGCTACGATATTTTTTGATACCAAGGATAAGAAAAAGATGAAAATTATTGCCGAGGGGCACGTAAAAATAGTTAAAGACGATAATGTTGCGTTTGCCGACAAGGCTACGTATACGGGTGAAGACAAGCAGGTAATTTTAGAAGGAAATCCCCGTTTAGTTTATTTTTCAAAAAAAAATGAAACTGCTGGAGATAAATAGCATATCTAAGTCATACGGCACGAAAGCCATCGTGCGCAATGTCTCTCTTTCGGTCAGGCGAGGAGAGGTGGTCGGCTTACTCGGCCCTAACGGCGCAGGTAAAACCACTACATTTTATATGGTGGTGGGTATCATTGCACCCGACGAAGGGAAGATTCTTTTCGATAACCAGGATATTACCAATTTGCCGATTCATATCCGTTCTCGGTTTGGCATCGGTTATCTTTCTCAAGATCCTTCGATATTTCGTAAATTGACTGTTGAAGAAAATATCCTGGCCATCCTTGAAACACTGCCGGTCTCGAAGATAGAACGATTTAAGCGCCTGGAAGAATTACTTAAAGAATTAAATATCGCTCACCTGCGTAAAAGCAAAGCGTATACCTTATCGGGCGGAGAGATGCGCAGGCTCGAAATCACCAGAGCTCTCGTTACCAATCCGTCGTTTCTTTTGCTTGATGAACCATTTTCCGGTATTGATCCGATTGTGGTGGGTGAGGCTAAAGAGATAATCTCTGAGCTTAGGCGCAAAGGTATGGGCATATTACTTACCGACCATAACGTTCGTGAAACTCTTTCGATAACTGACCGGGCGTATTTAATTGCTGAGGGCAGAATCCTCATCGCCGGGAGTTCAGATGATTTGATCGGTGATACAAGGGCGCGCGAAATCTATTTAGGCAAGAATTTTACAATGTAGAGACAACCGAGGAGAATCAATGAAGGTAGATATACAAAAGTTAGATAAGCTGAAAAGAAAAATATCTGTTGCTATCAGCGGCGACGAATTCGTGAATGAACGTAACGGGATATATAAAGAAATCGGGAAAACTCTTAAGGTTTCCGGTTTTCGTCCGGGCAGCGCCCCTCTCGAGGTGCTGGAGAAACAACATGGAAAAGTTCTAAAAGAAGAATTTTTGCACAAAGCTTTGCCGCTTTATTACGAACGCGCGATAGAACAGGAGAAAGTGCAGCCGGCCGGATTGCCTCGCATACAGGATGTTGAGCTTCTTGCTGGCAGCTTAACGTTTAGTGCTGAACTCGAAGTACGGCCCCAGCTTGAGGTAAACGAGAATGACTATAAAGGCATAAAAATTAAAGATAAAAATATAGAAATAAAAGAAGACGAAATTCAAAAAGTGCTGACGAATCTTAAGGAAGGTGTTAAAAAGGTTCTTAAGAAAGATTTGTCCGATGATGAATTGGCGAAGTGGGCAAGTTTTCCGGATGTAGCGGGCTTTTGCAATGCGATCAAGATCGAACTTTCCATGGAGAAACTGCGTGAACGCCGAAGAAAAATCGACAGCCAAATAAGCCAACATCTTTTAAAGACGTTTACATTTGAACTTCCCAAAGATGAGGTCGACCATTACCATAAAGAATTGATTGAACGCGAAATCCATGAGTTGCGCGTACGTAATATTCCCGATCAGGATATTGAGAAATATAAAAAAGATATTGAAGAAAAGTTAAAACCTCTCGCGCAAGACGAAGTAAAATTGTTTTATATTTTAGAAGCGATTGCCCGCAAGGAAAATATTGCGGTTGAACAGAATGTGGCCGAGGTTGTGTTGGGATTGTTGCTGAGTTTGGCTGTATACGAAAGTTAACCGTATATTGTGGGTTACAAACCGGTGTGCCCACGTAATTTTTGATACATGTCGAGTATCGGGTTTTTACCCGAAGTGATAACGAAATACAAAAAATATTTAATTTGGGATGCGAACGTCACAAAAAACGCTCGAATAATTTTTTTATGGATAACGCGCTGATAAAAAAGACAAAAGAAGAGGAGGGTAGTATGAAAAATCAAATGTATGTGCCGATGGTGATCGAGCAGACCGGAAGAGTGGAGCGGGCATATGATATTTACTCTCGTCTTCTTAAGGACAGGATTATTTTCGTGGGCACGCCTATTGATGATAATATTGCTAATGTCATTATTGCTCAAATGCTTTTTTTACAAATGGAAGACGTTAATAAAGAAATCAGTCTCTACGTTAATACTCCCGGCGGGGTCATTACTGCGGGGTTGGCTATCTATGATACCATACAGTTTGTTAAATGTGACGTGGCTACATATTGCGTGGGGCAGGCTGCGTCGATGGGTGCGCTTTTACTCTGTGCGGGGACAAAGGGTAAACGTTATGTGTTACCTAACTCGCGGATCATGATTCATCAGCCATGGGGCGGCGTACAGGGCAGTGCCGAAGATATTTCGCGTCAAACCAATGAAATCTTACGTTTGCGGGAAAAGGTAAACGAAATCCTTGCCCTACATACCGCAAAACCTATTGAAAAAATACGTGAAGATACCGATAGAGATTATTTTATGAGCGCTGTTGAAGCTAAAGCGTACGGTATCGTCGATGAAGTGATTATGCCGACAAAAAAATAGAAGTATAACGCAAATAAAATTACCTCGAATACCGATATTTTTTCTTTGAAGGTAATAAAACTTTATATTGGAATTTTTTCCGCGGTAAGTAAGTTGTGATGATTATGAAAAAGTTTTTTGTTTTTTTTCTGCTTGTATGTATACCATTGTGTGTTTATGGTGAAAGGCTGAACATCATTTATACCGGCAATACGCATGCTTCGCTGTATCCATGCGGTCATTGTCCTTCTTCGGTGGGTGGAGGTATTGCGCGGCGCGCAAGTGTTATCAAGGCGGCTCGAGAGAAACTGGTGAACGTGCTTGTTGTTGACAGCGGAAATTTTACGGCAGGTGGAACCCTTGATGATGCGAGTCTTAGCCCTGAACTTGATCAAAAACGCAGTATATTTTTCTATCAAGCTATGCAGCAAATAGGCTATGATATGGTGGCGCTGGGAGAAGAAGAGTATAATTTCGGTATCGATTTTTTAAAAAAAGCCATCAATGAGTATGCGCTTACTTGCGTATCCGCGAATATCACTTTGGATAAGATAGCACCATATCGTATTAAAGATTTTTCCGGTTTTAAGATAGCGGTGATTGGTTTAACACCCTCCAGTATTTACAAGACAAAAGGTGTAGCGGTTCAGGAATATGCTTTATCTCTGGCGGCCACGCTTAAACAAATCGTTGCGAAAGTAGATTTTATTGTACTTCTTTCGCCGCTGGGCGATCAAGAGAATTACCGTCTTGCCGAAATGTTCAAAGAAATACCCCTGATTATATCTTCCGGCAATACACTCGGGTCATCTACTCAGGAAAAAGTAGGCAATACGATCATTCTGAGGCCTTCTTTTAAAGCGAAAGAAGTGCGAATCGCTGAGATAGAGATAAAAGACAAAAAAATCTCCGACATCATTGTGAAAAGCGAATCACTTGGCTTTGGAGTAAAAGATGATGCCGAAGTGGCAAAGCGCATTCCTGCTTGTTTTTCTGATGCTGATTGCCTAAAAAAAGAAGGGTTTATCGCGCGCTGCCAAAACCCCGGAGCATTAAACGCGCTATGCGTATACGATGTCCCGACAAAATTCGAAGCGACCGTAATTACCGATATCAAATGCGCCTTTGCATCAACTACGCTTAGCGAAAAACTGCTTAAAAGCGCTTTTATGGGTTTAAGTTTTCGGTCGGTTGACTATCGTACTGCTGAGGCACAAAAGATTATCAAGAAATATGAGATTAAGACTTTGCCGGCGATTTTGTTGCCTCTCGGCATAAAAAAAGAAAAAAATTTTTCAATAGTTTCTAATTTTTTGCAAGAAGAACAAGGAGAATTCATTTCTACGAAAGATCTTTCCGGCCTATTCTTGTTATTAGACCGGAAGGAAATACCTCGTAGGATCGATTTTTTTCTTAATCCGTACGAGCCTTCGGCTGAACAATTTTTAAAAGAACTATTGGATTTTACAAGCGAAAAAAAAGTAACGCTTGTCATTCACCTCATCATTCCGCCAGAAAAGTTTTCCGGTTATCCCGAAGAAGAATTAAAAACAGCACTTGCTTTAAAACAGCTGTATCCCGATAAATTTGTTAGTTACATTCTGTCGCGGCTTAAAAATATAAAGAATAGTTCCTCAATACAAACGATTGACGAGCTAGGGCTTGATTATAAGAAAATAAAAAATATTTTAGCTTCAGAAAAAATCGAACAGTTACGTAAAGAAAATAACCTGCTCATAGAAGCCGTCGGCATAAACGACGGAAATGTTATATTGATCAATAATAATCGCGTCTTTAAAGTATTTCAGTTAAAAAAAGAAGATCTGGCTAAGTTTTTTGAGGGCAGTAAATAACGTAATTGCAGCATACGGTTTGCTGTTATCGCAAAAAGGGGGTAACTATGGCAAAAATTTATATTGTTGACGTGACTAACCGTGACGGGGTCCAGACATCGCGCATTTGCCTTTCCAAATTACAAAAAACGATGATCAACCTGTATCTCGATGAGATGGGGATATTTCAAAGTGAATTCGGCTTTCCTACCACCAACCACGAGATTAATTATTTAAACGCTAACTTAGAGTTGGCCTCTAAAAAAACGATTAAACGCTTGCGGCTTTCAGGGTGGCTGCGTGCGATTACGAGCGATGTTGAGCTGGCTCTCAAAAATGTTCCTAACCTTAAATATGTCAACCTTTCTATTTCTACTTCCGACCAGATGATTATGCATAAGTTTCAGGGGAAGCTTAACTATAAAGAGATTATTACTTCTGCCGTTGCCGCGGTCAAGCTCGCGAAAAAATCAGGTATCAAGGCTGTAGGTATTAATGCAGAGGATGCTTCGCGTTCGCGGACAGAATATTTGATTGATTTTATCCAAGCAGCAAAAGACGCCGGTGCGGATAGATTCCGTTATTGCGATACGCTTGGTTACGACACACCGTTTTCGATATATGAACGAATAACGAAAATTTGTAAAAAAGTGAAAATTCCAGTTGAAATTCACTGCCACAACGATTTAGGGCTTGTGGTTGCTTCTTCTATCGCCGGTGCAAAAGCCGCCATAGATTGCGGGGTTGACGCCTACATTAATACCTGTGTTAACGGCGTTGGCGAACGTGCGGGAAATGCTGATTTGGTGAGCGTTATCTTGGCGCTTCGCTATGGCAGTGGTATGGAGAAATATAAGCTTGACGAAAATATAAATTTGAAAACAGCCTGGAGAGTATGTAAGTATGCGTCTTATGCGTTTGGTATCCCTATTCCTATCAACCAGCCAGGGGT
Organism: Candidatus Omnitrophota bacterium; assembly: GCA_037146775.1. GTDB lineage: Bacteria > Omnitrophota > Gorgyraeia > Duberdicusellales > 4484-171 > JBAWWL01. The sequence continues at coordinate 10,977 of JBAWWL010000014.1, read as the reverse complement.
TGGTTCAAACGCCTTTGCCCATGAGTCAGGAATCCATGCCGACGGTGCCCTGAAAGACAGGCGTAATTACGAACTGTATGACTATGAAGAATTAGGAAGGGGGGAGCCGGAAGTCATCGATACCGGCAGGAAAATCACTGTTGGTGAATATTCCGGAATTAAAGGTTTTGCCAATGTGTACGATCATCTGGAGATCAAATTTAAGAATGATGAAGAAGCGCGTAAGATTTTAGAGTTGGCGCGTTATGCGAATGTCCATAATCAAAAACCACTCGTAGAAGACGAGCTGCGTTTTGTAGCCACTTATCCGGATGTTGCCAGGAAGATTTTCACCATGCAGCCGCCCTTGTAAGGCGATTATAGGTTTCAGGAGTAAAACCGAAATAATAGAAATTAATTAATAGGTAATATGAATACCGTACTGATAGGGTTACAGTGGGGCGATGAGGGCAAGGGGAAAATCGTCGACTACCTTTGCCGCGATAAAGATATTATTGTGCGTTTCCAGGGCGGGAACAATGCCGGCCACACAGTGATAATCAATAATAAGAAAATTGTATTTCATTTGATACCCTCGGGGATTCTGCGCCGCGAAAAAATATGCGCTATCGGTAACGGCGTAGTGATTGATCCCAAGGTGTTACTTGAGGAAATTCAGACGCTTTCGAAAGAAAATGTTCTTGTGTCTCCGAATAACCTAAAAATATCCGCGTTTTCCCATGTTATCATGCCTTATCATCGCATACTTGATGCGTTGAGAGAGAAAAATGAAATCCGTAAGATCGGAACAACCAAGAGAGGCATTGGGCCATGTTATATGGACAAGGTCTCTCGTTTGGGTATACGCATGATTGATCTTGTCGATTCGCGCGTTTTCTCGCAAAAGTTGAAAGAGAATCTGAAAGAAAAAAATCCTCTCTTTGAGACGGTCTACCATCATGAAGCTTTTTCTTTTGATGAGATTTATGAGGAATACAATGAATACGCCAAGCAGCTGCAACCGTATGTGTGCGACCTGGTTGATTTCTTTTATAGTCATAAAAATAAAAATTTTTTATTTGAAGGTGCGCAAGGAACTTTTCTCGACGTAGATTACGGAACGTATCCTTACGTCACGTCTTCCTCGACTCTTGCCACAAACGCTCTCGTGGGCTCTGGCCTTTCGTTTGTAAAGATTGATGAAGTTATCGGTGTTACTAAAGCATATACTACCAGGGTTGGCGAAGGTCCTTTTCCGACAGAGCTCACTGATAAAATGGGTGAATATTTTTTGAATAAAGGTAAAGAATATGGCGCTACTACGGGCAGACCGCGGCGCTGCGGCTGGCTGGATTTGGTGTCTCTTAGGCGAGCGGCGCGCTTAAACGCAATAACCAGTATTGTTCTTACGAAGCTTGATATCCTTGACGATTTAACGGAAATTAAAGTCTGTACTGAGTATCAGGAAGACAAGAAACGCCTAGAAACATTCCCTGCGGACATATCGGTGGTTAAGCCGGTATACAAAACGTACCAAGGTTGGTCGGAAAATACGGAACGGATGAGAAAATATAATAATTTGCCGCAACGCGCACGACAGTATATAGAAACTATCGAACAGTTTCTTGACTGTCCTGTGGAGTATATTTCTGTCGGCGAGATGCGTGACGCCATTATTAAAAAGGGCGTTTAACAGTTTAAAGAGAGGAGGGTTCAGCTATGTTTGGGTTTGATTTCCTGTTGTTGGCACCGGTTGGCTCCATTATGGCATTGTCGTTTGCCGCGTATTTGACATTTTCGATTTTACGCAAAGACGAAGGTAACGATCGTATGCGCGAAATTGCGCAGGCAGTGCGTGTCGGCGCATGGGCGTATCTTAAACGCCAATATTTAGGAGTTTCAATTTTCTTTGTGGTGGTATTTTTTATTTTGCTTGCACTTGCGTTCAAGAATTATTTAGTAATATTTGTTCCGTTTGCGTTCTTGACCGGCGGATTCTTTTCCGGGCTTTCCGGATTTATTGGAATGAATATCGCAACGCAATCCTCAAACCGGACGGCTGCGGCTGCGATGAAAAGCCTTAATTCAGGGTTACGCGTTGCTTTTTCGAGTGGCGCGGTTATGGGACTAACCGTAGTTGGTTTAGGCCTCTTGGATTTGAGTGTCTGGTATTATTTTCTGAACTGGTATTATGCGCATAATCCAACTCCTGCCGGAATCGATAAAATTGCTGCCATTACTTCAACCATGCTTTGTTTCGGTATGGGTGCAAGTTCACAAGCGCTTTTTGCGCGTGTCGGCGGCGGTATTTTTACTAAAGCCGCCGATGTCGGTGCGGATTTAGTCGGTAAAATTGAGGCCGGTATCCCGGAGGACGATCCACGTAACCCCGCGGTAATCGCCGATAACGTTGGTGACAATGTCGGAGATGTTGCCGGTATGGGCGCTGACTTGTACGAATCCTATGTGGGTTCTATCGTGGCAACTTCCGCTCTTGGCGTTGCTGCCGGCTTGGGCTTGCCTGGTGTGACTGTACCGATGGTAATGGCCGCAGTTGGAGTAATTGCCTCAATAATAGGCACGTTTTTTGTGCATAGCCGCGAAGAAGCGAGTCAGAAGGTTCTTTTGGCGGCATTACGTAAAGGAGTATTTGCCAGTTCTATCATTGTTGCCATTGTTTCGTATTTTCTCGTAATTCATATTTTAGGTAAAGAACACTTAGGTATTTACTGGGCAGTGCTTTCTGGCCTTATTGCGGGTGTAGTGATTGGTATTGCAACTGAATTCTATACTTCGAGCGGTTTTAAACCTACACGTTCGGTTGCCGACGCTTCTCTTACTGGGCCAGCCACCGTGATTATCGCTGGCATGGCAGTAGGGATGATGTCTACGGCAATTCCAGTTATTGTGGTGGGAATTGCGATTATTGCAAGTTATTTTCTTGCTGGCGGAGCCCAAAACCCCAATGTCGGATTGTACGGTATTTCCATAGCTGCCGTAGGTATGCTTTCTACGCTGGGAATTACTTTGGCTACCGACGCCTATGGGCCAGTGGCCGATAATGCCGGTGGTAACGCAGAAATGGCACATTTACCGCCGGAAGTGCGTAAGCGTACGGATGCCTTGGATTCCTTAGGTAACACTACCGCGGCTACCGGAAAAGGTTTTGCTATCGGCTCGGCAGCTTTAACGGCATTGGCGCTTATCGCTGCCTATCGCGATCAAGTGGTAGCAATTTATCATAAGGACTTGAATTTAAGTTTAATGAACCCTGCGGTCATTGTGGGCTTATTTATCGGTGGCATGCTGCCATTTCTGTTTTGTTCAATGACTATGCGTGCAGTAGGTAGAGCTGCCGGAAAAATTGTTATAGAAGTAAGGCGACAATTTAAAGAAATTATTGGTTTGATGCAAGGCAAAGCCAAGCCTGATTATGCCCGTTGTGTTGATATTGCCACGAGGGCGGCGCAAAAGGAGATGATATTACCTTCTCTTCTTGCATTGATTGCACCTATTGTGGTTGGTATCGTAGTAGGGATTGAGGCTGAAGCCGGGCTTTTGGCGGGCGCGACAGTATCCGGATTTGTACTTGCGATTATGATGGCGAATTCTGGCGGAGCATGGGATAATGCCAAAAAATATATCGAAGAAGGTAACCATGGTGGTAAGGGTTCTCCTGCTCATAAAGCTGCGGTAGTGGGCGATACGGTTGGTGATCCTTTTAAGGATACTTCGGGGCCTTCCTTGAATATTCTTATTAAGCTGATGTCTATGGTTTCTATTGTTTTCGCGGGATTTATTATTTCGCACACGTTTATAAAGTAAAATATTTGTCTTGCTTACTTTGAGGCAGAACTGTTTAATGCGGTTCTGCCTCATTTTTTTGCTATTTTCGAAAAAAGTACTTTCCGATAAAAAATCTGGTATAATATCTATTCATGTTGGATGAATATTTCCAAAAGAAGGAGCAAGAATGGGATAGCGTTTGCAGACGTTGCGGCACCTGCTGTGGCGCGTTTGACGATCCTTGCAGACACCTCAAAAAAGATAATACAGGAAAGCATTATTGTGAAATATATCAATATCGTTTTGGTGTGCGCCAGGCGCAAGGCGGCGAAAAGTTCGACTGCGTCCCCATAAAAGAAATACTGCATACTTCCTGGAAAAACGATTGGTTATGCGCATATAAATCTTGTATGAAAATGCCGTGGGTAATGTCACAGAAATAATCAAGCTTATTGCCAATCAAGCTAAAACGTTTAATATTCCTTATGTGACAGCGCTAGCGCAAGATCGCGACCCCTATCGAGTTTTGATTTCTTGCATTTTAAGTTTACGTACTAAAGATAAGGTAACGGCTCGGGTGAGCAGTAATTTGTTTCGGGTTGCAGATGATCCTTATGTGATGCATAAGTTAAAGCTTTCGGTATTACGTAAGCTTATTTATCCGGTAGGTTTCTACCGGAACAAAGCCAAGGTTATACGGGATATCACAACTCGTCTTGTCAACGAGTATGATGGGCGTGTTCCGCACGCCAGAGCTGAGTTACTCGCGTTTAAAGGTGTGGGGCGTAAAACTGCCAATCTCCTGTTGGGTTTATGTTTCAAGACGCCAGCCATCTGCGTCGATACGCACGTACATAGAATTTCTAATCGTTTAGGCTGGGTGCGTACTAACTATGTATACGATACAGAACACGCATTGGAATTGGTTGTACCGAAGTGTTACTGGATACGACTTAATGCGTTATTGGTTTCTTTTGGTCAGCATGTGTGTGTGCCGATTTCGCCTTATTGTAGTTGTTGTACGGTGAATCGTTTCTGCAAGAAAGAAGGGATAAAAAGATGTCGATAAATGCTCGTGCGATAAAAGGGGTTAATATAGGCAGTTGGCTGCTCATGGAAGGTTACATTCTCGGCGGCAGAAATATCGCGGAAAGCACTCTGAAACGTCAGTTCGAAAAAATAAACGGTAAAAGCGAGCTGGAAGTTTTTAGCCGGCTTTTCCGGGAAAATTTTATCCAGGAAGAAGATTTTAAAAATATTTCGGCATTCGGCGCAAATACCGTTCGGTTACCTTTTAACTGCCGTCTTATCGAGCCAAAACCGTTTCGTTATAGTAATACAGGGATCGGTTATCTCAAGAAAGCGCTGTCTTGGGCGGAAAAATATAATATTAAAATTATACTTGATTTGCATGCCGCGCAGGGGGCGCAAAACGAAGATTGGCATGCAGATTCCGGAGGTAAGGCGTTATTGTGGGAGAAAAAGACGTATCGGGAGAGAATGTGCGCGTTATGGGAGGTGGTTGCGAGTGCCTGCAAGGATGAACCGGCTCTTTTAGGCTATGATCTCTTGAATGAGCCTGTGTTGGGGGAGAGGTCAACCGATATCGTAAAACGTTTATATCAACAAACTATCGCACGCATACGCGCAATCGACACCGAGCATACCATTTTTTTGGAAGGTGATATATGGGCTCAGCGGATAGATTTCCTGAAAGAACTCATTGCCGATAACATATGTATCAGTATTCATGCATACGCACCGCTTGAATACACATTTAATTTCACGCCTTTTTATAAATTTCCCGGACAAATTGGTAATACTTTTTGGGATGCGAATTGCATTCGTAAATATCTTGAACCGTATGCGGCATTTTCGCGAAAAAATAACGTCATGATTTTCGTGGGAGAGTTTGGTATTAATTGGCGCGGAGGACTCTGGGGAGAATTAGAATACTTAAAGAGCATGCTTAAAACGTTTGAGGAATTTGGTTTTGGCTACACGTATTGGACGTATAAAGCTATAGCACATCATGCTTTTCCTGACGGCATATATCAGGCAATTGCCAACAACCCTTATATAAAACGCGAAGGTCCGTTGTATGGCTGGGAAAATTATATCTGTAACTGGAGAAAAGAGAAACAGGCAATTACTGCCTTCTGGCAGACCAAAAATTTTACTCCTAACGCCGCGCTTATAGAAACTTTAAAAACATTTTTTGAGCATTAATCGAAATGTTATGAAGAAAATTGTTCCTGCTTTATTGACGCAGAACAGGCAAGATTTGACGAATATGATAGAGGGGTGCGCTCTTTTTACCGACTACGTACAAATAGACGTTATGGATGGTCTCTTTGTTCCCTCAACGAGCGTGGGTATCGACGATATAAAAAGTTTAACTTGCCACATAGGCAATGAAGCGCATCTTATGGTGCAGAATCCTTTGGCGTGGCTTGAGGCGTTTAATCAAATTGGTTCAACGCGTATTATTTTTCATGCTGAAATTGCCGGCGATTGCGAAAAAATTATTCAGGAAATACGCAGTGCGCACCTTGAGGTAGGTATTGCCATCAATCCTCTCACTCCCGTTGAACGTATCGAATTTCTTCTTGATAAAGTAGACACGGTTCTTTTTATGTCGGTTCATCCGGGCTTCTATGGCGCGCCTTTCATTCCGGAAGTGTTGGAAAAAATAATATTTTTTAAACAAAAATATCCCGATATACTTACCGGTCTCGATGGTGGAGTTAAACTTGATAACGTTGCGCGCGTGGCACTGAGCGGTGTCGATTATATTTGTGTCGGCAGTGCGATATTAAAAGCTCGAAATCCTCAAGAAGCATATCAAAATATACTGCGGGTAGCGTCATGAATCGAATATTGCGTATTCTTTTTTTTGTTTTGCTGGTCATGTTGCCGATTGTATTTTACAAATATTTTCATAAGGAAGAACGCAGGCATCACCGAATGGTTCCTTTTGTGGGGGAGACGCAAGCTGCAAAACCAAAAATAGCGCTTATTTTTGATGATTTAGGCGAGCGCATGAAAGATCTAGAGGATGTTTACGAGCTACAGATCCCGGTTGCCATATCGGTGATTCCTGGTTTAAAATTCTCAAAAAATGTTGCTCACATTGGTTTACGCTGCGGTTTTTCAATTCTTATCCATTTACCTCTCGAACCGAAAAAGGAAGAAAAGTTTAAAACGAACAAGTATAAGTTTATTAGCAGTTCTTTTACCCGTCAAGAAAATGAAGCTTTATTGCGCAACTATCTTAATTATCTGCATTTTGCTGTCGGAGTAAATAATCATATGGGTTCTGCGGCTACAGAAAACCCACAACTTATGGAATTGTTAATGATAGCCCTGCGAAGCAGAAATTTAGTTTTTATAGATAGCCGTACTTCGTTAAATTCCGTTGCCTGTGAAGTTGCCAAACGCTCTAAAATACGCTGTGGCTATAACGAGGGATTTCTGGATGCGGTAGATGAAAAAGCAGCAATAGAAAAAAAGTTAGAAAAACTTATCCAGAAAGCACGAGAAAAAGGGAAAATAATTATCATTGCTCACCCCAAAAAGAATACTTTTTTAGTACTTAAAGAAAAATTACCCGCAATAAAAGCAGAAGTTGAATTTATTTCCATAAAGAAATATTTTGGGCTCGAATAACCAGTTAATTCTATCTCTTCATGAAAAAAATTCTTTTGCATATTTGCTGCGGTATTTGTGCTGCGTGGTGTATTGAGCGCCTGAAAAAAGAAGGATTTGTCGTGGAGGGTTTCTTCTATAATCCCAACATACATCCTCGCGATGAATATTTGCGCCGTCATGAAGCCGCAAAAAAAATATGCTCGCTTTCCAATATCACACTGCATGATGGTGAATGTGAACCCAGTATGTGGCTATATATGTGTGAAGCCTACAAGAGCGAAGCGGAAGGTGGAAAGCGTTGCCTTTTGTGTTACGAAATGCGTTTAAACGCAACCATGCGTCAGGCACAAAATCTTGGATGCGATTTTTTTACTACAACTCTTACGATCAGCCCGCACAAAAAAAGTAGCGCTATTATTACGATAGGAAACCGCATCGGCGGCGCCTACTTTCTTTCCATTGACTTTAAGAAAGAAAGCGGCTTTATGTATACGATGCAGATGGCAAAACAACATGAGCTTTACCGTCAGCATTATTGTGGGTGTGTTTACAGTAATAGCTCGATAGCCAATGAAGGGTGCTAACACATATTAAGAGTCATGAGTGAGCCGTTTTATTCATTTAATCGCTACCTGCAGGAGTTATTTGGTGAGCGAGTCCACCGCATTCCTATTGACGCCGGGTTCAGCTGTCCAAATATTGACGGATATTCCAACCGTAATGGATGTATCTATTGCAACAATAAAGGGTTTGTCGTGCATGATAGCCGTGGAAAGGGAATAACGCAACAGATAGAAGAGTCAATTGTGTTTTATAAAAAACGTCTGGGGGTACGGAAGTTTATTGCCTATTTCCAGGCATTCACCAACACCTATGCGGATGTAACAACTCTCCAAAAAACGTACGATATCATAAAAGTATTTCCGCAGATTGTCGGCCTGTGTATTGCTACTCGTCCTGATTGCATCGACAACGAAAAAATTAAGCTGATCGCTGAATATAAAAAAGATTATTTGGTGTGGATGGAATATGGCTTACAAACAACGCATGATCGTTTACTTAAAATATGTAATCGCAACCATTGTTACGAGGATTTTATTACCGCATTACGTCTAACCCGAAGCTATGATATTGCCTCTGGAGTGCATATCATTATTGGTTTGCCTACGCAAACATACCAAGAATGCATGGAAGATGCAATGCGTCTTGCGCAACTAGATATCCAGGGTATAAAGTTCCATGTGCTCCATGTGTTGAGGGAAACGCAGCTAGAGACACTCTATCGTCAGCAGACAGTAAAACTTTTGGAGGAAAACGAATATGTACGCATGCTTTGTGATTTTTTAGAGCGTATACCGCCGCGCAAGGTTATACTGAGACTGGTTTCGAGCGCATCAAACGAATATCTCATTGCCCCGCTATGGATGAATGGCCGGCACGAAATAAAGGCTAAAGTTACCGACGAATTCAAGAAGAGAAAGACTTATCAAGGATATCTTTGTAATAGCGTAAATAGTTAGGTAATTACCATAAAAGCAGCAAGAAATGAAAGCGCTCCTGGTGCGGGTACAAAAAGGCGAAGTTAAGGTGGCGGGCGATTGTGTTGCTTCTCTGGGGCAGGGGCTGGTAGTTTTTGCGGGCATAGAAAAAAACGACAACCAGAAAACTTTGGAAGCAATGGCAGTCAAAATTGTAAATTTGAGAATTTTCGAAAGCGAAGACGGCAAAATGAATTACTCACTTAAAGAGAAAAACTATTCTCTGTTATGTATATCTAATTTTACGCTTTGCGCTAATACGAGAAAGGGGAGACGGCCTTCCTTTGAGGAGGCAATGCCAAAAAAAGATTGCGAAAAACTTTTTAAAAACTTTGTGTCATTATTACAAAATCAGGTTCTTGAGGTAAAAACCGGCATTTTTGGGGCATCGATGCATATAAGTTTGGAATACGATGGTCCGGTAAATATATTTTTAGAAACCACGCCCGGCATGCATACGCTTGGTGAATAAACTTATGGTATATAAATATCGTTCAGCGCTTGCATTGTTTATTTCTTTGAATATGCATGCCGCTCTATTTTTTTCCGTATCATTCTATGTCACCACTCACAGCAATCCCGTCTTTTATTTTTGGCCCGGCATTTTGAGCTCACGTGATACAGATGGTTTGTATCCTACGCGTCAACTTCCGGAATGGGTACACGCATCCGGTCGAGTTTTCGATAAAAATGATTTTTTTGTCGGTATTGCCGGCGGCCGGCCGGAACGTATTGCAGTAGAAAAAGACATTTCTGGTACTTGGTATACTGGCCATGAGCTTGAAGAGAAAAAATATTTAAAAGAGGCGTCCGACCACCTGTATCTCTGGGAGCGTTCCTTAGCCATGCCGTATCGCGAAGAAGAGACGGTTGCCTACAAAGTCCTTGTTTCGCCCGAAGGAAAGGTTATTCTTTCTTTTCCCGAAAAGCTTCCGTTGGATTCCTACGGCAGTCTTGCCGTTCAACAATACATTAAAGAAGCAACATTCTTTTTGAAAGAAAAATATTTCTGGACAAAAGTTAAGAGTAAGGTAAAATAAAAATGAAAATTGAATTTTCACTCTTCATCACGATTCTCACGGCAAGTATCATTAGTGTTGCGTTCGTTTTAGAATATATTCAGCGATATCGCAGGGTTAAACTACAGAAGAATATTGATTTGAAACGCCAGCAGTGCGAAGTATGTGCCTCGATATATTTTATTCCTTCCGCTGCGAAGTTTTGGCGTTGTCCGTTATGTGCGAGTATCAATAAATAATATGATTACCGAAATAGGAATAGTCGCGGGTGAAATCTGGCACTTTTTAGACCAACATGGAGAGATTACTCTCTCGCAGCTTATCGCTGGTTTGCAGCAGCCACGAGAATTAGTGTTGATGAGCCTGGGTTGGTTGGCAAGAGAGGGCCATGTATTGGTTCGCCTGGAAAATGCCGAATACAAAATCAATCTTCGAAAATAGCATGAAGAAAGCTGCGGTTTTAGTGGTAGTGATAGGCGTGATGTTCGCTATCTGCATCTTAGCGGTTGTTGCGCTTAATCTTATGACACAGGAATCACGCATTGCCGAGCATAAAATTAAAAGAATGCGTGCATTTTATGCAGCGCAATCAGGTCAGATTGATGCGCAAGAGAAATTAAGAAGAAACTTTATTGCGCGGCCTACCATCGGTAACCCCGTTAATTATCAAATTGATGAGTTCGGCAAAGGCATTTTAGATTATCCTGCGAACGGATATACGATCGATATTTGGGTCCTCGCTAAGGGGGATATGGGTGATCCGGATCGTCCGTGCCCAATTACAGCTCCTTCTGACTTTTGTATCTTTTCCCATGTAAACGATTACTAAAACCCACCTTTTTATTTTTTTATACAGCTTTTCTTGACAGATATGCCTTTCTCTGCCAAAATTGTATCTTTAAACCATTTGCGTCAAGGCGATAAAATACCTATTTTATTGACGCACGCCAAGCCGGAATTTCTGTGATATGATTACCTCCAAGTGTTTGTACGAAATGTAACTT
>JBAWWL010000013.1:0-42135 GCA_037146775.1 Candidatus Omnitrophota bacterium | reverse complement strand
AGTGTAATTGGTAACACACGAGAATTTGGGTCTCGCTTTTCTGGTTCGAGTCCAGGCCGGGCAGTGGTTCGACGCGCCCTTCGTTTCGTTCGGGCTTGCTCACTATTGTAAAACAAGTGACGTGATGCGAGGGGTGTTTACATAGATTAGGCGTGGCGAACCATCCTGAGCAAACAAGCCAGTGTTCAATTTTCAGCGAGCGCGTTGAAGGGCAAATTAAGGCATTGAAACAAAAATAGATTGTCATTTGCCGGGGTAACATTATCAAGATATCAAAAACTTATTTGGTCTGAGTTTAAGAAAAAGTAATTAAGATTTTACGATGCAAGATTTTACCGCGATAGTGTTGGCAGCAGGAAAAGGGGTGAGGATGAAATCACCTATTCCTAAGGTGCTTCAGCCATTACGAGGCAGGCCTCTTATCTGTCATGTTTTGGGAGAGTTGTCATCTTTGCATTTTATTAAGCAAATAATTGTTGTGGTCGGGCATGAAGCGGGCGATGTCCAGCAACAAGTAAAAAGTATCTTTAAGAATGTGGAGTTTGTTCATCAGAAAAAACTTCTCGGCACTGCCGACGCGGTGATGTCCGCCAAAGAAAAGGTAAGATATAGCAATGTGCTTGTTCTTTGTGCAGATACCCCACTTGTCACGAAAGCAACGCTTGCTGCATTTTCGCAGGCGTATCTAAAAGAGCGTGTCGCTGGCTCATTAATTACCGCGATAGTAGATTTTCGTAATGAACTAGGCAAGATCGTGCGGGATAAAGACGGCAATATTAAAGCTATCCGCGAAAAAGTTGATTTGGGTAACGATGTCGTTTCTCGTCTTGCGCAAGGCGCCATGAAAGAAATAAATAGCGGTATCTATGCTTTTGACCGCGATGCTATGCTTGAAAATTTGCTTAAAATTCAGCCTAATCAAAACAAAGGTGAATATTTTCTTACCGATATTATCGAGATTATGTATAACGATGGTAACAGAATAAGTTCGTATATCCTTGAAGAAAACGAAGAGGTTTTAGGTATTAATAGCCAAAAAGATCTGGCCATGGCTGAACGGGTTTTGAATCAGCGGGTACTTGGTAGGCTAATGGATACGGGAGTAAAGATTATGGATCCTTCGAGCACGGTTATTGCCGAAGGGGCGAAGATAGGAAAAAATACTTTAATTTTTCCCTTTACCTTCATTGAGCGAAATGTTATAATTGGCAGTCATTGCACCCTGGGCCCTTTTATCCATTTACGCGAGGGGACAAGGGTCGCGGACAATACTGGTTTGGGTAACTTTGTTGAAATATGCCGTTCTAAGATCGGCAAACACGCTAAAATCAAGCATTTTAGCTATATCGGCGACGCAACCGTTGGAGATGAAGTAAATATCGGTGCCGGAACAGTTGTCGCTAATTTCGACGGAAAAAATAAAAACAAAACGGTTATCGGAAAAGGGGCTTTTATCGGCTCGGACACTGTTTTGGTGGCTCCGGTAAAGATTGGTAAAAAAGCCCTGACTGGCGCCGGAAGCGTGGTTACAAAAAATGTAGGCCCCTCCTTAATGGTGGTAGGAGTACCGGCAAGGCTTTTGCAAAAAGGAAAAAAGAGGTAAACGTATGGACAAACTAGTAGTTTTCAGCGGAAATGCCAATAAGGAGCTCGCGGCAAAAATTGCGAAAGCGCTTAAGGTTAAAGAAGGCATTATGATGTCTTCGCGTTTCAGTGATGGCGAAACGCGGGTAAAGATTGAGGATAACGTCCGCGGAAAAGATGTTTTTATTATTCAGCCGACATGTCCGCCGGTTAATGAGAATATGATGGAGCTTTTAATTATTATTGATGCGCTGAAAAGAGCTTCGGCCAATCGGATTACGGCGGTAATGCCTTATTTCGGCTATGCTCGTCAAGACCGCAAAGATCAGCCCCGCGTTCCTATTACGGCGAAGCTGGTGGCAAATCTTTTGGCGATAGCCGGAGCAAGCCGCGTGTTGACATTGGATTTACATGCCGGTCAGGTGCAGGGCTTTTTTGATATTCCGCTTGACCATCTGTATGCGATCGATGTTTTTTTTGACTATTTTCAATCGAAAAAGATGAGTGACCTAACGGTTGTTTCGCCTGATGTAGGCGGTATCAAGATGGCGCGCGCGTATGCAAAAAAATTTCATTCAGGCCTGGCTATCGTGGACAAGAGAAGAAATACTCCGGAATCAACCGAAGTGATGCATATTCTAGGCGATGTGAAAGATAAAAATGTCATTATGATAGACGACATTATCGCTACCGGTAGCTCCCTGGTTGAAGCCGCCGCCGCGCTGAAAAATGCCGGTGCCAGGAAGATTTTTGCGGCAGTAACTCATGGTGTTTTGTCTGCCAATGCGGTAGAGAAGATAGATGCGTCACATATTGATACCTTGATCATCACAGACTCAATCCCTTTAAGTGACGTGAAAAAAAGTAAACGTATACATGTAGTTTCGGTGAGCAGGTTGTTTGCCGACGCAATTAGAAGGATACATTTTGAAAAATCAATAAGTGTGTTGTTTGATGGAATAAGGAGATAACTATGGAGAGAGTAGCGATTGAAGCAAGTATTCGGGAAAAATCAGGCAAAGAAAAGGCTAAAAAAATAAGACAAGCCGGAAATATACCAGCAATTGTCTATGCGCGAGGGATGAATCTCTTGGTCGAAATTCCAATCGTCAGCATCAAGAAATTAAGAACTATTCATTACTCCCAAAACGCGATCATTGACATGACAGTTACCGGGGCTAAGGATAAGGAACGTTTTTCTGTTCTTATCAAGGATGTACAGTATCATCCCTTGAGCGAGGAAGCTATCCATGTTGATTTTATCAAGGTGTCCTTGGAAGAAAAAATTAAGGTAAATGTTCCGGTTGTCTTAAAAGGTGAACCTAAAGGGGTTAAAGACGGAGGTATCTTAGAGCAGATTCTCTGGCAGTTAGTGATAGAAGCATTACCTTTAGATATTCCGCAAAAGATTGAAGTGGACGTCTCTGAGCTTGGTATCGGCCATTCTATCCATGTTGAAAACCTAAAAATTTCAGGTAACGTAAAGATTGTCAATGCAGGACAAGAAACTATTGCTACTGTTGTAGAAAAGAAAGAAGAAGAAGTGGCAGCTGCAACTCCCATTGAAGGCGCTCCTACGGGCCCTGAGGTTATTAAGGAGAAAAAAGAGACTGAAGAGGGCGAGGAAGGCGAAGGTAAGGAAGACTCTAAAGCAAAAGAAGAGAAGTCGGCGAAAGCAGCACCGGAAAAATCAGAGAAACCCGGGAAAGAAGAGAAAGGTAAGAAATAGTAGGATATACGGGAAGGATACAAAAAGGTTTCATAGAGTGAAAGTTATTTTTGGGTTAGGTAACCCGGGCTTGGAATATAAACAAACCCGTCATAACGTGGGATTCATGGTTATAGATAAGCTCGCGCAGCGACAAAAGATTGTCTTCAAACGCAGCCTGCGATTTGAGGCATTTTTTGCCGCGGGAGTTATGGCGGGTGAAGATATATCTTTAGTGAAACCTCGGACTTTCATGAATCGTTCCGGTTCCTGCGTTCGGAATGTTCTCTCTCATTATCGCTTAACAACTGATAAAATGTTGGTTGTCTATGATGATGCGGATTTACCGCTTGGCGCTATCCGTTTTCGAAAAAAAGGTTCAAGCGCCGGTCATCAGGGAATGGCGTCGATTATTGAGCGTACGGCAACACAAGATATTGCTCGGCTGCGTATCGGTATTGGTAAGTCAAGCAAAGAAGACCTTGCCCGGTACGTACTTGATGAATTTTCTACTCAGGAGAAAACAGTGATAGAAGAGGCGATAGAAAAATCGGTCTCTGCATGTATAGATTGGGTTAATTACGGAGGCGATTATGTCATGCAACAATATAATAAAACAGGAGGAAAACAGTGAAAAGAAATTATGAAAGTATGCTTATTGTAGTGCCGGATGTAGGAGATCAGGCGCAGACAGAAATATTTGCCAAGATTACAAAAAAGATAGAAAGCCTAGGCGGCAAAGTTTTAAATTCCACCGTGTGGGCTAAAGAAAGAAATTTCTGCTTTTTTTTAAAAAGTAGAGGTGCCGAGAAAAAGAAATATTATAAAGGCTGTTATTGGCTGCTTGTTTTTTCTCTCGATATCGAAAAACTTCCCGATTTAAAAGAGACCATACGTTTGGAAGAAAATATTTTGCGATCTCTTATCTTACGTAAAGACGAAGTGACGATCGACAAGGTTGTTGCTTAAATGAGGGGGTAACTATGGCTACTTTAAACAAAGTATTTTTAATCGGTAACCTTACGAGAGATCCGGAGTTGCGTTATACTCCGCAAGGTACCGCGGTAACAAATTTAGGTATTGCCGTAAACAGGTTTTTTAAAGACAAAGCAGGTCAAAAGCAACAAGACACATGTTTTCTTACCGTGGTAGTGTGGGGGCAGATGGCAGAAGTCTGCAACCAATATTTGCAAAAAGGAAAGCAAGTGTGTGTTGAGGGAAGGTTGCAATCGCGAAGTTGGAAAGATAACGAAGGAAAAAATAGAAGTACTATCGAGGTACGCGCCGACAATATACAGTTTATGTCACCACGGGTTAAGGAAGAATCAAAGGAAATAGATTTGGGGCAGGAGCCGGAGGAAGTAGTAAATTTAGAGAATAATCAAGATCAAGAGGTAGGAGAGGTAAACTAATATGATAGAAAAAAAACCAAAAACATTCGGATTCAAGAAAAGCTGCGTATTTTGCAAGAAGGAATTTGATATCAATTATAAAAATCTTGAATTACTTTCTCGTTACATATCTTCAAAGGGAAAGATGATATCCCGGCGCATTACCGGAAATTGCGCAAAGCACCAGCGTAAAATTACAAAAGAAATGAAGCAGGCGCGTTTTCTAAGTCTTCTTCCGTACGTAGCTAAATAGCCGTTTCCCGCCGCATCATTGCGGTTGTGCAATATCGTCCGATCCTTATACTTCAGGTTGTCGCTGACAAGTATTACATGCGTGTGCGCATCGCGTGTTGCATATTATTCGTAAGTTAAAAGGAGGTTCGTACCGTGAAAGTTATTCTTGTAAAAACATTAGAAAAAGTAGGTAAAGAAGGCGACGTGGTGGAGGTGAAAGACGGTTTCGGCCGTAATTTTCTTATTGCCAAGGGACTTGCCGTAAAAGCCACCAAAGATAGCTTCCGGGAGATTGATGAGATAAAAAAGAGAAAAATAAAACTGAATGAAAAAGTTAAGAAAGATGCGCTTACATTCAAAGAAAAGATAGATGCCTTTTCTCTTACCGTGACTATGGAGGCTAAGGATAGCGAAGAGCTCTATGGCTCAGTCAGCGAGGCTCAAATTTTAAAAGCTTTAAAGGAAGAGGGGATAGCCCTGGAAAAAGGAATGCTTGTTATAGAGGAGCCGATCAAAAAATTAGGCGTGTATCATCTAAAAGTTATTTTGCATCCCGAAGTAGAAGGGAGTTTACGCTTGTGGGTCATGAAAAAGTAAGTAGCATAAGATCTTCCGAGGCGCTCGCGCGGCTTCCTCCGCAAAACATTGAAGCGGAAATGGCCACTATAGGCTCGATGCTGCTCAACGAAGAGATTATTCCCGAGGTGTTGGAAATCCTCGATGAAAGCTTTTTTTATAAAGAAGAGCACCGGATCGTTTTCTCGAGCATCATTTCTATATTCGATACCAGGCGCAAAATAGATATTCTTACTGTCTGTGAGGATTTAAGTAAAAAAAAATCATTGGAAAAAATTGGAGGAACAGCCTATCTCACAACCCTTGCCGATTTCGTCCCTACCGCCGCGAACGCCACTCATTACGCCCGTATTGTTAAGGAAAAGGGAGTTCTTCGTTTTTTGATTAACAGCGCAACTCAGATCATTTCTTCTGCCTACAGGGAAGACGAGGATGTCAGTAATGTTCTGGATCAGGCGGAGAAGCTTATTTTTGATATTAGTGACCGCAGGGTTGAGGGCGGCTACGTTCATATTAAAGAGATTATTAAAGACGGTATCGAACTTATTGAATCGCTCTATCATAAAAAATCTCACATTACCGGCATACCGACGGGTTTTACCGATTTTGATATTAAAACCGCTGGCCTGCAGAAAGGAGATTTGATTATTGCCGCAGGAAGGCCTTCGATGGGTAAAAGCGCATTTGTTGCGTCCATCGCTGAGTATGCGGCGGTGGAAGAAAAAATACCGGTCGCATTTTTTAGCGTAGAAATGTCTAAGGAGCAACTTATGCAGCGGTTTTTGTGCTCTCAGGCAAAAGTTGATATGAATAAATTACGTACGGGTTTTCTGGCACCCTCGGAATGGCCGATTTTAACCAGTGCTGCCGGCAGGCTTTCGGAGGCACCTATCTATATCGACGATACGCCGGCGATCAGTGTGTTTGAATTACGGGCCAAGGCTCGCCGGCTTAAGGCTCATCACAACATTCAACTTATCATTGTTGACTATCTGCAAATGTTGCGCAGTACTCATCGCAGCGACAATCGACAGCAGGAAATTTCAGAAATTTCTCAAGGGCTAAAGGCGTTATCGAAGGAGTTACATGTTCCGGTTATCGCAGTCAGCCAGCTTTCTCGTGCGGTTGAATCGCGCACCGATCATCGTCCCCAGTTATCGGATTTACGCGAATCGGGGGCCATCGAGCAGGATGCGGACGTAGTGGTGCTTCTGCTTAGGGAAGAATATTACAATCCGACACCGGATAACAAAGGTATTACCGAGGTAATGATCGCAAAACAGCGTAACGGCCCGGTGGGGAGCGTACAACTTGGTTTTATCAAAGAATACATGCGTTTTGTTAATCTTTCAAGGGTTACTGAAAACTAAAATTTTCGTAGCATTCGTCGCCTGCGGGCAGGGGTTGCCGCAGCATGTTCGGCAAATAAAAAATTAAAGAAGTAATATTGACTTTAATGAATATTGTGTTTATAATAAAAAAAATGTTGCGAAAGATATTTTTATTTACTCTTTTCTTTATCGTCTTCTCAACCGTTTCTTCCTACGCTGAGACGAATATTGTGCGTTTGGATATTAAGGGGCAAAAAATCGTCAGCGACGCTACTATTGTTTCTAAGATCAAAGTCCGTGCCGGACAAAGCTACAACGAGAACGTGATCAATGAAGATATTAAAAATCTCTATGCGACAGGATTTTTTGAAACTGTTGAAGTGGGAAAAGAAGAGACCCCTGAAGGGATTGTGGTAATTTTTAAAGTGAAAGAGAAACCGGTACTAAAGAAAATTACCATTGAAGGCGCACATTTTATCCGCAAAAACAAGATTCTGGAGGCAATTGATCTTAAGGAAGGCTCGTTTGTGGATGATTATAAGATGAAAGAAGCTATAGAGAAGATAAAAGATCTGTATGCAAAAAAAGGTTTTACGCAGGCAAATATAACTTACGAATTGAAAGTAAATAAAGAATTGAACGAAGCCGAAGTCAGTATACGCGTTGAGGAACGCGGTGTGTTAAAAATTCGCAAGGTAATCTTTCAGGGTAACAAGAATATATCCGGCGTTAAACTCATGCGGCTCATTAAAACGCGCCCCGCTTGGTTGTTCAATGCGGGATTGTTTAAAGAGGATGTTTTTCGTGATGATTTAAAGCGCCTCACTGATTTTTATCGTCAGGAGGGCTATAGTGATGTGAAGGTGGATTCTGACAGTACACTGAAAGACAAAGGTATCTTTATCACAATTACCATAGAAGAAGGAAAACGATATTATATAGGAGTAATAACGATTACCGGGAATAAAGATATCACTCTTGAGGAGATTAAAAAGGTAACAACGCTTAAAACGGGAGACGTATTTAGCGAACAGGCAATTTATGAAGAATCGTCGCGTATACGGCAGGTGTATGTCGATAAGGGGTATATTTTTTCGCAGATAGACCCGTTTAATTTATTTAATCAGGAAACACAGAAGATAGATGTTAGTTTTAAGATAGTCGAGAACCAAGTTGCGTACATTGAACGGATTGACGTAAAAGGGAATGTAAAGACGAAGGATAAAGTGGTGAGGCGAGAACTACGGGTTTATCCTCAGGATAAGTTTGATGGCAAGGCAATACGAAAGAGTAAGGAGAAACTTGAGAATTTAGGTTATTTCGAAGAAATACGTTTTGATACCGAGCCAGGGGCAAAACCCGACCAGGTTAATCTTATCGTAGACGTGAAAGAGGCAAAAACTGGGCATTTAAGCTTTGGCGGCGGCTATAGCTCAATCGATGAATTTGTCGGGTTTGTTGAATTGCGTCAGCGCAATTTTGATTATAAGAATTTTTCTACCTTTACTGGAGCAGGGCAAGACCTTAGTTTTTACGCTGGATTCGGTAGCGTAACGAGCAACTACGAGCTGAGTTTTACAAACCCATGGGTATTCGACCGTCCTTACTCATTCGGCTTCGATGGTTACAGGAAAAGTCACGCTCAGGATGAAAGCGTCGGATACGGATACCGCGAAGATATTACCGGAGGAGACCTGCGTTTAGGAAAAGATTTTAATGATAGTTTGAAAGGTCAAGTGGCCTATCGTTTTGATAACGTTAAGATCAAGGATGTGGTTGATAACGCGACGCAGGATTTAAAGGACGAAGCCGGCAGTACTAATTTAAGTAGCGCTGAGTTTAGTCTTGGCTACGATACGCGAGATAATGTATTTTCTCCTTTGAAAGGTATCTATTTCACTAACAATCTTCAGGTAACCGGCGGGCCATTTGGCGGCAGCAGAGATTTCGTAAAGTTTTCTACACGTTTCAGCTATTATTTTCCCATGATTAATAAATCAGTGTTAGAGTTTAGGCTGCGTAGCGGTTTTGCCGACCCTTTTTCTGACACCAAGAAAGTCCCGATTTATGAACGTTTCTTTGCCGGAGGTGCCAATACCATACGTGGTTATCATGAGCGTAAAGTCGGCCCCATCGATTTGGTGTCGAAAGATCCTCTCGGCGGCGAATCTATGTTTGTCGGTAATGTAGAGTATACTTATCCTTTGATCGATTTTCTTAAGGTTGCGGGATTCTATGATACGGGTAATACTTGGGTAAAAACCAGTGATTTCTTTAGCGAAAAACTAAAATCAAGCCTTGGGTTAGGAGTACGTTTGAAAACTCCAATCGGGCCGGTTAGCGTGGATTATGGCTGGCCGTTGGATAAAGAACCGGGAGAAGACGGTAAAGCAGGGCAATTTCACTTTAACGTCAGTAGAGCATTTTAGCTATAAACGTTGTTTACAGGTATAGTAAAGGAGGCAGTATGAAAAGATTTATTGCGGCAAGTATAGGGTTTATACTTCTTTGTTCTTTTTCGTTTTCCGGTTTTTCGAAAGATTTTAAATTTGGCTGTATTAATTTTTTAGAGGTTTTTAATGAATACAAGAAAACAAAAGATTACGACGAGATGTTAAGCAAGAAACAAGAAGAAAAAGAAAAACAGATAAAGGACCAGGGCGCTGCAATAGAAAAGATGCAGAGCAAGTTAAGTCTCCTGAAAGATAAGGATAAAGAGAAAGAGCAGCAAAAGATACTTGATGCCGAGAAAGAACTTAAGAAGTTGTATTTACAATCTCGTGCCGATCTGAAAAAAGAGCGTGACGAGAAGATGAAAGAAATTTTTGATGACATAGAAAAAGTGATTAAGGAGTATTCGAAAAAGAACGGTTTTGATCTGATTTTGCACAGAACCGCGCTTCTCTATGCCGATCAAAACACTGATGTTACCGCGGAAATCTTGAAAGCCGTAAACGATTCTTACAAGAAATAACCCCTGTAAGCCGCTTTCATTTTAATACGCAACTTCATATAGTCGGTTGTGATGAGTCTATAGACATGAAGCCTGACAGGGTAAGATTAACACTCAAGGAAATCGGCACGCTTGTCGGCGGTGAAGTAACCGGAAACGCCGATATTGTAATTAGTGGTATATCGGGGATCAAAGAGGCTCAGGAAGGCGACATCACCTTCTTAGCCAATCCTCGCTATGAGGCGCTGCTGGAAACCACCAAGGCGTCAGCGATCATTACCTCCAAGGATATCGCCCAATCATCAAAACCTTTAATACGGACAGTTAATCCTTCTTTGGCATTTGCGAAAGTAGTAAACATATTCGCGTCTACTGCGGTTCAGCATCCCAAGGGTATCCATAAAACGGCAATTATTTCACCCACTGCCCGGTTAGGCAACCGTGTTACTGTGGGCGCGTATACGATTATAGAAGATGACGCAGTTATCGGTGACGACGTTGTTATCTATGGTTTATGTTATATAGGCCACGAGGTTACGATTGGCAAAAATTGTCTTATTTATCCTCATGTTTCTATACGCGAACGAATAGAGGTTGGCAATCGGGTTATTATACATTGCGGAACTGTTATCGGCAGCGACGGTTTTGGATTCGAAGCAGTGAACGGTGTACAGGAAAAAATACCCCAGATCGGTACTGTAGTTGTCGAGGATGATGTTGAGATCGGCGCTAACGTAACCATTGATAGGGCGCGTTTCAACAAGACACTTATCGGCAAAGGGACAAAAATCGACAATCTTGTGCAAATTGCACACAACGTAGTTACGGGTAAAAATTGTATTATTATTGCACAAGCAGGTGTATCCGGCAGCACTGTTTTGGAAGATAATGTTATTTTAGCCGGTCAGGCCGGTCTCGTCGGGCATATACGTATTGGAGAAGGGGCGATTGTCGCTGCGCAGGCAGGAGTTATGAAATCCGTTCCGGCTCACACAATGGTTTCAGGCTATCCTGCCAGGTCTCATGAAACTGCAAGAAAAGTGAACGCATGCGTGCAAAATCTCCCTCTATTGTACAAAAAAATAAAAGCATTAGAAGCAAAAGTGCAAGATTTAGAGAACAAATTACAGGAGAAACATGGATAAGCAGAAAACAATTAAGGGGAAATTGTCTTTCGAGGGAAACGGATTACATAGCGGCCAGATGGCAAAAATAGAAATTTTACCTGCGCCGCCGGATAGTGGTATTACTTTTCTACGCCAGGATGATACCTGTACGCTTATTAAGGCAGACATCTACTCCGCCCTGGATGCCGAAAAATTTCCCCGTCGTACTTCCATTGGAGCTCATGGGGTGTATATACATACCATAGAACATTTGATGGCAGCGTTTCACCTTTTAGGTATTCATAATGCTCAGGTAAATATTTGGGGTGAAGAAATTCCTGGCTTAGACGGCAGTTCAAAATTGTTTGTTGAAAAAATGCAGGAGATTGGGTTAGAGGACCAGGAAGCTCCGGTTAATCGTTTGGTTATTAAAGAGCCTCTTTGGGTTGAGGAGGGTTCTTCCAGTATTATCATCATGCCGTCCGAACAATTAAGGGTTTCTTATGCTCTTCAGTACGACAACCCATTGATTGGTTCAGGATACGTGGATGTTGTGCTTAACGGGGAACTTAAGAGCGATATTTTTCAGGCCCGCACTTTTTGTTTGGAAGAAGAGGTTAAGCTTCTTTTGGATATGGGTTTGGGTAAGGGCGCAAATTATGATAATACGCTTGTCGTTTCCAAAGAGGGCGTAGTCAATAATAAATTGCGATTTTGCGATGAGTTTGTAAAGCACAAGATTCTTGATTTAATCGGCGATTTATATTTAGCGGGGCCTATCCAGGGGCATATAATTGCGATCAAGAGTGGCCATTCATTGAACATCAAACTGCTTGAAAGATTGCGCCGTTATAGGGAAAAAGTTTTAAGTGCCGGCGTCGGCGCTCAAACTTCCTATAGGCCACAGGGAAAGGAATTGAATAGCGAAGAAATAATGAAATTGTTGCCACACCGGTATCCGTTTCTTTTGGTGGATCGGGTCATTGATATTGAACGCGGTAAACGTGCCGTAGGAATAAAAAACGTGACGATGAACGAACAATTTTTTCAAGGGCATTTTCCCGGCAGGCCCGTGATGCCCGGCGTGCTTATTGTAGAGGCAATGGCGCAGGTTGGTGGGGTATTGATGCTGGCCAGCGAAGATAATAGAGGAAAATTAGCCTATTTCATGGCTGCGAATAATGTCAAATTTAGAAAAACCGTAGTTCCCGGGGATCAGCTGATATTGGAGGTCGTTGCCGGAAAGATTAGAAGCAAGAGTGGTACGGTCTATACCAAGGCTTCTGTCGATGGTAAGTTAGTTGCCGAAGCAGAGCTGATGTTCGCGCTTGTCGACTAATCCTTCCCATAATTATATTGCCCTTCCTTTATTTTTTGATATAATTAACTAACTGTTTTGTAGAAGGTACTATTAGAGTTCTTTTTTTAAGCCATAACAAATAGCCAGAAAAATGTCTACCCAGATCCATCCACACGCTATTGTAAGTCCAACCGCCTGTCTTGATGAAAACGTTATTATTGGGCCTTATGCAGTAATCGGCGAGCATGTGAAAATAGGCTCCAAGACGGTTATCGACTCGTTTGCTCAAGTAACCGGCCATACGGAAGTAGGAAGTAACTGTCGCATATTTTCATATGCGGTATTAGGTAATCCGCCCCAGGATCTCAAATACAAGGGTGAACGAAGTTTTCTGGTGGTAGGCAAAAATAATATTATCCGCGAGTTTGTTACGATGAATCTGGGTACCGAGAAAGATTCTAAAACGGTAGTTGGTGACAATAACTTAATTATGGCGTATTCTCATATTGCGCATGATTGCTGTATTGGTAACGAGAATGTTTTAGCGAATTGCGCGACGTTGGCGGGTCATGTGACCATCGAAGACCGGGTTGTTATCGGAGGGTTGGTGGCGATACACCAGTTTTGCCGTTTAGGTACGTTGTCAATAGTAGGAGGGTGTTCCAAGGTCGTACAAGATATCCCTCCTTATTCGATGTGCGATGGACATCCGGCTGTGGTTTATGGTCTTAATTTGGTTGGGTTAAGGCGGGCACGGTTTTCCGCCACCACAGTGGGAACTTTAAAGAAAGCATTCAAAATTCTTTTTTTTGACAATCATCCGTTCGATAAAGCAAGAGAAATAGCCACCAAGGAACTATCTTTGTCGGAAGAAGTAACGTATCTGCTCAATTTTCTTGCCACTTCAAAGCGCGGTATCAGTCGATGATCTCACGATCATTCGAATTGCATAATTTTAAACTAAACATACGATGAAATTAGGTATAATCGCCGGTAACCGGTTCTTCCCAGTAATGCTTGCCGAGGCCATCAAAAGAAAAGACAAGGCTATCGAAATTGTTGCTTTCTGTTTTCGAGGCGAAACCTCCGCACAAATAGTTCGGCATGTAGACCGCGCGTATTGGATTGAAATCGGCAAACTGCGTCAATTGCGAGAAGCTCTTGAGGAAGAGCATATCAGCGAGTGTATTATGGCTGGCCAGATTACTCCGGTTCGAATTTTTAAGCGAAATAACTGGGATCGAGAGTTGACAACGTTGATAGAGAAAACAGGCGATATGCGCCCGCATACCGTTTTTTCCAGTATTATCTGTCATCTGGAACATGCGGGAGTACGGTTTCTTGATTCTACTCTTTATCTGAAAGAAATGTTAGCTCAGGACGGTCCCATGAATGCTGTGGCGATATCGGATGCCGGCCAGGCTGACATTGATTTCGGTGTCACAATGATCTCTCGTTTCGTCGACTTAGATATTGGCCAGACCATGGTGATTAAAGACAAAAGCGTGGTAGCACTTGAATCGTTAGAGGGGACTGACCGTACGATTTTAAGGGGTTGCAGGCTTGCTGGCAGGGGTGGTACGGTATTGAAGTTTAGTAAAGTGAACCAGGATTTACGGTTCGATGTACCGGTGGTTGGGCTTTCAACCTTAGTGTTGCTGCACAAAATACGAGCAGCAACTCTTGTGTTGGAAGCTTCGAAAGTGATTATCCTCGAGAAAGAAAAGTTTCTGTTGTGCGCAAAGCGATGGGGTATCTCGGTTGTGGGCGCAAAAAAGAGGAGGTGAGTCATGGAAGAAAGAGAAATCGGAGTAGTCACACATTATTTCGGAAAAATTTCTGTTGGAATTATTCGGCTAAAAGATAGCTTAAAGGTTGGGGATACTATCCACGTAAAAGGTATTCACGATGATTTTACTCAAACTATAGATTCAATGCAAATTGAACATGTACGTGTTACCGAAGCCGGCAAGGGTGCTGATATTGGTATACAGGTGGCTGGTAAAGTTCATGAGAACGATAAAGTCTATAAGGTAATTGAATAACGTGGAAGTTATAACCAGCTGTTAGCCTCGGTTTGGCGGTAAAAGATTTTGCCTCTGGTATTTTTTCTTGTTTTCAATCTTTAGTGTTGGAGATTTTATTGTACCGGGATAATTTGCTCAGTACGAGAGTTATTCTTGTATACGTGCGTACACATGTGTTTATAGACGCATATTTTTATGAGCATAAAAAATAAATTCTTTTTTATTCTATTTTTTTTGTTTTGTGTTTTTCTGTTGACACCTTTGGTATACGCACAAACTTCGGATGTGTGCCGCGCATTTTTAGATGAAGCAGCCCTACAGAAAGAAGCAATGGAATATGGCCAAGCCATACGTATCCTGGAACGAGCTTCTGCGTGTAATGATCCTTCGGTCCAGCAATATCGCGCACGACTATATTATCTTAACGGCAATTCCCTTAAGGCTTTAGAGATACTTGAGGCAATGACGCTTCAAGACTGGAGCGTATTTTTATATCTTGGTTTGGTAAATGAAGATCTCGGTAAAAAGAATGCTGCCGTAAGCAATTATATGAAATCTTTAAGTTTACGGAAGACCAGTATTACTCTATACCGCTTAGGTAAAATATATTACCATAATAAAAGTTATAAAAAAGCCGCGTATTTTTTTAATGAGACCATCGCATTTGATTCCAGCATCCGTTTGGCAAATTATTATCTTGCTGACTGTTTTGCGAAATTAGGCGATTACGAACAGGCCTATAAATATGCCGCGCGCGGCGTTAATTTTTATCCCCAAAGTCAAGAAGTCAAACAACAATTAGGCGAAGTAAAAAGTAAATTAGGAGAATCGTTTTTTGCCGACATCAAAAATATAATCGAAGACGCCCGGCGTATGGTCAAATTGATGTTTTACATAAGTGAAAAAGATGTACCGTTGGTGCGTGTGGGCATCGCCGATAATTTAGAAGAAGTTTCTTTCCGTTTCGGGGCAGACTTTACCGCTAGTGACGGGAAAAAGATATTTTACGGCAAGAAAGATAAATATTATACGGTGATACGCAAAAACAACAATTTATTTTTACGGGATTATGAAAAAAAAGTTATTTACGAAAAGTTTAAAAAACAGCTTGAAATTAAAGCGCAGAATTACCCTTTTTATCTCCTCGACGTAGTCTATGGTAAGGGCAATTTCTGGCATAAAAAGATTGACCGTGCCTACCGGGGCGAATTGAAAATAACCATTAATAATGGTATGGCTTTGATAAATACGTTGAGTATGGAGGAATACCTTTATGGGGTGTTGCCGGCAGAGATTCCGGCTAGCGGAGATATGAACGCCTTGCGTGCACAGGCAGTAGCAGCCAGAACGCTTGTTTACAAAAACATGAATCAGCGCCATAAAAATGATGGTTTTGATGTGTGCGCGGATGTGCATTGCCAGGTTTATCAAGGTTTATCGGTCGAAAATCCCCGTACCAATCAAGCAGTAAAGGATACGAGAGGAGAAATCCTTATGTATGACAAAGCGCCTATTACTTCGATCTATCACGCCAATTGCGGAGGGTGTCTGCGGGCCGATGTCTTTGGTAATCTCGCTTATTGCACGACTAAATTTGATTCTGAGAAAGATTTTTATAAGATGCAGGCCTATGAGCAAGAAATGTGGCTCATGGGTATGCCGGATGCTTTTTGCACAAGAACCGACAAGGCTGGTTTTCGCTGGCAGCGGCTATATGACGCAGAGGATTTTATGCAAGTTTTCGGCTGGAGTTTGAGCGAAATAAAAACAATCGTTCCTCTTGAAAAGGGTGAGGGTTCGCAGTACAAAACAATTCGCCTGACGAACGACTCTTCTTCTGTTGAGCTTAAAGGAGACGTAAAAATAAGGGATTATTTTGAAAAACTGCGCAGCAGTATGTTTAAAGTCGAAATAAAGTTTTCCGCTGACAAAAAAGCGCAAATGCTTTTTTTCTGGGGCGGTGGTTTTGGCCATGGCGTTGGCCTGTGCCAGGCTGGCGCGGAAAAAATGGCTCAGCAGGGGCATACTTACCGCGAAATACTCAAACATTATTATCCAAAAGCAGGCTTAACTAAATTGTATTAAATTCCTTCAGTTTTTTTACCCGCATTAAGCGTTTCCATCCACACAGTGCCGGTTATTTTGTGTTATGCTGCAATCGTTTCAAGAAAACAATTTTTTTTATTTTATTTTGTTTTTATATCGGGAAATGAGAGCAAGATTAGAAAAGATCTAGAAGATATTGTTCAATTTCTAGAGAATTCTTCTTGCCTAAAATATCCCACATCTCTTTTTCTTCCATGCACAGATAAACCGGGGTTTTGTCGTCGTATTGTTTTATCCAGCCAAGCATTTCTTGGTATATTTGCCGGCGCAAAAACTTAGGATAGCGCAGCTTTTTATCTTCACCAAGCAGGAGCTCGCCATAAAAAATATTACTTTGGGGAAAACGCTGCTCTGCGATATTTTTTAGCTCGCGGTGAGAACGTAGGGTGCCTAAACTGATCCAGCGTAAATTTGGTTTAACCGCCGTATATAATTGTTTTACCGTACTCCGATACAATGCTTGCCAGTCGTAACTATGGATAATCGGATCAAAATGGAAGGCAATGGCATATCCGTGTTGCTGGATAGCTGCGGCTGCTTGTAATCGTTGCGTGAGCGTCGCAACCGCAATTTCTTCTTTGGCAATAATCTTTTCTGGATTCAACGACCAGGAGATAACAATATTGGGGCTAGGCTTAAGTTCCAGCAAATTCGTAATATTGTCGCTTTTTGTTTTTAATTCAAAGAGCACTTTTTTATTTTGAAAGTAGGGGATGAGCTGTTTGCTGTATTCGGTAATGTGGTCAAGGGCAAGCGAATCACAGAATTCACCGGTACCGATACGAATAGGTTTTTTTAATTTTTTATACAGCACATCGAATTTTTCAAAGAAATCTTCCAGATTTGCCGGCAAGACTATCCCGGGGAAATTAGCGTATTGTTGGAGAAAACAATAAGAGCAATCGAAAGGGCAGCCAAAGCCTAAATTTAATATCCAATAACCGCAAGAAAGATGTTCTTTGGTGCAGGGGCAAGGTTTTAAGAAGTCCCATTTTTCTTTAATAATAAAAACAAGCGGCATCTTCAGTTGTGCGATATTGAATTTATTTTTTTCCCGCCAAGAGCCGTAGTAATCCAGTTCTTCCATTTTGCTGTCAGGAAAATAAGTGCGGAAATTTTTCACTATCAAACTTTCTTTTACTTCTTTTTCAATAAATATTTTTAAGGGTTTAAAAGTTTTCTGAACCAGCCAATTGTCTCCGAGCCCCGGTTTTATGCGGCTTAAAAATATATTTTTTTTATCTATTGTTTCTTGTCGTGAGGTAAGCGGAAAGCGACGTTTGACCAAGGTATTCTTGAGGGCAAAGAAAATATTTCGGCCGCTGTATTTTTTAAGCGGGGCATCCATTCTGAGATAAGTAATAATATCTTCAAGATGAACATTTTCCCGGCGCATAATCTCGAAGATCAAACGTTCCAGATCGCGCGACTGATTAATATTAGGCTGAAATAAAAATTGTTTTTTGAAAATATCAGCTAAGCTATTATTCATAATTTTAGGTAAATTGGTTCAATAGTTCTTGATATTTTTTTACTTCTGAGTGTTTTGCGCGTTTACGCGCACCCTGAATGTAGATAGAACATTTGTTTCGTAATTCTTCCGCGGCAAGAGAATAATTTTCTTTTGTAAGATTACCGTTTTGCAATATTTTTTTTAAAGCATAAATACGAAAGGTGTCCATAGCCGGGTATTTTTTTGATTGCTGATCCGCATGTCCGCCTTCTTTAATGGTAAGTGGTTCAGGTATGAGGAACACGGGAAACTTTAGAGCTGCCCTGAGCCATAAATCATAATCTTCGCACACCGGTAAGTTAGTATCGAAATTTCCAATTTCCTTAAACACGTCTTTTCCTATGGTCACGGTCGACGGGCTGATACAGCAAAGTTTCAGTGCGTGCCTAAATATCCATCCGTGCGGCTTTTTGTGATATATTTTTTGAGGTAAAAGTTCGCCGCTGCGGTACCATATTTCTTCGGTATGAAATATTTTATATTCTGGATTCTTTTTGATACAGTCATGCGTTACCTGTAGTTTATCCTGCCGGAAGCGATCGTCAGAATCTAAAAAGCAGATATGTCCGCCTCGTGATTCTTTAATTCCTTTATTTCGGGCAGCAGAAACTCCCTCGTGTGGTTGCCAAAAATATTTTATCTGTTTATTGATCCGCGGATCATTTAATTTGTTAACTGCTTTTTTTGTTCCGTCGGTTGAGCCGTCATCAACGATAATCAGCTCATAATCAGAGAATGTCTGTTCGATCACAGATTCCATGGCGATAGGTAAGAAATCTTTGCGGTTATATGTGGGGATGATAATGCTAAAAAATGGTGTAATCATTTTTAATCGGCTATCGGACAATATGCTATGGAAAATAATTATATAGTAAATGCCGGAATAACCAAGATTTTTATTTGAATATGATGTGATTGTGTATATAATTATTTTATGACATTCGATGGGATAGCGGGGTGTCAATCATGAATTTTCCCGCGCAAAGAACTTCTGTCTTCATTTTTCTTGCCGCGGTGATATTTCTGCCGTTTTCGATGAAAATTTTTAGCGGCCACGTTTTTTTCATTTTTCTGCCTTTAGTTTGGGTCGTGCTGGTGCGCAGGCAGCATATATCCTGCTTGGGTATATCGTCAAAAAACGGTATTTTTTCTATCGTTGCGGGGATTCTCTCCGGTATCGTCCTTGGGCTTCTGGCCGGAGTTATTTTTAACTTTATAGGTTTTCGTAAGATCGACTTGCACACTGCTGCCATGTATGATATCGCAGAAAGGGGTTTTGGCTTTTTCCGGCCTTCTTTTAACTCAGCCAGCCGTTATTTTTTGGCGCGCAGCACCTCGGCGGACGGTATCATCGTTTATTTCTTATACACCTTATTTTTCGTAGGTTTTGGCGAGGAACTTTTTTGGCGTGGTTTTATCCAAAAATATGCATTAAGGAGGCTTTCGAAGGCCAAGGCAATGGTTGTCACTGCTTTTATCTTTACCCTGATTCATGTGTATGTACTGGCGCTTGTTCCTTTTATGGCCGGTATGATATTTCTGTTGATGATTGGTGCGAGCGCTTGTCTGTGGGGATACCTGTCTTATCGTTTGGAGAATATCTTGGTTTCGGCGATTTCTCATGGCATTGCGGCATTTGTGGTCTGGAGGCTTTATGTTTTCAGGATATAGATGTTAAAAATTGTGCAAAAGCTATTCATAAAAATACGGAAGGCGATAAAACGGCCCCAGTTAATCAAAATTGTTCTTTTAAAAAACCGGTTGATCAGGCGTATACTTGGCATAGATAAAAAACTTGTAGCGGCGTATACCGGGCAGCATAGTGTAAAGAAGATTCATCTTGGCTGTGGCGATCACGAGCTTTGTGGCTGGCTGAATACAGATTCCTCTCCGTTACCGAAAGTCGTGTATTTGGATGCAACTAAAACATTTCCGTTCCCGGACGGTACTTTTGATTACGTTTTTAGCGAGCATCTGATTGAACATATGAATTATGCGAAAGGTTTACACATGCTTTCGCAATGTTATCGTATACTTAAGCCGGGAGGCCGTATACGTATCGCAACTCCTGATTTAGGATTTTTAATTGCGTTATGTGCAACTAATCTTTCTGGGCTTCAGCAGCAATATATTAAATGGATGATGGATACTTACATGCCAGAGGTGGTACAATACGATGCGGTATTCGTTGTTAACTATTTTTTCCGGAACTGGGAACATTGTTTTATTTATGACGAAAAAACACTTCGTTGGGTGCTTGAGCATTCAGGTTTTACAGCTATTGCTCGGCATAATGTTGGCTCCAGCCAGGTACAAGAACTGAAGGGGATAGAGAATCAGGCACGTATGCCTGCCGGATTTCTTGCGTTAGAAACAATTGTGTTGGAAGCGGTAAAACCAGTATGAATGTACGGCAGAAACTTTAAGGGGCATAATATGTGTTTTCGTGGTTTTGTGGGTGGCAAGAACTTTGTAATGGAAAAAACCTTTAGCGAAAGATTTCAAGTGTTACCGTGTGAGGGCGTAGTTATATGATGCGATTAATTATTAGCTTGCTGACTGTGTTTTTGTTTTTGCTCGGTCATGTGTGCGCAGAGGACGCGTTAGTCGTGTTTGGTGTGGTGGTTGACAAGGATACCGGAAAGCCCATACCTAATGCAGTTGTTTATCTGGGCAGGGGTGGTCCCGGCTTTGACAGGACTTATACCAATGATAACGGTGAATACAAAATACGCATACCTGAAGATCAGAATTCCATCGGAGTTTATAAAAAAGGATATTATCGTTTTGTAAAATATCTAAAAAAAACTGGCGAATCAAGAAATAACTTTGAGCTTCAGAAGCCAGATATTCCCGTGGAAGAAATTAGTCTTACCGGTAGAGTTATTGAACAAGTAGTGTCTTCTGAAAAGCGCGGTGAAAGCCGCTATGTAAAGATTAAAACTGATCTAGGCCCATCATTTTACCTTTTCGATGAATTAGGCAGTAATGATATTTTTATTTTCCAGAAATGGCTTAATGCTATGGTGCGGGTGACAGGTTACAAGGGAGTTGGGAAGGTAGGATGGGGATATGAAGATGCCGAAGGTATTTATGTCGAAACTATTACTGCCTTGTATTGATGATGCTAAATAAGGTATCTATCCGATAACGATAAGCTAGGGCAGTTCAGTTAATTCCTTATCAAACAAGAAATCACCCCAAAAATCATAACCAATAATCTAAAAAGTTTATATTTTTTTGCTGTAGCCTGCCGTGGTGATGGGTTGTTCGTAGCCAATGGCGGGGCTGTAAAACTTATTAAAATCAGGGATAATATAAAAAAATATTCGTTTGTCTTGGCTTGCGATGTGTGTAATCTCGTTTTGCAATTCCTGAGCGAAGCGCAGATAATTTTCCTGCCGAGCGTAGAGTGAGGCTAATGTATTCTTAAGCTGTGTGCCACATGTGTGCTCTATGGCTTTTAGTAGGGCGTCGAAATTACCCATTTTATGGTGATAGAGTTCTATATCCACTTCCTGGACATTTTCAGGAAGGAGGCGAAGAATGTCTTTCAGGGAAGAAAGGTAGGGGATAAATGGGCCGATGTGTACTCGCAGGGCGATGTCCTGCTGCAAAACCGCTTTGATGGCTATTAGACGTTCGGATACACTGGGAGATTTTTTTTCTAAAAGACGTACGGTTTCGTCAGAGGCGCAGTTGAGTGTAAAATAAACTTTATTTTTTTTATGTTCGCGAATGAGAGGGAGATATTCTTTGATCAAATGTGATTTAGTAAGAATGGTATAAGGAACCTGCTGTGCGTTTAAAACGTGTAAGATTTGTTCGGTGATTTTGTAGCGGGATTCCTGATACTGGAAACATTCGGTTGTTGAACCAAGCAGCACTCGCTTGGGACGAATGTAGTATAACTGTCGTTTGAGTACTTCTGCTGCGTTTATTTTTACGCCCAAGGTGTTAAAGAAACCGTTGTTACGGCTGTTTTTATTTTCTTGAGCATAGCAATAAAGACAGCCGAATTCGCATCCTCGATAAGGGTTAATGACATAATCGGCCAGGCTAATTTGTGTGGGGGAAAGTATTTTTTGAGTTCGGATCAATCGAATTTTAATGTCAGGCATAATAGACGAGATTATTAATAAAACTTTTGGTGTATTTAATTTTTTCTTTCTCCATTATTTTTAAAAAATAGTGTATTCGGTTGTGTGCTTCTTGTGAAGGAAATTTTTCTTGTTTAAATGTTTCCAGGTAGTCGACGAATGGATTGGCTTGGGCGATTTTGGGGATAATCATTTTATTGTCGACGATAAAATTGAGTGTTTCTCGGAAGGCATTTTCATCTTCACCGGGATAGCCAAAGATGAGACTGATTTCAAATTGCAGTTTTGCGGCATTAAGGTTGTTAAAGAAAGCCAACGCGGTGGATACCGAAAATCCTTTGTTCATACTTTTCAAGACGCGGTCTGAACCGCTTTCCAGGCCCACAAAAAGGTTGATACAACCGCTTTTTTTCATCAGTATCGCTAACTCGATAGACATACGTTGGTCGATGCGTATTTGTGCTTCCCATTTTATCGTAAGATTATTCAGGAGTATGAGCGAACAGAATTCTTCTAACCAGCGGGGGCTATAATTGATAAGCGAATCGCAGAATACAAAATGATTCCGTTTGTGGGTTTGTATGAGGAGTTTTATTTGCTCAATCATATACTGTGCAGAATGGTGCCTCAGTTTTTTATAAAGCTTTTTTTCGGAACAGAAAGTGCATTGATGGGGGCAACCACGGGAAGAAAGCAGGGGAATGACTGGTGAATATTCGTTTGCGTGTAAAGATTCGAAAGTAAAAAATGGCAAGGTATCGAGATCGTCTAGTTCTTGGAAGCGGTAGATGCGTTGCTCTTTATGGTTGATAATGCTGCACAGCGGCATTTCTCCTTCGCCTATGACCCAGTAGTATTCATTATGCAATCTATTCTGCCAGTCGAGGGAGAGCGTTTCCGGGCCGCCAAAAATTATTTTTTTATCAGGAAATTTATCCCTGATTTTGCTGGCTAACAAAAAGCTAAATTGCGCATTACGCCGAGTGAGTGAAAATCCTACACAAGAGAAGTTTTTTATGTTGAGGTAAAGGTTTTCAAGGACCTGGGGGAATTTTTTCTGAACAATCGAGAATAATTCTTCTTCAAAGCATTTATCCAGAGTGAGCCAGGCTTTTTGTGGCATAGCCAGAAGTTTAAAGAGCAAAATGTTCAGGTCGAGGATCTGTGCCGCAATTTTTTGGTGCTGGAGGTAGTTTTTTAAATATACCAATGATAACTGTGGTGTTTTGACCCAGGATGGCGGACAATGGATGATATAGACAGCGTCTTTCATTTCTGTATAATAATTATACCATACTATGGAGCATTCGTTGTATATTCACATTCCTTTTTGCCGCACAAAGTGCAGATATTGTGATTTTTATAGCGTCAGACACGAGCATGGCTTGGCTTCGCGTTACGTTGACGCGCTTTGCCTTGCTATTACCCGTCTTCCCTGCGATTTTTCTACGGTGTATATCGGTGGCGGAACGCCAACTGTCTTGAGTATACGGCTTTTAGGTAAACTTCTTCGGCAATTGCGCCACGTCACGCGATGCGTGCGAGAGTTTACCGTTGAAGCAAATCCGGAAAGCATTGACGCGGATAAGCTGCGATTATTTTTGGATAATGGTGTCAATCGTTTGAGCGTGGGGGTGCAATCTTTTTGCGACGTAAAGCTTAAGATGTTGGGCAGAATCCATTCGGCAAGTGCGGCTATAGCCGCAGTGATGCGCGCGAAAAAAGAGGGATTCGAGAATATCGGTATAGATGTTATGTTCGGCTTTTGGCAGGAAACGTTGGCTGATTGGCGCAAGGATTTGAGTATCGCCGTGGAGTTGCCTGTCAGGCATATATCCGCTTATGCTTTGACCTACGAAAAAAATACGCCACTTTTTAAGAAATTAAAGCGAAACCTGATCTCGCCGCTTGATGATGATTTGGTGAGTGAGTTTTACCAATATACTATGCAGTTTTTGCCCAGGAAGGGTTTTTTGCAGTATGAAGTATCAAATTTCGCGAAAAACGGATATAGTTGCGAGCATAATGAACGGTATTGGCGCAATGAGGAATATACGGGTTTAGGCCCGTCGGCAGTTTCGTATGCCGGTGGTATACGAACAAGGAATACCGCAGTCCTCTCTGACTATATGAAAAAAATCGAAAGCGGAGAGAGCCCTGTTGTTATGCGAGAACGTTTGAGCAAGCTCAGACGTGCTAAGGAAACAGCTAGCCTTAAGATACGGACTGCCGAGGGTATAGATTTTGATTGGTTTGTGCACACGTCTGGTTTTGATTTTCGAAAGATAGAAGCTGACGAGATAGAAACGCTCGTCAGACAAAAATTAATTACGTATATACGCGTACGTGGCCAGGCGAGAGGGATTCGTTTAACACGAAAGGGGTTTTTGTTCTGCGATACAGTTTCTTCGAGTTTACTCTAACTAACCATGAAAATAAAAGTAAAGCCAGAAGATTTTATTGTTGAGGAATTGCTTGCGGACATGCCGTGCGGTGCGTCAGGAAACTTTTGCTTGTGCCGGCTTACCAAAAGAGGAGAGAATACTATTGAGGTAATCAAAAAAGTTTCTCGGCATATGAATATTCCGGAGAGTTTTTTTTCCTATGGAGGGAAAAAGGATAAGCATGCTTCGACGAGCCAGTATATCACTATTAATGGCAAGAAAGCTCAAGGGGTACGTATAGAAGAAAAGAACTATTCTCTTGAATATATCGGTTTTACTTCTCAGGCGATGGGCCCGTGCCATATTGCAGGCAATCGATTCAGGATTGTGGTACGGGATATATCCGCTCAAGAGGCTCAATGTGCACAGGAAGCGTTGGCAGCGGTTTCGACGACGGGCTATCCGAATTATTTTGATGACCAGCGTTTTGGTAGTTTTGTGCCCGGCCAAGGGTTTCTGGGTGAAAAGATTCTAAAAGGACATTTTAATGGTGCGCTGAAGATTTATCTGGCTGGTATGGTCTCTCAGGGTAACAGGATCGATAGACTGCGAAAAAAATATTTTTTTGATCAGTGGGGAAATTGGCCGCTTTGTCGTGAGCGCGCAGTAACATTTTTTGAAAAAATGGCTTTTGGTTATCTTAGTAAAGACGCGAAAAGCTTTGTCGCGATTCTACAAACTATTCCAAAAGAGGAAATGTCGTTATTCTTTTCTGCGTATCAGTCACATCTCTGGAATGAATTAGCCCGGCGTATTATTATGCATAAGGTAGGAGGTAATCTTCGTTTTGCTCGCGGCGTGATAGACAACTATTTGTTTTATACAACCATTGATACCGAATTGTTCGGATATTTTAAAAGTCTTTTTGTCAACGGCGCAGCATCCAAAACCAAGATGCCTAATGAATTTACGCAAAAGCTTTATGAGGAAATCTTGCATGAGAATGATTTAAAGCCGGCAATGTTTAATATACGCAAAATACGCCAGGCATTTTTTAAAGCCTCTGAGAGGCCGTTTGTGGTGATTCCGCAGAGTATGGTGTTTGACTTTTCGAGCGATGATGTTTATCATGGTAAACAGAAAATGTTACTTCAGTTCTCATTGCCGCGCGGCAGTTACGCGACCATGTTGGTGAAACGAGTATTCAGTTTTCCATATTCTGACTAAGATGCTGGCAATTTCGACTACTTGGAAATATAATCCGCATACCATATTAAAAGGGTTCCTCGCTGAAATCAAAGACCTCGGCCTTGATTCAATCGAAGTAGGTTATGATTTTACCCCCGAGAGGCTCGATGAGTTGGCTTCACTGCTTGCTAATTTCGCCATAAAAATAGCCAGTGTCCATAATTTTTGCCCGTTATCCGGAGAAAATCTTTTCAAGCGTTTTTATACCGATTATTACCGTCTTTCTTCTCTTAACGAAGATGAACGTAGCCTGGCGGTTCTTGCTACTAAAAAAACTATTGATACCGCCTTGCGTCTTGGTGCACGGATAGTTGTTATTCATGCCGGTGTCGTTGAGATAGACCGTAGTTATACGCGGAATATACTTTCTATGTACCGCGATGGTAAAGCCGGAACAAAAGAGTACGAAAACGCGAAAGAGGAATTATTGCGCGTTCGTGACATTAAAAAAGTTGCGTATGTGGGGGCGGTGATCCGCAGCTTGGAAGAAATTCTTGCCTACGCAAAAATGTATCAGATAAAGATTGGCTTGGAGTGCCGTTATTATCCTGAAGAAATTCCTAATCTGGAAGAGGCGGACTATCTTTTAAAAATGTTTTCATCCGGAGGTTTGGTGTATTGGCATGATATGGGCCACGCTCAGGTGCAAGAGAATTTAGGTTTCGTCTCTCACTTAGCTTATTTGGAACGACTTTCCGGATATCTATACGGCTTTCATGTCCATGACGTACAGGGTCTACATGACCATATGGCGCCATTTACGGGTATGATAGATATGGACAGGATAATGGCGTACATGAAGCCTGATACGCTTAGGGTGATCGAAGCTCACCCGCCCGCATCTATCCAAGAGATTAAAAATGCGCTTGTTCGTTTGAGTGTGTGATTTTTCTTGTGTATTGCGACCTTGCTTTACTTTTTTGCGGTGATAGGGTATAATTATATAAATTTCTTTAACCTAGAAAATGCATGCTTCAGAGGCATTTTCTACCCGGAGGGCTGCCACCAAAATTTCTAAGTCGAAGGAGTATCCGGCAAGACACCCTTCTGGGCTATGGAAATTTTGGGTAACGGCGGGGTATACCGAAAAAAATGTTTTTTCGGTTAATAATTAGGTTGGAATATAGCCGATACCGTATTTAAAAAAAGGGGGTATCAGGTAACAATGTTTACAAGAAATGCGATTCATGTTGGGCAATTGCTTATTGATGAAGGTGTAATTACTGCCGACCAATTAGAAGTGGGCCTTAAGGAGCAGAAAAAAACCGGAGAATTTATTTGTACCATTCTTATGAAGCTGGGGTTTGCTTCCGAGGACAGTGTTTTTACAGTTCTTTCCCGGCAGCTCAATATTCCTTATATTAAATTAAAGAATAGAGAAATAGACCCGTTGGCGATCCAGAAGGTTCCCGCGAAATTCGCTAGCCACTATAAAGTGTTACCGTTACAGTTCGCAAATAATGTGTTGACTATTGCCACATCAGACCCTTTAGACGTGCGTATGCTCGATGATATCAAGCTTTTGCTCGGTGTTGAGGTAAAGGGGGTATTGGCAACCGAGCCAGAAATTACGGAGGGTATACGTAAATATTACGGTGTTGGCGCGGAAACCCTTGAGCGCATTATTTCTGAAAAACCGGCTACCCAACAGCAGGTTGATGAACATGAGGGAACCCAAGATTTAGAAGCGTCAGCCGAAGATGCCTCGATAGTTAAGTTTGTCAACCAGATACTTTCCGAAGCAATACGAGACAGGGCGAGTGATATTCATATGGAGCCGTTCCATGACGAATTACGCGTGCGTTTTCGTATCGATGGCGTGCTCTATAATATTAATATTCCTGAAAGCATTAAATATTTTCATGCCGCGATTGTATCTCGTATCAAGATTATGTCACAGCTCAATATTGCCGAACGTCGCTTACCGCAAGACGGCAGGATTAAGCTCAAAATTAACGAACAGGAGCTGGATGTGCGTGTCTCGACCATACCTACTGTTTTCGGCGAGACAGTACATATACGAATTTTAAGTTCTCAATTCTTTTTAGACCTTGAAAAGATCGGCCTCTTGCCGGATGACTTGGCGATGATTGAAACCGCGATCAAAAAACCGCACGGTATTATTTTCGTCAATGGTCCCACCGGAGAAGGTAAGTCTACCACCCTTTATTCGTGTCTTAGCCGAATAAATTCCAGTGAAATAAAAATTATTACCGTAGAAGACCCGGTTGAATACCAACTGAAAGGTATTAGTCAGATTCAGGTAAACTATAAAATAGGATTGAACTTTGCAACCGGTTTACGGCATATACTGCGCCACGATCCAGACGTCATCATGGTGGGCGAGGTCCGTGATTACGAAACAGCTGAGATTGCCATACGTTCCGCGTTGACTGGTCATTTAGTATTTTCCACATTACATACCAATGATGCTGCCGGAGCCATCACACGTCTTTTGGACATGGGCATTGAACAATTTTTAGTTTCATCATCGCTGGAATGCCTTATCGCTCAACGCTTGGTGCGCCAGATTTGTCCTAAATGCAAACAGCCGGCTAAATCGAAAGACGAAATACTTGCTCGTATCCGTAAAGAAATCGATAGAGACGTGTCAAATGTAGAAATCTATGAAGGTAAAGGCTGTCAGGAGTGCCGGTTTACCGGTTATCAGGGTAGAACCGGTATACATGAAGTTTTGATGATGAATGAGAGTATTAGAGAGATGATTCTGAAGCGCTCTTCAAGCCAGCAAATTAAACAAAAAGCTGTTGCACAGGGTATGCGCACTCTCCGGCGTAGTGGTATCGAAAAAGTTCTTATGGGTATTACTACCATAGATGAAGTGATGCGTGTGACTCAGGAAGAAGAAATAGCTAAGGAATAATGTCCAAATATTCCTACCAAGCGAAAACTGCTCCCCGCCAAACCATTCAGGGTGACATTGAAGCAGAATCTGAACAAGATGCTATACAAAAGCTCACCAAAATGGGGTATTTCCCTATTTCCGTAAAGCCAGAAGAAATAACCTCAGGGAAAAAGCAATCGTGGCGGCTGCGTAAGGGTGCGGCGAAAGACCTTACGCTTGTGACTCGCCAACTTTCCAGTTTGGTCCAGTCTGGAGTCAACATTTTAAATGGCCTCACGATTCTTTCTTCTCAGATAACCAATAAATATTTTAAGGCGGTCTTAGATGATATAATCGCAAAGATCAAAGACGGAAAGTCTCTCTCGGAAAGTTTAGCGGCGTACCCCGACCTTTTTTCTAATTTGTATACTTCGATGGTGCATTCGGGGGAGGTGGGCGGTAACCTTGAGGAAACGCTTAAGCGGTTGGCAGATTTTTTAGATAGGGAAGAAGAATTTAAAAATTCGTTGCGTGCAGCCCTCACCTATCCGATTTTTATTCTTGTGGTGGGCATCTTGACGATTGGGGTCTTGGTGACGTTTGTTATTCCGAGGCTGGTGACTATGTTTGAAGATATGGGCCAGGCCTTGCCGCTACCGACACAGTTATTGATTTCGTTGTCGAGATTCCTTGCGGTGTATTGGTGGCTGGTTTTGATCGTAATTGCGATGGTTATGTTTTTTATAAACAGATTTCATCGTAGCGCCCAAGGTAAATTGATCTGGGACAGTTCTAAATTAAAAATTTTCGTAATCGGTGATATAGTATTGAAAACTGAAATTAGCCGTTTAACTCGCACTCTTTCTTTGCTTTTTTCCAGCGGCACACCAACCGTGCAAGCGATAGAAATATCGGCATCGATTTTAGAAAATCAGCTTTTAAAAACGGAGATTCTGAAATTTCGTGATCAGATCAGTAATGGTTCGAGTTTCTCTCAGTGTTTGGTTGATTCAAAATTATTCCCCTCTTTAGTTGTCAATATCGTTAAGGTTGGAGAGGAGGCGGGTAGTTTAGAAAAAGCATTGTTGCGCATCGCCGACGATTATGAGCGGGATGTGGATCGTGACCTTAAAGCGTTTACTCGTCTCTTAGAGCCGGTGATTATTTTAGGAATGGGTTTGATCGTTGGTTTTATTGTTTTATCGATGTTGTTACCGATATTCCAGATGAATCTTATGACTCGTTAACAAAGGAGGTGGCGATGAGAATAACTCATCAAACAAAAAATAGGGCAGAGCGGAAATGTTGTCAATCTGTACCGGTAAAAAGTTTTACACTCATTGAATTAATGCTTGTAGTTATTATCATCGGTGTGTTGGCGGCAATGGTAATGCCGCGACTGGTGGGTCGTTCCGAGCAGGCGCGCGTTGCCGCGGCCAAGGCCGATATTGCTAATATTGGTTTAGCTTTGGATATGTTTGAAATGGACACTGGCCACTATCCGAGCACTCTGGAAGAGCTTATCAGCGGTTCCAGTGTAGAAGGGTGGAAGGGGCCGTATTTAAAAAAACTACCCAAGGATCCTTGGGGTAGGCCGTATAAATATGAGGCAGGGACGGAGGGCAAGAATTACAAAATCTGCTCCGATGGTTCCGGCGAAGGTAAAAGCGAAGACGACGTTTGCAATGAATAATTACTCTGAGATTGTCACGGGAATTACCCGTATATTTTTCTATGAGGTATAACGCCTTAAGCCGGGATATCCGGCTGATGCGTGTTTTTACGGTAAAGCGGACAAGTGCTTTTACTTTCATCGAACTATTGGTTGTGATCGCTATCGTTGCCGTGCTCGCGGCGGTTTCTACGCCGCAACTGCGCAATGCATTTGATAATTTTGAATTAGAGGGTTTTGCTAAAGATATTTTTTATCTGAGCCGTTATCTTCAGGAAAGCGCGATCAGCCAAGGCAAGATTTATGTGCTTGATGTCTTACCGAGCGAAAGAACGCTTCAGGCTGGCTGCCAGAAAGAGCAAGACCAATTTATGCCGGTTACGGGAAGGTTCGGGAAGCAATATGTGTTGCCTAAGGGCGTAGAAATGACGATAGAGCCTCAAGAGGTTACGAGGGTTTATTTTTATCCCGATGGGCATACAGATGAAGCTAGCGTGCGGTTTACCAATCGTCACAAAAAACAAATTTCCATACTGATAAAAGGAGCAGGAGGTGCGATTCAAATACAATAAGGCTTTCAGTTTAATAGAAGTTTTGATCACGGTTGCGATTTTGTCTACCACCGTTATTTTTCTTTTTCGCTCCTTTACTACCTCGCTTGCTACTACTCGTTTCGCCGAACGCATGACTCTTGCCTGTTATCTTGCGGAAAACAAGATTTGGGAAATACAACAAGCCTATGCAAATGATGCGACGTTATCTCAGGACGGCTATGAGATAATGCAAGGAACGCGTTTTGGATGGAAGTATCGTATAACAGAGAGTGTAAATCCGAAACTCAAAGAGTTAATAACAACGGTTTCCTGGAAAGAACGGGCAAAAGAAAAAGAATACACAATGGATTTTTATACGTATTTATTACCAAAACCATGAATATCCGTAATCACATTTCGTTACGGCAATACAGACAACGCGCAGTAACCTTGGTGGAATTGTTGATTGCAACCAGTATATTTTCAATTATTATCTTGAGTTTGTACTCGGCATTTAATACCGGCGTGTCCAGCTATGGAAGGGTCGACAGCTCATTTACTTTATATCAAACTGCCAGGATTGCCTTGAATCGTATTACCGTGGATATTGCAAATACTTTTGCATATGCCAAGAGCGACTCTCGATTTAAGGGCGACGCCGGTAGCGTAGAATTGTTTAGTATCGTTGATATCTACGAGAAGACAAAAATTTTTCCCAAAGTCTGCCGCGTTAGGTATGAACTTTCCGGCGGGGTTTTAACGCGTGCTTGTTATAAAGAGTTAGACGCGTTAGTGAATAATGCCGAGGTCAAGCGCGAAGAAATAGCTTATGACGTGAAGGACGTATCTTTTGAGTTTGCTGCCGCCGGCGACAAGGCCGGTGAATCATATCAATGGCAAGAACTTTGGCCGAAGGATGAAAAACAAAAAAAGTGTTTGCCTCTTGCGGTCCGTATTAAATTAACTTTGATTGAGAAA
This sequence comes from Candidatus Omnitrophota bacterium, assembly GCA_037146775.1. GTDB lineage: Bacteria > Omnitrophota > Gorgyraeia > Duberdicusellales > 4484-171 > JBAWWL01. The sequence goes on along the minus strand of JBAWWL010000013.1, from coordinate 10,546 downwards.
GTAAAGGCTAAGAAAAGTACGGCTTTGCTTGAATTTGACAAAATAGCGGCGTTGCCGATAGCGGTTTCTCTTCGGGAAGAAGGTGGAGAATGAGAAAAAAAGCTTCAATATTAATGATCTGTCTATGGATTTTGGCAATTCTGGTCATATTCGCTGTTGGCTTGGCGCATCGTGCGTCATTAAAAGTACGTATTGTACGCTACCAAAGGAACAGGCTGAAAGCCCAATTGCTAGCCCAGGCTGGCATAGACAAAGTTATTGAGGCCGTTATGAGCGATAAAACTGTTAATTACGATACGCTTCAGGATGGGTGGGCGGATAATGAAGCGCAGTTTAAGGCATCAAAATGCGGTTCAGAAAAAGACGGTTATGCCACTATTTATTATACACAAACCGAAGATAGTCGTTCAAAGATTATATATGGCGCGAGCGACGAGGAGAGACGGATTAATATCAATACGCTTACCCAGGAGCAGCTCGAGCAACTATTTGTTGATAAAGGTGTTAGCGCAGACGCAACAGCTTTGGCTTTTGCGGTGGCGCAGTGGATACATGGATCCTCAGACGCTTCTGCTGCCGGAAAAAGTTTCCTCAAGGCAGAGCCGCTAAAGACTATACAGGAACTTTTGCTGGCACTTGAGTATTTTTATAAACAAAAAGGTAACAGTGATTACCAGAAGAAGGCCTTTGAGACGTATGGGGTCATTTGTGAAATACTTACGGTTTGTACAAACGGTAACCTCAATATTAATACTGTTTCGAAGGAAGTGTTGGGTATTTTTACTCGTTGTCTGGCCCAAAATAATGAAGAAAAAAATGCTGCCGGAAAAATTACGGATATGCTTATTGCTCTTCGTGAGGAGAAGAAATTTTTTACACAGTTAAGCGAGGTTAATTTAGATTTAGCGAGTGATTCAACGGCTCTTACCCTTTTTAATACGCTCAAGGGCCATCTGACGGTAAAATCGAGTTATTTCCGTATCAATGTCGAAGGGTATGCCGGTAATACAACCAAAAAAATAACCGCTATCTGTGACCGTAAGGGCATTATTTCATATTGGCACGAAAATTAGTGTTGCGTCGCTAATCGTTTTTAGTTACAATCAGTAAAGAAAGCCGAAAATTTCTTTCGCACCATATATATAAAGGTAAGCATAATGAGCGCACAGCAAAAAACAGTACTTATCTGCCAAATCACCGATACTTTGATAAAAGCGGTGATGTGCCTGTCTCGTACTTCGTCAAAAAAAGAGTTTACAGGCGTTGAGGCGGACACCATATCGCCATATATAGACGATAAAAAACTTATCGAAAAGCTCGGCCAGATTTTTAAACGGCTTGGCTACAACAGAAATCCTGTTACTGTGGCCCTGCCACATTTGCACGCAACTTGCCGATATCTTAAAGTTCCCACTCAAGTTCCCCAGGAAATAGAAAATATCGCTCAATTACAGGCTGCGCGATACTTGCCGTATCCTGCCAACGAGCTCATTACTGGTTACCAAGTTGTCGCTACCGACAAAGAAGGGTATTCTCATCTGAATCTGACTATTGTTCATAAAACAATTATTGAGCGTTATTTTAATATTTTTAAGGAATTAAAAGTTCCTCAATTCAATATCGCGCTTAGCTCGTATGGTATTTGTAATTTATATGCTCATCTTGTTTCCGAGAGGCAGTCTTTTGAGGTTATCGATATCGATTCGGAAAGTGTCGAAGTCGCTATGATTACCAATCAGAAGCTGCTTTTTAGCCGCTCATTTAAGATGAATCGCCAAGTGCCTGAATGGCCCGATCTTTTTCTGGAGGAAATTGTGCGCACTCAAGAATTGTATGCCAAGGAGATTTCTCGGGAGCTACCGGCAAAAATTTTTGTGAGCGGTATAGAAAATCGTTTGGTCGAAATTACCAAAATACTTAAAAGCCGCACTAGCTCGATAGTCGAAACATTAAGTTACCGCAATAAACTTATCTTTGCAAAAAATACCGGCGATAAACTTTCTGGTTCTACGTATTCTTACACTAGTTTACTTGGCCTTGGGCTAGAGGATGTTGTACCGTCTTTAAATCTGCTTCCTCCCGCCATTAAGGTGAAGGAACGTGCGTTTTCTCAACATAAGAAATACCTGCGTACGGCTATGCTCGTTATAATTATTTGTGTGCTAACGGCTATCGCGGTGATAAAAGATTTACATAATAAAAATACTTATCTTAAAAAAATTAAAATAGAGTTAGCCAAGATTGTTAAGGAGGCAAAACCTCTTGAAGAAATGGAAAAGAAAATAAACCTTTTGAACCGCCGCTCGCAAGAGAAGTCGGTAGGGTTAGAAATGCTTTATGAGCTGTACAAGGCGGTGCCCAGCGATGTTGCTTTGATGAGTTTCGGCTACGATGAAGAAGGCAAATTGAGCGTGCGCGGCCAGAGCCAGCAGCTTGAGCCGGTATTTACCCTGGTGGCAGCCTTAGAGAAAGCGCCCACGTTTGGACAATTTGCGATTAAAGTTAATTATGCGACGAAACGCAAAACGCAGGCAGGCGAATTGCTGGATTTTGAAATTGTCGGCACTAAGAAATAATTACGATGCAACGAATTATCACTAAACGCGAAAGAGTTGTTTTATCGTTTACTGTCGGGATCATTGTCTTCAGTATTGTGTTTAATTTTGCTATTTCACCACTTTTGAACACTTTTGATACGGTTACTAAGGAGATTGTCGTTGCCCGTGCAAGACTGGAAAAATATAGCCGCCTTTTAGCGCGCAAGGAATATATTGAGCGCATCTACAATAAATTTAGCCGGGATATTAGTACTCTCGGCCAGTCGCAAGGTAGCCTTGTGGACGTGTTATCCGAACTTGAAAAGATCGCAAAAGATTCGGGTGTTCGTATCGTCGATATCCGCCCTCAGAATCTGAACGATGTTAAACAGCAGAAAGAAGTGCTTGTGGATTTAAGAACGGATGGCGCGATGGACCAGCATTTAAAATTTATCTATAAAATAGAAAATTCGCTCTCATTATTGCAGATTAGGCGTTTTCAATTGCTCGCTAAGCCCGGGAGTCAAAGTTTGGAAGGTGCCTTCTCGATTTCTCAACCGTTGGCGAAGGAATAGCGAAGGAGAGGCATCTGTCTGTAGGAGTATAGCTTGCATTTTAGGCGAACAGATTCGAGATTGTGTGTAAAAGGGAAATAAGTGCTTGTGGACTTGAGGATAGATGATATAATGAAAGAATATTTTAATCGACGCGCAGATAACCCTGGCAAAGCCCGTGGAGGTTCGTTTTTTTCGCGTAATATTAAAATAATTTTTCATCGTTGTGGGCAGGTTCTCGCGGATTGTTGATTGATCTTGAAAATTAGAGTTCTGTGGGTACGTTTGTGACTTTTTAACTTTTAACCAGGAGTAGCCAGGAGGAAACCTATTTCTTCCAAACGCGCGATAAACCAAAGCTGGACAAGGCTATTTTGCCTTGAAAAAAGGCAAAAAATATGGTATCCTATAACTGTAAAAAGTTACTTTGACAATTTTACACTTTGTTACTTTTATCTACTGATAAGGGCAAACCAAGAGAGATCTTGGGACGCAAAACCTCCGGTCCCGTGCGCAAGCAGGGAGAGCGGGGTTGCCAAAGGGATAAAAAGAATGGAACAAAATAACGTAAACCCTAAGGTTGTTGACGAATGCCTTAGGGATTTTTTATTTTTAGGGCCTTTAAAGCGATTCATCGGTAATGCCTAGAGGCTCTTATAATTTGGGAGGCGATTATATGGATAATGAAAAAATCCCGAACCCGAAAGAACGACAGTACCGCGTTGTAACCTTCCTGAATCGTGAAGATCTAGATTTCCTTGATAGCTTAGCCAAAGATTTGTATTTTTCCTACGGTATTAATATGCCTCGGACCAAACTTATAGAGGAAATAATTGACGCCTTTAAACAGAAAGGAAATAAAGAAAGTATAGAAGAGGAATTATTAAAACGATTTAAGAAAGAGTCAGATGTACAAAAGGGAGGAAAATAACATGAAGACAAAAACCACTCTGCGGAAGGTTGTTGGTATATTTATTTTTTTAGCGTTTGCGATGTCGGCTGCTGGATTATTTTATGCCTTGGCGGTTGATGGGGATGCGCCGCCAACTCTTGCGGCGTTTAGACTTTCTGCTATGTCTCAAACAGTAGCAGAGGGGAAATTTAAGCTTGCGAGTGCATCGCAGATGGGCGCGGAGGGGAAATATCAATATGTCCCTAATGAGATTATAGTAAAATTTAAAAGTGGGGCATCTCCGGAGTCGGTATTACGCGATGTAGGGATAAATACTGCAACGTCAGAGCGGGTTTACTCCACAGAATCCGCAACAACGCGTTTGCGGAAAGATTATAAGTTGGAACGTGATTCTGACGGGTGGTTTTGGTTCTATGGTAAACGTTATAAAGAAGTCAAAGATATTTCTCAGGAGGATTTATTTAAAGAAGCATACAAAAGAATGGGTCCACGGGAACAGGGAATGTACCGTACGTATAAAATTGTGGTATCAAAGAATAGTGATGCAAGCGCAGCTTTGATGCAACTTAAAAATAATGCAGGCGTTGAATATGCTGAACCAAACTATTTGTATCGTGGTTCTTTTACCCCTAACGATACTTTTTATAACAAACAATGGGCATATCCGAAGACTCAGGCTGAGGCGGGATGGGATATTCAGAGAGGAGATGCGAATGTTATTGTCGCAATTATTGATTCCGGAGTAGATTATAACCATGAAGATTTAGCAGGAAATATTTGGCATGATGCTTCCGGTAATCCGGGAAAAGATTTTGTAGATATTAATCTTGAAGAATATACAGGTTTAACGCAGTTGACAGGTGAAGATTATACAACAATAGACAATGAGCCTGTGGATTTTTTTGGCCATGGTACTCACGTAGCCGGGATTGTCGCTGCAGTTGCTAATAACAGTAAAGGCGTAGCTGGCCTTGCACATAACTGTAAAATAATGCCTGTTCGCGTGGGTTTTGTTATGAAGGATGGCGCGGATATAATTAATTTTCTTGAAGAGGATGATACGGTCGCAGCAATACAATATGCGGCAGATAATGGAGCCAAGGTCATTAATATGAGCTTTGCTGGCTTTGCAAAAAGTAATGCCCTTAAAGAGGCGCTTGATTATGCAATTTCCCGCGGCTCATTATTAGTTGCAGCAGCAGGCAATGAGGCAGGTACTGCCCCCATGTATCCTGCTGCCTATGATGGCGTTATTGCTGTGTCCGCTACTTCCGGTGACACAAACGAAGCGTTAGCATATTATTCGCAACATGGTTCATGGATAGACGTGGCTGCACCAGGTGGCAATGATCAAACTTTATCTCCAGCGTGGCCTGATAATATGATAGCCAGTACTATTCCCACTGCTGGATGTACGGATTCTGGATGTATGACTGCCCCCAGCGGTTATGCTCTGGCAGAAGGCACTTCTATGGCAGCACCGTATGTTTCTGGCCTCGCGGCATTGGCTTTTAGCAAAACCACCGCAGCTACCCCTAAAGATATTACCAAGGCAATTTATCTTGGTGCTGATGATAAAGGAGCGACTGGTTTTGATGAAACTTATGGATTTGGCCGGGTTAATGTACTTCGAACTTTGTCTGTTGATACCATTACTTCTCAGATTGCCAAATTAATCATACCATCTTCAACTTCTTCGGTGAGTGTTTCTTTGAAGGGCACTGCAGCGGCGTCGAGTTTTTCTCATTATACTATTGAGGTGGGACGCGGCTCAAGTCCGACTTCCTGGTCGACCACTGGAATTAATTTGATCGCTGACGGGCAGCAAGAAGTCATTGAAACAACATTGGGTGAGTGGGATACAACTACTTATACCGATGGTACTTATACCATGCGGCTTAAGGTTTTTGATGATGGCGGAAATACGAAAGAATACCGAGCGTCTATTACGGTATATAGCCCCTTCCCCGTACATACACCTGGATGGCCAAAAAGCACGTTTGGTTCGGCAGGAATAGCTAGCCCCACATTGGCAGATATCGATGGTGATGGCAAATTAGAGATTTTAGTCAGTACTTCGCAACTTGGTTCCGAGGATGCTTCGGATGGTATGCTCTATGCTTGGAATCTTGATGGCACAGTGGTTCCAGTTACAAGTAATTGGCCGATAAGCGGCCGCTACGCAGCAAGCGTAGGCAATCTTGATGGCGACGACGATGAGGAAGTTGTAGTTACCTCAGGAACAAAAATTTTTATATTTAATCATGACGGTTCTTCCTATCGTCCAGCCAGCTGGCCTAAGGTAGAGGCGCTTGGCACGAATGCTGTTCCGAGTTTAGCCGATCTTGATGGCGATGGTACCTTGGAGATTATTATTGGAGGACCGGGACGCGTGCATGTGTGGTATCGCGATGGCATGGAGAAATGGGGCGCATTGCAGGGTAAGATACCCGACGATCAGTTTGTTACTACTACTACCGCAGGTGATATAGATGGAGATTCTCATCCAGAAGTATTAGTTGTTACCGGTGGTGGCGGCACTGAAACCGGTGGAACAATCGGAAAAGTTTATGCATGGAAAGCTAACGGTTCTGCTGTTGCGGGTAACTGGCCAGTTGAAGTGGAAGGCAGTCTTTTCCCTCCAGTTATTGGTGATGTTGACGGCGATGGACAGCCGGAGATAGTTGTAAATGCCGGTGGAGGTTTATTTGTATTAGAAAATAACGGAACTATTAAAACAGGGTGGCCAAAAGTATCGCCCGACAGTACGAGCATAAAATATTTTGCTGGAGGCTTACCTATATTAGCAGATTTGGATAACGATGGATCGCTAGAAATAATTCTTGCTGGAACCCGGCCCACCGATGAAACAGGTACTTTATTTCCTAGTAAAATATGGGTTTTTAAGGGCGATGGTTCTACTTTTGGGCAATGGCCTTATGAGTTGCCAAGTAGCGGAGGGTGGCCAGCTTCGACCCTAGGATCATTGGCTGCAGATGTAAATAGCGATGGAGATTTGGAGGTACTTACTTTGGTAACGAAGCAAGATACTCAAGACACTTCTCTCTATGCATTACGCAGCGACGGAAGAATTCTGTCCGGTTACCCTAAACAGTTACATAGATTAGAATCCGCATATCTTCCGGCAGTAGGAGATCTTGAAGGCAACGGCAATATAGAGCTTGCGGTTTTCGGTACAAGAGGAGGAGATTTATCTGCATCGTTCTATGTATATGATTTGCCGGGAACATGGAAAGATAATCAGACGCAATGGCCCATGTTTCATCTTAATACGCAGCATACTGGCACACAGCGATCGCCGACCATAATTGTTGCTCCGTCAAATTTAGCGGCTACAGCTGTGTCAACTAGCCAAATTAATTTAACCTGGCATGATAATTCGAGCGATGAAACCGGCTTTATCGTTGAACGCAAAACCGGTACTACTGAATTTGCTCCTATTGCTACGCTTGATGCCAATGTCCATGCATACCACAATACTAGATTAGCCGCAAATACAACATACTATTACCGAGTTCGAGCCTTTAATGCGAAAGGTAATTCTAAATTTTCTAATGTTGTTCCGGCTTCAACAGGGGCGGTTACTGCTCCTACGGCACCGAGCAACTTAACCGCAGCAGCAAACGGTTCGGATAAGATTGATTTAGCTTGGATTGATAACGCGAACAATGAAGATGGTTTTAGGCTCCATCATTCAACCGACGGTACTACCTTCACCGAGTTAACCACGAAGCCCTCCCAGTCAGGTACGGGCGGAACTGTCACTTATCAACACACCGGATTAACCGCCGGCTCAACTCACTATTATAAAGTGTTAGCGTATAACGCAGGCGGTAATTCTAACTTTACAAATCCGGTTGGCCCTATTATTACCCCCACAGATACTCCTGCAGCGCCAGGTAATTTAAGCGCAGCAGCAAACGGTTCGGATAAGATTGATGTAGGCTGGATCGATAATGCGAACAATGAAGATGGTTTCAGGCTCCATCATTCAACTGACGGCACTACATTTACCGAATTAACCACGAAGCCCTCCCAGTCAGGTACGGGCGGAACTGTCACTTATCAACACACCGGCTTAACCGCCGGCTCTACTCACTACTACAAAGTGCTGGCGTATAATGCAAACGGTAATTCTGGTTTTACAACTACTGCCCAGGCAACCACAGAGGCCGGCGCAGTTCCTGCTGTGCCAAGTAATTTAACCGCGGCAGCCAATGGCTTGGATAAGATTGATGTAGCTTGGATTGATAATGCGAACAATGAAGATGGTTTTAGGCTCCATCATTCAACCGACGGTACTACCTTCACCGAACTAGTTACTCGACCCAGTCAGTCAGGTACGGGTGGAACGGTAACTTATCAGCACACCGGCTTAACCGCTGGTTCAACTCATTATTATAAGGTACTGGCTTATAACGCAACTGGTAGTTCCGGATTCTCGAATACTGTCCAAGCGACCACAGAAGCTGGATTGCTCCCTAACGCACCAACGAACTTAGCGGCAGTGCCAGATGGTAAGAATAAAATAAATTTAAGCTGGACCGATAATGCGACTAACGAAAGCGGGTTTAAGGTTCATCATTCAACTGACGGTACTACCTTCACAGAATTAGTCACTCGGCCCGCCCAGTCAGGCACAGGCGGAACAGTAACCTATGCTCATACAGGTTTGAATCCTAGCTCGACACATTACTACAAAGTGTTGGCGTATAATACGAATGGCGTATCGGATTTTACCGGCCCCGCACAGGCGACTACGCCTGCGGGTGATATTCCTCTTATGCCTAGCAATTTAACTGCAGCCGCTAATGGTAGTACTAAAATAGATTTAGCTTGGATTGATAATGCGAGCAATGAAAGCGGTTTTAGACTCCATCATTCAACCGATGGCACTAATTTTACGCTTTTGACTTCTAAACCAGCCAAGCCAAGCACAGGAGGAACAGTAACCTATCAGCACACCGGTTTAACTGCTGGTTCAACTCACTACTATAAAGTGTTAGCGTATAACTCAGATGGAGAATCTACTCCTACTGATGTTGTCCAGGCGAGCACCCCAGGCAACATGCCTTCTGCCCCCACCAGCCTGCAAGCGAGCATAGTTTCAAGCACTAAGATTAGATTGGTTTGGAATGACAATTCTAATAATGAACAAGGTTTTAAAGTCCACCGTTCAACGGATGGTGTCACTTTTAGCGAAATAAAAACAGTCGGCTCCAATATTGTCACTTGCGACGACGACAGTTTGACTTCAAGCACAATATATTACTACAAAGTGCTGGCATATAACGCAAGCGGTAATTCTGATTTTTCTAATACCGTCGAAGTCAATATGCAGCCAGGTACTCCAAGCGCACCGAGTAACTTGACGGCAAACGTTATAAGTAGTACCCAGATTAATTTAGCTTGGCAGGACAACTCTAACAACGAGTTAGGTTTCAAGATTCATCGCTCAACCGACGGCACTACTTTTACCTTGCTAACTACTGTGGGCGTTGATGCGATCACGTTCAGCAATGAAGGCTTAACGGCTAGTACCACCTATTATTACAAAGTACTGGCTTATAATGCAAGCGGTAGCTCGAGCTTTTCGAATACTGCCCAGACAACTACTTTGTCTGGCGATTTTCCTTTAACACCTAGTAGTTTAACCGCAACAGCCAATGGCTCAGATAAGATTGATTTAAGCTGGACCGATAACGCCAGTAATGAAGACGGCTTCAAGATTCATCATTCAACTGACGGCACTAATTTTAGCGAATTAACTTCGCGGCCCAGCCAGTCAGGGACCGGAGGGGCTGTGACGTATCAACATATCGGCTTAACCGCTGGTTCAACTCATTATTATAAGGTACTGGCATATAATACAAACGGAAACTCTGGATTTTCGAATACCGCTCAAGCAACGACAGAAGCTGTCACCACTCCTAGTGCACCAAGTAATTTAACCGCGCTAGCCAATGGCTCGGATAAGATTGATTTAAGCTGGACTGATAATGCTACTAATGAAGGCGGTTTTAAAGTCCATCATTCAACTGACGGTACTACCTTTACTGAATTAGCTACTCGGCCCGCCCAGTCAGGCACGGGTGGAACAGTAACCTACACGCATACTGGTTTAGCTGCTAGCTCGACTCATTACTACAAAGTACTGGCATATAACGCGAGTGGTAATTCTAACTTCACCACTGTTGCTCAGGCAACCACAGAAGCAGGCGCAGTTCCTACTGCACCGAGTAATTTAACCGCGCTAGCGAACGGCTCGGATAAGATTGATTTAAGCTGGACCGATAATGCCACTAATGAAAGCGGCTTCAAGGTTCATCATTCAACTGACGGTACTACGTTTACCGAGTTAGTCACTAAGCCAGCTCAGTCAGGTACGGGCGGAACAGTCACTTATCAGCACATCGGCTTAACTGCTGGCTCGACTCACTACTACAAAGTATTGGCTTATAATGCGAACGGTAACTCTGGTTTTACCGCTGTTGCTCAGGCAACCACAGAAGCAGGCGCAG
>JBAWWL010000012.1:0-51017 GCA_037146775.1 Candidatus Omnitrophota bacterium | reverse complement strand
CGGGAACGAATTTTAACAAACCTTGCTTCGCAAGATTCGTTACCGCCACCGCGGCATAGACAGAAGTCCGATGTCAGATGTCAGAGGTCAGAGGTCAAATACGAAATCTGTTTTCTGACATCTGTCCTCTGTCTTCTGTTTTTTACAAATGAGCCGCCCGAGGATCGTATCCAATCTTCGCCTCACGAGGCGAAGTTCTGCCCGTGTTATTATTGGATCCGATATGTTTTGTGTATCAGCATACACCTCGTAACCGCCAATAATCCATCTAGTAAGTAAACCATGAGCCGCCCGAGGATCGAACTCGGGACACCCGCCTTAAAAGGGCGGTGCTCTACCAGCTGAGCTAGCGGCCCAACAAACAGGTTTTCTTTTAATGTATGTTTTGTATTTAAATCCGACCTTCTGACCGCTCCGAATTCCAGTTGCACTACTTGGAGAAAAGTTCGAAGCTTATTGAAGGCATCGCCACTAATATCAATACGCACTCCACCCCAAGGGGTATCTCTGTGCCTTTCGAATATGTCAAACAACAAGTTATACGACAGCGTTCTTTAGAATTCCTTTAATTCCTTTTCTTTATCTTCCAAAAGTTTGTCTATGTCTTTACTGTATTTGTCTGTCAATTTTTGCAAGTCTTCTTCGGTTTTAAAACGCACATCCTCAGAAACTTTTTTGTCTTTCTCGAGCACCTTAATACGCTCTTTACCGTTCTGCCTTATGGTACGTAAAGAAACTTTTCCTTCCTCGGATACTTTTTTAACGATCTTAATTAATTCCTGACGGCGCTCTTCGGACAATGCCGGAACGATTAAACGTATAATTTTGTTATCGGTAACAGGGGTAATTCCTAAATCTGACTGTAAAATCGCTTTTTCGATTTCCTTAAGCGCCGAAGGATCCCAGGGACTTATCACAATTATTCTTGCCTCCGGAACGCCTATCGTCGCAATCTCTTTCAAAAGAGTAGGTGCGCCATAATAATTGACCCGAATCCCCTCAACCATCCTGGGATTGGCTCTACCCGAACGCAATTCAGAAAATTCCCTCTTGGTTGCCTCAATTGCTTTTTTCATTTCATCTTCTGCGTCTTTTAACACCTGTTTTGCAGCCATCGCTACCCCCTCATTGAATTACAGTTCCAATATCCTTGCCGGCTACGATTTTCTTTAAATTATCCTCTTTCATGAAATTAAAGACGATAATCGGCAGTTTGTTTTCCATACAAAGCGTTATTGCCGTTGAATCCATTATTTTTAACTCTTGTTTAATCACTTCCATATAATTCATTGTTTTAAAGAAAACAGCGTCTTTGTCTTTGAATGGATCAGAAGAATACACCCCGTCTACCTTGGTACCTTTTAACAATACATCAACCCCTATTTCTACACTGCGTAACGCCGCGGCAGTATCGGTGGTAAAATACGGGTTGCCGGTGCCCGCAACAAATATAACTACTCGTTTCTTTTCTAAATGCCGTATCGCTCGACGCCTAATATAAGGTTCCGCTATCTGGTGCATTTCAATAGCGGTCATCACCCTGGTAGGTACGCCCTGATTTTCCAAAGCGTTCTGAAGCGCTAAACCATTCAAGATGGTTGCCAGCATCCCCATGTAATCCGCAACCGTTCGCTCCATCTCGAACTCTTTGGAACGGGAAGCTCCACGAAAAATGTTACCCCCTCCTACCACAAGCGCCGTTTCTATGCCTAAATCAATCACTTCTTTAATCTGCCTCGCCAGGTGCGCACATACCGACGTATCGATACCATGGCTTTGTTTACCTAAAAGGGCTTCCCCGCTTAACTTAAGAAGGATGCGTTTGTATTTCGATTTCATATTATCCCTCCAAGGCGAAACGGCTGAATCTTCTGACTATAATATTCTCACCAGTCTGAGAAATTACTTGCCGAAGATACTCTGCGACAGTAATGGTGTTGTCTTTAACATACGGCTGATCCATCAAACAATGCTCCTTGAAATATTCTTCGGTATTTTCAATACCGCGCAACTGCGCTTCGGGGATATCTTGACGCTGCACATATACAGGATTGATGGCAGCTACATGCATGGCGATATCTTTTACAAATTTCTTAAACACGTCTGTGCGGGCGACGAAATCTGTTTCACAATTCACCTCTACCAGGGCGCCAAGGTTACCGCCGAAATGAATATATGATTCAATGAGCCCCTGTGAAGTTTTCCGATCTTTTTTTTGCTCGCTCATCTTCACGCCTTTTACACGCAATATATCGAGCGCCTTGGTAAAATCTCCTTTGGTTTCTTCAAGAGCTTTTTTGCAATCGTTAATACCCAAAGAAGTCATTTCTCTTAATTTTTTTATTTCCGTTAAGCTCATCTTAGCCCTCCTTGCGCGGTGAACGTTTTTTAGCAGAAGCTTTCTTTGCTTTTTCCTCGTCGGTCTCTTCGACTTCCTCGTCCAACGTCTCATATTCCGCCACATCCGGTTCCGCGTTGGAAACCGCCTGTGCCGCATCCTCAGCTTGCTTTTTATCAAATAACTCTTGCACCTTTCGCGCTTCCTCTTTTATCACCCCTACTATACAAGAATTAATGCAACGCACTGATTTTATCGCATCATCATTACCGGGAATAGGATAATTAATTATGTCGGGATCGGCGTCGGTGTCTACCAGGGCGACCAGCGGAATTGAAAGGCGTATTGCTTCACGTACACAGGCGGCCTCCCGTTTGGGATCGACAACATAAATGCACCCGGGCAATTTATCCAAAGAAATTATGCCGCTATATATCTTCTCCATACGCTCTATCTCTCTATTCAATCTGGTTACTTCTTTTCTGGGCATTTTATCGAACGCGCCGCCGGACCGTTTTTTAAGCAAATCTGAATAACGCTTCACGCGCACATGTATCGTGGAGAAATTCGTAAGCAGCCCTCCCACCCAACGTTCTACCACATAAGGCATAGCACATGAAATTGCTTGCTCCTTAACAATATCACGTAGTTGTTTTTTAGTGCCTACAAAAAGGACTTTTTCTCCATTTTGCACTGTTTTTTTAACAAATTCCTTGGCTTCTTCTATCTTTTGGACAGTTTTTTCTAAATCGATAATATAAATATTCTTTTTTTTGCCAAAAATGAATTTCTTCATCTTTGGATTCCAATGTTTACTTAAATGCCCAAAATGAACACCGCTTTCCAATAATTCTTTAATCATATCCGTTAAAGCCATGACTCCACTTCCTCCTTCGAATAGGCCTGTGCCTGTTTTTAATTGGTTGTCTTATATTAAACTGACAAATGCAAAAGTGCCTGCTTGATAAGCACTTACACACTTTTTGCGTGCGGCTTTGTTTATCAAGCGCATCTGCAAGAAACAACCACCCCTGTTATTTTACATATTAACCCTGACTTTTTAAGTGAAAAGTATATCATATTTACTTATATTTTCAATACATTTTATTTGGCCCTCTCCAGAGCTCAAAGGTGGGGAATTACGGTGTATATTATACATTAAATTGCAAGTCGTACAACTTTTTATAAAGGCTGTGTTTGGCGAGCAACTCAGCATGAGTGCCGGTTTCTACAATTCTGCCTTTTTCCATAACGACAATTTTATCTGCTTTTTGTACGGTCGAAAGGCGGTGAGCAATCACAAAAACAGTTTTGCCGGTCATAAGGTTATAAAAGGCTTCTTTGACCAGCTTCTCCGAATGAGAATCAAGCTGGCTTGTCGCCTCATCAAGCACTAAAATGGGTGCGTCCTTTAAAATAGCTCGGGCAATCGCGATCCTTTGCTTTTCGCCGCCCGACAGCCTAAGCCCGCGGTCGCCGATGATGGTGTCAAATTTCTTAGGAAATTTATCGATAAAATCATAGGCATATGCCTTTTTTGCCGCCTCCACAATCTCCGCCTCGCTCACCTTTTGTTTGCCATACGCAATATTATCTCTCACTGTCGCATTAAAAAGGATCATTTCCTGCGAGACAATCGCAATAAGAGAGCGCAAAGACCGTAGCTTGAATTCTTTGATATCGACATCGTCAAAATAAATTGCCCCTTTTTGGGGATCATAAAGACGGGCAAGAAGAGCTACAAGCGTTGACTTTCCCGCCCCTGAATGGCCGACGAGCGCAATTATCTCGCCCTTTTTAGCCTCTAAATTAATGTCCTCAAGCACATATTCTTTTGATTCTCCGTAGCTAAAACAAATATCTTTATAACACACCGCATGGTTTAACGACGCGATCTCCTTGGCAGCGGGCTGTTCTTGAATTTTTGGCTTTTCTTCCAGAATGTCATAAATACGCTGCGACGCAGGCACTGCCTGTTGATTAATTGCATACACATTAGCTAGCTTTTTAAACGGCCGCAGCATCGACATGAGCGATGCCACAAAAAGGAAAAAGATACCGGAAGAAACTTTGCCCGACAGTACCTGCTTTCCCGCAATGGCAATGATGCTGATTCCTCCCAGCATGGAAATAAATTCGGTCAATGGAGGCAACAGTATTGTGCGTTTGATGCTTTTCATCGTAAAACGGTAATACTGCTGGTTGATTTCTTTAAATCGCCCCAACTCATAGTCTTCTCGGCAGAACATCTTCACGATATACGCACCCTGGATAGTTTCGGTAAGTAACGAGTTTAAATCGGCCATTCTGTTCTGTATCTCATGCGAGAACTTTCTGATACGTTTGCCGATCTTTGCTACCGGAATGATAATTAAAGGAAAAATTAGAAATACCAAAAATAATTTCCATGAAATAGCAAATCCCAGCGGCAAGGCGATACAGCCAAACACAATAATCTGCATTGATTCATAGACAAGATCGGTCAAAGCGTATGAAAGCGCATTCGCTATAAAACTCACATCATTGGTAATACGCGAAATCAACTCCCCTGTTCTCTTGTTGGCATAAAATTCAAGCGATAAGTCCTGAAATTTTGCATAGAGCTTATTTTTAACGTCTCTTACCACACCCTGCGCAATCATATTCATGAGATAACCCTGCAAAAACATAAAAAAACTCTTTATCACCATCAAAAACGGGAAAAATATGATCATGTAAGAAAGTAAGGTATCCGGTTTCGTGGCGTTCAAGAAATTAACTACCGAAGCTACAAAGGCAGGTAACTTTAGCGGTGCAACGATTGGTTTTTGGGATAATATCCTATCTACCAGGGTGGGGATCATTCCCAAGGTAACACCATCAAAAATGCTGGAAATACCCATGCAGACAAAAGCAAAGATAAACCACAGCGCATAGGACCTTACCAATTTTAATAATTTAAAATAATCCTTCATGGGTATATTTTTAGGACTAGGGAGTGACTTCCAAAAACGGGGTATTTTACCACGTCAATTGACTTTTCACAAGGTATTTGATACAATCCAGAGAACAGATAACAGAATACAGATGACAGATAACGAAAATATTTACTTTCTAACTTCTGTCTTCCGACCTCTGACTTCTGACGTCTGTTTCTAAAAACCAACATGAAAGTAGGGATAATTGGCATAGGAAAGTTGGGCAGCATACATTTACGTATTTACAAGGAAATTGAAGACATAGAGAAAATTTACCTCGTAGACACGAATGCAACGCAATTGGCCGCGCACCAGGGATTACCAACTTTTACCGACTACCGTCGCCTCGTCTCTATGGTTGATCTTGTCAGCATTGCCACTCCTACCTCCACTCATTTTGAAATTGCCCGTTTTTTTTTAAAACACCATGTCCCCGTTTTAGTTGAGAAACCTCTCACGCAAAACCTGCGCCAGGCGCAAAAACTCATAGAAATTGCGCGCAAGAACCACACTTTGCTCTTCGTCGGCCATGTAGAACGGTACAACAACGCCTACCTGGCGATAAAAAAGATCGTAAAAAACCCCTTGTTTATCGAGTGTCACCGGCTCAACCCTTACCCTCACCGCTCATTAGACATAAGCGTAGTGCTTGATTTAATGATCCATGACCTGGATATTATTCTTGACCTAGTCAACGATACCGTGAAAAAGGTGGAAGCAAAAGGAGTAAAAGTGCTCTCCCCCCAAGAAGATATCGCTAACGTCCGGATTACCTTTAAAAAAGGATGTGTAGCTAATATCACCTCTTCGCGGATATCCGCGAAGAAAGAAAGGAAAATAAGAATTTTTCTGCCACATTGTTACATTTCCCTTGACTACGCCCAACAACAAGCGGAGATTTACCGAAAAACAAACGAAACAATCACCAGCGAGTTAGTGCCCATACAAAAAGAAGAACCGCTTAAAAAAGAAATTACTGACTTCGTAGAAATGGTGAAGCAGAAACGATTCGGATTAGAAGACGCCGAAAAAGCCAAAGATGCGCTGGCGTTGGCATTACGCATCCAAAAAATAATGGTGTAAACCAATGAAAAAAATAGTGATAGTGGCGGGAGACAGATCCGGAGATATCTACGGCGGATTTTTATGTAAAAAATTACAGGAAAAATTCACTGATCTGCAAATATCATCCTTTGGCGGCCCAAGCCTAGCTCAAGAGTCACACCAAATACTTGACCTAACTGCACACTCAGTCTCCGGCATAGCTGAAGTATTTTTTCCATTTATAAATATCCTTATAGCTTTTCGGAAAACGATAGAAGAAGTGAAAAAAATCAATCCAGACTTGATTATTTTGATTGATTTTCCCGATTTCAACTTGCGGCTTGCACAATCTTTTAATAACACTTACCGTATTTTTTATTATGTAAGCCCTCAAGTGTGGGCATGGAGAAAAAAACGCATTGAGCTTATTAAAAAGTATGTAGAAAAAATGATAGTCATTTTTCGGTTTGAAGAAAACTTCTATCAAAAAGAAAGCGTACCTACCCTTTATTTCGGACACCCATTATTAGAACTCATTGAAAAGCGCCCGACAGAAACAAAAAAGATTATTTCTTTCATGCCCGGCTCAAGAAAAAATGAAATTAAAAAACACCTTCCGGTATTAATTGCGGTAAAAAAGATCATGGAAATAGAATTAAAAGAGTATGAATTCCGTATCATTCGGCCGGATAATATCGAAGAAAAATTTTATAAGAAGTTTAAATCCAATATGAATATCGTACGCCATTCTTATGAAGCAATCCAAGAATCAGAATTCGTCATTACTTCTTCAGGAACCGCAACGGTTGAAATCGCTCTTTTAGGGGTACCTTTCGCAATTATCTATAAACTGAGCTCTTTAAGCTGGGAGATTTTACGCAGAATTGTAGATATACGGTTTATCGGTATGGTAAATATACTTTTCTCGAAGAAAGTCGTTGAAGAGTTCTTGCAGCGCGATGCAACCCCAGAAAATATCGCCGCTCACGCCCTATCAATACTTAAGAACAAAGAAGAATATGAACAGATGAAAACCCAGCTTGCCACCATAAAAGACATTCTTGCCCCCCTAGGAGCGACTAACTCATTCGCGGAATTCATCGGAAAATTCTTAAAGCTTCCCCGCAAGGATCAATAATCCTGCCACAAGGAAAATCGCGGCGCTTATGTACCGTATCATTTTAGGATTCACAAAACGCGCCAGAGTATCGCCAAATAAAATTGCAAGCAACGTAGCTAGAAAAAAAGCAAGCATTGCGCCCAAGAAAATGGAAAGCTTGCTTTTCTCTTTGGCCGCGAGAGACAATACGGCCAATTCGGTTTTATCAAATAATTCAGCTAAAAACACAGTGCTAAATGCCGCCAAAAGTACCTTAAGGTTCATTACTTCCTCCTCTCTTTAACGAAACTCTTTGAAGCTGTTCGAGCCTTACTACGCGAACGTATAAAATTGTATATCGTTACTATAGCAGCAGGGGTAATACCGCTTATCCCTAGCGCCTCCCCTAACGTAGCCGGCCGGAAAAGGGTAAGTTTTTCCACCACTTCCTTTGATAACGAAGGAATGTGCTTAAATTCGAGCTGCGGCAATTTGATCCTGTCAAGATTTTTTAACTCGTTCAGCCAAATAAGTTCTCGGCGCAAGAATCCTTCATATTTTGCCTGTATCTCTATTTCATACTTCGTAAGGCCGTCCGCTACAGTTTCTTCAAGATGAGCCTGTATGTCCTGATAGAAAATAGTCGGGCGTTTTAACATGTTATAGAGAGAAATCTTTTCCTTACCGGAAGGTATCTTTTTACTTTTTAGCACCGCCAGAAGGCGGATGATGACTGCTTTCTTGTCAAGAACACGCACATAGTCATCCTTACTCAACAATCCTAACGCATATGCGACGGGAGCTAAACGAATGTCCGCATTACTTTCTCTCAAAGACAGCCGGAATTCCGAACGTGACGTAAACATACGGTACGGTTCATCGGTTCCTTTGGCAGTTAAATCATCAATCAATACTCCGATAAACGCTTCTTCCCTTCTGACGACAAAGGGTTTTTTCCTCTTTACTGCCAGGGCGGCGTTGATGCCGGCAATAATACCTTGAGCTGCCGCCTCTTCGTAACCAGTAGTACCGTTAACTTGTCCGGCAAAATAAAGTCCGGCTATTTTTTTAGTTTCTAATGTTGGGGAAAGCTGGAGTGTATCAATGAGGCCGTGTTCAATGCCATAACCCGGACGCAGAACTACTGCCTTTTCTAAACCTTCTATGGTATGGATAAATTCCAGTTGTACGTCAAAAGGCAGCGACGTAGAGATACCGTTAGGGTAGACTTCAAGAGATTCTCTCCCTTGAGGTTCGATAAAAATCTGATGTCTCGGGTGATCGCGGAATTTAACAACTTTGTCTTCCAGCGAAGGACAATACCTCACCCCTTTTGCTTTTATTTTTCCTGTATAAAGAGGAGAACGATTAAGATTCTTTAAAATTATGCGGTGCGTTTTTTTATTTGTGTGTGTGATATAGCAACTCAACTGCTCGCCAGAAATGATGCGGTTAGAAAAAGAAAAAGGAAGAGCGTCCGCATCCGGTGGTTGTTCGACCATTTTTGAAAAATCAATACTACGCTTATCTAAACGCGCACACGTTCCGGTTTTAAAATGTTTAGTACGTAAACCCAGACTCTTAATGCTTGTAAACAACTCGTCACTGGATTCTTCGGAAAGCCGCCCTCCCGGAAAACTGTGTAACCCGATATGAATGGTGCTGGCCAGAAAAGTTCCGGCGCAGACAATCACTGTTTTAGCCTGGAGAACTTCTCCAAAATTGGTCTCTATGCCGCAGATTTTTTTATGTTTTACTAAAATCTTTCTTGCTTTTGCCTGCAACAACTGTATGTTTTCCGTGTTTTCTAAGAAAGCTCTGGCTACCTTAGGGTACAAAAACATATCTACCTGTGCCCGGGTTGCCCACACCGCTTTACCTTTGCTTCGGTTCAAAATACGATAGCCCAGAGCGCATTGATCGGCAATCTTGGCGATCAAACCTCCCAACGCGTCAGTTTCCCGAACCAAGTTACCCTTTGCCACCCCGCCTACTGCCGGATTGCACGATAACTTGCCGATATCATCCAGAGAAAGAGCGACCACCAGTACCCGGCATCCAAGTTTTGCGGCCGCATGGGACGCTTCTATGCCGGCATGGCCGGCTCCTATCACTATACAGTCGTATTGTTTTACTGTACTAGACATATCGGTATATGACTATATCAAAAAGGTTGACGGGTTAGAATTCTGCCACAACTGGATACGCATGGAAAGGGAGTTGATCAAACCTTGCAGGTTATTTCTTGGTCTGTTTAACCACGGAATCTATGGCTTTTTTGATCGCTTCGGGGTCGCCAAGATAATAATGTTTAGTCGGCTTAAGGTGCTCGTCTAATTCGTACACAAGAGGTATTCCCGTAGGAATATTCAGACTGACTATCTCTTCTTCCGATACGTTATCAAGATATTTTACCAGAGCACGCAGGCTATTTCCGTGGGCAGCGATGATTACGCGTTTACCTGCGCGTATCGCAGGTACTATTGTTTGATGCCAGTAAGGCAAGAACCTGGCGACCGTATCCTTAAGGCATTCCGTTAATGGCTGCTCTTCTGTTTTTAGATCTTTATAACGCGGATCGTGCGCCGGGGATCGACTGTCGTCTTTAGTCAAAGAGGGCGGCTGAACGTCATAGCTTCTTCTCCAAATAAGTACCTGTTTTTCGCCGAATTTCTCAACCATCTCTAACTTGTTTAACCCCTGCAGCGCGCCGTAATGCCGTTCATTCAACCTCCAGGAATTATAAACAGGAATCCACATTAAATCCATGCCCTCCAAAACCATCCAAAGTGTTTTGATGGCCCGTTTTAATACCGAAGTATAGGCCACGTCAAAAACAAAACCTTGTTTTTTGAGCCACTGGGCTGCCGTATTTGCTTCTTTCATCCCTTTCTCGGACAAATCTACGTCGGTCCAGCCGGTAAATCTGTTTTCTAAATTCCAGATACTCTCACCATGACGCAATAATACTAGTTTAATCATTTTATTCTTTTCCTTTAACGCGCAGATAGCCGCAGATAAAAAAACAGATGATCGCAGAAAAAATATCAGTGATCATCTGTAATAAATCTGTGATTATCCGTGGCTTAACATTTGGAATACCCGCAGGCATCGCAGACCAGACAACCCTCTTGATGCCGAAGAGCAAAGCCGCATTCCGGACAAACTCCAACAATATTACTGAACGTACTTGTTTTTTTGGTTACGCTTACCTTTTCTTTTTCCAGTACAGGAACAGGAATCTCCGCCTTAGCTATTTCTCTCTGGTCCAAAGCTCTTTTCTCTAAAACTCTTGCCAGGGCATCAGCGCAAGAAAAAATCTTTTGTCCGTTTGCCCAGCTTGGGCTTGGGCATCGAATACCTTTCAGTTGTTCCGTAATAACTTTAATGTCCACGCCTCCACGCAAGGCCAAGGAAATAAGCCTTCCTACTGCCTCAAGCTGCGACGCCGCACAGCCGCCAGCCTTACCCATCTGAATAAATACCTCAAAGAATGCGTCGTCTCCATCTTGATTGATAGTGATATATAGATTTCCGCAACCGGTAGTAACCTTGGTGGTAGTGCCCATAATGACTTCTGGCCGCGGTTTCGGATACGAAACAACGGTCGACCTTTCTTCGGTAAGAGCTTCTTTCTGCTCCTGAGGTTTCTTTCCGATAGTCAAAACCTGCACGCTTCGCGAACCGTCCCTGTAGACCGTAATACCTTTGCAGCCTAATTTATATGCCAGCAAATATGCTTCCTTAATATCTTCCGCCACGGCGGCGTTAGGAAGATTTATCGTCTTGGATACGGCGTTATCGGTAAATTCCTGGAATGCTGCCTGCATCTTGATGTGCCATAACGGGGAAATGTCCAAGGCAGTTTTGAATACCTGCTTTGCAACTTCCGGAACATCTTTCATTTGCTGGATGCTTTCTCCGGCGGCAACACTCTTCATCAATGCGTCCGAATAAAAACCGTCACGTTTTGCCACATACTCAAATGCGGGATCTGCTTCCAAAAGCTTCTCCCCTTCGAGAACATTACGAAAATAACATAAAGAAAAATTCGGCTCAATGCCCGAAGATGTTGGCCCAGCTATGATACTTATGGTCCCGGTAGGCGCAATGGTAGTTAAAGTAGCGTTACGGATTCTTGTACCGCGTTTTTCCCAGATACTGCCTTTCCAGGAAGGAAATACGCCACGATCTTTTGCCAAACGTACAGATTCCTCTTTTGCGTGCTCATATATAAAAGCCATCACTTTTTTGGCAAGCTCAATTGCCTCATCGCTATCATAAGGTATTCCCAAGAATCCTAACATTGTCGCCCAACCCATGACTCCCAAGCCGACCTTTCTTGTCCGCAACGAATTTTCTTTTATCTGGGGAAGAGGAAACTTATTCGCCTCAATTACATCATCCAAAAACCGCACCGCAAGCGACGTTACGGTCTTTAAACGCTCCCAGTCAATTTCAAAATTTGTATCCACCTGACGCAAGAATCTTGCCAGGTTTATGGAACCAAGGTTGCACGATTCATAAGGAAGAAGCGGCTGCTCGCCGCATGGATTGGTGCTTTCGATCTTCCCCAAATGAAGGGTGGGATTGGATTCATTAATTCTGTCGATAAAAATAATACCGGGTTCGCCGTTTTTATACGCGTGATCAACGATAAGATCGAACACTTCGCGCGCATTAAGCTTACCCACAATCTCACCGTTATGCGGATCAATTAAATTATATTCCTCTTCCTTAAGCATCCTTTCCATAAAATCATCGGTAATCGCGATAGAAATATTAAAGTTAGAAATCTCGCCTTCTTTCTGTTTGCATTGTACGAATTCTACGATATCGGGATGATCTACGCGCAATATTCCCATATTAGCGCCGCGACGAGTCCCACCCTGCTTAACCGCCTGCGTTGCAGCGTCAAAAACCTTCATAAAAGATACCGGCCCGGATGCAACGCCGCCGGTGGACTTAACAACGCTGTTTTTTGCACGGAGCCGTGAAAAACTAAAACCAGTGCCGCCGCCGGTCTTATGGATAAGAGCGGTTGCCTTTATGGCATCAAAAATAGAGTCCATCGAGTCCTCAACCGGTACGACAAAACAAGCAGAGAGCTGCCCGAGCTCTTTACCGGCATTCATGAGCGTGGGAGAGTTAGGCACAAATTCTAAGTTTGCCATCATGGTAAAAAACTTATTTTTTATATCCTCTGCTTTTTCTTTTGATGCGCCGTATCGCTTTTCAACGAAAGCTATTGCCTTGGAAACTCGCTCTAGAAGTTCTTGGGGGGTTTCGTTGACTTCGCCTTTTTCATTTTTATTAAGATAACGTTTCTTCAGCACGACGAGGGCGTTGGGGGAAAAATTTAGCTGCTCCGGCATAATTATAACTCCTTCAGTTATACAAGAATTAATTTTTTTTACGTATCAAGAGGGAATAAATTTTTTATATCACGTTGCTTACTGAATGTCAAGGAAAAATACAACATATAGTATCTTCATAAAATAGAAACACTATATATTGTTATACGAAATCAACGGTGTCCCGTACGATAAGCTCTGGTTCTAAAACTACTTTGCGTGGCGTAGCTTTTTTTTCGACAATTTCTTTCAAGATATCTACCGCGGTAGACACCATCGTCGAGATAGGTTGACGCACGGTAGTAAGCATCAGGTTGCCGTAAAGCAAATGGGAATTATCGTCGAATCCAACCACACTGAGATCCTTAGGAATTCGTATTTTTTTTTCTTCACTGTACACAAGCACCTCACTGGCGACATCATCGCTGCAGCAAAAGATGGCTGTGGGCGGCTCTTTGGATGAAAATAACTCCTCCAATTTTTCTCTTGCTTCTTTGGAAGAAAAATTAGTGTTTTTTATGTACTCTTCTCTCGGTTTTATTTTATTTTTTTCTAAAGCCGCCTTGTAACCTTCGAGCCGCTGATGCGCACATTGCACGCGCGTATCTCCTGCGAGATGCGCAATAAGCCGGTGGCCGTGATGAATCAAAAACTCTGTCGCATCATAGGCTCCTTTAAAATTATCTATCGCCACATAACTTACTTCGGAATCTTCAACTTTTTTGTTAATCACCACAAGCGGGATCTTTTCTTTAACGAGCCGTTTCAGTTGTCCGTCGTTTTCAATTACATCGGCAAAAATAACCCCGTCAACAAGTGAAGTCCTAAAAGTATCTTTATTCCAAAAAATATGCAGGTGCAAATCAATGCCCTTTTTATCTAACGCGGCAGCAACTGCCCGTATCGTTTCCAAAGCATAATAGGAATAAAAAATGCCTTCGTAGCCAGGAATAACTAAACCAAAAGTATTAAGTTTACCGCCGGCTAGACGCCGTGCATAGATGGATGGTTGATAGGCTAACTCTTTGACTACAGCTTCTACTTTTCTACGATTTTCTCCCTTCAGCGAGGTAGGATTATTGAGGAAACGGGAAACGGTCGCGATAGAAACGCCAGCCTTTTTGGCTACTTCTTTTATGGTAACTGATGAAGACACAGATTATACCTCTTGGAAAAACCTACCAAGCAAAGTAGGAAAAGGCTCTTGTTATTTGCTTATTACGGTGTCGCCTTCTTGAATAGTAAATCCCGCCAATAGCTCTTTAACGTCTGCGGCGGAAATATCTTTGCGTGTTTCAATAACTTCGATGGTACCGACTTCTTTATTTCTACGTAATACTCTTAATTGGCTTCCAGGCGTAATCCCTGCAGCTTCGCCTATATTCACTACTACAAATTTTTCTTCCGGATTGACCGCGAGCACTTCACCACGTAAACCTCTTGCCCCAGAACCGGGCTTAACCACAATCGGCGGCAATTCCACCGAGGCCGATTCCTGGGAAGTAATTTCTCTTTCACCCTTTATCGTGGTGACGAGTTCTTTCTGCAATTCTTCAAGCTCCAAAGATTTCTCTTTCATGATACTTTCGGCGCCGGATATTCTGTTCTCTAAAGCTACTTTTCTTTCCGATACGTCTTTTATGTTGGTTTGCAATCTCATCTTTTCTTTGCCTAAAAGTACTATCTCTCTCTTTAAGCTGTCGTTCTCGCCGCGTAATTTCATCAATTCGTTCATCGCGATTTTTCTTGCCTCGCGTTCGTTGACTAAATCTCGGCTGACAATACTATACTCGCGCACCTTGATCGACATCGCTTGTTCTACTCGATCCCTCTCTTTGGTGAGCTCGTCAATTTTCATGGTTAATTCTTTATTCAGCTTTTCCATTTCCGCCATTCTTATCTTAGTATCGGCGAGTTGCTTACCCATATCTTCCAGCTTCACTTCCATTGCCGCTTTTATCTTGATATAGTCTGCCCAATACTCTTCGGAACCGGCACTTGCCACAGCTTCTGGCCTTTTCTCCGTGACCATGACAGTAGCTGCTTCCGGTTTCGGCTGACTTTTAAGTTTTTCTACTAACTCGTCTCTCTGGCGGGTAAGATCATCGTAGCGTTTTTGCAGATCGTCACGTTCTCTCTGGATGCGGGAAAGTTCTTCTTCGGCTTTTTGTCTCTTATCGTCAACTTCGTTCTTCTCTCGCTCTAAACCATTATATCTATTTTGCAAAGCGTCTCTTTCCTCTATTAAATTTCCCCTTTCTACTTCCAGCTTTTTATTGGCATCAGTAAGTTTATTTTTCTCAGAATAAAACATGAAGGCCACTAGGCCCATTGCTATAACAATAACTAAAAAAATAATGGGGATAATTTTCGCTTTGTCCATCAACCACCTCCTACTCTATTTTGATTATAGCACATAAATTACTGTTGTAAAGATTCTTTTTTAAAAATCATGTGCGCCGCACCCAAAGAAGTTGCTTCCTTGCCGAGAGCAGAAAATATTATCTTGCAGTTTTTACGAATTTCGCTGAATGAAAACGTCTTCACAGCGCCTATGCACTCTTCTAAGAAAAATTCGCCCGCGTTTTCTAAACCGCCACCAATAATAACCAGCTCCGGATTAAGCAAATTTATTAAAAATGCAATTTTTACCCCCAAAGAGAAGGCCCCCTCTTTTAATACCTCGCGAGATAGTTTATCTTTCTTCTTCGCTTCCTCAATAACATCCTTTAAAGACAGCTCGCCAGTAGGACTTATTTTTTTAATCAAAGAGGTTTCTTTGCCTAACGAAATTAATCTTTTTGCCAGTTTTACCATGCCTAAATCAGCCGGCCACTGTTTGAGAAAAGAGAAATCTCCCAACAAAGAGCTCATTTCACCCTTAGAATGCAAAAATAACTCGCCCGCGGCGCCGTCTTTACCGGTGTAGAGCTTACCGTCGGCGATAATGCCGGCGCCAACGCCCGAAAACATATAAATTATATTTTTCTGGTCGGAAAAATTCTTAACATATTCTGCCCACACGCAGGCATTAGCATCGTTTTCGATCATAACCGGGAAACCAAATTTTTTCTCCAAGTAGTCTCTCAGGGGTACGGAAATGTATGTATACGAAGTCTCCTGTTTCTGCGGCCAGTAGACGATACCTTTTTTATGATGCACAATGCCACCCAAGGCAAGTCCGACGCCCTGTATCTGATCTTGATATTTCTTTGCTTTAGCAGAAATCGTTTCGAACAAATCGAGAAGCACTTCGATGGTTTCGTTGGCAGTAATATTTGTGCGCGGTTTCTCTATCTCAAGCACAACCTTACCGTCTTGGTGCAAAAGGATTGCACGAGCGTCAAAAAGGTTGAGACCGATACCAATTGAATATTTGCTTGCCATTCTTACATCATCAATCGCTAATGAAACCAAAATAACCTGTTAATGAAAATTCTATCAAATTATAAAACGTTTTACAATCTTTTTTTGACAAATATTTGTGTACTAGCCGTCGCTCTCTATTTTATATTTCATTTTACGAAGACGTTCGGGCGGCCGAGACTTCCATCGCCGATGAATCCATCCCCATTGAGAAGGGACTTTCCTGATCCAGCTTTCAATAATATGGCTCAAAGTAATGGTATTGACCAGAATAGTCTTGTCGCTATCCTCGGTAGCAATAAGTTCTTCCTGCGGCAAAATTTCTATACAGTGCCTGCCTTTACCCTCTCGATAGATATAAGCAGGCACAATGGCCGCATTAGTCCTTAGAGCCAAAGTAACAGACCCCACGGGCGTAGCGGCGAGCGCGCCGAAGAATTTCACCCACACACCGCCATCGCCAAAATTCTGGTCTATTTGCATAATAACAATTTCATTCTGACGCAAGGCCTTGATAATGCCGGAAATACATTCTTTACGCGGGTAGGAAAAAATAGTCTTGACGCCGGCCGATGTACGCAACCGATACAAATACTCTCCAGCCCTTTCGTCCCGCATCGGCCTGGTAATGAAGTGAACGGGGTATTTTTCTTTCGCTAACTTTACGCTCATGAGAGGGAAATTACCGATATGGGCGGTGACCATAATTACCCCTTTGTTACGTTTCAGAGCTTTATCAAGATGTTCTCTGCCCACGATACGAACATTGTCCAATTCTTTGGGATGGCGTAAAAAGTAGAGCAATTCGAAACCGCTCTGGGCCATAAACACGAAGAAATCTCGGGCTATCTTTTTTCTTTCGCGCAGCGAGAGTTCGGGAAAAGCAACATGAAGGCTATCTGTGGCAATGTGTTGATGCCGGCTAACCGCAAGGTAAGCAAACGTCCCCAGCAGTTTTCCGATACAATAACTCCAGGTCAAAGAAAATGTTCCGTTGATTGTAATAAAAATTCTTAAAAAGAACCATGCTGAATTTCTGGCAAATATTTTTTTCTGCTCTTTAGATATCATAAAATCCTTCTTGCTTCTGATTCGTGAGGCAACCCGGCCAAATCTAGGAACGTTTATATCCAATATTTCTTAGAAATTCTTTACGCCATAAGACGTCCGCGTCAGTCTCAACTCCTTTCGGAGAAGCACCGTCAATGACACCCAAAACTCCCCGGCCTTGAAGGGTCTTTGCTATGATCACCTCTACAGGATTTGCACTGGCACAAAATATGTTACACACCTCTGCTATATTTTTGATCTGGTTTAACACATTAACGGGGTACGCTTCTTTGAGCACGATAAAAAAGGAGTGTCCACAGCCAAGCGCAAGAGCATTATCGATGGCGATTTTTTTTAAAGTCTCGTCGTTTCCTTCCGAACGTACCAAACATTTACCGGACGACTCGCAAAAAGCAAGGCCAAATTTTATCGAGGGGACCGCGGCCACCAAAGCCTCATATATGTCTTCCACTGTTTTGATGAAATGCGATTGCCCGAAAATAATGTTAACGTCTTGTGGTTTAATCACTGTCACTACTTCCAACTCCAGCATAGCATCCTCCTTTTAATATGACATGTGCCTATCTGGGATATGTACGCAACCCGCACAGGAAACTGGCCAATAATAGCAAGCCGCACACACAGACAAAAGCTTCTCTCCATGTATTATACAAACTTCTTTTACTATTTAAAGGCAATTTAAGATACGCGACACCGTCAAATAATATCTCCCTGCCTTTGTCCCGAAATTGGTTTATTTCGCCCTTAAACGAAACCCAACCGCTTATACCGGTATTGGCACAACGGGCAATAGAAATACGATTCTCGATCGCCCGAAATACCATTAAAGCCAAATGCTGGCTAGCCTCGGGGTTACCGCCGAACCAAGCATCGTTAGTAATACTTACCAAGAAATCACGGTTGCGGGCAAAACGCGAAACGAATAAAGGAAAGACGTCTTCGAAACAAATAAGCACGGAAAATTTTTTATCCTGGTAAGAAAAAGTTTTATATTCCGCACCCCGACTCATATCTCCGATGGCATTAATCACACTAATAAAGCTTATATATCGGCGCAAGGGGACATATTCACCGAAAGGAACAAGTTTTATCTTGCGATAGATACTCACCTGATTCCCTTCTTTATCAAAAAGCAAGGCAGTGTTATAAAAACTGTTTCCTTCCTGTTTTACCGCCCCTATAAGCGCGTCTCGCCGTAAATCTTTCATAAAATCTTTTAATACCGAAAAATTTTCGTCGCCCAGCACTGTCGGCCAGGAAGCCTCGGGAAAAATAACCAGGCTATCGCTACCAGCCTGTTTACCGAGCGTTCTAAGTTTTTCGGCGATAAAACCGCTGGAAAATTCCTGCCACTTCAACTCTTGAGCGATGTTAGGCTGGACTAATGTTATCGGAACAAAATTTTCCGGCTTTAGCGCATGCAGCCGGTACGCCGAATACGACAAAACCAGAACAATCGCACAGGTAACCGTAGCAATTTTTATGCGCAAAAATTTCTTTTTGCAAAGTATCTCTACCCACAGCACATTTACCATGATAATAAGAAAAGAAATTAATTTTACCCCGCCCAAATCCGCTGCCTGGATAAGATACGTATTTTTATATTGCGAGTATCCGGCGTTTGCCCATCCGAATCCGCACCAAATATTTTCCTGTAAGAACTCCAACAACACCCATATACTGGGAAGAGTAAGAAATCTGAAAGGTTTATTTATGAAAATTTTTGCCGACAGGACAAAAAGAACCGGATAAAGCGCGAGATACATAACCAACACGATCAACCCAAGAATCGTCACGTGAGTAAGCCAAAGAAGAGCTGTCGAGAAATAGGCAATACCGAAACAAAAACCGCACCTTACGCTTTCTTTGCTCTTATCTTTATAAAGTATGTATAGGAAAGGAACAAACGAAAACCAAATAACCGAGGAAGCAGCCGGGACATCAAAACTGATACCTGTGAAGATACCTCCTAAAACAGAAAAAAGCAGACTACGCCTTTGCATATAAAACTATATTGCTATATACAAATAATATAGAGAATCTAAGGTACATCCGCTTCAAATTAACACACAAACAGTCTGATGTGTATTTTGAAATTTTGCAATCAGAGTTATTTTCCGCAACATTTTTTGTATTTTTTACCGCTTCCGCATGGACAAGGTTCGTTTCTACCAACTTTTTGCGCAGCGGGCGATGAGGCAGGTTTTGGCACTTCTTTCTCTTCTTCTTTTTGCAATGGAGAATATTCAGAATGAACAAAGGTTTTAGGAGCCTGTTCGAATACGCCGACTGTTTCTTCGGGCACTGCAATCTTTGTTTTAAAAAGTAAATCAACAATCCCCTCTTTCACGGCTGCGATAGTTTCCTGAAAAGCGGCATACGATTCTTTTTGATATTCAACGAGCGGATCGCTATGGCCATAGCCCCGCAAATGGATGCCTTCCTTTAAAGAATCCATGACAAGAAGATGCTCTTTCCAATGCGAATCAACTACCCATAACGCGACTATCTTTTCCAGCTGGCGTAACTTTTGCTGGCCGGAAGCTTCTTCTCGCTTAGCATAAGCTTGACGTAAGATATTTTTTATCGTCTCAATCGCAACCTGAGCATCCTCTCCCTCCAATTGTGACACTGCCACCTCCAGGTCAAATTTTGACTTGAGCCAGCGCGCGAGGCCGATTATATTTTTTTCCTCCTCATAATAAGACGGAACATTCTTTTCTATCACCTCATCTATCATTTCGAGTATATCTTCTTTAATGTCTTCCCGTTCTAAAATCCTCCTGCGCTGCTCATAAATCACTTCCCGCTGTTTATTCATTATGTTATCGTATTCCAAAAGTTGTTTTCTAATTTCGAAGTTATGTGCTTCGACCCGCTTTTGCGCAATTTCTAAAGAACGGTTGATCAGCGGATGTTCAATGGGCTGGTCTTCGGGAAAATTGAATTTTTCCATGAGAAAATAGATACGCTCTGAACCAAATAACCGCATTAGATCGTCTTCTAACGAAACATAGAAGCGCGAAGAACCGGGATCGCCCTGGCGTCCGGAACGGCCGCGCAACTGATTGTCAATACGCCTGGCTTCGTGGCGCTG
This sequence comes from Candidatus Omnitrophota bacterium, assembly GCA_037146775.1. GTDB lineage: Bacteria > Omnitrophota > Gorgyraeia > Duberdicusellales > 4484-171 > JBAWWL01. The sequence goes on along the minus strand of JBAWWL010000012.1, from coordinate 30,691 downwards.
GGTACCAATTATATGCAAGCCTCCCAATGAAACAACCTCTTGATGTTCTTTCGCAAACTTATCTTTATGCTGCTCATACAACTTGTTATATTCATCTTTATAACGCTCGTCCTCCGGGGCAATTTCATTTTTCTTCAAAAGATCTTTGATAAAATAGTCGATATTCCCGCCCAGAATAATGTCCGTTCCTCTACCCGCCATATTAGTAGCAATCGTTACTTGCCCCAGCCTGCCCGCCTGCGCAACGATATATGCCTCGCGTTCGTGATATTTTGCGTTTAACACATTATGCACCACACCTTTCTTTCCGAGCAAAAAAGAAATTATTTCTGAATCTTCGATAGAGGTCGTACCAACAAGCATTGGCCTTTTTTGCTTGTAAAAGGTTTCGATCTCTCCTATCACCGCTTCGAACTTTGCTTTTTTTGTTCTGTATACCCGGTCGGAATTGCTTTCGCGTATAAGTACTCTGTTGGTAGGAATAACCACAGTATCTAAGTTATAAATATGCCGGAATTCGTTTGCTTCCGTATACGCAGTGCCAGTCATACCGGCCAATTTTTTATACATACGAAAATAGTTTTGCAGCGTGACGGTTGCCAACGTTTGTGTTTCCTCCTGAATCCGTAGCCCCTCTTTCGCCTCTATAGCCTGATGCAAACCATCCGACCAGCGCCGCCCAGGCATAAGCCGGCCGGTAAACTCGTCAACAATTAACACTTTGCCGTCTTTAACAATATATTCTTTGTCCGTACGGAACAGGTAATGAGCCCGTAACGCCTGCGTAAGATAGTGGCTCCAGGGATTAGAAAACTTATCCGGAGCCTCCTCAAGGCTATCTACCCCCAGGGCTCTTTCGCATTTTTTCTCTCCGTTAGGAACAAAATAAGCGTTGTTATTCTTTTCTTCAATAATAGCATCGTAACTCTTATCAAGATCTTCCGGCGACATTTTAATTTCGCTGCCATCGGTATTTTTGATGGTAACGGTCCCATCTTTGTTGTCGAAACTTTGTACGATAAACTTTGTTTTGAGTTGCCGCACCGCCTTGTCCGCGCGGTAATACTTATCGGTGGAAAGTTCTGCCGGTCCGGAGATAATCAGCGGTGTCCGCGCCTCATCAACCAAAATTGAATCCACTTCGTCGACAATCGCGTAGAAATGTCCGCGTTGTACCATTTCCTGCGTACTGGTCACCATATTATCGCGTAAATAATCAAAACCGAATTCGTTGTTAGTTCCATAAGTAATATCGCATGCGTACGCAGCCCGGCGTTGTTGGTTATCCATTTCCTGTTGTATCACGCCGACAGAAAGACCTAAGAACTCGTAAATGGGGCCCATCCACTCGCAGTCCCTGCGCGCTAAGTAATCATTGACCGTTACTATGTGAACTCCGCGGCCAGTCAGAGCATTCAACGAAGCAGGTAACGTGGCCACGAGAGTTTTTCCTTCACCGGTGGTCATTTCCGCAATCTTGTTTTTGTGTAACGCTACCCCGCCCAGTATCTGCACATCGAAATGGCGCATGCGTACGGTACGCCGCGACGCCTCTCTCACCAGTGCAAAATAAAACGGCAGTATCTCTTCAAAAATACCGTCCACTACAACCCGATAGTCTGCCTCGGTTGTCTCTTTTGTTTTATCGGCAAGGAGGGCGCGATAGGCTTGAGTTTTTTCCTTGAAAAAACTATCAGCTTTTGTCCGCAATTCTTGTTCAAAGGAATTGACCCGGCTGACAAAGCCGGAAAAAGAAACAGCTTCATGCAAAGATGGCGTGGGAATCTCCTTGTGCAGTACAATCGCAACTTGAGGCTTAAGGGTGTCTATCTTTCGCTGACAGGAAGCAAGTATAAAATTTTTTAGCATCGGCTTTGCTTTAAGTATGCGTAGATAAAATCGTCTAGTTTACCGTCTAAAACACCCCAGGCATCGTGACTCTCTAAATCCGTACGATGGTCTTTTACCAACAAGTACGGATACAATACGTACGAACGGATCTGAGATCCCCATTCTATTTTACGCTTGGTGCCGGAAATCTTTTCCAAATTCTTTTTTTTCTCTTCCTCTTTGCGTTCATATAATTTCGCGCGTAACACCCTGAAAGCAAACTGCTTATTCTGATGCTGCGAACGCTCATTCTGCGAACCAACCACTATCCCGGTAGGAACGTGGGTGATCCTGACCGCCGAATCGGTGCGGTTAACATGTTGTCCGCCTTTACCGGAAGCACGAAAAGTTTCAATTTTAAGCTCCTCGGGTTTTATTTCGATTTCCACATCATCTTTTATTTCCGGAATAACATCAACCGAGGCAAAAGAGGTATGACGGCGCTTGTTCGCATCGAAAGGCGAAATTCTGACCAGTCGATGCACTCCCCGTTCGGATTTAAGCATACCATACGCGCGTAAACCTTCAATAAAAAAGGTAATATTTTTTATCCCCGCCTCCTCTCCCTTCAGTTCTTCCAAGACAGTTAGGTTAAACCCTTTCTCCTCTGTCCAGCGAAAATACATACGATACATCATATTCACCCAGTCGCAGGCTTCGGTACCGCCGGCACCGGCGTTAATTTCGACAATGGCATTTGCCCCAGAAAGTTTATCAACAAACAAAACACGTAATTTTAATTTTTCAAGGCTCGCTCCCAACTTTTTAAGCTCATTGAGCATATCTTTCTCGTACGACACATCAAAAATAGACAACAAGTCTTTCAATTCATCTAATTTAATATGCAACACATCCCAATCGTCGACATCATTTTTAAGGCTTTTGAGCTCTTCAACAACCTGCGTTGCCTCTTTTTGATTCTGCCAAAAGGAAGTAGCGGTCATTTTTGACTGTAACGCTTGGATACCGCGCTTTTTATCATCCAATGCCAGCATGGTTTTTAAATTGCTCAATTCTTGTTCAAAAAGACTTATGGTATTTTTAATTTCTTCCATAATACCCGTTACCGTTCTACCACTCGTATTATTACATGAAACATATCAGGCATGGATGCGCGCAATTTATAAAACCATAGGAATTTTCTGCGGTTCAATAACCAACAGCGCAGCCGTAGCGGTCTTTCTACATTAATCCTTTATTACGCAGCTCAAGCTCCAATTCTTCTTTCTTATCCGCGGATTCTAAAGCTACTTGAGGGGTAATCTTCTCCTCGCCGACAAGCCCCAACAAACTTTGGTTGAAGCTCTTCATCCCATAGATATCTCCGGCGGTAATGTATTTGGGAATTTCCCAAATTTTATTCTCAAGCATAAGACGAGAAACCGAAGGACTCAGTACCATTGTTTCGTACGCAGGGATAAGGCCTGCCGTGTCCCGACGGGGAACCAAGCGCTGCGAAATAACTCCCTTCAGAAGAAATGAGAGCTGTTCCCTGATGAGCGCATGCTGATGCGGAGGAAAAAAATTAATAATCCGCTCAACCGTAGAAGTCGCGTTAACCGTATGTAGTGTCGAAAACACGAGCACCCCGGTTTCCGCGGCAGTCAAGGCCGCATAACATGTTTCAGCGTCGCGGATATTACCGATAAAAATCACATCGGGAGAATGTAACGCGAACTGCCGCAAAGCATCCGAATACGTAATAACGTCGTTACCTATCTCGCGCTGATTGATAATTGATTTTTTATCAGTAAACGTAAATTCGATCGGCTCTTCGATAGTAAGAATGTGCCTGCCAAAATTCTGGTTAATGTATTCGATCATACTAGCGATAGTGGTTGATTTACCGCTACCGGTAATACCAGTCATCAAAATCATGCCGCGGCGCTCTCGGCAGAATTTTTCCAATACAGCCGTGGGAAGATTAAGCTTATCAAAAGAAGGTATCCGTAAATCGATTTTTCGTATTACCAGCGCTATCGAATTTCTTTGATAAAATACGCCGACACGAAAACGCCAGTTATCTCTGTACCAATACGTAAATTCACAACCTCGGGCTTTTTCTAATTTTTCCCTATCGGTTTCCTTGGTAATATCCTTTATGATCTCCTCAATCTCATCGACGCTCAATACATCATCCTTAACCACCTGTACATTCGAATATAACCTGCCCCGAAGATTGCTATTGGCACGTAAGAAGACGTCGGATAAATCTTTTTCGATCATTATATCCAGGATATCCTTAAAATTCATTTTCTACCTCCCTGCAGATAAAACGTATTGTCGCGCGAAAAATACAGCAAAAACCGCATACACATCCACACAATTGAATTTCCATATGTTATCTATTGTATCACATCTTTTATATTTTTCTCTAAATTTATTAAGCTCTTTTTCAGGCGGCAGCCTAAAGAATAACCGCCGTATTTTTTTGACGATTGTATGACCCGGTGGCAAGGAATAAATAGGGGAAAATCGTTTTTCTTTAGCGCATTCGCCACCGCACGCCAGGCGCGAGGCTTACCAATCTTCGAAGCCACCCACTTATAACTGCGCACTTCGCCTAACGGTATCTCTGAAACTACTTGTAATACTTTTTTTTCAAAATCAGTCATAATTTTGTCCAGGGGGTAGGATGGGGTTATCTTCCAACTTGCCCCTTCTTAACCCTTACTACCCCTTCTAACCCTTTATTTATTATTCGTTTACTCCTTAATAACAAATGATATTTGCGTGCAAAACGGTGAGCTTCATCTCTTACCCTCTGGATTACATGCAAGGCGGGATTATTCTTAGCAATAGTCAAAGCGGTTTTTGCTCCGGGAAACCAAATCTCTTCGTTTTGTTTAGCAAGACCGATGAGAGGAATCGTCAGCTTTAACTTATCCAGCTCCTCTTTCGCGACTTGCGCGTGAGCGAGGCCGCCGTCAATAACAATGAGGTCCGGCATTCTTTTATGTTCTTGCAGCTGCCGGCCGTATCGCCTTCTCACTACTTCGCGCATCATGGCATAGTCGTCGCTATCGTGCGTTTCTTTAATACGGTAACGGCGATACGCATTTTTATCGGCAAAACCATCTTTAAAAACCACGACTGAACCGGTAGCTTCTTTACCGCTCAAACACGAGATATCCACGGCTTCAATGACCAAAGGTATAGAAGGTAAATGTAAAAACTCTTTCAATGCAATAAGCTCATGCTCGGGGGCTTTACCCTGATAAAGATTATGCAAGGCAAGCAACTTATCTCTCAGGCCGGCTGCCTCTTCGAATCGATTCTGTTTTGCCGATATATCCATACGAGCCTGTAGTTGCTCGATTAATTCTTTCCGCTCGCCGCGCAAAATCTTTATAACAGCCTCGATATACTCTTGGTATGAAAGTATCGAAATGTGAGCTATGCATGGTCCGGGACAAAGACGCAAATGGAAAAACAAGCACGCATGTTTGGGCATATTCCGGCAGGAACGGAACGGAAAAATCCTCCTGATAAGCGTTAAAGCTGGCTTGAGTAATGCTGCCCTTGGGTATGGCCCAAAAAGAATACTGTTTGTTTTTTTCTTTGGCCGCGAAATAAAGACGCGAGGGAACGTTTCTTTGGTAATTTCGATACAAGGGTAACTTTTACCATCCCGCAGAGCAATATTATATTTCGGTTTTTTTTCTTTGATTAACGCCGCTTCCAAAATGAGCGCTTGCTCCTCGCTGCTACACTCGATATATTCAATGTCGGCGATGTGCTCGCTCAAAATAGCGGTTTTAGAGGAAACGTTCTTGCTGAAATAACTGGCCACTCTCTTTCGTAACAAGGCGGCCTTACCGACATAGATAATTTCCCCCGCATCGTTTCTCATCAAATAAACCCCGGGGCTTTGTGGCAGGTGTTTTATTTTTTCTTTGCTATCCATCGCCACAACTCCTCTATCTCGGCGGCCCTCAATAAGAAACTAAATACGATATACGAAACTCCTGCCGTAGCTACGACAATCCCCAAGTGCATAAAGTTAGTCAACATTGCGGTAGACGCAAACGCCATCCGTCGTGACACAAAAAAACATATCAGCCCCATGGCTAGGCTCGCCACTGTTGCCTTCAGAAACGAAACGAGAACGCGACGAGTTTCAAAGAATGAAATTCGCTTTCTTATAATAAGAAATAAAATAATACTCGTGACGATCCCCGAGAGAGAGGTGGCAAGCGCAATACCCGATAATTTCATTGGAAACATTAAAAGCGCGTTTAAGACAATATTTATTACCAGAGCAACGGCCGAAAGTTTGGTGGGAGTAGAGGTATCTTTGAGAGCAAAAAAACAGGATTGTAAAATCTTGGTTGCCGCATAAGCACACAGCCCGATACTGTAGAAAAATAAAACATCTGCGGTCATATACACGGCATATCGATCAAAACTTCCTCCCTGAAAAATAGTACTAATAATCGGCCGGGATGCTACCATAAAAAATACCGAGGCAGGGACCATAACAAAAAAAGTGGCACGCAGGCCGAATGAAAGCGATTGCACGAGCTTCTTGCGATCTGATTCAACGGCATAACGTGAGAATGTCGGCAGCAACACCTGAGAAAGGGATGTACTGCATATTCCTATAGGAAAAAGAATCAGCCGATAAGCAAAATACAGCGCCGCGATGCCGCCGTCGCCCACAATCCAGGCAAGTGAGCCAAATATGGAATCTACAAAATTATTGAGCTGGTAAATTGAATTGCTGATAAGCCGCGGCACAAGAAGCTTACCTATCGGGAGGGCCTCGGGATGCGTGAAGTTTTGAAACAACTTAAGACGAAAGCCTTTCCTGTATAATACCGGTATTTGGATAGCAAGCTGCAGGCATCCACCCACGAGTACTCCTAACGATAGGCCTTTGATTCCTTCGCCAAAAAACAAAGTAAAACTAATCAGCGAGATATTCAATAGGCATGGTGCAAACGCAGGGATGCTAAAATGTTTCAGGGAATTCAACACCGCCATCGCATACGCAGCCAGACCGACTAATAAAAGGTACGGAAACAGGATACGGGTTAAAGTGATCGTAGTGGCTAATTTACACTGGTCAGCGACAAAGCCGGGAGCGATGATTTTGACAACAAAAGGGGCAAAGATAATACCCGCTATGGTAAGAACTGTCAAAACAACAAGCATAAGGTTCAATATAACATTGGCTAATTCCCAAAAATCTTCTTTGGAACGCTTGAGAGCATATTCGCTCAATACCGGCACTATGGCTGCATTTGCTGCGCCTTCTGCGATGAAATCACGCAACAAATTGGGAATTTTAAACGCGATAACAAATGCCTGGGCATAGACATACACACCGAATAACCTGGCAATGACCATGTCCCGGATAAAACCCAAAATACGGGAGCAAAGTGTGGCGAAACCAACAATACCGGCAGATTTTAAGATAGATTTATGTGTTGACATATACAATCGGATATGTTATATTTTATAAACATTAAAAGGAGAAATATATGCCACAAAGACGAGCTGCAAAAAAAGACCTTCGTAAAAACATACGAAGACACGCACACAATGTACGGATAGCGAAAACAATTCGTGCTGCGGTTAAGAAATTCAAGAAAGCTATCGAAAGCAAAGATTTACAAGCTTCAAAAGAAGCACTCAAAACAATCTATAAGGTTTTCGATAAAGCTGCCGCGAAAAAGATGATCCATCCCAATAAAGCTGCTCGCAGAAAAAGCCATCTATCCAAACTTTTAAGTAAAGTTATCCAACCAGCGTCTTAGAAAGAAAAAGTTCGATCGCAAATCGCGGTTCGATGCCTTTTTCTTTGATTGCTCGGTCTGTCTGCCAGAGATAATCAAAATACTTTTGCTTCACAAAAGAGTTCGAAAGATAAGAAAGTTCGCTCACAAGCAAACCTACTATCTGTAACCCCAATATCTCCCGCTCTTTTTCACTCGCCTTTGCCTCAAAAAGCTTTCCTAAAATATAAAGGGCGGATGCAACGTCATTCCTGTGCAGCGCGCTTCTGAAATCCTCCAATGTTGACTCCTTATGCGCCATAGACAGTTTTGGCCGGAGAGCTTTACGCAGAATAAACCCGAGAAACTTATCGGAAATGATTTTTTTATCCCTCATAAGCTGAGTATAATCTTTTTCCATTTCAAAGATAAGATAATTAAATGAACATATAGTTTTAAAACTTTTTACCATAAAATCTTTTACTTCTTTAGATAAATGGTACGCGTCTTTAAAAACAACTATTTTTTGGGAGTCAAAAGAAAACGTGAGAATTCTTTCCTGGAGATCTTTGAGTTCTATGTCCTTGCTATAGCAGGTAAGAATGTTGAGGGCGGTAGATTTTTCCTTTAGTATTTTTCTTTTTATAGCCTCGATTGCGGTATAACGCTGGGAGAAATCAGCACTGGCAACAAGAAAAAGTTTGGTATTCCCATCCACTGATACCTACCATTCTTCGACAATAGCTTCCAGTACACGTCGAGCGGTATCCTCGATAAGATCATTCTGGGCAGCGGCTTCGCTTTTACTGTTTGCGCCGGTGAGAAAGTAACTTGCCTGCCCCACAATATCCCTTTCTTTGGCTACCTCACCCATTGGATCATTTAATTTCATTTTTACGTGAAGCCACAGTTTTTGCTCTTTCACGTCTTCGCTATTCGTATACTTTACCGCTTCACGCTGGTAGTCGGTAATTTCACAAGAAAGTTTTAGAGCAGCCGGATCGTCGCTCACTACCTTAAGGTGGCCGTCTATAATAAATTTATTTATTAAAACATTGGTAAATCTATTTTCGAGCAAAATAGGATAACTGGTAAAATTAGAATATTTTCTATTGTCGGAGGCAATGTTTATCTTGTTCGTTGCGGGGATAACTACTATTTTATCGTTGGTATAGTGAAAACCCCTGGTAGTATAACCGCATCCGGCGGTAAGTAAAAGCGCAAAAATAATTATATGCTGTTTCATTATTTCTTCTCTGTTAACTTTTCTAAGCCTGCCTTTGCTTTGTCTACGTAATCACTGTCGGGATACCTTTCGAGCACTACCTTATAATATACCTCGGCGGCTTTATACTTCCTCTGTTTTTCATAAAATTCAGCGATATCGAAATTCTTTTTTGCTTCTCTATTACGCATCTCTTTAAGTTGCGCCGAAGCCTGCGGAGAAATATCCGCATCCGGATGGCCTTTGATAAACTCATTCAGTTTTTTAGTCGCATCTTCTATGGCGGTAGAATCATAATCAGCTCCACCAACCGCCTTTGAGGTAGCAATGGCAAGCTGATATTTTGAGGGCGCGGCCCACTCGCAGTCGGGATAATTATCGCTTACCTTCTGAAACGCATCCATCGCTTCGTCGTATCGGCCCAGTTTCATTAAAAGCAGGCCTATTTTATACTGAGCTTTTGATGCATAAGGAGAATAAGGAACTTTATCGACAATTTTTTTGAAAATTTCTATGGAAGGATGGTCCATGAAATCATACTGCGATACGCCCAACCACCTTTTTGGCTCTCTATTTAAAAAATACTCGCCGATATTATATTCTCGCTCCACTATTTCGTTGATCCGCTGGCTGTTTGGATAACTGTCAATTACCTTCTGATATTCCGCAAACGCCTGATAGGGCTGGTTCAAAGCCTCTAAGCACCTGCCAAGGAAATACTGCGCCTCCGCAGCCTCACGCGAATCGGGGTAATGGATAAGAAGTTTGCGAAACTCCCGCTCGGCTTCTTTGTATTGCTTGTCGTTAAAGTATTTCTCCGCTTCTTTAAACTGTAAGAATGGCGTAGCCAGGGCAGAATATTTTGGGTTTTTCCACTTTTGGGTTTTAGGCGACCAGATCCAAAAGGGATAGGCAGTAAAGGAAAAAAGAACTAAAACGCAAAAAATGATGATTTTTCTAATTGATATTATCATATTGTAATCGGTAGAAAAGACTATACCAAAAGCCCTTCTGTTTGTCAAACGCTTTAGCTTTTATGAAAATTTCAGCAAAAACTTAATTACTTCCATGCAATCTTTACCTGGGAACCGAAAATAGATAAAAAGAGCATAGCGTAAATGGAACCTCTAATTAGAATTGGCCTTTTTTCTTCGGATTAAAAATCGGTTATATTCTTTATATCGGCCGCTTTTTTATTTATACGGAAAATATGGGTGCAAACGCAATCAAGTGCTTCTTGTGCTGTTAAAACTTATTCTGAAGCGGGATAGCCTGGCCTTTGCAATAAGAAAAACGGACAGAATAAGATAATAGAAAAATACGGCGCGCATAGAAAAATAAAAATTGATAAAAGAAAACTTCAATGAGCCTAAGCATTGGGAAAGTTTATAAAATATGGGAATAAGGGCGGAAAGTATTGCACCGATAGATTGCGCAATTATTTGAAAAGGTGAAAAAATAATAAGAAGAAAATTAGCGACTAAAATGAGCGTAAAGAATGGGATAAGAATGATATTGTTGAAAATACTAAGAATATAAATCCTTCCAAAATAATAAGCAACCAGGGGAGTTATCAGGATAGTTACGTATAAAGAGGAAAAGAAAAGATATTGTACCTGATTTAAAAACTCAAGCCTTGATGGCCGTATAGGAAACATTTTAAAGCCTAAAATAAGCGCAAAAATCGAAAGAAAAGAAAGCTGGAATCCCACGTCAAAAAGCCAAGTAGGTTGGAGCAAAAGACAAATCACGCCGGCCAAGCCTAAAGAATTAAAAGGATTCAGTTTTCTTTTCACAAAGAAACTTGCGGAAAATACCGCATACATAATCGTTGCCCGCAAAGTCGGGGGGCTAGAGCCGGTAATAAAAGTGTATATAACCAGAAAAAAAATTGAAATCAATAAACACACCCTGAATTTCACACTAAAAAGTTTGAGAATAAAAAACAGTACTACAGCCGTTAATCCAATATTGGAACCGCTGATAGCCAGAAGATGGGCAATGCCGGCATCGGTAAAAACACTTTTTTCATCTCTCTCGAGCAATTCTCTTCTTCCTAAAAAGACAGAGGCAAGAAATCTATAGCTTTCGTCGGTTAAGTTTTTTTTAAAAACATCGAGAAGATGATAGGTTAATCTTCTGGTAATTCTATCCTCTATATGCGCCGGTAATTCTATAGAGACGGCGTTTGATTTTATCCATAAAGAATAGAAATCAAAATTACCAAATTTTCTTCTGGATAATCTCCCTGTTGTCTCATATTGGTCGAGATACTTCATTTTTCTGGTATAGTCGACCACTCTCGCTCGTAACACTATAGGGATACCGTTTATTTTGCTTATTTCAGCAAAAAAGGTATTTTGTGAATGGCGACAGGCCGGCAGGGAAGAAACTTTTAAGGTATATGCGTTCTCTTGATTAAAAAAATTATCTGGATTTTGATACGCATGGGGTAAAAATATCAGCGCGCCTAAAGAAATAAATAATATAACGATAAAGACATCTGAAAGTAAAAGCGTTTGTTTTTTATAAAAAAATATACTTAGGATAGCTGAGATTATAAATAAAAAAATAAAAATCAAAAAGGAAGGAAAATGGTAAGCAATAACTATTCCGCTGGCAAAAGCCAGAAAAAGCCAGAAATTAAGTAACGCGGCTATAAATTTATTCTTAAACACCTCTTTTGGCCAGTTTTTATTTACATCCCCTCTATCTGTTTATCAACCTATTAACATACCAACCTACTAACCTATCAACATGATAACCTGTCAACCGGCCAACATATCAACCTATCAACATATCAACTTAAAAACTTATACGATCCTTAATCATTTCTCGCTTCTTTACTCCAATCCCTTTGACTTTTTCTAAATCTCCTAACGTTAGAAAATGGCCGTGCCGTTGCCGGTATTCGATAATACGTCGGGCAATTTCCGGCCCTACACCGGGAAGTGCCTGCAGTTCTTCCTGGGATGCGGTGTTTACATTAATAATAATCTGCTTGGCTGGAATATTTTTGTTTTGGATATGCGTAGAAACTATTTCTTTTGTTTCCTGAGCGGCCTTTTGCCTGGAAAGATTTACATGTAAAACTTTTAAAACCGCGCCACAACAAATCAGCGCGGCGATAAAAATAAGAACCTTGCGCTCGTAGGAGGTTAGAGAAAACATGCTTTTAAAGAAACACCTGTCGCCGTGTGCCTCTAGACAACGATGTTAATCATCCTCTTTTCTATGTAGATGACTTTTTTTGGCGGTTTACCGGCAAGGAAATGCTGTACTTTCTCTAAGGTAAGAGCTTTCTTTTCTATTTCTTCTTTACTCCAGTTTACATGAATAGTTAATTTATCACGTACTTTACCGTTTACAGAAACTGCAATTTCGACAGTTTCGGTTTTAATATATTCTTCACTAAAACACGGCCAGTTTCTTTTTAAAATTGACTCTTTAAAACCCAAAGCACTATTTACCTCTTCGCTAATATGCGGGGTAAAGGGAGAGAGCAGTAAAAATATCGTGTCCACGGCTTGCTGAAAAATCTCTTTTCTTACCGTTCCTTCATTAATGCTTTTATACGCTTGATTAACCAGTTCCATAATTCTGGAAATAGCGGTATTAAATTGGAAATCCCCTTCCAGATCCTGGGTTACTTCTTTGATACTAAAATGAATTTTACGTACTAAATCTTTTTCGTAATTATTAAGCCCCCCTTCTTCTTTTACCTCTCGGTAATCTTTTAACATATCCACCAAGCGCAGAGCTCTTTGCAGAAAGCGCCAGGCGCCGAGCAGGCCTTCATCCTGCCATTCTGCATCTTTTTCCGGCGGACCCATAAAAAGAATATAGAGCCTCATCACGTCCGCACCGTAATTATCGATAATGTAATCCGGGGCTACGGTGTTTCCTTTGGACTTCGACATCTTCGCGCCGTTTTTCACAATCATACCTTGGGTAAAAAGCGCGGCGAACGGTTCTTGGAAATCAATATATTTTAAATCGTAGAGCACCTTGGTAATGAAACGCGAATAAAGCAGATGTAAAATTGCGTGTTCTACGCCGCCGATATATTGGTCTACCGGAAGCCATTTATTAACCACATTTTTGTCAAAGGCTTGATTGCTTTCTTTGGGCGAAACGTAACGTAAGAAATACCAGCTGGAATCCACAAAAGTATCCATGGTATCGGTTTCGCGTCTGGCTTTACCGCCACATTTAGGACAGGTCGTATGTAAAAATTCAGCGCAATCAAGCAATGGGGATTGTCCCGTTGGCTTAAAAGCCACGTTTTCCGGCAACATCACCGGCAAATCTTTCTCTGGCACAGCTACACAACCGCATGTATTACAGTGAATAACCGGGATAGGGGCGCCCCAATAACGCTGACGGGAAATGAGCCAATCGCGTAAACGAAAATGGACCGAGCGTTTTCCTGTTTTTTCCTTCTCCATCCAGTCAGCAATATTTTCTATAGCCTCGCGATTGCCTAAGCCGTTAAATTGAGCTGAATTCACCATTATGCCGGCTTCAATATAGGCGGCAGTCATCTGAAATACTTCTAAGTGTTGCGTGGGATTGTCGATTACTACTTCTATAGCCAAACCGTATTTTTTAGCAAATTCAAAATCGCGCTGGTCATGAGCCGGTACAGCCATTACTGCCCCAGTGCCGTATTCCATCAAAACATAATTAGCGATCCAAAGAGGAACCTTTTTGCCGTTTACCGGGTTGGTGACATAGCGACCGGTAAAAACTCCTTCTTTTTCTACCTGAACAGCGGCGCGGTCATTTTTATCCTGCGTACGCACTTTTTCTATAAATTTGTAAATCTTTGGCGCTTCGGGGTTGTCCTTGATGAGTTCGGAGATCATCGGGTGCTCCGGAGCAAGCACCATATAAGTCACGCCAAAAACAGTGTCCACGCGCGTCGTATAGCACGTGAGCATTTTTTCCTCTCCCTCAACCTTAAAATCAATATTTACACCTGTGCTTTTACCTATCCAGTTGGTCTGCATAATTTTTACACGCTCAGGCCATTTTGTAAGCAGCTCGATATCTTCGAGAAGCCTCGGAGCATAAGCGGTAATCTTAAAAAACCATTGTTCTAAATCTTTTTCAATAACTTTACTGTCGCAGCGCTCACAGGCCCCAGAAATTACCTGTTCATTCGCCAAAACAGTCATGCATGACGGGCACCAATTTACTGCCGCTTTCTTTTTATAAGCTAAGCCTCGCTCGAAAAGCCGGGTAAAGATCCATTGTGTCCATTTGTAGTATTCGGGCAAACAGGAAATTACTTCCCTTTCCCAGTCATAGCCTATACCCCAAGTATTCAATTGATTTTTCATGGTCGCAATGTTATTAAGCGTAGAGGTCTTGGGATGTATTCCTCCTTTTATGGCAGCATTTTCTGCGGGTAGGCCAAAAGCATCAAAACCCATAGGCGAAAGGACATTTAAACCTTTCATCCTTTTATAACGGCTTACCGCGTCTCCGATAACATAATTACGCGCATGGCCAACATGTAAAGCTGCCGAGGGATAAGGAAACATTACCAGGCAGTAATATTTATTTTTGCTATCGTTTGTGTCGGTATTAAAAGTACGCTCACGAAGCCAAAATTCCTGCCACTTCTTGTCTGTTTCTTTATTATATTCCATTTTATTTCTCGCTTCGCTCGGAATTGATTGCAGTGATTTGGAAAAGATTACAGTGATTTTTAATCTCCGGAATCATTCTCCTAATCACTGGAATCATTTATATTTTTCCATCATACAGTTCCCTAACCATTTTCAAATTCCTCATATCATCTTCCTCGCTCTCTTTCGGTGTTTCTAGAATAAAAGGTATATTTTTTAGCTGCGGATGTTGTAGTATCAGGCGAAAACCATCTTTACCAATATTTCCGGCGCCAATGTCACAATGCCGGTCTTTTAGCGAGTTCAATTTTTCGCGCGTATCGTTGAGATGGATGAGTTTAAGCCGCGTCATCCCTGCTTCTTGGTTAATTTCGTCAAGGAGACGATTCAGCCCATCCGCTTCGTTAATTTTATAACCGGCAGCCCAGGTATGTGCCGTATCCAGGCACAAACCAACGTTTTCATGCCAGTCAATGGACTCCAAAACAAATTTCTGGTGTGAAAAAACATACCCCAACCAATTACCGCTACCCGAAGTATTTTCAAGAAGAATTTTGGTCTTAATACTACCGGCAGATTTCAGAATTTTTTTGAGCGCCTTAGCAATCTTCGAAAGCCCTTTCGCCTGAGTCGTACCTTTATACGAACCCATGTGGGTTACCAAATAGTCGGCGCCGAGACGATCTGCCTCAAGTAAGTCTTCAATAAAATCTCTGATAGTTATTTTATGAAAGCTTTCTTTGGCTGCGGCAAGATTAAGCGTATAAGGAATATGTATCGCAACTGGGCTAATCTGCGCGTTCTTGACTTTTTCTTTGAAAATCTTTACGTCTTCTTCGCCTAAAGAAACTTTCCTCCACTGACGCGGATTACGGGCAAATATCTGCATGGTGCTACAACCAAGCGCAACCGCCCTATCCACTGCTTCGTAAATTTTCCCGGCACTTGAAACTTGACAACCTAAGGTAAGCAAACTAAATACACCTTTCGCCAGCGGCGTTTTCTACAATTATATAACAATATAGCGAGGGAAATATGAACAAAATGCAGGTATATTATACGTTAGCCTTTATAGCTATTCAACCCAAATTTTTATCGCCTGCGAAGTAGGCAGGAAAAAGTTGCCCGAGGGGCGGCCCTTTCAAATGAAAGGGCTGGGTAACCCCGCCACCCCAATTTTATTGAGAGGTGCGCTCTTAGCGAGAACCATTATTTTTATTGATTAGCTTTAGATATTAGAGCTAACCTTTTATTTATAAAATTGGGGGCGGCCATCCTTAATGTGAATATTAGGGTAGGCGCATTTTGCGATGCACCATCTAGATACATCGGCCATTGCGCTAACCATTAGTCTTACTACCATTTATGTAATAACTACCTTTCTATCGCAAAATTCGGGTTCAAGCGGATTTTTCCCAATCAGAGGAGAGAAAAAGCACATCACTGGCATCAATTGCAATGTTTTTATTATATTATGCGGCCTAAAAAAGTAACTTGATGGCTGTGCCTAAAACATTTGCCGCTGACCATTTATGAGAACTTTTGGTACTCTGTAACAAGTAATAAATTTCTGCCTTGACGTTCTTGGTAAAAGCAAACCCCAATCCGGCATAAAATCTGTTTCTGGAAAAAGTTGTATTATAAAAATTGACAAATATCTCATTAGCTAGGTAAGGCTGAATTGCAAACTTGGTAAATTTCCAGGGCGATTTAACCATAATTTTATCGCGGTATAGCCATGAATCCACCTGGTAGTCAAAATGCCGGTATTCTAGCCGGAAACGGTTCTCAAAAGGAAAATTTAAGAATTCCCATCTTAAATTAGCGTTAAGATTAGGTTGGTTTTCTACTTTAAACTTGTCGCCTTTCTTATCGTAAATATGACGATATTTTAAACTTACATCCCAATACTTATCAACAATATAAGTTATGCCTGGTTCATAATGTTGATAATAAAGCTCGCTGGCATTATCACCCCAACGAAACTCTTCCTCTAGCGATATCTTAAATTTTTCATTTATCTTTTTTTCTTCATAATCTGTATTCCAAACCTGAAAATCATTATCATCGTAAGCGTAAACGCGGCTCAAAAGCATACAAGCCGATAAAATAAACAGAAAGTTTAACCTAAAAAATATGGCTGCCTTTTCTTTCATCTCGATTCTCCTGTTAGACAATTCTTATTTTGCAACAACCTCTCAACAACAATTATTTCGAAAGTTCTTCGGGATGATGTTTAACTACTTTGCCTTCAACCATATACACAACATCTTCAGCGATGTTAGTAGTATGGTCACAAATGCGCTCAAGGTGCCTTGCGATAAGAAGCAAGGGCACTGCCCTGTCGGCAGTTGATGGATCACGCGCCATATAATCGTTGATCAGTTCTCGTTGAACAAGATTGCGCAAATTATCCGCTTGAGAATCAGAGAGCACTACCTTTTTTGCCAATGCTACGTCTCGTTTAATAAACGCATCTATAGAATTACGCACCATCTCTTGGGCAATACCGGAAAGTTTTGGTATGTCCACCAAAGGCTTTAGCAGCGGTTTATCTACCAACTCTAAAACCCGCTGGCAAATATCTACGGCTAAATCCGCAATGCGTTCTAGCTCTGCGTTAATTTTCATGGCAGTAGTCAAAAAACGTAAATCTGCTGCCATAGGTTGATGCCGCGCAATAAGATCTATACAGCGTTCATCAATAGCCAATTCTATTTCATCAATTTTATCATCGGCGTTTATAATATCCTCTGCCTCCTGTTTGCTACGATTTTTTAGCGCTTCAATGGATTTATAAATTGCCTCCTCCACGGTTACCGCCATCCTTAAGATTTCTTTGTGTAATAAATCAAGTTCTACATGAAAATGTCGTTCCATCGTTATTACCTCCTTTTAATAAAAGATTACACAGATTTTAGAATGATTATACAGATTAAATTAATATAAGAAATAATTTAGTATTTAAATACAAGCAATTATTTTTTCAGCTAAAGAATCACGTTGTTCCATCTGTGTAATCTGCATTTAATCGATGTAATCATTATTTAACCGTATCTACCGGTTATATAATCCTCTGTGCGTTTATCTTTTGGCTTAGTAAATATATCGTCGGTTTTAGCGAATTCTATCAATTCTCCCAAAAGCATGAAACCCGTATCATCACTTACCCTTGCTGCTTGTTGCATATTATGCGTTACTATTATTATAGTATACTTATCTTTTAGTTCACGCATTAATTCCTCAACCCTTTGCATGCCTTGAGGATCAAGGGCTGAACAAGGTTCATCCATAAGCAACACATCTGGCTTTACTGCAATAAGCCTGGCAATGCAGAGCCTTTGTTTTTGTTCAAGCGATAAGCTTAAAGCGGACTTTTTTAGTTTATCTTTCAAATCATCCCATAAATCTACCTGCCCTAGGCTCTCCTGGACCACCTCATCAAGAACAACCCTGCTTAGCGAATCATGAATTTTTAAACCAAAGGCAATATTTTCATATATTGAAAGAGGAAATGGATTAGGCCTTTGAAATACCATACCTATTTTTTTACGTAATAAAACTAAATCTGTTTTATGATTAAGTATGTTTTCTTCGTCAATAATAATTTCTCCGCTTGTATGCACACCTTCAATTAAATCGTTCATACGATTAAAAATACGTAACAGTGTGGATTTACCACAACCTGAAGGCCCGATAATTGCAGTAATCTTCTTTTCGCTAAATAAAGCATTAATATCTTTTAACGCCTGGAAATCGCCGTACCACAAATTAAGGTCTTTAACTGTTATTTGAGACATATTTTTATATTTATTGTATTATCCGAATTTTCCTCTAATGTAATCATCCGTACGCACATCCCTAGGTGTGGTGAACATTTTGTCAGTACCGTCCAACTCAACTAATTCACCATTTAAAAAAAAGGCTGTTTTATCTCCCACACGCGCTGCTTGTTTCACGTTATTGGTGACTAAAACTATTGTGTAGTGTTCTTTTAAACAAAGCATTGCTTCTTCTACTTTTGCGGTAGAAATCGGATCCAGTCCGGAACAGGGCTCATCAAAAAGAATAACTTCCGGCTCAACCGCTAAACAAC
The DNA here is from genome assembly GCA_037146775.1 of Candidatus Omnitrophota bacterium. Taxonomy (GTDB): domain Bacteria; phylum Omnitrophota; class Gorgyraeia; order Duberdicusellales; family 4484-171; genus JBAWWL01. Next base: position 12,124 of record JBAWWL010000012.1, on the reverse strand, counting down.
GGGCGATACACAGCCGCTGCTGCTGGCCGCCGGATAGTTTAAAGGCTGAAACTTGCAACCTGTCTTTTACCTCTTCCCAGAGATACGCTTTTTTAAGAGCGGCTTCAACAATATCCTGTAATTTTTTTCTATTTCTTATACCGTGCATTTTGACGCCATAAACTACATTATCAAATATAGATAAAGGTAATGGCAAAGGTAGCGCAAAAACCATGCCTACTTTCTTACGTAAATACTCTTCGTCTATACTAAGAATATCTGTTGCGTCGAGTTTTACCGTGCCTTTCATCTTAAAATTTGCCTCAAGTTCATTTAGGCGATTCAACATTCTTAAAAAAGTAGTTTTACCGCTATTTGAAGGACCAATAACGCTTAAAATATTATTAGCCTCTATCTGTATAGTTAGATTCTTTAAGGCGCATATAGAGCCAAACCAAATATTAAGATTTTGTATATCGAATTTTACTACCATTTTTTCTTCTTTCTAAATTGATAACGTATAATAATCGCGATTAAATTCATAAATAGAACTAAAAATAACAAAACCAGGGCTGTTCCATACCTGATTTTCTCATCAACATTAGGCACCTGCGTGGAGATAACATAAAGATGATACGGTAACGCCATTGCCTGGTCAAAAATAGACTGAGGTAGTTTCGGCAAATAAAAGGCGGCAACCGTAAAAAGGATTGGTGCAGTTTCTCCTGCTGCACGGCCTAAGCCTAAAATGGCTCCGGTCAATATTCCGGGGATAGCGTTAGGTAAAACAATGTGACGGATAGTTTGCCACTTACTTGCGCCTAAAGAATAACTTACCTCGCGGAAAGAGTAAGGCACGCTTTCTAAGGCCTCGCGCGAGGTTGTGATGATGATCGGTAAAATCATAATTCCTAAAGTGAGGGAACCAGAAAGTATGGAGGCTCCGAATTTAAAAAATATTACAAACAAAGCTAAGCCAAATAATCCATACACCACTGAAGGCACTCCCGCAAGATTTACTATAGCAAGCTTTATGATGCGAGTTAAAAAATTATCCTTGGCGTACTCGCTCAGATAAATAGCTGCCAAAAGCCCAATAGGAAGAGCAAAAATAACTGCACCTGACACTAAATATACGGTTCCTACTATTGCCGGAAAAATTCCGCCTGCGCGCATACCTTGACGTGGCATATCGCTTAAAAATTGCCAATTTATAGCAGGAATACCCTTTTGGATTATGATTACAACAATGAGCCCCACCGGCACTACGATCAAAAGCGTTGCCAGAAATAAAAAGAAAAAGGCTATTTTTTCTGTCCGGTATGGATTCTTTTTCATCGCTTTTTATGTAAAAATAAATCCGCGGTAACGTTAATCGTAAAACTGATAATAAATAATACAATTCCTACGGCAAAAAGCGCAAAATAGTGCTCGCTACCCACTACTGCTTCGCCCATTTCTGCGGCAATAGTTGCGGTAAGTGTGCGCACCGGCTCGAGTATACTCTTAGGTATAACCGCGGAATTCCCGGTAATCATCATTACTGCCATGGTCTCGCCGATAACTCTGCCAATACCTAGCATCACCGCGGCTAAAATACCGGAAGAAGCAGCCGGCAGCATCACTCGGTAAATCATCTGCCAACGAGTCGCGCCTAAAGCAAAGGCTCCTTCTTTATATGACTTAGGAACAGAGTAAAGCGCATCCTCGGCAATAGAAACAATTGTGGGCATTGCCATAAAAGCAAGCATTATTGAACCAGAAAGCGCAGTAAGACCTGTGGGTAATTTGAATATGGTTTTTACCCAAGGAACCAAAGTCACAATACCAATAAAACCTAAAACTACGCTAGGTATCGCAGCTAAAAGTTCTATGCCTGCCTTTAAAATTTCTTTTAGTTTTACCGGAGCAATTTCCGAAATAAAAACTGCGCAAGCTACGCCGACAGGAACAGAAATTGTTGTCGCGCCTAAAGTTACTAAAAGCGAACCGAGTATCAGGGGCAGAATACCAAATTCCCCAGGCTCAGAAATAGGGTACCAGTTCTTTCCTGCAAGAAAAGCACCTATATTTATTGTTTTAAATAAGGCTAATCCGGATTTAAGCAGAAAAAAGAATATGAGCAGGACGAAAATGATAGAAGTTAAACCGCAAATAAGGATTAACTTCTCGATGATGAATTCTTTGAGCTTATGCACGAGGACCTTTTTTTTATTTAGCGAAGTCCTCCGAAGCCCGTCAGAACTATTACTTATCTAATAAAGGGCGTAGGAGGATAAACTATTTTATTGGCACAAAGTCTGTCTTTACCACTATTTCTTGACCTTCTTTTGAAAGGGTAAAATCAACAAATTTTTTTACTAACCCTTGAGGTTGGCCATTTGTGTATAAAAATAATGGACGTGAAATAGGATATTTACCGCTTACCACATTACCAATATTCGGAACGACAAATTCAGAATTTACATCTTTTGCTACCATAATTGCTTTTTGCTTATTGCTAACATAACCCATACCATAATACCCTATAGCAGCAGGATTATTCGCCACCTCATCGGCAATCGCCTGCGAAGAAGATAACATTAATGCACCGGAGGTAAATTCCGCTTTTGAACTGGGGTCATTGTTCCTTAGAACATGCTCTTTGAAATAAACGTGAGTACCTGAATTAACCTCACGCGAAAGTATAACAATTTTTCTATCCTCTCCTCCCACTTCCTTCCAATTAGTAATTTTTCCGCTAAATATCTGCGCAAGCTCTCCAATAGTTAATTTGTTGACGGGATTTTTAGGGCTTACCACTACCGCCAAACCGTCTAAAGCGACCTTTATTTCGTAAGGATTTACTCCTTTTTGTTTGGCTAAAGCAATTTCTTTGTCTTTAATGTTGCGCGAACTCATCGCAATATCACAGGTTGCACTGATAAGGCTTGAAAACCCTGTGCCTGAACCTCCGCCGGTGACCGCAATAAACTCTATGGGATTTTTCTCCATATATTTTTCCGCCCAGGCCTGGCCGAGATTAACCATGGTATCCGAACCTTTAATCTGGATAGAATTTTTTCCTGATGCGGCGAATACGGAAATTGCAAACATAGATACGATTAAGTTGCTTAACAATTTTTTAAACATATTTTCCTCCTATTTTATTTATAGTATATTTTATTTATATTATATTTGTGTTAAGGTAATGTAAAATCTATGTAAAGTTTTTCTTCCTATAGTTAAAACTTCAAATTCCAATCAACCTGTAACACAGATGCGGGTTTGGATTGGGTAGAACCAAAGTTTCCTTTAAGCTGCCAGCCGTAATATCCATCAATACCAAGCCAGGTATTTTTACTTAAGCCCCAGTCAAACATAAGTTCATGCGACTTCATCCCGGTTTTACCGCCATAACGGTCAGAGTCAGGAAGAATATCTAAAACAGCGTCCTTTTCCAACATCGCAAAATTATATCTCACTTGCCAATCAGCCCATTTTTCTACCTTTTCAGCTCCGACCTTAAATCCTGCCATATAACCTGTGTTCTGATTACCTTTATCTTCGTTCGCCCGCAGTGCTACGTTCTGAACATACTCTCCAAAGAGCGCAAAGTATGGAATATCTGAACCCAAAAATTTTAACGGTTCTTTTACGGAAATTTCTACCGCAGGTATAATATTCCTATAGCTATACCATAAACCCGTAGAAGCACCGCTATTAGTTCCAGATGAACCGCTCAACGCTTTGCCACGAGCACCGCTAAAATTGTAATAAGAAAAGGCTCCTTTTAACTGGACTCTATCGTTTAAATCGTAGACGATGCCTGGTTGCACGGCAAACAAGGTAGGATTAGCTGACCAGGTACTTTTGTTTTCCACCAATAATACGCCAGTGTTTAAGAATAGTTCTGTCTTGGGCAGTAATTTTGTAGTGCTTAATTTAATCGCGCCGCCTTCGGGATTGATATCTGTATCCCAGATAAGGTCTCCCGGTTCCCAAAGAGGATTCTTAAATTTACCACCAATAAGGGTAGCCCATGGCTTTGGGCTATATTGCGCGAAGGCATAATCTAAAGCTATTGGTTCCTTGCCAAAACCTCCGTCACCGCCAAGCGTTATATTGGTAGAACGGGCAGCGTCGCCGCTCGCGTCAGATTTTCCTGTGGCAATACCTACGCCAACCAACAACTTGTCATTCACTTTACTCTCGATGCCTAAACGCGCACGGATTCTTGCCCTATTCTGATCGCCACTTTTATTTGTCGTAGAATTAGCTAAAACTTTTGCATGGTCATACTGATACCTTAACCTGAAATCGCCCTTTACCTTCATGGTCTGGATCCATTGGGGTAAAAATTCTGATTTTGCCTGGGCAATTTCTTTTTTCATTTCTTCTTTGGTTTCGGTTAGAATTTGCTGCGCTTCGCCCGGCGTAAGCACTCCTTTTTCAACAAGTTTTTTAACTAAAATATCAACCTCGCCGGCAAAAGAAACTTGTGAAATGAAAATTAATACGAGGAAAGAAACAATAATTTTCCACCTTTTCATGCAAACCTCCTTTCTTGAATCCCTCTCCTTAGTAAGTTTATTGATAAAATTACTTTTTTGAGATGGGCATCAAAGCCTTGATACATCACAACATCGTTGTTTTCTATTGCCTTAAGTAGAGCTTCTACTTCAAGAATAATAGAGCGCAAACTTGCTGCCACCAAATCCCCATTTGCACCTTTTACGTTTACCATTTTTTACCTCCTTCTTATTTACTTTTCAGATAAAGTATAAAATATGGAGGTTAAATTGGCTTCAAGACAAAGTTAAATGTGGGTAAAATATTTTGTGTGGTTATTTAGGAAGGATGAACCAGAATTTTGAACCAAAACCTTCGCTGCTTTCTACACCGATATTACCATTGTGCAGTTCGATAATATGTTTCACTATTGATAGGCCGAGGCCGGTTCCGCCAAGGTCGCGCGAGCGCGCTTTGTCTACGCGATAGAAACGCTCAAAAATACGCGGAATATCTTTTGCGGGAATACCAAAACCTGAATCTTCTATGGTAATTTTTATTTTTCCGTTTATCTCTTGAGAATAAATTTTGATGAAACCGTTTTCCTTGTTAAATTTTATTGCGTTATCAATAAGATTAGCAAATACTTGTTCTATTCTATCTTTATTTGCCATTACCAAAATATCCGTAGCTAAATCATTGTTAATTGCTATATTTCTATTTTTTAATTGAGTCTTGAAACCAAAAACAACTTTTTCAAAATGCTCTTTTAAGTTAAAACTCGTTTTCTCAATTGTTGTTTCCTGCGATTCAAGATGCGATAAAGAAAGTAAATCCTCAACTAATTTGTTAAGACGCTCGGTATGGTCTTTGATAATATTTATAAAATTACGGTTATTAGCCTTATCGTCCAAGGCTCCGTCAAGAAGAGTCTCTACAAAACCTTTTATGGAAGTAAGTGGAGTTTTAAGTTCGTGTGAAACATTGGCTACGAAATCACGGCGCATGGTTTCTAGTTGTCTTAGTTGTGTTATGTCGTGAATTACCAAAAGACAGCCCTCAATCACTTTTTGTTTCCAAATTGCTGAAGCATTGACCTGAAAAATCCTTCGCACCGGCCAAATAAGTGTGAGTTCCTTGGAAAGAAAACTACCGTTATTTAATACTTGATTTGTTATCTCCGCAATGTCGGTATTTCTAATTACCTCTAAAAAAATTTTACCTTCTATGTCGGTTTTTTTAATGCTGAAAATTTGTTCTATGGCGCGGTTAACCGAGACAATACGGCTATTTTTGCTAACAACGATAATACCTTCAACCATGCTTTCTAAGATTGCCTTAAGCTGCTGATTTTGCAGCTCAACCTCGTGGATTTTTTCTTCTAAACTTTGAGACATTTTATTTAAAACCGCGGCCAGCTCGCCTATTTCATCTTTTGAATTTATGTATATTTTATGGCTAAAGTCTCCGACTGCAAATTTACGGCTGACGTAGCTGATTCTGTTTATCGGTTTAACAATTGCCCTCGCTAAAAGTGAGCCTAGCATATACGCAAATCCTAAAGCAAAAATAAGACTAAAGAAAACTGCCTTTCTTATCGCATGAAGCGTCAGATTTGCGGTCTCAAGAGGAAGCGCAAGCCTTAAAACTCCTCTTATCCCCTGCTTATCTTTTAGCGGCAAAGCAATATATAGCATATCCATTTTTATAGTATCGGAATAGCGTATTTCTTTTCCAATTTTTCCGCTCAAGGCTAATTTTATTTCAGGGCGATCAGAGTGATTTGCAATATTTACAAGATCCTTCACTGGTATTCCTGAATCGGCCAAAACTTGGCCTTGTGTATCGATAATCGTAATGCGTGATTTTATTAACTGGCTTAGCTTTTTAGATAAAGAATCTAAATAACCGGTATTTTCTTTTTTTAAATCTATAACCTCAATCTGATTCTCAACAAGGTAGGCATTCTTGACAAGGTTTAATTCAATATCCTTTAAGGCATTTTTTTCTAGGTTTTTATCCAAAAAGTAGCCTATGAAGCAAAAAGAAATAACGATGAGCAGGATATAGGAGAGTGTTAATTTAGCCTTAAAGCTACCAAATCTAATCTTCATCAAACCTAAATCTGTAGCCGTAGTTTTTAACGGTAATTATTCGTTTTGCCTCTGTTTTTAATTTTTTACGTAATGTCCTTATGTGCACATCTACAGTGCGGGTTTCAATTTCCATGGCACGGTCAAAACCCCAAATATTTTCTAAAAGATAATCCCGGGAAAGAACCCTACCGTTAGCCTGTATTAGGGTTTTAAGCAGTTCGAATTCTTTAGCGGTAACTGTTGTTGGTTTATCTTTAACGAATATCGCAATCTTGGCAAAATCAATGGTTAATTCACCGATATGTAATATTTCCGGGGTTTTATCCTTATCCTTTATACGCCTTAGCACTGCCTTTACACGCGCAAGCAATTCTCTGGGGCTAAACGGTTTAGTGATATAATCATCCGCCCCCAATTCAAGTCCTATAATTTTATCCGATTCTTGAGCTTTTGCCGTAAGCATGATTATGGGAATATTTGAGGTTTTATTCTCTTTTTTTAAAGTTTTGCAAACCTCTAAGCCATCAAGACCAGGCAACATCAAATCTAAAATAATCAAATCTGGATGCTCTTTTACTGTTAAGTCTAACGCATCTTCGCCGTCGTAAGAAAAAATAGTTCTAAAACCTTCTTTTTTTAGATTATAATCGAGCATTTTGACGATATCTTTTTCGTCATCTACTATTAAAATTTTTTCTTTCATTGTTTTATCCTTAATAAAAACTGCAAGTTTATTATATACTAATAAAAGAACTTTTAGCAGAATGGGTGTATGGTATATGTTATCTGAGAAAATGTATTCTTAGATTATAATGGAGCTGGAGGGAATTGAACCCTCGACCCCTTGCATGCCATGCAAGTGCTCTCCCAGCTGAGCTACAGCCCCAAAACGTTGTTTGACGGCAAAATTAAAAATTTCAAATGACAAATGACAAAAGATATTATCATTTGGCTAGGAAATTGTCAATTGACACATTCTGCGCTGCGGTAGACACGAAACAAAAGTTTATGGATTATCCAAGGTGACTTTGGGATCGTAGGAATTTTTTTAGAATTTTCTATTATCTCAGTGCACCATTAAAGATTCTTGCCTATCTTACAATTGCAGAAATAATCACGAAGAAATCGTTTTTTTTACGGATTCCGAACGCTCGTAATCCTATTATGGCCCGCCCACAACACATCCATCGGCCAGCCAAAGATCTTTCTGTGCAGAATTCTTTTATTCATGCATTCTAATCCGTTATTAACTATTGGGTTGTCTCCCTGGGGATAGCTCCTTATTTCCCAATAAGTACTTTTTGAGGTATTCCGTTAAGACTTGCGCCACCACATCGTTTCCTACTTCATTTAAATGAAAATAATCATTGAATAGTTTTGTGCTGCCATTTTCGTACAGCTGTTTTGTTAAATCTACAAACAGGATATTGTTCTTCTTACAGATTTCTATAATTCTTTTCTGAGGATATAGGACATAATCATAATTTGCTTTTAACATATTATTGTCCACTTGTTCACGTACGGGGAAAATAACAATCAAAAAGGGAATATTTCTAGACTTTAGTTGCCCGTTCATTATTCGTATTAGGTTAGCCGCATCATTCCATCCGTATTTTTTCCATGCTAAATAAAGATCAGTACGAGTTTCAAATTCAAACTTTGGATATCCTCGCAACATATGCAGCAATTTTTCTATACGGTAATAGACCATCTGTATAAAATAACTTTTTGAAAATATTATCCCGGGAAACGAATTAGTATCAAACCGATGCAACTCAACGCTTGGCTCTGCGCCCAATATCAGCAATTTATCGCTGGGCCGATGTAAGTATTTAAAATACACGTCATTAAAAACAAATCCCAAGATAACAAGATCTGGATGCATATCCCAGCCATATTGTTTCAGAAATTCCGATTCTTGGAAAGTTGTATACCCTGGAACCCCGGCGTTAATGATTTCTATCTTCTTTTTTAGTATGAGATTCTTGTTTAATTCTCTTTCGATGACCTCTGTGTATAACTCACCCGTACTCGTATCTCCTTTCCAAACCAAAGAGTCGCCTAGAAAAAGAATGCGAAAAGATTCATTATTTTTTGTTGTTATTTCCCTGTTCCGTAAGCCCAAACTGTTTCTTCCGTTGCCCGGTGAAAAACGCCATTTAAGGTAACTGTCTTTTTGAGTCAAATAAATCATTTTTTGTAGCGTCGGTTCAAAAGGCCATGCGCCTTTCCGATAACGTATTAAAATTTCAGCAATTCCAATCGAAACAGTTGTAGCAATGACAAAAAGTATAACAGCTGTCAGGACAGCGCGTAATTTTCTATTTTGCGCGAAAAAAAGGAAATAGCTCATCTATAATCTCTCTCCTTGGAGCGAATAAAAAATTTTCGGATAAAGATTGATCTCGAGAGAATCCGTTTCCATATTAGAATAGTGTATAAATAAATGGAGCGACAGCAGAAGATTCTGTAAAAATTATCAACAAACCAAACAGAAGTAGAATAATAATAATTGGCGCAAGCCACCAGCGTTTTCTTTTCTTCAAAAAAAACCATAATTCTTTAAGTATTGCTACCTTAGACATAAATTATTTCTCTCCTTTTTAAAACGCTTGTTCGTAACGATTAACATCATTTTCTGCGGGGTTTCGTTTAACCCAATATGAATCTTTGGTTTTGCATATCGACTTTTCCAAAGGATCTTTTTTAAATAATTTCATAACTAACCCGAAAGGAGTTATCACTAGATAAAAAATTATGCTTAAAATAATTCTCGTATTTATCCAACCAAGCACATGGCCAATCTTGGTAAAAACAATATAGATAGGCAAAATTACTCGAGGGGAAAAGAATGATAAAACAAAAGAAACAGTTGAGAAAATAAATAACCATCCCGAAATTTTATCATGCCCTTTAAAAAAATTAACTGTTCCTATTACACATAATATTAGAGCCAATACAAAACCAAATTCTCTAATTTTCTTCATGTTAGTCTGTTTCAAAACCACTTAAATCCCCCACTTTTATATTTGATTTTTTTTGTTTATTTTTATCCAAAATAAAACTTCCCATCACAAGATAATCCATATTTGTCCGCATAAAGCATTTGTAGGCATCTTCGGGGGTACAAACCACAGGCTCTCCTCTCACATTGAAAGATGTATTAATTACAATAGGGTATCCTGTTAATTTAAAAAATTCATTGATCGTATCGTAATAAAGAGGATTGTCCTGTTTCTTAACCGTTTGCACTCTGGCTGAATAATCCACATGCGTCACAGCCGGGATGACAGAACGTTTTATTTTCAGCTTTTCAATACCAAACAAGTCTTTTTCCTGCTTACTTAATGGTAACCGCTTTTCTTCTCTTACAGGAGCAACCAGCAACATATAAGGACTTTCGCATCTTAGTTCAAAATAATCAAAAGTTTTATCCAATAAAACTGACGGAGCAAAAGGCCTGAACGATTCCCTGAACTTTATTTTAAGATTTATTATTGACTGCATAGCCCCGGAACGCGGATCACCCAAAATAGAACGGCCCCCCAAAGCTCGAGGCCCATATTCCATCCTTCCCTGAAACCAACCAACGACTTTCTGATCTGCTATCATAGAAGCTGTTCGCACGGGGACATCATTAATATCTAATTTCTCATAAGTTATATTGTTCTCTTTTAAATATTGCCCCATCTCATCATCGCTAAATTGCGGACCCAATAACGAAGCCTTCATGGAATCATTATTATTGGTATTTCTTTCTTTATTTAAATAACGGTGCCAGATAGCAAGTGCCGCACCTAAAGCTCCTCCTGCATCCGTAGCCGCAGGCTGAATCCAGATATTTTTAAAAGGCCCTTCGCGTAAAATCCTGCCATTGGCGACACAGTTTAAAGCAACCCCTCCTGCAAGACAAAGATTTTCACTTCCAGTATTTTTTTGAACATGTATTGCCATTTTAAGCATTATTTCCTCGGTAACAACTTGTATTGAACGGGCAACATCCATGTGACGCTGTTCTATCTGGTCAATACCGGGTTTTCTCGGAGAAGCTCCAAATAAATTATGAAATTTTTTATTCGTCATAAATAAACTAGAGCAATAACCGAAATATTTCATATTGAGACCGAAAGAACCATCCTCTTTTATATCTATAAGGTTTTCCTTAATAATATCAACATATCTAGGCTCTCCATAGGGCGCAAGGCCCATAAGTTTATATTCGCCAGAATTTACTTTAAATCCTAAATAATAAGTAAACGCGGAATATAAAAGCCCGAGAGAATGGGGAAACCTTATTTCATGGGTTATGTCAATACTATTACCTTTACCAACGCCATAACTAGCGGTAGCCCACTCCCCTACTCCATCAACAGTCAAAATAGCTGCCTCTTTAAAAGGCGATGGATAAAATGCGCTTGCCGCATGAGATTCATGATGTTCTGCAAATAAAATTTTCGCTTTAGATTTTAGCTTGTCTTCTATTAAGAATTTAATAAAAATTTTCTCTTTAATCCAGAGAGGCAAAGCCTTGATAAATGACCTAACCCCAATTGGCGCATAACTTAAATAAGTAAAAAGGATCCTTTCAAATTTAATGAATGGCTTATCGTAAAAAGTGATGTAATCTAAATCAGAAGTAGTTATTCCAGCTTCCTTAAGACAGTAATTTATGGCGTGTTCGGGGAAATTATGGTCGTGTTTTTTGCGGGTAAAACGCTCTTCCTGAGCAGCAGCAATTATTTCACCATCCCGCAAAAGTGCTGCTGCGGAATCGTGGTAAAAGGCAGAAATTCCTAAAATATAAATAGGCTTCATATCTTTTGACTATTTTTGAAACAGATAAGCATCCATGCTAAATAAATACTCATCTATTTTTAGCCTATTATTGATAACCTCGATAGGTATTTATCGGCTTCAGGAAAATGTTTTCATCGGTGTCCGAAAAGTGACTATTCTATCTCTAAATCGCCACGAATCTGCTAAATTGCCCACAAACAAAAATTATCCGTAAATGGCTGGAGAGGGGAAGAATGTAATCATAAAGATTTAAACAAATTATGAAAAAATATTATCATTTGGCTAGGAAATTGTCAATTGATGCATTCGACCTCGCCAAGCATCAACCTTGAGTGTTAATCGAAAGGTTGACAAAGAAAATCAGTAATGTTATGATTCTTCTACTTTACCATAATGGTGCAAATGACGTTTGCGAGGCAAACTTTCTTTAAGGTCATTTCCACCATCGTGGTGTTTGGGAAATAAACCTAAGTTACATCTCTAGCGATCTTTGTGAATAAAACTACCAAGCCGGAGTGGTGAAACTGGCAGACGCGCGGGACTCAAAATCCCGTCTCCGCAAGGGGGTGTGGGTTCAACTCCCTCCTCCGGCATGTTTTCATTTTTTTCAAAAAGCCTCAAAAGCCAACGCATGATTTTAAGTTACTTGTCAGTAATGTTGGATGTGACAAAAAGCACAAGTCCCAACTAGCGTTGAGACATCACATTCAACTCCCTCCTCCGGCATGTTTTCATTTTTTTCAAAAAGCCTCAAAAGCCAA
>JBAWWL010000011.1:0-54849 GCA_037146775.1 Candidatus Omnitrophota bacterium | reverse complement strand
ATCCATATCGAGCAAAACTGTTAGATGAGCTAGGTAAAGCGGGATACGGGACTTGTATCAAACCTCTTACGCCAGTAAGAGTGCTCGTAGAGCGTCCTGTTTGATCCAAGGTTATCTATGTGCCTGCACATAACATCCATATCGAGCAAAACTGTTAGATGAGCTAGGTAAAGCGGGATACGGGACTTGAACCCGTTTCTCCAGCTTGGGAAGCTGGCACTCTACCAGTTGAGCTAATCCCGCGATTAAGGCCCGCGTTAGCAAAAAAAGTATCTAGCCGACATATAACATTTTAAGCTGCACACATCAAACGTTGGTATTTAGATTAAAATATGTTTTACCCGAATACAATATCAGCTAAACTACCAATCTATCAATGATCAAATCTAACGAGACTCTTTCGGTTTTAAGCGAAAACTTACTCTCGTTGTATTAACCGTAAAAAAATAATTTCTTATATCTATCTTAGGGTTTGGAACCAAAGGCCTCTGCGGAAAGTTACATAACTCGATTATGCTTTTTTAAGAAAATTGCAGGCGTCGATTATTTTTAAAGAACAAAAAGTTCCGCACATACTGCACCGATCAGTTGCACCACGCGTATTATTATGATAAGATCGTGCCTTTTCGGGATCTATAGTTAAAGGAAAAAGTTTCTTCCAGTTTCTGTGTGCGCGATAAAGAGATAGCTGGTAATCGCGCTGCCACTCGTCACGAAAATGTAAAAGGTCCACACAGTGGCCGGCAATTTTCGCACTGATCACGCCGTTGTGAATATCTTCTATGGATGGGTGCCGCAGATGTTCGGCGGGCGTTACCACACATAAAAAGTTTGCGCCGCAAAGGCCGGCAAGGGAACCACCGATAGCGGCGGTAATATGATCATAACCGGCAGCAATGTCGGTAGGAAGCGGGCCCAAGATGTAAAACGGGGCGCGATGGCAGATACGCTTTTCTAAAAGCATGTTGAATCCGATCTCGTCCAGCCGTATGTGGCCAGGACCCTCAACCATTACGCCTACGCCTTTTTTTCTACACCGCTTTACCAGTTCCGCGAGAACACATAGCTCCGACATCTGTAAATCATCGGTAGAATCGGCAATCGCGCCGGGCCGGAGTGCATCCCCCAGGCTGAGCACGATGCGGTACTCTTTAGCGAGCCGCAAAATATCATCAAAGTGTTCATAAAAAGGGTTTTCTTTATTGTGTATATGCATCCAGCGGGTCAGGATTGCGCCGCCGCGGCTGACTACTCCACAAACTCGCTTTCTTTTTTTGATAGTTTTTAGAAAACTTTTCAAGATTCCGGCATGTACCGTAAAAAAATCGACACCGGCCGCAGCCTGCGCATGCAACACGTCCCGGATGTCGTTGAAATCCATTTTTTCAAAACTTCCTTCACGGTTCTGGGCACACACCGCCGCCTCATACACCGGCACCGTCCCGACCGGAACCGAAGACTCATCAATAATACGCCGCCTTACCTGCCGCAGGTTACCACCGGTACTTAAATCCATAACTGCGTCGGTTCCGCAGGCAATCGCTACTTTAAGCTTCTTTAATTCATCCTGAACGCGGCATTTTTCGGTAGACGTACCGATGTTGGTGTTAACTTTTATTTTTAATCCGTCACCAATAGCGCAAGGCTTGGCCAAGCTGCGCGTCTTATTATAGGGAATAACAACCCTGCCATTAGAAAGTTGTTTCTCTAAAAATGCAGGCGTGACCTTTTCCTGACAGGCTATCTTTTTAAGCAGACTTTTTGAAAACATAATCAACAGTTAGCAAAACGTTTTTATAATAATTTTCTTTTCCAGCGTATACATCTCATATCTCAATTTCTTGACCAGCGAAACTCGCTTCGGCAGCACAAGTTTAAAACATTCCTCCAGGACACGCAGCGATTCTTTAACGCGTTGAATATTAACATAGAGTATGTCGGTGCCGTTTTTCCTCTGAAGCTCCAAGACATCCGTCTTTCTGCCGAGATCGCCGGAAGCATTGCGTTGTCTTATTGCAACTTTCATGATTTTTTCCGCCGCAATGCTATCTAACGAATGCCTAAACACGCGTATTTTCTTACGATATATGTCGTGCGGCCAGACAAAACGAAATATATCCTCGATAACACGCAAGCCTTCCTTTGAACGGTTAAAATTTGCATCAATAGCCCTTAGTATTCCCCGCTTAAACATTTTTTATTTTTTCGATAATTTTAGTAGTAGAATAGCCGGGATAAAATTTAACCAAGCAGATCTTCTTAACAAATTCCCGACCGATAATATTGCCTTTACTCCAATCTTCGCCCTTCACCAGACAATCTGGCCGCAATGTCTGGATCAACCGCAAGGGCGTATCTTCCTCAAAAAGAATAATATAGTCTACGAATTCGATGGCCGACAATACGCATGCGCGCGCTTTTTCGTCTATGATAGGCCGCGAATCGCCCTTAATACGCTTTATTGAAGCATCCGCATTTAACCCAACGATAAGAACATCGCCTTTTTGTTTTGCGGTTTTAAGGATCTTGATGTGGCCGGGATGCAGAAGATCGAAACACCCATTGGTAAATACTATGCGCTTGCCGCGTTTCTTTAGATGACTGACAATTCGTTTGAGCGCAGATAATGTTTTTACTTTACTCATAAGTAAAAATACGAAAATTATCAAGAAGGGGCTGGAATAATTTTAGGTTCTACGTAAGCTGGGCTTCGACCATCTCGCAAATAATATGGCCGGCTAGAATATGCATTTCCTGAATACGCGGCGTATCGCCGGTTTCAATAAGCAATGCGCTATCCACGAGACGCTCCAATGCGCTGCCGCTTTTTCCCAAGAATCCTACGGTTTTACATGTTAACTCTTTGGCCTTGGTAATAGCGCCTATGACGTTTTTTGATTCTCCGGAAGTCGATATACCCACAACTACATCGGACGCTTTCGCAAGCGCTTCTATCTGACGAGTGAATATTTCCTCAAAACCAAAATCGTTACCGATTGCCGTTATGATAGAAGTATTTGTCGATAAAGCTATTGAAGCCAGGGGCCTACGATTTTTCTTAAACCTACCCACCAATTCAGCAGCCAAATGCTGGCTATCGGCGGCACTACCCCCGTTACCCATAAAAATTATTTTTCCGCCAGCGCGTAAAGTTTCCACAAAAAACGAGGCGATTTTCTCGATAGAAGGAGCCTGAGCTTGTAGCGCTTCGAACGCTTTTTGATGGCTCACGAAGGCATTTTTTGTTATTGCATGCATTACACACTAAAAGTTACCGCTAGGCCAATATGAACTTTACCCAAAAAATACTTTTGCGACTTCATAAAGCGACGGATCTAGGGTTTTGAGCTTCGTCGTCGCTTTTTCCAAGGGAACATCAATAATATCAGAACCCTTAAGGCTTACCATTTTTCCGAATTTCTTCTCTCTCACTAATTCGTACGCTTTTACACCAAACCTCGTTCCCAGCACCCTATCAAATGCAGTTGGAGAACCTCCACGCTGAATATGCCCTAAGACGGTAACGCGCGTTTCAAAACCGGTCCTTTCTTCTATATATTTACCCAGCATCTCGCCTATACCGCCAAGTCTTACGTGCCCGAATTCGTCTAATTTCTGTTTTTCCTGCACCAGCAAACGTTCATCCTTAAACGATGCCCCCTCGGAAACAACAATAATGCTGAAATTCTTGCCTCTTTCGTGACGCTTCTTTATCGACTGACACAACTCATCCATATCAATAGGAAATTCCGGGACCAAGATATAGTCTGCCCCGCCGGCAATGCCAGCATACGCAGCAATCCAACCAGCATGTCTACCCATAACCTCAGCAACCAGGATACGATTGTGTGATTCTGCAGTAGTATGAAGCCGGTCAATACACTCCATGACAATATTAACCGCAGTGTCAAAACCAAAGGTAAAATCGGTTGCACTCAAATCATTATCAATAGTTTTAGGCACGCCCACAACATTAACTCCTTCAGTATGCAATTTTGTGGCTACCCCCAATGTATCCTCTCCGCCCACCGCGATCAACGCATTGAGCTTCAGCGCTTTAATATTCCTTTTGACAGCTGCCACACCCCCTTCTTTTTTATAGGGGTTGGTACGGGAAGTCCCGAGAATCGTCCCGCCTTTAGGTAAAATGCCTGAAATTGATTTTAAATCTAACGGCATAGAATCTTTTTCTATTAATCCTTTCCATCCATAGCGTATGCCGACCACTTCATCGCCATTGTTCACCGCACTTCGAACTACCGCCCTGATAACCGGATTCAAACCTGGACAATCCCCTCCTCCGGTAAGTATACCTATCTTCATCTGACCCTCCCGTTACTTAATAACGCGCTGCCAAAACTATCTTCTGTTTTTTAAACTCTAAACCCAAAGCCCTAAACTCTAAGCAAATCAAAAATATCAAACTCCAAACTCAAAATATTAAAAAATGCAAGGCTTTTGCCTTAATTCGTCGCGTTTTTGGTTTAGTTCATTTTGAGTTTATTTAGGGTTTAGAATTTAGGATTTCCCCCGCTTAATAATAACGATACGGTACTTCGGGTTCTTCTTCTACAATTTTCTTCTGCCCTTTAAATACCATTTTCTTTATCTCGATGCGAACCCGTATTTCTTTTTCTTCACCTAAAAGATTCTGAAGTTTCTCCTTAGTTTTTTCCTGGATATCCTGCGTAAATAATGGCAGGTTAACTTCGGTATTTAAATTGCCTCGGATAATAACTTCCGCTCCCCGTTTATTAGGAATAATTTTTACCCGGACTAGATTAAAACCTTTTCCGGTCTCAAGCATATTACGAATCATATCCTCGATAGCAACAAGAGTAATGCTTACCTTTCCATAAGAAGACTCCGAAACAATCGAGCGCTCACGCCGATAAACGATACGCTGCACATAACGTATACAAAAAAGGACAATCAGGCCGCCGGCGATAAAGAGGGCTGAACGGGCGAATAGATCGGGTAATATCTGTTTTTCCAGATAACGCACCACGAACGCGAGATCAATAGTTTCAAGGGATAAACCTATTAACGTTAAACCCATAAACAAAGAAATTCCTACATATATAAGCACCGACAAAAATCCCATCTCTTACCCCCTTTCTACCCGTTTTACTTTGACATCCACCGTCAGCGAATCGATATTAAGACCGTTGAGCATATGTGTAATGATTTCCTTCTGCACTTCATATGCGATATCAACAATATTCGTGTTCCAAACCACAACAACAGGAATAACGATTTTTAATTGATTTCCAAACACCACCCTTGTTCCTGCCGCATTGAAAAACTTCAGCACAAGCGCCCAATAACCGTAACAATCCCAGCCTGCCGCTTTTACGCCCGCGATCTGACGAGCCGCAGTTTCGGCAATTTGACGAATAACGCGCCG
The DNA here is from genome assembly GCA_037146775.1 of Candidatus Omnitrophota bacterium. Lineage (GTDB taxonomy): Bacteria > Omnitrophota > Gorgyraeia > Duberdicusellales > 4484-171 > JBAWWL01. Next base: position 49,442 of record JBAWWL010000011.1, on the reverse strand, counting down.
GTGTATCTTGATCTGTCCGTATTCTGAGCTTATTTTTCTGTTCACCTTTTCTCCTCGCCCACGCTACTCCTCTTCTTTGCCTAAAAACTTCTGCAAAAATCCCGTATGATAATTACCACGCTTGAAATCAGGATCCATAATCACTTCTTTACAAAATTTTGTGGTTGTCTTTATGGGTTCAATGCGCACTTCATCGAGAGCGCGCTGCATTTTAATAAGAGTGTCTGCTCGCTTTTCGCCTTTAGCAATCACCTTAGCGATAAGTGAATCATAATACTGAGGTATGGTATAACCGCTGTATATGTGCGTATCGACACGAATATCTTTTCCGCCGGGAAGATAGCAAAAATTGATAACACCCGGGGAAGGCATAAAACTGTTTTCAGGATCTTCGGCGTTAATCCGACATTCTAATGCCGTGCCGCTGATGTGTACATCGTCCTGTTTAAGGGTCAACTTTTCTCCGGCAGCCAAAAGGATCTGTAACTTTACCAAATCGATGCCGGTTACTTCTTCGGTAATAGGATGCTCAACCTGTATGCGCGTGTTCATTTCCATAAAGTAAAAATTACCTTTTGTATCCAGAAGAAATTCAATGGTGCCGACATTACGATAATTCATAGATTTTATTCCCTTCAAGCAAAGTTCACCCAATTTCCGCCGCAAGCGATGATCGACAGCCGGAGAAGGTGTTTCTTCGATAATTTTTTGGTGCCGCCTTTGAATGCTGCAATCACGCTCGCCAAGATAGATCGCATTGCCATAATTATCGGCGGCAATCTGTACTTCAATATGCCGCGGATGTTCGATAAATTTCTCCATGTAAATTTCTGAATCACCAAAGGCCGCTTCAGCTTCGGACTGAGCGGTAAGCAACGCACTCACTAGCCTGACGTCACTGTGGCATACCCGCATACCTTTGCCACCGCCACCGGCTTTTGCCTTTAGAATAAGCGGATAACTCATCTTTTTTGCCAAAGCAAGCGCCTCTTCCTTCGACTTGATCACACCTTTACTGCCGGGTATCAATGGCAAATGCGCCTTCTGCATTGTTTCTTTCGCTTTGAGCTTATCACCCATCAGGCGTATATTCTCGGCAGTTGGCCCGATAAACCTCAAACCACATGATTCGCATACTTCAGCAAAATATGGATTTTCAGCTAAAAATCCATAGCCGGGATGCACTGCATCGGAATCGGTAATTTCGGCGGCACTAACAATACTGGATATGTTCAGATAACTCTCCGAAGAAGGAGCTTTGCCGATACAAATAGCTTCGTCGGCAAATTCTACATGCATTGAATTCCTGTCGGCCTCGGAATATACCGCAACAGTTTTAAGACCAAGCTCCTTACAGGCTCGCATAACCCGGATAGCGATTTCGCCCCGGTTAGCAATTAAAACCTTGGAAAACATTTTATTCTTGCTTTTATCGTGCACGTATTTCTCCTTTGTATCCGCTAGACCGGCTCTATTGCAAAAAGTGTTTGGCCAAATTCAACCGGCTGTCCGTTCTCAACTCGAATCTCAGTCACTTTGCCGCCCATTTCTGCCTTGATCTCATTCATTAATTTCATAGCTTCTAAAATACACACCACGTCTCCGGGCTTAATAATATCTCCTATCTCAACATAGGGTTTAGATCCGGGGGAAGGGGCGCGATAAAATGTGCCGACCATCGGCGACTTTATTTCTGCATGCGCCGCAACCTTTGTTTCTTTCTCTTCATGAACCTGAGGGGCAAGATGAGAAATAACGACAGGTTGTTCTTGAGAAAACTTTTTTAGCCGTATCCGCCTGCCTTCCTCCTCAATTTCCAGCTCGCAAAGACCATGTTCGTTCATAAATTCAATGAATTTTTTTAGCTTATCTACTTCCATAATTCCTCCTGTTTAAATCTATGTGTGATTCCAAAAAAATATTTTGGAATGCGCGAGTAGAAATTATTTCTGCGTTGCACTTAAAACTTTTCTTCCGTTTTTAGTTACCAAAACAACATCCTCAATCCTCACTCCGAATTTACCGTCAAGATAAATAGCCGGCTCAACGGTTACCACCATACCATCCTTGAGGATTGTTTCGCTGTGCGCATTCAAAAAGGGTGCCTCGTGCACTTCTAGGCCGATTCCATGCCCTAAACCATGCCCGAAATACTTGCCAAATCCCTTTTTATCGATAAAAGTCCGGGCAATTTTATCTACGTCCCTTGCCCTTACCCCATCCTTTATTTTTTGGATACTTAATTCCTGCGCTTTCCTGACAACATCATACACTCTTCGAAAGAGAAGGGGCATTTTATCCCAAAAAAATACCCTTGTCAAGTCAGCACAATATCCACAATACCTTGCGCCCAAGTCAATTAGAAAACATTTACTATTTAATCTATCTGCTCCCGGAATATGGTGCGCCAACGCGCTGTTTTTGCCGCAAGCCACTATCGTTGGGAAGGCAACCTGCCCATCCCCCTGTACAGTAAGAAACTTCTCTATCTCGCTGGCCAATATTTTTTCGCTCGTGCTTTGATCGTAGATCTCTTTGACAAACTCAAAGGCCTGCAAACTAACGGCTACGGACTTTTGTATGCATGCAATTTCCTGCCGGTTCTTAACCACTCGTATACCTTCAACAATATCAATCGTCTGCACCAAGTCTATGGCAAAATCAGAAAGGTATTCTTTGATCTTTGCCTCTTCCAAAAAAGGCAGATGCTTGGCCTCGAAACCCACACAGGTCAAGCCGCAACGGTTTGTTTCCTGAGCAATAAGCTTAAACATATTTCCCCGCGACACCTTGGTAGTCCAGATCTTGTGCTTACGGGCTTCATATTCGTAGATAAAATTGGTGAAATAGATAAGCCTGGCATCTTGGGTGATTAGCAGATAGCCTTCGGCCTGACGAAAACCGGTAAGATAGGTAATATTCAGGGGATTTGAAATAAGCAAACCATTCAAGCCATATTTGCGCATCGCTTCAACACACTGGCTAAGGTTTGCTTGTCTCATGGTCATACTGCTATGCCTGAGACAGGGGTTTAGATAAGATCGATACCGCCGCATCCAAGGCAAGTAGGTAGCTGGTAGCGCCAAAACCGGTGATTACGCCAACCGCCACATCGCTTACAAGTGATTTTTTGCGGAAATCCTCACGCGTATAGATATTTGAAAGATGCACTTCTATTACCGGCTTACCAATCGCGAGAATAGCGTCTCGAATGGCAACCGAAGTATGCGTATATGCTGCAGGATTGATAATAAGAATATCGTGCGCACCCTTAGTAATGCGGTCGACAATATCGCTTTCCGAATTTGACTGCATAATATCGATCGTTATGCCATATTGCGCAGCTTTCTCCTTAAGCGTTGCGTTAATTTCTTTAAGGGTGTAGTTACCATACACCGTAGGCTCACGTGTTCCTAAAAGATGTAAATTGGGGCCATGGATGACCAGTACTTTATTTTTTATTTTTTTCTTCATCTAATTCAGCCTCCTCGATAAGCATAACCGGTATCCCGTCACGAATGGGATATTTTCTTTTACATTGTACGCACACTAACCGCTCCCCTTCTAAAATCACATCAGTCTTGCAGAGCGGACAAGCTAATATTTTTAAAAGTTCTTCATCGATCATTTTACCTCCTTTTCCTGCACATACATCATCCGTAAACTATAGAGAGCTTCGTCGATAAGTTTTTGTTCATCGGGCGTCAGATTACCCTTTGTTTTCTCCTGTATAACAGCAAGCGTATCAATAAGAAAGCGGGACTGCTCTAGGTTCTTCTCCGGCTTTCCGGTACCAGGATTTTCCAACTTACCCATCCCAATCATTGCCTGCATACTCAACGAAGATACAAATATAGCAAAAGTAGGTTCATGATAAGTTTCCTGCTGCTCTTTGGCCTGAGACTTCTCTTTTTCGGCCTGTACTTTCCAGCTCTCATCGACATTCTTTTTTATCTCTTCATCCATACGACTCCTTAATTAATAATGACGCCGGCATAACCCACTACCGATTGGGCATCGGCTCCAGCATCGGCACTCGTTTGATATAATGCTACATGCGCTTTCTTGGCGCCCAGTATATTCATGCAAAAAAGAAGAATCGCCACAGCCCCGCTACCACACATACTGATATTCTCTTTTTTGACTTTTTTCAATAGCGCCTCGGCATCAAGGCTGATAATACTTTCGAGCGCATCGCGATCTTTCTTGCGCGCCGTTAAATCCGGTTCATAGTGTGTCATATCCGTAGAAGCTACAAACAACACGTCTTCTTGTACTGGTTTTACTGCCTTACAAATTTGCTTAGCCGCTTCCCGGTAGCTCTCTACGGTAGAGATGCCGCACGCGATAGGCACAAACTTAAATTCCTGAAAAAAATAAGAAAGAATCGGCAATTCCACTTCTATAGAATGCTCATGCTTATGTGCAAGGGTGTCTGCCGTGATAATATTACCGCCCGCAAGGATCAATGCCGCCAATTCCTCATCGATACCAATGTCGCCGAATGGAATTCTCCAGGCACCGCGAGGCCAGAGAGCAAACGGCTCGCCGTAACCGGTGTGATTCGGCCCTAAAATCACTATCCGTTTCTTTGCAAAAACTCTGCTCACCGTCTGTACGGCCACATTCCCGGAATATATATAGCCGGCGTGCGGCAAGATAACCGCCCGCGCATACAATTTAAGAGAATCTTTCGGTTTATACCGTTCGATTGCTTTTTTTATATCCTCCTGATCGCGAGGATAAAATTGCCCAGCTACCACCGGTTCTCGAATCATCTCACGCCACATCCACGTTTTTAGCGTATTGTATGACACTCGCAAGAGCCACACGCATATAATTACATAGGATAACAATTGGAGACAAAAATGTCAACACATTCATCGTAACCAATCAAATTCAGCTGACTTCTGGTCGGTATTTTCTCAAAATAATATACCCCGGCAGCCATTTTCCGCGAAACTTTTCGAAAATAACAGACCTTAACAGCCTTGCCGCCCAAAATACTCAAAGAATCGTCGCTCTTCCGGTTATGGATACGTACACAATCCAAAACTACGCATAGACCAAAAAAAAGCCAAAAAAAAATCAATTATTCTTGAACTCGATACAAATATTGAATTCTATCGAAGGATATTGAAGGGTATCGGGAAACGGATGAAACGGAGCAGATTCTTTCACAATTTGTAATGCCAGGTCTTTAAGCGTCTGATTATTACCATAGCTATCAACCGATTTAAGGTTGCCATCGCGCAAAACAACAATATTCAAATTAATTTCCCCTTGTTCGCGTAAATTGTAATAACGCTTACCAATTTTTTGCAATCTCCCCCGTATGCCATTGTAGTAGTTGCCATAAGAAGGATTGCGTTTGATGTTTTCATCCTGGCGCTGGTCAATAATATTTATTTCTTTGACGTTTTTCTCGATCAGCGGTGGCTTATCAAACGCCAGCTTCTTGTTCTTCTCAATCAACTTCTTCACCACATTATCGATATAAGGCGGCGGAGAAAAATGCTCGCCCACCACGCTTTTGCCCCACTCCTCCCTAATCTCTTTCCTTTTAGCCGTCATTTCTTTATCTTCCAAGGCAACCTCAACTTCTTTCACTTTCTCTTCTTCCTGAGGAAGCTTATTCGACAAAAGCAGCCGAGCGTCAGTCCAAAAAAGACTTGCGTGTACTAACAGAGAAATTGAAAATGCAAATGGCCAATAGTTGCTCATGGAAGTATCTATACTAACGGGTACTGTTACAGAAAATAATGCGTGCGCGACGCGTAAATCTCAAGATACGGTACAACACCCAACCAGAATCAGCTGTAAAATCACAGCGCATCGCGTAACAAAGACGGTATAATTTCAGAAAGAGTCGGATGTACAAAAAAACATTCTTGTATTTTTTTGAGACTAATCTTTTGCTGCATCGCGAGCGAAAATATGCTGATCAACTCAGCCGCGGAATTCGAAATGATCCCCGCACCAAGAATCATATCTCTTTCATCCGCAATGACTTGCATAAATCCATCGCTATCGCCATATACGTAAGAAGAAGAAAATTTAAGAAAATTTGATTTCACTATTTTGTATTTTATATTCTTGGATTGAGCCTCTTCTTCTGACATGCCAACCCGTGCCAACTGCGGAAGCGAAAAAACACATTCGGGCATGCTGTCATAATTTTCTTTATGCTTCGTGCCCACTATATTATCTACACATACGCGCGCCTGGTATTCTGCCGCATACGCAAGTAACCGCTTACCGTTAACGTCGCCACACGCATATATATTTTCTTTATTAGTACGCAGGCACTCGTCAGTAACGATCCAACCGTTTTTGTCAATAATACCTACTTTTTCTAGACCTAACGCACTCGTATTAGCTTGTCGACCGATTGAAACAAGCACCATATCGTACGCACCGAAATCATAGTTTTTTATATCTACACCTGTCTGGATAACTATACCTTTACGTGCAAGAATGGTCTTGAGGCGGTTGGCCAAATTATATTCAAAAGTCGGCAATATTCTTTCTTCTTTCTCGATTACCGTAACTTGTTTTGAAAAACTGCCCAACAGCGAAGCAAATTCAACGCCGATATAACCTGCGCCGACAACAAGAAATGTTGACCCTATTTCTTTTTGTTCAAACAACTCCTCAGCACAAATACATCCCTGCTGCGGCAAACGTTTCGGGGTAGATCCTGTCGCTATTACTATATATGTTGCCTGGACCTGACCAGATATGGTTGCGATAGTATGCTCATCGATCAACGAGACCTCTGACCAGATTATATCTATGCCGTTTTTTTTAAAAAATTCAAGCGTAGGATTCTTGATGGAATTTATAATAGCGGTTTTTTGTAGGGAAATTTCTTCCCAGCTTTTATGCAGCTTGGAAGCGTGCAGAAAAAATTTGGTAGGAATACATCCGCGGTTAAGACAGGTTCCGCCAAACAACTCACTATTTTTCTCGCAAATAACGGTCTTTAGACCTCGTTGTAGTGCGTATTTTGCAACGGCTATGCCGGCAGCACCGGAACCAATTACCGCCAAATCATACATTATACACGTCTTGAAAAGCTTCGTTAACTTTTGCGAGCTTTTTCTTCTCTTCGGGACTCAATGAAAGTTCGATAACTTTCTCTACGCCCTTACGATTAATCAAACACGGTACCCCCACGCATACGTCTTTAAGGCCATATTCGCCGTTGAGCATTACCGATACAGGAATGATCTCATTTTTATCTTCTGCGATAGCTTCGATTAAACGGCAACAAGCCAAAGACGGAGCAAAGGTGGCGCTTCGATTTTTAAGTAATTCCACAATTTCCCCGCCTCTATGCGCTGTCTTCTCCTGCAATGTACTAATTTCCTGGGCGTTTAGAAAACTACTAATCGCCTCACCCTTTATTCTAAGACGATCCATCGATACAATCATGTCATTATTATGCTGGCCAAACACAAATCCTTCCAAGGAAGATACGCCAACCGTGCTGCACTTACTAAAAAGATTCAGCAATCTTGCAGTATCTAAGGATGAGCCCATTCCTATAACCCTTTCCCGCGGAAAAGAAGTTTGTTTCGTAACAACATAGGTGATCAAATCGAGCGGATTAGTGACGACAATGACGATTGCATTCTTGGCAAATTGTTTTATCTGTAAAGAGACCTCCCGAGTGACCTTGGCATTTATCTTTAAAAGATCTAATCTCGTCATCCCTTCTTTACGCGCGATACCGGCGGTAATAACGACAATGTCCGAGTCGCGCAGATGAGAAAAATCATCGGTTCCAATGACTTGAGCGCAGAACGGAAGCAGGCTCCGTGTATCTTCAAGATCAAGCACTATACCCTTAGCAACATTGGAAAGAATATCAATCAATACCAACTCTTTGACCGGTACACGAGAAAGCACATGAAAAGCAAGAGTAGAACCTACTCCGCCGGCTCCGATAATTGACAGCTTTGTAATCATGTTTTCTTGCGTAATATTTTGATTTCTCTGACAATCTCTTCTGCCATTTCTTTCGTGCCAACGGCGGAAGGATCATTGCGCGATGGCTTCAAATCATAAGTCACAAATTTTTTCTTACGTATTACCGAAAATACCGCTTCATTCAATAGATCCGCACAGGCGGTTTCGCCGAGATATTTTAGCATAAGACTTGCGGATAATATCGTAGCCGTTGGATTGACTTTATTCTTGCCCGTATATTTCGGCGCAGCGCCATGCACAGGTTCAAATATCGCGATACCGTCACCGATGTTAGCCCCTGGCGCGACACCCAAACCACCGACCAAACCAGCGCATAAATCTGAAATAATATCGCCGTAAAGATTAGGTAAGACCAATACGTCGAATTCTTGCGGCCGCAGGACCAGTTGCATACAAAGATTATCCACGATAACATCATTCGCCTCTATGCCGGGATACTGCGGAGCAATCTCTTTAAAAATTTTCAAGAAAAGCCCGTCTGTGTATTTCATGATGTTCGCTTTATGTATACAGCTTACCTTTCTTCGATTTTCTTTTTTAGCCAATTCAAAAGCAAAACGGACAATACGTTCGCAGCCGAATCGAGAAAACGGCTTTATGGATATCGCGCTGTCTTTTCTTACTTTTTTTTCGCTCATACCGTTGATATAATCAATCAGATTTTCGGTCTTTGGATCGGTATCCTTAAACTCTATGCCCGCATATAAATCTTCGCTGTTTTCTCTTACGATCATTATGTCAACGCCGGGATATTTCGAATTTGTTCCTTCAATATACTTGGCGGGCCGCACACACGCATACAAATTGAGCTCTTGGCGCAAGGCTACATTTATCGAACGAAATCCCGTACCGATGGGAGTGGTAATTGGGCCTTTGAGCGCAATCCTGTTCTTCTTTATCGAGGAAAGCGTCTCGTCAGGGAGAAGCGTACCATACTGTTTTAGTGCCGGCTCGCCGGCTAATACGGTTTCCCAGTTCATAGCCACGCCCAACGCGTCAATACATAGCCTTGCCGCATCGGTAACCTCAGGGCCTATGCCATCGCCTGGAATTAAGCTTACGCTATACATGTATTACTCCAATTTAAAATCCTTATATTCCTTGAGATAATTAATAATGCCGGAACAACGCACTAGTTCTTTGCGAAAAGCATTCCAGGGAACAAAATTAACGACCTGTTTACTCCTCTGGTTAGTCAAGATTCCCTGATCGACATCGATACGAAGTTCATCGGACTCCTGGAGCGCGATAGTGTCGGTTTCTATTAAAGGAAGACCTATATTAAACGCATTACGATAAAATATACGGGCAAAACTCTTGGCGATAATGCAGGTTATGCCCGCCTCCTTAATGACCCAGGGCGCCTGCTCTCGTGACGAACCCATACCAAAATTCTCTCCGGCGACAATGATAGATTTTCCGGGAAGAACCTCTTTATAAAAATTCGGCCGTATATCCTCAAAAAGATATTGAGATAACTTTTTCATATCCGTAATCGAAAACTTATATCGGCCGGAAATAATCCAGTCGGTATTAATATTATCGCCAAATTTAAATACTCTGCCTTCCAAAATCATAGGTTTTCAAATTCGGTAAGATTGCGCACCTTATCCAGGGCGGCCTCTTTGGTAATAATGCCTTTCTTGTACATTTCTTTTAGATTTTTATCGATCGTGTGCATATTATATTGCCCGCCCATCTGGATCATAGAGGGAATCTGAGCTATTTCACCTTCACGGATAAGATTACGTATACCGGGAGTACCGATCATGACTTCCGTAGCCAGTACTCTTCCTTTACCGTCTGCACGAGGCAAAAGCAATTGTGAAATAACCGCTTGAAGACAATCAGCAAGTTGCACACGTACCTGCTTTTGTTGGTGCGGGGGAAAAACATCTATAATTCGTTGGACCGTCTGAGGAGCATCCGGAGTATGCAATGTCGCCAGTACAAGATGGCCGGTTTCAGCTGCAGTAAGGGTGGTCGCGATCGTTTCCAAATCACGCATTTCACCTACGACAATAACGTTTGGATCCTGGCGAAGAGCTCTGCGCAACGCCTCAGGAAACGAGTGGGTATCCGCATATACTTCCCTTTGTTTGATAATACTTTTTTTATTGGTATGTACGAATTCTATAGGGTCTTCGATGCAGATAATCATTTCCTGCCGCTCCGTATTAACCGCATCAAGCATTGCCGCGAGAGAAGTACTTTTACCGGTCCCTGTAGGGCCGGTTAAAAGCACGAGGCCATTTGGTTTTCGAATTAAATCATAGGCAATCTTAGGAAGGCCTAAGTCCTCAAGTTTAGGAATTTTTTTAGGAATGCGGCGAAAAGCTCCCTCCACGTTTCCTTTCTGGGAATGGATATTAACCCTGAAACGGTCCATATCGGGAAGGGCAAACGAGAAGTCTAATTCTTTGTCTTTCTCAAAAATCGCTTTCTGCTCATCGTTCAGAATACTATAAATAAGGTGTTTAAGCTGATCGCCAGTCAACACCGGAAGATCAGTTAAATGGAGCCTACCGTCAATACGCAATATAGGAGGGCTATGCACCGTTACGTGCAAGTCACTTGCCCCTTTATCCATCGCCAACTTAAGAAGACTATTAATATTAACCACAGCCTTCCTCCCTTTTTTTATGATAACTTATTATAACGCCTGGGGTCACAAATCGATCCTTTTATCGCCGAAGCCGCAACGGTTGCCGGGGATGCCAGATAAATGAATGCTGCCGGATTGCCCATACGCCCCTTAAAATTCCTGTTTGCGGTAGAAATTGCTACCTCATTATCAGCCAAAACCCCCTGATGGGTCCCCACACATGGCCCACAACCAGCAGGCAACACTATTGCGCCTGCCTCAAGAAAAACTTTTATCAAACCTTTCTTAAGCGCTTCGATCAGTATGCGCTGTGACGCAGGCGCTATTAAGAATCGTACGTCGGGATGCACTTTTTTTCCCTGTAATATCTTTGCGGTAATTTCCAAATCCTCTAACCGGCCGTTAGTACACGTACCCACAAAGGCCTCGTTAATTTTCGTTCCTTCTATCTCCTGAACGCACACGCCGCCATCAACACTGTGCGGCTTCGCTACGTAAGGAGAAAATTTTGAAACATCAAACTCGATCACGCGCTCATAACAACATGCGCTATCTGCATATAACGGTTTGTATTTCTTAACGCCCACCGCATGCAGGTATGCGTTTGTTTTTTTGTCAGGCGCAATAAAACCACACTTGGCTCCAAACTCTATAGTCATGTTGGTAATTGTGAAACGGGCGTCCATAGAAAGCCTCTCGACAACCTCTCCCTCAAATTCAACCGATTTATATGTCGCACCGTTGGCGGTGAGCGCCTGGATAACATGCAAAATAATATCTTTGCTAAAAACGCCGCGAGGAATTTTTCCCTTAAGGATGATTTTATAGCTGCCAGGAACTTTAAACCAGTTTTTTCCCGTTGCAAGCGTTACCGCTAGATCGGTAGAACCAACACCGAAAGCAGCCGCGCCCAAGGCGCCGGCAGTAGAAGTGTGAGAATCTGCGCCTAAAATCAACGCCCCGGGATAAGCGAATCCTTCCTCTAAGACGAGCTGGTGCGATACTCCGCAGCCGACATCAAAAAGTAAACTTTTATTTTCGCGCGCAAATTGACGCATGCGGCTATGAACCTTGGATACACCCAGACTCGGGGAAGGACTGGAGTGATCGATAAACATTGCGTATTTCGAAGGTTGCCTAAGAGCCTGAAACTGGGACAGGCCGTCAAGCACGAGGGCGCTCGTCCCATCCTGCGAGAAACAAAAATCTACCTTACATATACCGACTTCTCCCGCCGCAAGTTTCTTCGCAGCGTGAGCAGAAAGAATTTTTTCGATAATTGTCTGTGCCATATACGCGTTATATGCTTTGTGCGAATGTCTTTATTCTCTCAATACCTTTTTTAATATCTTCCGTCGAAGTAGCGAAACTCAAGCGTATAAAACCTTCGGCCCCAAACGAATCCGCGGGAATAGTCGAAACAAGATGTTTCTCCAATAACCGCGAAGAAAAATCCGCGCTGGTCAAACCGCTTTTGCGAATATCGCAGAACATATAGAAAGTTCCTTCGGTCTTTATCGGCTGTATGGCCTTTAACTGCCCTAAGCCATTATACAAGAGATTTCGCCGATTCTCAAATTCTTTACGCATCTGTTGCGGCCACGCGGTATTCTGTAATGCTGCAAGCGCGGCAATCTGCGATACCGACGAAGCACAGGAAGTCGTATGGTCAATGATCTTAGCGATCTGCTCAACCAAAATACTATCGGCCGCGAGATATCCCAGCCTCCAGCCGGTCATCGAAAACGTCTTGGAAAAACCATTGACGGTAATAGTACGTTTCGCCATACCATCGAGTGAAGCAAAACTGGTATGCTTTCTGCCGTCATAGACAAGCATTTCATAGATCTCATCGCTTAAAATCCAAAAATCCTTCGTAGCCGCGACCGCCCGAATTTCTTCCAGCTCTTGAAGAGAGTAGGTAATACCGGTAGGGTTATTCGGATAATTAAGAATTAAAAGTTTTGTTTTAGCGGTAATACTTTTTTCAATTTTTTCTTTACGTATCTTAAAATTATCTTTTTTATCCGTACGAATAAACTTTACTTTTCCTCCGGCAAGCTTCACCATTTCCGGATAACTTACCCAATAGGGTGTCGCGAGCAAAACCTCGTCACCCCGAGAAACGGTGGCAATAATGGCAGCGAAAATCGCATATTTTGCCCCGCAAGTAACGATAATGTTTTTCCCTTCACAAGGAATACCGTTTTCTTCGTGCAATTTTTTCGCAATTGCATCACGCAGATCCACCGTTCCCGATGAAGGTGTATATTTTGTATGTCCCTGATCGATTGCTTTCTTTGCTGCTTCTTTAATAAAATCCGGAGTATCAAAATCTGGCTCTCCGGCCGCAAAGTTAACTACGTCCTTACCTTCTTTTTTAAGTTTTTTAGTAAGAGAAGTGATCTTGAGAGTGGCGGATGGACTAAGTGCAGATACGCGCGGATTAATCATTTTTCCTCCTTAGCTAGCATGACGGCCGCACCCAAGAATGAAAGTGCGAAAAAAGTAACGCTACACTCTCTGTATAGCCCTCGACTAACACGCGAGAGGAAAAATATACTAAAATACATTCCGCGCTAAGACAATTACTTGCGGTTAGCGCTTATCGTAAGAACACGTAACCTCTCTGACACCATAAAAGGCTACACGCAACGAAGCCGTGGGATTGCGTCTTTAAAGCGAGTCACGTTCTTTCTTAAAGATTCTTTTTACGCCGTCAATAATACTTTTTTTCGGCCGCTCTATTCCTTTTTTATGCTCGGATCTCTCTTCCTGGATGACCTTTTCGTCCGCAGACGTTGCTTCTTGATTTTTTTTCGTTTCTTTCTTTTCCTTTATTTTCTTTTCTTTGATTTCACGACGGGTTAGTTCTAATATCGACATTTTCCCCGCGTCACCCTTGCGATATCCGACATCCAATACCCTGGTATAGCCACCTTTAACGTCCTTAAACCGCGGACCTATCTGTTCGAATAGTTTCTTTACCAACTCATGATCGCAGAGTAAGCGATATGCCAACCGACGATGATGCAAGTTATCGGTTTTCGCCCAGTTAATAAGTCGGTCAACCCAATGCCGCATTGCTTTTGCCTTCGCCTCCGTAGTGGTAATACGTTCATAGATGATAACTGCCCGCAACAATGAACGGATAAGCGCTTTACGCTGAGCGCGGGGCCGGGAAAATTTTTGGCTTTTCCTTCTATGTCTCATAGTAATTCTATCTTCTTTTTGTCGATCTTCATGCCCAACGATAGCCCCATGGTCTTAAGCAGATTAGCTACCTCGGTTAAAGATTTTTTACCAAAATTTCTGTACGAAAGTATCTCCGTTTCGGTCCGTTCGACTAAATCTACCAAGCTTTTAATATTTGCTTCGCGCAAACAATTAGCGCTGCGTACGGACAATTCCAGTTCAGAAATAGGAATTTTCAGTTTTTCGTAAAGAGCTACTTCCTCTGGCGTGAGCTCCTCGGTTTCTTCTTCCGGTATCTCACCAAGCGTAAAGAACAACTCAAGATGCTTACTTAACACTTTCGCCGCATAAATCAACGCCTCTTTAGGCTCAATAGTCGCATTGGTATGAATATCCACGATAAGTTTGTCGTAATCGGTACGTTTCCCGACGCGTGTACTATCAACCTTAAAGGTTACTTTCTTTACCGGCGTAAAGATAGAATCAACCGGAATAACACCTATCGGCATATCTTCCCGTTTATTTGCCTCAGCAAGCACGAAACCGCGGCCTCTGCCCACTTCCATTTCAATATTCAATTTTGCTTTCTTCGCAGTGAGTGTTGCAATATGCTGATCGGGATTAATAACTTCTATCGTTTCGTCGGTGATGATGTCTCCGGCTTTTACTTCTTTCTCTCCGCTGGCCTTGATAGAAATTGTCTTGGGAGATTTTGAATAGGAACGCAAAACAATATTCTTTATATTAAGGATAATTTCCGGCACATCCTCAAACACGCCCTCAACCGTAGAAAACTCATGAGAAACATCTTCGATTTTCACCGAAGTGATCGCTGCGCCTTCAATAGAAGAAAGTAACACACGTCTCAATGCATTTCCTAATGTTACGCCATAGCCTTTCTCTAACGGCTCAGCGATAAAACGTCCATAGTGAGGCGAATAGGTCTCCTGTTCGACAGTGATCCGTTTGGGGAACTGGAAATCTCGCCAGGTTATTCCCATCGTTTACCTCCTTAAATTGACATTATTATTTCGAATAAAGTTCTACAATTAACTGTTCATTGATCGGCAAGGTCAAATCTTCCTTCTCCGGAAGACGTAACACTTTTATTTTCAGATTATCATCATCGGTTTCAAGCCATCCGATGACGCTGCGTTCTTTTTTATTTATTTCAATATTTGATTTTATAACTTTTTTGATACCATCATTTCCCTTAATCTCAATCGTCGCCCCCGCATCGACAAGAAAAGACGGAATATTCACTCGCTTGCCCGAAACAAACACAAAACCATGCAAGACGATCTGCCGCGCCTGTTCTCTGGAAGTAGTAAAAATCGAGCGAAAAATAACATTGTCCAGGCGGCGTTCCAATAATTGGATCAAGGTTCTGCCGGTAACACCTTTGGATTTGGCGGCAACTTTGAAAAAACGCTTAAACTGCTGTTCAAGCATTCCATACATTCTCTTTGCGCGCTGTTTTTCGCGTAACTGCAAGGCATAATAGGACGGCTTTGAGGAAATTCTCGTATGCATACCGGGCGGCGTTGGCCGCTTCGCAAACGCACACTTTTCGGTAGCACAACGTGTCCCCTTTAAAAACAACTTCATCCCTTCACGCCTGCATAACTTACATTTTGCTTCTAAATATCTGCCCATAAATAGTACCTCTCTTGTATTGCTATACCCTTCGTTTCTTGCGGGGTCTACAGCCATTATGTGGCGATGGAGTAACGTCTTTAACCTTTTTGACGTTTAAGCCGGCTGCCTGAATAGACCGGATAGCCGATTCCCTGCCAGGCCCCGGACCCTTCACAAGCACCTCTACATCCGTTACCCCTATCTCTTTCGCCTTTTTCGCTGCCTCAAAGGAAGCAATTTGTGCCGCATACGGTGTTGATTTTTTAGTTCCCTTAAAGCCTACCGTGCCAGACGATGCCCAAGAAATTGTATTACCCTGTAAATCAGTGATAGTAACTATCGTATTGTTAAATGTTGATTTAACGTGTGCCACCGCTAAACTTGAGGTAAGATGAATCTTTTTCTTCCGCTCTCGCTTCTGTTTTGCCATACAATAATTCTCCCTTTATCCTTCTCTTTTTTTGACGCCGCCCACACGTGGCCGTGGCCCCTTTCTCGTACGCGCATTACACCGTGTACGTTGCCCCCGTACCGGAAGACCCTTTTTATGCCGTGTGCCGCGATAACACCCAATATCGACTAATCTACGGATATTCTGTGATATTTCTCTACGTAACTCACCTTCAATTTTATGGTTTGCCTGAATATAGGTGGCAAGGCGCGAAAGCTCGTCGTCAGTTAATTGTCCGGCTTTTTTCTCCGGATCCACGCCCACGCCGGCGAGTATAGTCATGACATTAGTCGGACCGATACCATAAAGATAGCTTAACGCTATTCGTATCTTTTTTTCTTTGGGAATATCTGCTCCTAATATTCTTGGCATTTTTACTCC
Organism: Candidatus Omnitrophota bacterium; assembly: GCA_037146775.1. GTDB lineage: Bacteria > Omnitrophota > Gorgyraeia > Duberdicusellales > 4484-171 > JBAWWL01. The sequence continues at coordinate 33,177 of JBAWWL010000011.1, read as the reverse complement.
TTTTTGAGAATCCGACTTAAGCCTGATCCTCTGGTTAGCCCTGTCTTTGTTTATGCTTTACATTCTTGCAGATAACGCGGACTACGCCTTTTCTTCGAACGATTTTACACCGCTCACAGATTCGCCTTACTGAACTTCTTACTTTCATAATTATATACTGGGTTTATTTTTTATCCCTCGAATACATCCAAAACCTTTATGCCTATTTATAGCGATAAGTTATTCTTCCTCTTGTTAAATCATAAGGAGAAAGTTCTATCTTCACTTTATCGCCGGGTAAAATCCTAATAAAATGCATACGCATTTTTCCGGATACATGCGCCAACACCATATGACCGTTATCCATTTTTACACGAAACATTGCGTTTGGCAGCGCCTCAACTATCTCTCCTTCAACCTCAATAAGTTCTTCTTTGCTCATAAAGCAGTTAAAATAAGCGGCCCCTTTTTCGTTACCGCCACCGTATGCTCAAAATGAGCAGAAAGCAAACCATCTTGGGTCCGCGCAGTCCAGCCGTCATTCGCAATCTCAACCTCAAACGATCCCGCCACAATCATCGGCTCTATCGCGATAGCCATACCCTCTTGAAGTTCAGGGCCTTCACCGATCTCGCCAAAGTTAGGAATCTCCGGATAAAGATGCAAATTCTTTCCAATACCGTGCCCCACAAATCGACGAATCACCGAAAAACCGTTTTTTTCTACGAACTGCTGCACAGCAAATCCAATATCTCCAACCCGGCCGCCAACTTTGACCGCCTTGATCCCCTCATAAAGCGCTTTGCGGGCAGTATCAACAATTTTCTTTGTTGCCGCGACTGCTTTGCCGACCACATAGGTATATGCAGTATCAACAAATAACCCTTTATATTTAATACCTAGATCAACCCCGACATCGTCACCATCGTGAAGCTGCCGTAGGGACGGTATACCATGTATAATCTCATCATTGACAGAAACGCACAACGAAGCAGGATACCCCATAAATCCTTTAAACGCCGACTCCATACCATTATAAGTAGAAAGACGCTCATCGAATGTATACTCAATGTCTTTCGTGGTGATACCCGGCCGAATTATCGTCCCTATGTGCTCCAAAATTGATGCTGCCACTTTGCCGGCCTCTCTCATAGTTACAATCTCCGCTTCGCTCAACAGCTCAGTCATGAAAGCTTATTTTTAACGCGCGCAAACACTTCATCCTTGTTGCCCCTGCCGTCTACCGCAACAAGCTTATCTTGCGCTTTATAAAAGTCCAATATACTTTTACTTTCAGTTATAAATACTTCCCAACGTTTTTTAATAACCGCGGACGTATCGTCTTTACGCTGTATGAGTTCATGCCCACACGCATCGCATATGCCATCTTTTTTGGAAGGCATGTTCTTCAGATGATAATTAGTTCCGCAATTTTTACACACACGGCGCTGGGACAGTCGATCAACGATCGCTTTCTCGTCAACCTCAAGATAAATAAATGCGTCTACGGTAATACCTTTTTTCTTGAAAATACCTTCTAAAACGGTTGCCTGGTGAAGATTGCGCGGATATCCGTCAAGTATAAAAGCATCGCTGGTAATATGCTCTTCGATAAGACGAGAAACGAGTTCGTCAGGAACCAGAAGCCCTTTTTCCATATATTGTTTAACTTCTTTACCCAGATTGCTATCTTGTTTAACTTCTTCCCGCAGAATATCACCCAGTGATATCTTTTTTAGATGCCAATAGTCACTCATCACCACTGCCTGCGTACCCTTACCAGAACCTGGAGCACCAAAAAGAATAATTTTCATATAAATGAACTGTTTTTAATACGCGTTATCCTATCGGCGTGATTTTAACGAGCCGCCTTTGATAAAACCATCGTAATGACGGACCAAGAGTTGGCCCTCGATTTGCTTCATAGTATCCAAAACAACACCAACGATGATCATGATAGTCGTGCCGCCGAAGAATGATGCCAGCGCATAAGAAGGCACATTAAACAAGTTCATAATTAAATTAGGGAAGGTTGCGATTACGCATATATACGCCGCCCCCACAAAAACAATGCGGGTAGCCACAAAATCAAGATATTCTCCGGTAGTTCGTCCGGGCCGTATACCCGGTATAAAACCGCCGTATTTTTTCAAATTGTTCGATATTTCGAGAGGATTAAACACGATCGCCGTATAAAAATACATAAAAAAGAAAATAAGTAATACATAAATAATATTGTATCCCCAACCACGCTCTTGCAGCAAATTCTGTAGCCACATTACGATTTTATATTTTTGCGGCAGAAATGTTGCCACCGTCGCCGGAAAAAGAATAACACTCTGGGCAAAAATGATCGCGATAACACCTGCCATGTCTACTTTAATAGGCAGATACGTGCTTTGTCCTCCATAAACCTTACGGCCCACCACTCGCTTTCCGTACTGTACCGGAATGCGGCGTTGCGCCTGCGTGAAGAGAATAACTGCCATCACTACCAAAAGCCAAATCACGAGAAGAATTATAATTGTCGTCAATTGTATCTGGCGTTTTGAAGCGTCTTGTGGGGAATAGAGTAAATAAAGCTGGTGAATCGATGAAGGAATACGGGAAATAATACTGGCCATGATGATCAGCGAAATGCCGTTGCCGATACCGCGCTCCTGGATCTGTTCGCCCAACCACATGATAAAAATTGTGCCGCAGGTCAGAGTAAGCACCGTGGTAATTTTAAACAAGAGGCCAGGATCAAGAACCATGGGGGTGCCGCGGAAGTTGTTGGGATTTTCCAGCCACAAAGCTAAAAATAAGCCCTGCACCAGACATAAAAAAAACGTCATGTATCTCGTATACTGATTAATCTTTTCGTAGCCAGCTTTACCTTCTTTCGCAATGCGCTCAAGCGCCGGGATTACCGCGGTTAAAAGCTGCATAATGATAGAGCTGGATATATACGGCATCACTCCTAAAGCAAAAATACTCAACCTGTCCAGCGCGCCGCCGGTAAAAAGACCAAGCATTCCCAGAAGCGTTTGCCCTTGGGTTTTTGCTAAATTTTCGAAAAATTTATTCAACGCAAACGTATCGATACCGGGAGTAGGGATGAAACAGCCTGCACGATACACGATAAGCAATGCCAACGTTACCAATATTTTCCTTTTTAGCTCCTCTATTTTGAAAATATTCTTTACCGCTTCAAGCACTCTATTGTTCCTCCGGCTTTTTCAATTAGTTCTTTCGCCTTTGCAGAAAAACTATCTGCCTTAAAAGTTGCCTTCAAAGTAAATGCATCCTGGGTATGTGCCAAAATTTTAACTGGCTTTTTATCATCTTTGATTAAATGAGCCATTTTAAGCGCAAGGGGATCGATTTCTTTCGCATCCTTCATCTTGCGGACAATCGCGCTTAAGTTGGTTACTTGATATTCTTCAAAATGTGAGACAAACCCACGTTTGGGAATTTTTCTCAAAAAGGGGATATTGCCGCCGTTGAAACCGACATAGGGCAGAACTTTTCCGCTACGCGAACCAGCGCCTTTATTTCCTCTGCCGCTGGTCTTACCCCAGCCAGACCCGGAACCTCTTCCTAATCGTTTCGTCGTCTTACGTTTTGTACGCACAATAAGCTTTGTCAATTCCATGGTTAACCTTTTTTAAGATTACTGAAGGCACAAAATGTCGCCTTCACCACGTTGATTGGATTGGTGGATTTTTTTAAGATCTTAGTTAGAATATCGTGGATACCGGCACATTCGCAAATAGCGCGCACCGGTAAGGAAGCAATAACACCCGTACCTCTTACTGCCGGCTTCAACAATAATTGCACTGCACCAAATTTTCCATACACTTCATGGGGTATGCTAGTTTCTTTCTTATTAATGACAACTAAATTTTTCTTTGCTTTCTTGATACCCTTTTTAATTGCCTCTGCAACTTCATTCGCTTTGCCTAATGCATACCCGGCAGATTCTCCATCACCTACGACTACGAGCGCAGAAAATCCTAAGTTCTTTCCGCCCTTAGTAACCTTAGTGACTCGATTGATAGAGATAACTTTTTCCATGAGCACTTTTTCCGCGCCAGTGAATGATGTCTGTTTAACTGTTCCTGTTTCGTTCAAAATTTGAGCCCTCCTTCTCGTGCCCCTTCGGACAACGCCGCCACTCGACCGTGATACTTATACCCTCCTCGGTCAAAACAAACTTCCTTGATCCCTATCGCTATCGCCTTTTGGGCGATCAGTTTCCCGATCTCTTTTGCGGCTTCTTTGTTGGCTGTCTTAAGATTTTTCGCCTTAAATTCCTTACTTAGAGTCGAACAGCCAATCAAAACCTTGCCGCTCTCGTCCTGCACCAACTGCGCATAAATATGTTTACTACTACGAAATATCGCCAAGCGAGGTTTCGTAGCTGTTCCCTGCACTTTTTTCGTAACTCGCGTATGTCTGCGTATTCTACCACTTGTTTGCATAAACCTACCTTACTTTGCTAAAGCTTTTCCTAATTTCTTTTTAACTTCTTCACCAACATAACGAATACCCTTGCCTTTATAAGGCTCGGGGGGATAAATCTTTCTTAAATTCGCAGCGAACTCTCCCACTTTCTGTTTATCAATCCCCTCGACAACGACACGATTTGGATGGGGAGTAGAGACCTTTAAGTCTTTTGAAATAATAATATCTACCGGATGAGAAAACCCCATAATTAACGAAAGCGTACTGCCTTTGGCTTGCGCTTTATATCCTGTCCCAACAATATCGAGTTCTTTTTTGTATCCTTCAGTAACGCCTTTTACCATGTTATTGATGAGCGCCCGGATAGTACCGTGCACGCTTTTTGCCAACTTATCGTCGTTAACGCGTTTTACTATTACTTTATCCGTCGAAGTTTCGACGCTCACATATTGAGGGAAAGGCAAGGACAGTTTTCCTTTCGGCCCTTCTATCAATACGCTGCCGCTGGCCACGCTCGCGTTTACACCCTTGGGTAAAATAACCGGCTGTTTGCCTATTCGTGACATAAATTACCACACCATCCCTATATATTCTCCCCCCAAACCTTTTTCGCGCGCTTCTTTGTTGGTAAGGATATCTGCCGAAGTAGAAATAATACCTATGCCATAACCCCGTAACACCAAAGGAACGGCTTGACGCTTTAAATAAATGCGCCTTCCCGGCTTTGATACGCGTTTTATTTCGTGCAAAACGCTTTCTTTACTGTCGTATTTAAGATAGACTTTGATGCTCTTAAAATTACCCAAATCGACTTCTTTAAAATTCTCAATATATCCTTCACGCTTCAACAATTCGCAGATCTTTACCAGCACCTTCGAGTGTGGAAGGAGCGTGTCTTCCTTTTGAACCCGTACGGCATTTCGAATAATAGTAAACGCATCGGCAATAATATCTGTTCTACTCATAATTCTCCGTCCTTACCAGCTTGCTTTCATTACTCCGGGAATAACACCTTGCCATGCAAGCTGCCTAAAACATATACGACAAAGTTCAAAATCCCTAATATAACCGCGGGGTCTACCGCATAAACGACAACGGTTTCTGTGTCGTGTAGAAAATTTTGGCTTAATTTTTTCTCTTTTCCATTTCTCGATCTTTGCGGTTGTGGCCATTATTACCTCCTAAAAGGAAATCCTAAAAGTGTAAGCAACTCACGCGCTTCTTTATCTGTTTTCGCTGTAGTTTGTATGGTAATATTCATACCCTGAGCCCGGGTGATCCGGTCTGCCTCTACCTCCGGAAATACATTCTGCTCAGTTAAGCCAAACGTATAATTTCCGCTTCTGTCAAAAGAATGGGCCGGCAATCCTCTAAAATCGCGAATTCGCGGGGTTGCGGTAGTAATCAATCGATCAAGAAACTCATACATACGATAGCGGCGCAACGTCACACAGCAACCCACTGGCACGCCCTTTTTTAATTTAAAATTTGATATTGGCTTACGTGAACGACAGATTTTCGCCTTCTGGCCACTGATAGACGCAAGCTCCTCTGCGGCTTTTTCGGTAAGCTTGGGATCGGTTATCGCCGCGCCCACGCCCATATTAATAACAATCTTGGCAAGCTTGGGCACCGCAAGATCATTGGCGTAGCCGAATTTTTCCTTCATCTTTGCTACAACCTCTTGACGGTAGCTTGCAAGAAGCCTGGGAATATATTTTTGTTTTAAATCTCCTGATGACATTTTTTACAAATCCTCATTTTACTCTTATCGGCCATTGTTTTTGTTTCAAAGCGCACACCCCGCTGACAGTTACCGCAAAACAGCGCCATCTTCGCTAAACCCAGCGGTATTGGGATTTCTTTAATGCCGCCTGTCTCGCCTTCTTTACGTTTACGCATATGTTTTTTAACAATATTAACGCCTTCGACAATTGCGCGCTGCTTGTCAAGCAAGACCTCAAGAACTTTGCCGCTTTTACCCTTATCTCTTCCCGAGAGTATCTGTACTTTATCGCCTTTTCTAATTCGTAAACTCATAAAATTTCTACGTAGATTATACAACTTCGGGCGCTAATGATAAAATTTTTCCGAAATTATCCCGCAGTTCCCGCGCGACCGGCCCGAATACGCGTGTTGAACGGGGATTCCCCTGTTTATCGATAATCACACATGCGTTTGTATCAAATTTGATCATCACTCCATCGGCGCGTTTAATAGGCAAATGGGTGCGCACCACTACCGCCCGCACCACCTCGCCCTTCTTGATGGCGGCATTCGGCAGCGCCGCCTTAACGCTTGCGGTAATGACATCACCAATATTGGCAAAGCTTCTGTTTTTTTTGCCGATTACCCCGATGAACGATACTCTTTTTGCTCCGCTATTGTCGGCTACGTCTAATTTTGTCTTAATATAAATCATTTGAGTATTTCCAATAAACAGAACCGTTTTTCCTTGGAATAAGGACGGCTTTCGACAATCTTCACTCGATCCCCCGCTTTCGCTTTATTTTCCTCGTCATGAACTTTATATTTTTTGCGTGAAATAACCAAACGGTTATACATATTTTGGATAGCCTTTTGCGTTACGGTCACCACGATGGTCTTTTTCATCTTAGCGGATAAAACAGCTCCCTCCAAAACCTTTCCTTTAGTTTTTAGCTTTTTCATTTTTCTTCTCCCTTAACACAGTACGCATACGAGCTATATCTCTACGCGTTTGCTTAAACAAATGCGGTTTCTCTACGCCAGTTCGGCGCTTAAACTGCATTTCCATAAGCTGTTTGCTAAAACCTTCGATTTTTTCTTTCAGCTCTTGCTCGGATAACGCTCTCGTTTCTTTTGCGTCCATGGTTACTTCCTTCTTTTAACAAACATCGTACGAAACGGTAATTTATGCGCAATCAACCGGAAAGAAGCGCAGGCATAATCTTCAGGCACACCGCCCAGCTCAAAAAGCACCATACCCCTCTTGATAACTGCAACCCAAGTCTCTACTTCGCCTTTTCCTTTGCCCATTCTTGCTTCCGCGGGATGCTTGGTCACGGATTTGTCGGGAAATACACGAATCCAAAGTTTTCCTCCACGATGTAATCTACGGCTTAAAATAACACGAGCCGCTTCTAACTGATTATTTGTAAACCATCCGCATTCCAGCGCCTTAATGCCGTATTCGCCGAATGATACGGTAGAACCCCTTACTGCCAAACCACGGCGTTTACCTTTTTGAGATTTTCTATATTTAACTCGTGCCGGAAATAACATACTACTCCTGCTGATTACCCTCGGTTTGTTCCTTGAGCATATACGAACCTAACTCCTTAACGCCCTTATATATCCATGCCTTAACGCCATTGGTTCCGTACGTCGTACGGGCTGTCGCATAACCGTAATCAATATCCGCACGAAACGTCTGCAGAGGCACTTTACCGTATCGATAAATCTCGTTACGGGCAATTTCCGCTCCGCCCAATCGGCCGGAACATTTTATTTTCATCCCTTCACAACCAAGAGAAAGAGCCTGGTGCATCGCTTTCTTCATCGCACGCTTATGATTCACTCGTTTTATAATCTGAAATGCGATTAATTCCGCAACTAACTGCGCTTCCATGGCCGGATCGGTTACCTCGGTAACGTCAATAATTACTTCTTTTTTGGTAAGTTTATTTAAATCCTGCTTGACTCGTTCAATATCCTGCCCGCGACGGCCAATAATAACACCTGGACGGGAAGTACGTATCTTAATGCGGATAATTGTAGGCGAAACTCGTTCTATGCCTATCGTAGCAATAGAACCCATTGGATAACTCTTCTTCACCATCTCTCGTACGCGAACGTCTTCTTCTAGAAACTGAGCGTACTCAGTACGACGTAAAGAAATCCAACGCGATAACCAATCTTTGCCAAAACCGATTCGCACAATATACGGATGAACTTTTTGCCCCATACGTTAACGTCCTTCGTTAGAATAAGTATCTATTATATTTCGTACTTCCATCCACGCCGAAAGCTTCATTTTATTTTTGCCTTTTCGATTATTTTCTCCGGCGTATCCAGCTCAACTAAAATATGCGATGTGCGCTTATGAATATTTGCGGCCCTGCCAAACGTAGTAGCGCGAAAACGCTTTAACACCGGCCCGGGATTCGCCACTACTTTAGAAATAAAAAGCTTATCCTCTTCATAACCTTTATGTTTGGCATTAGAGATGGCTGAATGAAGTACTTTCTTTAAGAGGTAAGCGCCTTTCTGGTTTAAAAGCGCCAGTACCGACATCGCCCGCTTGGCATTCGAACCCTTGACGATTCGAATAACCATTCTCACCTTAAAAGGAGAGATACGCACATATTTTGCTTCAGCTCTACTAACCATATATTATGTTTTTTCGATTGCTTTCTTGGCTTTAATGCCTCCGTGCTGCCGGAAAATACGGGAAAGAGCAAACTCTCCCAGACGATGCCCAACCATCGATTCCGTAACAAAAACCGGAACATGTTTTTTCCCGTCGTGAACTGCGATAGTAATCCCGACAAAATCCGGAGTAATCACCGATGCGCGCGACCATGTCTTAATAGGTTTGCGCTCACCGGAAGATTTCGCCTTAATAACTCTTTCCATTAGTTTCGGCTCGGTAAAGGGGCCTTTTTGTATTGACCGCGACATAAATTATTTTCTCCTCTTGATAATATATCGGTTACTTAATTTCTTAGGTTTACGAGTTTTACCACCCTTAGTTGGTTTCCCCCAGGGCGTCACCGGATGCGGATTACCTTGTCCGGCCTTTCCTTCGCCGCCACCATGTGAATGATCGACCGGATTCATTGCCGACCCTCTTACGGTAGGCCGCCGACCCAACCACCTGGTTTTCCCGGCCTTTCCTGAAATAAAGGAAGAATATTCAATCAAGCCGACCTGACCAACAGTCGCACGGCAATTTTCTCTTACCAAACGGATTTCTCCGGAAGGCATCATAATCTGGGCAAAACCGCCTTCCTTGGCCATTACCTGACCCCATCCGCCAGCGCTGCGCACCAACACGCCGCCTCGGCCGGCCACGAGCTCTATATTATGTACGATAGTTCCCAGAGGCATGTATTTCAATTGCATGCTATTACCCGGCTTTATATCAACCTGAGAGGCGGAAGCGCTGACAATCTTATCGCCAACGTTGAGCTTATCCGGCCAGATGATATAACGCCGTTCCTTATCCGAATACTCAATTAAAGCAATGCGCGCAGAACGGTTAGGATCGTATTCAACAGCGATCACTTCACCTTCAATATCAAACTTATCTCTACGAAAATCAATAAAGCGATAGCGCTGTTTATGGCCACCGCCAATATGACGCGTAGTTATTCGTCCACGATTATTTCTGCCACCGGTCTTGCGTAGAGCAGTTACCAAAGATTTTTCTGGCTTATTTTTCGTAACTTCAGAAAAATCAGAAGCAACTTTAAAGCGCGCGGTCTCCGTAATAGGTCTAAATGTTTTTATACCCATATAATTATGTAAGTTTTATTTCAAAACCTTCTTTTAAAGTAACTATAGCTTTTTTCCATGGCGTGGTCTTTCCCGGCTGGTTCCAACGAACCCGTTTCGTTTTTGCCTTCACCATCATGGTATTAACTTTTGCCACCTTAACCTTATAAACTTTTTCAACAGCCTGCTTTATCTGAATGACATTGGCGTTCCTGTCTACCGCAAAAACATATTGACGATACGGCGTCAAACCTGTTGATTTTTCGGTAAGCAGCGGCGCTTTAATAATCGAATAAATGCTATTTACTTCAGCCATTTTTTAACCCGTTCCTCCACTTCCTTCAAGGCACTTTTGGTAAATACCAGCTTTTTACAATCAAGAGTTTCGTATGTCGTCAGGTTCTTCGATGTCTCAAGCGTAACCTTGGCAAGATTACGGCAGGAAAGTTTAAGCTTATCGCTAAGCGTATCCACGACAAACTTTACTTTTGTTGTTTCTAATTTCAAATTCTTTAGTACCCCAAAAAACTCTTTAGTCTTATTCGAGGTAACCGCCAACGTATCCAGTACAAGCATCTCGCTATCGTTAACTTTAGAATTCAGAGCGCTCTTTAGGGCTAAAGCTTTCATACGTTTAGGCAGATCCTTATAAAATGAATGCGGTTGAGGCCCAAACACCGTGCCACCCTTACGCCACAATGGTGAACGGTTTGAACCGGCACGTGCTCTTCCCGTACCTTTCTGACGCCATGGTTTTCTTCCGCCACCGCTGACTTCAGCGCGTGTTTTAGTCGCCGCGAGCCCGTGGCGTTGATTCGAAAGATAAGTCACCACTGCTTGATGCATAAGCGCATGATTTATTTTGCCGTCGAAAACGACAGGATCAAGTGCTACAGATCCAAGTTCGCGACCTTGCATGTCAACCAAATGCACCTGTGTACTGACAGAAACATCCGATAATGGTTTAACGCTTTTGCGTGGCATATATTATTTTGCCTGCTTAGATAATTTTTCAACCGATACAATTCCACCACGGCTGCCTGGTATCGAACCTTGGATAAAAAGAACCTTTTTTTCTTTATCTACCCTAAAAACTTTTAAATTCTTCATGATACGTATGACATCACCGCAATGACCGGGCATCGGATGCCCTCTCACGACCCGTCCAGGATCGGTGTTCGCACCGTTAGAACCTATACGTCTATGAAACATAGAACCGTGGGCTCCGGGACCGCCATGCCAGCCATGACGTTTCATTCCACCCGTAAATCCTTTTCCTTTTGTTCTACCGCGGACGCTCACCATGTCGCCTTCGTTAAACATTTCTATACCTACTTCCGGTAAAGAAATAGCAGGGCTCTTTTCCTGAGACTGCGCAGAAGTTGACTCCTGGTTCTTGCCCTGTTCAGCGGAAACAACCTCCTGTTTGACCCCTTCGGAAGCTTTTTCGTCTATTAAAACTTCACGCACCATCCGATACGGACTTGCGCCTACCTTCTTGAAATAACCAAGTAAAGGCTTTTTAACTTTGCGCTCATCACATTTAAAGCAGCCGATACGCACGCGCGGCTTGGTGGCGTAACTAACCGTTTCCAGTATGCAGACCGGTTCAATCTCAACAAGCGTGACGCCGATAAGACTGCCGTCTTTGTCAAACACTTGAGTCATTCCTATCTTTTTTCCAAAAATTTCCCTTATCATTTTTGTCAACCTATTTTGTGTATATCTTTACGCGCACTACAGGAATAGTAACGCGCTAGATATATGAACTGGCGCAGATGGGAAGACTGGTTTGAAGTTTTAGCTACGTAAGAACTAACCTTACTGTACAACCTCTCACACTTACACTTCCAACCTTTTTATCTCTGCGATTTGTCCTACACTTCCTGCTTTATTTCAACATTTACCCCTGCAGGTAAATTCAACTTTCGTAAGGCGTCTATAGTCTTGGGTGTAGGGTCATCCAAATCAATCACCCTTTTATGCACTGCCAGCATAAATTGCTCGCGAGATTTTTTATCAATATTCGTCGAGCGATTTACCGTATAAATCCTCTTGTGCGTAGGCAGCGGAATAGGCCCGTTAACCTTCGCGCCAGTGCGTAATGCCACCTCGACTATCTCGTGTGTAGACTGGTCCAGAACCCGATGGTCAAATGCTTTTAATTTTATCCGTAATTTAAGCATACCTATGTAGCTTACTCCTTAAACCGCCTTACGTTCATTAGCCTAAAGAACAAAAAACCCTTATTTACGCAATAATCTGTGTAACCACGCCTGCTCCAACGGTTTTTCCGCCTTCGCGTATAGCAAAGCGTGACTCTTTCTCGATAGCTACTGGTTGAATCAATTCTATTTCCAACTCTACATTGTCGCCCGGCATAACCATTTCCGCGCCCTGAGGCAGTTTGACTGAACCGGTTACATCGGTAGTACGAAAATAAAATTGCGGCCGGTAACCAGCAAAAAACGGTGTATGACGGCCACCTTCTTCCTTCTTTAAGGAATAAATCTGTGCTTTACATTTTGTATGCGGTGTAATCGAACCCGCTTTGGCGATAACCATTCCGCGTTCGACATCTTTCTTTTCTATACCGCGCAACAATAATCCTACGTTGTCGCCGGCGATGGCTTCATCCAATTCCTTACGAAACATTTCGACGCCAGTCACAATGGTTTTTCTGGTATCAGGACGAAGCCCGATAAGTTCTACTTCATCATTAACCTTAACCTTACCGCGTTCCACTCTCCCCGTAACCACAGTACCTCTTCCTGAAATAGAAAAAACATCTTCCACTGCGATCAAGAGCGGTTTATCTATCTCACGCTTTGGGGTCGGTATAAACGCGTCGACCTGCTTCATTAACTCAAGTATTGATTTGCAATTCGGGCATTCATCTTTACCGCAACCGCACTGTAACGCCTTCAAGGCTGAACCTTTAACGATTGGCGTATCTTTTCCGGGAAATTCATATTTTGAAAGTAAATCACGCACCTCAACCTCGACAAGCTCGACCAGCTCGGGATCGTCCATAAGATCAACTTTATTAATATAGACAACAATTGCGGGAACGTTTACCTGCCTCGCTAAAAGAATATGTTCGCGTGTTTGAGGCATTGGGCCGTCTACTGCGGAAACTACCAATATCGCGCCGTCCATCTGGGCTGCGCCGGTAATCATATTTTTAATATAGTCCGCGTGCCCCGGGCAATCTATATGTGCATAATGACGTTTCTCAGTCGAATATTCAACGTGCGAAATAGCAATCGTCAAGATTTTTGTTTCATCGCGTCTTCCCTGTGATTCGGAAGCTTTCGCTACCTGATCATATGTTATAAAAGTAGCCAAACCTCTTCCCGCCAATACTTTCGTAAGCGCTGCCGTAAGTGTTGTTTTACCGTGATCAACGTGGCCGATGGTTCCCACATTGACATGAGGCTTCGACCTTACAAATTTCTCCTTAGCCATAGATACACCTCCTTTTCAGAAAACAAAAAGATTACCTTCGATCATTTGATTATACGCCTAATATTTTCGTCAACAGTTCACCCGGAACTTTCTCGTAATATGAAGGTTCTATTGTATAAGAAGCTCGGCCTTGTGTCAAGTTTCTTAATGCATCCGCGTAATTGAATACTTCTGACAACGGAACATCTGCCCGCACGATTTTTAGATTCTTTCGCTCAGAAATCGATGTGATTTGCGCGCGACGAGAATTCAAATCGCCGATTACCTGGCTTAAATATTCATTCGGCGTTATTGACTCAAGGTCCATCACCGGTTCCAGAAGAACCGGACCGGCTTTACGCAAGCCTTCTTTAAAGGCTTTTTCTCCGGCAATCTTAAAAGCAATTTCCGAAGAATCAACCTCATGATAAGAACCGTCGATCAATGTAACTTTAATATCCACGAGCGGATAACCTCCGAGTATTCCACTTTCTGCCGCCTCCTGCACTCCTTCCTTAACCGAGGCAATGAATTCTTTCGGGATAGCCCCGCCTTTTAACTTATTCTCAAAAATAATACCTTTTCCTTTTTCCTGTGGCTCCATCAAAAAGACTACATGACCGTATTGTCCGTGACCGCCGGTCTGCTGAACAAATTTGCCCACCGCTTCAACTTTTCTGGTAATAGTTTCTTTATAGGCAACCTGGGGTTTACCGATCTTCGCTTCTACGTTAAATTCGCGCAACAATCTATCAACCATAATCTCGAGATGTAACTGCCCCATACCGGAAATTACGTTTTGTCCGGTTTCACGGTTATATTTCACTTTAAATGACGGGTCTTCCTCTTCAAGTTTGCGTAATGCCGCAAACAGTTTTTCCTGATCTGCCTGTGTACGCGGTTCAATCGCCACAGAAACAACCGGTTCAGGAAATTTAATCGTCTCCAGAACAATCGGATATTTCTCATCGCACAACGTGTCACCGGTAGTGGTTTCCTTAAGGCCCACCAAGCACACAATGTCGCCTGTTTTCGCTTCGTTGACAATTTCTTGCTTATTAGCATGCATACGTAAAATCTTGCTTATCTTTTCTTTCGTCCGCTTGGTTGAATTATATACCACCGAGGAGGTGGTAATTTTTCCGGAATAAATACGGGTATAGAATAACTTTCCCACAAAAGAATCGGTAAATACTTTAAAATTAAAAGCGGACAAAGGCTTGGCGCTAGACATTTCGATGGTTTCGTAATTTTTACCGTCAACACTGTAACCCTTCACTACGCCTAAATCCGCGGGAGAAGGGAGATAATCGCATACTGCATCTAAAAGCAGCTGTGTTCCTTTATTCTTAAGCGATGATCCGCACAAAACCGGAACCATTTTATTCGCAAGCACATAACAGCGTATCTTGGAAACTATATCCTCTTCGGTTATCTTTTCCGCGTTAATCACTTTATGCATAAACTCATCATCTAGCTCGGCTATCTTTTCTATAAGCACATCCCGAGAAACTGTCGCCGATTCTTTCATGTGTTGCGGTATTTCTTTAAAGATTACTTTTTCTCCGTGTTCGCCCTCGAAATATACCGCTCTGTTTCGAATCAAATCGACTACGCCGGTAAACTCGTCATTCTCGTATATAGGAAGCTGAACCGGTACAATAAGTGTTTGCAGTTTCGCTTTCATGTCTGCTATGACCGCAGAAAAATCAGCACCTTGACGATCCAACTTGTTAATAAAAGCGATTCGTGCAACATGATATTTATCCGCCTGATGCCAGACGGTTTCCGACTGCGGTTCCACCCCTCCTACACCACAAAATATGACCACAACGCCATCGAGCACTTTCAGAGAACGCTCCACCTCTACGGTAAAATCAATGTGCCCTGGTGTATCGATAATATTAATATGATAGTTCTTCCATTGACAATATGTGGCGGCACTCGTAATGGTAATACCTCTTTCTTTTTCCTGGACCATCCAATCGGTAGCGGTGGTGCCTTCGTCAACTTCGCCGATTTTATAAATTCTGCCGGTGTAAAATAACATCCGTTCGGTAGTAGTTGTTTTCCCGGCATCGATATGCGCAACAATACCGATATTACGTATAGTACTTAAATCTTCTTTCGTTTTCATGTCTTTTTCTATACCACTTATAACCGCGCGCGAATTTGATACGTACTGTTGAACCATTGATGCAATTACCACTTAAAATGAGCAAAAGCTCTGTTGGCATCAGCCATTTTGTGCGTTTCTTCTTTCTTCTTAATAACTGCGCCTTCGTTTTTATATGCGGAAATAATCTCTTCTGCAAGCTTTACTTCCATAGGTTTACCTTTTTTCGTACGCGCATATGCCCTGATCCAACGCAACGCAATAGAAATACCTCTATCCTGAGGCACTTCCATAGGAACCTGGTATGTCGCACCACCAATACGTCTGGGACGTACCTCGAGGCGCGGCCGGGCATTTTCAAGAGCCGCAAAGAATATTTTCATCGGATCCTCTTTCATTTTTTCCTCGACAATACCAAAAGCCCTATAAATAATACCTTGCGCTTTTGTCTTCCTGCCATCCTGCATGACGATATTCACCATCTGCCCGATGACCGGGGAATTATATTTCGGGTCAACTGCTACTTCTCGTTTCGGCGCCCTTCTCCTTCTCATGCGTTTTCTCTCCTTTAGATTCTATGCTTTTTTTGGCCGTTTCGCTCCGTACTTGGAACGCGAACGCTTTCTGTTTTGAACTCCCTGACAATCAAGGGTTCCTCTAATGATATGATATCTTACTCCGGGAAGGTCCTTGACCCTGCCACCCCTCACGAGCACAATCGAATGCTCCTGAAGATTATGCCCTTCTCCGGGAATATATGAAGTAACCTCTTGGCCATTAGTAAGCCTTACACGTGCAATTTTTCGTAAAGCCGAATTTGGTTTTTTCGGCGTCATAGTTCGTACCTGTATACAGACTCCCCGCACTTGCGGCGCGCCTTTTAGCGCCGGCGACTTGCTTCTTTTCCTTTTAGGAATACGTGGTTTCCGTAATAATTGTGTTATAGTTGGCATTTTTCCACCTCGATTTCTCTATACCGTTTTAATCCCGTTCCTGCAGGGATAAGATGTCCGACAATGACATTTTCTTTCAAACCCTGCAAATCATCAATTTTACCCGATGTCGCGGCATCGGTCAATACGCGCGTGGTCTCCTGGAAACTGGCCGCAGAAATGAAGCTCTTCGTACTTAAAGAAGCTTTGGTGATACCCAGCAAAAGCGGCGTTGCAGTGGCCGGCTTGCCGCCTTTTTTAATAATCTTATCGTTCTCTTTGCGAAAATCCCATTTATCAATTGCCTCACCGGGTAAACAATCGGTGTCGCCCGGCTCAACAATCCTTACTTTCTTAAGCATTTCTCGGATAATAACCTCAATATGTTTATCATTAATGCGTACACCCTGCAACCGATATACTTCCTGTACTTCGTTAACCAAATACTGTTGCAAAACTTTGTCTCCACACACACGTAAAATATCCTGTAGGACTGTCGGGCCTTCCGTAAGCTGCTGGCCGGCAGTTACCTGGTCTCCTCTATAGACAATAGGGTGGCTTCCCAAAGGAATAGAATAATCGCGCTTCATGCCAGTGGAGCTGCGTACTATGATCTTTCGTTCTCCTTTTTCTTCTTTGAATTCTACAAAACCATCGATTTCGCTGATTATTGCGGGATTCTTGGGACGTCGTGCCTCAAAAAGTTCAGCAACCCTCGGTAAACCGCCGGTAATATCCCTGGTTTTAGCCACCACGCGGGGAGTCTTGGCGATGACGTCTCCTGCCTCAACCTTGTCTCCCTCGTCAAGCATGATATGCGCTCCGGTAGGTAGAGGATAAATTCCTAACACTTCCTTCTTATCGTCGGCGGAAAGAATCAAAAGTTGCGGATGATAATCACCCTTGAACTCAACGACTACGCGCTCTTTTCTCCCGGTAGTAACATTCATTTCCTCTTGAATAGTGATCTTATCGATGATTTCTTCGTATTTAATAACACCTTGAACTTCGGTGAGAATCGGAGAGGAAAACGGGTCCCAACGTACGAAAATTTTATCCTTTTCGATTTCTCCGCCTTCAGTAATTAAAATGGATGAACCCTGAGGAACAGGATTCCTTTGGACTTCTATTCCCTTCTCGTCGTTAACGCTGACCATACCGTTTCTATTTAAAACAGTAAAGCCTTTCCCTTTAGCGACGATCTTAAGGGCATGATACTTCACAACACCTTTTTCTTTTGCCTTTATAAAAGCACGCTCAGCAACTCTTGATGCAGTACCGCCGATATGAAACGTTCTCATAGTAAGCTGAGTGCCCGGTTCACCGATAGACTGAGCAGCAATAACACCGACGGCCTCACCGATTTCAACTAACTTTCCAGAAGCCAAATTCCTTCCGTAACATTTGACACATGTTCCACGCTCAGTTTCACAAGTAAGAACACTGCGTATACGTATCTTTTCTAAACCCAACCGCTCTATTTTACCGGCTTTCTCTTCGGTGATCTCTTCGCCGGCCTTCACAATAGTTTCGTCACTGACTACATCCACAATACTATCCAACGCAACTCTTCCTACAATTCTTTCCCTTAAGGCCACCACTACTTCATCGCCTTCAACAATTTCTGAAACAGTAATACCATTAACCGTTCCGCAATCTTCTTCTACGACGATAACCTCTTGCGCAACATCAACAAGACGGCGCGTAAGATATCCGGCATCGGCGGTTTTAAGAGCCGTATCCGCCAAACCTTTACGGGCACCGTGTGTCGAGATAAAATACTCTAACACAGTAAGTCCCTCACGGAAGTTCGACGTAATAGGCGTTTCGATAATTTCTCCGGAAGGTTTTGCCATAAGACCGCGCATACCCGCAAGCTGTCTCATTTGCGGCCGGGAACCTCGCGCACCGGAATCAGCCATCATAAAAACCGGATTGAATTTATCCATACTCTTAAATACATAGTCAGCTACCCGCTCGGTAGTTCTTGTCCACACATCGATCGCTTTATTATAACGTTCGCGTTCGGTGATAATACCTTTCTTGTATTGGTCTTCGACTTTCGCCAACTCCTCGTTTGCTTCGCTAATGCACTCATCCTTTTGGGGAGGTATTTTAAGATCGTCGACAGAAATACTGATGCCCCCCAGCGTTGCATATTCGAATCCTAAATCTTTTATCTTGTCTAACAAGTCGATTACCGCGCTGTGTCCAAATTGATTATAGCAATCACTGATGATCGCCGACATGCTCTTTTTACCGAGCGGTTCGTTTACATAACGAAAACCCTTAGGCAATACCTGGTTAAAAATAACTCTGCCTACGGTTGTGTCTATCATTTTTCTTTGCCCGTTCTCTACGATACGTATTTTCATCTTGGTATGCAGCTCTATTTCTTCGTCCTGATAAGCGGTGATTACTTCTTCGGGTGAAGAGAATAGAGTACCCTGCCCCTTACAGCCTTCGCGGTCTAAAGTAAGATAGCGGCAACCGATGATAGTATCTTGCGTCGGTGTAATAACCGGGCGGCCATCGGCAGGAGAAAAAATATTGTTGACCGAAAGCATAGCTAATTTAGCTTCCGCCTGGGCCTCCAGAGACAAAGGAACATGCACTGCCATCTGGTCACCGTCAAAGTCAGCGTTGAAAGCCGCACAGACCAAAGGATGCAGTTTTATGGCTTTCCCCTCCACTAAAATAGGATAAAATGCCTGGATACTCAAACGATGCAGCGTAGGTGCGCGGTTTAAAAGTACCGGGTGTCCGCTAATAACTTCTTCCAAAATATCCCATACTTCTACGCGCGCACGCTCAACCATTCTGCGCGCGCCCTTAATAGTATGTACGAATCCTCTTTCTCTCAATTTTTTTATAATAAACGGCTCGAACAATTCCAGAGCCATCTGTTTAGGAATACCACACTGATGGAGCTTTAATTCCGGGCCAACCACGATAACACTTCTTCCGGAATAATCCACACGCTTACCCAAAAGATTCTGCCGAAAACGGCCCTGTTTTCCTTTGAGCATATCCGAAAGACTCTTTAGCGGCCGATTCTGCGGTCCGGTAACCGGGCGACCATGACGGCCATTTTCAATTAACGCATCCACAGCCTCTTGAAGCATTCGTTTTTCGTTACGAATAATAATATCCGGCGCTCCAAGAGAAATTAGTTTTTTCAAACGGTTGTTCCGGTTGATAACCCTGCGATAAAGGTCGTTGAGATCAGAAGAAGCAAACCTTCCGCCTTCAAGAGGTACAAGAGGCCGTAAATCCGGAGGAATAACCGGAAATGCTTCCAGGATCATCCACTCCGCCTTATTTCCTGAACGCCTAAAATCTTCAACGATTTTAAGCCTTTTGAGAAGACGCTTATTAAGTATCCCCTTACCGTTATCGATTTCTTTACGTATACTTCTATTTAATTTATCTAAATCGAGCTCTTTAAGGAAATCGCGAATTGCTTCCGCGCCGATTTTCGCAACAAAGTTACTGCTACCGTACTCTTTAACTGCTTTTTGATAGTCTTCTTCTTTCAATAACTGTTTTTTCTTCAAAGGCGTGGTTCCTGGGTCAATGACAATATGCTCTTCATAGTACACAACCTTCTCTAATTCTTTCACGCTCAAATCCAGCATTGCCCCGATACGGGAAGGGATAATCTTAAACAACCATATATGAGTAACCGGCGCTGCCAGCTCGATATGGCCCATACGTTGGCGGCGAACCGAAGAATGCAACACTTCGACGCCGCAACGATCGCACTTGGATCCCTTAAATTTTATTCCCTTAAGCTTACCACAATGACATTCCCAATCCTTAGCCGGACCAAAAATTCGTTCACAGAAGAGACCGTCTTTTTCCGGTTTTAAAGTGCGGTAATTAAGCGTTTCGGCTTTTTTTACTTCGCCGGATGACCAGCCTCGAATTGCCTGAGAAGATGCAAGCTTTATACTTATATGGTCAAAAAAACTTCCCTCTGCAATCATCTAGACTCCTTATTACTATTTTCTCTTGCTTCTTTTTCCGCACGTATATCCAGACAAAGCCCCTGTAATTCTTTTATCAGCACGTTAAACGATTCTGGCACCGAAGGTTGAAACTTCTGTTCTCCGCGCACAATTGCTTCGTAAATTCTGGTTCTACCCTCGACATCATCGCTCTTTACCGTAAGCACTTCCTGCAACGTAAAAGCAGCGCCATAAGCTTCAAGTGCCCACACTTCCATTTCTCCAAAACGCTGGCCTCCAAACTGTGCTTTACCGCCCAAAGGCTGCTGGGTAATGAGCGAGTAAGGTCCAATGGCGCGGGCATGAATCTTGTCGTCTACCATATGAATAAGCTTCATAATAAACACATACCCAACGCTGATCTTATCGGCAAATGGCTTTCCGGTATGGCCGTCACAAAGGGTAACTTTTCCATTTTCCGGTAAACCGGCCTGGCTCAGTAAATCTCTTATCTCGGATTCTTTCGCGCCTTCAAAAACAGGAGAGAAGGCTCTCAGGCCCAATTTTTTTGCCGCCCAGCCCAAATGCATCTCCAAAAGCTGCCCGACATTCATACGCGAAGGAACACCTAAGGGATTTAAGATAAGATCCAGAGTTGTGCCATCTTCCAAAAACGGCATATCTTCTTCCGGAAGAACCTTCGCAATAACACCTTTATTACCGTGTCTTCCCGATAATTTATCGCCGGCGGAAACTTTGCGCTTCATTGCCACAAACACCACTACGCGTTTTAAAACACCCGTGGGAAGTTCGTCGCCTTTTTTTATTTTTGCCATTTCCAACTCACGTTCCATAGCCAAATCTTCCAAACGCTCGTCATAGATGTTCATCATCGCTTTCGCATCTTCGTTAGCCTCTATATCGTCGTGACTTATTTTGCTTTCATTTTTCCCTAAAATCGAGGATAAACGGCGCGATTTTTCTTTATCGAGCAATTCTTTCTCTTCCGCATAGTACTTTTCTATCTCGCGCAAGCGTTTTAATTCCTCGGTCTTTTCTTTACGGGAACGTCTTCCTCGGTCTTTTCTCTGAAATACTTCAACGTTAATCACGACGCCGTAAACTCCCGGAGGAACGCGCAACGACGTATCCTTTACGTCAGCGGCTTTCTCACCGAAAATAGCACGTAGCAAGCGTTCTTCCGGAGAAAGTTCTTTTTCGGTCTTCGGAGTGACACGACCAACCAAAATGTCATCAGGCATCACTTCCGCGCCTAGACGCACCACGCCATTTTCGTCGAGATTCTTTAAAACTTCTTCGCTCACATTAGGAATATCTCTCGTAACTTCCTCGTTACCAAGCCGCGTCTCACGCGCTTCTATTTCGAACTTTTCGATATGAACCGACGTAAGCATATCTTCTTTTATCAACCGTTCATTAATAATAATCGCATCCTCAAAATTATAACCGCGCCACGGCATAAAACCAACCAACAGATTTCTTCCTAACCCCAGTTCGCCATGATGAGTTGCCATGCCGTCGGCAATAACATCACCGGCCTTGACCTTGTCCCCCTTGCGAACGATGGGGCGCTGGTTCACGGCAGTATCGGCGTTGGAGCGTTCAAACTTTTTCAGTTTATAGATAAAGTTGCCTACCTTAATATGGGAGGCATCCACTTCCTCGACTTCACCGTCTTCTTTATTGAGCACCACAACACCTGAATCGTGGGCGACCTTCTTTTCTGCTCCGGTAGCAACCAACGGAGACTCGGGAAATAAAAGCGGAACCGATTGACGCTGCATGTTAGAACCCATCAACGCCCGGTTTGCGTCGTCATGTTCCAGGAAAGGGATAAGCGCCGCAGATATAGAAATAATCTGCTGAGGCGAAATATCCATATATTCTACTTCGCTGGGTTTTACTTTGGGAAATTTTCCTTTAAAACGTGCATAAATTTCTTTATCTTTTATAACACCATCCTCACCGAAATTATGCGTTACCTGAGCAACCATCATGTTTTCGTCCTGATCGCCGGCCAAATATTCAACCTTATCCAACACACAACCTTTCTCGACTTTACGATACGGAGTAGTAAGAAACCCGAGAGGATTAATACGCGCGTAGGTAGTAAGCGAAGAAAGCAACCCGATATTCGCACCTTCAGGTGTTTCTATGGGGCATATTTTCCCGTAGTGTGTAGGGTGAACGTCTCTCACCTCAAAACCGGCCCGTTCCCTGGAAAGACCTCCCGGGCCCATAGCCGAAAGTCTGCGCTTATGCGTAATCTCGGCCAGAGGATTGGTTTGATCCATAAATTGCGACAGCGGCGAACGCGCAAAAAAATCTTGCACCTGGGCAGAAAAGGCCCGTGAATTAATTAAGTGCTGAATTGAAAAATCACTCGAAGAAATGAGAGGATAACGATCAAGAAAAGTCCGTTCTACACGCAAGAGGCCGACACGAACCTGATGCTGAAGAAGTTCGCCGATAAGTTTGATTCGACGATTCGCTAAATGATCGATATCGTCCGCAGGCCTGGTTCCCGCTTTCACTTTCAGGAGAGTTTTAATGATCTCTACCAGCGTATCCAAATCAACTATTCGTTTGTTAAGCGGCAAATCCATGCCTAATTTTTTATTCAAGAGGTAACGGCCAACCCTACCTAAATCATAGCGGCGAGGATCGAGAAACATCCGCTTAAAGACCTCTTTTGCCGCCTCCAAAGTAATCGGTTCAGTGGGGCGCATTTTTTTATAGAAATCAAGAAATGCTTCGTCGGTATTGACAGTGGAATCTTTTTTAACGGTATTCACCACGTCAGGGTATGGTTTATCGGAAAACACTTTATAGATATCTTCATTGGTAGACAATCCCATCATACGTAGAATCTGAGTTGCAGGAAATGTTTTCCTACGGTCAATGATCGCAGTGATCTTATCGTCGATATCGGCACGGAATTCCAACCAGTAGCCTCGATAAGGAATGACACGGGCAAAATACATGCGTTTGCCCATCGGATGCATTTCTTCCTCAAACAAAACTCCGGGTGAACGCTGCAATTGACTCACGATCGCCCGTTCGTCACCGTTAATAATAAAGGAGGCGGTATCGGTCATGAGCGGGATATCTCCGAGATAAATGTCCTGTTCCTTGATCTCAACCGAAGGGCCGGTAAGACGCAGGCGAACTCTCAATGGGGCGCAATAACTTTGCGCACGTTTTTTACATTCATCAATACTATAGCGAGGCCGGCTTAAACTGTAGGAGATAAACTCGAGGCGGTACTGCCTGTCAGGGCTTTCCATAGGGAAGACCTCTTCGAGGATTTCCTGTAAGCCCACTTTTTTACGTTTTTCCGGAAGAACGTGTGCCTGTAAAAACTCTTTGAATGAATTAGT
The DNA here is from genome assembly GCA_037146775.1 of Candidatus Omnitrophota bacterium. Lineage (GTDB taxonomy): Bacteria > Omnitrophota > Gorgyraeia > Duberdicusellales > 4484-171 > JBAWWL01. The sequence goes on along the minus strand of JBAWWL010000011.1, from coordinate 9,425 downwards.
CTGATGTTCAAGTAGATGCGGTGCCGGATAAATTTTTTTCGTTTTGGAAAACGTTATTTCCTTTATACCCTTCAACTTTAGCCTCCGCTTTATGGAATGATACACGGCCATAACGGCAGTGTACCTAAAAGATACTTTACTATTTCAGCTCAACCGTTGCGCCCGCTGCTTCCAATTTCTTTTTAATCTCTTCAGCGTCTTCTTTTGATATGTTCTCTTTAACCGTTTTCGGGGAGGAATCAACGAGTTCTTTCGCTTCCTTCAAACCCAGTTCGGTAATGGCTCGAATTTCCTTGATAACGGCAATTTTATTTGCTCCGGCAGCATTCAACACGACAGTAAAAGAAGTTTTTTCTTCTTTTTCCTCCGCTGGCGCTTGAGCGCCTACTCCCGGCATTGCTACCGCCATAGGAGCGCTTGCTTTCACACCAAACTTATCCTCGCAAGCTTTTACTAACTCGGATAACTCCAAAACCGTCATTTCTTCTACCATTTTTAAAACATCCTCTACCTTCGACATGTCACCCTCCTCGTTTTTATTTTTTTTCTTTGGTCTTTTTAACTTCTTCCAACACCCAGACAAACTTCAAAACAATCTGATTTAATGTCGATAAGAAACCGGTTACGGGTGAAGCTAGGGCGCTCACCGCCATGCTAAGCAATACCTCCTTAGGAGGTAACTTTGCCAGCGCAGCAACATCCTCAGTGGTTATTTTTCTATTTTTCAGAAAACCGCCCTTGAGCTGTAAAATTTCGTTTTCTTTGGCAAAATCAACCAAGGCTTTACACGTTTTAACGATATCCTTATCGTAGACAAAAACCACCCCTGTCTCGCCGTTAAGAAAACCGGCCAAACCTTGTTTATCCACTTCGTCAAACGCCTTCTGAAGCAACGCATTTTTTGCAACATAGATATGCGCTGCACCAACGCGCAGATTATTACGTAACTGGCTGATAGACGATGCCTTGACTTTATTGAAATTCACAAAAAAACATCCTTCGGATTTCTGGTAATCTGTCCGTATCTCCTCGATTATCTTCTCTCGTGCAACCTGGCCTATTCGTTTCATAGCGCTAACCTCATCGATGGGCTAATGGTACTAGAAACATATAACGACTTGATTAAATCCCCTTTTACCGAAGCAGGACGAGATGCATTAAGAGCCTCAATGAATGCTTTTATATTTTCCATAAGGGCTTCTTGAGAAAAAGACATTTTTCCCAACCCCACATGGATACATGCGGCCTTGTCCATACGAAAATCTATTTTACCTCTTTTTGCTTCTTTAATTGCATATACCACGTTATCGGTAACGGTTCCGGTTTTCGGAGAAGGCATTAATCCCCGAGGCCCCAATACCTTTCCCAGCTTACTGACTACTTTCATCATCGATGGCGTAGCGATGCAACAATCAAATTCAAACCACCCTTCCTTAGTAATCTTATCCGACAGATCCTGTGAACCTATATAGTCCGCCCCTGCTTCTTTCGCTTCCGCTTCTTTTTCCGGTTCGCAGAAAACCAGCACTTTCACCTTTTTACCCGTACCCGACGGTAACACAACCGAACCACGTACGGTTTGCTCGGTTTGCTTGGGGTCAATGTTCAGCTGACAGCTGATTTCCAGCGTTTCGTCATATTTTGCGTGAGGCATTTTCTTCAAAATGGCTACCGCCTCTTCCACGGTATACCGCTTATCCTCATCCACCAATTTAGCAGCTTCTTTGTACCGTTTACTTGGGCTCATCTTTCACCTTTATGCCGCAACTACGCGCAGTTCCGGCAATTACTTTTAACGCTTTTTCTAAATCGTTTGTATTTAAATCATTCATTTTTTCTTTCGCAATCTCTATCGCTTGCTGCCTGGTCACTTCGCCGATGATTTCCTTACCCGTCTGGCCGCTGGCTTTTGCCAGGTTAGCAGCGCGCTTCAAAAGTACCGAAGCGGGCGGGGTTTTAATAATGAAGTCAAACGTCTTATCTTCGTATACATTAATAACGACAGGTAAAACGATCCCCTCTCTTGTCTTCGTAGCCTCATTGAAGGCCTTACAAAATTGCATAATATTTAAGCCGTGCTGACCCAACGCCGGACCGACCGGAGGAGCAGGATTGGCGCTACCGGCAACTATCTGAAGTTTAATCTGTTTGACTGGCTTTCTCTTTTTCTTTGCCATGGTTTTTCCTATTTCTCCAACTTTATATTTTTTCTACCTGCCAAAATTCCAGTTCCACCGGTGTAGTTCTCCCAAAAATAGAAACACTTACTTTTAATTTACCCTTGTCCTTTTGAACTTCCTCCAAAATGCCGGTAAAATTAAGAAATGGGCCCTCAATCACTCGAACGCTTTCTCCCTTATCGAAGGTAACCTTCGGAGCCGGCTTTTCTCTACTCTCTTGGGCTTTTGTTAAAATTTTGTCAACTTCTTCCTGTAAAATCGGAGAAGGTTTTCTGCGAGGACCGATAAATGTGGTAATACCCGGGGTATTTTTGACGAATAACCAGGAATCATCGGTCATTTCCATGTATACGAGGATATAGCCCGGAAAAAATTTACGCTCAAGGATTTTCTTTTTACCCAGCTTTACTTCGGTAACCTGTTCCTTGGGAATAATAACGTTTTCGATAATACCCTGATAGTTTTGTGCTTTAATTTTGGCGTCCAGATTAGCCTTGGCTTTCTCTTCAGCGCCGCTTAATGTATGTAAAATATACCAGTTTTTCATCCTTGCAATAAATATTGTATGAATCTTGATAAGCCAAGATCAATCACGAAAAAATAGCTAGTAAGCAAAACAAGCACAACAACCACCACAAGTAAAGTACCGGTCAATTCCTGTTTATTTGACCAATTTACTTTTTTCAGTTCTTCTTTTATTTCCTGAAAAAATGTCGGAATTTTTTTGAGCCATCGTATAATCATGTTTGTATGTTTTTGGGCGAGGCAGGAGCTGCAACAAATCTCACAGACATGTTTCAATGCCGAGGAGACTTTTTTGCTTCAACTTCACTCGCAAACAAAATCAACACCACTTTCAAGGTAGACGCGCTTACCGTAAAACCTTCAGCAGGCGAGGCAGGAATTGAACCTGCAACCCCCGGTTTTGGAGACCGATGCTCTAGCCAATTGAGCTACTCGCCTACGCTCTCATGTTATAGACGCACGCGCCCATGCATTGATACCCATTCAGGCTATTACTCAATGAACTATGGTTTTGCCTCTTTATGATCAATGTGCTTTCGGCAAAAACGGCAAAATTTACTAAGAACACTTTTTTCCGGATGCTTACGTTTATTTTTCGTAAGGTAATAGTTTTTTCGTTTACAACCTGTGCATTCTAAAGTAATAAGTTCTCTCATAAATAAAAAAGATTAAAAAATCCCCTCTCCACTTTGTGGGTTTTCTTTTTTCGCCTGATTGTTTTCTTAGCCCACGACCGGAATTGAACCGGTGACCTTATCCTTACCAAGGATACGCTCTACCAACTGAGCTACATGGGCAGTTTGCCTCTTTATATGTGGGAAAGAGAAACTTGTAAGATAATACTATAAAAATTAAATTTGTCAAGAAAAAAATATAGAAAATAACTCTTTGGGTATACCCCGGCATCTTACCTATCTTATTTCGCCATATAGACAACCTGCATACCTTTAAATTATCCTCTGACTTCTCTATAAATATGTTTGTCCGCGATATTCCACCGATAGGGGGCCTACTCTCGGTAGCGGTTTAAATGGACTCTTTTCCGCATACGCCCGGCGCACGTTAAAACTTCGACCCACAAAAAAACACACCCTCAAAAACACGATCTTCCGTGAACACGGACAAAAAAGAAGGCCTCATGCCAATGCATCGCATGAGGCCTTCGTAAGTAACGAAATATTTATTTTCTTTTTATTTCCTGTAGAAATTCGTTCACATATTTAGCAACAATATCTTTACAGCCTAAACCAAACGCCAGCGCCACACCCAAACCCAAAGTTCCCAACACAATCGTAATAACCTGGGTAATGATACGTTCAGCAATTCGTAACTGCGTCAAGGCTACGGCTACCACAAATGCAAGTACAATGCCTTGTGCAATTTTGCCTAATAGTATTGCCTGCGAAATACCGGCATTCACTGAAACAGTTTTCACGATATTATTAAGTAGCGTCGCGACAAACATACCCAAAACTAAAATAAAAATTGCAGCGATGATATTTGGCACATAGAGAATTACTCGGTTCAAAAGGCTCATCGACTCTTGCAGGCCAACAGTGTCAACCGCCACCAAAAAGGTCGCAAGCATGAGGATCCAAAAACATATCGCACCGATCAATTCCGAGATAGATGCGGTAATGCCACCCTTTACCAACAATGCCGCTAAATTAATGCGTTCGGAAATATCATCCAGCTTGATTTTTTTCAACAACCTGACCACCGCAGCCCTGATGACCTTGGCAAAAACCCAACCGATCGCAATAACGATGAGCACCACGATAAAGCTAACGACAATATTGCCGATTTTAGAAAGAATAACTTTCGCGGGATCTAAAGAATTCAAAATAACTTCCATCTGGCTATCTCCTTCTTTCGTAACTAATATCCTTACTGGACAGATTTTATACTCGCGCCAAGATCTTTGCGAGTCTGAAGCCAGGCTTTTCGTAACTGTTCTAATTTTTGGTATACTTCTTTTTTATCAGCAAGAAACTTCTTTGCACCAGCATTAAGCTGTTCCATGAGCGCTTTATCTTTCGGACTTGCTTTTAACTGGGCGTACAAATCAGCTCGTTCCTTATGCCACGCGATGCGTAATGTCCTGTCTTGATCATGCAGTTTATCTCTCTGGGTAATAAAATCCTTTTTTGCCTGGCTCAACTGTTCCATAGCTTCTTTTTTGCCTTCGCAAAAAACAGGCATACTAAAAGAACACACCAAAACCCCGGTTACCAGCACGCACAATACTCTTTTTAAACTCATAGTAACACCTCCTTGAAAATTATTATACTGGAGAGCATGCCCTAATGCAATATTTTTTTAAGAAAAAAGTGCCTCTTGAAACCATTCGAACTGCAATCGTGATATTCTTTTTTTGCAAGTCTTGATACAGCTATCCAGAAAAATCAAGGTTGCCTCATTAAAACAGCATACCGGACTTATCTTATCTGTATTTTTCAAATTCAAAACCAAAATTTTTTTATATGCGGGCAGGAGAAAAAAACAGGCAATAAAATAATTACAAATACGGTTGGACAAATTTGGCTACATCTCGTTTTGTCATGGTACCAACCTTTTTCGACATAATTTTACCATCCTTGAATATCAGAAGGGTTGGAATACTCATCACGGTAAATTGGGTCGCAATGGCCGGCTCTTCGTCAACGTTAAGTTTACAAACCTTAAGTTTACCGTTATATTCTTTCGCCAATTCTGCGACATGCGGCGCAATCATCTGACAAGGACCGCACCAAGGAGCCCAAAAATCTAATAAGACAGGAATTTTTGAACTGATAATTTCTTTCTCAAAGTTTGCTGAAGTTATTTTTGTTTCCATTGGTCTCCTTTATTTGTATTACGCAAAAACCTGCTGCGGCCGGACACATCCCCAAAAAACATTTCTTATTGTACCATACGTTATAAAATTTTCAAAAAGAAAAAAATAATTTGCGCGACAGAACAGATATGTGGTGGCTACGGCTGTGGCGAATGAAATAATGTAGGATCTTGGCGCAACAGTTTGACAAAAATATCCACAATATCCGGATCGAATTGAATATTCTTTTTTCGTTCCAACTCTAGCATCGCCTCCTCCTTCGACAACCCTTTGCGGTATGGCCTATCGGTGGTCATCGCATCAAACGTATCCGCAACAGCAATAATGCGCGCGCCCAGTTCAATGTCATGCCCCCTCAGCTGATCCGGATAGCCTTTACCGTCATAACTTTCATGATGATGCCTGATGCACAAAACAGCCTGACGTAAAAAAGAAAGAGAACGCAATATCTCTTCGCCTTTAAGCGAGTGTGATTTTATCTGCTCAAACTCTTCCTCGTTGAGTTTTTCTTTCTTCAAAAGTATATTATCTCTAATACCAATCTTACCGACATCATGCAACAATGCCGCCCTCCTAAGCTGCTCAACTTCCTGATAGCTTAACCGCATTGCGTCCGCAATGGCGATAGCATAACGGGTAACATTTTCCGAATGCCATTTAGTATAGGGATCACGAGCGTCGATGGCAGATGCCAAGGCAGCGATTGTTTTTAGATAATTCTCGCTAATTTCTTCATAAAGTAAGGCGTTTTCAAGTGATATTGCGCCAACCTTGCCTACATTAGCCATGAGCGAACAATCCCGTTTGGAAAACAACTTATTATTTTTCTTCTGGCACACATGCAACACGCCCAATACATTTTTCTGGAATACGATAGGGACACTCAAAAAATTTCCCTTAAGGTATGGCTCTGTGTTGATTTTTTTCAGATAATCATCCTGTTCTAAATCATCAACTACCAAAACTCTTCCTTGCGAAGCCACAAAACCTGAAACACTTTCTCCGTTTTTAAGATGAATTCCCTTGACCATATCCTGTTCAAGCCCAAGCGAATAGGCAACCGCCAATTCCGAGGACTTGCTGTCGAACAAAAGCAAAACAGTCTTATGAACATTCCAAAAATCATGCACCTGTTCTACCAACTGCGCCGCCAACACCTCTCTCTTTAAGGTTGCGGTCAACTGCGCATGTAAGGTAAATAAAAAATTAGTTTCTTCCTCGTGCCATACTTTATCTTCAAATTCGGTTACCGGAGGCGGAACGCTCAGTTTGGTTAACTGTTCTTCCAGATCCTTGCATTTGGCTAATAACCTCGCCTGCACATCGCTAAAAAATCTTACCCTTCGTTGATAAAATAATCGAAGCAACAAAATACCAACAATCAGCACTGCCGCCAACATTATCCAGCCGGCTATGACCGCATAGAAAGAAAAAGGCATCTTGCTGAACTTAAATAAAAATAATTTTGTTAACTTTTGAATTTCAAATGATAGGTTATTAAGTAGTGTTTTCTTCATGATAATATTCGTTTGGCGGGAAGCTTCTACGGGGTCATTGTATCATTCCACAACGATATTCTCAATGAAAAATTATCAGTCGTTTTATCGCCTCGCTCAGATATAGAAAAAATACAAAAAAGTACATGAAGTGTCCGGCTCTTCAGCGCTTATTCGCATGACACACCATCCGTTCACGATCATACCTTTACTCCTGGAAAAAATCTGCGTTAAAAAATTTGTCGTTGCATTTCATAACATGACTTTTTTATTTTTACTGGCCAGGATTAACGCATGTGCGTGGCCTGTATTTTGAAAACGATTATTTAAAAACAACCGTTCAAGTTGTTCGCAGGCTGTTTTAATCTTTTTCCAGTCCAATTTTAAGCTACTTTTAAACATCACTGAATCATCGTAAAAAGATTTTTTGTGACGGGTAAAAACAGGGGTCTCTTCCGTAGCAACGATACCAAACTCTTGTAGGTTATTAAAAATATATGAACCCTTTTTAAGAAGAAAACCGTGCAAATGAAAACTGACAACGTCTTTATTTTTGAGCAAAAATCGTAAATCATTAGCGATCTCCTGGACTGTCTGGGTAGGAAATCCCACAATCATGAAACAATGGTTGGTAAAACCAATTTGTGCAGCGTTCTGTAAAAGCAGCTCAATATCATCACTGTGCGTCCCCTTCTGCATAAGCTGCAAGATTCTTTCATTGTTCGACTCCACACCCCAGAGCAACAATCTCCCTCCTGCACGATAGATACATTCAAGAGCTTCATGCGAAAAGCTCTTTTCCGGCCGGGTAATGGCGCCGAAATAAACTTTTATCTTTTCCTTTGTAAGCGCATTACTTATCGCACACAAATGTGTCGCTGAAATAATATCATCATCGATCATAAAATACTTGATTCCGCGCGACGAAAAATATCGCAGCTCCTCAATCAGCCGGGGTATTGATTTTATTTTATATGGCCTGGGGTAACTTTTCGAATACGAGCAAAAAGTACAGTTCCGCCAATAACAGCCCCGTGAAGAAATAAGGGGAAGTACCGGTACCGGAGAAAAGTAATGTTGTAAATCGTAATCGTCAAAATCAGGGAAAGGAAGATTATCTAAATCTTCAAGATATTTTTCGGCATTATGATATATTTTATTTTTTTTACGATAGAAAAGCCCTGGAACCTTTTCAAATTTTTTGTTTTTAAAGTTTCTAGCCAATTCCCCTAGCCCTATCTCGCCTTCTTTCGCAAGAGCAAAATCGACATAATCGAACACCTCGAGAAACTCACACACATTAACATGCGCCATAACCGCACCCCCAAAAATAATAGGTAAACCTGTCTTTTCCCTGAGAATCCTTGCAAGGAGTAACGAATAAGACAGCTGCATGCCGCAAAAAATAGAAAACCCAACCAGATCCGGTTTTTCGGAAAGAATGCGCTGGACATAAGGCTCTAGCATTTTTTCCAGGGCGACAGGAACGGGGCATTTATCCTCAATAACGTCTTTAGCAACAGCAGAAAAACAATCATTCCAGCAGGTAAAAGAGCGGGTTATTTCCTGCACAAAAAGATTGTAGGTAGTAAGATCGTAAAATCGCTCACCTTCCGCATCGTGTGCACAATGGGCACCAAACGTATATGACTCTTGCCCTCCAGTAAAATACACTTGTCGATCACACCTATGATTTTTATCATTCTTCGGGCATATCTCACATAGTTCTTTGTAGTGATTCCAAAAATATTTTTTAGTTAGATTATTAAAAAAGGTGTTATTGAAATCGAGCGTGCGTATATACGCGGAAGGTATCTGCTTTTCGACATAACTTTTTAATTGCGCAATTCCTATGGGAATATAGGTGGGCTCGACAAAGGGGCTAAAAACAAGAACGATTTTCATGCCAAAAAAAAGCAAAAAAACGTAATCAGTTTTAAAATAAATAACATGTTGACGGCGGCCTACCTGCCGTGTACTACTTCATAATAACAGTAACAGATTAAGGCTACGGTTACGATGTCCCCTTCGGGGAGGCTTCGCACCCTATTTCGTTTAAGGGTTACGTCTTAGGAAATAACCAAAAACTTATTAAACCCTAAACACTAAACTCTAAATCCTAAACAAATCCAAAATCATAAACTAAAAATTCCAAACAATATTGTTTTGAGTTTGAAATATTTAAGTTTTGGGTTTATTTAGAGTTTAGGATTTATCATAAGATGTTACCTTCTATTACTTTTTATTAGAGAAAAATGTGGTTAACTAGTGATTATTTTGGGAAAAAGACTGGTGGAGGTGGCGGCCTGCCTGCCGTAGCTTTAGCGTAGGCAGGGAATCGTAAGCAATCTTTGACGAAGTCAAAGCTTCTCTTCTCCGTATTGCTTC
>JBAWWL010000010.1:0-119260 GCA_037146775.1 Candidatus Omnitrophota bacterium | reverse complement strand
TTTAGTTTACGAGCATAATTTTGTTTAAGCTTTGGGCCGGTAGTTCAGTTGGGAGCTAATCATTTCCGGCGAAGCCGGAATTTCTGTGATATGATTACCTCCAAGTGTTTGTACGAAATGTAACTTTAGTTTACGAGCATAATTTTGTTTAAGCTTTGGGCCGGTAGTTCAGTTGGGAGAACGCCTCGTTCGCAACGAGGAGGTCAGGAGTTCAAGTCTCCTCCGGTCCATTTTTTTACGTTTGCAGACGATAACTGGTGTTATTCATGACGAGGAATGGGAATCGAAAATAAGGCTTGTGGTGCTATCTCTGCGAGGGCCTTTTGAAAGACTTCATTCTTTTCCAATAAAATATAGCAGGTAACGATGAATATAAAAATCGCTCTTATTTTGCTGGTAGCGCTAGTGTCCGGTTCCCTCTGTGATGCATATAGTGCGGAACAAAAAAAATGTGATCTCGCTGGCTCGTTCTATTCGGGTGATCCGAAAATATTGGATGCTACCTTGGCGGGGTATTTGCAGCAAGTTGAATTGCCGCATTTTGACGGTGAAATTATCGGCGCTATTGCGCCGCATGCCGGCTATAGTTATTCCGGTATAATTGCTGCCTATACATATAAAGCGCTTATGGATAAACCCCCGGAAGTGGTTGTTATACTTGCGCAATCTCATCGGCACCGCTTTAGCGGTATCAGCATATATCCGGCTGGCTCCTTCGACACACCCCTGGGCGCATTGTCCGTTGATGAGGAGGTTAGCAGCCAGCTTTCTGCCTTAGTCTTTAGCAGTTTTGAAAAACAAGCTTTTGTTGCCGAAAATGCCTTAGAAACGCAGCTACCTTTTATTAAGAAAACATTGAGCAGCGCCAAGATCGTTCCGCTAGTGTTTGGCGAGGTAACAATTGCCCAATTGCAGATATTAGCCGATAAACTTGCAGAAATTTCGAAGAAGAAGCATATCGTTATTGTTGCTTCAACGGATTTATCGCATTATCTTTCTTACGATGATGCGGTTAAGATTGATACCAAAACTATCCAACGCATCAAAGATAAGGATTTTTATGCGCTCGGTAATTGCGACGGCTGTGCATGCGGCGTTAATCCGGTAATTGCGTTTATTTTTTATTCGAAATTAAAAGGCGCTGAGATCAAAATGCTCACATACGCTAACTCCGGAGATACTTCCGGGGACAGGAGTCAGGTAGTAGGATATGTAAGCGCTGTTGCGTACTGCCCTGTGAATAAGCAAAGCGCAACTGCCCCCTGACATAAAGGAGAATGAAATGACGGAATGCACGCTTTCGCAAGAAGAAAAAGTTTATTTGTTAGATGTTGCACGTTCGACACTCGAATTGTATTTAAAAGAAGGGGAATATCCTAAGATGAAAACCGACAATGTCGCGTTAAATGAAAAACGGGGAGCGTTTGTTACCTTAAAAGAAAAAGGTGACTTGCGCGGTTGTATCGGAAGAATCGTGGCTGATATGTCTTTGTATGAGGTTGTCGCTACCGTGAGCGTTGATGCGGCTATCAACGACCCGCGTTTTGCTGCGGTTACTTACGATGATTTAGAAAACATCGAGATAGAAATATCAGTATTAACTCCATTTGAAAAAATAAAAAGTTTCGATGAAATCGAGGTTGGCACGCACGGTTTACTAATACGCAAAGGTTTCTATTCCGGCCTTCTCTTGCCGCAAGTGCCTGGTGAATACGGTTGGGACAAAAAAACTTTCTTAGAACATCTTTGCCGTAAGGCGGGTTTACCAATCTCGGCATATATGCAAAAGGATACGGCTATATATAAGTTTTCCGCTATTGTATTTAACGAATCGAGCTTTTCTAAATAATCTATGTCAAAAGTACGGATATATCTTGAATCGCGTTCGTTTGACGAAACGATACGCATCGAAGACCGCCAGCTTATCCATAAAGCCAAGGATGTCTTGCGTCTAAAAAATAATGAGGCGGTATATCTTTTTGATGGCAAGGGAAAAGAATATCAGTACGTTATCGAGAAATTAACTCCCACCTATTTTATAGCAAAAAAAGTAGCATTGGCGCGACAGGAAGAAATGTTTTCGTGTCGTATCGTTCTCGCTTTTCCTTTGGTTAAAGAAGAAAAGATTGATTTTATTCTTCAGAAGGCAACGGAGTTGGGCGTATCCGAATTTCTTCCTTTTACGTGTGCACGCAGTATCGGCGCCTTTCCGTCTTGTGCTAAACGCAACCGATGGCAAAAAATCATTATTGAAGCAGGCAGGCAAGCCCAACGCCTGTGGTTGCCTATCCTATGCAGCGTTGTTTCGTTTAGAGATATGCTGGGATATGCGTGTGACACGAAGTTCGTTGCGACTATAACCGGTGAAGACATGGCTACGATTGCAGCGTTGCACCCCCGCAATATACTTGTTGCTATCGGTCCGGAAGGTGATTTCTCTCCGGAAGAATACCAGCTGTTACGGCAAAATTGTTTTCGTTTCCTTTCTCTATCTGACTATATTTTGCGTGTTGAAACTGCAGGTATTTTCGCGGTAGGATTACTGCGCCATTGGTTATCATATAGCGGATGCTCTGTTGGAAAACAGGAAAAGAAAGGATAAGGCCGGTGAAAGTAAAATTTATTACACTTGGCTGTAAAGTAAATCAGTACGAAACGCAGGCTCTCGAAGAAGAATTTGAGTCTTGTGGCTGTCAACTTACTGACGGCATTGCAGACTTATACGTAATTAATACCTGCACGGTGACTTCCAGGGCCGACCGCAAATCAAGAGAGGCAGTAATGCGGGTAAAACGCCAAAATCCGCAAGCGAGGATCGCGGTGTGTGGCTGCTATGCGATTGAGGGAGAAGGGCTGCGAACGCGTTTAGGCGTTGATTATGTAATAACTCCCCAGAAAAAACAGTATATCGCTGATATTGTTTTAAATCATTCTTTGCGGGAAAAGGATATTTGGTCATTAAAAATACACAAGTTTTTTAACCAGCGAGCGTTTGTAAAAATACAGGATGGCTGCGATAATTGTTGTTCTTTTTGCAAGGTTCCCTTGGCTCGTGGCCCATCGTGTAGCCGGCCGCGGGATTATATATTGGACGAGATTAAACAGCTGTCGTTGCGATATAAAGAAATAGTGCTTTGCGGTATTAACCTTGGTTTGTACGGAAAAGATTTATCGTCTCGCGACACTCTCCCTAGTTTAATAGACGCGATTACGCGCATTGCGCCACATACACGCATACGCCTTAGTTCTTTTGAGCCGGCGCATTTGACGCAGGAGATTATTAACATATTTTCATATCCTAATATGTGTCCCCATCTGCATTTACCCTTTCAAAGCGGTGACGATGCGGTATTGAAAGGGATGAATAAAAAGGAACGAGTATCTTTTTATGAAAAAATCGTAAGTCAGCTTCGCGCGGTAGACCCGTTTTTTGCGATAAGTTGTGATATTATGGTCGGTTTTCCTTGCGAGACCGATGCATTATTCCAAAATACGGTTGCATTCTTGCGTCGCATCCGGCCCATGCGTATGCACGTATTCACATTTTCTCCGCGCGAAGGAACGACGTATTCCGGCATGAAGATAAAAAATCATGCAGTCGTTCGCAGGCGGAATGAGTATGTACGAAAAATGGCGAGTGAATTCGGTAAAGAGTACCGTCAAAAATTTTTAGGTCGAACACTTTCTGTTATTGCAGAAGAAAGAAGAGATGGTTATAATAGGGGTTACAGCGAAAATTATTTAAACGTCAATTTTAGAGGGAAAACAATATTAGGCGAGCTCTATAAAGTAAAAATTAAAACAATCTCTCGAGACGCCCTCATCGGCTCTGCCGTAGCGCAATAACTTTGTATTTGGTAAATGCATCACAAAACAAAAATAGTTTTTCTTGACCGCGACGGAGTGATCAACCAGTATCCCGGAGATACCCGTTATGTGCAGCATTGGAAAGAATTTAAATTTATACCCGGTAGTATTGAAGGGTTGAAAAAACTGAAAGAGAAAGGCTTTATACTATGCGTAATTTCCAATCAGGCGGGGGTCTCGAAAGGGCTTTATTCTCAAAAAAGCTTAGACATGATCACAAGGCATATGCTTTCTGGTTTACGTAAACGGGGCGCGAGCGTCGATGGCATTTATTACTGCACGCATACGGAAGTAGATAATTGTTCTTGCCGCAAGCCAAAAACCGGCCTGTTATGCAAGGCGATGGAGGAACTTAAGTTAAAGCCGGATATTTCTTTTTTTGTCGGCGATTCATTTCGTGATATGAACGCCGCAAAAATGTTCGGAGCGAAGCCGGTCTTGGTGCTTTCCGGAAAAGAAAAGATTTCCAATAGAAAAAAGTGGGAATTCGAACCGGATTATGTGTTTGATAATTTGCTTATAGCAGCATATTATCTGTGTGCGCATTATGGATAAAACATTAATTGTCTATGCAAGCTTTGGGGAAGGGCACAAAAAGGCGGCGGAATCGCTCAGAGAATATCTTAACGCGCCCTGCAAGGATCTTTTGGATTTTTCTCACCCTTTCATAAAAAACTTCTACGCCTCCGGATATATTTTCGTTACCGAACGTATTTCTTTTTTTTGGCGACTTCTTTTTTCTTCAACCGGCAATCGCTCGATAGGTAAGATCGCCGAGCGTATACAAGAGTTTCTTTTTTTCTCATTTTTTGCATATTTGCGCCGGACAAAACCGCAAGTAGTTATTGTCACTCATTTTTTTCCCTTGTCGTTCCTGGCACGCCTTAAACAGGAGTTGTCTCTAAATATCGTTGCCGTGGTAACAGATATCCACGCCCATCCGTTATGGATAAATAGTTGTGTTGATTATTATTTTGCGGCGTTTGACGAAACTAAAAATAATTTGCTCCGACAGGGAGTAGAGGAAAAACGTATTCTTACCGGCTACGCCGCTTTACGTAGCGGCTTCTTGCGTGAAGAATCTGTGCAGGTTTTGCGACGAAAGTTTTCTCTTGATGAGAAGCCATGCCTGCTTTTCATGTCTTCGGTACGCGGTACAGCGCCGTTTCTTACCCAAGTTATTTCCCAGCTGGCTAAAAAATTTAACATTTTCGTTATTTATGGCAAAAATATCCAGTTAAAAGAATATCTTGAATCAACGGGCTTGACATCGATACGGCTTTTCCCGGTTTATGAGCGGATTTGGGAGCTCTTTGAGCTCAGCTCCGTGATTATTACCAAGCCGGGAGGGCTAACTATCTTTGAAGGTATTTTTAAGAAAAAACCTTTCATTTTTACGCAATATATTCCCGGTCAAGAGGAAGAAAATATGAAGTTTATTATGCGCTACGATATTGCGCGCTTTGCGCATACGGAACTTGAGTTGCTTGCTTCAATTGAACATTTTATGAATACATCTGGTGTACGAAATGAACATTACCCGCTCGCATTGAAGGATATCCGTCCTGCGCTCGACGCATTGCTGATTGAAATGAGGCCATTTTTTGTTTCCCAGATTTAAAGCTTTAGAATCTCTTATGCTGTCGCGATAACGTCATTAGCGAAATTTAATACATTTGATATTGTGATAGCGCCGCGAATACATAAATAACCAATCATACATACCAGAAGCATGCCAGCTGCTTTTGTTTGTTCATGCCCAGAAAGAAATGAATAATCGAATTATAAAAGTAGTGCTGCCGATCGCACTCGACAAGGAATTTGACTATACCCTGCCAGCGACCATGACGGTTAAAAAAGGGTCGAGGGTTTTGGTGGATTTACGGGGTAGGCGGCAGGTCGGAATTGTCGTTGGATTTACGGATACCTCATCCCTGACGCAGCTTAAAGATGTTATCGAAGTGCTAGATATACAACCGCTACTTGGTCCCGATCATATGCAGCTTGCGAAACATTTAGCAAAATTTTATCCCTATCCCATGGTTGAGTTCCTGTTCATGATGCTTCCTGCCTATTTAAAAAAAGGAAAAAAGTTTACGTTCAGCGAGATACAGCCACTACCTGTTAAAAAACTTTTTTCAAAAACAGTGTTCTTTAAGGCCGCTCATTTTTCCGCACGATATGCATCCTGGCGTGAGACAGTTAAAAACGAGCTGCAACATGGTTCGGTGCTCATACTTTTTCCGCAGGTTTCGTACCTCAAGGAAGCGCAGCTACTTATCGAGAAGGACTTTCCCGGCCAACTCCAGGTAATCCATAGCCGCGAAAGCGAAAAACAGCTGTTTGAGGCATGGAAACATTCCCGGACCCGCTCACTTTTGCTTGGCACACGGCTTGCCCTTTTTTATTATCCACAAGATTTACGGTTGTTGGTGATAGAGGAAGAAAATAGCCCTTATTATTTTCAGGAAGAAAAGCCATTCTACCATCTTCTCGATGCTGCACATTTGCTTACTCGCGTAAAAAACGTTAATCTTATTTTGAGCGCGGATTACCCGATGCTCGCTACGTATACGCATATTAAAAATAAATTTACTTTACCTAAAGACCAGAGTCTAGCCGTAGGTATTCGGGCGATGGATGAAAAGGATCGTGGTGTCGACACAGTAGATTCGTCGCCGCGGACGCACGCAGCTATAACGCTTTATGATAGCGATACGGAAAAGATACCCATACGTATCGTTGATGTTGCGCATACCGAGACAACTATCAGTCCTGTTGTTATCGAACTGTTACGTGCGAACATTACCCAAAATAAGCGTGTTGCGGTACTGTGGAATAAAAAAGGCTTTAGCTCGCGTATCGGCTGTATATCTTGCAATCACGTTTTTACCTGCACAAACTGTTCCGCAGCGCTCAAGCCATTTTTTTCTGAACAAAAAGGGATTTGTCCGTATTGCGCAAAACTGTACGACTTGCCCAAAAGATGCCCGTCCTGTAACATTGGCTATGTCCGCAGTTATGGTGTCGGCGCTGAAAAGATCGCTCACATATTGCGCCGTGTTTTTCCCGACGCATCCGTAGAGGACTGGGAACGTTGCAAGCCTGATACGCAGATTATTATTTCAACATCAAAAATATTGAGCTCTCTATATCAAAACGAAGATATCGCGGTAGGGTTTATTTTAGATGCCGATCACAGTCTTTGTCGATCCGGCTACAATGCGACATTTGATACATTTCTTTACCTAAACAAGCTTGCCCATTTTTTTCGAGAAGGCCTTTATGTATTTACGAAAAACAGGCAACATTATCTTTTTGACTTGCTTACTGAAGACTGGCCGGCGTTTTATGAAAAGGAACTTTCGATACGCCGAGAACTATGCTTGCCTCCTTATGGCGTTGTGGCTACGATCACGATACGTGCGCAGCATGAAGAGATGCTTTTTAAGAAAGCAACTTTGTTGTATAATCATATAAAAGAAAAGGGGATGGAAGTATACGGGCCCACAAAAGCAGAGCTTTTTAAGCTACGAGGCAATTTTCGTTATTCGCTTACCGTTAAATCGAGACAGAGTACGTCCTTACGTGCTCTGTTGCAGGAAGAGATTAGATATGCGCGCAGTTTGCATGTAAAATTGGCGGCGGTCATACAATGAAATTCGTATATTTCGGTAGTTCCGGTTTTTCACGTGTGGTGCTCGAGGAGCTTTTCGCTCAAGGCTATACCCCGTCACTTATTGTGAGTCAGCCCGATAAACCGCGAAGCCGCGGCCTCAAGGTTTTGCCTCTTGAAGTCAGTATGTTTGCTCAGGAAAAACACTTCTTATTGCTTAAACCTTGCTCGCTACATAGCGAAGAATTTATTCAGCGAATTAAAAAAGAGTCTGCCGAAACGTTTGTTGTCGCCGATTACGGAAAATTATTACCACCGGAGCTGCTTGCGTTATCCGGTAAAATCCCCATCGCCTTACATCCGTCGCTCTTACCGTGCTATCGCGGTGCCGCACCAGTTAACTGGGCATTGATACATGGAGAGAAGGAAACAGGAAATACTGTATTTCGTGTCAGAGAAAAATTAGATAGCGGAGAAATTCTCCTGCAAGAACGCGTGTGTATAGCCGAAACCGATAATGCTATTTCTCTGCACCGGAAACTTGCCCGAAAGGGGGCAGACCTTCTCATAAAAGCCCTCGATCAGATAAAACGAAATGAATATATGCTTACCGCACAGAATGAAGCGTTTGCTTCGTTTGCGCCTAAGTTAAGCAAAAAGGACGGTAAGATTAGTTGGGATGCTGACGCTTCCACTATACGGAATTTAATAAGAGGAACTTTGGGTTGGCCGTCTGCCTATACCGATTATAAAAAAATTACGCTAAAAATTCTGGAGACACAAATCGTCGAAACGACCGTTACCCAAGCTCCCGCAACAATCGTAAGAATTGATAAAAACGGTATATATGTTGCGACAGCGAAGAATCTTATTTGTATACAAAAAGTACAGCCTCAAGGGAAAAAACCAATGGATGCCTATGCATTTGTTCTTGGACATAACGTTACGCTAGGCGAACAATTCACGTAGTTTTGTTTTTGAGATATAGCCGTAGTTTTTTCACTGTCCGTGTTTTATCGCACACATATCATCCATGCAAAAACGTTGCCATGTATTTTTTACAGGAACGGTGCAAGGCGTAGGTTTTCGCTATACCGCTCACATGTTCGCCCGTCAATATAATATCAAGGGGTGGGTGGCTAATATTGCTGACGGCAGGGTAGAACTGGAAGCGGAAGGCAGCGATTACGCTCTTAATCAGTTCCTGGCCAGCTTGCAGAATGAATTTAGGCAGGGCATTACGAAGATGCAAACAGAAGAATATCCTTCAATTGCTGGTTACAATGATTTCCGGATTAAGAGATAGTTAAAACAGGAATAATAATATATGCGTTACGGCATATTTTCTGATGTACACAGCAATCTCGAAGCGTTTACGGAAGTCCTCGCATACTATAAAAAAGAAAAAATCGATCGTTTTATTTTTTTGGGCGACATCGTCGGCTACGGCGCTAATCCCCGCGAAACAATCAAGCTTCTTAAAAAAATAGATAGCATATGTCTTGCGGGAAATCACGATTGGGCCGTAGCAGGGAAGATTAACGGCGATTCTTTTAATGAGTACGCGCGCAAAGCAATTGTTTGGACACGCAAAAAGATTGACGATGAAAGTACGCGTTTGTTGTATAATTTTCAACTTATCTACGAAACAGATGATTTTATATGTACGCATGGCAGCTTAGAGGATCCGTCTATCTTCCGTTATCTTTTGAGCATTAATGATGCAAAGAATAATTTTGCTTTATTGCAAAAACAAATATTATTCGTAGGGCATTCACATCAAATGAGGGTGTATACATGCGCGCCGACAGGTATATTGTATGATACAGAAATGACTATTTCGATCGAGTCCGATAAACGATACATTATCAATGTAGGCAGTGTCGGCCAACCGCGTGACCGAGATCCACGCAGCTGTATATGTATTTATGACGATAGAGAAAGGGTAGTAATTCTAAAAAGGGTAGCGTATAATATCAAGGCGGCAGCGGACAAGATCGCTCACGCGCGGTTACCCGATCTGCTTGCCGCACGGCTTTACGTCGGATATTGACGGAATCAGTATGATGCGTGTCGGTGCGTATGGATCTAAATACTCAAAATATTTTTAAAGAAATTGAACAATCACGTGAGCGGCTCAGAAACGCCGATTATCGCTATTATGTCCTTAGCGACCCGGAAATGTCCGATAAGGAATATGACGATATGCTTAAGAAACTACAGGAGCTTGAGAATCGCTACCCCCAGTTTATTACCGCCGATTCTCCTACTCAACGGGTAGCCGGAGGCATAAGTGGAGGTTTTACGACGGTAAGGCATCCGGTAAAAATGCTTTCTCTCGATAATACGTATTCCATCGACGAGCTTCGTGACTGGGAAGATAAAATTAAGCGGTTGCTTAAAAGAAATGTTAATATCGATTATATGACTGAGCTTAAGGTTGATGGTATCAGCTGTGCGCTGACATACGAAAAGGGGGCGCTAACCGTAGCTGCAACGCGCGGAGACGGGGAGATTGGAGAAAACATCACCGCAAACATCAAAACCATAAAATCCGTACCACTTCGGTTACGCGAGGATGATTATCCTGACATTCTCGAAGTGCGAGGGGAGATTTATATGGATAAAAAAGAACTCCAGGAGTTAAACAAGGAGCGGCTAAAGAAAGGTGAGCCATTATTTGCTAATCCGCGCAATGCCGCCAGCGGATCGCTTAAGTTGTTGGAACCGGCAATTGTGGCCCGACGGAATTTAAAATGTTTTGTTCATTCATTCGGCGTGAGTAAAGGGTATGAGTTTGCGAATCATCGTGAATTTATGGAGAAAACTAAGTTGTGGGGGTTACGGGTCAATCCTTGTAACCGGTATTGTAAAGATTTATCCCAAGTGATCATGTATTGTCAACAATGGCAGGACAAGCGTGATGCACTTGAGTATGAAATAGACGGAGTGGTGATAAAAGTTAACGAGTACACGCTAAGAAATTCTCTTGGCGTAACGCTCAAATCTCCCCGCTGGGCAGTAGCGTATAAATTTCCGGCGCACCAGGCAACCACAACGATCAAGCGTATTGAATTCAGCGTGGGCAGAACCGGCATTATTACCCCCGTAGCGATACTTACGCCGATAACCTGTGCCGGCGTGACTATCTCAAGGTCAACTCTTCATAATTTTGATGAAATCGAGCGACTTGATGTGCGCGTAGGCGATACAGTGCTGATAGAACGTGCGGGCGAGGTAATACCAAAGATCGTAAAAGTAATTACTTCCAAACGAACCGGTACGGAAAAGAAAGTCAAAATTCCCGCTCGTTGTCCGGTATGTAAGGCCGAAGTGGCTAAGACAAAAGAGGAAGACGTCTGCTGGTATTGTATCAATCCCGACTGTCCTGCGCAGCTAACGCGTTCGTTGCTGCATTTTGCGTCTCGACGGGCAATGGACATCGAAGGAATGGGCGAAAGCGTAGTTACGGCGCTTGTTGGAAAGGGGGTGGTGAAAAGTTTAGTGGACATCTATAAGCTTACCGATCGGGATTTATTGGCGCTACCCCTTTTTGCGCAAAAAAAAGCACATAATCTGCTTGCGGCTATTGATGCCAGCAAACAATGTTCGCTTTCCCGTTTTCTTTATGGTTTGGGTATTAAGCATGTTGGTGAAAAAGCGGCGATGGTTTTAGCCGAACATTTTAAATGCGTGGAGCGTTTTTTTGAGCTTACTATTCAGGATTTGCAAGAAATTCACGAGATTGGGCCGGTGATAGCTGATTCACTGGTAAATTTCTTTTCATCCGGACCGGCTAAAAAATTAATTACCGAATTTCAGCGATTAGGTATACAGCCCAAAGAAAAACGCGCGGTGATCAAAAAAAACGCTATTACCGGTAAAACATTTGTTTTTACCGGAGAGATGGAAGGTCTGTCTCGTGCCCAGGCTCAAGAAGCTGTCGAGGCGCTGGGTGGAAAATGGATATCATCAATCAGCAAGAATGTTGATTTCGTCGTTGTAGGTAAAGCTGCCGGTTCAAAATACCAGAAAGCAAGGGCTTTAGAGCTGCCGATCATAGACGAGGCGGGATTCAGGCAGCTGCTCAAAATTTAGCCATTTTCTTGCGTTACTCTACCTAGCCAAAGAGTCACCAATCATAACCATCATCTTGTATTTTCCTTACTTTTTTATTCCCGATATGCGAGAAAAAAGACTTGCTATACCTAGCATAAATTGCTATAATTTTTAATACTTTGCCGGGCCCGTAGCTCAGTTGGTTAGAGCAGTTGACTCATAATCAATTGGTCCGGGGTTCGAGTCCCTGCGGGCCCACATGACCAAAACGATGATCAATAAAAGGCTGCCCTCCTAAGCGCAAGAAGTTCAAGCTGTAACTTTCTTGCATAAAGAAAGGGCCCCAGGAAGTTCTTTTTTACCGGACACACAGCTTATTGGTTACTTATCTGTCGGAAAGTAGAGTACTACGCTTGCGCACGTTAAATGTGGGCGTATAGCTCAGTTGGTTAGAGCGCTGCGTTCACATCGCAGAGGTCTCTGGTTCGATTCCAGATACGCCCATTGTAAATATTCTGTGTGCGCATCGAAAGGCCACCCGTTTAATTCGGGCTGCGCCAACGATACAACACAGTGCATGTACGGATATATATGAATTTGAAAGAAGAAATCGGTAAATTG
Organism: Candidatus Omnitrophota bacterium; assembly: GCA_037146775.1. Lineage (GTDB taxonomy): Bacteria > Omnitrophota > Gorgyraeia > Duberdicusellales > 4484-171 > JBAWWL01. The sequence continues at coordinate 107,097 of JBAWWL010000010.1, read as the reverse complement.
TCAAGATTACAGGAAGCTGATTCTCGTATTTATCACCTGATGCGCGAGAAAGATATCGATAAGCCCGCACATATAGAGAATATAAAAAAACAATTCGATGAAAAGAAGAAGTGCCTTGATTCGTGCGCCAATATGGTAAAACAGCTGCAGGTTAAGAAAAAAGAAAAAGAGCTTGAGCTTGCTACAAAAGAAGAAAATATTAAAAAATCTCAAGGACAACTATTCCAGCTCAAAAGCAATAAAGATTATCAAATCAAGCTTACTGAGATCGCATCGTTAAAGGCCGATGCATCCGTTCTTGAGGAAGATGTAATAAAGGTTCTTGACGAGATCGAAATAGCGGAGAAAAAGCTTCAGGAAGCTAAAGGTATTCTTGCTCAGGAAGAAAAAGGGTTCAAGGAAGAGGAAACAAAAATAAACGTGCAGATAAAAGACATTGAAACTGAAATAAAAGTACTTAACGATAAGCGCGGTACACTTCTTGGAGATATAGACAAAACTATTCTTGCGAAATACGAACAATTGCTTAAAACGCGTTTGGGTCTGGCTATCGCTCCGGTTGATCTCGCGCGCGAGAATTGCGGTGCATGCCACATGCGTATTACTCCACAAACCATCAATGAGATGAAGATGTATAAAAATTTGGTACTTTGTGAAAGTTGTGTGCGCATTCTTTATATTCCTGACGATTTTGCGCTATGATAAAAATTTATATTGACGGGGCATCAGCCGGAAATCCGGGAAAGGTCGGCATTGGTTATATTATTTACCAAGGCGAAACGCCCATAAAAAAAGAAAGCGCGTATCTGGGGATACAGACTAATAATTTTGCAGAATACATGGCGTTTATTTTTGCGCTTACCGAAGCGCTGCAATTACCCGACAAAAAAATCGAAGTCTTTTCGGATAGTCAATTGCTTTGCGAACAACTGGGTGGTGCATTTAAAGTAAAAAACAAAAACTTGTACCCGCTCTACGTACTGGCAAAAAAACTTATTACATACTGTGAGCAGTTTCGCATTACGCATATTGACCGTGAACTGAATAAAGAAGCAGACAAACTTGCCGGTGAAGCGGTAGGTTTCCTTATGTAAAAAATTTAAAAAGACACATAGTAGCGAAAAGGAGGAAATATGAGTGGTCATTCAAAATGGGCAAGTATTAAACATAAGAAGGGAGCTGCCGACGCAAAGCGCGGTCAGCTTTTTACAAAGTTAATACGGGAAATTACGGTTGCCGCACGAGAAGGCGGAGGTAGCCCCGATACGAATGCGCGGTTACGCACTGCCATAGACCGGGCACGGGCGGCAAATATGCCTTCGGATAATGTCGAAAAGGCGATAAAGAAAGGCACCGGAGAGTTGGAGGGTATATCTTATGAGAGCTGTATTTTTGAGGCGTATGGCCCAGGTGGGGTCGCGTTGATAGTAGAGACGCTCACCGATAATAAGAACAGGACCTCTGCTGAGGTGCGTAATATATTTTCCAAAAAGAGCGGAAATTTAGCAGGCAGCGGCAGTGTTTCCTGGATGTTTCGTAAGAAAGGTTACCTGCTTATAGAGAAATCGCAAATTAAAAACGAAGACGAGCTCTATACGATTGGCTTAGATGCGGGAGCGGATGACGTGCAATCTAGCGAAAAAAACTATGAGATCTATTGCGACCCAAAGGATTTCGAAAAGTTAAAAGAAGCGCTGAAAACCAAAGGAATTAAGTTTGAGGAGGCAGAAATTACCATGATACCCAGTTCAAAAATAAAAGTCGGCGGTAATGATGCCAAACAACTTCTTTCGCTTATTGAGGCACTGGAAGAACAAGAAGATGTTCAAAAGGTTCATGCGAACTTTGATATTCCTGACGACGTAATGGAGCAGATTGCTTCGGAAATTTCCTAAAATGATCGTTGTAGGTATAGATGTTGGATTAAAAACGTGCGGATGTGTGGTTTGCGAGATGCATGGATTAGATGTGCAGATACTCAGGGAAGATGAAGTGCGGACGAGTGCGTCACAAACTTTTGCGCAGAAATTAGATTTTATATTTGAATCCCTGCGAACACATGTCGACCATTACCGGCCACACGCTATTATCGTTGAAAAATTATACTCGCACTATCGGCATCCTGCTACCTTAGGAATATTAGCGCAAGTGCGCGGCGTAGTGGTGTTACTCGCTCAGCGTTCAGGGGTTGAATTGTTTGAATATTCACCAACGCGGGCGAGAAAGTCATTTTTGGGTAAAGGCGGCGCAAAGTCTTTCCAGGTTAAAAAAATGGCCGAAAATATCTGCCAAAGGCCATTTAAGTCAGACCATACCGCCGATGCATTTTCTTTGGTGATAACTTTTGCGCATATGCAAAAAGTAAAAAATCTGGAAATAGCGGCACAATGATTTCGCGTATTAAAGGTACTATACTAAGGCAGGATGAAAACCGTATCATTGTTGATGTAGGCGGTATTGCGTATGAAATTAATATTCCGCATACAGTAGCTCACCGTCTTTTAAAACAAGATAACGGTTTGGTAGAGTTGGTAATTTATCACTATCTCAATATGGATAAACACCGCGGCGTGCCGGTACTTATCGGTTTCGTTGAGGAATTGGAAAAAGAGTTTTTCGAAAAATTTATCAGCATTTCCGGTATCGGCCCTAAGGTGGCCTTGCGTGCGCTCGACAAGCCGGTTGCTTTGATTGCCAAGGCGATCGAGGACGGAGATGTCGATTTTTTAAAAACCCTTGAAGGCATCGGTATGCAAAAAGCTAAACAAATCGTTGCTTCCCTGCAGGGCAAGGTCGGCAGATTTGCCCTCATTAAAGACGAGGGAATTAAAAAATTGCCCATTAAAGAAGAAATTATCAATGAGGCACGAGAAATATTAAAACGGTTGCAATACAGTGCCAAAGAAATAGAAGAAATGGTTAAAAAGGCTTGCGAAGTGCGGCCCAAGGCAGATACGGTTGAAGAGCTTCTTAACGAAATCTATCGGCAGCGAAAATATGGATAAGCAGGAATCTCGTCTCGAAAAAGATAAAGTTAAGACTATCGCCGAATCGCTTCTTTTTGTGAATGAACGGCCGATCGAATTGAATGAACTGAGCGAGATTCTCGGCGTTGACAAGAAAGAGGTCGAAGTCGCTCTTGACGAGCTCATTAGCGAATATAGCCAGCGCACAAGCGGTATTTGTATCGTAAGGGTGGCTGGCGGATATCAAATGTGCGCTTCTCCTCACAATGAGCCGTGGATTAAGGAGATGTATCGCGAGCGCGGAAAACAAAAACTTTCAATAGCCGCGCTGGAAACGCTCGCTATTATCGCCTACAAACAACCGATTACGCGGATGGAAATTGAGTCAATACGCGGGGTGAACATCGACGGCGTAATGCGCCATTTAGTTGATTTAGGGCTTATAAAAATTGAAGGTCGCAAAGAAGTACCGGGAAGGCCGTTTATGTACATTACTACGCGCAAGTTCTTGGAATATTTCGGCCTTAACGCGTTAAAGGATTTGCCAAAATTGGAAGACTTTATCACCCTGGCCGAGAAGCAGCAAGCAATCGTCCCGGCCTCCACTCCTGACGAGTCTGTGCCGATGCCGGATGCAAGTAGCGCGGCAGCCAATGATATCGCAGCGCAAGCAGCTGATCATATAGAAGGATTAAAAGAATAAAAACATACGTAACGCGTATCCATTAATTTAAAAGGAGGAACAGCAATGAAGTTCTATTTCACGTCTGAATCGGTATCCGAGGGCCATCCCGATAAAGTATGCGATCAAATTTCTGACGGCGTGTTGGATGAAGTTTTAAAACACGATCCGAACGGGAGAGTGGCTTGCGAGACTTTTGTTACTATGGGGCTTTTGATCGTAGGAGGAGAAATTACTACTAGTTCCTACGTAGACATAAACGAGCTGGCCAGAGGAATTATCAAGGATATTGGTTATACGCATCCTAAATATGGATTCGACTATCATACCTGTGCGATTGTTAATACTATCAACAAACAATCGCCCGATATATCGCAGGGAGTAGACGCAGGAGGAGCGGGTGACCAGGGTATGATGGTTGGTTACGCATGCCGCGAAACGCCGGAGTTGATGCCGCTACCGATTATGCTCGCTCACAAATTAGTGAGGCGCATGGCCGAGGTAAGGCGCGCTGGTATTTTGAAGTACCTTGGTCCTGACGGAAAATCTCAGGTAACCGTAGAGTATGTTGATGGCCGGCCGAAAAGAATTGATTCCGTGGTTTTAGCATGCCAACATACCGAAGAAATACTTGATCCTAAGGAGAACAAAAAGAAAATTACCAAAAAAGCACGCGAAGAAATTATTGAAATTATCGCTGGGCCTATTTTGAAGGGTTTTGTGGACAAGAGCACCAAATACTACGTAAACGAAACTGGAAAATTTGTTATTGGCGGCCCCCAGTCGGACACGGGTATGACCGGAAGAAAAATAGTTGTTGATACTTATGGCGGAATGGTTGCTTCGGGTGGAGGCGCATTCTCGGGGAAAGATCCGACCAAAGTTGATCGCTCTGCTGCCTATATGGCGCGCTATGTTGCAAAAAATATCGTTGCCGCAAACATAGCCGAGAAATGCTGTATACAGCTTTCTTATGTCATCGGTAAAGCGGAACCGCTATCAATAATGGTGGACACATATAAAACCGGAAAAATTTCCGATGCCAGCATTTCTGCTTTAATTCGAGATAATTTTGACCTTACCCCCAAGGGAATGATCAAAGCCTTGGATTTGTTACGGCCGATATACAGGAAAACCGCCTGCTACGGACATTTCGGGCGAGACGAGGGTGAGTTTAGTTGGGAAAGGACCGACAAAGAAGCTACCTTAAAAAAGGCTGCAGCAAAATTATAAGTTAAAGGTTGCGGCGATCGTGAGAATGATTACAGAGATTTAAATCACCGTAATCTTTTTCTAATCGCTGGAATCAACGATTAAAAGGAGTGAGATGAAATACGACGTTAAAAGCATGAATCTGGCAGACAAGGGGATATTGCGCATTGAATGGGCTAGCAACGACATGCCGGTTTTAAAACTGATTACCGAGCGTTTTACCAAAGAAAAACCTTTGCAGGGAATTACTCTGGCCTGCTGCCTTCATGTAACTACCGAAACAGCGGTGCTCATGAAGGCCTTAAAGGCAGGAGGCGCAACAGTGCTCCTTTGTGCTTCCAATCCACTTTCAACCCAGGACGATGTGGCTGCATCACTCGTAAAACATCTGGGTATGGCGGTTTTTGCGATAAAAGGAGAGGATACTAAGACATATTACAGCCATATTGAATCAGTTTTAGCCGTCAAGCCAGATATCACTATGGACGACGGAGCCGATCTTGTCAGTACCGTGCATCAAAGGCCCCAGGCTGTGCATGCTAATATGCTTGGTGGAACGGAGGAGACTACGACTGGCGTTATTCGTTTGCGCTCGCTTGCCCGGCAGGGCAAATTGCGTTATCCGGTTATTGCCGTTAATGACGCACAAACCAAACATCTCTTTGATAACCGTTACGGAACCGGCCAGTCAACCATTGATGGTATTATCAGAGCGACTAACAAGCTTTTAGCCGGCTCTATCTTTGTTGTGTGCGGCTATGGTTGGTGCGGTAAGGGGGTATCGATGCGCGCAAAAGGTTTGGGCGCAAAGGTTGTGGTAGTCGAAGTTGACCCCTTACGTGCGCTGGAGGCGACCATGGATGGCTACCAAGTGATGACGATAAAAGAAGCTGCAAAAATTGGCGATATCTTTGTAACCGCAACGGGCGACATTCATGTTATTCGCCGCGAACATTTTCTCACGATGAAAAATGGAGCCATCGTAGCAAATACCGGACATTTTAACGTGGAGATTGATATTGATGGATTAGAAAAGCTGCGCGCAAAAAAAAGAAAGATTCGTGATTTCGTCGAAGAATATACTTTAAAAAACGGGAAAAAGATTTGTCTTTTGGGAGAGGGCCGACTGATCAATCTTGCCGCTGCCGAAGGTCATCCCGCACAGGTCATGGATATGTCTTTTGCTAATCAGGCCTTAAGTGCCGAGTACATGGTTACACATCGGCAGGAACTGGAAAATGATGTGTATAAGGTGCCCGAAGATATCGATAAACGCATTGCCGCATTAAAATTAAAAGCAATGGGTATTGTAATAGACAGCTTAACCAAGGAACAGCAGAAATACCTGGCTAGTTGGGAAATAGGAACATGAGGTATTTAAAAAGTTACGGAGGTGCGCAATGAAACGTAGTGCGTGGCGCCTGAGACACATTTTTATTCTGTTTGTTGTCATATTTTTGTTCCCTGTCATGCTTTATGCAGGAGGGCAATTCCAGGGGAAAATTCAGCAAAAAATTAATGCCTCACGCAACATCCAGTATGGTGTTGATCAGATGTATTACGATACACAAGATGCCAGCGCGCCTGCAACGCCTGCCGCCGAGCAGAAAATTTCCTGTGATACATATAATCGCCGCACGCAAGATGTAGAAACGAAGGACTTAACCAACCCCTCACCAGCCGCCTCTTCCTACGCGATATACAAGACTACCTATAAGGCAGAAATCGAAGAAGATGTGGTTACTATAAAAGGTGATATATTTTTTCAAGTTTTTAGCAAAGGGTGGACGCAGATACCTCTTGTCAACAGCAATGTGGGTCTTATTGAGGTAACGGTTAACCGTGGCGCTTCGTTTGTTACTATGCAGGCAGGCAAATACTACCTGATGATCGATAAGCCGGGAAAATATAATTTAGAAATTGAGTTCCTGGTAAAGGCAAATCGCGAACGAGAAAATGGCCCGGGTAGTTTTAGCTTTGAAGCAAGCCCCGCTCCAATTTCGCAATTTGAATTTACCATCCCCGAACAGGATGTGGAAGTATTTATTGAACCGTCGATTAAGTCCGTCACCAAGCGTGAAGCAAAAAGTACAAACGTGTGGGCGGTTATGCCTAATACCAACAGGATACAGGTACGTTGGACAAAAGCACTTCCCAAAGAAACCATTACGCACGTAAAACTGGAACCTAAAGTGTATTGCGACATTGATACGTATGCGGCTATCGGAGAAGGCGTTATTCGTTGCCGTACGACTTTACGTTACTCCATTTTGCAATCAGAAGTTTCAAATTTCCGTATCGCTCTGCCGGAAGATGTGGGTATTCTAGAAGTACAGGGAGGAAATCTAAGAGATTGGAAAGTAACGCAAGATAAAGACAGCCAATATCTGGATGTGTATTTGAATTTCGGCATCAAAGGAAACCATTTTCTGGTGATTACTTATGAGCGTAAAATCGGCGAAGGTTCGATAACTGCCCAAATACCCGAAGTTAAGGCGCTCGGAGTAGAACGCGAAAAGGGTTACGTGGGTGTGGCGGCAGCAACAAACGTAGAACTCGCCGTAAATAAAACCGAACATGCGAATCTAGTCGACGTAAAAGAATTGCCGTCAGCAATATGGACAAGCACCGCAAGCCCTATTCTGCTTGCGTTTAAATATCTGAATCACCCTTATCGTATTGTGGTAGATGTGACCAAGCACGAAGAACTACCGGTTTTGGTGGCCGCTATCGATAGTGCGCAGTATATTACGCTTTATACCGATGAAGGAAAAAGCTTAACTAAGGCAGTCTATCAAATACGTAACAACGTTAAGCAATACATCCACCTAAAACTCCCGCCTCAAGCAACCTTGTGGAGCGTATTCGTTGCCAATAAGCCCGTTAAACCCGCCAAAGATAAGAGCGGAAATATCTTGATACCGCTAGAGAAATCACAATTATCAGGAGAAAATCTTGCGCAGTTTCCGGTAGAAATTGTCTATCTCGATAAGGGCTCGAAAATGGTTTTTGCCGGTAACCTTGGACTTCGTTTACCGCAAACAGATATTCCGGTAAGTAGTTTGATGTGGTCAGTCTATTTACCTCTTGATTACGCGTATATTCATTTTGGTGGCAACGTAAGGCCGCAGGTAAAACGTGTAAGTCATTTTAACGATGTAATGCTTTTTAAAGCTGCAAGCGTGTCGCGAAGCAACGAATATGCGACTCAGCAATATGCTATCGGTGAATTACGTGAAGAAGAGCGGTCCGCCCAGGTTAAGGGCGTTCTGCCGATTAAGATCGATATACCGCAACAAGGCTCTCTTTATTCTTTTTCAAAATTACTGGTGACCGAAAATGATATTCCCCGTATAAACATTATTTTTCTGTATGCGTTTCGTAAGCTTCACGGATTATTCTGGTTTGCGGTAGTTTTGGTGATTTTTATAACCGGAGGCAAAGTACTTAAAAAAATACTTCTGCGTAAGGCATCTTAAAGCATTTACGATATCATTATGAAAAAAATCGGAATTTTAACCAGAGACTGCGCAGGAGTTAATGCCTGTATTAGGTCGGTCGTGCGTACTGCGGATTCATACGGAATAGAAACGGTCGGTATATTCCGTGGCTATGACGGCCTCATTAACGGCGAGGTAAAGCCGCTTTCTCATCGCTCGGTTTCGGGAATTATTAACCTGGGCGGAACTATCCTCAAAACCTCCCGCTGTAAACGGTTTGAAACTGAAGAAGGCCAACTCAGGGCGGTACAGACTATCAAAAACAACAACCTTGACGGTTTAATCGTTATAGGCGGAAATGGTTCGTTAACCGGGGCGCACACTCTTGCAATGAAATACGCCATCAAGGTAGTGGGGATTGCGGCAACTATCGATAACGACGTGAATGGCATTGATATGACTATCGGCGCCGATACCGCGGTAAATGTCGCACTTGACGCTCTTGACAAAATACGTGACACCGCAACTTCTCTGGAACGTATTTTTGTGGTAGAAGTTATGGGCCGCGATTGCGGTTATCTCGCTTCGCGGGTTGCGCTTGCCGGAGGCTGCGAAGAAGTAGTCGTGCCTGAACGCAATTTTGATATTGACGCGATGTGTGAAGCGATTACCGAAGGTAATATTCGCGGAAAAATCAGCTGGATCGTCGTCGTTGCTGAAGGAAAAGCCAAGGCGGTTGATGTTGCCGCAAAAATTACCGAGATGACAGAACTAGAAACCCGAGTAGTGGTACTAGGCCATATTCAACGCGGCGGCATCCCTACTGCATACGACAGAATCCTTGCGGCGCGTTATGGTAACTATGCGGTGGAAATTTTGAAGGACGGCTGTACGAACGTATGTGTGGGGCTGCGCAACAACATACTTATTTCGTTGCCGCTCGAGGAAGCAATTAAACCAAAAGATATAGAAATTGAAACGTATTATCAGTTAATCAAAGTACTTACATGATAGCGGCGTATCATCGGTGGTATATCGCTCGTATGTACGCACGCGCAAGATGTGACGACAAGAAAAGGAGGTAAGATGGTTTACAAGGATGAAGCGCAACTTTTCGACAACAAGGTTATCGTTGAGACAAAAGGGGCTATACAAATAAAGAATCCCGAACTATTCCGGAAACGGGTAGTGGATGATATTGTCGACACAATTATCTTAAGCGACTCTGCTCATATGAAAAAACTGTGTTGCTGGGTAGCATACGAAGCGGGACTTGAATTAGGTGTCGTTCCGTCGTCGATACAAGGTTTATATCAGGCGCGAGGAAAAAGAAAGGTTTCCGGCTTTACGGTGCCGGCAATGAACCTGCGTACTCTTACTTTTGACCTGGCGCGGGCCGTATTTCGTGCTGCCAACAAAATTAATGCTGGCGCGTTCATTTTTGAAATTGCCAAGAGTGAAATTGGCTATACCGATCAAAGGCCGGTCGAGTATACTGCAGTTATCACGTTGGCCGCACTCAAGGAAGGTTACTGCGGACCTATTTTTATTCAAGGCGATCATTTCCAGGTAAAGGCAAAAAATTTCCTGCAGAATAAAGATAAAGAGATCAATCCGCTCCAGGAACTTATTCAGGAGGCAATCCAGTCGAGCTTTTACAATATTGATATCGACACGTCCACACTGGTCGATCTTTCCAAAACGACGCTTGACGAACAGCAGCGGCTTAATTATGAAGTCTGCGCGCTTTTGACCAAATATATCCGGGCGCTGCAGCCAAAAGGTATCGAGATCTCTATCGGCGGCGAAATCGGCGAAGTGGGCGGCAAAAATTCTACGCCGGATGAGCTGCACGCATTTCTGAAAGGGTACCTCGAAATGATAAAAGGACTGACCGGCATTTCAAAAATAAGTATTCAAACCGGAACTTCACATGGCGGAGTCGTATTGCCCGATGGTTCTATCGCCAAGGTTAGCCTTGACTTTGACACCCTACAGAACCTTTCTGAAATCGCCCGAAAGGATTATGCATTAGCCGGAGCGGTACAGCATGGAGCATCTACCTTGCCAAATGAAGCGTTCCATCGTTTTTCTGAGGTCGCGTGCGCCGAAATTCATTTAGCAACCCAATTTCAGAATATCGTATACGATTATCTGCCGCTTCCTCTCAAAGAAAAGATTTATGGCTGGCTTAACGAGAATTGCGTTGCAGAGAAAAAACCGGACATGACAAACGATCAATTCATCTACAAAACCCGCAAAAGCGCTCTCGGGCCATTTAAAAAAGAAATCCATGCGCTTCCTAAGGAATGGCGCAACAAAATCTCCGACATCATGGAAGAAGAATTCTCATTTCTGTTCGACAAATTAAGCATACGCAACACAAAAAAAGCAGTTGATGAGTATGTGAAAATAGTAAAAGTTGAAAAGAAGAAAAATGATTTCCTGAAAGAAGAAAAAGACCTGGGCGTGCTCGAAGGGGCAGACTAATTTAAGAAGGGGGATGAAATGCGTTCAGACGCGATAAAAAAAGGTATCGAGAGATTGCCGAATCGTGCGCTTTTGTACGGAACGGGATTACATCGTTCACACTTAGGAAGACCTTTTATTGGCATCGCCTCATCGTTTACCGACCTCATTCCTGGCCACACGAACATGCGCACTCTCGAACGTTTTATCGAGCGCGGCATAGAAAATGCCGATGGTACCCCGTTTATTTTTGGTGTTCCCGGACTCTGTGATGGTATTGCAATGGGCCATTTGGGAATGAGATATTCATTGCCTTCCCGTGAGCTTATTGCCGATATTATTGAAACCGTTACAGAGGCAAACAGTTTAGACGGCCTGGTTCTTCTTACCAATTGCGATAAGATTACGCCCGGTATGATAATGGGTGCCTTACGCACTAATATCCCTACGGTTGTTCTTACGGCTGGCCCTATGCTTGGTGGCCATTTCGGTAAAAAGCGGTTGGCTTTGGTGCGTAACACCTTTGAGGCGGTCGGTAGGGCTAAAGCCGGTTTAATCAGCGAGGAAGAGCTTAAAACGGTGGAATGCGAAGCGTGCCCCGGTTGTGGTTCGTGCCAGGGCTTGTATACCGCTAATACCATGGCGTGCCTTACCGAAACAATGGGGCTTTCGCTGCCGTATTGCGCGGCAACGCCGGCGGTTTTAAGCCGCAAGCAACGGATTGCCTACGAAAGCGGCCAAACGATTGTAAATTTGGTGAAAAACAATATTGCGCCACGCGATATCATCAACAAAAAAGCACTGGAAAATGCAATCCGGGTTGATATGGCTTTAGGCGGCTCCACCAATACCGTGCTGCATTTAATGGCAATCGCCCATGAAGCCGGGATCAACTTATCGTTAAAAGATTTTGACCGAATCAGCAAAGAAACGCCCACCATTGCCAGGCTTGAGCCGGCAGGCGAGTATTACATGGAAGATTTGGATATTGCCGGAGGGATACCCGCGGTATTAAAAAGATTTCTTGGCCAGTTAAACGACAATCCGACTGTGTGCGGGAAAAAAATAAAAACCATTGCCCGCGAAGCTTCAATATACGATGACGATGTAATTCGGCCGCTGGATAACCCTTACGCAAAAGAAGGCGGTATCGCAGTATTATACGGTAATATTGCGCCGGAAGGTTGTGTGGTGAAACAGTCGGCGGTTGATGCCGATATGCTGCGTTTTGAAGGTACCGCTATAGTATTTAATTCCGAAGAAGAAGTTATGGCCGCAATACTGGACGGTAAAATTAAAAAGCAGAGTGTGGTGGTGGTGCGCTATGAAGGTCCTTCCGGCGGTCCGGGGATGAGAGAAATGCTTTCGCCGACATCGGCCATAGTGGGGATGGGTTTACATAAGCACGCAGCCTTGATTACCGACGGTCGATTTTCCGGCGGAACAAGAGGGCCTTGCATTGGCCATATTTCCCCGGAAGCAGCGAGCGGAGGGCTTATTGCGTATATCAAAAACGGCGACAATATACATATCGATATTCCTGCCCGCCGCATTGAGCTTGTATTGAGCAAACAGGAAATTACTCGAAGAAAAAAAGAAATAAAACTGTTACCCGCGAAAGTAAAAACAGGTTATCTGTATCGCTATGCTCGCTCGGTTACTTCCGCTTCCAGCGGAGCAATCTTAAATGAACGGTAATTGCAAGAGCGAAAGCTATTGACATTATGAACAGGGTTTGTTATTATTTTCTATGCTTATGAGAATAACAAAATTTTTTAGTACACTCACCCGAGGAATTAGCAGTCTTTTGGGCGCTTTTTCTAATGACATCGGTATTGATTTAGGCACTGCGACAACGCTGGTTTACTTGCGTGGCGAGGGTATTGTATTATGTGAACCTTCTGTGGTAGCAATATACAAAAATACCGGCGCGGTGCTTGCGGTAGGAGAAGAAGCCAAACGCATGTTGGGAAGGACTCCCGGTAGTATCGTCGCCATCCGTCCGATGAAAGATGGTGCAATAGCTGATTTCGATGTTACCGAGGAAATGTTGCGCTATTTCATCAACAAGGTTAATCCTCCGAGTATATTTAGCAGTTTTCGTAGACCTCGAATTGTTGTTGCGGTTCCTTCAGGTATTACTGAAGTAGAAAAGCGAGCAGTTCGTGATTCGGCTATCAAAGCAGGCGCGAGAGAGGTTATTCCCATCGAGCAATCTTTGGCTGCCGCTATCGGCGTAGGGCTTCCCATCACGGAGCCGCAAGGCAGCATGGTGATTGATATTGGCGGCGGTACAACAGAAATAGCCGTAATTTCCCTGGGCGGCACCGTATATGCGCGCTCGATTCGTGTGGGCGGCGACGAAATGGATGAAGCTATCATCGAGCATATGCGTAAAAACTACAATCTTATGATTGGAGAACGAACCGCGGAAGAAATAAAAATAAAAATAGGTTCCGCATGGTCCTTGGAAGAAGAAATGACCATGGAAGTGCGTGGCCGAGATTTGATTACCGGTTTGCCGAAATTTATGCGGGTCAATTCCGAAGAAATACGCGAAGCGCTCCAAATTCCATTAAAAGAAATAATTGAGGCGACAAAAGTAACCCTAGAAAGAACACCGCCGGAACTCGCAGCAGATTTGATCGAAAAAGGCATCGTGCTATGCGGAGGAGGGGCTCTCCTGCGCGGTCTGGATAAGTTGATTTCGGAACAAACAGGATTAGCATGTTTTGTGGCAGATGACCCGCTTACTTCGGTCGCCCTCGGTGCCGGCAAGGTACTTGAAGATCCGAGATTTTTGAAAAAAATTGCTCTTGTTTCGTCATTTTAGGCCAGTAAGTTTGAGTATAAAAAACCGTAAACCCATTTCTCTTGTATTTACCTGCAAAATTAAAGTTTAAATATATTGCGCTTGGTTGCATTCTGCTTGTTTTCCTCTTTTCTCCTTTCCATAATTTTATCACCCATATTGTTATTTTTTTTTCACGGCAACATATCATTAATCAGGAAACTGCCAGCCGCCGCATAGAAGAACTTCAAAAACAGAATATACTGCTTGTATTCAAGGTCCGTCAGTCCCAATTTTTACAGCAAGAAAACGAACGGTTAAAACAGGCATTGCGGTTACAGGAAGAAAAACGCTGCACACTCGTTGCAACTCGCGTAATCGTATTCGATCCCTCCGTCTGGCGCAGAATTGCTGTTATCAATTCCGGCAGAAACCATGGTATGCGCGAAGGACTTATCGCCGTTGACACGCGCGGGTTTCTGGTGGGGAAAATTATTGAAGTGCAGAAAAACTACTCCCGCCTTATGCTTATCGACGACCCTGATTTCAGCCTGCCGGTTTTGATAGGTAACGATACCGTCGGCATGCTAAAAGGGAGTCTTGATGGCGCAAAAGTGATGTATATAGACAATACGGAACACGTTAATGAACATGACAAGATTTGGTGCCGGATTGCTTACGTCAATTTTCCTATCTATATTGGCGAAATTAAAACAACCCGAAAAAGCAAGAATAGTTTGTTTTGGGATATTGAAGTAAATCTTCTTTCGGAGAATCCGCTCTTGTATGATATTTTTATCATCAAATGAAAGATAAAAACATTAAAATTATCATCGCTCTCACTGTCCTATTCCTTTTCGATGTGATTAAGCCCTTTCGCTACTGTCTGGCCACAGAGTTTATTTTTTTAGGTATATTGTTCGTTAGCTTGCATTGTTCGCTTTATTTCTCGTTGTGTACGGGCATTGTATGCGGGTATCTTAAAGATGCTCTTTCTTATAACCCCGCCATCCCCGGCATAATCGTATTTGTGCTTTTATGCGTATATGTGGATTATATTTTGCGTCATTTCCAGCGTAAAATTATTAAAATTTTTATTATTATCAGTGCCGTTATTATGTACACTTTTTTCTGCAACATGTATCACACAACGGTTACGTATGGATTTATGCTGTTTTTTATCTCGCAGTCCATACTTATTTTCTTCCTGATGAATCATTTTCTTGAGAAATGGATACTACCGCAGGAAGAAAACGATGAGTAAAAAGGCAGACAAAAAGAGCGCGATTTTTATATGAACTATGATCATAGCATTAAATTGTTTCGCAGGATTTGTGCCGTCGGTTTTTTCATTTTAGCAGGTTCGCTTTTCTATTACCAGGTTATAAACGGTAACTATTATCTGCGCCGGGCAAAAAACAATTACGTACGGGTAATCCCATCCCGCTCGATCCGTGGAACGATATTTGACCGTAACAATCAGCCTTTGGCTTACGACAGGGCTGCTTTTAATATCGCCGTCATCCCTTATCAGATACGCGACAATAAAGACTTTCTCTTTTATAATATCGCGCGATATTTAAAATGCGATACCCGTAAGCTTTCCCGAAATTACAACCGAAGGTTTCAAAACCTTTTCAGCCCCATCGATGTTATTTTAGATATCGATAAGGCAACGGCATTTAAAATAAGGGGCTATTTCGGTGAAGACGTCATTATCGACCCACAGCCGCAGCGTTATTATCCGTATGGATTAGCCTGTTCGCATATCCTTGGCTACGTTAAAGAAGCGGCAGCATTTTATGAAAATTTGAAACAATATGGCTATACGCCGTACGAGCGTGTGGGCTTTTCGGGTATCGAGCAATACTATGACAGCTATTTACGGGGAGAGGATGGTGGTGACCTTATTGAGGTGAACTCAAAAGGGAAAATTGTTGGTTTTCTTGGAAATCAAAACGCGCAGAGAGGAGCGGATATTTCTCTTACCGTAGATTATCGCATACAGGAAATCGCCTATCGCGCCCTGGAAGGCAGGCGAGGAACACTTATTTTGATGAACAGTAAAAATGGCGAAATCTTGAGCCTCGTATCCTTTCCGGCCTACGATCCTAACAATTTCATAAAAGGAAAGGATGTTGAACAATATTTGACAGGAACAAATAAACCAATGCATAACCGTGCGGTTCAATCTGCCTATCCGCTTGGCTCAACCTTTAAGCCGATCGTTGCCACTGCAGCGCTGGGAGAAGAGAAAATATCACCCTCGACAACATTTATGTGTACCGGTGAAATGCGTCTCGGCAATACACAGTTTCGTTGCGAAAAAGAACACGGCCCGGAAAATCTTTATCAAGGATTAGCCCACTCATGTAATGTATATTTCTACAATCTTGGTCTGTTGGTGGGTAGAGACAAGATTTGCGAATGGGCTGCCCGTTTTGGCTTAAATACGCCTACGAATATCGACTTACCCTACGAAAAAAAAGGTATTATTCCTACGCAGAATTTCTTGTCGGGGCGACAATGGTATCGCGGAGATACGTTAAACCTCTCAATCGGGCAGGGTTATACCGAATCTTCTCCTATGGAAATTATGTGCGCAATCAATGTATTTGCGACCGGAGGATACCTGGTAAAACCCCGGCTGCTTAAAAAAATTGGTACATCGCCTTCGGAGGAGATACGCATAACGGATATTGGTGTCGCCGTCCGTACGCTTGAGATAGTGAAAAAAGCGCTTATTGATGTAGTAAACAGCGACGACGGCACTGCACGTATATTGAAACCTTTAAGCCTCGATATCGCTGGTAAAACCGGTACTGCTCAAGCCAAAGGCGGCTCGCATGGATGGTTTGTCGGATTTTTTCCGTATAATGCACCGCAATACACCATTTGTATTTTTCTTGAAAATGCCGGCTCAAGCTATGAAGCACTCAAAGTGGCTCATACTTTTCTTGAAAAACTCAAAGAGCAAAAGTTATTATAATAAACATACGCAAAAAGAACAGCCGCAAAACGGTAAAGATTCAAAAACGTGATACTACAATGCTAAGAAATTTACAAACTAAAGCCGCAAAAAGCCCCGTTGGCAGCATTGTCTTGTGTTTACTTTTATTAAGCATTGTCAGCCTAACCTTGCTCTACAGCAGTCTTCATCAGGGCGGTGAATTGAAAGATCAGGCAATTTTTTATAAACAGATTATGTGGCTGGCGTTTGCCTGGATATGTTTTATCGGATTCTCATTTCTGAATTACCGGCTATGGTTTGATTTTGCCATCATTTTCTATATACTCAACATACTTTTGCTTATCGCAGTGGAGTTTTTTGGGAAAAGCGCTCTCGGCGCGCAACGCTGGCTGGATATTGGGGGTTTCAGTTTTCAGCCTTCAGAAGTATCCAAGATAACTACAATTTTCATTCTGGCGCGCCTGTTTTCATCGCCGGAATCAAAAGGATTGTGGCGAGGAGTATTGGTTCCTTTCGGACTCGTTATACTTAATGTCGCTCTCATCGCTAAACAGCCGGATCTTGGCACGGCGTTGATATTAGTTTTTTTATTTTTTGCGCTTGGTTTTGTTTCTTCACTGAGAAAAAGATATTTGGTTATCTTGCTTTTGGTGGCGCTCATTGCAAGCCCTTTTGCCTGGAACCATCTCAAAAGCTATCAGAAAAAAAGACTAATAGTTTTTCTCAATCCAAACGTTGAGCCGCTCGGAGCAGGCTATACTATTATTCAGTCAAAAATCGCCATAGGTTCAGGAAGAATTTGCGGAAAAGGCTTTCTTTCGGGAACACAAAATCAATTCAATTTTCTTCCGGAACGGCACACAGATTTCATTTTTACGGTTCTGGCGGAGGAGTGGGGGCTTCTTGGCTCACTCTTTCTGCTGTTGATTTATTTCTACATCTTCAATAAAATTATCGACATCGTCAATTACCTTAAGGATCCTTTCGCACGGCTAATATCGTTCGGCATCGCTTTTCTTTTCTTTTTACATGTATTCATAAATATCGGCATGACTTTAGGCATTTTGCCTGTTGTTGGTCTGCCGTTATTATTTTTAAGCTACGGCGGAACCCACCTGATTGTTAGTTTTATCCTCCTGGGCGTGTTTGCTAATATTTACCGCCAATGATCGACGTCGGAAAAGTACAGAAACCGCAACGCTACATTGGTAACGAATGGAATGTGGTAAAGAAACCACATGCAGATAAAATTCTTATTTGTATTTCTTATCCCGATCTCTACGAAATAGGGATGAGCAATCTGGGATTACGGATATTATACGGGATATTTAACGACTTTCCCGATGTTGTGTGCGAACGAGTGTTTGCGCCGGCAGACGACTATACCGCTTTTTTACGCAGCCAGAACAAAAGACTAACCTCATTAGAAACTAAAACCGAACTAGGCAAGTTTGATGTCTTGGGTTTCAATTTTGACTACGAACTCAACTTCACTAATTTTTTATATATGTTGGACACCGCAGATATAGCGATCAAAGCGCGCGACCGGAGAGATTTGATCGTACTGGGAGGCGGTATGGCTAATCCTGAGCCGTTAGCCGAGTTCGTTGATGTATTTTATCTCGGCGAATTCGAACCAACGGCAGCCGTATTTATTGAAGTTTTGCGGACACACAAGGATAAAGAAAGCCGCCTCAGAGCTTTATCGCAAATACAGGGTTTTTATGTGCCGAAATTTTACTGCGTAACACAAGAGAAAAACCGTTATTGCCTTGAGCGCATCTATCCGTATGCGAGAATACCTATAGAACGTGTCACCGTTAAAGATCTTGATAGCGCATATTATCCTACAAAATGGCTTGTGCCTCATACTTCGATTATCCACGACCGTGTACCGATAGAAATTGCCCGGGGTTGTCCGAACCGTTGTACATTTTGCCAAGCCAGGGCGCTTTATTATCCGTATCGCGAGCGCACTCTTGCCTGCGTAAAAAATATCGCGAGACAAACTTACGCGTGTAGTGGTTATGAAGACTTTTCTTTTTTGGCATTATCGGCGTCGGACCATTCTTCGATAAAACAGTTGATTGCGGAAATGACCGAAGAATTCAAGTCGAAACGAATCGGTTTATCTCTTCCATCGCTGCGCATTGACGATATTATCGCGGGGTTGTATCAGCAACTGATTCCTCTCAAGCGAACTTCATTAACGGTGGCGGTAGAGGCGGCAAATGAAACGCTGCGCACAAACATGAATAAAAATATCGACATAAACAAACTTTTTGAGGCCGCTCATGTCTTACGCAGCTTAAAGCTTAATCATTTGAAACTTTATTTTATGTTTGGATTCCCGCAGGAAACAGAAGAAGATTTGAGCGCAATCGGTAAATTCTTAGAAAAATTATACCGGCAATCTCGAATCAATCTTAATGTCAGCATCAACATTTTCGTGCCAAAACCATTCTCTTTATGGCAAGCTCAACCGATGGAAAGCGAAGAATGCCTCCAGCGCAAGCGCCAAATCATATTTGCCAATATCGCGCCTTGCCGTAATATGGCAATAACGGTTTCCGATACAAAACGTAGCATACTAGAGGCGATATGCTCACGCGCAGACAGAGCCTTTAGTGCGGTTATCTACCGCGCGTTTCTAAAAGGTGCTCGTTTCGAAGGATATGCTGAACGTTTTTCCTGGCAACGATGGGAAGAATCGATGAAGGAGGAAGAAGTCGATTATCGTCGTTATCTAGAAACACAAACCACCAATTTTCCGTGGTCATTCATTACCGGAAGTTGTTCGTCGCTAAAAGAAAAGTGTTGATATGAATGAAGCAAAATATCCCATCAAGATCGTTATACATAAATCGGGAGATATGATTTATTTTTCTCAGCTCGATCTTTCGCGTATTCTTGAAAGAGCATTGCGGCGGTCGACATTACCGCTCTATTACACATCAGGATTTAATCCACACGTAAAATTGAGTTTCGGTCGTGCAGTAAAGATCGGTATAGAAGCTGACGAAGAAGTTACCCTTTATTTCCTCGAACGTATAACCTCAGAACAGCTGCGTCATCAACTCGTGACAGAACTGCCCGTTGGTTTAACTATTCAGGCGATCGTAGAGTGAAATAAAGGGGACACGTGGAGAGGGAACCTATCGTGTCAAAAAGCGGGCTTTGATTTTTGCTGCCTTAAAGAATTCTTTTGTAAATTTTGTAGCAAGTACGCGGTCATAAGGCTTGCAGGAAAAAATATTGATGTAAGATTTACGCCAATATTCCGAAAAATGCCCGGTAATCGAGCTCGTTTCAATAAATTGCAAAAGCGAATAACCTTTTGTGTGCGGTTTCTCCAGGCCGAAATAGGGAAGATGTACCTCGCCATACTTTTTCATATCTATAAGCTTACAAAGCGTATTGACGTATTCGGTAAGCTTCTTCTTGGAACTCATAACTTCCACGTCGCATCCCGAAAGATCCAGAACTAATTCATATCCAAATACAGTTTTTTTCATCTCTCGACTTTTCCTCCTTCTTTTTAAATAAACTTCCGGCTGTTTATCCATAGTATTAAGAAATGGATCGTTGCCGTATATTTTTAGTGATACAGTTTTGTTGCTTGATTCTGAAAATACTTTTTTTACTTTTGGGAGGAAAGTAGCGGCAGCATATGCGGGCTCGGTCGCAAGACGAACCCCTGCGTCACTTACCTGTTCATCGTTTGCGGAATTTTGTTTTGTTGTCATCTCCCTTTTCTTTCTTTTTGTATAGCATCAAGCTAGTTTTGTTGCGATCAGATTATGATGTAATTTTTATAACATATTTTCATATTATTTGCAAGACTTTTTTTATATTCCTCAAATGTATATTTTTATACCGTGTAAATAAATAAAGGTAAACTATGTTTATTACCGTGACTCTGCATCTTAAAAAAGTTTTCAAAGCGCTCATCTGCAAACGGCATACGTTAAGAATTATTTTCGCAGCATCAAGGATTTGCCATATTTGTTGAAGTTTGAAACGCCGGATAGAAGCGATTATCTATGGCTCACATGAATAGAGGATAGCGGCAGGAGGAGATGCGTTTAGAAAGGTCGTCTAACGTCTTTTTGCCGGTTCTCTTTTTTTTGCTTGTCGAGCCGGCACTTGAGTAGTACCCCTAATCTCTGTAGACAAGCCCATGGTATTAAGTAATGCGATGAATGGATCAGGGTTAAGCTCTTCGACATTAACCATAGTTTTGACATCCCAAACACCTTTAGCTATGAGCATGGCGGCGGCGGCTACCGGCACGCCGGCAGTATAACTAATCGCTTGAGACTCAACTTCCTGGTAGCAGGCGGCATGATCGCAAATATTATAGATGAATATCTCTTTATCTTTACCGTCTTTTTTGCCTTTAATGAGATTGCCGATACAAGTTTTTCCGGTATAGTTTGGCGCGAGCGACGATGGATCAGGCAAGAGCGCCTTGAGAACTTTTAATGGTACCACTTCAATGCCTTCCGCGGTCTTTATAGGTTTTTCCGAGGTAAGCCCCAGGTTGGTCAGTATCGTAAAAACATTGATATAGTGGTCACTAAAACCCATCCAGAATCTGATGCTATTGGCGTCAATATTTTTTGATAGAGAATGCAACTCGTCATGGCCATTAAGATAAACAGTCTGCTTTCCCACAACCGGAAAGTCGTATGTCTGTTTAACTGCATGGACTTTTTCCATGACCCATTTTCTATCGATCCATGTCCACACTTTCTTGAATTCCCTGAAATTTATTTCTGGGTCAAAGTTGGTAGCAAAATATTTACCGTGGCTTCCAATATTGACATCCATAATATCAATGGTGTCTATCGTATCAAAATAGTGTTTCACGGCCAATGCGCAGTATGCGTTTACCACGCCAGGATCAAACCCCGCACCCAAAATTGCAGTAATACCGTTTTTCTTGCAGCGGTCCTTACGCTTCCACTCATAATTTGCGTACCATGGCGGATCTTCACAAACTTTGTTTGGTTCCTCATGTATAGCAGTATCGATATAGGCCACCCCTGATTTAATGCACGCTTCCAGTAATGACATGTTTATGTATGATTGGCCAAGATTTATCACTATTCCCGAGGCGGTTTCCTTTATGAGTTTTATGGTAGCAGGAATATTGAGAGCGTCGATCTGGCGAGAGTATAGTTTTCTTGTCTTATCCTTTATGTTGTTTTTTCTTCGCACGCTTTCGATAATCGTATCGCATTTGCTCTGTGTCCTGGATGCAATACAAATATCGCCTAGCACATTATTATTTTGCGCGCATTTGTGCATAGCCACATGAGCGACTCCGCCGGCACCGACAATGAGCACATTTTTTTTCATTATGACTGGCCTCCTTAAATTATAGTTTTAAAATTACGATAAACTATTTATAAAATCTTTATATGCAAAACGACGGACTATCTCCGTCGTGCCGTCGCGCCTTTTTACGACAATTGATGGCATGCTAAGGCCATTAAACCAATTCTTTTTCACCATGGTATAGCCGGCTGCGTCCGCAATACGAATGATTGTGCCGATTTGCAGCCTCGTTTTAAACTTAAACGTACCGAATATATCTCCTGCCAAGCAGGAACGTCCGGCAATCATATACGTAAACCGCCCGCGGCCGGAAGAATCCATTTTGGCATTGATTCGATAAATCAACAAATCCAACATATGCGCTTCCGCAGATGCATCGACTATAGCTATATCGATTTCGTTATGCACGATATCTAACACGGTAGTTACAAGCTCTGCCGATTGCGTAATAACCGCCTCTCCTGGTTCCAGATAGATCTGAATCCCGAACCTGTCGCTAAAACTTTTTAGTTTCCTGCAAAGTTTTTCTACTGGGTATCCTGCTTTTGTAAAATAAATCCCGCCACCCAGACTGACCCATTCCAAAGTTTTCAGTAAATCGCCGTAGGTGCGAGCGATATAATCCAGATGAGCAGAGAAGTTTTCAAAGTCATCGTTTTCACAATTGAAATGAAACATAACACCGCTTATTAAATGCTTGATCTTTAAGAGAGATTTTTTGTCAACTACGCCCAGCCTCGAAAATCTACGGGCCGGATCGGCTAAATCGAAATGGGAAAAACTTATCTGGGGATTTATTCGCAATCCTACCTTAAGTTTTTGTACTTCTTTATGAAATCGTTTCAATTGCGTTATCGAATTAAAAATTATTTTATCTGCATACCGCGTTATTTCTTCTATTTCATTCTTTGAAAAAGCCACGCTATAGGCGTGTACTTCCTTTTCGAACTTTTCATATCCCAGACGGGTTTCGTACAGCGAGCTGCTCGTTGTTCCATCCATATATTGCTTCATGAGATCAAAAACGCACCACGTAGAAAAACATTTTAATGCCAGCACAAATTTTGCGCCTGATGCATCGGCAATGTATTTTATTATTTTCAGGTTTTTCAATAGCTTGCGTTCATGGATTAAATAATAGGGTGTTGTCAAAATCATGGTTTAGTCGCCTCGTTTTCAATAATTTTTATGGTTCTCGATAAAAGAAATTATTCCCAAAATTACTTCCTATTAGCAATGTAGCAATATTTGATTGTTCTTGCAAGAAATTTTTTACTTTTTTTCAATATTTTTTATCCGCCATCGAGAAAAAAATTATAGAAAAGTGTCCACTTCTCAAAGCTTTAATATGGTTACACGGCAGAAATATAATCACACAATCTTCCAATATTGAACCTGTTATGCATATGACAAAAAAAAGATGTTCATCGCGGCCACGATAAACATTTCACAGGGCATGTTGTTTCTTATTCATGCGCGCACCATATGCGTTATTGCATAAATAAGACACAAAACTCCTTATGTTCCCGCAAACTTTTCTTGTTAAGCGCTCATATTTTTGTTACAATCTTACCGTACTTATCTCAGTATCCAAGGAAGAAACGTCTTAAACGCTGCAGAAATCTTGCCCGCGTAGCTCAGTTGGTAGAGCAGAGCATTCGTAATGCTCAGGTCGGAGGTTCAACCCCTCTCGCGGGCTTTTTATAAAGCTAAAATTAAATTTATGAATATTAGTTATACAAAAGTTCTAAAAAACAGAAATTTTTTCCTTCTTTGGTTTAGTCAAATCATTTCTCAATTTGGCGATCGGCTCACCCAGATGGCCTTAATCGGTATGGTCTACGAACTCAAACCCGGCTCTTCCTTGGGGCTCGCAAAAATGTTCAGTCTCGGCATTATCCCTGTTTTTTTAATTTCTCCGGTAGCCGGCGTATATATCGACAGATGGAATAAACAAAAAACCATGTATGCCAGCGAATTACTGCGAGGCGTATTTACCCTTTTGGTGCCGCTGGTGTTCTTTACGTGGAAAAATGTGGGGCTCGTTTATTGCTTAATTTTCCTTTCATTCTGTGCCGGCAGATTCTTTATTCCCGCAAAACTGGCACTCGTGCCTTCGCTTGTCGATACGGAACATGTCTTTACCGCCAACTCTTTGATCTCCATTACTGCGACTATCGCCGCAGTGCTCGGTTTTGGTTTTGGAGGAATGATCGTGGAGCGCTGGGGGATCAAGGCAGCGTTATATCTGGACGCTTTTACTTTTTTCATTTCATTTTTCTGTATATTCCTGATGCGCGTAAAGGAACGGGCGCACTTCGATCCGAAAGACATACTTGCGCTAGGCAAAGACGCGTTAGCCAATGTGAAGAATTCTTTTATTTCCGAGACAAAAGAAGGGTTACGTTATATTTTTAAATCACAAGAAACCCGCTATGCCGCCAAAACCCAATTCATGCTTTTTGCGGCCATCGGTTCGCTCTATACCGTCTTTATTGTATTTATCCAGAATACCCTTTCTACGGTAACCTTTGATTTGGGTTGGCTCGCTGTCGGTTCCGGAGCCGGCATCTTTGCTGGTTCCCTGCTATATGGAAAATTCGGAGCCAAACTGCCGATTAAAAAAGTTATCAATGCTACACTTTTTTTATCCGGCCTGTACCTTATCGCGTTCGTTTCCCTGCTCAAAGCACACCCTTTTAAGCTTTTTGCCTTTTTTTCCTGTTTCTTTTTAGGTATTATTATATCTCCTATTATTATCGCCGTGAATACGCTTATACACAATGAAAGCGAAAACAAGTTTTGGGGCAGGATCTTTAGCTCTCTTGAAGTTGTCATTCATCTTGCCTTTATACTTGCCATGTTTATCGCTTCTTATCTGGCGGAATGGTTAAATCCCTTTACAATTATCATAACCGTAGGTATAATAATTACCGTTTTTGCGTTTGTTAATATGATAAGAGAAAAATGATTTCAGTAGCTGAGCATAAAAAACCTCAATATCGGTTGGCTTCGGAGAAATTTTTTACTCCCCGTAAGCTGTATCTTGCGCTGTCGCAGCACACCGGAAAACCGTCACGTCCGTGCGTAAAAGCCGGTGATATGGTGCCGGAAGCAGCCATTCTGGCCGAACGTGATGGCCTCATCTCATCCCATCTCCATGCTCCTTCTTCGGGAAAAGTGCTTGCTATCGAAGAGTGGTATCACCCAACCCTAAAACGCGCCCCGTCTATCATTCTGGAATGTACCCCAGAACCAAAAATCTACACACCCCGAAACGGAGTGGAAAAATTTAACAAAAAAGAACTTTTGGATATTATAGCCGCAAGCGGAATCGTGGGACTGGGAGGAGCGGCCTTTCCTACACATGTCAAACTTGCGCCACCTGAGGCCGTTGACACGCTCATTATTAACGGGTGTGAATGTGAGCCTTATTTGACAACCGACTGCCGGCTTATGGTGGAGCAACTTGAGCAAATATGCAGAGGCGCAGAAATTATTTCGCGAATTATCGAGCCAAAAAAAGTTATTTTTACTCTTGAAGACAATAAGCCTGAGGCGATAAAAAAAATGCAACATATGCTGCGCACCCGGACCAATGCATTACCTTCGGCTAAGCTTGTCGTGCTTCGTACTGCCTACCCACAGGGCGGTGAAAAACAATTAATTTACGCAACGCTCAAAAGAAAAGTCCCTCCCGGCAAGCTTCCTTTTAATGTTGGTTGCCTGGTGCAGAATGTCGCAACTTGCTTTGCGCTTTACGAAACTATCTATCTCAACAAACCGTTGATCGAGCGACTGGTTACGTTTGCCGGCGATGCGCTCAACACGCCAAAAAATATCTGGATTAAAATCGGCACCACCCTAAAAGAACTGTTTGATCAAAAAGTTCTTTTTTTTAAAGAAGAACCGCAAAAAATAATTTGCGGCGGACCAATGATGGGCATAAGCCTTAATCACCTAGATTACCCCATTCTGAAAGGGGCGGGAGGATTCTTATTTTTACGCTCAACGCATTCGGACGAGGAATCAGCATGCATACGCTGTGCGCGTTGTGTGGATGCCTGCCCGATGAATCTCTTGCCGCTTGAATATGCCAAGCGAGTTAAACATGATGATTATACGACGCTAGAGGAATTAAATATAAAGGATTGCATTGAGTGCGGCGCGTGCGCCCATGAATGTCCGGCAAAAATACCTCTTGTACAATATATAAAAATCGGCAAAAAATATGCAAGTAACAGTTAGCACATCCCCGCATCTTAAATCAAACATCAAAACCGCCATTATTATGCGTCAGGTAATGATTGCGTTGATACCTGTCGTTATTGCTGCCGTTGTATTTTTTAAATATCGGGCTATATGGCTCATGCTTAATTGCGTATTAAGCGCGGTGATCTCGGAAAAAATAATATTGCGTATTCGCGCTAAATCCACCTCAACCAAAGACGGTAGCGCCGCGCTTTCCGGTCTACTCCTTGCGCTCATCTTACCGCCGTCGATAGAATGGTATGCGGCAACGCTTGGTTCGGTATTCGCGATTGTGGTAGCAAAACAACTTTTCGGCGGCCTGGGTTCCAATATCTTTAACCCTGCGTTGATCGGCAGGGCATTTCTTATGGCCGCATATCCGAAAATGCTGACCACCTTTGTTGAACCGTTTGCGGTAGATACCGTCAGCGGCGCGACTCCGCTGGCTTTACAAAAATTTAGCCATATAACCACCTCAAGCGTAAAACTTTTTTGGGGCAATGTGCCAGGAAGCCTGGGGGAAACTTGTGCAATTGCCATTATTATTGGCGGCGTGTACTTACTTATCAAAAAAATTGCCGATTGGCGTATCCCTTTAAGTTTATTGGTTACGACCACCTGCATCACCATTGTTTTCCACTGGTATAAACCGCAATCCGGTTCCATACTTTTTCATTTCTTAAGCGGAGGATTACTACTGGGCGCATTTTTTATGGCAACCGATCCGGTTACTACGCCGGTCACAAAAAGCGGAAGATATATTTTTGGAGTTGGCTGCGGTATTTTAATGATGATCATCCGTTACTTCAGCGGCCTCCCCGAAGGAATGATGTATTCAATCCTTTTTATGAATTCACTTACCCCATTAATTAACCGCTATACGCGGCCAAAGAGGTTCGGCACATGAAAGAAACTATTAAAATTGTCTCAGTTTTGACTATTGTATGTATACTTTGTGCTTTTCTGCTTGCGTTTGTGAATAACGCCGCGCGCGGGCAAATAGCTTCAAACGATACGAAAAAGATTGAAGATGCGATCGGGAAACTCGCACCTCTGTTTAAAAAAACGGAAAAACTGAATATCGCCGGAGAAGAAATATATAAGCTTTTTGACGCCAAGGGAGAAGTTTTGGGTTACGCCTTTTTGGCAAAGGGTGACGGTTACCAGGGTGTAATCAAGGTGCTTGCGGTTATAAATCCGCAAATCGACAAACTGGAGGGAATAGAAATAATAGAGTCGGTAGAAACTCCCGGCTTGGGCGCAAGGATCAAGGAAGATTTTTTTCGTAATCAGTTTAAGAATCTAAAGGTGTCCGTGCCGATTGAATGCGTCAAAGAAAACATAACGCAGGACAATCAGATAAAAGCAATTTCCAGCGCCACTATTTCGTCGAAATCACTGGTTAATATTTTAAACAAGAAAATTTCAGAGCTCAAAAAGCAATTAGCGAATCAATAAGATGGGAAGACAAAACCTCATGACGGAATTCATTAAAGGCCTATGGAAAGACCATCCCCTGATGCGCCAGCTTTTAGGCATGTGTTCAACCTTAGCCATAACCACTACGGTAATCAACGGTATATCTATGGGGCTAGGCGTAACCTTTGTAATTGTTTCTACCTCGTTTTTTGTTTCGATTATCAGAAAAATAGTACCACCGCAAGTCAGGATTGCAGTGTACGCTGCAATCATCGCAACCTTTGTTACTATTGTTGATATATTTTTCAAAGCCAATTTTCCTAAAATAAGTGAAGCCCTCGGACCCTATGTGCCGCTCATTATCGTTAATTGTATTGTTTTAGGCCGTTGCGAAGCCTTCGCCTGTAAAAACGGCATCTGGGCTTCGGTGTGGGATGGCTTAGGGATGGGGCTGGGCTACACCTGGGTTTTAATAGTACTTGGTACTATACGCGAATTGCTGGGATCCGGAACTATCCTTGGTAAAACTATTATGCCAAGCGTATATAACCCATTGGTAGTCATGGTGTTACCAGCCGGAGCATTTCTGCTTTTAGGTTTTCTTCTTGCCTTAATGAATAGGTTGGAACAAAAGAAGCAGGTATCGTAATGAAAGATTTAATTCTTATTTTTATTTCCACAGTGTTAATTAATAATTTTGTACTTTATTATTTTTTAGGCATATGTCCGTTTCTGGGCGTATCGGGAAAAATTGAATCTGCTTTCGGAATGGGTGTTGCGGTTATTTTTGTGATGACTATCGCAAACGCCTTAAGCTGGCTTATCTATCATCTTGTATTGGTAAAAATGGGTTTGGGATTCCTGGCATACTTGCTTTTTATTTTAGTTATTGCCGCATTGGTACAGATTGTCGAAATGTTTATACGTAAATTCTCGCCGCCTTTATACCGGGCATTGGGAATATTTTTGCCGCTCATTACCGTAAACTGTGCGATTCTGGGCGCAACCCTTTTAATGGTCACTAAAAATTATAATTTTATTCAATCGGTAGTGTACGGTTTTGCCGGAGGCCTTGGGTTCACTTTAATTATTTTGGTTATGGCCGGAATCCGCGAAGATTTAGAATATGCGGACATCCCCAGCGTTTTTAAAGGTGCAGCTATCACCCTGGTAACCACCGGATTGCTTGCATTAATATTTATGGGTTTCTCGGGATTAATCAGCGCATAAATTTTATGAATGAAATAATACTTGCTCCTGTTGCTTTAGGTTTAACCGGGTTTAGCTTTGCGGTTGTTTTGGCAATCCTAGACAAACGCCTGAAAGTTGAGGATGACCCGCGCGTTACAAAAGTTATACAGGTACTTCCGGGTACCAATTGCGGTGCGTGCGGTTTTGCGGGTTGTCACGGGTTTGCGGAGGCAGTGGTAAAAAACGGAAAAAAATTTTCCGGCTGCATCCCTGGTGGATTGGCGGTCAATCAAAAGGTAGCTGCCATTTTAGGTATCGATGCAGAATTACACCACCACAAACTGGTAGCTATTTGCCGATGCCAGGCAGGAAAGAAAGAAAAAAATATTTCTTTTGTCTATCAGGGGCCGAAAACTTGTCGAGCTGCGGAATTTGTCTCAAACATAGATTGCGCATACGGCTGCTTTGGTTTTGGTGACTGCGTTACCGTCTGTCCCGTAAAAGCAATCAGTCTTTTTGACACTCATATATGCGTTGATCGGAAAAAATGCATAGGCTGCGGTAAATGTGCAAAAATGTGCCCGCGAAAACTTTTTGAGCTCGTACCACGAGTAGGCACAACAACCTATTACGTCGGCTGTAACAATAAAGAAAAAGCCCTGTCCGTACGGGCTGTGTGCAGTAGCGGCTGTATTGCCTGCGGTATCTGCGTAAAAGTAAAAGATTCTCCTTTTTATCTGAAACAAAACCTTTCGTATATAGACTATGCTAAAATAGATCTAGAAACTCCGCTGGCGGAAGCGAAGGCAAAATGCCCTACCAAATGTATCGCTCAAAGCAACGACTCGCGTTAAAGTATTGCCGCCGCACACAACTACGTAATAGGGTATATATTAAAATATTTTATGCTGACAGAAGTAGCGGAAGTTGTTGAAGCAAACGGAAACGCCGTAAAAATTAAATTTACCAAACGGCCGATGTGCTCTTGCTGTAATTTTAATACGCTTTGTAAGGGTGGAGAGGACTCACTCTCCATTACAAACGTCCCATTTCCTGTACAGTGCGGAGACAAGATAGAAGTTAGCGTAGAAGAGAAAGTTTCGCTTGTAGGAAGCATTCTTCTGTTTGGTATTCCAATTGTTATTTTTGTCACGGTCGTATTACTTCTAAAAAGGCATTCGGAAATAACCAGTTTCCTTGCCGCATTATGCACTATTGCATTTTATTATGCAATCATTAAGATAGCGGTCAAAAAGAAAGAAAAATATTTTAACCTTAAGATTTTACGTAAGCTATGAATATAGCAATTTTTGCATCCGGCCAGGGCAGTAATTTCGAAGCGATCGCACGCGCAATTAAACGCGGCTATATTAAGGCGCAGTTAAAGTTATTGGTTACCGATAAAGAGAATGCTTTTGTCCGTGTCCGGGCAAAAAAATTCGGCGTGCGGGATGTGTACGTGAATCCAAAATGTTACCCGTCCCGCTTAGCGTTTGATAAAGCGATTATCCGCATATTAGAGCAAGAGGATATCGACGCAATAATCCTGGCAGGTTTCATGCGAATTGTCACGCCTTATTTTGTAAAGAGATATAACCACAGGATCATCAATATACATCCTGCTCTTTTACCGGCTTTTCGCGGCGAACGGGCAATCGAGCGAGCCTTTGCCTGCGGCCGTAAAGTAACCGGCGTTACGGTTCATTTTGTGGATGAGAAAGTCGATCATGGGCCGATTATTTTACAGAAAAAAGTAACCATAAAAGCCGGCACCAGCCTCGCACGGTTAACAGCCGCGATACATAAAATAGAGCACATTTTGTATCCCCGGGCGGTTAAATTATTGGCGGAAAACCGGATTACCATTAAAAACAGACATGTTACGATTCGTTAGTATTTTTTTATTTTCGTTCTATATATTCTTTGCGCTTGCGTTCTGCCAAGACGCAAATACCGTTAACGCAACCGCCGACAAAGATCATATTGAAACAGGCGAGATTTTTACCTACACCATAACTATCGAGGGTAAATTTAGCGATCCACAATTAACTCTCCCGGTATTAAAAGATTTCATTGTTGTCGCCGAGGCTCAATCACGTAATTACGTTACCAAAGCAGGCAAAACAATAATGACGCTGAAATTAGAATATAAATTGACTGCAGCTAAGCCCGGGACGTTCGTTATCGGCCCTGCAGAAGTAAAAGACCGAAGCGCTCGGATACAAAGCGGTTCTCTTCAGATAGAAGTAAGCGGCAGATCGCTTCAGGATAAACAAAAAATACTTCCTTTCCTCGAAAACGCTACAGAAATTTAAAATTCTTCTGGTTACAACAGGAAATTATTTTCCTTCTTTGAGGACTTCTCTGGAATAAAAGCGGGTTTTTTTATTGAAGTTATCCTTAATTTCCACTTCTGTCAAGTCGGCCGGGAAATCATAAATCTTCAAAAATCTTTTCGTGATCGCGGTAATTTCGTCAAAAGGATATGCAAGCCCTTCGCGATATTTTTGTACCATAATATCAAAGGTAATCTCGAGTTTGCCATTTGTAAAGTTTGTCTGTAATTCGTTAATTTTAAAATTATCTTTTACCTCGGGTGCAGAAAAAGTTTTTTCAATGTTTTGCTTGATAAGATAAGAAACAAATTCTCCCAGGCTGATGTCGTACTTATTAATATGGTTTCCGTCGACATCTCCCAGCGCCTGTGGGTTTAATAACTGCAATACCGCCTGGCGCTCCTGCATTTGGCCTAAAGAAATATGGTTAAGTTCAAATTTAACCAGATCGTAGGCAAAACCGATATAGTACACGTCAAAACCAATATCTTGTGTATCGGAAAATACAAACGCATAGAATTTCGGCGCTTTATCCATACTCAAAATAACACGGCTAATGGAGAGAAATATTCTGCGGATATTGGCTTGGATATCTTTGTTGATTTGCCGTTTTTCATCAAGAACGTTGGCAAACGGCGCATAAATCCATATAGTCTCTCCGGACTCCCAAACCTTAACCTCAATATTAAATTCGTTTTTACAAAGATTTAGTATGATAGTTTTGATGTCTTTGCGCGAATAGGTGGTATGAGTATCAGCGGCGCAGGAAAGGAGTGAAGCAATAAGTAAACTAAACAGAAGGTGTTTGAGATGGCCCTTTATTATGAGCTTTAAAGATTTCATCGATTTCGTCATAATTCAGTTCGTCTTTCTCAATAAGCTGCTTTGCGATTTCTTCAACGATAACCCAGTTTTTTCGCAATATATCTTCAGTTTCGACCATTGATTCTTTTAAGATATCGTTGGCGTTTTTATCTAGCTCGCTAAAAAATCCTGGAGGGTATCTTTCTTTAAATATCTGGCTGCGAAAATCACCGATATATTCCGTATTGCCCATGCCCAAGCTCCATACCATTCTATAGGCAATTTCCGTTGCGCTCTTAAAGTCTTGCTCTACACCTACGGAGGTGATGCCGTATTTAATTTTTTCGGCGACATAACCACCCAGATCACTTTTGATATTTCCTAAAAGGTGGTTTTTGTCTTGTATTTCAATTCCTTCTTTTTCCGGAACCCAGGTAACCCCTCCGGAATAACCGCGCGGTATAATGGTTGCCTTAAAAACATCCTTAAAAGGAACGGCTATGTATGTTACTACCACGTGGCCGGCTTCATGATAGGATACACGCTCGCGTTCTTGGGGGCTATATTTAATTTTTCTTTTCAGGCCCAAAGTAATACGTTCGCGCGCGTCGGCAATTTCTTTCATGGTAATAATTTCGCGCCTGTTTCTTACCGCAATTAAAGATGCCTCACGGACAATATTCGCGATATCTGCGGGAGTATTACCTACGCTTAGACGCGCCAAATGGTCAAATCTGATACCTTGCCTATCGTACTGGAGCGTACTGAGATAAAATCTAAATATTGCTTCGCGGTCCTCAAGGGTCGGCAAACCGATATATATTTTACGATCAAACCTTCCTGCGCGCATCAACGCAGGCTCCAGTTCGTTTTCGGGGACATTGGTAGCAGCGATTACTACAACGTTATATTCTTTTGACCTTAAACCATCCATTTCCGCAAGCAGTTGGTTTACTGCCATATTATAACTTTCTGCTCCGCCAAGCCCAACGCCTGCTCGCCGCGGCCGAGCTACCGAATCAACTTCATCGATAAAGATTATACATCCGTCTTGTAGCTCCGCAAGCTCACGGGCAGCCTTAAAGAGTTTGCGGATTTTCATTGCCCCTAAACCTACAAAAATACCTTCAAGCTCGCTACCGATAACAGATAAAAACGGCAGATTACATTCTGTAGCTATGGCTTTTGCCAGGTAAGTTTTTCCTACACCCGGAGGCCCAACTAATAAAACACCGCGAATGATTTGTCCGCCCATTCTTTGCAGGCGTGCCCGCTCTTTTATTAGCTCTACCGCTTCCCAGGCCTCTCGTTTAACTTCCTCCATTCCGATAACGTCTTTCCACTTTACCCCGATTTCTTCGCCTTTTACCGACTTTGTCTGTATTTTAGAAAATTCTCGCATTCCGCCTCCGCGATGCATCATCGTAGTAAAGAGATAAACATAGACAACGGCGGTAATTAAGCCGCCCACCACATATAAATAGAATTGCATTGCCATGCTAGCTTTCATCTGCTCTTTATAGAAGGATTCCATTTTAGTGTAGGAGTTTATGCCGGCAACGATAACGAATATTAAGGAGATAAGGAGGATGGTGACAATAGTAATGACAAGAATACGCAGCCAATATAACCGCCAAAATATTTTTAATTTTGTATTCATAATAACACCTGCAAAAGGATACCATATCTTTAAGGCTTTGTCAAAATAAGATTAACCCAAAAAATGCATTTAGAAAATGCATTTTTTTGCCCTGTGGGGCGCCGCTGAATTTTACCCTTATATTTCTTTGATATTTAAAGGTAAAATTCAGATCACAGCGAGGTTATCCAACAGGCCTTCGGCCTGCTGGGCTACCGGGAAAAATGCCGAGAACCAAATGGTGCAGTTCACTAATTACTCAACGCGATGAGTATAAGGCACTTATAAAACATTTTAACTCCCCAGACCGAAGGCCTGTGGGGTAGTAGACAAAGGCATTTTTCCGGTTAACAGTATTTTTTATAATAAGATTAAAATAACTAATTTTTTTGGAAAAAATCGGCCGGTAAAGCGTGTTGTTTAAGTAACAGAATAAAAACCAAACAAGCTCTGACAAAAAATTCATTGTTTTTAGTGGTTGTTATGTTATATTATTTATGTTTGTTATAGCAATAACTTTACTAAAAATCAGGAGTAGGTTATG
Organism: Candidatus Omnitrophota bacterium; assembly: GCA_037146775.1. Taxonomy (GTDB): domain Bacteria; phylum Omnitrophota; class Gorgyraeia; order Duberdicusellales; family 4484-171; genus JBAWWL01. Next base: position 73,039 of record JBAWWL010000010.1, on the reverse strand, counting down.
AATTTGCTTGAAAAACAGAGATCCGCCTATCACGAATCCGGACATATTGTTATCACTTACCTATGTGCGCCGAATAAAGATATTTCGAAAACTACTCTTACCTCGCCAGAATCGAATACTGGCCTTACCTGGATAACCGATAAAGAAAAAACCTATTCTCGCGATAAATTTTTATTGCTTACGGAAATCAAAGTGTATATCGCCGGTTTTGTCGCCGAGAAAACTAAGTTTGGTACCACCTCTAATAATGTTGACCGGGAATTTGAAAGTGCTACGCGTGCGGCACACGACATGACCTGGCGTTGGGGGATGGGACATTCCGGTTATATAGGAAATTTTGAGGATAAAGAAGGTCGATGGATTTCTCACCTGATACGCGAAGAGCTAGATAAGGACGCACAAGACATTATAGAAAGCACTATCTTGGAAGTAAAAAGCATCCTGCGTCAAAACTGGAAACTGGTTGAAATATTTGCCGAGAAGCTGATCCAAAAAAACGAACTTATCTATACCGAGATAGAAGCGATATTCGTTCAAGAAGGCGTACGCCGACCTACCATAGAAGAGCTACGAGAAGCTTCGTTACAAAAAAATAAGGACGCACATCTTATCGGATGGGATGACGTGGTGGGCATGGAAGAGGTTAAGCAGGAAGGGATGGAAATCGTTAAACTGATTAAAGACCGGGCGCAGGTACAAAAAATAGGCGGTAAGATTTTGCGCGGGTTACTGATGCTTGGGCCACCCGGATGTGGAAAAACATATCTCGCAACCGCCATGGCAAATGAAGCCGGAGTGCCGTTTTTAGCGCGAGCTGGTTCAGAATTTGTGGAAATGTATGTCGGTGTCGGCGCCAGCAGAATCAGACGACTTTTCATGGAAGCAAAAGAATCAGCCCAAGAAAAGGGCGGTTGTGTCGTTTTTATCGATGAAATTGATGCGGTCGGCGCAAAACGCAGAGCAGAAACCGGCGGCGGCGGGCAAAGCGAACATAATCAAACTTTGAATCAACTCTTGGTTGAAATGGACGGCTTGAAAGACAAAGACGCCGAATACAATATTGTCGTCATTGGTGCAACCAATATGGATCCCGATTTCCTTGACCCCGCATTGCTTAGGCCGGGAAGATTTGATAGGCACATCTCTATAACGCTGCCGAATCTAGACGAAAGAGAAGCAATATTCCAGTACTATCTCAATAAAATAAAATACGATAAAGAAAATGTAAAAATTGACAAACTCGCACGTTTGGCCGTACAAAGCACTCCTGCGGAAATCTCTAATATGGTACGCGAAGCGGCGCTTATTGCCGTGCGCGCCAACAAAGAATTAGTTACTATGAAAGAAATTAATGAGGCACGCGAACGTATCGAATTAGGATTAAAACGCAAATGCCGCTACAGCCCTCAAGAAAGAGAGCGAGTCGCTTATCACGAAAGCGGTCATGCGGTGGTTACCTATATCGCGGTACCCTTCCAGGATGTATTCAAAGTTACCATTATCCCGCGCGGCGGAGCCGGAGGAGTGACCTGGACCCCGGAAAAAGAAGAAATTACTATTCGCGACAAAAATCATTTGCTCGCCAACATCAAAAGTTTTCTGGCCGGTTATGCCTCGGAAAAAATTAAATACGGCGTCACGTCTGTCGGCACAGGCTCTGATTTCGAAGAAGCAACCCGATTGGCTTATTTGATGACCTGGCGCTTAGGCATGGGTAAATCCGGTTATGTCGGAGATTTCAAGGGCTCGTTTTTCCAAAACCGCGCACTACCCTACTTCTATGACCAACTCGATAAAGACGGTAATGAGATCCTGCAAGAATGCATGCGCGAAACCGAAGAAATTCTGCGTAAAAACTGGGACATCGTCGACGAAATGGCAGCTAGTTTGATCGAAAAAGATGAGCTTGATTACGACGAAATAGAAGCGATATTCAAAAAGCACGGCAAAGCCCGCACGTAAGTCGGCTTACACGTCTCTGCACATATTGCGCACCTTCCAAATAGCAGGGCTTGTTTCGAAAAAGTATTTGATTTTCTTAGGGAAATACTATATAATTTAATTTCTTATGAATACCGCGATTTTACTTGTTTCCTGCCCGGATCAAAAAGGAATTACCGCCAAAATATCTAATTTTATCTATCAGCATGGCGGCAACATAGAGCACGCTGATCAGCATATCGACAGCCAGACAAACACCTTCTTTATGCGTATCGAATGGTCACTCGATAGTTTTAAGATCGCTAAAGAAAATATCGTAAAAGCATTTTCGCCTCTGGCGGCTGGGTTTAAAATGAACTGGTCGCTTCACGCAAGCTTCGAGAAACCTCAAATGGCTGTTTTTGTCTCGCGTTATACTCATTGCCTTTATGACCTGCTCCTGCGCTACAAGAGCGATCAACTCAACTGTCACATCCCGTGTATTATCAGTAATCATCCGGTTGCGCGGCCGATCGCAAAACATTTCGGTATCGAATTCTTTGAATTCAAAGTTACAAAAAAAAATAAACGGCCGACAGAAAACCGCACAATAACTCTCCTGGAGAAAAAACACGTTGAAATAATCGTGCTGGCGCGCTATACACAAATTTTAACTAAACAATTTGTTGAAAAGTTCCCGAATCGCGTTATCAATATCCATCATTCTTTTTTGCCGGCGTTTGTAGGCCGTAAGCCCTACGAAAAAGCATATCGCAGGGGAGTAAAAATTATCGGCGCAACCAGTCATTATGTTACCGAACAACTCGATAGAGGGCCAATCATTGAACAGGATACGGTACGAGTCAGTCATCGCGACACGTTCGAAGATTTGAAACGGAAAGGGGAAGACCTAGAAAAAGTGGTGTTAAACCGGGCAGTTCGCTGGCACCTGGAACGAAAGGTCCTTGCTTACAACAACAAAACGGTCGTGTTCGATTAATACCGGCACAAAATATTCATTTTTGCCAGATATAGTAAACGACTTTTAAATAAGTTGCATTCCCAAGTAAAATATGTTACAGTATTTTTCTTTTTACGCCATCAATAAACTAAAGGAGGCATTATGCGTCCTGCATTACGACTGGTAAAAATACTCACGGTAATTTTATTGTTAGCCAGCGGTTGTGCCCAGCAAAAATCGACGTCCAAAAAGATCGTTATTTGGCACTGGATGAACGACCGAAAACCAGCCTTCGAGACACTCTCCAAACAATACAAAGAAAAAACCGGTATCGATGTTGAATTTAAACTTTTCTTTCCTCCTGACATTTATTCGCAAAAAGTTATCGCCGCAGCCAGAGCCGGAAATTTGCCGGAAATATTCGGTATCCTGGGAGAAAAAAGAACTGTCGGTTCTTTTGTAAAAGCCGGATACATTTTAGATTTAACTCCTTATATGGAAGCAGGCAATAACGCCTGGAAAGATTCGTTTTATAACCAAGCCCTGGAAGTCACAATTTTTAAACCAGGTAATACATACGGAGTAACTCCCGGTATTTACGGCGTTCCCATCGACACGACGCTCATAGAGTTTATTTATAATAAAAAGCTTTTTAGTGATGCAGGAATTGATCCGAATCAACCCCCAAAAACACTCGCTGAATTCATAGCATACGCTAAAAAGATAAAAGCGTCCCAGAAAGTAAACGGTTTTGTGTGTGGCTGGGGCGAAGGATGGCTTTTAGATTGTCTCGCTACCGAATGGGCCATAAACCTTATGGGCGAAGAAAAGTTTTTTAAAACGATCCAAGGAACGGTTCCTTATACCGACAAAGATTGGATTACGGTGTTTTCGCTCTTTGCAGAGTTACGAGATGCCGGCATTCTCTCACCGAATATCACTACCATGATCAACAAAGAAGCAGAAGACCAATTCTCAAAAGGCCAAGCTGCCTTCTCATTCAACGGCAGCTGGACGGTAAACGTATATAAACAGCTTGGTCCGGACCTAAATTATGGATTTTTTCCGCTGCCAAAAATATCAGAAAAATTTCCCGCAAAAATCTGGGGCGGAGCGGGCGCCGCGTTTATAGTAAATTCTCATTCACCAAACAAGGAAGAAGCGGTAAAGTTATTGCAATGGTTGACGGAAAAACCACAGCAAGAATTTCTCATAAAAGAAACGAATAATCTACCCGCTATCCGTAATTGCGATGAAAATATTCCGACTGTCCTTAAGCCTCTCCTGAAAGACCTAACCATACTTACCCATCCCAATATATGGCCATACAACGAAGATTCACGGGTAATAGAAGTCATCGATAAAGGATTACAGCAAATTGTAATGGGGATTAAAACTCCGGAGGAAGTAGCACACGAAATACAAGCGGTAAAAAAGCGCGTACTGGCAAAATAAATATTTCCATTATGCACGACTCTCTGTCTGACAAATTTAAAAATTTTTCCTTTGTACTGCCTGCCTTTTTGATTTTCTGTATTTTTTACGTGTACCCCTTCATTTATACGTTCGTGCTAAGCTTCCAGCGCGGAGACGCAATTTCTTCTTTGGAATTCGTCGGCTGGTCTAATTTCAAAGAAATCCTTTTCTACGATAAAGATTGGTGGCAATCGATGTATAACAGCGCCTTCATCACCTTCTGGGCGCTTACTTTTCAGAATATCCTTGCGTTTTGCCTGGCACTCGGAGTCGATCGGGCTACCCGGACCGGCAAGATTTATCGCGTCATATTTTTTATATTACCGGTATTGTCGGAGATCATTATAGGATTACTTATGCGAGAAATTCTCGTTTCAGACCCCGGAATTTTCAACCAGTGGCTCAAAAAGGCCGGTCTGGGATTTTTTGCAATCGATTGGCTAGGAAAAGACAGAGTACTTCTCACCACTGCCCTGGTCCACTGTTGGAAAGGTTTTGGTTGGGCGTTCGTTATCTTACTTGCCGGGTTACAAACTATTCCGGAACAATTATATGAAGCCGCGCGTATTGACGGCGCCAACGCCTGGCAAACATTTTGCCGGGTCACTTTCCCGCTTCTGATGCCGGTGATTGCCGTCGTATTCGTCTTGACCATATTAGGCACTATGCAGGCATTCGCTATGATCCTGGCTCTTACCAGAGGAGCCGGAGGGCTTACCCAGGTTCCGGTCATGCGTATCTATAATCATCTACGCGGTAATCAAGTTGGTTTAGCTTGCGCCGAAGGAGTAGTACTGGGGATTTTATTGATTATCGTGTCGTTCACCATGCTACACATCTCCAAACAAATAAGGAAACGCTGGGGTGTATTACCGAACTAAAAAAATATTCATTCTCCTGTTTCTGCACTTATTCCTTTTAAGCGTAGCGCTAAGCTGTATTTTCCCGCTCATCTGGATGCTTAATGTATCACTCAAGACCGAGCAGGAATTCCGTAGTGATTTCGGCCTTAAACCAGTTACGCGATTCAACGTCGACAATTACAAAACCGCGCTCGTCGACGGCAATCTTGGCTCATATTTTGTCAACAGCGTCTTTTATACGATCGTAACGGTCTTTTTGATCGTGATTATTTCTTCGCTTGCCGCCTATTCGTTTTCGCGTTTGAATTTTCCCGGTAAAAACGTTATATTTTTCATGTTTTTAGCGGCAATGATGATCCCCTTACCTGCGGGTTTCGTGCCTGTCTACATCTTACTCAATAAACTGCATCTCATTAACCGAACCGGCTATATTCTGGCAATGACCAATATGGGGCTTTCTTTAAGTATCTATATGCTGCGCACCTTTTTTGATCAATTACCGCGCGATCTCGAGGATGCCGCCAGAATTGACGGTTGCAACCGTTTGCAAATCTGGTGGAATGTCGGACTGCCGCTTGTAGCTCCGGCATTAGCTGTGGTAATTATTTTTAATACACTTAACGTCTGGAATGAATTCGTGCTTGCGTCATTGATGTTTACCGAAGATAAACTAATGCCGCTACAGGTAGGGTTAATGGAAATCTATAACCGTAATATCATCCAACACACCTTGATTATGGCAGCTTTAGCGGTAGCAGCTCTTCCTATTATATTGCTATACCTGCGGATGCAGAAACAAATCATTAAAGGTTTAACTGCCGGAGCGGTGGTGGGATGAAGACAGAGGACAGAGGTCAGAGGTCAGAGGACAGAAGGCAGAAGACAGAAGCCAGAGGACAGAAGGCAGAAGGCAGAAGTCAGAAGTCAGAGGGCAGAGGCCAAAAGGCAGATTTTTCTGTTGTCTGTTTTTTGTCTTTAATCTTTAGTTTTTGGTCTTTGGTCTGTTTTGCGCAACAAGAAGACTCTTCCGAATATGTAAAAAAGGCATGGGCACTGCAAGGAGAAAAGAAATACGAAGAAGTGTATAAGGTTACCGACGAATGCATTTTCAAGTTCTCAGCCGAAGCCGATAAACTTGCCGCAACACTCCAAAAATTCCCTCCTCAAAATGAGGAAACCGCCTTCAAAATAATGGATGATGTAGCGATAAGTTACTTTATCAAAGGCGAAAGCCTGCGTGACGAAAATAAAATTGATGAGGCGGCAAAAATACTTGAAGAAGTGACAAAAAAATACCCCTACGCGCAAGCATTCGACCCTTCACGCGGAACTTTCTGGTCCATAAAAGAGACTGCAGAAAAAGTCCTGGACGAGATCAAAGGAACCGACACTGAGGCACCAAACGTTTTAGAAAAATCAATACTTATTGAGCTATATGACCCGGGTATCTTTCCGGTTGATTATACCAAGTATGGCGAATTTAAAGGTGCCGGGACCAAAGAATACCAGTACATAATTAAAGACCAAATCGGTTTATCGAACGCCGTAGGCGAAGGAATTTACCCAAATTCCAGCTCACTTAAATTTGACCCTGAATTCATTAAAATAAAAAAAGAAATAGGCACTGTCGAACACTGGAATATTTTAAATAGTCGCGATTTTAAGACCGCATTTTATAAATGGAATATTGCCCCCGAACCGTGGGGGGTAAAACAATTTTTTATTGCCGACATTCTGGAACGCAGCGGACTCACAAAGCAAGCCATTAAAGCTTACTATGCGGTATTGGTCCATTTTCCGACTGCGTACGGATGGACATACTGGCACACGCCTTGGTATATCGGCAAAGCAAGCCTGTACCGGATCAAACATCTCTTGCGGGAAAATCCGGAATTAGGCTTGAGGTTGGAGGGCGCTTCGATAAAGGTAATAAATGGCTTTGATAATGACATACGAAACGATATTTTTATAGTCAATCCGGGGAAATTAGTTAAAGCAAACATACTGCAAAAGTTATGCTTAAAGACCAATCTATGCCCTGCGCAGGAAAAATACCGGAAACCGGGTAAAATCGTTGAAACCAGAGGCGGAGAAAAAGTAAAGATAGTGCGTTACGAAAACGGGGATTGGCAATTTCTGGTTGACGGAAAACCATTTATCATAAAAGGAGTCACTTACGCCCCTACCCGTGTTGGCGAATCTCCCGATAAAGGCACTCAACAAAACTGGAGTATCCAGGATGTAAACAATAACAATACCATCGACGCTCCCTACGAAACCTGGGTGGACGAAAACGCAAACGGCATACAAGACGCAGGGGAAAAGACAGTCGGTGACTTTTATCTCATGAAAAATATGGGAGTTAACTGCGTACGGCTATATCACCAGCCATTTAAAATAAATAAAGAACTTATTCGACAAATGTACCAAAAATATGGTATATATACAGTATTGGGCGATTTTTTGGGAAAATACGCCCTCGGAAGTAAAGCGCCATGGGAACCGGGAACTGACTACGACGATCCTGCTCATCAAGAAAATATGCTCTCAAGTGTACGGGAAATGGTTACCGAATTCAAGGACGAACCCGGTATCATCATGTGGCTTTTAGGAAACGAGAATGTGTACGGCGTTGCGTGTAATGCCGACAAAAAGCCGGAAAGTTTTTTTAAATTCGCAAACGAAGCAGCAAAGTTAATAAAACAACTCGACCCCCTTAAGCGGCCGGTTGGTATTGCGTCAGGGGATGCGCTGTTCCTGGATGTTTTTGCTAAAAACTGTCCCGATATTGATGTGTTTGGAACAAACTGTTACCGAGGAAAATACGGATTCTTTGATTTTTGGGATGAAGTCAAAAATACATCGAGTAGGGCCGCAATGATTACCGAATATGGCGCACCTTCTTATGCACAAGGATATTCCATGGAAGAATCCGAATCTTTTCAGGCTGAATACCATCGCAACGCCTGGCTGGATATTGCCTGCAACTCAAGCGGATATGGCACAGGAAATGCAATCGGCGGATTCGTGTTCGAATGGACGGATGAGTGGTGGAAATCCTATAAACCATGGCATCATGACCGCAAAGGCCTTTTTACGGGGCCTTTTCTGGATGGTTATATGCATGAAGAATGGCTTGGCGTTGTAGGCCAAGGCGAAGGTAAACAATCTCCTTTTTTACGTACATTAAAAAAGGCATACCTTACCTATAAAGGATTGTGGAAAGACAATTGACGCGTACATTTTAAACGTTCTCTATTGCTTAATTTACTACGTTGAAACGATCAGAAGGAGGTGAAAAGGGGCGAAACAACAAAAAAATGCAGTTTATTGTTTACTGTGTATTTGGTACAGTAATGATCTAAACAGAAGGAGGAACGGAATGCGTAAGATTTTACTTGTGATACTCGGGTGTATGTTGGTAATAAGCGGCGTCCTGGCAGCCGAGGAAAAAAAAGAAGAAAAACGGTTTGACGTCTATAGCGACAAGGGCGCAACCGGCAACCATTTTATTCCTTCCGGCTGGATGGGCGATTTCGGCGATTTAAAATTTAATGACCAAGAAACCGTAGGTGCTCGCGGCACATCATGTATGAAGATAACCTATGCCGCAAAAAAGACTCAAGGCCAGGGTTGGACAGGTATTTACTGGCAATCCTCACAGAATAACTGGGGCGCAAAGGATACCGGCGTCGATTTAACCGGTTTCAACAAACTTGTGTTTTGGGCAAAAGGCGAAAAAGGCGGAGAAGTTATTACCTCGATAAAAATTGGCGGCATAATTAAAACTACCGCAGGTGAAACAGTACAGTTTCCCGATTCCACTACTGTCGAATACGGCCCGGTTAAATTAACGAAAGATTGGCAGCAATATTCGATTAACCTCACCGGAAAGGATATGCATTACATTAACGGCGGGTTTTGTATCGTGTTTAACGCGGACCAGGCCGGCGGAGAGCAATCGATTTATTTAGATGATATTTATTTCACCGTTGACGCTGGCTTAAAGAAAGAAGAAGCAAAAACCAATTTTCCTTTCTATGTATATGCGGATGCTTCAAGCTTAGATAACCATTTTATTCCTTCCGGATGGATGCCTGCTACCGCGGCGAAAGACTTAAAATTAGACGTAAATTGGAAGAATTTGCCCTTTAGCGGCACTTCCTGCGTTCGCATTGAATATCGCAACAATTCCGGAACTCGCTGGGCAGGTATGTATTGGCAGCAACCGGCCAACAACTGGGGAACCGTTCCTAACGCCGGCTTTAACCTCCAGGGCGCAACGAAAGTTACTTTCTGGGCACGAGGCGAAAAAGGCGGAGAAACTATCAACGAATTCAAAATGGGCGGCATCAATAGCGGCGAACACGCGGACTCCGACAGTGCCAGCATCGGTCCGGTACAGCTTACAAAGGACTGGAAAAAATATGAGATCGACCTCAAAGGAAAAGACCTTTCTTATGTAATTGGCGGATTCTGTTGGGCAACAAATATTGACGTAAACGATCCTGAAGGGGTTGTGTTCTACCTCGATGACATTAGATACGAAAAAGAGTAAACTTATTGTGATAGCAGGCAGCCTTTTATTAGGCTGCCTGCTATTTTTCAACGCCTTTAGCCAGGTGGCAAGCGTGGTTATTGAAGCTACCAAAGAAGGGGGATACTGTCTTTACATAAAAGGTAAACCGGTATTCCTGAAAGGCCTTATTTACAACCCCACACCAATCGGTAAAGGCTACGATTACGATTTTCTTGCGGATAGTAAAAAGCCGTGGCTCGCTGACGGCAAACTCATGAAAAAGCTTGGTGTTAATTGCGTACGTATTTATAGCGTTGGCAACGACATAGAAAAAACAAAAGAATTCATTCGCGACATGTACGAGAAATTCGGTATTTATACGATCGTGAGCGATTGGATGGGGCTCTGGACATACCCCGGCCCAAACTATGCCGACTCAACTTTTCAACAAAAAACCAAAGAGCGGATATTAAAAATTGTCGAAGCCCTCAAAAACGAAAAAGGTCTCTTAATGTGGGTATTGGGTAATGAAAACAATTATACCTTTGCGGGTAAAATCTGCTTCTGGACCTCTCCCGAAATAGAGCAGATTAAAGAACCGTGTAATCAAATTGCCCGCCGGGCAGAAATCTATTATACGTTTGCCGATGAGTTAGCTGCGGAAATAAAAAAGATTGACCCCGTACATCCGATTGCCCTTGGTAACGGCGAAGCGAACTTCCTCGATATCGCCGCACGTATCTGTAAAAATATCGATGTTTTGGCAATCATAGCTTATCGCGGTAAAACATTCGGAAATCTTTTTCGCCATGTTAAAAATGTTTTTGATAAGCCGATTTTTCTTTCTGAGTTTGGCGCGGACAGCTACGACTCCTACAAGAATAAAGAAGATCAAGAAACTCAAGCCGAGTATGTGCTCTCGCAATGGCAGGACATTTATGCCAATACCGTCTCAAGCGGTAATAAAGAAGGGAATTGCATTGGCGGTGCTCTTTTTGAGTGGAACGACGAGTGGTGGAAACACAATGAAGGATACACCTCAGAATGGGTTCTTCATAACTCGGAAGCCGGCTGGTCTAACGGAGCTTATTACCATGATATCAGAGTTTCTACCGGCCTGAACATGAACGAAGAATGGTTCGGCATTGTAAGTTTAAAAATGAAACTGGAAGACACCCTCGATGAAAGGATACCGAAAAAAGCCTTTTCTGTGCTGAAAGATTTTTTTACCCACCCCAGCATCAAACCGAAAAAACCAAAAACCACGTCTTCCCGCTAATAACACGCGAACATTTTTTTCTAAAAAGATTTGACAGATCACACTTTCCCGTTTAAAATTTATTCTTAAGGAGGATTACCTATGAAAAAAAATGTATTGTTAGTTATGGTTTTCTTGTTTTGTTTTCTGCCGTTTGCACACGCACTTGATGCTATCGAAGTAACCACCGGTTTTTTAAACGGTAATCTCGACCATACCCAGAAAAAATACCAGGGAGTACCTTTACTCGTTGCCTTCGATTTTGACGGCAAACCGCTCTTGGGTAAGATCGGGCTTAAGTTCCCCGGACGTTTCGATTTTGTTCTCGAACCATTCATCAATACCATTAACTCGCCAAACAGCAACGTCGAAGCTGGTTCTAATTTTCTAGTCAAATATGTTCTACCGCTTAATGCCAAAATACAGCCATACGTAAAAGGCGGGCTAGGTATGCTCTACATGAGCCAACACACGCTTGAGCAGTCTACGCAATACAACTTTCTTCCTCAGGGAGGAGCGGGATTACACTATTTTATCAAGGATAATGTCGCACTCAATCTCGAATACCGCTACCGCCATCTTTCCAATGCCAGCATTAAACACCCTAACAGCGGTATAGACTCGAATATGTACTTGGGAGGAGTAACTTTTTTCTTCGATAATGCTAAGAAAAGCAAAGATAACTGACGCTAAGGCTATTTACTCGCTTATAAATACCTGGGCCAAAAAAGGGCATGTTCTCGAACGTCCCCTCAATTACATTTACGAGAATATTAGAGATTTTTGGCTTGAAGAACGGCAGAAAAAGATCATTGCCTGTTGCGCGTTGCATATAATAGGCTGGCAGGATTTAGGAGAGGTAAAGTCGCTGATCGTTGACAGGAAATTCCAGCACCAGGGCGTCGGTGCAAAGCTGGTATGCCGGTGCGTCGAAGAAGCAAAAAGCATGGGGCTAAAGAAAGTTTTTGCACTTACCTTTGTACCTCAATTCTTTAAAAAAGTAGGCTTTCAGGAAACTGAGATGAAAGAACTTCCCCATAAAATATGGAGCGACTGCGTTAATTGTATTTATTTTCCAAACTGCAGGGAAACAGCCGTTATTCTCACGATATAATCATTTATTACAGGAAACGCACGGAAAAGGAAGGAGCAAAAATATGTTTTTAGTTGACTACCCTTTGAGCGAAGAACAAAAAATGTTGCGCGATTTGTGCCGCCAGATTGCTGAAGAAAAAATACGCCCCTTTTCACACGAACTCGACGAAAAAGAAGAATTCCCTTGGGAAATCGTCAAGACTCTTGCGAAATCCGATCTTTTCGCGCTCTGCATTCCTGAAAGCTATGGAGGAATGGGCGCTGGGCTTTTAAATCTCTGCATTGCCACAGAAGAAATTTCCCGAGTCGACGGCGGCGTCGCCACAACCTACGCTGCATCGTTTTTAGGGATGTTTCCGATACTTTTATTCGGTACGGAAGAACAGAAAAAGAAATACTTACCCGATATCGCATCCGGGAAAAAACTGGCCGCATTCGCACTCACCGAGCCCGAGGCAGGCTCCGACGCTTCCGCAGTCAAGACAACAGCAAAAAAAGACGGCAACAGCTACGTGTTGAATGGCACAAAGCATTTCATCACTAACGGCGGCGATGCCGAAATTTATACCGTAATTGCCGTAACCGATAAAGCACGGGGAGCCAGAGGCGTTTCCGCATTTATTGTGGAAAAAGGAACTCCGGGTTTTACCTTCGGTAAAAAAGAAGAAAAGCTGGGAATACGCACCTCGTCCACCAGGGAATTGGTTTTTAGCGACGCAAGAATTCCAAAAGAAAATTTACTGGGATTACGGGAAGGTATTGGTTTTATTGCGACGATGAAAACATTTGACCAGTCACGGCCTGGCGTTGCCGCACAAGCGGTAGGGATTGCGCAAGGCGCACTCGAACTTGCTACCGACTACTCTCACAAACGCATTCAATTTGGCAAACCTATCAGCTCATTTCAGGGTATTCAATGGATGCTTGCCGATATGGTAACTAAAACCGAAGCTGCAAGAAGTCTGGTGTACAGTGTCGCATCCATGGTCGACAGAGGAGTCAAAGATGTAGGAACTGCCAGTGCCGCAGCTAAATTATTTGCTTCTGACACAGCCATGGAAGTCGCGACAAACGCAGTACAAATATTCGGCGGCTACGGATATATGCGTGATTACCCTATAGAGAAATTCATGCGCGATGCAAAAATAACCCAGATCTACGAGGGAACGAACCAGATACAGCGGAACATTATCGCACTTGAGCTGATAAAAAAATATAGCAAATAGCCCCTTGAGAAAGTTTATACTACTGCTATTGTTGACGTTTGTGTTCTTTGGCGGTAATGTTTTTCCTGCCGACACCAGCGCTTCTCCCCGCAAGGATTTATCGGGAAAGTATGAGATAATTTACGGGGTAAATCCGGACAAAACAAAGTATACCGGCATTCTTCAAATTATTAATCTAGGAGAAACATATAAGCTCGTCTGGAAGGTTCCGCAATTTACCATATACGAAGGTATCGGGATACTGGTCGATAACGTTCTTTGCGTAGGCTGGAACGCCGGCGCACATTGCGGGGTGGTGGCCTATAAAATAGAAGGATCAAAATTAAAAGGTAAGTGGGCAAGTTCAAAATCTGGCTCAATCGGCACGGAAGATTTAGAGGGTCCGGCTGGCCTTGGCGGCGTATATAAAATAACCAATGCGTACAACCCCGACACTGGCAGCAATTATGCCGGAACCGTTTCAATCAATAAGAATGGCGAAATATATTCAGTAAACTGGTCATTATTGTCCGAAAGTTATTCCGGGATAGGCATTCTTGAGGGTGATTTATTGATCGTAAGCTGGGGCGTGGGACAAAATACAGGCGTGGTTGACTATAAAATTGAGGATAAAATATTAATAGGCCGCTGGGCAACGCCGGGCAATACTGGAATAGGCATAGAAAATCTTTCCAAAATCTACTAGGGGTCAGACCTTCAGATGTCACAAAATCTACTAGGGGTCAGACCTTCAGATGTCAGATAAATCAATAAACATTAATAAATACGTAGCACGAATTAAGCATCGCCCGTTACATCAATTTATCAACCGTCTCTTACTCTCGGAGCGGAATCGACGCTCGATCGTTTATTTTTAAAATGGAGAAAGAGGTATTAACTAAAATTATAACCATTCTTAAACAGGCTGAAGATTTCTATGTTCCGATAAAAAAGCTATGGAAGGAGTCTTCGGTTAACGGCAAGTTTTCAAGCTACGATGACTTTTTGTATTTTTTCAAAAAAGATCACAGGTTTGAGGTAATAGAAACAAGCGCGTCTTACGACGAAGACAATGGCCCCGACATGGAAGAAGCAGGTTTTTATACCGGTCCGAGAGTGAAGCTCAAAAGCCGAAAAATTACCAAAGAGGATATGCAGCGTATTGCTCTTCGACATGCTCAAAATGTAATTGATAATTTGATAAAGGCTTATGAAGTTAAACCGCAAGATTTACCGCACGAGAAAGAAGACGAATTGATTGAATTAATGAAGAAAGCAAAACACTTGAAAGAAAATATAGATACAGCTTTCAAGAAAGATACCAACCGTAAAAACAAAAGCTAACCCATAAACACGCAGCTTCTACAAACTTTTGTAATAATCATGTCCTGTGATCTAAGTTTCCCTCAACTTCTACCTCATCTCCAAAAATCAAAGTTCCGTATGCGGTTTAAGCTGGATCAAAAAGATTTTGATTATATTGAAAAAATAGGACTCGAAAAGATAAAACAGCATGCGCAGGATTTCATAGCAAGACGGCTTGCTCCGGCAAACCCAACAGATGACGGAAAACAAACTCCATTCAATGGTCATCCGGTCTTTAAGGCGCTGCGCGCAACCGCAACCTGCTGTCGCAGCTGCCTTTTTAGATGGCACTCAATTCCTAAGGGCCGTACGTTAACCAGCGACGAATGCCATAAAATTACCGCACTTTTACTCGACTGGATCGCCTGGCGCATGCAATAAAAAGTTTTTTACCGGGCAAGCGATCTGTTTTTTGGCCCGTATTCAATTTTTTATTTGCTCCTAAGCAATTCCCGTATTACAATAGTTAAGTTCTGGGAACGTAATATTTAATATTTATAAATCATAATTATAGGGGTGCAATATGAAAAAGCATTCGCAGGGTGAATCGGACATTATAGGCTTAATTACTAAACTTCAGGAACAGCTTAGTTCGCTTGAAAGAAAAGTAGATACTTTAATAAATCGAGCAATGCCTAAGCCGGCCGAAGTAAAACCTGTTCCTCAATCATTCCCTAAACCCTTTCAACAGCCTGCAAACCATAATCTCCAGGCCACAAGACAAGATAACCGTTTTCCGGGCAGTAATCGGCAGGATAACCGCTATAGAGAAAGAATCATGTATAAAACAATTTGTGCTGATTGCAGAAAAGAATGCCAAGTTCCCTTTAGGCCGGTTGAAGGACGTTTGGTATATTGCCAAGTATGTTTTTCTCGCCGCAAAGCAGGAAATTCATTCAGGGGAAACTTCGACAATAAACCAAAAGAAATAACGCCTACCCAAACCACGCCCACTCAAGCAACCACCGTCGCCACACGTCAAATGAGCGAAAAGAATAAATTTGCCACAAAGAAAAAAATAGCTTTAAAGAAAAAACCGGTTTCTAAAAAAAGAAAAGGCAAATAAGAAATCTACGGCCGACAAAAACATTAATTCGCAATGGCTGGATGGTTTCTGTTACCCTGTTGACAAAGACGTGCATTATGTTAATAATGCTATGGTTATGAAAAATATTTATCTCGTTGGTTTTATGGGTACCGGAAAAACCACTGTCGGAAAATTACTTGCTAATAAGCTGCATAAAAAGTTTGTTGAGCTCGATGAACTTATTGAAAAAAAAGAACATAAAAAGATCGCCGACATTTTTTCTGAATCCGGCGAAAAACGCTTTCGGCAGATAGAAAGCGAATTGCTAAAAAACTTATCCTTAAAGACTGCTCTTGTGGTAAGCTGCGGAGGAGGTCTTATCTGTAACGATGATAACGCGCGCATATTAAAGAATACCGGTATCGTATTTAATCTGTCGGCATCCAGCGAAACGATTTATAACCGCACGAAAAATTTCACCCACAGGCCGCTTCTTAACGTTAAGGATCCCTTGGCACACATCAAAACATTATTACGAAAACGAAAACCGTATTATGCTCGTGCACACTATACAATTGATACAGAACAAAAGACTCCAGAGGAGGTCGCAAACGCCATTGTAGCTATTCTAAGCAAATTCGATCGGTGTGAAAATAGCTAGATTTATAGATACAATCAGTAACTAACGAATATGGCCAAAACCGGTTCTATTTTACTAAACTTAATTCCTGCGCTTAGCCCCAAGAAGCGCGAAGACATTCTTTCAGTCCTCACGGACCCACAAGCTATTCTTGAAGCAGACGCAAAGACTTTAAGAGGAATTCCTTCGCTTACTCAAAAAGATATAGACGAAATATTACATATCAGGAGTTCCGGACTCCTGGAAAAAGAATTCGCGCTGATTGCCCATAAAAAAATACATGTCATTGATATTTTTGACGCCCACTACCCCAAGCTCTTAAAGGAAATAAGCCATCCGCCTCTGATACTTTACATTAAAGGAAATGTTGATATTTTGAACGAATTTTTATTTGCAATCGTAGGGACGCGTATTCCAACTATCTACGGCATTACCATGGCGGAAGAATTTTCTTATACCCTGGCTTCTCTAGGTATGATTATCGTCTCCGGATTGGCGAGAGGAATAGATACCGCCGCGCACAAGGGAGCGCTAAAGTGCGGCAAAACAATCGCCGTTTTGGGAAGTGGATTATGTAATATTTACCCGAAAGAGAATACACAGCTTTCTGAACGTATCGCTGACACCGGTGCGCTGATCTCCGAATTTCCTATGAACGAACCGCCGCGCCAAGAGAATTTCCCGCGCCGGAACCGCATTGTCAGCGGCCTCTCAAAAGGAGTATTGGTAGTCGAAGCTGCCCAGCGTAGCGGCGCGTTGATTACCGCACATTATGCCCTCGAACAAAACCGGGAAGTATTCGCTATACCAGGTAAAGCCGACTCACCACTAAGCCAGGGCACGCACTCGCTGATCAAAGAAGGAGCTAAACTCGTAGACGCCGCAAAAGATATTCTGGAAGAACTTCATGTCAGTTTCGATACCAAGAAGACTAACGACCACACGCTATCGTTACCTAAAGAGGAGCAGGCGGTTTTTTCCCTGCTCGATAAAGAGGGAGCACATCTTGAAGAAATTATACAAAAATGCCATCTCGAACAATCTCTGGTCAATAAAATTATTCTCAATCTGCAACTAAAAGGAGTGGTAAAGGAAGTTAAACCCTCCTATTTCGTACGTACATAAATACTATGAGTAAATATCTTGTTATTGTTGAGTCACCGACGAAAGCTCGGACCATCATGGGAATTTTAGGAAAAGATTACGAGGTTACCTCTTCGATGGGGCATCTGGTTGACCTCCCAGCTAAGAAACTTTCTATTGAAGTAGACAATAATTTTCTTCCTCATTATCGCGTTATACCCGGTAAAGAAAAAATTATCACTCAGCTAAAAAAAATGGCAAAAAATAAAGAAATCGTATACATCGCAACCGATCCTGACCGGGAAGGAGAGGCGATCGGTTGGCATATCAGAGAAAAATTAACGAAAGTAGCAAAAAAATTCCAGCGGATTGTTTTCCATGAAATAACTGAGGAAGCAATCAAAGAAGCCATCGCTCAACCGGGAGAACTGGATACCAACAAAGTTAATTCTCAAATCGCCCGACGCCTGCTCGATCGCATCGTCGGTTATCATCTCTCGCCGCTTCTGTGGAAAAAAGTAGTGCGCGGTCTTTCTGCGGGGAGAGTCCAGTCAGTTACACTTAAATTTATTGTTGAACGAGAAAAAGAAATTAAAAGTTTTGTGCCAAAAACTACCTATGGCATTGAAATAACTTTTTCGTTTAACGGCACTACTTTTAAGGCGAAACTAGAAAAATATAAAGGAAAAGAGGCGGTCTTTGATACGAAAGAGGATGCTGTCAGCTGTATTGAAGCTATAAAAAACGAGCACTATACAGTCAAACATACTAAGAAAAAACAAATCGTCCGCCGGCCGCCGCCGCCGTATACGACATCACTCCTGCAGCAAGATGCGTTTAACCGATTACGGTTTTCGTCGCAAAAAACAATGCTCATTGCGCAGCGATTATATGAAGGCGCACAAATAAAAGAAAATATGGTTGGTTTAATTACCTATATGCGTACGGATTCATTCCAAGTCGCGCCACGCGCGAAGCAAGAAGCAAAAGATTTTATTGTCAAAGTGTACGGGAATGACTATCTCGCCGGAAAAGAATATAAATATAAGATTAAAAAAGGCGCTCAACTTGCCCATGAGGCAATACGGCCTACCGGTGTTAATCGTCAACCCTTACAGATCGCCGATTGTATAACCACCGACGAAGCAAAACTTTATGAACTAATTTGGAGAAGGTTTCTGGCAACGCGCATGTCTGAAGCGATTTTAGAAAATACTAAAGTCACCATTTCTTCCAACAATGCTGAATGTGTCGCCGAAGGGAAAAAACTTCTTTTTGAGGGCTTTTTAAAGGTGTACGAACGAGAAGAAGAACAAATTACCCTGCCAGAAATGGAAAACGGCCAAACCCTTACCTTAAACAGTTATGAAATCCAAGACCATACCACGAAACCGCCGGCACGATTTAACGACGCTTCCCTGGTAAAGTTGTTAGAAGAAAAAGGTATCGGCAGGCCTTCAACGTATGCGCCGACCATACATACGCTTTTAATGAGGAACTATCTGAAGCGCGAACGTAACTGCTTTATCCCCACGGACTTGGGGATAAAGGTGAGCGAATTGCTAGTTGAACATTTCGCTGAAATCATGAACGAGGATTTTACCGCACACATGGAAGAGGAACTCGATGAAATCGAAGAAGGAAAAATCGAGTGGCATCAAATTTTAAAAGAATTTTATCCTCCGTTTAAAGAAAAAATCGACCAAGCAACAAACATCATTAAAAAAGAAATTGAATTCGCGGGGAAAAACTGCCCAAAGTGTAATCAACCGCTGGTAGTGAAATGGTCGCGCCGGGGAAAATTCTTGAGCTGCTCAACTTTTCCCGTGTGCCGTTACGCCGAAAGCATTACCACCGAAGTTGCCTGTCCGGGGTGCAAAGAAGGTAAGCTTATCGAAAGACGGAACAAGCGGGGACAAAATTTTTATGGTTGTTCAAAATTTCCCCAGTGTCGCTATACGAGCCGCAAACTTCCCGACGTTAATGCACCTGACGGTCAGCAAAACGAAAACATCGAGCCGACACCGGGAGAAGAAAGCAACGACTCTTCTGAAGAAACAAATACATAGGACAATATATTGGCCGGTAAACATGTGCTACTAATTATATGATTCCTTTTTCATATTACACAGATAAATTTTTCAACCATCTGTCTATTGAACGAAACTACTCACCTCACACCCTAACAAATTACAAAATTGACCTAAAAGAATTTGAACAGTTTCTCGACAGCCAGGGGGGACGGGATATAAAGAATATCGACTATTTCATTTTGCGAAAATACCTGGCTAACCTTTCGGAAAAGAACCTTAATAAACGCAGCGTTTCACGTAAGATATCAACCCTCAAGAGTTTTTTTAAATTCATGGTCCGCGAAGAAGAAATAAAAACCAGCCCCGCAGCATCGCTTATCTATCCGCGGCTGGAAAAAAATTTACCAAACTTTTTGACAGAGGAGCAAACCAACACCATCCTGGCGCTGCCCCAAGGTGATGATGTGATGACGCTACGCGATAAAGCCATGTTGGAATTTTTGTATTCCACCGGAGCGCGCGTTTCAGAATTAGTGTCGCTTAAAATTAACGATGTCGACATTATTAGCGGCATAGCCAAGGTCATGGGCAAAGGACGTAAAGAACGATTATTACCAATGGGAGAACCTGCCATCATGAGCCTTAAGCACTATCTGGATAAACGCATTGATAAAAATGATTCACTGTTCATTAATCACAGGGCCGGTTCGTTAACTGATCGGGGGGTAAGGAGTATTATTACGCGCTATCTCAAAAAAGCAGCTACTTCTCTAAAAGTTTCTCCCCATACATTCCGGCATTCTTTCGCAACACACCTCCTAAACCGGGGGGCAGATCTACGAAGCGTCCAGGAACTTCTCGGCCACTCTAATATTTCGACCACCCAAATATACACCCATCTCACCATAGATACCTTAAAAAAAGTTTACGACAAAACCCATCCACGAGCATAATAATTGCTCCACCTTTGCTAATCACGGTTTCTGTGATAAAATAAGATTTTTCACACCATCTGGGTTTTCCGTCTGAAGACGGGTCTATCGGATGAGCCAGCACGAGCAGTTTCGATATTACCCAGAAAGCTGCGGCTCCACATAACGGAAGGGGGTTTTTTGTCAACAATCATTTTTTTAGTGTACGATATAATTTTTTTCATTGGGTTGGTACTTTATTTACCTTTTTATGCACGGCGTAAAAAAATAAATCTCGCGGCACTAAAAGAGAAATTCGGCCACATCACACGCACCAAAAACGAAGCATCCATCTGGATACAAGTAGTGAGCGTGGGCGAAGTGATCCTTGTCGGAGAATTTATTAAACGGCTGCGGCAGGTATACAACTATCCTATCGTAATCACTACCACCACGCTTACCGGCAATGCGGTAGCGAAAAAGAAGTACTCTTCGTATGCTACCATTTTCTTTTTTCCGTTCGACCTCTCGCTTGTCCTGGAACGGGTATTACGCATTATCCGGCCAAAGATTTTTATCGCTGCCGAGACAGAAGTGTGGCCGAATCTTTTTCATCGCCTGAGGCAAAAACATATTCCTATCGTTATTGTGAACGGCCGGATTTCCGATAAAGCATTTCGGCGCTACCGGCTTGCCCGGCCCATTACAAAACTGGTAATGCGCCAATGTAATTTTGTAGGCGCCCAAAATCAGCATTATAAAAAGCGCTTTCTGGCTTTAGGCTGCAAAGAAGAACACGTTATGGTCAGCGGAAATATGAAATTTGAAAGCATTTCGATAGATGATCAATATCTGGCAGCCATCAAAGAGAAATATATGCCTATCCTAAGACAAAATGCTTCGCTCGTCTTGATTGCCGGCAGTACTCACGAGCCCGAGGAAGAAATGCTGTTAAGGTTGTATAAAAACTTTGCGCAATTGGAAGAAAAAATATCATTAATTATTGCCCCGCGGCATATCGAACGAGTCCCGGTTATAGAAAAAATAGCGGCGTCATTCGGAATAAAAACATTGAGGTTAAGCACCCACACGAAAAGTCAAACGATGGCCAACGTGTTTCTTCTGGATACTATTGGTGAATTGCTTTATTTTTACAGCTTAAGCGACATTTGCGTAGTGGGAGGAAGTTTTGTACCTCACGGCGGCCAGAATATCCTTGAACCGGTCTACTTCCTTAAACCTACCATATTCGGCCCTTCGATGAATAACTTTAAAGATATTGAAGAAATTATTTTAGCCAAGGGTGCCGGTATCCAAGCAAAAGACGAAAAAGCCCTAGAAGAAGCAATTCTCGCACTTATCAAGAATCCTGTTTTACGCCAAAATTTAAGAATACGATGCATGAAAGTTTTTGAAGACGAGCGTAAAAGTCTTGACGAAAATTTAAAACTAGTAATCAAAAGTCTTAACTAATATGACATCATTAAAACGCCGGTACCTTTCTCTTCTTGAAAAAAACAATAAAAATGTGTATGAGAATATTATTTATTCTTTTCTCGTAGCTCTTTCGCTGCTGTACGGATTTATAGTACGTATACGTAACTTTTCATACGACAAAGGGGTCTTCTCTTCGACACAAATTGACAAAAAAGTTATCAGCATCGGCAATCTTTCCTGGGCCGGATCTGGAAAAACCACTTTGGCGCTCTACCTATACCGTAAATTAACCGGTTGTTATCGCATAGCTATTTTACGCCGGGGTTACGGAAATGACGAAGAGAAGCTGCTGAAAGAAAAAGGCGCGATCGTTTTTTCCAACATTAACAGGGCTGCCCTAGCTAAAAAGTTATCTCCCGATTATAATATTTTTATTCTTGATGACGGCTTTCAGCATCGCAAGTTAAAACGAGACCTAGATATCGTTATTATGGCCGCTCGGGAATTCAAAGGAAACACACATCTTATTCCTGCGTATTTTTTTCGCGAGCCACTTTCATCGCTTAACCGGGCGAATATACTTTTTATAAGTTACCGAGAGGAATTATCCGACTGGCAGGAAATAAAAGCGCGCCTATGGAGAATTTTTCCCCACCTTGCAATTTATTCATTCACTTACAAACCTAAACGATTGCTTGATTTTAGTAAAAACGAGATCTGTATGGCTACTTTACAGGGAAAAAGAATCGCCGCTATTGCCGCAATAGGGTACCCGCAAGGATTCTTTAACAAATTGCGAGAATGTAAGCTCGATATAGTCAAAACCATAGCCTATCCCGACCACCACGAATTTACCAGTGAAGAATTTAGGCGATTACAAGAGCAACTTAAAACAAACGGTATTGATGCGATCATTATGACCCAAAAAGATACTTATCACATCCCCGACAATATTACACAACTACCCTGTTACGTTCTCGAGGTAGAAATAGAAATCGATGACGAAGAAAAATTTATGGAGGATGTATTTAAAAGAATTGCGCCGACCGTATAAAAAGGAATAAATACAAACATGTATTATCTCGCGAAATTTTTTAGAACTATTTTTTTGCGTGCGCCTCTTTGGTGTTCGCTGTGGCTAGGCAACCTCGTAGGTTGTGTTCTTTATTACAACCTCAAAAAACGACGCATTGCCTTTAAAAACCTAAAATCAGTATTTCCTCAGAAAAGTAATGCTGAGATAAGACATATTATCCGCAAACACTTTAACTATCTGGCTCTGGCAGGAATCGAAAGTATGATCGCTCCACGCATACTCAAATACGTTACCGTAAAAGGCCTGGAGCATATCGATAAAGACGGTGGCATTCTTGTTGCTATCCACGAAGGCAGTTGGGAAATTTATAATTATCTCATCGCAAGCCGGCTTAAATATAAAATGTTCGCAAAAGAACAAAAAAAGAAACACCTTGATGCTTTCCTTGGCGAATTACGCGCCGAGTCGTCTCTTGAGCTTACCTATTCTCTTAAAGACGCGGTACGCAGCCTGCACAACGGCTATGTCATTGGTATGGTCATTGATCACGGAGCGGAGGATAACGCGCTTACAGTTCAATTCTTTACACATATGGTTCCCACACCAAGCGGAGCTGTTTATTTGGCGAAAAAACTGAATAAAAAAATATATCCCTGTTTCGGTTACCGTGAAAAAGATTTTTCCAGCACAGTCGAGATTGGCAAGCCGATCGACCCTCAATCCAGGGAAGATGCGGATATATTGCGCGAATTAAACTGTATTTATGAACGTTATTTGGAAAAATACCCTTGGGAATATCTATGGTGCCATAAGCGTTTCAAACGCAAAAAGGATTTGGATATCGCGATCATAAGCGACGCAAAACCGGGACACCTAAAACAATCAAAAGCGTTTGTGTCGATATTTTCGGAAGAAGAGTTTATTATTCGCAGCAAAATCATCAACATCCAATACAAAAACGCTCTCGCGCGCATAGTGGCAGAAACCTGTGCATTATTTTCCTGCAAGGCATGCACCGGCTGCGGTAGCTGCTTAAAATGGCTGTTAAGTAAACGGACCAAAGAAGAAATAGAGCATACCTACGCCGATATCGTCGTAAGCACCGGCAGTACGGTTGCACCGGTCAATAAAATCATGGCTGCTTCGCTGGGAGCAAAGTCAGTGGTTATTCTGCGCCCCAATATTCCTTTACGCAAATTCGATCTGAGCATCATTCCTTTGCACGACCGCATCGAAGGGCCCCGTACAGTCAAGATAAAAGGCGCACTCACCTATCCCGCCAAGGTTACCGACAAAATCAATGAATGCAGAGGGATTTTTAGCTTAAGCGAAAAAAAGAAAGTAGCATTTTTTTTAGGCGGCCCGATATCCGATACGCAAGGATATACCACAAATCTGGCCACCTTTGTCATGCGCTTAAAAGAATTCTGCCTTACGCACAACTACGGTATTATCGCCAGCACTTCAAGACGCACCCCAAAAATACTCGAGATGTATGTCGAAAAAGAATTAGCCCCGTTTAAAAATACCGAAGCTATCGTTTACCCCAGCCGGCAAAACTATGATTGTGTCTTTGACGGTTTTTCTTCGCTTGCAGATATTGTTTTTGTTACAAGCGAAAGCATTTCGATGATCTCTGAAATCGCCGCATTAGGAAAATTATGTGTCTGCGTCCTGCTGGAAAAACACATAGATAAACATAAAGTGTTTTTAGAGTCTTTAGAAAATGATGTCAATTTTCTAGATAAACCGTATAATATAGGTGATATTAAATCTGTTACTCCTTCTATTTTTAATTACAACAAGAAGGCAGTCAGAGAAGGCATCCGAAGATTATTGTGATATAACGATCATTTTCCGGGGGAAATCAATGAAAATAATGCAGATTTTGCCATACATGGAGATTGGCGGCGTTGAACGAGGAGTGATTGACTTAGCCACCTATTTCAAAGATAAAGACATCCAAAATATTGTCGTCAGCGGTGGCGGGCGCCTGGTAGAGCAATTGGCGGCCGAGGGTATCCCGCATTATACCCTACCGGTCTATAAAAAGTCTCTTTTTTCGTTTTTTCTTATTTCCGACCTACGCAAAATACTCGAGAAAGAGCATGTAGATATTATTCATGCCCGCTCACGGGTACCCGGCTGGATCAGTTTTTTTGCTTCCAGAGGCCGCAAGGCATATTTTATTACCACAATCCATGGCATCTATAAAAGTAAATCTTCCAGCGAAGTAATGGGCTGGGGTAAATTTGTCATTTGTCCGTCAAAAGCCGTTGCCCGGCACATGAAAGAAACATTCGGGGTGAGCGAAGACAAAATCGTAGTAATAAACCGTTGGGTAAATCTGCATAAATTCACCTACACCGATCCTGAGATAAGAAAAAATAGCAACATCATTGTCAGCGTGGGGCGCGTTTCTCCTTCCAAAGGGTACGAATATCTCATCGAAGCATTCAAAAAAGTAATGAGGAACAACCCATTTTTAACCTTGGAAATTGTCGGTTCTGCCGATAAATCAAAACTCGATTATTTACAGCACCTAAAGACATTGGTAAACCGCTATGCTCTCGATCGCAATGTAAAATTTATTGGTTTTAGGCCCGACGTCGAGAATGTGTTGAGCCACGCGCGGATGGTCATAGTACCTTCGGTAATTGACGAGGCTTTTCCGCGATCGGTACTGGAAGCATATGCCTGCGGCATCCCGGTTATCGCCACCAACGTTGGCGGAGTAAGCGAGATTATCGAAGATAATATCGACGGCATCAGCGTTGAGCCAAAGAACAGCGAAGCGATAGCCAATGCAATGGTCAAACTGCTCGGCGATAACACGCTCGCCGATACGTTAGCAAAAAATGCGCGAGAGAAAGTCGAAAGACTCTACTCAATGGAAAAGTGCCTCAAAGAAACACAAGCTGTATATCAAAAAACTATCAGCTATTTTCGCATTCTCATCATTAAAATCTCTTCCCTGGGCGACTTAATCCTGGCAATTCCATCCCTGAAAGCCTTGAAGGAACGCTTTCCGGAAGGAAAAATCTGCCTGCTCACTCTGAAACAATACGCGCCAATCTTATACGGATGCCCGTATCTTGACGAAGTCATCACGCTCGACGTTGATTATAAAAAATTTGCCAACATAAAAACCGTAGCCCGGATCCTGCGCCGCAAGGGATTTGATTATATAATTGATCTTCAGAATAACCATGCTTCACATTTAATTTCATATTTAAGCTACCCTCATTATTCATTAGGATATTCCTTACGCTGGGGTTTTCTGCTTACAAAACATATACGCACTAACCATGCCGACGATCCGCTTACTTCGCAGGAACGTATTCTGCAGCTGTTGGGTATCTCGATCGCCGATAAAAAGCTTTTATTCTGGGAACCAAAAGAACCGGCTGCGAAGCTAAACATAGACGGAGATAATCTTATCGGCATCAATATATCTGCGTCGAAGCGCTGGCAATCGAAAAACTGGCCGTTCGCACACGTAGTTAATTTAATCGAACTCATCTATAAGCACCTACCGTATTATAAAGTCGTTTTAATCGGAGACGAAAGCGCAAAAGAAAAGGCAGATAAAATTGAATCTTATATTACCCCTCGCCCCGTCAATCTATGTGCAAAAACATCACTGCAAGATTTACCGGTATTGTTCAGCAAGCTAAAACTGTTTATCACGCCGGACACGGCCACCCTGCATCTGGCACAGGCAATAGGCATTCCTACGATTGCATTTTTTGGCCCAACCGACCCAAATAGACATACGATAAAAGCAAACAACCTGCATATATTCTGTAA
Organism: Candidatus Omnitrophota bacterium; assembly: GCA_037146775.1. Taxonomy (GTDB): domain Bacteria; phylum Omnitrophota; class Gorgyraeia; order Duberdicusellales; family 4484-171; genus JBAWWL01. The sequence continues at coordinate 46,400 of JBAWWL010000010.1, read as the reverse complement.
AGACCTTTTATGCTCATTTTGTTACTCGCCGCAATGCAAGAAAAAGACGGAAGAAAAAGATTTGTGCATGAAAAAAATTACCCCCCAGGAAGTATTCGCAAAAATAAAAGAGATACTCACAGACTGATGAATATTCTTATTCTCTGCACTCATTTTAACCCGGCAGGCATTTCTCGTTATACATTAAATCTCGCTAAAGGGCTCAAGGAACGTGGCCACCGGGTTTGGGTAGGGTCTTCGGGCGGCGAATGGCTGCCGAAACTCACCCAATCTAATATTACGCACATATATCTGCCGATTAAAACAAAATCAATCTGCAGCCTGAAAATACCTCTGTCATTAAACGCATTGCTGTCTTTTGTCGCTCGCGAACAAATCCAGATTATTCATGCCAATACACGCGTAACGCAATATCTCGCTTATTTGACATATAAACTGCGCAAAATTCCCTACATAAGCACCTTTCATGGCTTTCACCAGCCTACGGTATGGCGCAGGCATTTCAAACTGGCAGGATTACGTACTATCGCAGTGAGCGAAGCTGTCAAAAAACATTTACACCAAGACATGCACATAGACGAAAGTAAGATCAGAATGATCCACAATGGTATCGACGAAAAAGAATTCACCGTACGCCGAAAATCAAAGATTGATTACGGTTTTAAGGAAACTGATTTTGTTATAGGGATCCTGGGCAGGATTTCCGAAGAAAAAGGCCATTTTATCGCTGCCGAAGCGTTAAAGTTACTTTCGTTTAATCACCCCAACGTCTATCTTGCGGTAAGCGGCAAGGGGAGGTTGCTGCGGCAACTGAAGCTTTTTTTCAAACTTGCCGACCTGGAGCAGCGGGTGAAATTTTTCGATATGGATTCAAAGGATTTTTTGGATATTCCGGACATACTGGTCGTACCTTCAAAGAGAGAGGGGTTCGGCTACGCGATAGTCGAAGCCTTTGCTAAGGGGGTACCAGTTGTCGGCTTCAATACCGGTGGCATTGCCGAAATAATTCGTAACGGCGAAAATGGCGTTCTCTTTTATCATCACGACGGCTCCAGCCTGCAAGAAGCAATCGAAGGGATCCTGTCTCATCGTAATCTCTGCACGCAACTTGTCGAGAATGCCCGTGAAGACGTTTCTCTGTTTTCGCTGGCGAGAATGGCTACTGCGACAGAAAATGTTTACAAGGAGTTGATAAGATGAAAACATTGTTAAAAATCATATTTGCGGTTATTCTGTTTTTTGGAATATTTTTCTGGTTTTATGCTGACCAAAACTATACCGTCCCCATTCTCATGTACCATTCGATAGACAACGCAAAAACAAAGAGTAACAATACAGTGACTCCTGCTCATTTCTATCAACAGATGCAATATATCAAAAACAACGACTATAAAGTCATCTCTCTTCAGGAATACGCCCAGCTTCTCAAAGCCAATAAACGGCCCGCTCGAAACCTGGTAGTGATAACTCTGGATGACGGCTACAAGAATAATCTAGAGGCAATACGCATCTTACGCGTATTCAATTTTCCCGCGACTATATTTATAGTAGTTAATAAAATTAATCAACCGGGATATCTCTCACAAGACGATATACGCACGTTCCTAAAAAATACAAAGGTACAAATCGGCTCGCACACACTTACCCATCCGGATTTATCAAAAATAAGCCGCGAAAAGCTTACCCGCGAAATCCAAGGCTCAAAAGAAACACTCTCGCGCCTATTTTCCTGCGAAATAACCGCAATCGCTTATCCGGGAGGAGCCTTTGACGAACGCACGCTCAATGAAGTAGCCTCGGTCAGATATCTATGCGCCTGCGCCACGAACCGGGGCTTCTCAAAGCAGCTGGATCGCTTTGCGTTACGCAGAATCAAAGCCACCAACCGCGATTCACATATAAGCTTATGGGCAAAATTAAGCGGTTTTTATACTCTTTTTAAAAATGTTAAAAAACCGTACTAAGGATTACTTCACCACACATACGTAAACTTTATATCCGGAATAATGAATCGTATTCTTGTAGTTAATATTAACTGGATAGGCGACGCCATCATTACTACACCCGCATTTCGGGCGCTTAAAGAAAAATTTCCTTCCGCATATGTGGCGGTAATGGCTCCCGAACGGGTCAGGGGCGTGTTTGCGAATAATCCATATATCGATGAAATCATAATTTTTGACGAAAAAACATCCCAAAGAAGCCTCCTCGCAAAACTGCGTTTCGTAAAATTACTCAAAGCAAAAAAATTCGATACAGCTTTTTTAATACATCGCTCATTTACCCGCGCGCTGATTTGTTGGCTGGCCGGCATAAAAAGACGAATAGGCTACCGTCGCCTAAAAACCATTGGAGTAATAAATGCCGCGATTACGCCGCCGGCGGGTAATCTTCATCGTCAAGATTATTACTTGTGTCTTTTTGAAGAAATGGGAATTATTATCAACGATAAGCTGCCTAAATTATATACTACAGAAAAGCAGAAGGAAAAATATAGATGGCTGATCGAAGAAGCACGTAAAAAATATTCGTATCTTATAGGTATTAATCCTTCGGGAAACTGGCACCTGAAGCGCTGGCCAGCGGCATATATCGCTAAGCTCGCTGATCGGCTGACCAAAGAAACAAAATGCGCAATAATTCTTGTCGGTGCATCAAGAGACTGTTCCTGCGCTGAAGAAATCGCAAATTTGATGCAAGAAAAACCGTATAATCTCTGCGGTAAAACTGACTTGCCGGAACTAGCCGCATTGATAGAGGAGATGGATATCTTTATCTCGGCAGATTCAGGGCCTGCACATTTGGCCGCTGCCACAGGAGTACACACCCTCGCTCTCTTTGGACCTACCTCAGAAAAGATTGCCAGACCAATAGGAAAACATGTAACAGTTATCAGGAAGCATCTTGACTGTCCCACCCCTTGTTACCGCCTAGACTGTAAAAATAATGTGTGCATGAAAGCAATCAGCGTGGAAGACGTTTTGCTGGAAATACAATCCATTTTAAAACATGCCTAAGAATGAACCTTATTATCATCGTATTACCATAAATTTTCCCACTAACATAGGCGACACTGTCCTGGGATTACCGGTCATAGACGCGTTGAGATCGTGTTACCCTGCAAGCCAGATCAGCGTTATAGCCTCACGCCAGACAGAAGAATTTTTCAGTCGCCATAATAATATTAACCGCGTACTCGTTTTTGATAAACGTTGGAATATTTGGAAAAAAATGCGTTTCGCGTTTTCTTTAGCCGGCAGCTGCGACTTGATGGTTGATTTGAAGAATTCGCTGCTTCCACTTGTAAGCGGAGGAAAACACACGCCTTTTTGCCGGGCAAAAACTTCCCACCAGCACGCAAAAGACGCCTATCTTGCGCTCATAGCCCCATTTGCCCCGAAAGCGCCTAGGGCCATCAGCGATTTTATTCTAAATGATACCGAAAGTAAAAAATGGGAAAATTATAAATTGCCCAACGCAATATTTATCGCCTGCGCTTCAAATGCCCTGCAAAAACAATACCCTTATAAACATTTAGCCGAAACCATAAGGCAATTAAAGCAAGTTGCTCCTATGATTATCTTGGGCCAGGAACGTGACCGTCAATTTTACAAAGACATTCTTGGTATGGAAGGCATAGTTGACCTCGTCGGCAAAACCGCCATACATGAAGTATTTTATCTTATAAAAAAACATTGTCAGCTTCTGGTGTGCGTTGATTCAAGCATCTTACATATCACAAGTTATCTTAATATTCCGACAGTGGCGCTTTTCGGGCAAAACAGCCCCCAGCGTTACGGCCCCTGGTCCACAAAGTACACGGTACTGTATAATGAACAACTACCCTGTGTTCCTTGCGAGAAGCCGCATTGCCACATGAATCATCAATGTATGGAAATAAACCCCGGGCAAGTAGTTAAGGCAGTGCAGCAGCTCTATAACGATATGTATCATAAAAACGCCGGCAATAGAGTGGAGGATTGATGGACATCTTTACCAATAATCCTAAACGAATCCTTATTATTCGTACCGATCGCCTCGGAGATGTCATCCTTTCAACGCCGGCTATCAAAAACATACGCAATTACTACCCTAACGCTTATCTTGCGTTTATGTGCCGGCCATACACTAAAGATGCTCTCAATGGTAACCCGTATCTTGACGAAATCATCGTCTACGACAAAGATAAACGGCATAAAAATTTCTTAGCAACCTTATGGTTCTCATTTACCTTGCGTAAATATAAATTTGACTTGGCAATCATACTCCACCCGACAAATCGCGTGAACCTGCTGACTTTTTTTAGCGGTATCCCGCGGCGTGTAGGCTGGAATAGAAAATTAGGCTGGCTCCTAAACGTTCCGATTGAACACCTCAAGCAGGAAGGAACAAAGCATGAGTCAGAATATACGCTTGATATCTTACGTGAAATCGGCATACCCATAGTGGACAGAGACCTCTATTTCCCCATACACAAAGATGCCGAACACTCAATAGAAACCATATTAGCACGCCATGGCATAAGCGAAAATGATCCGTTTATCGTTATCCACCCCTCGGCATCGTGTCCTTCAAAACGCTGGCCGCAAGAACATTTTTCCCAACTCGTCAAGCTACTGAAAGAAAAAACCAAGATGAAAATCGTCGTTATAACCGCGGAGCGGGAAAAAGCATATGCTCAAAAAATAGTAGGAGAGAACAGCGTAATCGACCTGCGGGGTAACTTAACTATTAGCGAGGTAGGCTCGCTCTTAAAACGCTCACGGTTATTCATCTCCAACGACTCCGGCCCTGTTCATATCGCGGCCGCGTTACGTATTCCGGTGATATCAATCTTTGGTAGAAGCGACCCCGGGCTCTCGCCTGAACGCTGGAAACCCTTGGGTAACAAATCGATCTATCTGCATAAAAATGTAGGTTGCTTTGAATGTCTGGCGCACAATTGCACAAAAAACTTTTTATGCCTTACATCAATCACTCCGGATAACGTCTTGGAAAAAGCGCTCTACCTACTTAATTCCGATAAATCCTGAACAAATTTTCAAAACTTCCTTGCTTTTTTAACACTTTTGTTGCTATAATAAATTGAGTTAATGAAAAAAATTAAACGCCTACTTATTGTTTCGTCCGACAAGCACCTCACTGACGTCTTGCGCTTTTGTTTCGACGGTTGGGGATATGAAGTTTTTTCCGAAGAATCAAAAATAAACGATATCGCCGTCATCAAACGCATCGCGCCTGACGCTATTGTCGTAGATGTACATTCCGCAAGTAAATCCCATCTGGAAATTTGCCGGCTCATCAAAAATGATTTCATCACCTCACTTATTCCGGTTATTACCCTTATCAACAAACGCCAGCTAAGAGAACAACTCTTAACCCTAAAGCACGGCATCGACGACTATCTGATCAAACCCCCTGACCCTCTTGATTTACGCACACGCATTGAAATAGCCATTCGCCGCTATCAGCACAGTTTTTATTCGAGTCCGCTTACGGGACTGCCTGGCAGCCGACTCATCGAAGATGTGGTACGCGAAAAGATCGAAGCAGACACCTCATTTACTTTCGGCCATATCGATATTGACAATTTTAAGTATTTTAACGACGTATACGGTTATGTAAAAGGCGACCGTGTGTTGATGCAAACCGCCTATCTTTTGTATTCGGTGATAAAAAAATTTTCCAGCGAAGATGATTTTATCGGCCACATCGGCGGCGACGATTTTGTTTTTGTTACCGCTCCTGAACGCTATAAAGAAATATGCCAAAATTTTATATTTTTATTCGACAACATCATCCCTTTTCATTACTCTTTAAAAGACCGCGAACAGGGCTTTGTGGTTGCGCGCGATCGCCTGCGGCAAATTAAAAAAATGCCGCTCATGAGCGTAACCGTCGCTCTAGTGAATAAAACCCAGCCCCACGAATTCAAGAATATCATTGAAATAAACGAGCGGGCAGCCGAAGTAAAAAAATACTTAAAAACTGTCCCCGGCAGTAAATTCATGGCCGACCGCCGTAACATAAACCCCCCGGACGCATTGGACTTACAGGTATACAAAAAAGACGATATCTTTATCCAGCAATACAAACCGCTCGGCCAGATTCTCCTGGATAAACACATGCTTTCCCAGGAACAGCTCGACGAAGCCTTGATGATTAACTGGAAAAGGGGAGTGGCTTTGGGAGAAATATTAAAAGAACTTGGCTTAGTCAAAGAAGATCAACTTCTTGATGCATTAAGCTCGCAACAATCAAATCTTATACGCGCTACCGAACCAAGATAATACTGTCCTCCGATGAAAATTATGCTCAAAAAAAGAATATTTTTATTTATCGTATTATCCGTTTTTTTCGGCATCTTTTGCTATGGTCAAAATCATAACCAAAACAACGAGATAAAACGTATTACCGGAACGCTGGAAGAAGTTGATTGGGTCGGTAATAAAATTTCCGTAAGAACAATGCATTTCGGTAAAATTGACGAGATAACATTAATAGTTTCTTCTGACACAGAAATAATTAAAGGTACCGACAAGGTGGGTTTCCTTGAGGTTAAAGTGTCGGATGAAGTCGCGGTAGAATATGTCGATAACTCACTATCTGGGCTAAAAGCATTGAGTATCATGGTTATGAAAAGATGAGGATTCAAAGCTAAAATTGTTAACCGAAAAATATATTGAATCCACCAAAACTATCAGTTCCTCGGATAACGAATAATTTCTTGGATTAAATTATTATTGTCAGATTAACTATAAAGCTTTATAATTAGCCGTCAGTAATAAGATTCTTTGCGCAATGCTGATTTTATGAAAATTTTATCAATATTCCTCACCGCATTGTTGACGTTATTATTAACGATTTTTTTTGGTTTCGCTCAATCGCGCGAAGCAGAAAGGCTTATTTATAACCCCGGAAAACTTAAACCCACCGAAAGCACGCTTAAGGTTAAAATTGGGGAAGCCGCTCCTGATTTTAGCTTACTATCTACCTCTGGAAAAAGAATACTTTTAAACGAATACCGCGGTAAAAAAAATATAGTAATTGCTTTTATCCCGGCAGCATGGACTCCGGTATGCTCAAACCAGCTACCCTCATACGATAGCCTCCAACCTCTCTTTGAAGAATGTGATGCAGTTTTATTGAGCATTACCGTTGACAATATCCCTACGCTATCCGCATGGCAAAAAGCCCTGGGAGGACTTTGGTTTGAATTACTTTCCGATTTCTGGCCGCATGGTGCAGTTGCCGATAGATACGGGGTTTTACGTGAAGACGGGGTGGCCGAACGCGCCATATTTGTGATTGACAAAAAAGGGATCATTCGTTATATAAAAGTCCATGACATCAACGAGCTCCCTGACACCTCCATAATTGCTATCGAGTTACAGAAACTAAAAAATAAGGGGAAATAATGTTTTCTTTCGTCAACATCCCGGCAACGATCATTAATTTCTTTGAACCAAGCGTTTCTCATCGCGAAATAGCCGCCGGCGTCTGCTTTGCGATGCTTCTTAGCTTTGTACCCTGGAACGGAGTAATGGCTTTAATGCTTTTCCTTTTTTTCTTCATCATCAATGTAAACCGCATTGCCACCGCAATCAGTTTACCCATGTTTAAACTGCTCTATATAGCCGGAGTAAGCGCCATTACCGATAAAATCGGCGGTTATCTTCTTATTGACGCAAAATTCCTCGCGAATTTCTGGCGCTGGCTCACACATCTGCCGCTAGTTGCGCTTTTAGATATCAATAACACTCTGGTTGCCGGTGGCCTGGCATTTTCCTGTCTGCTGCTTATACCGGTATATCTGATCGCAAAATTCTTGAGCGTACAAATACGCCCACGGGTTGCCCAAAAAATATTTGATTCCGGTTTCGGCCGCTGGGCACGTCGGATTCAGAAGATAGATAAGGTTACCTCCCGAGTGGACCGGGTCGCAAACCGCATACAAAAATGAAAAGACTCAAAATAAAAAATCTCATTATTCTGCTTGTTATACTTATTCTCCTGCATCTTGTTGTCGGCTTTATCGCAAGCCCCGCGCTTACCTCTTTGGCCGTTAAAACTATCAATGAAAAAACAGCGGCAAAAATTTCGCTTGAAAAAATGCATCTCTGGCCGCTTACTTTAACTATTGAGCTTAAAAATCTAAAAGTTTTCGATCCGGACCAGCCGCAAATCCGTATAGTTGCAATTAATAATATGAAAGCTAGCTTGAGCTTTTTTGGCCTGCTTTCAAGGCGGATTATGTTTAACGGGGTCAGCATTGATAGCTTAGAAATAAATACGCAAGGTAGTCCGGACGGGACATTTAATATCGAAAAAATAGGGAGAAAAGAATCGACCCCCGAAAAAAAACAAACGAGCGATCTCGGCAATATACTTCGAGAGAAAAAAGACTGGTTCAGTAAATTATATGAAATTATAAAACAACGCTTTTCCAAAAAGCAACTCGCAAAAGCAAAAGTTGAACGAAAAGATGCTGCTAAAACTGTGACGGAAGTAATAAAAATTCCTCATGGCCGCAGAGTAATATTCCGGCCGCTTACGGGAGAATATTTATTTGGCATAAAAAAATTGCGTATTTCCGATGCAAATATTATTGTTTCCCTTGACGACGGTAACACGGTGGCGATAACCGAGGCACACATACTGCTTAACAAATTATTTTTCGACTCACAAAATAACCTGCGCCTGGAGCGTTGCAGGCTTTCCGGAAAAATTAGCGCCAATCAACGCCTTGCCGGAACGATTGAATTGGATTATCTCACGAAACTAAACCAAGATACGGTACAAACCCAGTACTTGTTGAATGCCGAAGACGTCGATCTTGACGCGATACGCTTTGTCTATCGGGATTCGCTTCCGGTAAACATAGAAAAAGGTACCTTACAGTTAGAATCAAAAACAATATTAACTGACGATGCGCTTGATTCAAAAAATAACCTCACCCTCGCCAACCATAAATTTTCCGTGCAAGAAACCGGAACTGTAGCCGATATGTTCATGCCATTACCCATACTTTGCGAGACACTAAACGATATTACTCCGCTTACCTTACAATTCGCAATAACCGGAACTCTAGAAAAGCCGGAATTTAAAGGCTTTCAAGAAGCCCTGGCCCAGTTAACAAAACCAGCCCTCAAAACAATACAAAAACGGATAGAGAAACAAGGAATGGACATACTGCGCAAAGTCATCGAAAAAAACATCAAATCTCCTTCCTCGGAAGACGGCTCTGCGCCAACCAATGATACTACCGCACAAAAAGCAATTGATGCGATCAATGCAATTTTCGGCACAAAAGAAGAAAAGAAATAAAACCTCCTGATCTGCTTTATCTTAAATCTCGAGATTCTTTAAATGCTTAATTACCCGGTGAAGCTTCAATTCTCGACCACAAAAAAATAACATATAAAGTGAACACACAAAATAGACATACCCTGATACTTGAGGATATCCCATTACAAGAAAGAATTTTTTAAGCTGTTTTCTATTGCCGGAAGGCATACCATACGGTATAATAATTGTGGTCGGTTGGATAAAAAATATATGATAGTAGGAGGTGACAGTATGGTAGAAAAAAAAGAAGGAAAAAGTTTTCTGGTAGCGCTCATACTTTCCATTTTAGTCGGTAGCTTAGGCGTGGACAGATTTTATCTTGGTTATGTCGGATTAGGTATTTTGAAACTTATCACCGGGGGAGGCTGCGGTATTTGGTGGATCGTTGACATTATTTTGATTGCTACCCACAAACTACCTGACGCAAGCGGTACACCGCTAGAAGGAAACTAAAGCGTACCTCTGGCTGCACAAGAAAACATTTACCCGATAGACGTATGGCTCTATTTCTAGGTTATAATTTTCCGTTTATTGTCTGGACACTCATTTCCACCTGGTATGCGATCTTCTCGGTGCATGTCGCATATACCTGCCCCATACAAATCATTTTCAGCAACTGTCCTGGTTGCGGATTAACCCGTTCATATGCACAATTGCTTCAAGGCAAAACGCCGGATAACTGGTGGTTTTGGGCAGTTTTATTCGGCTTTGCGATAAACTTTGTTTATTCCTTGAAAAAAATAACCGTAAAGAAGTAACCCACCGAAGATAACCGCAATTGCCCTAACCTTCTACACACGCCTAACGCATTATTTTTCTCCGTAAAATAATCCAAGCCTCTGGGAACTTTTTGCGTAATATGTGTGTCTAAATATCTGAAGGGCACTAAGTGTCATTTATATAAAATAAATCCTGGTGCGAGCACTAAGGATGGTTGAGAAAAAGGAGGTAGACCATGAAAAAAACTATCGTTCTTGTATTCGTAACTGCGATACTCCTGGGGTGTTGCGAAAAAAGTTTTGCCAGTGATTGGGATGTAGCAGGAAAAATATTGACGGGAATTGAGGGTGTACGGATTATTACCGGAGGCAAAGTTGACGTTATTGGCACTATGACCGGCATAAACCGCACTAAAGATAAAAATCAATACGCGAGGAGCAGAGACAACCGCCGCGATGATCATTACCGACATGATGAACGTAGCGATCGTACATGGGTTCCTGACTATGCTTGGCGCAGAATATACGTTCCAGAACACAAAGAATACCATGCGGGTTATGGCGAAGTAATAGTTGAAGGACACTATATAAAATATAAGGTAGAGGATGGCGGTCATTGGGAAACAAGATACTTCTATTAATCGTCCAAGTTTTTAGATAGAATAAACGCAGGCACTGGCACACGCCAGTGCCTTTTTATACATTCACGGCGCCAAAACCGCGGTATTCATAACGCGGATTATATGGTGCGCCGTTTAGTATTAGCTATGCTGAAACCTCGGGCTTTTAGCCCGAGGGGCTACGGAAGGCTTCATTTACAGACGAATTATTACATCTTTTCAATACTGTCGACTTACAGTACAATAGAACATCGTTAGTAACAGCCTCATGTAATATATACCGCAAAAGTTATCCTAGACCAATCAAATGGTTTTATCTGAAAAACGAATAGAAAAGTTCCAGAGAATGGTACTATCCCACTATCGCATTCACAAACGTAATTTACCTTGGCGCAAGGCAACCAATCCCTACCACATACTGGTTTCCGAAATTATGTTGCAGCAAACACAGGTTTTGCGTGTTATTGAAAAATACGGGCAATTCATTAAAACCTTTCCCACCATAAAAATCTTAGCGGCTGCGCCTCTGGGCAATATCTTGCGCGTATGGCAGGGGCTTGGATATAATCGCCGGGCGTTATGGCTGAAAAAAATCGCTCAACAAGTTACACAAGCACATCGTGGCGTCATTCCAGAGAACATAGAAACATTGGATTCGCTACCAGGAATTGGCCGGACTACTGCTTCCAGTATTTGCACCTTTGCATTTAACCAGCCGACAGTATTCATCGAAACCAATATTCGCAGCGTATTTATCCACTGTTTTCTCAGAAACAAAGCGGCCATTAGTGACGGACAAATTATTACGTTGATTAAACAAACTCTCGATCGCCGTAACCCGCGACGCTGGTATTGGGCATTGATGGATTACGGCACGTTCATAAAAGAAAATAATATCAACCCAAATCGCAAAAGCGCTCATTATCGCAGACAAAGCACCTTTCCCGGCTCAGACCGGCAACTCAGAGGGCAAATCATACGAGCGCTACTTGTAAAGAATAAACGCACATTTTCTTCCTTACAAAAGGAAACCAAGGCAACCGCGCCACGCCTGCGCAAACAACTCAACAGCATGCACGCCGAACACTTATTGCAATACCGGGATAACCACTTCTTTGTATGAATATGCATAATGATTGCAAAAAGAATCTCGTTACAGTACAATAGAATTATCTATAATTTATTCTAAAGGAGGTGTACATGCAAATAGAAGAGCTAAAAGGCAAATTGGTACTTTTTAAATTTGCGGATGAAATACGCGGAGATCTTGGGCTTTTTCAAATCTTTAAAGATGAACTATGGGCGGTCATAACCGGCATAGAAGATATCGGCGTCTGGATAGAAAATCCGGCATATGAACTAGGCATATGGTGGGATGAAAACGGCAGTTTAATACCTGTAACCAAACAGGTAAAAGAAAAATTACGCACCAACATCCTTATCCCATGGCATCACATAAAAGCGTTAATGAGCGTCGAGGATAGCCGCTTCCAAAAAGTAAAAAGTGATCGCATGCCCGGCTTCCAGACATATAAATAACTCGCGCTAACATTACAATACGCAATGATAAAAAAACTCATTATAGTCGGCATAATCATTTTTGGCTTAATAAAAGCCTATCAATATTTTGTCGCACCTACCGTGGAGCCGTTCCTTAATGAGCATAAAGGAAAAATCAACTTGGTCCGATAGACAACACCATTAATCATATATTCATTCTAAAGTTAACCATGTCTTGTTATACCTAGGTACAATAGATTTAATCCACGAACCCCCTATAATAAAATTATTATATATTTTTGGTTAAATTAATTATGTGTCTCCGCCAGGGAACGGATCAGTCTCGGACTGAAACAATACCCGTATAAAATATTTGAGCGACACTTAATGTGAGTCAATTCGCAAAACTGTTTTGCCTTGAAAAATATAGTAAAATATGCTATATTTTGCAAATGTAAATGTTTCTATTTATCAAGTTACAGAAAGGGAGATCAGAGTGAGTACCGGTTTTTATCATAAATTACAAACACTATCTGGCGTAATGCAACACGCAGTACGGTATATACAGAAAATAGCCGCTATTGTATTTTTTTGCTTTCTTGGTCTCCTGGCTTCTCCGTCATCATGGGCCGCGAACAGCCTTACCGTGCTTCCAATCGACGGCGATACAAGCTTGCGTTTCAGCAGGACCGCTTCTTTTGCGCGACAAAGCCGTCAAGTCAAAATACGTATCAATTCTGACTTGAGCAAAAAATATGAAATACGCCAACGCCTGCTTGACCCACTGCGTAACGACCAGGGGGTATTTATTGACCGTGAGGCGATAAACTTTTATACTCTGCAAGGGAGCAACGCTTCGGGTAGCCTTTATCAACTTTCACCGGTACCGCTGGATACAATGGAACAAGTAATTTATACTTCCTCAGCCAATGGTAATAGCGATTCATTTATTGTTGCCTATGAATTTGATAATAGCAAGATTAACGCTTCGGGAAATTTTTTAGGTAGAATCCTGTATACGCTTAAACCAATAGAAGGGGGAATGAGCGAAGAAACTTTTATCTTAAATGTTTATCTTACTATTGAGCAACAGCTTGAAGTAAAAATAACCACATCCTCTCAAGGCGCTGATTTATTACGAATATCAGCCTCCGACAACAACGCTCAAGGTAATATTACAATTTCCCTAACCGGAAAAACAAGGGAACGCATTCAAATTATACAACAAATCGAAGAGCCATTGCGTAACGAGAAAAACGAATCTTTTCCCAATGAGGCTTTATCGTTCTTAGTTTCTGCACAAACCGGCCAAACGCTTTATGCGTCACCAACTAATATAACGCTCAAAACCATACCCATATATACATCTGACGCGCAAGGTGAAAACGATATCGTAACGATTAATTTTAATATTGACCTAAATCGCCTCAATACTGTAGGAAGCGGAATTTTCCAGGGAATGATTGTTTATACACTCGAATCAAACGGCGTAATGCTTAAGCGTCTGCCGTTAAAAATACAAATAAATATCGAAAGAGTTTTTGAAATTGCAGTTGAAGCAGATACCGCAGGAGGATTATATTTTAGTAATGTTACTGAGGAGAATTCGCCCATAGAAAAGGAGGTGATACTTAAGATCAAAACGAATATGACAAAACCATATTCGATAGTGCAAAAAATGGCTGCTCCGCTTACGAATAACCAAGGAGATGTGATTCCTGCAGAATTATTTACCTATTTGGGCGAAATAGGAGAGGGCCAAAAAGGAGAAGTGCTTTGTAGCCAATGGGTGCCGGTAAAATTAGGTGACACAGTTGTGTTCAATTCAAATGCCAACGGTGATGCCTCAGTTATACGGATGAAATATTCACTCAAGGTACCCATAGATACCAAGGCAGGAGACTATCGTGCACAAATTAGTTACGCTTTAGTGGAACATTAAAGGATGAAAGGAGATTAAATGAGACGTATAATAACCCTAATCGTCGCAACATTAATGGTTGCCTTAAGCAACCCGGCATTTGCTGTCAGTACTGCAAGTGTCCCCGTACGCGCAATCGTACCTTCAGGACTTGAATTAACCTATTGGATACAATCAGCACCACCAGGAGTTGACCCATACGGAGCAGGATCAGCGGCAGTAACAAGCATGGATTTTGGCACACTTACTTACGATCAAACAAATGGTATCTATCTTGCTGGAAAATACTTTACGGTATTTCTGATCGGAAGAACTGCCGGCAGCGCATATAGGCTGCAACAAACTTGCAACGGCTTTACAACCACCGGCGGAAGCGATCTTAACAATAACCTTATGATGACACCCGACTATAAATCGCAAGACGCGGTTAATGGCATTGCTCAAGGGGCTATGCCGGCCGGAGATAGTTTCACTGCCACATCACTTGCTTTTGCGACCAACAAAGTAATTTATAATGGAAATGCGGGTGTACCCAGAATTGTGCGCGCATATTACGGATTAGCTACCGGAGCACCAGGGGAACCAGCTGGCTCTGCGCCGATAACCGATAAACCAGCCGGAACATATAACGGCACAGTTACATTTTCAGTAGTATTACAATAGTTTTTATGCCAAGAGGAAAAACGGAGAAATAATGCTATTTTTCAGGTTTATTACGTTATGCGCTATTATTACAATGCTACCGGTATCAGCTTTTGCACTGAGAATTGATAACCCCAAAATACACACTTATCTTGCCGTAACTGATACCTATAGCGATACCATCAATGTAGAAAATACGCTTGATACTCCGGTTGCCGTGCGCATATATCTGGAAGATTTCGTATATGTTTCTCCTTTCGACGGAACAAAAGAGTTTTACTCTCCTGGTACAACCGACACTTCTCTTGCTTCATGGATTAGCTTCGCACCGCAAGAAATAAATCTAGCTGCCCGTGAACGTAAAGAAATTAAACTCAATCTAAAACCAAACGCAAGCTTTACGAAAGTACATTGCGGCGTTCTTTTCTTCGAAACTACTATCGGGAAGGGGTTTGACCAGGAGGGTAAAACTGTTATGATTTTAGGCCGAGTAGGTTCATTAATAATTATTGAACCAAAACCGGGTAAAAAGAAAGCTGTTTTTGACGCTTTAGCGGCTAAAGGCCGCTCATTCACTGGAAGCTTCACTAACGGCGGCGAAACTTTCCTTTACGCTAAAGGTTCTTACTATATTATGGATGCAAAGGGTATAGTAGCTGATAGAGGGACAACGCCTGAGCTTTACACTCTGCCAGGGAATAAGACAGAAATTAAAATCTCCTTACCAAAAGATATCTCGCCTGGCGATTACACGCTCTTTTTTAATTTTGACCTAGAAGGAGGTGACGTATTAGTTAAAGAAATTGATGTTTCCTTTTCGCCACAAGGAGAAGTACTAATTTCCAACGTACGTGATTAATGAAAATCATCGCTGTTTTATATATACTGCTGCTGTGCTCTTGTTTACTTACCCTACCCGCTTATGCTGAATCTTCTTCATATGAATATCTGCTTGAAATCGGCAAAGAAGAATTAAATGAAGGGGACTACCGAAACGCGCTTCATTATTTTCATCTTGCAGAAATAGTCGAACCAAGCGCTCAAGAACCGCGTTCTTATATTAACCTTATAAAGCGAACCATCGATGGTCGCGTCATAGAAGAAACCCCGGCTACAAAAAAGCAGCAAAAAACCGTAGTAGAAAAGTTACAGAAAAAAACGCAAGCACAACCACTAAAAAAGCTCGCCCCTCCCAGAAAGAAAATACCGACAGAACCTGGCAAACAGTACGAAAAAGAACCAGAAAAGTTGACTCTTACCGCAGACAATCAACCAATAATCATTGAAAATAACAAAGATATTCAGCAAACACAACAATCTAAAACAAAAATAAATCAGGCACCGGTATATCAGGGGAAAAAAACAGAAAATGAATTAAAGGAAAAGGGGGCAATTGAACTTAGCATTGATGCAAAAGATAAATTTCCTCTTACCGCACAACTTTCTCTAGATGAATTTTTTATTGTAAAAGGCTCTGGTATAGCCCGTTTTTTAGCTATTAATCCGGAAATTATTCTAATCGAACGTATCAACGCTAATTCCGTAAAGATCGTTGCCGTAAAAGTTGGGTCAACCTTTCTACATATCTGGGATAGTAACGCTAGGTGGACACTGCAAATAAAAGTAGTCCCGTCTGGATTTTTTGATGAAAAACAAAATACCTGGGAAAAAGGGAAAGGATTTAAATTCATGTACCGTTCAGACTGGGGGCAATATTACCGGGGAAGACGCTTAGGCACGATGAAACGCCAGAGCTTAACCTTTGACCAATGGGCAGGCATGATTGGCCCTACCCCCTATGGCGAATTCGATGCCTCCCTTTCATGGTCAAAACAAAACCAAGATCAAAAAGTAACAAGTTATACCACCGGATTAACCGACGGGCATTTTTTAGGATTTGAAAACTTGAAATTACGTGGCTTTGATTTTACTAAACCGTTCTCTTCACTGTCGGTCCCAGGAGTTACCTTACGCGGTTTCTCGGTAGAAGCGCCGATGTTTAATAAAAATTTGCAATACAACGTTATCTATGGCCGGGAAAGTACCTATTATCAAAGTGTTCTCTCCCCAGTACTCGGACTAAAACAAGATTCGTACATAGAAGGATTAAGATTAGGATTTTTCCCCTATAAAAAAAATAATTTTTACCTTAATTATGCGCACGGTTATGGCCAAGATAGGAAGAATTTTTTAAGAAGTAAGGTTTTCTCTTTTCAGAGCAATCATATTTTCCCCAACGCCACGCTTGCTTCAGAAATCGCATCTGACGAGAAAAAAACTGCCGCTAATGTTATGTATAAATGGAAATTACCTCGCGCAATTCTACACTGCGCTTTTCGCAATATTGAAAAAGATTTTATGACCATAAGTTCAAGGCCTTCTGCCAGCGGAGAAATAGGAACATTGGCTGGTATTGATTGGCAGCCTACAGATAAGATTTCCTTCAATACTGCCATAGACGTCTATCGTAATAAATTGCTCCTTAAAGAAGATAACCCGGACGCGCTTAACGTCGAGTGGGATAATTTTGCACATATCACTTTTGATCCGACATCGAATCTGTCCGCAAGTCTTTACTATACCAATTCTCCAGGGTTGTCTTTTCCGCAGCGTAATTTAAATGCACAAACCAATTATAATAAACGCTTTGATATACCGCTTTTTCGTACCCATGCGCTCTATACGAATATTGGATATAACTATCAAAGTAGCGTTAATCCGCTCTCGGCAAGCTCAGACTATCTACGTAACAGTATTTTAAGTGGAGCGAGGCTAGAGTTATTACGCGATATTTATCTTTATTCAAATATTACTTATTCTTGGGTAGACGAAATTGCTTCCAACACGCGTTCAACGCCATCGGTAATGGAAAGCGGTGTTGATTTCTACCATGCATTCCGCCCTTCTTGGGCTACTACCATACGCGCTTACTATCGCGATGAACAAAACGCCACCACCATTCATTCATTTCTTTCCGGGGAAGACAGTCTAGAGGGGACTGTTAATGTTACTTATTCACCTAAACCTGATATTCAATATTTTTTTGATGGTAGGGTACGCAATGTTTGGGCAGAAAATCCTGATGTAGCTAAATTCATTGAAGCAGAAGCACGCCTGGGAGTTAGGTTAGCCTGGGATAGTTTTTTTCGCTGGACACCGTCATTACGTATCCGAGGTATAGTCTTTAAGGATAGTAATGCTGACGGTATCAGGAGTGGTGCTGAAGAGGGGGTGGGGGGAATAAAAATAATTGCCGGACCTACCGAGACCGTCACAGATAAAGAAGGGAAATTTTCTATTTCCTTACGTGCCGAAAGCGTATACGCCATGATAGACATGACTAGTATTCCTCGCGGCTATATAATTACCACACCTTCATCATTCCAAGTAAGCTCGCGGTCATCAGCATCTCAAAAAATAGCTTTTGGAATCTCTTCAACATCAGGGATCGCTGGTGTTATTTTTTACGATGAAAACGGCAACGGGAAATTAGACACCCAAGACACTCCTATTGCAAAAGCAAAATTGATTCTCGACGGCAAAAAGACAACTCTCACCAACGATAAGGGGGCCTATTTTTTTGCGAATATTAAGCCGGGGAAACATAGTGTAATCCTAGACGTAAACTCATTGCCCTTAGAATATTTGCCTACGGTGGCGGTAAAAAGTGAGATAGAAGTTTCGGAAGGATTTACGCACAATTTTTCTGTACCACTTAAAAAAAAGTAACCACCCCTAACCTTGCACTGTAGTTTTAATAATTATTTTACCACTACAGTTTCAATGATAATCCGGTTACCCTCGCGCAGGATTTCGCTGTTGGCGTGGGTATATTCGCTGTCGTTGTTATTTTTTGTTTCAGTTTGATTATTCGATTCCGTTGGCCCAGATACGGCTGTTCTTTTTAGTTCAATTCGTTCCGGGATAACACACGATATTCTTACGTTAGCTGTGCTACCGGCAAACGCAAGGAAAGGAATACTTACCAAGATTACTGCAAACGCTATTTCTTTTTTCATTATTTAGCCCTCCAAAAAAAACCCTCAAAGACACACATCGCGCGCCTTGAGGGCTTAAATAAAAAAACCTAAGTCAGAAAAACTTAGGAAAAACATGGTTTTTCTGGTAACCCCTCTTTCCCGGTTATATCGGGATAGGTAGCTTTGCGCCCCAAGGTTACCCTTGGTTTACCTTTATCAGAAACCAGATTGTCATCAATTTAAGAGTAACATATTTTTCTGCAAAAAACAACTAAAACCATTGATAATATTAGAAGATCGTATATTTTATGCTATTTATCCTTAAAAACATTGAGCTATTGTTTATGACCTTATACCTAAATTATTGAAAAAAAGCTATTACGCTGTAAAATACGTACTATTTCGAATTATGTAATACGCCACACCAAGAAGGGGGTAAAATTGGATAAAAATACAAAATGTTTGAACTGCTCGAGACACATTCAATGTCGCGAAACAACCACCTCATGGATATTCTTCTTCGTTGGAATCATCGCTATTATATCGATACGTTTAGTCAATATAACCCTAAAAACACATCCTTTTTTCGCAAAAATTTTATGGTATATCGGCATAGCTGGATTCTTCATTTATTTCCTTTATCGGTTCCGTCAAGATATACGCCTAAAACATATCTTAACTCATACCGGTCTCGCGGAAAAAATAGCTACCCACCAGACACTTTCCCGGGATGAAAATAATCTCTTAGCTGAAATATTATGCTCGTTGCGTTCCCGTAAAGATACCATTAACTATTTTTTGATTTTTTTCACTTCTATCACCGCGCTCCTGGTAGGGATCTACCAAGACTTTATACAACACTAAACTATTTGCAACATGCCAAATATGTACACTCTCAATAACTATAAACGCGCACAAAAAATATACCTTATTTTTTGTGAACCGAATATTTTATTTTGCTTATCAACCGAAAAGGAGTTATAATATTTTCGTTTTGTTATGCATATAATATGACACACATACACAATCAAAGGAGGAAAAATGTCACTTGCAGTTGATCCGATCAATATCATTAATTTAATATTATGTCTTACCATCCTTATACTTGGCTATAGCGGCTATAAAAAAGATAAAAATGAATTAGCCGCACTTATCGCGACAGCATTTGGCATATTTGCAATAGCACATATTCTCGCGATCCAAGGGCTCGAAACATTATTGCAAGAAACAATAATTACTATCCGCCTTTTTGCCTATGCGCTCGTCGCATTTAGCCTTTATCGTATTACACATAAACACTAATTCAATACAATTATGAAAGTTTATTTAGCTGGTTACAATGTTGACAGTTCTGTTTTGCAGGAATTACAAGAAAAAGGAGGCCATCGCGATGATGTCACTCCGGAAGTCCTTTCGGCGGCTTACGCCCGTATTTCCAGGGATCCTCGGCCAATCAACGAGATAAGAAAAGACGCACGATCGGAAGTTAACCGCGCTCGAAAATCTAATTCTAGCATTATTTTTAAAATGGGGCACCACTCCGTTGCCGAACACGCAATCTTCAACCTTGATATCCTGGAAATTTCGCGGCTGGCAATGGAAGAGGTAGAAAAATTTAGGCTTTGCTCATATACCGAGAAATCTCAACGTTATGTAACACTAGACCGGGATTTTGTCATTCCCCAGGAAATTAAAAATACACCGACAGAAAAGCAATTTACCGCGCTCATTCATGAACAAAATGAGGCATACACGCGGCTATTCGACAGCCTCAAAGAATATGTTTTTAAGAAAAATAGTGCGTTGGCTGCTGACCCTAAAAATCACAGTCTCCTGGAAGGATGGGCAAAAGAAGACGCACGCTATATAACATCCCTTGCAACACAATCGCAGGTCGGGCTCACCATCAACGCCCGCAATCTTGAATTGATGTTACGCCGGTTTGCTTCCAGCGAACTAGCCGAAGTAAGGGACCTCGGTAAAACAATACACGCACAAATAGCGGAAATTGCGCCATCGATTGTTCTTTTTTATGAAGCGAATGACCGGGACCGCTATACCTATCCGGAGCTGCGTGCCACGATAAAATCCACCCAAACTACCTGCGTACATAAACCGCTATACCACGAGGCAAAAGAGGTTTCGTTGGTCGAATACAGCAAAGACGGCGATATACGTGTTGCAGCGAGCTTATTACACAGTGTAACCAACTTATCATATCTTGAGTGCAAACGTATCATAAAAAAAATGAGCCCAAAAAAACTACAAACTCTATTTAAGGCCGCATGCAAACATATGCAATTCTACGATTCCATGCTGCGTGAATTTGAATACGCACATCTTACGTTTGAAATAATACTTTCCGCCGCCTGTTTCGGACAACTCAAACGGCATCGCATGTCTACCATTACCGCCCAAAGCTACGAACCACAACTCGGTGTAACAATTCCTTTATCAATCAAGGAAGTGGGCATGGAAAAATATTTTAAAGAAATTATCAAAAAAACTAACCGCACGTATGACGCCATTAGAAAAAAAATACCCCAGACGGCCGCCTATATACTTACCAATGCACACCGGCGCCGTGTGTTAATGAGAATAAACGCAAGAGAGTTATATCATATTTCTCGCTTACGCGAAGACAGCCATGCACAATGGGATATTCGCGCCGTCAGTAAAGCAATGAGCCTGCAAGCAAAAACAGTAATGCCTTATACTTTTGCGCTCGCCGCAGGTAAAGACGCATATAACGAAGCATACAAAAACTTATTCGGAACGTTGCCTAAAATTACCCAGGCAGTATTACCGTCTGCACGAAAAATAAAATAAGATGCGTACTAATATTTTACAAAAAGCAGCCATTCGTTATCCGCAAAATACGAAAGTAAACTCCGCACGAAAACGAATAACGGGCATATTTTTGCTTTCTTTATTATGTGTTTTTGCGGTCACACCAACAGCAACCTATGCTGAAGATAAATGGACAGCGCTCGTAGAGGAAGCGGGTAAAATATTAGCAGAAATACAACAAATGCCCGATCAAAGCATCCCGGCTGATTTACTCAAAAAATGCTCGGCTATCGCCATATTTCCCTCAACTGTTTCTGCCGGTTTTGGTATCGGCGGTAAATATGGCCAGGGAATTCTTATGGTACGCAGCGAAAAAACCAAACAATGGTCAAGCCCGGCATTTTTTACTCTCGCAGGCGGCAGTATCGGCTGGCAGATAGGAGGACAGGCGACCGATTTTGTTCTGTTGGTAATGAATCAAAGAAGTGTCGACGGCATTCTGCAAGGTAAATTTAAGCTGGGCGCAGACGCAGCGGTATCTGCCGGTCCGGTAGGGAGAAATGCGGAAGCCGCCACTGATGTTGAGCTTAAAGGGGGAATCCTTTCCTATTCGAGAAGCCGCGGACTGTTTGCAGGAATAAAATTAGGAGGGGATGTTATCACACAACACTGGGATGCCAATAAAACGCTCTATGCAAAAAACTTGTCCGCAAAAGAAATACTAATCGAAAAAAAAGTAGCCATGCCAGCATGTGCTAAAAAATTGTTAGACGTCTTAAATAAATACAAATAAAACTTCCCTATCCGTTTACATGCAGCAACCAAACAGTTTCAATGCGCACATGATAATAGAAGATTATTTATACTAATCAGACCTATATAATAAGGAGGAGTAATGTTTAGAGAAAAGATAAAGGTGCTGGACTGCACCATACGCGACGGCGGACTCATCAACAATCATGACTTTGAAGATACTTTTGTGCGCGCCGTATACAAAGCGCTTTCGGATGCGGGCGTAGACTACATGGAAATAGGGTACAAGAATTCCAAACGTCTGTTTTCGGCTCAGGAATTCGGCAAATGGAAATTTTGCGACGATGAAGATATCAAAAGAATAACGGAAGGAATTGAATCAAAAACAAAACTGTCTGTCATGGTTGATGTCGACCGAGTTGACATGGAGGATATTAAACCCCGCAAAGATAGCCCAGTCACCATGGTACGCGTGGCCTCTTATGTGAAAGATATCGATAAGGGAATACATCTGGTTAATCATTTTGCGGATTTAGGATACGAAACTACTGTAAATATTATGGCAATTTCGCACGCACTGGATAACGAACTCACTGAATGTCTATGCCAACTTGAAAAAGAATGTAGAGCAAACGTTATTTATATCGTTGATAGTTTCGGTGCACTCTATCAGGAAACAACCGAATATTTGATAAAAAAAGCAAAAGAAATTATTAAAACTAAAGAAATCGGCATCCATGCGCATAACAACCAGCAACTCGCCTTTGGTAATACCATTGAAGCAATTATACATAATGCCAATTACGTTGACGGAACTATTTATGGCCTGGGCCGAGCTGCCGGCAATTGCCCTTTAGAACTGATTCTCGGCTTCCTGAAAAATCCAAAATTCGATATTCGACCGATTCTCGATGTCATATCCACCGAGTTTATTCCGTTACGGGAAAAAATGGAGTGGGGCTACATCATTCCCTACGCAATTACAGGCATTCTAGACGAGCACCCTAGGGCCGCAATAGCCTTGCGCGACAGCGACAAAAAGGAAAATTACCGAGAATTTTACGATAGTCTCGCGGGAGTCGACGAAGATTAATCATGGATATTGCGCGTTTTAGGAAAAAACCAATCATGGGGATTCTAAGAGGGGTTGACCTCAAGATTCTCACACCGCTCATCGAAACTATTATTGCAAGCGGCCTCGAAACTATCGAAATCACCATGAATACCGACAACGCCGTTCATTTGATTAAAACAGCCAAAAATATCGCTTCCGGCAAATTAACAATCGGCGCCGGAACGGTATTAACCGTAAAACAACTCAATAATGCCCTAAGGGCCGGTGCAACATTCATAGTAATGCCCACATGCACGCAAAAACTCGTAAAGTCTTGCCTTAAGCAAAATATACCGGTATTTCCTGGCGCACTTACTCCTCAGGAGATATATACTGCCTGGGGCATGGGCGCAACCATGGTAAAAGTATTCCCGGCAAGATTTTTCGGCCCAGAATACTTTAAGGAAATAAAAGGCCCTTTTGATTCGATAGAGCTTTTAGCGTGCGGCGGAGTTACTCCCGAAAATATGCGCGCCTATTTCACCAATGGTGCTAGCGCGATAACCTTTGGGGCAAGTGTTTTTCAAAAAGAATGGTTAGCGCAATGCCGTTTTTCGCATATTGCGGAACTTATTAAACGCTACATTGGTAACTTACCAAAAGAAGTATAAGCAAGGAGGGGTATGGACACCATAAAAAGGCAAATGATGACCGTTGAACGGCTGGCCCAGCATGAAGAAACGATAAGCGCACTTTATGCATTGTTCTCAAGACAGTTCATTTTCCATCAACAATTTTGGCACATTTTGTCGCTGGAAGAACTCGTGCATGCCAGCTGGATTAGAAAATTATATCCGCAAGTGGCAGATAAAAACGTACAATTCGATACCGACCGATTCGCACTGTCTGGCATAGAGAAATCTCTCACGTCAATCAAAAAATACATAGTGCGTGCAAAAAGAAAAAAAATATCTTTACGTAAAGCACTGGAAATAGCTTTAACCTTGGAAGATTCAGTCATCGAAAGTAGATTTTTCTCGATTTATAAAACTGACACAAAAATAATACGGCAGTTACTTGAAGCTCTTTCCCAAGCCTATGTTGAGCATCGCGAGCGCTTAAAAAAATTTTTACAGGAACTTGCATAATCGCAAGAATACATATACTATATTAGGAAGGAGGAGATTTATGATCAAAATATTTTTTCTAATAGCGTTCTGTCTGGCATGCGCCAATTGCACACCGCAAAAAAATCAAACGAACGAGAAATCCATCGAAGGCATTTCGACCGAAACAATAAAAACAGCAGAAACAATTGCCACCAAAACATCTACCGATTTAACTACTGATAACACCGCCACCGCCACCGTAACGGTAAACGCACAAATAAAAAAAGATAACGATCCCCTTATTGCCGAAGGAAAATGGATGCTTTCAGTATACAATCCACAAGCCGGCACTATCGAATACTACAGCGGAAATGGTGTTTATTTAGGCATACAGCAAATATAGCGTATAAACGCTTACAAGGAGGTATTGATGAAACACAAGCAATTACTGCAAAAGATTTTCTTTGCGTGCGCAATTATTACTGCGACAATTACAACTGATGTTTTTTCCCAAACCCAATATAACGTAACCGGCAACTGGAAATATGTGTATAGTGACGGGACAAAATCGGGGAAACTCGAATTAGCGCAAGCCGGCGACGCTATCAGCGGCACTCTCTCTGACTGGGAAGGAAACTACTATGTTATTTCCGGAACAATAAAGGATACCGCCATCTCTTTCACGGCAATTTCAAGCTCAAAATCTTACAGCTTTTCCGGGACAGTGAACAACAATAAAGAAATGACCTGCAAATTTTACACTTCCTGGGGTGAAAACGGCGATCTAAAAGTAACAAAAGACTAGCGCGCTGGGAAACGTGGACGATTTCCGCAACGACACGGTCGAAGATTTTATACCAGTCACGGGCGGCAAAGCATGGTATAAAATTATAGGACGCAACAAAAAGAAAACCCCTCTCTTGATGCTGCACGGAGGACCGGGTGCTACCCATGATTACCTTGAGCCTCTCCACACATTAAGTAACGATCGGCCAGTTATCTTTTACGACCAACTAGGTTGCGGCAATTCCGAACAACCACAGGATCCTAGCCTCTGGACACTAGAAAGATCCGTCGAAGAACTTTCCCAAATACGTACCGCCCTTAAATTACAAACTATACACCTCCTTGGCACATCATGGGGAACAATGCTCGCGATCGAATACATCTTAACGAAACAACCTTCTGGTATCGCCAGTATGATACTTTCCGGGCCGTGCTTAAGCGTTTCCCGCTGGATAGCCGACCAACGCGCATACCTTAGACAGCTACCCGCGCATGCTCAATCGGCCGTCGCTGTAGCAGAGGAGCGGGGCATTTACGATTCTAAAGAATACCAAGACGCAGTAATGTTGTACTACAAACTTCATGTGTGCCGATTAGAACCTTGGCCTGACTGTTTGCAAAAAACCTTTGCAAGAATAAATTCAACTATCTACACCAAAATGTGGGGACCGAGCGAATTTACCTGCACCGGAACACTCAAAGATTACGAACGCGCACACGACCTGCACAAGATAAATATTCCTACATTATTCCTGGCTGGACGCTACGATGAAGCACGCCCCGTAACAACCGCCTATTATCAAACTATGCTTCCGGGTTCAATACTGCGCATTATAGAGGATGCTTCACATACCCATTTTCTAGAAAAAACTAACGAATGCCTGTCAGCCATGCGAGATTTTTTATCCGGTTTTGACAAAATAGGTCGCGATAATCCTTGACAAGAAAAGTTTTACTGCTATACTTTAAAAATAGTTTTTTTATTTTCATATTATTTGTGAAAAAATTCACAAGATGTCGTGAAACAAAATTACTTTATTCAAAAAAATAATTTTACCAAGCTTTTAGAAAACTTTTCCCGGCAATACCACGTATACACTCCAA
The DNA here is from genome assembly GCA_037146775.1 of Candidatus Omnitrophota bacterium. Classification (GTDB taxonomy): domain Bacteria; phylum Omnitrophota; class Gorgyraeia; order Duberdicusellales; family 4484-171; genus JBAWWL01. The sequence goes on along the minus strand of JBAWWL010000010.1, from coordinate 20,074 downwards.
CCGGAGAAACAGAATACTGCTGGCAAAGCTATAGCGGTGTTTTCGAATTTAACAAATACCGGCCGATAAGTTCTCTGCGCCAATTTTTTACCCCCTCACGCGAATCAATACACACATATTTTTCACATAATTCTAAAATAAAGAAACCTTTCTGTATTGTCGGAGCAAAGAACTGCGATCTCGCTTCACTGGCTATTCACGACTTTGTCTTTCTGGAAGGAACCACAGATACTCACTACCAAACAATGCGCAATAATAACTTCATTATTTCCAGTGACTGCACCGGTTATAAAAATGTCTGTTTTTGCTTGGCACTGGGAATCAATCCGTATCCGGAAAAATCTTTTGATTTTAACCTATCACCGGTATCAGGCGGATATATTGTTATGGTCGGCTCACCGAAAGGAGAGCTCGCAATCACAAATAATAAAGACTTATTTAAAGCTGTCGACGATAACCATATACTTGAGCAAACCAAAAAAAGAGAAGATATCGTAAAGAATCTAACAGCCTATCTGAAATCTCAACAACTTGCCGACAAAGATGCGCTCTATAACCTTGTAAAAGATGGATACGAGAACGCTGTCTGGCCCCAGGAAGCATTACGCTGTGTCGAGTGTGGAGCCTGCATTATGAATTGCCCTACCTGTCATTGCTTTCTTTTGTGTGATTCAGGGCACACGACAACATATGTACGCGCAAAAATATGGGATGGTTGCCAATACAAAAATTTTACCCGCGTAGCCGGAGGAGCCAATCCGCTTAAATTACGCCAACAACGCCTTCGTAACCGTTATGTTAAAAAATTTGAGTTCTTTCCGGATAATATAAAAACGTATGCCTGTACCGGTTGTGGCCGCTGTATCGAAAGCTGTCCGGCAAAAATTGACATACGCGAAGTATTTAAGCAACTCGCAATAAAAACACCCGCATGAAAACTAAACAAATTTATCTGCCCGAGAAAGTTACGGTTACCAAAATTATAGAAGAAACACCGACCATTAAAACTTTTATTTTTAAGCCGGAGGAGAATTTTTCTTTTGAAACCGGACAATTTATCGAATTAACGTACCCCGGGGTGGGGGAAGCTCCGTTTACTCCCTCATCCAATCCTAACCGTAAAGACGGATTCGAGGTAACCATTATGCGGGTGGGTAAGGTAACCGAGCTATTCCACAAAGCTAAACCAGGCGATATTTTTGGCGTACGCGGCCCCTACGGCAACGGGTACCCGCTTGATAGCTTCAAGGGAAAAGAATTGGTCATCGTTGGCGGCGGGGTTGGACTGGCGCCACTGCGTTCTTTAATTTACGCGCTTTATGCGCGTATAACCGATTTTAAGAAAATTATTATCTGCTACGGCGCGCGCAGCCCTGTAGATATCGTATATAAATATCAACTCGATGAATTCAAAAAACAAAATAATGTCGAATTCCGGCTCACTGTTGACCGAGCCGATAACTCCTGGAAAGGGAACGTGGGCATCGTTACCACGCTCTTGGATAAGCTGCCGCTATGCTTACCCGAAGCGATTGGTATAGTTTGCGGCCCGCCAATTATGATGAAATTTGCAACACTCAAACTGCTTGATTTAGGATTGCAACCTACTAATATTTATCTCTCGATGGAAAAAAATATGAGCTGCGGTTTGGGCAAATGCGGCCATTGTCGTTTAGGCAAATTTTATATTTGCAAAGATGGTCCGGTATTCCGGTTTGAAGACATCAAAGAGATAGAGGATATTTGGGACTGAGAACAGAAGTCAGACATCAGAGGTCAGAAGACAGAGGACAGAAATCAGAAGATAGAAAATAAAAGTCAGGGGACAAGAGACAGAGATCAGAAGACAGAAGTCAGAGGGTAAAAGGCAGAAGACAGAGGATAGAAGATATAAAACAAGAGCCGGGGAACAGATAAATTTTTTTCTCGAATCAGACATCTGGCCTCTGATGCCTGGCATCTCAACACTAACATCTGAAACAATATGAAACGACTATTTATTGACTTAGACAAGTGCGATGCCTGCCCGGAATGCGTGGTAAAATGCAGCTATATTTACCATCCACAAAACAACGGCATCACTTCCTTACGAGAACTCGCAACGTTTTCATTAATTTGCCATCACTGCGAAGAAGCACCATGCGTAAATTCTTGTTATCATAAGGCACTCTCAAGAGACGACAAAGGTATTATTAAGCGTGCGCGTTTTCTTTGTACCGGATGCAAAACCTGTTCTATTGCTTGCCCTTTTGGCGTCATTTTTGCAGATTTTTTAAAATTTTTTGACTCTAAATGCGATTATTGCATAAGTAGAAACAATCAATCTTGCATTCCAACCTGCCTCTACACAGCGCTCGAAATCAAGGATATCGACACAGACGATATCGCACAAGGTATCTATCTGGTTTCTGATATATTGGCTATTAAATCCAATAAAAAGTGGTTTCTTGACGATACTGTTTTATATAAAAAGAAGAAATAAGCCCTATGCTTACTTACTTAATAATATTTCCAGAATTTGTTTTTGCGTTTATCGTAGGCGCCATGGGTTGGTGGTTAGAACGTAAACTAACCGCACGTTTCCAATACCGGGTTGGCCCTCCCTGGTATCAAAGCTTTATTGATATCGCAAAACTATTCACAAAAGAAACATTAATGCCACGCAATGCCTCAAAATGGCTTTTTATATTATCTCCGATCATAGCTTTTTCTTCGACAACAATCTTCAGTCTTGCTATTTTACAAAGTTATTTCATGCATAACAGCTTTACCATAGATGTAATAGTTCTATTGTATCTACTCATTGTTCCGTCACTTTGCATCATTATCGGTTCTTTTGCGTCAAACAACCCCCTGGCGCTCGTTGGCGCAACAAGAGAAATAAAACTTATGCTTGCGTATGAATTTGTATTTATCGTAAGTTTAGTCATTATTATTATCAAGTCGGGCGGAAGCATCAAGTTAAACGGCATTATCGCAGCACAACAAGCCACCCACGCCCACATCGCAAGTTTATCCGGCATTATCGCAAGCATTCTGGGATTATTTTATCTTCAAGCGAAACTAGGAATTGTTCCTTTTGACGCTGCGGAAGCAGAGCAGGAAATTATGGGCGGCACTATGATAGAATATTCCGGTTCATTGTTGGGTTTTTTCCGCGCCACAAAACTTCTTTTATACGGTTCACTGCCGCTTTTATTGATTTTACTTTTTGGCCAATTTCCTCACTCTAGAGCCTGGCAAAAATTTCTCACCATACCAGCAGAATACATAATAATCATATTGCTGGTTGCGGTAATAAAAAATATAAATCCGCGGTTACGCATTAAAGAAATTTTAAACTTTTTTTGGTTTTTCTTGTTTCCCGTAGGTATTGTTGGTATTATTTTAGCGTTGCGAGGAATGTGATGGGCCTAAAAGAAAAAATTCTCACAAAATCATTATGGGTTTTTCACGCAAGCATCGGTTCCTGCAACAACTGTGACATTGAAATTTTAGATTGTATTACCCCACGCTTTGATATAGAACGTTTTGGTATACAGTTAATCGGCAGCATCCGGCATGCGGACGCAATTCTTGTAACCGGATCTTTAAATAGAAAAGCGCTGAAACGCTTTAAAAAGGTATACGCACAAGCACCAAAACCGTGTTTTGTGATAGCAGTAGGCACCTGCCCCTGCTCTCGTCATATGTTTAAAGATAGCTATAACACTGTGGCTGCACTTGATGAAGTTATTCCGGTTGATGTATATATACCGGGCTGCCCCCCCAAGCCAGAAGCAATGATCACTGGAATTGTAAAACTAATTGATAAAATAAACAGGCGGTAAAATGATTAAAGATGAAGTAAAAAATGCGTTAAAGGAAACCATAAAAGAGTGGGAAACAAAGAGCCCCAAAAGGATTTACCTGACTATTGATAAAAAACATCTTTTACAGACGGCAAAACTTTTCTTTTCTGACCTATCCATGCGCCTTTCTACCATAACCGGCATAGACAATGAACAAAATTTTGAGCTGATTTATCATTTTAGCTGCGACAAGAGCGGGGAAATTTTTAACATCCGGGTATTTCTAGAAAAAAATAACCCTGAAATTGATTCATTAACCAAACTATTTAGAGCAAGCGACTGGGTAGAACGGGAAATCAATGAAATGTTGGGCGTACGTTTTATCGGCCACCCCAATTTAACGCATTTATTACTGGATAACGATTGGCCCAAAGACAGCTATCCCTTACGAAAGGATTATACCAATGAGTAAACGCAAAATTGTTCCTATTGGCCCGTATCATCCACTGCAAGAAGAGCCGGAATTTTTTAAGCTCATCGTCGAGGGTGAACGAGTAGTCGACCTGGAAGTAGATATCGGCTATAACCATCGCGGAATAGAGAAGCTCGCGGAAGCGAAACACTGGGACCAAATAACGTTCTTGGTCGAACGTATCTGCGGTATTTGTTCAACTTCCCATCCTTTTGCGTATTGCTTGGCGGTGGAGGACCTTCTAAAAATAGACATACCTGAACGCGCTCATTACATTCGTATGATTATCGATGAATTACAGCGCCTACATTCACATCTTCTTTGGCTCGGGCTTGCCGGGCATTTTATTGGTTATAACACCATTTGGATGTGGGCATGGAAAGCACGGGAACCGATCTTAGATATGTTTGAATTAATTTCCGGTAACCGCCAAAATTACGCGATGATGAAAATCGGTGGGGTCCGGCGTGACATGAAAAAAGAGGATTATCAAGTTTTACGTAAAACCATCAAAGAGCTCTATCCTACCCTGCAATTATTCCAAAAGGCGATTGAGGATGACCCGGTTATCCAAACCAGAACTAAGGGTGTAGGGATATTAAAGAAGGAAGATGCGTTATCCATAGCTGTTGTCGGCCCGACCGCGCGGGCATCCGGCGTCAATATAGATGTGCGCAGAGACGATCCTTACGCTTTTTACGACAAACTACACTGGTCAGTCATAACCTGCCGCGAAGGAGATATATACGCAAAAGTTATAGTGCGTATTCTTGAAATGTTTGAATCTTGTTCGCTCATTGAACAATGTCTGGACAAAATTCCTGACGGAGCGATCGAGGCAGAAGTGCGTGATATACCTCCGGGAGAAGGGATAGGGAGAGTGGAAGCACCACGCGGTGAATGCATCCACTACATACGTAGCGATGGCACCAACCGGCCAATAAGGCACAAAATACGCGCGCCTTCCTTCGTGAATGTAGCGAGCAATCTCGTAACCGTGCCCGGCTATACTATTTCCGATGCTGCTATTACTCTGGCGGCAGTCGATCCTTGCTATTGTTGCACCGAAAGAAGCGCCGTTTTCTTAAAAACCGGTGAAAAGATATTGACCGGTGACGATTTAATAAAACTTTCCATACAAAAAACAGAAAATTTAAAAAAAGATTATGGACTTTAGAAAGAATTTATTTTTTGATCCGCTCTCGCAACTGATAGGAATCCTTATAGTATTTTTTACCGTTATTATTTTCATTTACTCTTTAGGATTTATAAAAACTAAAAAGATTCAATATTATATTTGGTTTTTCCTGACTGCACTTTCATCTTTGGGGGTAGCTTTTTCCAGTAATCTTATCCTTATAGTAATTTTCTGGGGATTTCTGGGTTTAGCCCTTTTCCAACTTATAAACCTTTATTCCGAATCAAACTCAATAATCGCCAGTGTGGCAAAAAAAACTTTTATCATCGTAGGGGGAAGCGACGGTTTTTTACTTTTCGGTTTCTTGCTTTATACTTACTTAACCACCAATACTTCCATACAAGGCAACCTTCTTATTATAAATGACGGGCTTTCACTGCTCGCATTTATATGTATTGTCATTGGTTGTTTTGCGAAAGCCGGATGCATGCCCTTCCACACCTGGGTTCCCGAAGCAGCAGAACACGCCAGCATACCAGTAGTGGCCTATTTGCCCGCATCATTGGATAAGCTGTTAGGCATTTATCTTTTAGTAAGAGTGGTTAAAGATGCTTTCATCTTGGATGATATTGCAAAGATTATTTTGCTTGTTGCCGGTTCCCTTACCATAATCTGCGCAGTAATGATGGCACTTATCCAACATAATATAAAAAAGCTTTTGGGCTACCACGCAGTATCTCAGGTGGGTTATATGGTTTTAGGTATTGCCTCTGGCACCCCCCTGGGCTTAGCTGCGGGTTTATTTCATATGGTTAATCACGCAATATATAAATCTTGTTTATTCCTTAGCGTCGGTAATATTGAAAAGAGAGCAGGCACGACCGACTTGTCGCAGTTAGGTGGTTTAGCGAAATATATGCCGCTTACCTTTATCACCACCCTTATCGCTTCCTTTTCTATTTCCGGGATTCCGCCATTGAATGGTTTTGTCTCAAAATGGATGATCTATCAAAGTTTAATAAACTTCATGAATTCAACCGCCTCTTTTTATTTAAAATTCATCATTGCGATTTCCTTAGTTCTGGCCTTGATAGGTTCGGGGTTAACCCTTGCCTCATTCTTAAAATTGAATTCAGGAGTATTTTTAGGAAATTCTAAAAAAGAAACAAAAGAAGTTGGCCCGCTTCTTTTGTTCGCGCCGATCATTCTTTCTTTACTGTGCGTAATTTTCGGCATCTTCGCTCAGGCAACTATCCTAAAATTTATCTTTAAAAGTGTGGGGATATTATCTGGAACATATTCATATCAACTTACATTCACCACGATCTTGATTGTTTTAGGTTTTATTTTCGGCCTTATCATATCTGCAGTAATAAAGAAAAAAATAAGTGTGAGTAATTCTTTTGTCGGGGGAGAAGAATCGGATCCCGACGAAGAAGTAAAAGCGGATGATTTCTATAACTCCTTTAAAGAAATCGGTATTTTTAAAGTTATATATGCCATGGCAGAAAAGAAAATATTCGATATTTACGAAATGGGGAAAAGGATTTCATCGTTATTCATAACTTTCTTACGTTACTTGCATAACGGTATATTATCGACTTATTTGGCTTGGTGTTTGATCGGAATGATAGGATTGTTTTTCTATTTTTTTAAATAAATGCTAGAAATAAATTTTTTACTATTATTCATAATTATTGCCGCGTTAGTCGCGATTAACGTAAAAGATCTGCTTTCTGCGGTAGTTGCGGTAGGAGTGGGCGGTTTAGGGTTATGCATAACCTTTCTGACCCTCAAGGCACCGGATCTGGCCATTACTCAGTTAGTAGTAGAGATTTTATGTTTAATTATTTTAATCCGGGCCACCACAAGAAAGGATTTGCCATTTTCCACATCGGGACGCTGGCTTTTTAATACTATCGTTGTTGTTGTTTTTTTAGGGGTGTTTCTTTATGCCGGTTACCATGCCGCAAAAGATTTACCGATATTTGGAAATCCTACCATGCGGGTATCAAAATATTATTTGACACAAGGAAGCGAAAAAACACATGCGGCAAATTTGGTTTCTGCGATTAATTTGAATTTCCGCGCTTACGATACCCTAGGCGAAGCTACGGTACTATTTGCCGCGGCCATGGGAGTAATGGCGATAATGCGTAAAAAAGGAAGAAAGAAATTAGAGGACGAAGGCTATGACGATGAACGATTCTAAAGAAAAAGGTATGAGCCTGGTCGTTAAGACTGTCACTCGGATTTCCGTAGGCATAATCCTTCTCTACGGTATCTATATCGTTCTGCATGGACATATTTCTCCGGGCGGAGGATTTGCCGGCGGATTTATCATCGCGCTTTCTTACATTCTCTTTATGCTTGCATTCGGAAAAGAAGAAATATTGAAACGAATACCTCAGTCGATGATTTCGGCATTGGAAAGCTTGGGCGCGATCATATTCTTGGTTATTGCCCTTTTGGGCTTTACCGTTGGGTATTTCTTTTCCAATTGGCTACCCAAGGGTACAATTTTTCAGCTGTTGTCAGCCGGAACCATACCTATTTCTAACATTGCCCTGGCCCTACTTGAGGTATCGCTGGGATTATTTGGAATATTTTTAGTATTAGTTTTATTAAAATTTAACCCAAAAGAATGAGTACCTATTTTTTGTGCTTAATATTATTTTCAATTGGACTATATGCTATTGTGCGTAAGAGAAATATCATTAAGATAATTATTGGTATGGTAATATGCAGCTACGCGGTAAATCTTTTCTTGGTTCTTTTTGGTTATAAAATGAATGGACGTTCCCCACTCTATTCGCCTAACCAACAAATTGCCGACATGGTCGATCCACTTCCTCAAGCGATGGCGTTAACTTCTATTGTAATAGGATTGGCCACGATCGCTCTTGTTGTCGGCATAGCTATGCGGATTTACGAAAAATATGGAACATTTGATATTACTAAAATAAAGAATTTAAAAGGGTGACATGAAAATAGTTCCGTTATTTATTATTTTGCCTCTGGGCGCAGCATTCTTAATTTCGCTGTATGGAAAAAAGAAAAAACGCTTCTGCGATATTTTTTCTTCCCTAATCACGTTTACTTTGTTTCTAATATCCGTATATACTATTTTTTCGGTCAACACTCGAGAACTTCCCTTTATTTATAAAGTAGGCGGATGGATTCCGCCGCTAGGCATACCTTTGGTTATTGATAGCCTTACCGCTTTTATGCTCTTAATAGTTAGTTTCATAACTTTTATAATTAATTTATATTCCGTTAACTACATGGAGCAGTTCACCGCGAAAAACAAATTTTATACCTTATTCCTTCTGATGCTCGCGGGGATGAACGGCGTGCTCATTAGCGGCGATATATTTAATCTTTATGTTTTTTTTGAACTTGCCTCCATAGCCAGTTACGCCTTGGTCGCATACGGAACGCAGGCGGAAGAATTAGAGGCTGCCTTCAAGTATATGGCTATGGGTGTTGTGGGCTCTCTTTTCATTCTTTTAGGTATCGCCTTTCTTTACTCCAATTATTCTACTTTAAATATGGCCGATATGGCAAAAACCCTGACAACACAGGGCGTAAACAAAGCTGTTGCGTTTGCTAGTGTATTATTTATTGTGGGCTTTGGCCTAAAGGCGGCGATAGTTCCTTTCCATGCCTGGCTTGCCGATGCTCATCCCGCAGCACCAGCGCCGATTTCGGCTATGCTATCAGGAATTTTAATTAAATCATTGGGGATTTATAGCCTTTTTCGTGTTTTTTATAATGTGCTGGGCGCAAATCATTCGTTTTTAACGCTGTTTATGTTTTTGGGCACTATTTCTATCGTAACGGGTGGGTTGCTCGCCTTGGGCCAAACCGACCTTAAACGGATGCTCGCTTACTCATCCATAAGCCAAATTGGCTATGTGGTTTTAGGGCTAGGCCTGGGTACGCCTATGGGTATTTTCGGAGGACTGTTACATTTATTTAATCACTCTGCATTCAAATCGTTACTCTTCTTGAATGCCGGTGCGGTTGAATATGCAACTAAAACCAGAGACATAAACAAGTTGGGAGGATTACGTAAAAAAATGCCCGTAACCTTTAATACCTCCTTAATCGCTACCATGGGCATTTCCGGTATTCCGCCTTTTAACGGTTTTTTTAGCAAGCTGCTTATTATATTTGCCTGCATTCAAAGCAAACATATTGGTTATGGACTGTGGGCAATCGTTGGAAGTATTTTAACCATTTCATATTTTATGAAATTGCAAAAAAATGTATTTTTCGGACCATTACCCAAAGAACATCAAGAAACAAACGAGGTTCCGTTTTTAATGAAAACATCTATGGTAATCTTATCTCTTGTGTGCATTTTTGGAGGACTGGCGGCTTTGCCAAGAATCAGCAAATATTTCGTTAAACCGGCGGAAAAAGTATTGTTTGAAGGCAAGGAATATAAAAATATTGTTTTTAAGGTTGTAAATGAAAAATAAAATCGTATTATTTCTTCTCGTTTTTTTAATATGGTGCGCCCTGGATTGGCCGTTAGCTTCATCGCCGACAGGCTTAACTATAGATTTTCAGAAAGTTGTTGTCGGACTTATAGTGGCAGCTATAATTGCTTTCATTGCCGGGGATTTGTTTACTAATCAACCGAAACTTTTTTTACAGCCGAAACGTTATTTATGGCTTTTATGTTATATTCCGATATTTGTCTGGGAATGCCTTAAGGCGAATATATTTATAGCCTTACGCCTTATGCGCCCGAAAGTACCAATGGCACCGGGAATTATTAAAATAAAAACTTCCTTAAAAACCGATGTTGCTTTGACCTATCTTGCCAACACCTTAACTATGGCGCGAGAGGTAATAACGATAGACATAGATAAAGAAAACAGCTTAATTTATCTACATGGCATAGACATAAAAAAGAACAACGAAACAGAGATAGAAAAAAAAGCACAAAAATTTGAAATAGTTCTGAAAAAAATTTTTGAATAAATGAAAAATATTCGTTATTTTATTGGTTTGATTCTATTGGGCGCTCTCCTGGTAATACTTTTATTGCATCCGCTGGATATCTTAATTTACCAATCCTTACCATATTTAGGAATTTTAAAGCGGGGGATAAGTATTATTCTTTTAAGTGCCTTTTTCTGTCTCTACCGAATAGCGAAAGGCCCCCACGCCGCAGATCGTATCGTTGGCATGGATATGTTAGGTATTCTTATCGTAGGAATTTGTGCTCTATTAAGTATCAGTACAAAACGCAGCTGGTATATGGATATTGGTATTGCCTGGGGTCTACAGAGTTTTATTTCTACGCTTGCGTTTACAAAGTTTCTGGAAGGGAAAGATTTTGATGAATAATCGAAATACAATCAGCGGGCAGTACGTATTTTTCAACAGAATTTCCCATATGTATCTAGTTATTACCCAAGCCACGGGTCTGCCCGTTGATTACAATATTTACCATGCGTGAAATATTAGGAATCATTATTATTAGCATTGGTTTAAGTTTTGATTTTATCGGATGCCTCGGCCTGATACGCTTTACGGATATTTATAGCCGATTACAGGCTTCGACAAAATGCGTTACCTTTGGAACTTGTGCGATATTGTTTGGCACCTTTATCATGGTAGGATTTAACACGGCGGGAGTTAAATGTTTACTTGCGTTGTTATTTTTACTTTTTACCTCACCAACCGCATCGCATGCTTTGGCGCGGGCCTCACGAAAAGCAGGAATTTAAACATGGTAAAAAACTATACAACAATAACCCAGAAGGGTAAAAAACGGCAGAAAAGTGAAGGTTTAAAATGAGATATCCAAAACTACGAGAAATAAAAGGAGCGCTGCAGTCGCTGTTCACCAAGCCCTACACCAATGCGTTCCCGCGCGAAGCACATGTTCCGTTCAGTTCCTTTCGCGGCAAACCCTATTATTACGAAGATAAGTGTATCGGCTGCGTTGCCTGCGTTAATGTGTGCCCTACCGGAGCGCTGAGCTTTAAAGATGTCATTACGAAGAGCAGCGCAAAACGTATCTTGAAAATAAACTGGGACGTGTGTATTGAGTGCGGCCAGTGCGAGCTGAATTGTGTAAGCGAAAAGGGAATAGAGCTGTCACAGGAATTTGATATATCAACGACCGAAAAACGTAAAGACCTGTGCCAAGTTATTGAAAAAGAAATGGTTATGTGCGAACATTGCAACAAACCTGTTGCATGCAAAGACCACCTGCAATGGACCATAAAGAAGCTCGGACCGTTATATACCGCAAACACCACCTTGATAACATTCCAGCACGAAATCATGCACATCAACGACGATGTCCCCAGAAACACGCCGGAAACTCTTCGCTCGGACCGATTCCGTATCTTGTGCCCTGGTTGCCGTCGCGAAGCGGTTTTCATTTCCTAATAATTCTAAAAATGAAATGCCTTGCGTTTGACCTCGGTAAAGTTCTCTTCGACTTCGACTACCATATTGCCCTTAACAAACTGGAGCACAAACTCGATGTTCCCGCCAAAACAGTAGTGGATGAACTGTTCTACAACAACTTTGCAACCGATTTCGAAAAAGGCCTTGTTGCAACTGATGATTTCTATCGTAAATTTAAAAATAAATTCGCCTCGCGCATAACCTACGAAGAATTTGTCGATATCTGGTGCGAAATTTTTACCCCTAAACCAGACATCATATCTCTGGTCGGAAGATTACGCCTGTGCTATCCTGTTTATTTGATCTCAAATATTAACGAGCTTCATTTTAATCACCTCTACGCCAAGCATCCCGAAGTATTCTCTCTCTTTGACGACTTATTGCTTTCGTTCCGGCTAAAATCGCTTAAACCGGAAAAAGAAATCTATGAAGCGCTACAAAAGAAATGCGGGTGCGCCTATAGCGATATAGTGTATATCGACGACCGGGAAGATCTGATCCGAGAAGCAAAACAACTTGGGCTACAATGTATACTCTGCACTGACTATAACGCACTTACGAAAGATTTAACTGACTACGGAGTACTTATACCAAGCGACACGGAAACCGAAACTTTTGTATTGCTAAAACACAAGATTGAACAAAGTAAAAATCCTCTCATTATCGGAATCGGTAATACGTTGCGTAACGATGATAGCGTCGGCCCGGCAATCGCCGAAGCGATTACCGGACGGATAAAATATACGGTTATAAACGCCGGTGCGTCGCCGGAAAATTTTATAAGCACCATCCGCAGAACGCAAAGTGACCTTTTACTTCTTGTCGATGCGGCAAAGCTCCCAGACAATAAAAGTTGCGCTCTTCTTCCGGCCAATAATATACAAAACTTATCTCTTTATTTCACACATGATGCATCCTTAAAGATGATGATGCACTACTTGCAAAACGAAACCGCCTCTGATATACTATTTTTTGCAATTAACGCGAACGATTATGCTGTCGGCGAAACCATGAGCCCATCTGTGCAGCGAATTAAAACGATGACAGAAAACTTTTTTATGCGTTTTTTTGCAATACACACTAAAATCACTATATGAAATTATTCTATAGTTTTCTCCTGTTTTTTTTATTAATTGCTAATGGTTGCATCCCGGTACTCATCGGAACGGGAGTAGTCGCCGGCTATACACTAAGTAACGACACCGCATCGGGAGAGATAAAAACCGAATATCGCGTTCTTTGGGATGTGGTTCTGGATAAAATGCAAAGCATGAATGCGGAGATTATAAATACTAATGAGTCGAAAGGTATCGTCAAGGCAAAACTTGCGGATCACGATCTGACAATCAAAATAGATACTATCAACAGCCAACTACAAAAACTGACCATATCTGCCCGTAAATACATGCTTCCCAAACCACAGTTTGCCCAAAAAATCTTTCTCCAAATAGTAAAAGAGTTAGAGTGAAAAGGCTATTCGGTATTCTTTTTTGCTTACTTACCGCCTGCGCTAATCCTAATGATTATTCACACATCCGGGTTGTTGAGGTGGTTGATGGAGACACGGTGAGACTTGCTAACGGTAAACTTCTGCGCTATATAGGCATCGATACCCCAGAAATACACATAAAGCAAAATAATCGTTTTTTATACGCCCCTCAACCATTCGCCCAGGAAGCTAAAAAATACAATGCAAAACTTGTCGCAAATAAATTTGTTACAATTGAGTTTGATGTCGAAAAAACGGATATCTACGGCCGGCTTCTTGGTTATTGCTTTGTCAACGGCGTCCTCATTAACGCTAAAATGCTCGAAGAAGGTTTCGCGGTTACCTACACAATACCCCCCAATGTAAAATATGTAGACACTTTCGTAAAGCTACAGCGGGAAGCTCAGCACAACAAAAAAGGTTTCTGGGGAGCATATGAAGTCATTCAAGCCGAAGAAGCATACCGCTACAGTAATCAAATCCGGACAATACGCGGGAAAGTGCAACAAGCGCACGCATCAAAAAAATATGTCTCATTAACATTGACATCGCACCAAAAGAACGGATTCCGTGTGCGCATTTATAATAATTCGTTAGAAAATTTTTTGCAAAAAGGTATCGATCCCCTGACGTTTTATATCAATAAAACTATTGAAGTAAGCGGCAGAGTCCGCCACTACAAGACAACAGAGATAATAGCAAATACCCCCTCTGACATACAAATTATTGGGGAATAGCGGTAATTTTTACGTTGCACCCACCTCGCTAATAAATATAACGACAAAAACGATAAAATTGCATAACTTTCTGTAGCTTTTCTGCGATAAAAATGGTTAAAATTTATCTTAAAAAAAACTTTTTTTGCGGTATAATATATGCCTATCTGTCAATCACTTTCATGGAAGATGACGGCCAAAAACATACCTTATGACCGAAGATAAATTAGCAAAAATAGTTTCTTTATGCCGCAGGCGCGGTTTTGTTTTCGGAGGCTCCGAAATCTACGGAGGGCTTTCCAGTATTTGGGATTATGGACCGCTCGGCGCCAAATTAAAGAAAAAAATAAAAGATATCTGGTGGGATACTTATGTTGAGAAACGAAATGATATCGTAGGCCTGGATTCAAGTATCATCATGCATGAAGATGTTTTCCGGGCATCCGGCCACCTGGAAGGGTTTGTCGATTTACTGGTTGATTGCCCAAAATGTAAGAAAAGATTCCGTATAGATAAAATAGAGAAAATCGGCGAAAATCTCTATAAATGCGCCGATTGTCAAGAAACAATCGATGTGCAGAAGAATAAACCCCGTAAATTTAACCTGATGCTTAAAACCAACGTCAGCGCAACCGAAGACAATCCTACCTACGGCTATTTGCGGCCGGAAACTGCACAAGGCATATTCACTAACTTTTTAAACGTGCTTAACTCAACGCACAAAAAACTTCCTTTCGGAATCGCCCAAATAGGCAAAGCCTTCCGTAACGAAGTTACCACCGGAAGCTTTATCTTCCGCATGAAAGAATTCGAACAAATGGAGATAGAATATTTCGTAAATCCCGCCGAGGCGGATAAATTTTATCAGTATTGGGTAAAAGAACGCTTTGATTTTTATAAAAATAAAATAGGGCTCAAAGAAGAAAACCTAAGGCTACGTGAACACGGGAAAGATGAGCTCGCCCATTATGCTAAATCCTGCACTGATCTTGAATACAATTTTCCCTTTGGTTGGAGTGAACTGGAAGGTATCGCCAATAGAGGTAATTTTGATTTAAGCGAACACGGAAAAGTAAGCAAAAAAGATATATCCTATTTCAACGAAGAGACCAAAGAGAAAATCGTACCATTCGTTATCGAACCCTCGTCAGGAGTAGATCGAACTTTCTTCGCGACAATCTCGGATGCATACAACGAAGAAGAAGTAAACGGTAAGTTAAGAGTGGTCTTAAAACTAAAACCCAGCCTTGCTCCTTATTGTGCTGCTGTTTTCCCGCTACTCAAGAACAAACCGGACTTAGTAGAGCTTGCAAAAAAGATTTTTTGTGATATAAAAGATAAATTACCTGCATCATATGACGATACCGGCGCGATAGGAAAACTGTACCGCCGCCAAGACGAAATCGGAACACCATTTTGTATAACCGTAGACGTAGAGAGTTTAACCGACCATAAAGTCACGGTGCGTGACCGCGACACCATGAAACAGGAAAGGATCGAGACAGCAAAAGTTCTAGAATTTATTAAAGAAAAAACAAATCTTTAAACAAGCTAAAAGGAGGCACCATGGCGAAAAAGTATGTTTATTTTTTTGGGGATGGCAAAGCAGACGGCAACGAGAGCATGAAAAATTTATTAGGCGGTAAAGGGGCGAACCTGGCCGAAATGGCCGGACATAAAAATCTGCGTTTACCCGTCCCACCCGGCTTTACTATCACCACCGAAGTATGCACATATTATTATGAAAAAAAACGTACTTATCCTAAAGGCTTAAAAGAAGATGTAGAAAAAGCACTGAAGAGAGTAGAAAAGTTAATGGGCAAGGAATTCGGCGGCCTGGCCAACCCTCTGTTAGTTTCAGTACGCTCAGGTGCCCGTAAATCCATGCCCGGCATGATGGAAACAGTTCTGAATGTCGGTTTAACCGAAAAAACCATACCCGGCCTGATCAAACAAACCGGCAATGAACGTTTTGTTTACGATGCCTACCGCAGGCTCATTATGATGTACTCCGACGTGGTAATGGAAAAAGCAGCAGGAATTGAGCCGGCACACGATGAAGCAGGCATACGCAAACAGCTAGAAAAGATAATGTCTCAGATCAAAAAAGAAAAAGGCGCAAAAAGCGATACTGACTTAAGCGCAAGCGATCTAAAAAATCTTTGCGCACTTTTTAAGAAGAAAATAAAAGAAGTGCTGAAGAAAGACTTTCCCGACGAGCCGATGGAACAGCTCTGGGGCGGTATTTCCGCAGTATTTCTTTCCTGGAACGGCAGACGAGCGATATCCTACCGCAGAATTGAAAATATACCCGATGAATGGGGGACGGCAGTAACCGTACAAACCATGGTCTTCGGAAATATGGGAAAAGACAGTGCTACCGGCGTTGCCTTCACCAGAAATCCCGGTAACGGAGAAAATAATTTTTACGGAGAGTACCTGGTAGACGCTCAAGGTGAAGACGTTGTCGCCGGCATCCGCACCCCTGCACCGGTCAATGAGTATTCAAAAAGCACGCACAATAAAGAATTAGTCAGTTTGGAAAAATCAATGTCCAAGCCTTACAAAGAACTATTCAATATCAGAAACCGTCTGGAAAAACACTACCGAGACATGTTGGATATCGAGTTCACCATCGAAAAAGGGAAACTGTTTATGCTGCAGTGCCGCGTCGGTAAACGCAACGGCCCGGCCGCGGTAAAAATGGCGGTAGACATGGTTGGAGAGAAACTTATATCTAAAGAAGAGGCGGTTTCTCGAGTAACACCTGCCCAAGTTGATGAGCTACTACATCCGATTATTAACCCAAAAGAAGAATTAACGCATAAACCCATCGCCAAAGGCTTACCTGCCGGACCAGGCGGAGCCTCAGGAATGATAGTTTTTAGTGCCAACGATGCCGTAGAATGGGCTAAAAACGGCAAGAAAGTCATCTTAATGCGCGAAGAAACTAATCCGGAAGACGTAGAAGGTATGCGCGCGGCTCAAGCGATTCTTACTGCCAGAGGCGGTATGACCTCGCACGCAGCACTGGTAGCCAGAGGGTGGGGTAAGTGTTGTATCGTCGGTTGCGCTGATATACACATTGACATCCCCACAAAAACCGCAAAAATCGGAGAAACAATGTTGAAAGAGGGAGATTGGATCACCCTCAACGGGACAAAGGGTAATGTCTATCCCGGCCAGCTAGAAATGATGGATGCTTCCGAAGAAAATGAAATGCTTTTTGATTTCTTAAAGATGTGCGACGCGATACGCACCTTAAAAATTCGTGCTAATGCCGACACGCCGGAAGACGCCAAGAAAGCCCGCCTTTTCGGTGCAGAAGGTATCGGTTTATTCAGGACAGAGCACATGTTCTATGGCAAAGGCGCTGAACAGCCGCTCTTTTTGCTGCGCAAAATGATTGTATCTAAAACTGTACAAGAAAGACAAAAAGCTTTAGCAGAACTTTATCCTTTTGCCAAAGCAGACATAAAAGGAACCCTGGAAGCAATGGAGGGGTTACCGGTAACAATTCGAATGATTGACCCTCCTTTGCACGAATTTGTTCCGCGAGATGAAAAACAACAAAAAGAACTGGCACAAAGTTTAGGCATCAACCTAGAAGAATTCAAGAAACGCGCCGACGCTCTACACGAAAGTAACCCCATGATGGGCCATCGCGGCGTACGTCTGGGTATTACCTATCCGGAAATCACCGAGATGCAAATTCGGGCAATTCTTGAAGCATCAGCAGAATTAATCAAAGACGGAAAAAAAGTAGAGCCGGAAATCATGATTCCGGTAGTCTGTACAGTAAAAGAACTCCAAGATCAAATTGTTATCGTAAAGAAAATTTACGATGAAGTGCTCAAAAAATATTCGCTTAAGAAAATACCGGTTATGTACGGCACAATGATTGAAATCCCACGCGCAGCTTTAACCGCCGACGAAATTGCCAAAGTCGCAGAATTCTTTTCTTTCGGCACTAACGACCTTACGCAAATGGGTTTTGGCTTTTCTCGTGATGATATCGGCGGATTTTTACCGGAATACCTGAAAAAAGGCATACTCAACGATGACCCATTTCAAACTATAGACCAGGAAGGCATCGGACAGCTTATTGAGATGGGCATCCAGCGCGGACGCAAAACCAGAACAAATCTCAAAGTTGGTATTTGCGGAGAACACGGAGGAGAACCAAAATCAGTTGATTTCTGCCACCGCGTAAGAATGAATTACGTATCTTGTTCACCGTTTCGAGTTCCTATCGCCCGTTTAGCCGCAGCACAGGCAGCGCTTAAAGAAAAGGCGAGCAAAACAAAAAGTACGAAGAAAAAATAATTTAATACTTTACCATGGAAGCAATAAAAGCCTATCTAGACAAGATCAAAAATATTTCGCTTTTGACAAAAAGCGAAGAAGAAGATTTTATTCGTAGGGCAAAAAAAGGGAACCGAGAAGCAAGACGTAAAATTATTAACGCAAACCTGAAGCTTGTTGTAAATATTGCCAAGCATTATAGTCATTTCGATCTTCCGTTAATGGATTTGATAGCCGAAGGTAATATCGGCCTCATGCGAGCAATCGACAAGTTTAATATCGGAAAAGGATTCCGCTTCTCAACCTACGCCGCATGGTGGATTCGCCAGGCAATTTCCCGCGCACTGATTGATCAAGGAAAAACCATCCGCATTCCCGTCTACATGAGCGAATTCATGTCAAAATACAAGAAAGTAAATGAAATTCTGCGCCAAAAATTAAAACGCGAACCGACCAGAGGAGAGATTGCCGCCCGCATGAAAATGCACACAGGAAAAGTCGGGGACATCGAAATGTGGATGCAAAAAAAGGCATCACTGGAAGCCCCGGTAGGAGAAGATGGAGAATCGCAATTAGGGGATTTCATTCAAGGCAGCGATTACGCGGATACAAACCAAGAGGTAGAAAAGTTCTTTAATCACGAGCGGATTCTGCATTTGCTTGATTTTGTAAGCGAGAGAGAACACCAGGTTCTTGATTTCCGTTTTGGTATTACGGACGGTAAACCACACACCTTAGCCGAAGTATCAAAAATCCTTAATGTTTCACGAGAACGCGTAAGACAAATAGAAAAAGACGCGCTTACTAAATTAAAAAGATATGCCACCGATGAACAAACAAAAGATTTAGAAACGTAGAAGGAGGAATAATGAAACTAGAAAAATGCATACGAGCCATTCCTGATTTTCCAAAGGCCGGTATTCTTTTTCGTGACATTACCACACTTCTTAATAACAAAAAAGCGTTCAAAAAGGTAATTAATGATTTTGCTAAGTTGTTGAAAGGCAAGGAAATAGAATACATTGTTGCCGCAGAGTCGCGCGGTTTTATATTTGCCGGAGCACTTGCATATAAACTTGGCTGTGGTTTTGTCCCGGTACGAAAACCCGGCAAACTTCCGCATAAAATCCATAGCCACACATATTCTTTAGAATACGGAAAAGATTCTTTAGAAATACATCAAGATGCTTTTCCGCCTCATTCAAAAGTCCTTATCCTGGACGATTTACTCGCTACCGGAGGAACCGCGATGGCTTTGATCAGTCTCGCAAAAAAACTCGAGGGCGATATCGTTGCCGTAGCTTTTCTTATTGAACTAACCGGCCTCAATGGCAAAGATAAACTTAAAGAATACCCCGTATATTCACTCATTAAGTTTTAATGAATGGGTATCAAATCCCAAATTACACGCCCTAAACGCCAAACAATCTCTAAACTCCAATTGCCAATTTGTTATTTGAAATTTGTTCTTTTGTTTTATAATGCTCGCCCCCATAGCTCAAAAGGATAGAGCGCGGCCCTCCTAAGGCTGAAATCCCTGTTCGATTCAGGGTGGGGGCAAGTTTTTGCACCACAGTAAGCACAAGTCCTATCATCTATGTGTTTAGCAACGCCAAGACAAACATCGGATGTACTTTGCAATAGCTTTGGCTTGCGCCAAAGAGTACATACGATTCAGGGTGGGGGCAAGTTTTTGCACCACAGTAAGCACAAGTCCTATCATCT
>JBAWWL010000009.1:0-133192 GCA_037146775.1 Candidatus Omnitrophota bacterium | reverse complement strand
AGGCGAGTAACCGCTTAACGAATCTTGCCCTACTATGTACTATATACTCAATACTCACGACTACATACTATGTACGATATACGCCATACGGTCCTAAAAACATTAAACGATTATGGAAAAATATGGTATTATGATAATAAGGTTAAAGCGGATTGTTTATAGTGTGTAATAAAAAGTAAACAATGATTATTATTTTTCTATTAATGGCTGGCGGTGTGGCGCTGGGCCTCTACGTCCTTTTTTCCGGCCAGGAAAAGCCGGCTACAGTTATCGCTCCCAAAGAAACCCATCAGCACACGATCATGCAGCTTAAAGACAGAGCGGGTTCTCTGAAGACTACGGTTACAAGTTTACAAACGGAATTAGAGCAGGCGCAAATGACTGTTTCTGATTTGCAAAATCAGATTGGCGAGGAGAAAAAAGCAAAAGAAGAAACAGAAAAAGCGCTCGAAAAGCAACGTAAATGGGATGAGGCAGCCCTCAAGGATACAGAAAAGGCAAAGAGCCAAGTTGTCGAGATAAAAGAAAAACTGGTGGAGACAGAGAAAGAGCTGGAAGCAAAATTTTCAGACAATGTAAAGCTCAACAAGGCGGTCCAGGAGCTCACCGAAACGCTGGCGTCATTACAGCAAAATCTTCAGGCGCGGGATGAGGAAATATTGATAATGAAAGCGAAGTTGAAAGACTATCTTGCCCGGTGGCAAGAGCAGACTAAACTCGCTAACGAGTTAAAGCGTAAGCTAGAGCAGAGTGAATGGGTGACGAAAGACGAGTATAAGCAATTAAAAAAAAGTTACGAAGCGCTGGAAGCAGAGGTAGAGCATAAACAAAGACAGATTTTAGCTAAAGAAGAAGAATTGGAGAAGGCAACAGCCGAGAAGCAGCAACTACATGCTCAATTAGTCAACAAGACCAAAGAAACCGCCGGCCAAGGCATAGTCGTGCCGCAAGAAGCGCAAGCGATTCCTGAACAAGGCGCACAGGACGCATTGCCGCCGATTCAGGAACAAACAGCCAGCGAAACGCCTCTTTTGGCGGAAACAGTAGAGCCTCCCGTGGTGCAGCAGCCGCCTCTTGTACAAGAACCTGTATTGCCGGCTCCGGCCTCCCCGCAAGAGGGCGAAAGCCCTGATCAGCCTCTTACTCCGGCTGAAGCTATTCCGGTAGATACCGACAGTGTAGCTGCTGAAGAAGCTGGAGCGCAGGCAGGAGCATCACAAGAACAGACCACTAGAGTTGCTCCCAGTGAATTGTCTATTGATTTAAGCAAGGTAAGAAATATCGGCGTTATGGCGCATATCGATTCCGGCAAAACTACGCTTACCGAACGGTTACTTTTCTTTACCGGAAAAATACACAAAGTTGGAGAGGTCCACGACGGAAAAGCAACTATGGATTGGATGAAACAAGAGCGTGAGCGCGGCATTACTATTACTGCGGCAGCTACTACTTGTTTGTGGCACGATATGCGAATCAATGTGATTGATACTCCCGGCCATGTGGATTTTACCGCGGAGGTGGAACGTTCTTTACGGATACTTGACGGAGCTATTGTGGTATTTTGTGCGGTTGGCGGAGTCGAAGCCCAATCAGAAACCGTATGGCGGCAGTCTGATAAATACAATGTGCCTAAAATCGCCTTTATCAATAAAATGGATCGTGTTGGCGCTGATTTTTTCAAAGTCGTAAAAGAAATAGAAGATAAATTAGCCGCGAATACCGCGGTGGTAGCGATTCCCTTGGGTGCGGAAGCGGACTTCAGGGGTATCATCGATCTTATTGAAATGAAAGCTTATGTGTACGATCAAGAGCATCAAGAGGCAGGATTTACGGTGACAGATATACCGCCGGAATATATGGAAACGGCAAAAAAATGGCGCCACAGTACTATGGAAAAAACGCTGCACATGGACGAGGCGTTAATGGAAAAATATTTAAAGGATGAAAATTCAGTCAGCATTCAGGAGTTTAAAGACGCTATCCGCAAAGGTACTATCGCCAATAAACTTATTCCGGTTCTCTGCGGAACAGCGCTTAAAAGCAAGGGTGTGCAGATGCTTCTTGACGCGGTTATCTTTTATCTGCCTTCGCCCTTAGACGTACCGCCGGCCGAGGGAAAAGATCCACAAGACCCTACGGTCATTATTAAAACAACGCCTTCTTTAAACGAACCGTTTGCGGCGCTGGCGTTTAAGATTCAAGCGGATCAGCATGTAGGAAAACTCGTTTATTTTAGAGTATATTCAGGGTATCTTGAACCGGGTACGTATATATTAAATAGCGCAAAAAATAAAAAAGAGCGAGTAAGTAGAATTTTGCAGATGCACGCTAATCAGAAAGAAAATAAAAGCTATATCTGCGCCGGCGATATCGGTGCGGCGGTAGGGTTGTCCAGCACCACAACCGGTGATACGTTGTGTGATCCGAATCGGCCAATACTGCTTGAGTCGATAGAATTTCCTGACCCGGTTGTTTCAATAAGCATTACGCCTAAAACACGGCAGGATCAGGATAAATTAAGCAAAGCTATCATGAAACTGGTAGAGGAAGACCCGACGTTTGCGTTTAATACTGACGAAGATACTAACGAGATTATTCTCTCCGGCATGGGAGAGCTGCATCTGGAAATTATTGTAGACAGGCTAAAAGATGAATTCAAAGTGGAAGCCGAGGTAAGCCCGCCTAAGGTAGCATACAAGGAAACTATTTCAATGGCTGTTACCGGCGAATATAAGCATATCAAACAGACCGGCGGCCACGGTCAGTACGGGCACGTGGTGATTGAATTCTCGCCTAACCCCCGTGGCGGAGGATTTGTGTTTGAAAGCAAAATTAAAGGAGGAGCAATCCCACAGAATTTTATTCCTTCGATAGAAAAAGGTTTATTGGCAGTCATGAAGAAGGGAGTGTATGCCGGTTTTCCTACGGTAGACCTTAAAGCGACGGTATTGGACGGCTCATTTCATGACGTTGATTCTTCCGATATTGCTTTTCGCCTGGCAGCGATGGGTTGTTTCCGGGAAACCTTCCCGCAGGGCAGGCCTATTCTTATTGAGCCATACATGCTGGTAGAGGTTTTAACTCCTGAGGAATACGTAAGCAGTATCGTCGGCTATCTCTGTTCAAAAAGAGGAAAAATTTTAAATATAGATGCAAAAAGTAACCAAAAACTTATTACGTCGGAAACGCCGCTTGCGGAGATGTTTGGTTATTCGCAGATTTTCCGTTCGCTCTCGAGTGGCCGCGCTACGTTCTCAATGCAATTTTCCAAATATGAGCCGGTCCCGCCCAATATTGCCGAAAAAATTGTTGCCGAGAAACAAAAAGAAAAGGAACAACAGAAAAAATAGCCGTTTAGCCCCGCCATTTTTTAAAAAAATTTAATTTTGCTGTTGACAATGAAAAACTTCCGTTTATAATTTATTTTTCATGACCGATAATTTTTGTATACACGTAAATTAGCAGAAAATAATTTTACCTCTTCCGCTACCAGGCGTTTCACGTAACGTTTTTATAACAATAATAAAGGAGTGTAAGAAAGTCATGTTCGGATTTAAAAAACACTGGATTTGTAAAATAGCCGGCCATAGTTTTAAAAAGGTGAAAGACCTGCGCATGGTCAAATTACATAGAGAGCGGGTTGTGTACCGTTGTGAGCGTTGCGGACAGCCTTTAGTTATCCGGGAAAAAGAACGAAGGCAGATGGAGCGTAGACAAAATACTTGCCTTGACCATCGTTTTGACCTCAAATATACTACATAAAATAGTTTCTCAATCTTTTCTATTTCTGCTATAATTACCCTATACGTTTTTCCTGTGCAAACGGAATCCCGTATAGTGCTGTTAACTATGAAATCCATTCTTGGCGATACGTTACGCAGATTTCTTGAAACAAAAGAATTTATTAATATTGCTACCTGTGATTTTAACAACCGGCCGAATGTTGCGCCAAAATTTCTTATTAAAATAGAAGGCGATTCCGTCTATCTGGCCGATTACGTGCTTGGCAGAACTTTGAAGAATTTAGAGCTTAACCCGCTTGTGTCGCTTTCAACGGTACGCATCGAAACATTGACCGGTTATCAGTTAAACGGTACGGCAAAGATTTTATCTAGCGGTACAGAATATGAAAAAATATTCCAAGACATGAGCAAGAGGCAGCTTGATTTGTCTGCAAAGAGAATCGCGGAAGGGGTGCATAGCGAGAGACAGCACAAAAACTTTGAGGTTGAGTTGCCGGAGCGGGTAGTCGTCATTAAAGTTAAAATAGAAGAGGTCGTGTGTATCGGTCCTGGCGGCCAACTGGAAAGGAAGCGGTTGCGCGCGTCTCATTAAGCGCGGAAAGAATAAACAAGGAAAGCTCATGTCAGACGATCATCAAAATTTTCTTCAGTATCAACTCCTACAATTATTGCTTGATAGCATTTCCAGCCCTGTTTTTTATAAAGATATTTCAGGCATCTGCCAAGGCTCTAATAAAGCATTTGAAGAATTTATCGGTTTGTCACGGGACAAGATTGTCGGCCAACCTGTCTATGGCGTTGTGCCCGAAGATTCAAGAGACACCTATTGCCGCATGGATGACGCATTGTTGGCGCAGCCAGGTACGCACACGTATGAAGTGCGCCTGCGTTCTCGCGACGGTGCCTTGCATGACGTTATGTTTCGTAAAACCACGCACGTAGATGAGGGCGGCAAGATCCGGGGAGTAATAACTACCATCGTTGATGTGAGCGAACAAAAAAAATCACAAGAGGATTTACATTCCAGCGAGACAAGATTCCGCGAGCTTTTTAGCGACATGCATAATGCGGTTGCGGTATATGAAGCAAAGAATAACGGCGAGGATTTCATTTTTAAAGATATCAATAGAGCCGCTGAACGTATTGATAAAATAAGGCGTGATGACGTTGCGGGGAAAAGCGTGTTGCAGATATTTCCTGGAGTCAAAGAGTTTGGCCTTTTTGATATATTCAAGCAAGTGTGGGAAACCGGCCAGTCAGTGCATCAGCCTATTTCTTTGTATCACGACGATAGATTAGTGGGATGGAGAGAAAACTATGTATACAAACTTCCCAGCGGAGAGATTGTCGCTGTATACGAAGACATTACCGAACGTAAAAACACTGAAAAACAGCTTTTTGCCGCAGTGGGAGAATGGGAAAAAACTTTTAATGCTGTTTCGGATACCATTATTATCATAAACACAGCGCATACTATCTTAAAGGTAAACGAAGCATTTTTGAATATATTTCACGTAGAGGCAAAAGATGTTGTCGGAAGAAAATGTTATGAGGTTTTTCACAAACTTGATAAACCTTGGTTGGATTGTCCCTTGGAGAAGACAAGGCACGATCAGGCTTCTCACGTAGCTGAGATTGATGATCCCCATATTGGAACACCTCTTTTGGTAACGACATCGCCGATTTTTGACGAAGCAGGGGGGCTGACTAAGATTGTTCATGTCGGTAAAGATATTTCCAAATTAAAGAAAATGGAAAGTGTACTCCAGAAAAGTAAGGACACATTAGCCAGGCAGAATAAAATACTGGTAGACTTAACTGACCCGGCGTTATTTAAGCCTGGCAACACGGAAGAAGTTTTTAATATGGTTGCGGAAAGCGTAGCAAAAACGCTTGAGGTCGAGCGCGTGAGTATATGGCGCTTCAATACCGATGGATCAAGGTTGGTTTGCCGAGCGCTATTTGAGCTCAGTAAAAAGAACTATTCGCAAGGCTTAGAGCTGATAATGGAGCGATACCCTCTGTACCATAAGGTGTTGAAAGATGAGCGGGTTATCGCTGCCAACGATGTATCTATTGATGGCCGCGTAAAAGAATTTGTTACCAGTTATTTTATTCCCTTAGGTATTACTTCGATGATGGTCGTTCCGTTGCGTCTGGCGGAATGCCTTGCCGGTGTATTGTGTTTTGAGCACATAGGGCCTCGGCGGGAATGGCTTTTAGAGGAACAAAACTTTGCGCTTTCGGTAGCTAATGTTATTTCAGAAATGCTTGAAAGTGAAGCGCGTAAAAAGTTGGAGGAAGAACTAATTCATCGCCTGACGGCGCTCGAGCAGTTTCAGAGAGTTACTGTCGATCGGGAATTACGAATGAAAGAACTCAAAGAAGAGATTGGGCACCTGAAAAATGAGCTTGAACGGAAAGGGTAATCTTTTTACCGTGTATATATTCGCGGATATGAAAAGTACCTAATATCCTTTTGGCCTGCGGAATTATTCTTGAACAAAGGCAAAAGAAACAGTTTAAGAACAAGATGAGTATGATATTTTTTAAAGGTTGGAAGCGCTTTAAAAACAGTATTCGGTACAAAGCTGCTTTTTTTATTTTTTTCGGTACCTTATGTATCATTATTATTGGCCTTATGCTGGGTTATGCGGTTGGCTCTTATTTGCTTACCGAGGCTATCGGTGTTGGGTATAAGAATGTTTCACATTCGCTTGCTCATTCTATAGAAATGGCACTGATGGATGAAATAAGGTTTCTTGAGATAATTGCGACTAGGCCGCTATGGGTGGATGTGGTGAAGCAAAGTAATGAGCAATATAGTAACAAAGGAAGGGAAGTAATCGAACAGCAGCTGTTGGAAATGGATAAATTATGGATCCAGTCCGAGGCAGGCTCTTCTTTAATGAAGGAATATTTAGAAAATCGAGTTAGCCTTTCTATGCGAGATGTGACTGTGCTTAGAAAAGATATAGCAGAAATTTTCATTACGGATAAATTTGGTGCGCTTGTAGCTGCTTCGGGCAAAACCAGCGATTTCTATCAGGCTGACGAAGCGTGGTGGCAGAAGGCGTATAATAATGGTAACGGCGCACTTTATATGGGAGACGTGGAGTATGATGCTTCTTCGAAGACTTGGGTTATTCCCCTGGCAGTGCCTATGCGTGAGCCTGGAACAGGCAAAATAGTCGGGGTATGTAAAGAGGCTTTTGCTATTGATCGGCTGTTTGCGCAGATAGCCGCTCTTGAACTTACGGATGTCAGCAGTATTTTCGTCATGAATAAGAATGGCCGCATTCTGTTCGGTGGCGGCATAACCCCATTAAGCAGTAAGCTTGCCGGCGATGAAGCAATACGAAAAATATTGGCGAGTAGGCGTGCCTATGAAATAATTACAGTTGATGCGCCGCATAAGATGAAAGCGTTTGTGACCGACACAGATATCGAGGCCCCCTTCCTGGTACAACGCAACATTGCGTGGACCGTGTTGGTAATTAACGATACGGTTAAGGCGCTCGCGCCATTACATAAGCTTACTTTATATCTTGTTTTAGCTGGGATCGCATTGATGATGATGATGTTCCCGGCGGGGTATTTTCTGGGGGGATTTGTTTCCAGGCCTATTCGACAATTACACATAGTTGTTGAAAAGATTATGGCCGGCGAATGGGATTATCCTATACGCATAAGAACGCGCGATGAAATAGAGGAGTTTGCTGATGCCTTGCAAACCATGCGCGAGTTTCTTAAGGAAAAACAAGATGAGTTGATTTGCGCAAGACAGGATCTTGAAAGATTTTCAAGTGGGTTAGAGCAGAAAGTCCAAGAACGGACAAAAGAGTTGATCCGAGCCCAGGAAGCAACGTTTAATATCCTTGAGGATCTGATTGAGGAAAAAAAGAAAGCTGAAGAAGCGCTTAAAGCAAAATCTGAATTTACGTCAACGATATCCCATGAGTTACGTACTCCGTTGACTGCCATCAAAGAAGGTATAATAATAGTTTTAGATGAGACGGCCGGGAACCTTAATCCTAGCCAGAAAGAATTCTTAACTATTGCCCAAAGGAATGTTGACCGGCTAGCCAGATTAATTAATGATGTTTTAGATTTTCAGAAGTTCGAAGCAAGCAGGATAAATTTTAGGTTCGTCGAAAACAATATAAACGAGATCGTACGAGAAACGGCGCAGGCAATGGCTCCCGTAGCCAAAGAGAAAGGACTAGATTTTTCTCTTTGCCTCCAGGACGATTTAGCGAAAATTGTTTTTGACCGAGACAGGATTACCCAGGTGTTGACCAATCTTCTGGATAACGCTATTAAGTTTACGCGTTCCGGTTCCATCAGTGTTGCTACAGCCAAAGAAAGCAACACTATTAAAGTTTCGGTAAAAGATACCGGGCCCGGTATTAAGGAAGAAGATATACCCCGATTATTTCAAAAGTTTGAGCAGCTGGAGAATCCTATGGATAGAAAGACGGGGGGTACCGGCTTGGGGCTCGCAATCTCTAAGGAAATTATACAGGCGCATAAGGGAAAAATCTGGGTAGAGTCAGAATTTGGCAAGGGTTCAACCTTTAGCTTTTTGCTCCCTATCGTAGACCGCCGAGTTTAAAAAAATTAATATTTTGACATGAAGCGGACAAAAAAAATTATGCATAAATTATCACATAGGAAGAATTTTTTATCCAAAGGCACGCTACGAGGTGAAACGAGAGATATGTGTGCGGCGCCGCTAGAGATTTTTAAAGATATTTTTGACTATGCTAATGATGGCATGCTCTTGGCGGAACCAAAAACTAAGAAAATATATTTAGGCAATAAAAGTATATGCCAAATGCTGGGTTATAGCCTTGGAGAGCTTAAAAAGCTGACTATTGATAAAATTCATCCCGCAGGAGAGTTTCCCTACGTATTGGCTCAGTTTGAGAAGATTATCAACAAAAAGATTACCTTAGCAAAAAATATCCCTTTACTTAAGAAAGATAAAAAAATATTGCATGTTGATATTAAAGGGTTCATGCTTAATTGCGGCGGGAAGCAATATGTGGCCGGTATTTTCCGCGATATCACCGAGCGCCATAAACTTGAGGCTCAACTTGAAAAAGTGAAAGAAGATTTAGAGCTACGCGTACAAAGGCGTACTTTTGAATTAGCTAGGACAAACGTGGAATTACAGGAAGAGGTTGCGCACCGTAAAACAATGCAGCTAGAATTAGGCACGCTTAAAAAACAAATAGAATATATTCTCGGAGCTACCAAGACAGGGCTGGATATCATTGATACAGAATTCAATATACGTTATATTGATCCGGAATGGGCGAAAGTATATGGCGAAGTGCAGGGAAGAAAATGTTATCAGTATTTCATGGGCCGCAACGATATTTGTCCCGGCTGCGGTATCGTAGAGGCTTTAAAAACTAAACAGCTAAAAGTTACGGAAGAAGTATTAGTAAAAGAAAATAACAGGCCCGTCCAGATAACAACCATACCTTTCCAAAATGAAAACGGTGAATGGCTGGTAGCGGAGGTAAATGTTGACATTAGCGAACGCAAGAAGACTGAGTTGGCGCTGCGGGAATCAGAGGAAAAATTTAAGACTATTTTTGATAATGCGGGTACAGCAATGGTTATAGCTGATATTGAAACCGGCAATATCATTGAGTGTAACCGGCAGGCGCAAACGCTTTTGGGCTATAGCCACGAGGAGTTGGTCGGTATGCAGCAGTGGCAATTGCATCCTTTTGGCCAGGAAGAAAAGTATAAAGAAAAATTTTATATACACGCACAAAGGGGCCGTACAGAAGATATTGCGGTTGAAGTGCAGCATAAAAATGGTACCATTGTACCAGTTTTTCTCAATGCGCAAACTATGCATCTTGCCGGGCGAGATATTATTTTAGGTATTTTTATTGAGGTAGATGCGTCGCTATAGTATATAGTCGTGAGTATTGAGTACATAGTATATAGTTGTGAGTATTATGTAGGTTGATATGTTGATAGGTGGATAGGTTAGTAGGTTAAAGAATTAACGGATTAAATGATTAACGAATTATTTGGGGAAAGAATATAGGTTGATAGGTTAGTATGTTGATAGGTTAGTAGGCAGGAAGGGTCAGAAAAATTAAATATCAAATATCAAAAATTAAAAATATAAAATATAGCCAGTTTGTTGGATGATTGTTTTTGATGGGTTGTTGGGAAGAATAAAGAAATGTGTTGGACGATAGCTATTTTTTTAGCAAGGATTACGCCTTAGTCCGATCGTATCGGCAAAAGGAGGAACAATGACCAAAGGTTTAATTTTACTTGTTGAGGACAGCGAAACTAAGAAAGCCATTTATAAAAAGGCGCTCGAAGACGCACAATATACCGTCATAGATGCCGGAAACGGCGAAGAGGGGCTAAAAATAGCTCAGACACGAGAGATTGATATTATTGTTACCGACCTGGCGATGCCTATAATGGATGGATTCACAATGATACACATCTTGAAACACAAGGAAGAAACGCGCTATATTCCGATTATTTGCGTTTCTGCCACCTATAAAGATATTGCGGATAAGCTGAAAGCGTTGCTGGACAGTGGGGCGGAAGAATATTTTTATATGCCGGATAACTTAGACGAACTTATCGCCAAGGTCGAAGTAATGATGCGTATCAGGAAGATTTACCTGGAATTTATTGAAAAAAACAGGCAGCTTAAGATTTTTAACGATGTTGCCATTGGTCGCGAATTAAAGATGATCGAACTTAAAAACAAAATAAAAGAGCTTGAAGCGGAGTTAGCTAAATATAAAAAGTAAGGATTATCTAAGAACGTAATTGCTATCCAAAAAAGTAAGCTTACGAGTGGGAGGATATTTACGGTAGGAGAAAAATGGTTGTCGAGAGCTCTTTTAGTTGCTATAATTAAAAGTTATTATAGTGTTTTAGTAAGCGTATACCTGTTGCTGCGCATATCGAAAAGAACAGAGAAAAAGGAGTTATTATGGCAAAGCCGTCAATTCTGTTGGTAGATGATGAGCATGATTTTCTTGAGCTGATGGCAACTAGAATCAAAAGTTGGGGGTATGGTGCTATTACGGCTTCAAACGGCAAGGATGCGTTAGGTATTATGCAAACCAAGAAGCCCGATATCGTTATTTTGGATTATATGATGCCCGAGATGGACGGTATTAAGACCTTAAAAGAAATAAGAAAAATTTCCGCAAGTATCCCGGTTGTTATGATGACTGCTTATCCTGATGAGCGCTCTATTAAGGGGGCGGAACAGTTAGGGGTGAGCACGTATATTCCTAAAATGAGCATGTATAGCGATATGCAGAGTGTGTTGAAATCAACGCTTCATATGATAGAAGAAAAGTTGTCAAGCGGCAAGAGGTGAGGTATGAAAGATAAATTACAGGAAAGCATAAGCGCGGTAGCAGATAATTTTGAAATAAAAACCATGGTTGACGACATGCACCGGCAGAATCGAGACATACTTGAGCGCCGTCTTTTTGAGCTGGCGGCCGCGTATCATATCGGCAAAGAGGCGTCTTCTGTGTTTGATTTTGAGAAATGCCTCAGGATTTTGGCGAACAGGATCGCCGATCTTTTATCGGTGGAAATTGTATCTCTGATGCTTTTGGATACGGACAAGGGCGGTTTAGTGATAAAGTTTGCTAAGGGGCTCAACGACGAAATTATTAGAGAAGCCAAAATAAAACTTGGCGAAGGCGTTGCCGGCTGGATCGCGATGACAGGAGAACCCCTTCTTATTAAAGACCTGGACCGCGACTCAAGATTTTCTAAGCGCAGTAACGGAAGGTATTATACCAATTCTTTGCTTAGCGTCCCCCTTAAAGTACGTGACAGGGTTATCGGTGTTATTAATGTAAACAACAAGATAACTAAGGAAGTTTTTCGAGAAGAGGATTTAGATATTCTAAAGACCATCGCTGATTTTGCCGCGGTTATTATCGAGAATGCCAGGCTTCAGGAAGAAGCACGTTCCCGAGATCAGCTTAAGTCTGATTTTGTTTCCAATGTTTCACACGAACTGCGTACCCCATTAACCGCAATTAAAGAAGCGGTTGGCCTTCTCCTGGAGGGGATGACCGGGCAAATTACGCAAGAACAGAAAAGATTTCTTGAGGTGGCAAAACAGAATATCGAGCGTCTCGGCCGCCTTATTGATGAGTTGCTTGAGCTGGCCAAGCTTGACGCGAAGAAGGCGCCGGCGAAGAGAAAGCTTTTTGATGTTGCCGGAATGGTGAAAACCGTTGCAAGCTCCTTAAGTCCGCTTGCCAGGGAAAAAGGGCTTCTCTTTACCAGTATATTACCCGGTGTACCTATTGAGATTTGGGGAGATCCGGATAAACTTACGCAGGTGGTGACCAATCTTGTTGATAATGCTATTAAATATAACAGGCCGAAAGGAAAAGTAGAAGTAGGCGTTGAAGAGAAGGGAGAGATGGTAGAAATTACCGTTATTGATACTGGCATGGGGATTCCTCGCGAGGATTTTGAAAAAATTTTCGACCGGTTCCACCGTATGGCAATGCATGCCAGAGGAGAAGTTCCAGGTACTGGCCTCGGGCTTTCTATCGTCAAGGGTATCGTTGATGTACATGGCGGCCAGGTACGGCTCGATTCAGAAATCGGTAAAGGAAGCAAATTTAGCGTCATATTGCCCAGAGATATTAGAAAGAGTGAGCGGTAAAATGAAAAAAAGAATTTTAATTATTGACGACGAGAAAGATTTGGTAGAGACAGTAACTTTTCGCTTGGAGGCAAATGGTTATGAGGTAATCTCCGCCCACGATGGTTTTGTGGGGCTAGACAAGGCAAGAAAAGAAAAACCCGACCTGATCATACTAGATCTTATGCTGCCCAAGATAGACGGTTATAAAGTATGCCGGATGCTTAAATTTGATGAGAAATATAAGCATATACCCATTATTATGTTTACCGCCCGCGCGCAGGAATCCGACAAAAAGATGGGTGAAGAAACCGGTGCCAATGCTTACGTTACTAAGCCTTTCGATCCGCAGGCTTTACTTACAAAAATAAAAGAATTGGTAAAAGAGGCTTGAGCTTAGAAAAAAAATGATTACACCGATTAATAGGTCTGTGTAATCTTGACTTAATCCGTGTAATCATTTATTAAAAGGAGAAAAATATGGCAGGAAATTTTGAAATAGTTAATCTATTACTGGAAAAGGGCTTAATTACCCAGGAGCAACTTACTAAAGCACAAGATGAGGTTAAGCGTACCGGGCTTTCTCTTGATCGGGCACTGGAAAAATTGGGTTTTATCAGTGAGGATGATATTGCGAGCGCACTTGCCGTACACCTAAATGTCCCTTTCATGGATTTAAAAGATTATATTATTGACAGTGAACTAGTAAAGCTAATTCCCGAAAATATCGCGAAGAAATACAAAGTGGTGCCGCTTTTTATGATCGGTCAAAGCCTTACTGTGGCTATGGTTAACCCGCAGGATATTGTCGCGTTGGATCAGGTGCGGAAAGTGAGCAAAAAGGATTCTATCGACCCGGTCCTTACTACCGAGAAAGGCATACAGCGGATTTTAGATTATTATTACGTTGTCGGCGGTTCTATAAGCGAAATAGTTAAGTCTATAGAGACGAAGAAGGTTGGTACAGAAGAAGAGAAAGATTTGTCCGAAATTGTTGAAGAGGCGCCGGTCATTAAGTTGGTTAATATGATGTTTATGCAGGCAGTCAAAGACAGGGCTTCCGATATACATGTCGAGCCGGAGCATGGCGCGTCAAGGGTGCGTAACAGAATAGACGGAATTATGCATGAGGCCTACACTTTTCCCAAGCACCTGCATCGGGCTATTGCTTCCAGGATAAAGCTGCTGTCGGGGATGGATATTGCCGAAAGTAGAAAACCCCAAGATGGCAGGATCCGCTTGAAAGTGCAGAATAAAGATTTGGATGTGAGGGTTTCTACCTTTCCGACCATACATGGCGAAAATGTAGTAATGCGGTTATTAGATAAGTCGGCAGTTGTTTTGGGGTTGGAAGACTTAGGGTTTGACAAAGACGAACTTACAATTTTCGATAAACTTATCCGTCACCCTAACGGCATAATTTTAGTTACCGGTCCAACCGGAAGCGGCAAAACCACCACGTTATATTCAACGTTAAGCACTATCAGTACCATGGAAAAGAATATCATTACCATAGAAGACCCGGTTGAATACGAGTTGCCCTTGATCAGGCAGACTCAAGTGAATCCTCGGGCGGGCATAACTTTTGCCGATGGCTTGCGCGCGATATTACGTCAAGATCCGGACATCATCATGGTTGGCGAAATACGCGATAAAGAAACGGCCGAAATTGCCATACAAGCTTCTTTGACCGGACATTTGGTTCTCTCGACTTTACATACCAACGATGCGCCATCATCTTTGGCGCGTTTAATAGATATGGGGGTAGAACCATTTTTAATTTCTAGTTCTGTTATAGGTATACTTGCGCAAAGATTAGTTAGAAAAATTTGTGAAAAATGTAAGGAAAAATATTCGCCTGACGCATCTGTTCTGAAAGATTTAGGCATGGCTCCAAAACAAGAGCTTTATCGCGGCAAGGGGTGCCCGGAATGCAAGAATACCGGTTATCGCGGAAGAATTGGTGTATATGAAATGCTGTTAATCAATGATGCCATCAGGGAGATGATTAACAATAAGGCTTCTGCTGACCAGATAATGAATAAAGCCGTTGAATCGGGAATGAAGGCACTGTATAAAGACGGTTTAGAAAAAGCGATTAAGGGTATTACGACCGCCGAAGAAGTGCTACGCGTAACAAAGGTGGAATAATGATTAAGTATCAATATAAAGCTAGGGATAAATTCGCAAAGCTTACTAGCGGATTTATGGAGGCTGCTTCAGAGGGCGCGGTTGCCGACAAATTAAAAGAAGCCGATTTTATACCGGTTTCTATCGAGGTAGCCGGAAAAGAGTCAGGATTCGATAAAATCTTTACAAAGCTTTTTAGAAAAGTAAGGCCTACGGAATTAAATATGTTTACGCGTCAATTTGCCGTAATGCAGAAGGCGGGGGTAAGTGTTATTGCAAGCCTTAACGCGATGAGCAACCAGTCCACAAATAAGGTTTTTAAAGAAACGCTCGATCATATTGCGATAGATATAAACTCAGGTAAAAGCCTTTCTGCTGCTTTTGAAAATCATCCGAAACTGTTCGACTCTTTATACACAAATATGGTTAAGGTGGGGGAAGAGAGTGGAACTCTTGTCGAGGCTTTAGAGAGGTTGGCAGATTTGAGAGAGTATGACGCGAAAGTTAATTCGCGCATCAAGGGAGCAACCAGATACCCTATCATAGTCGTCGTTGCCATAAGTATTGCTTTTTTAATTTTGACTCTTTTGATTGTTCCGCGCTTTGCGAAAGTATATATGTCTGCCGGCGTAAACTTGCCGCTGCCTACTTTAATCCTCATTTGGACAAATAAGGCGGTTACAAAATTCTGGTGGGCACTGATTATTATTATCGCAGCTTTAATCTATGGTTTTCGTAGACTTACCGCTACCAAGAAGGGTAGGCTTTGGTGGGATAGCCTGCGATTGAAATTTCCGGTTTTTGGTTCGCTCATGATTAAAATAGAAATGGGAAGATTTGCCAAGGTTACAGGAACTATGATGCGCGCAGGCGTGCCTATCTTAAGGATCATGGATCTTTCCGCCCAAGGCGTAAATAATACGGTAATATCCCGCGCAATAGCGAGCATTGGAGTTGGAGTTAGTGAAGGCAAGGGGATGGCCGAGTCAATGAAAACAAGCGGCATGTTTACTCCTGTAGTAACACAGATGGTTTCTGTGGGTGAAGATACCGGAAAGGTAGACGAATTATTATTGCATGTAGCAGATTATTATGATGCCGAGGCGGGTTTTATGATTGATAACCTTACCTCTTTGATTGAGCCGATGTTGTTGCTTGTGCTTGGCTGCGGGGTTTTATTGATGGCGCTGGGCATATTTTTGCCGATGTGGAATTTGATGCAATTATTTCAAAAATAGTTTTATAATAAATTACACAGATTTTTAAAAGATTACACAGATTAGATGGCATAGTGACGCCAAGATTACACAAATTCATTAATCGGTGTAATCATTTTAAAAAAGTAAAAATAGTTTTTGCATTTTGAAGATAGATATTATAAAATATAGCAGTTATCCGAGCTTAGGGATAAGAGATAAGTTTAAGCCAGAATAAATAGCACTGGTCAAATTTATAAGGTATTTTTGAGTATAGAATATGGGTAATGTAAAAGGAGGAGGTCTAGTCATGAAGAGAAGGGGTTTTACGCTTATTGAATTGGTTATGATTATTGTTATCTTGGGAATTTTGGCCGCAGTAGCAATACCAAAATATTTCGATTTACAGGCTAATGCTAAAACCGCTGCAGAAAAAGGCGTGGTTGGCGGCGTGCGTTCAGGAATCAGCACCTATTATGCGAATGAGTGTAATGGTGGAACTTGCGCGTATCCGTCATCTTTAGAGACTACAAGCTTTACCGGAGCCTGCACTACTACTAATAAGTGTTTTGATAATGTGCTTGCGCAACCGGTAACGGCAGATTGGACTAAGGCCAGCGCTACTACTTATACGGGTCCGGCAGGCACCACTTACACTTACAGCAGCACAGACGGTTCTTTGAAATAAACAGCATAAAGACTAACACTAAAGAAGAATTTATACTAAATTAAGGAAAGCAGGTGCGGCATAAAAGCCTAACCTGCTTTCCTGCTTTTATGATTTTTTATACTTTTTATTCTCTTTCGCCGAAACTTTAGCAAGACGAGTAACCGTAACCGGTTGACGCAGCTCTTTCAGTGATTTAAAATCTTGCTTCGAATTTAATATGGTAGGCTTAAGACAAATTAAACTTATTGAACTAAAGAATCCAAATGGTTTCACGCTTATAGAACTAGTCATTACTTTTTTAATAATCGCGATCGTTGGCGTTGTAGCTTTAAGCCCCAAGCATTATCTAGAGCAAATACGCGTTACTCAGGCGGCCACAAAAATTAAATCCGACATCAGATATACGCAAAGTTACGCTCTAAGTTCCCAAAAGAAGACAAGGATTTATTTTGATGCCTCTTCCAATAGCTACAGTGTCTATTATGAATCAAGTCCCGGCACCTGGAGCATAACTTCCGACCCTTTAACCAAAGTAAATTTTACCGTAAATTTAGGTGTAGGCGAATATCATGGAGTGAGTATTGTCCAGGCAAATTTTGACGGCATTGGTAACGGCCTTGTTTTTAATGCTGCGGGAACGCCTTGTAGTTGTGGCCCTGGCGGCGGCGCAGTAACGGTGCTTTTCAGCCAAGGTGTGGTGACCTTAAACACAGGAGTGGTAGTTACCGTTGAACCGAATACGGGGAAGGTCCAGTAGATATTTCATAAAGATTACACAGATAATACCGACGATGTTTTTAATCTGTGTAATCGGATTTTTAATCTGCGTAATCAAGGGCGGCACTTTTGTGACGCCCTAATAGATTACACAGATTTAGGGGGAAAACTGGAGAAGGATAGCAGAGATCCTTTGACTGAGCAAATAATTTCTTGTTGCTTTAAAGTTCACTCTGAGCTAGGGCCTGGTTTTAAGGAAAAGATATATCACAATGCACTAAAGCTTGCATTAAAATCGGCAGGTTTAGAATATCAAACAGAAAAGGAATTTACGGTTTCTTTTCAAGATAAAAAAATAGGCTCTTTTAAGTTAGATTTGATCGTACTAGACAAGGTTATTGTAGAAATTAAAGCTCTAACCGGTGATACTCCAGAGGTGTTTAAATATCAGTTACTTTCGTATTTAAAGGTGTCTGACTTACATGTTGGTTTATTGGTTAATTTCGGCAATAAGAGTTGTCAGGTAAAGCGGTTTATGTTTTAATCTGTATATCACAGATTGCACAGATTGTTTTTGGTTTAGAAATCTGTGTAATCTTTCGTAAAATCGGTGCAATCTTTTATTAAAATGAATAAAAAATCTTTTACTCTTGTCGAAGTCATTATGGTAATTGTCATCGTCGGCGTATCATTTTTAGGTCTGGCCGTAACCATGCAGCAGGTCCTTTCAAATATCCATAAGCCGCGAGTTATGTCGGTAGCAACACTTCTGGCTGAAAAAGAAGCTGAGCGGATTATAGGAACAGGTTTCGCCGGAGCGGTCAACGAATCTTTGCAAAGCTACAGCGGAAATTTTTCCGGTTACAGCTATCAGGTTACGATTACCAGCGTCAACGCTGATAACAAGATTGTTGAGGTCAGGGTTTATCACGTTGCTATAGGCAGCGTATGGCTCGCGTTTCTAAAGACTAATTATTGAACGTCAAGGCATCGTTTACCCGAAAAAGATTTATTGAACATTGAACTCGAAATTCGAAACAAGATTATGTCAAACCCTAAACCAGAAATCCTAAACTCCCTGCCTACTCGCCTCGCGGCGTCCGCCTCGGCGAGCCGAAGGCGAGACGGGAAGCCGAGGGCCGGCAGGCAGGTAAACAAACTCAAAACATTATCGTTTTGAGTTTTTAGTTTTGAGTTTATTTAGGATTTAGAGTTTAGTGTTTATGGTTTTAATAATTTCTAATTTAAAGTCAACGATGTTACAATACTTGTCAACTAATTATCAATGAGCGGGAAAAAGCATTTTCCATTAATACCTGGGTTTACATTATTAGAAATTATTATCGTTGTCGTGCTTTTAGGTATTACTTTTGCCGTCACTGCGCCGCTTATGTTTGCTGTTGTTGACGGTTGGCGGCTTGCCGTAGACCGCAACACTATGTCGGAAAGTGCAAACCTTGCCATGGATAAGATGATCCGCGAGATGCGTCAGATAAAAAGCAAGGCAAGCGTTATAACCGCTAGTGGCTCTACTTTTCGTTTTATCGATATTAATGATAACGATATCACCTTTAACCTTTCCTCAGGCCATCTTATGCGCACTATAGGGGCTACTTCTAATCAATTGGCAGATAATGTAAGTTCTTTATCTTTTACCTATTACAACAGCGCGGGCGCACAAATAGCTACGCCCCAGGTTAACCCTAGCGATACTGATATAAAAAGGGTTGTGATTGATTTAACTTTTTCTCTTGGCGGAACGCAGCTAGCTCTTAAAAGCGGTGTCAGCCCAAGGAGGTTACAATGATGCGTTGTGCGGCTAACAAAAAAGGAGTGAGTATTATCGCTGCTTTGGTGATTATGCTTTTAGTCGCGGTTATGGCGGCAACGATTGTTTCTCTTTTAGGTACTAACACCATGAATTCCGTAAACTATATGCAGTCCCAGCAGGCTTTTTATCTTGCTGAATCCGGTATCCAAAAGGGGCTTTTGGCTTTAAGCAAATCCGATTGGACTGGTTGGTCCGGAACCGACCCCAAAACAATACAGGCAACTCTTTCTGGCTACGGTGATTATGATGTCTCTATGGCCAGCCCCACGGGTACTACGCCGGAAATTACTGCTATTGGCTATATTCCTTCGCGCACAGCTACGCAACAAGCGAAACGAGTTGTATATGTTAAAGTTACGAAGTCTAGCTTATTCGGTAACTACGCATCATTCAGCGGCGGTTCAGGTGGAGGAAGTAGTATTGGAGCGGGTTTGACTGGCAATTCTGCTACAGATAGCTATGATTCCAGTATCGGTAGATATAATGTAGATGGAAATATTGGTCTGCACGGGGATGTGGGTACGAATGCGGATATAACTGTTGGCGGCACTGCTACTATAGGCGGGAATGCTACCACCGGGCCATCAGGAACTTTTAATAATGCTGCGGCTGTTTCCGGGAGCATAGCTCATGATGCTAATGTAACTTTGCCGCCGGTTGTGGTGCCAACTTCACTCACAGGCCTTGCCGGTGAAGGTACGATAAGTAGTACGGCAACCCCCATAACTGGTGATCATAAATATACGGCATTCACCCCTAAAAATAAGGATACCATAACAATAACCGGTCCGGCAAATATATATATTACAGGTAGCACATCCATGGATGTCAAAAGCGGCGGGGCTATCGTTGTGTCCAGCGCAAGCACTGGGCCGGTGGTGGTATATTTTGCTGGAAATCTAGACATCAAAGGAGATATAAATAATCTTACTTATTTACCTTCCAATTTTCAGATGTATGGTTCTAATGGTACGTCGCAGTCAATAGCTATTACTTCGCAATCTGATATGTACGCAGCTGTCTATGCTCCAAACGGGGCCCTTACTTTTCATGGCCAGGGAGGGCTCTTTGGTTCATTTATCGGTGATACAATGAATATGTGGGGTGGGTCAGCAATACATCATGACGACGCATTGTCGTCACTGGCCAGCTTACCGTCATTTGTTCCGGGCGCTTATGTGCCAAGTGATTGGAAGGAGATATACTAGACATCCTGTAAAGCTTATAATGATTACACCGATTAAAATATAGATTACACTGATTAATTAATCTGTGTAATCTTTTTTAAGAATCTGCGTAATCATTCTAAAGTAAGGAGGTGTATATGTTATTTTTAATCTGTGCGGGAACGGTTGCGTTCATTTTTGGTATTTTGCTTTTGTTTTTGCCGCAAAGATTGCGCAAACTTGAAGCGGTAACCAATAAAGTGCTTGTAACAACGGAAGAAAAGATTTATAATTTAAAAATAGGGGTAGGCATTTCACTTCTGCTGGCTTCTGCTTTGTGTTTGTTCGTCTCCTATTATTTATTTAAGACACACGGTTAATTAAATAGATGATTATACATCTGTTTGCTCACCTCGCGGCGTCCGCCTCGGCGAGCCGAAGGCGAGACGGGAAGACGAGGGCCGGTAGACAGGGATTAGTTAATCGGTGTAATTTTTTTTAATATGAAATTATTTAGCGGAAAAATCAAGGGATTACCTCAAAAGACATCAAATTCTAAGGCTATTTTTTCCGGTTTAGGTAAACTTGATTTTGCCACACACAAAAAAAAGCTTATTTCTATTGATTGGGGCGAGTCTTTTGTAAAAATCGTTTATATTGGATACAAAGGCGCGATCCCTGTGCTTTTGTCCTATGATTTAAAAAAGGTATTATCCGGACAGGAAGGATTGACGGAAATAAAAAGTTTTATCAGCGATTTTCTACGTAGGAATGACGTATCTACCAAAGAAGCTATTTTAACTGTATCCAGTCCTGATTCCCTCGTGATTAAGCTAATAACTCTTTCCTCTATCCCTGAAAAAGAAATCCCGCAAGCGGTAAAATGGCAGTTAAAGGATGATGTGCAGTTTGATATAGAAAAGGCCCTGATGGATACCAGGGTGTTGCGCGAATACACAGATGCCAATGGCGTAAAGAAAAGCGATGTGGTGTGTGTTTTCGCCAAGCGTGAGTTTGTTGATAAGTATTTAGCTATTGTCATCGGCTGTGGCCTTTCTGTCACCAAAATTTCAGTACCCCTGATCAATTATACCCAGATACTAAACTGCAGCAGTGATAATGCGCATATATTTGCTGTGTTGGATATCGGTTATAATGAATCAACTCTTTGCGTTTTCCGCGACAATAAGCCCTGCTTTATGAGAACCCTGTCGTTTTCTTCCGATAAGGTTACTCAATCGTTGACAGGCGCCCTTATGTCGGATAAAGGCAAAATTGAACTTTCTTTGGAAAAAGCAGAAGAGATAAAAAAAGAATTTGGGATTCCTCAGGATAATTCGGAGGTATTGAAGGATAATATTCCGGCGATTTACATTTTGTCTTTAATGCGGCCGCAGTTAGAAAATTTAGTAAAAGAGTTAAGACTTTCTCTTAACTATTTTGCCGCTAATTCTAAAGAAGACCAGCCTTCTTTGCTTTACGTCACTGGCGGCGGCGCTAATCTGAGAAACCTCAGCACGTATTTGGCCGGTGAACTTAATGTCAGGATTGAACCGCTGCCTTTGCCGGAGTGCATTGTCATTCAGGAAAAAGATAAGGAAAACTTTTTTAAAAATTTAAACCAGTTTAGCAGTGCCTTGGGCGCTGCATTTATGAAGCAAGATTATATAAACTTAGTGCCTTATGAAATTAAGGCACAAAAAACAGAAGTAAGACAAAAAGCATTTTTTCGGATTATAGCCGTTACCTCTGTGGCAGTATTTTTATTCTTGCTTTTCATTGCTAACTTTCATGTGAATGACTATAAGAAACGCGTAGCTAATGCCAAGCTGCAACTGAGTATCATAGAATTAATTAAAGATTTAAATACTAAGATAGAAGTAAGAGAAAAACTTTTGGTTGCTATACAACGGGATAGGGCTCCTGTGTATGGACTGCTAAAACTTATAAGCAGCTTAATACCGAAAGAAATGGTTTTAGAC
Organism: Candidatus Omnitrophota bacterium; assembly: GCA_037146775.1. Lineage (GTDB taxonomy): Bacteria > Omnitrophota > Gorgyraeia > Duberdicusellales > 4484-171 > JBAWWL01. The sequence goes on along the minus strand of JBAWWL010000009.1, from coordinate 111,071 downwards.
GGGTTGTTTTTTGACCGGCAAAAACAATTTCTGACCTTAAAAGGTATTATTTTAGAAGAAGGCACGCCCATAGAAGATGTTTTGACCGGTTTTATGGGGCAACTTGAGAAAACATCTTATATCCTGGAGGCGAACTTGGTTTCGTCCAGGCATGCTAATAATGTGCAGCAGTTTGAGATACAATGCGACATGCGGCTGGAAACGCCTAAAAAATAAGTAATATAATGGTACAGAATATGACTATTTCTCAGAAAAAAATACTGATTATTGTAGGTGTGGGGATATTTACTATTTTTATTTTTTTGATATTCATATATTTACCCACACAGGCAACACTAAAATCCCTTAAAGTACAGCTGGCAGAGATTGAGGCGCAAAAACAGGAAGTCGAAACAATTACTAAAAATGGTAAAACTGTTGAAGAGGGGATAGAGTTTTTAAGAGGACGGTATAATACACTTAACGGATATTTTCCCGCCACAGAGGAAGAAACCTTGAAATTGATTATAGACATTGCGAGAGACATGAAAGTCGATATTAATTCCATGGAGCCGCGCCGTAAGGTGGCTTTTGTGGATGACAACAATATCCCGCAGCAGATAGAAGGAAAAATTTGCTACAAAATGCCAATTTCTATAAAAATGCGTTGTGGCTATTATGATTTCGTTTGTTACATGGAGGCCTTAAAAAAGTCTCTATCAGCATTTATCACCGTAGAAAAACTGCAGATAGAAAAGAAACAGGAAAATGATAATAAACTGGATATTTATATAGAAATTAATGTATATTTAGTAGCATAACTAAGGAGCCAAGCGGATATGTTAGAAATGAAATTAGGGCCGCAGGATAAAATAAAAATTGGCGTAGTAATATTGTTAGTGATAATTTTAATATTTGCCGTAGTCAATGCCATAAAAGCCGGCAAGAAACAGAAAAACTTTATTGCGCAATCGTCTTCCGCTGCGGTTTTGCCTTCCGTCCAAAACGATTCTGCTGGCGGCGGCATGGGCGGTGGATCTTTGTATCATAGGCTTGAGAATGAATCGGATCGATTGAAGTTAGGGAGAGACCCCTTTACGCGCAGTCAAATAGCAAACACCGCAAAAGAGGATTCCAGTATTAATCTTTCGGGTATCATTTGGGATACTAAAAATCCAAAAGCAGTAATTAACGGAGAGATCCTAAGTGTCGGAGAGAAAGTCAAAGGAAACTTAATAGTTGAGATAAGACCCGATAAGGTTATTTTGAGCGATGGAGAAAGGCAATTTGAAGTAAGCATGAATAAATTTTAGAAAACCACCAAAGGCTCATTCTTACCGCAAATAAAGTTCCAATGATTGTTTTATAAGTACAGGTCTAACATAAAATAACAACGCAAAAAAATTTCTGTTAGAATAAAAATTGCTAATTTTTATATATTAGGCTAATCTATGCGGCTATGGAGTATCCACCCGCGCCATCTCGACTGTCAAGGTCTTCTCGCTCTTTGGAGAGAAGCATTACTTGCTCAGAAAGTTCTGCTTAAGAAAACAAAAGGTTATACCCATCATTCCCAGCTTGAGCGTTTCAAAAAACATCCCGATCCGGTTTCCGCTATAGGATTTTATCTCGCTCATATCTATAAAGAAAGCAGGAGGAGGGGGTATGATTTTCGAAAGGAAAAAATCGTAAGTTTCTCTAGGCGGGTCAAACCAATAAAAGTTTCGCGCGGACAAATTTGTTTTGAATGTGCGCATCTTTCAAGAAAGCTAAAAATAAGAGATAAGAATAAGAATAAAGAACTTATCAAGGCGAAACGGACAAGTGTCCACCCGTTGTTTTTGGAGGTAGCCGGGCCAAGAGAATCTTGGGAGAAAACCAAAGGTATTTTATGAAAAAAAAGATTGCGATTGTTGGCGGTGGTGTGGGCGGATTAGCTTTAGCGAGCCGGTTGGCTCATAAGGGTTATCCGGTAGAAGTCTTTGAAAAGCTACCTTCTTGCGGTGGACGCAATAATCTCATTACCGAAGGTGGTTTTAAATTTGATACGGGGCCTTCGTTTGTGCTTATGCCGGATTTCTTTGGAGAGGTTTTTTCCTATTGCAACGAACGCCTGGAGGATCATCTTAGTCTGAAAGTGTTAGAGGTAAGTTATAAACTCTTTTATCCGGATTCCGACACCTTTACGGTGTACCGTGATCCTGTGCGTACCCGGGAAGAGATTGAGCGCCTTCAGAAAGGTAGCAGTGCAGGTTTCGATAAATTCATAAAAGCTACCACGGTATTATACGAAAAGGTGAGGCCCCTGTTGTATCGCTGTTTTACGCCTTCGGCTTGTTTTAACCCGCTACTCTGGCCATTGCTTAAAGATATAAGGCCGTTTCAGTCTTATTGGAATATGGTAAAAGAATTCTTTCCTAACGAAAAGCTTTGTTACGCTTTTACTTTTGAAGCGATGTTCATGGGCGTCTCGCCTTTTGAGGCACCGGCGTTTTACAGTATTATTTCCTATACTGACCATGTGCAAAAAATCTACCACCCCCTTGGCGGTATGTATGAAATCCCTCGCGCTCTTGAGGCCTTAGCTAAGCGTTTCGGCGCTAAATTTCATTATAACTGTGAAATAAAAAATATCCGTCCGGAAAAAAGTACGCTTGCCATAAACGCAAACGGCTTAGATGTATCCTTTGATAGTGTGGCGATAAATGCCGACTACGCTTACGCACAAGAAAGTCTTTTATCGCGAAATCTTAAATCCTACCGTTATTCTTGCTCGGTGTATCTTATTTATCTTGGCCTGAAGCGGAAAGTAAAAGGTTTGGAACATCACAATCTATTTTTCGCAAAAGATCTGGTTGCTAATCTTGACCAAATATTTAAAACCGGAAACGTTCCTTATGACCCCTCGTTTTATATACATGTACCCACGGTGACCGATTCGTCTCTTGCCCCGCAAGGTAAAGATATCTTATATATTTTAGTTCCAGTCCCTAATTTAAAGAAAGCTAAAAGCGATATAGAGGCGTCCGAAGAAGCGCTTCGTAAGACCATTTTTGAAAAAGTTAGCAAAATTATTGGCAGCAATCTAGAAGATTTAATTGAGGTGGAGCGTCATTTTTACCCTCGCGATTTTTTAGACCGCTATAATATAAAATATGGCGCCACCTTTGGTCTGGCGCATAATCTTACCCAGAGCGCTTTTTTTAGGCCGGCAAATTTCGACCAGCGCATAAAAAATCTTCATTACGTAGGCGCGAGCGTTCAACCGGGAGGAGGATTACCGGTAGTAATCGCCAGTTCCCGGATAACCGCTGATTTAATTGAAAGAGGCTTTTAGTATTCTTGGCGTAAGGCGATTTTTGAGGCGGTAAGAATTTTTTTTATGGTGCTTACCTGGGCACGCTGCGAAAAAACATCGTAGTTATTCCTTTCTACGGCAGCTAATATCCCTGAGTACAGCTCTTGCATTGCCAAAGTTACAAAGCGGCAGTTTCTGTCGCTGATGAGCGGTATGCCTTTTGAGGCTGTTTTGTAGTAGTGTCTGGCCCGTTCAATCTGATATTTTAAGAGCGCTATGAATTTATCGTCAACAATTCCCTGGGTTATCATTTTTTCCGAGACACCGAATTGACGCAGGTCATGAGCCGGTAGATAAATCCTTCCTTTTTCGAAATCTTCAGCGATATCCCGGATAATATTGGTAAGCTGCATAGCCACCCCTAAATCAACGGCGTAAGCCTCGGCTTGCGGGTTTTGGTAGCCGAAAATTTTGAGCATAATCAGGCCGACTACGCCGGCGACTTTATAGCAATAGCGGTATAATTCCTGGAAGGTTTCGTAACGGCTGACGCGGGTGTCCATATCCATTCCTTCGATGAGTTCATCAAAATAGTGTTTGGGAATGCGGTATGTTTTGACTGTTTTTCGAAAGGCTTTAAGCAAATCGTCTTGGAGCGGATTACTTGCATAGGCGGCTGCGATATTTTCTTTGATGCGCGTAAGCGCTGTATCTTGCCCGGATTGCCTGGTGTTGTCTACGGATTCGTCGCTGATTCTACATATGGCATAGACCGCGTATGCTGCGGATTGTTTTTTTTTGGATAAAAATAAAGAGGCGAAATAAAACGTCTTTGCGTGCTTTTTGGTGATTGCTCTGGCTTGCAGAAAACCTTTTTTTATGCTTTTGTATTTGGTGTGCATAAAACATTTTACACCGGATTTACCATAAAACCAAGATGTAATTGATGGTTGCAAATCGCTTCCCTAACGCTACAATAAAGCTATGTCGAAATATTTTTTTGCGCTTCTAGCCAGCGGTATCATTCCTTTACTGGCCAGTTTCTGGCCAGGGCTTCATTTTTGGCGTAACCGTTTAAATCTTTTCAAGGTTATAGCGCTGGTTGTGTTTATTTTCGGCGGCTGGGATGTGATTGCTACTTATCGCGGACACTGGTCATTTGATCCACACAGTGTGTGGCCGGCACGGATCATTAATCTGCCCATTGAAGAAATATTATTTTTTGTTGTCATACCGTTTTGCTGCATTTTTACCTGGGAAATAGTAAACTATATCCGGGGAAGAATTCGATGAAAGAATATACCATACTTTCGGTCGCGTCGGTTTTGGCGGCAGTGCTTTTTGATAGGATGAGCGGCACACGCCTATTGTGCAGAAAAGAGTTCTGTGTTTTTTTGTTCATAATTCTTTGTTTCAAACTGCTTGTGAATGGTTATCTTACCCGGCAGGTGGTACTTTATAACCCGCAATTTTTTTTAGGCTATAGGATTTTTACTATACCTTTTGAGGATTTTCTTTTTGGTTTTAGTATGGTGACCGTAAGTATTGTTTTGTGGGAGCGTGGTAAGCGGAGGCAATCATGAAACACATAATAATATTCTTTCTTATGCTTCTTGGTGTTTTGCCCAGCGGCTATGGCCTGGATTGGAAGAATTTACACGAGGCTGCTGATAAGATTGATATCAGCCAGGCAGTCTCGGCAGTCGAGAAGAGCCCGGATTCCGTAAACGATCTATATGTATTGGCCTTAGTTTATTTGAATGTGCACCAAGATAACGAGGCAGAGAGTGCTTTTGTTAAGATAGCCAAGCTTTCTCCCGAGGTCGTTGAAGCGCAATGGGGCCTGGCGGAGGTATATCGGCGTAAGCACAACGTACATGACGCTGAAACTATGCTAGAAGCAGTGGTTGTTTCCCATCCGCGTTTTGCTCCCGCGCATATCAGTTTAGGATATATCAAATATAACAAGATGGAGTTTGAGCGGGCGGTGTCGTTGGCGAGTGAGGTTATAAGGCAGGGTAAAGATAATGTTGATTTAAGTAACTATGTCCGGGCGTATCTTTTAACGGCCGGATCAAAAGGAATGATCGCGCATTATGGCGGACCGCTTTCCAAACTTATTAACGGCACGTCGGTTTTGTCAACTTTAAAGAAGGCCGAAAGCCTGCAGCCGGATGCGGCGGCGGTATTATTTGGACTTGGCAGTTTCTATCTTCTGGCGCCTTCGCTTGCCGGAGGAAATCTGCAAAAAGCGCAAGTTTATTTAGAAAAAGCTCTCCATGCCGATCCCGGCTTTGTGGATATTTATGTGCGCCTGGCTCAAGTATATCAAAGGAAGGGCGATAGTGCCCAGTATGAGCAATATCTGGGCAAAGCCTTAGCGATTGACCCTCAGAATGAGCTCGTTTTGGATATTAAAAGTAATACTTGTAAATTTGTTTGTGCCGCTGACTGAAGGATTATATGGCGAGTAGTTTCTTGAAATAAGCGGTGAGCGCTTCTTGATATGACGATTGCATCCTGGAGGCTGCGCTTAAAGTTTTTACTTTTTGTACCAAAGCTGCTATCTCTTTTTCTGCGAAGATAAGCGCTCCTGATTGGGTCACGATGGCACGCATAGTTTCTATATCTTGGGTGTTTATCATTTCTTTTTCCAGCAGAGATTCGATTACTTTTTTGTCATTGGAAGAAGCATGATGGTAGGCATACCAGATAAGGATCGTTTTTTTCGCCTCCTGTAAATCGGTAGTAGTTGATTTTCCGATTTTTTTCTCGTCACCGAACATACCGAGAATATCGTCTTTGATTTGGAAAGCTCTCCCTAAATATATGCCGCAAGCAAAGAGTTTTTTTACTTCCTCGTCTCGCGCTCCGGCAAGTATCGCTCCCATGGAAAGAGGGGTGGCGAAGGTATAGCAGGCAGTTTTAAAGTCATAGATTTTATAGATATCTTGTTTTTTAATGGCGTCAATCCGATTCAGGCCGGCTAAAAGCTCAATAAATTCTCCGCTCCCGGTATACATAGCCGCATCAACGAGTTTCTGTAGTGCGCGTTCTTTACGCTCTAATTTTTCCCGGATCGCTAAAAAGGAGTGAATAGCCATGGCATACATTACGTCTCCTACCACGATAGTCAGGTCTTGACCGCTAAATTTTACGTGTGTATGTTCGCTAAGATAAGTGTTTAAAAGTGCGTGCATTGAAGGTTTCCCTCTGCGGGTCTCTGACTTATCAATGATATCATCGTGAACGAGCATGAAATCGTGTAAGAGCTCCAGAGAGAGCGCGCTGCGGTATAGTCCGGGAGCGGTTTTTTTCGCAAAACCGAGGTAGCTTACTACAAAAAGAATGGGCCGCACGCGTTTGCCTTCCCGGGAAATAAACTCTTTTATAGCGTTAAAAAGCAGGGGGGATATCTTTTTTAGGCGGTATAGTTCATTGGCTTCGTGGATATATTTGTCCAGTTCCGCTTCTATCCTTTTTTTTATTTCCAAAAACATGGCTTTATGTTAACATGAAGCTGGTATGGCTGCAAATAAAAAAATTACAATAAAGAACCTTTCCCGCGCCTTGCGCCTGCCGTTTTTAAGCGCAAGTGTATTACCATTTATCTTTGGTTCTTTGTATGTAAGAGAAAATTTTCATATAATAACATTTTTATTTGGGTTGGGGGCAGTAATCGCCACGCATTTGAGCGCTAATTTGATGAATGATTACGCGGATTCAAAAAGCGGCGCGGACTGGCAGGATAAAAATTTCTATAAATTTTTTGGCGGCTCCAAGCTTATTCAGGAAAAAGTATTTTCCGAGTTATTTTTTAAGCGTTTAGCCGCGTTCACCGCCCTTGCGGCCGGTTTTTGCGTTCTTGGTTTAAGTATAACGCTTAAGGCTTCAAGTGTTGTCGGATATTATCTGGTGATACTTTTGTTGGGCTGGTCATATTCACATAAGCCTTTGCAGTTTTCTTACCGTAGGTGTGGTGAGTTTATTATTTTTCTTACCTTCGGCCCGGCGTTAGTCATGGGCGGCTATTTTATCCAAACAAAACTATTCCCGGACATGAAGAGTTTTCTTTTGTCTGTTCCTTTCGGTATTTTTACTACCGCGATTCTTTTTGCCAACGAAATTCCTGATTATAGCGACGACGTAAGGGCAAAAAAAATGAATTGGGTAAGTATTCTTGGCCTGGATCGTGCTTATGTTTTCTATCGTCTGCTGGTCGTGGCTGGATTTATTTCAATAGTGGTTCTGGTCCAGCGCCGATACGTCAGTCCGTTTGCGCTATGTTCTTTACTGGGGATATTTCCTGCCGTAAAAGCGATAGGTATTTTGAAACACCACTATCTTGATAAAACTAAACTTATGCTTTCTTCGAAACTTACCATCTGTATACAGGTAATGGTAAGCGTAATAATGATTGCTGCCATTTTTATACGATGAGAATTATAATAGTTGGCGCGGGATTTTCTGGCATAGCCGCACTCGTTCGGCTGGCAAGCGCAAAAGTTCCTCTGGATATTCTTCTTATCGACAAAAAAGAAACCTTTGATTTTCTGCCGTTACTTCCTGATTGTTTTGCCAGAAATATCAGCCCGCGTTTTATAACCTGTGAGCTTGGGCCGATTGCTTTGAAATACGGCGCTCGTTTTTTCAATAAAGAAGTTATTGCTTTGGATCCAGAAAAGAAAGAAGTTATTACCTCTGACGCAGTATTCCCGTATGATTATCTGATTCTTGCCAGCGGCACCGAAACAAACAGTTACGGCAACGATGCCGTAAAAAAGTACGGATACACGTTGGATAGTGCGCAAGATGCGGTGAAAATAACCGCTGCATTAGGCCGGAACCAATACGAGAATTTTATTGTAGCCGGCGCCGGCTATAGCGGCATAGAAGTAGCTTGTGGCCTGCGTTGTTACCTTAACCGCCACGGAAAAAAGGGTAGAATCATTATTGCTGAACGCGCAGTTTCAATTTTAGGTCCACTGCCGGATTGGATGAAAGCTTATGTTTCGGATAATCTTAGGATGCTGGATATCGAAGTTGCTACCGGCGTGGTTGTCGAAAGAATAGAGGAAAGAAGCCTGCGGTTTTCTGATTCTTCGAACTATAATAACAGTATGCTTATCTGGACGGCCGGCGTGCGTTGCGCTGATTTTATCCAGAAGCTTTCTTTAGGGAAGAATCCGCAGGGTAGATTAAAAGTTGATATGTCGCTTAAAGCACATGAGAGTATTTTTGTGGCCGGAGATGCTGCCTGTTTTTCGTATGGTAATACTTGTTTGCGGATGGCAGTACAGTTTGCTATTACACAAGGCTTGTTTGCCGGCGCACAGGTTATCCGCAGTATCAAGGGCCTGGAATTTAAGGAGTATCAGCCTTTTGATTTTGGTTATATTATACCCATGGCTAATAATAGGGCCTGTGGCCAAGTTATGGGTATACATTTGAAGGGGAGGTTGGCGATAGTTTTACATTTTTTAATGTGTATCTATCGTTTATATGGCTGGAGGAATAAGGTGGGCGTGCTCAAGGCTTTGATGCTGTCAAAAGTTTCATGAAAAATATCGAGAAAATCGTAATTTTTGAATAATTATAAGATGTCTTTAGTGGTACGAAAGTTTTAACGAGGAGGTGTATATGACAGATGTAGCTATTTTAGTTTTACGTTTATGTTTAGCAGTTGTGTTTATCGGGCATGGTTTGCAGGCAAGTTTTGGTTTGTTTTCCGGTCCGGGTCTGCATGGTTTTAGTCAGATGCTCTCAGGCCTTGGTTTTAAACCGTCTTTGGTGTGGGCTTATATTGCGGCCTGCAGCGAACTTATCGGTGGTGTGTGTTTACTGGTTGGTTTCTGGACCAGACTGGCGGCGGCATTATTATTGGTATTTATCATGGTAGCCGCAGCCACCGTGCATTTATCTAAAGGATTTTTTATCCAGCAAGGAGGTTTCGAATATACTTTTGTTATTGCGTGCATCTGCTTGGCGCTTATGATGTTGGGCGCGGGAAAATATGCAGTGAAATAGTATGTCGTACGTAGTACATGGTAGATAGTCGTGAGTAGTGAGTACTGAGTATATAGTATGTAGTACATAGTACGTCGTATGTAGTGAAAACCGATTAACGGTAACGGCTTATGATAAACTCTAAATCCGAAATCCTAAATCCTAAACAAATCCAAAATTCAAATATTCCAAACTCAAACCAGTATCGTTTTTAATTTTGAGTTTTTCGTTTTGAGTTTATTTAGGATTTAGAGTTTAGTGTTTAGAGTTTGTTTGTAATTTGTACTTGGAATTTTGAATTCACTCATATGAATTTCGTTATAAGCAGAATGTTACTGATGTGGTTGCCACGGGCATGCCCGTGGAGGAGGGTCGATGCGTATAATATATTTGTTGTGGTGTATTTTTGCTGCTCTTGCCGGTGTGTTTTTTATCCGGTATCCTAACCGTGCTATCTCTATACAGCAGAAGTTCTATGCCCGGATTAATTGGAGGATAGAGCCGATTTCTTTTAGTAAAGAAATCCGTAACACCAGAATTATGGGTATAGTATTATTGTGTGCGGTTTTGGTTGCGTTCAGTTTGTTTCGCGCATGCCCTAATTAGACTTCCGCCGGAGATTTAACCTGAACAATTCGGTTTTATCCCAAAATTTGCCTGCATTTTTTTAGTGCAGAAAATAATTGTATAGCCACAACCCTTTCAATGGGTAAAACACGCCAACCACTTTCTAATGCAAATTTTGGGATTACCCCGCCGTTTTCCAAAATTTCCATAGCCCAGCAGGCTGCCCGACGGGCGCCTGTTGGTTAGAAATTTTAGCGGTGGCCCTTCGGACAGATTTTGCTCGCTCCCTTCGGGAGCAGGCAGAATCTGGGTTTATCTGTCTTGACAAAATTTCTATTTCTGATATAGTTAACATAGTTAACAATCAATATAGTTGAATATTAATAGAATTAAACAATGCAACATATTTCTTTATCCGATTTTGCCGACAAATTAAATACGATTATGCCGCTTATTATGAAGGAATTTGCTAAGCGCTTAACCGGCGAATTATATAAAGGTAATATCACCCTGCCGCAGTTTTTTATCATGGAATCTTTACACCGCGAGGGCTCATCGAAGATGACTGACTTAGCTCGTTGTATGAACGTGACTACCGCAGCCATGACTGGTATGGTGGATAGGCTGGTCAGAGAGGGTTATGCGGTGAGATCGCATGATACCGGCGATCGCAGGATTATCAATGTTACATTAACTCCCGAGGGCGATACGCTTGTTAAGAGGATCGGCGAATGCCGGCGGCAAATGGCGATTAAGGTATTCGGAAAAATGTCGGAAGAAGACCGAAATAATTATTTAAGGATTATTACTCAAATGAAAGATATCTTGACCGGGGAACCACCTGTTACAAAATGAAAAAAATAATTACACTTTGCTTGGCCACTAATTTTTTATTCTTACCCGTGCTTATCGCTAAAGAAGTAGCTCTTACTCTCGATGAGGCAGTGGTGATTGCCTTAAGGGATAACCGTGATATATTGCTGAGCGCTGAAGCAATAGAAAAAGCCAAATGGAAAATTAAAGAAGCGTGGACGGAAATATTGCCTACTTTAGATTTTTCTATTGACCGAGATACCACCCAAGAGCTTAGAGATAAGCCTTATACCAGCACCTTGATTGATGCAAGCCTCAAACAAGTTATTTTTAAAAGCGGGAAAATTATTAATACCATAAAGCAGAATGAATATAAACGCGATGTCGAGGTAGCGCTTAGAGACAAAACAAAATTGGACTTAGTATTCCAAGTCAAAAAATCATTTTGTACCCTGGTTTTGGCAAATTACTTTGCAGATTTAAATAAAAAAATCTTAAGAAATACAGAACAGCACTATGCGACGATAGAAGCACGTTACGGAAAAGGCGAAGTTTCCGAGAATGAACTTTTGAATGTGAAAGCTTCTTTGGATAGTGCTAAAAAAAACTGTGAAGCCTCTTTAAATCAGGCTAAGACAAGCGAGGCGCAGCTGCGTAATTTATTATTCATGAAAGATTCGGTAAGCATAAAACCCGAAGCAAAGTTCTTTTACGAACCCCGGGAAGTTATTTATGATAAGGCATTACTTAATGCCATGGCTAAGCGGCCGGAAATAAAACAGTATGAGGCGCAGGAAAAAGCAGACAAAAAAGCAATCAATATAGCTAAAGCCGGGAATATGCCTGAGATTTATGCGACCTGGGATTCTTATGGTGGCGACCGTTTTGTAACCGCAACCGCAGTCGGTTCAAGTAAATGGAAGAATTATAATGTATATGGTTTTACTTTAACCTGGCCTCTCTTTGACGGGTTTTCTACGAAGACAAAAATAGAGCAGGCAATAGTTGATTTAAAACAGACTCAGCTTTTACGCGAAAGAACCGTCGGAGATATTGCGTTAGAGTTAAAAAATGCATATTTAGCTTTAAAGACCGCGGTAGGCGGGATAGAAGCTGCGGAGTCCGATGCAAATTTTTATAAGAATAATCTTTATACTTTGAAAAAGAGATATAAGCAAGGCATAGCCAGTGTGATTGATCTAAGCGACGCGTATCTTAAATACAAGGTGTCTTTATTTAACAGAGAGCAAGTGCTTTATGATTATATTATCGCTAAAAGCAGCCTGGACAAGGCAGAGGGGAGCATGTAAGATGTTTTTACATAACATGAAAAAAAATAATATCGCAATAATTTCTATGGCCATATTGTTTATGAGCGCTTGCTCGACGCAAGGGGCAAAGAAAGACGAAGCTTTGCAATCGATACCGGTGAAAGTATATAGAGTCACATTCAAGAATGTGGCGAGCATCCTTGAATATGTCGGTAATATCAAAGCAGAAGACGAAGTCGCTATTTATCCTAAGGTAAGCGGTAAAATTATTGAAAAACTGAAAGAAGACGGTGCCGTAATTAACAAAGGAGAGGTAATCGCTTACATTGATCGCGATGAGGTGGGCTTAAAGTTTGAGAAAGCGCCCGTAGAAAGTACCTTAAGCGGTAGAATAGGCAGAGTGTATGTGGATATAGGTACTAATGTGAATACTCAGACTGCGATCGCTTTGGTGGTGAGCATGGATAGAGTAAAGATAGGGGTAGAAATTCCTGAAAAATATTTATCCAAGATTTCATTAGGCCAGAGTGCAAACATAAGCGTTGATGCATATTCCACAGAACAGTTCGTCGGAAAAATCACCAAGATTAGCCCGGTTGTAGATTTAGGCACCCGTGCTGCGCCGATAGAGATTACTGTGGATAATTATGAGCATAAACTCCAGTCAGGAATGTTTGCCCGGGTTAACTTGGTTTTGCAGGAACATAAAAAGGCGCTGGTTATTTTAAAAGAGGCGATTATAGGCAGATATCCGGATTTGTATGTGTTTACAATTGAGAACAAGAAAGCAGTATTAAAGAAGATTGCTTTAGGTATCCGTCAAGGTCCCTATTATGAGGTAACCGAGGGGTTACAAGAAGGAGATCTTGTCGTTATTATGGGTCAGCAACGTCTACGCGAGGGAGCGGAAGTAGTTGTTGAGGAAGAGACGGAAGACAGAGGACAGATGACAGAGGGCAGATGACAGAGGGCAGATGACAGAGGGCAGAGGTCAGAGGACAGAGCGATGCATTGCCATGTTTGGTTTGTGACTAAATATAGAAAACCAATACTACAGGATGGGATGGAACGAGCTATTAAGGATATTTTTGCAGAATGCATACAAAGGCATAAATATAAAGTATTAGAGTACGAAACAAATAAAGACCACGTGCATTTGTTGGTAGAGGTTAATACTAAAGAAGAACTATCTGCGGTTGTGAGAACTCTAAAAAGTGTTTCTTCAAGAGAAATACATTTGGGTCTTTGTTTGCAAGGGAAATGCAGATACCACAGGCGGAAGCCTGTGGAGAAAGGAAAAGCTTTTTGGGCAACTAGGTACGGCTATCGGCAGGTACAAAAAATAGAAATAGAAAAGGTTAGGCGATATATACGTAATCAGAAAAAGGAGCAAGACCCCATGCTTCCGCATGGGGAATGTAACTAAGAGGAAACAATGCATCTACCCGAATTTGGCGTAAAAAAGCCCGTCACTAACTTAATGATCTTTTCTTCCATTCTTATTCTTGCTTTTTACAGCCTTACCCGCCTTGGTATAGATATGATGCCTGAAATTGAGCCGCCCTCGATAACGGTTATCTCAACTTATCCCGGCGCAAGCCCTGAGGACGTGGAGGTGAAAGTAACACAAGAACTGGAAAATCGCCTGGGTACTACTCCCGGTTTAGAAAAAATTACTTCCCGTTCTTCGGAAGGTTTCTCGATCGTCACCCTTAAATTTATCTGGGGAACTAATTTAGATGAAGCCTCTAATGATATCCGCGACCGCATTGAACTTGCCAAAAGGAATTTGCCCGATATTCCTGATGAAATGGACAATCCTTTTATTCATAAATTTAATACCGCAGATATTCCAATTTTAGCCATAGGCGTGACCGCAAAACAAACCTATCCCGATCTGTATGATCTTATGGATAAAAACATCGGTGATGCTCTCCGCCAACTTCCCGGGGTAGGTACCGTGCAGTTACAGGGCGGGGGGTTGGAGCGGCAAATCAATATTTGGGTAGATCGTCAGCGCCTGGAGGGTTATGCGTTTTCTATCTTGGACATCCAGGAAGCTTTAAAAAGAGAAAATATTACCCAACCCGTAGGCAGCCTTAAAACCGGCCTTACCGATTATTTGATAAGATTACCCGGAGAGTTTGCCACTCCCGAAGAAATAAACTTAGTTATTTTAGGTAAGCGTAATGGCAAACCTATTTATCTGAAAGATATAGCGAGAGTGGAAGACAGTTTTAAAGAAGTAACCAGCCTGGTGCGTATTAAACAAGAGCGCGGAATAATTATGATGGTGCAAAAACAAAGCGGAACCAACGCCGTAGAGGTAGCTAATCGCGTTAAGAAAAGACTGAAAGAGTTAGAAACGAACCTTCCTGCTGATGTTAAAATGAATATTATTTTTGATACCTCCCAGGATATTATAAATTCACTAGAATCTTTAAAATCTTCTCTTTGGATAGCGATAGTTTTGGTAATCGTTGTAGTTTGGTTTTTCTTGCGCCAATTCGCTCCCAGTATGATCATCGTCTTGACCATTCCTTTTTCGTTACTTATCAGCTTTATTTATCTTTTTTTAAGCGGTAAAACTATAAATACTATTAGTCTTTCTTCTATCGCTATTGCTACCGGTATGGTGGTAGATAATGCGATTGTAGTGGTGGATAATGTTTATCGGCGCTTACAAAGAGGTAACCGGCCCACCGAGGCGGCAATCTTTGGAACTTCCGAGATGTTTTTATCCATATCTGCTTCAACATTTACTACCGTCGTTGTATTTTTACCGATGCTGTTTATTCCCGGAGTAGTAGGTATCATGTTTGGGGAGCTGGCAATTATTGTAACCGTAACATTGCTCGCTTCTCTTTTTACCGCCGCCACTTTTAGCCCCATGCTTTGTTCGAAGTGGATGGGGAGGGATCAGAGGACAGAGGTCAGAGGACAGAAGGCAGGGGGCAGGTGGCAGAGATTGAGGGTGTGGAAAGAGAAGATTTATGAGATTTCGGAAAAAATGTTTCAGTCGTGGGAAGATTATTATGCGCGCGTTCTTGGTTGGGCATTACGGCATAAAAAAATAGTGCTTCTTGGCTTTCTCGCCGCTTTTATCGCGAGTTTATTTTTAGCCCGTTTCGTCGGCAGTGAATTTATTCCGGAAGAAGATTCCGGAGATTTGCGCATTACGGTTAGTCTTCCCGTGGGAACGCGGTTGGAAGAAACAGACAAGGTTGCGAAGCGGATAGAGGAAATTTTAAAAGCTGATGTGTCTGAAGCAAGGTTTTATTATGTAAGAAGCGGACAAGTAAGTGGCATAGGAAGAAGCATGGGTAACGCTTCAGGAACACATGTTGTCACTTCGGGGGCAAAGCTTGTACCTAAAGAGAAAAGGAAGCGATCCGTAAAAGAAGTAGGCCAGGCAGTACGTAACAAAATAAGAAACATTCCCGGTGTTATCAAGGCAGACATTTCTACCGGCAATCCTATAGGCAGGTTAATTACTGGAACCAGCGGTAAAGCCATACAGGTTGAAATAATTGGGCATTCTTTTGCGGATACGGATTTGATAGCACAAAAAATAAAAGCAATTATGGAAAAAATACCCGGGACCGTCGATGCGGCTATTTCTCGTGATGAAAACCGGCCGGAAATTAAGATAGAAGTTGATCGAGAAAAAGCAGCCATGCTAAGCCTGGATATGTACACTATTGCGAGTAACCTAAAAACATTTATCGAGGGCTCTTCCGCTACCAAATATAGAGAGAAGGGGGAAACCTACGATATTTATGTCCGGCTTGATGAACCGTCTCGTTCGAAGCTGGAAGATATCGGGAATTTACCGATTATTTCGCCTTTACCGGAAGACATAAAAACATTTACTCCGTTACAGGATGTCATTACTTTAAAGGGGGGCAGTCTAAGAAGGCCGGTTCAACTATCGAATATTGCAAAAATATATGAAAGCCTCGGGCCCATAGAGATTGAACGCCAGAATCGTGAAAGGATAGTACGGGTGGAATGCAACACCTATAAACGTTCTTCCGGAGAAATTGTCGATGACCTTAAAAAAGAATTTTCAAAAATAACTTTACCCGCTGACATTATGGTGAATTTTGGGGGTGAGGCCGATGAACAGAGAAAAGCATTCAGGGACCTTTTCTTGCTTTTAATTCTGGGTACCTGTTTGGTATATATGGTGATGGCGGCGCAGTTTGAATCTTTGCTTGATCCTTTCATTATCATGTTTTCGATTCCTTTTACTTTTACGGGAGTAATTTTAGGCTTCTTGGCTACGCAATTGCCTTTTCTCAAATTCATTTTTCCTGAACCCGTAACCTTAAATGTAATCAGCTATTTAGGTGTGGTTATGCTAATGGGTATTGTAGTTAATAATGCTATTGTTCTGGTGAGCTATATCCAAATATTACGTGCCAGAGGTTTGTCGATGCATGAAGCAGTTACTCTTGGTGGCAAGGATAGGTTGCGGCCAGTTTTGATGACCACCATTACCACCTTGGCGGGGTTACTGCCTTTGGCTCTTTCTAACGGTGAGGGTTCAGAGACGTGGCAGCCTATAGGTGTTACCATGGTTGGCGGATTATCGGTGTCCACCTTAATTACTATGATATTTGTTCCTACGGTGTATGCGGTGTTTCATCAGAACAGAAGACAGAGGACAGAGGTCAGAGAACAGAGGACAGATGACAGAGATCAGAAGGCAGAGGACAAAAAATAGAGGTCAGATGACAGAAGCCAGAAGCCAGAAGGCAGAATATTCTTATTTCTTTTTTTTCTGATCTCTGATCTCTGACCTCTGACGTCTGATTTCTGCCAAACGGAGTGAGGTTAATATGAAAATGGTAATGATCAGTTATAATGAAGCGATAGAGAATGAGGTTATGGAACTTATGGTAAAATGCAGCTTAAAGAATTATACTAAAATTATGGGAGCATTTGGCAGCGGCGAAACTTCGGGGATTCATTTAGGAACAGATATTTGGCCAGGCCGGAATAATATTCTTTATGTTGCCTGTGCGCCCGATGCGTCTATTCGTCTATTATCGTGCGTACGCGAGTTGCGCGCTATTTTAGGTAAAGAAGGTGTAAAGGCTTTTGCCTGGAACATTGAAGAGAGCACGTAGTATCCTTCCGCCTGTTTAAACACCCAAAAATGTTTGTTTATAATCTGAAAAGTATTGACAAAGAGATTTTTTTGAGTATATTTTAATTGAGTGTATTCTCTGAAACAATATTTTAAAAAAGGAGTAGCTATGGCGCTAAAAAAGATCACAAAACCGCAGGAAAAAAATCCTCAGGCAAAGTATCCGGCACATGTTTTACAAAAAATTAATGAACGGGCTTATTATATTTGGATACATAAAGGCAGGCCCACCGGCAATGGCGCGGATAACTGGTTTGAGGCAGAAAAAGAGTTAAAGAAGGAAGGGGCTATTTAGTAGGTATAGTACGTAAAAAGTCGCAAGAGGTTTTAAGATGGCAAAAACAAAGATAGTGAAATGTCCGGAGTGTGCGGAAGAGATTGAGTTGGAAGAATATCTGGAAGCAGGTGATACTATTTTTTGTTTAAGCTGTGATGCAGAGGTGAAGATTGTTCGGCTTGAACCGCCACAGGTAGAAGTCGTCGAGTCTGTGCAGCAGGAAGATGATTTGGATGCAGATGAGGGCGGAGAAGAATTCTAAGGAGGAGGAAAAAATGATTGCAGGAAGATTTTTGTTTATGTTTTCTGTTCTTGTATGTGTTTTGTGCGTGGCGGGGTTTGCTCAAAACGCCACAGTAGAGAAGGCGGCTACTGCAGTTACAAAAGATGTTTCCCAGCAACCAGTTCAAGCTGCACCGTCAAAAGAACAGCCCGTGCAAGCTGGACAACAACCAACATCTACAGCCACGCCGCCGGTTGAGGCACCGTTACAGCAGCCCGGAAAAGCCGAGGTATCGCAGGCAACGGTTCAGCCGGTCAAAGAAGAAGTCATCAAGGGTATTGTTAAGGAGATTGCCGAAGATGGCAGCTATATTACGATTGATAATACCAAAGTGATTACTACGAAAGAATTTTTAGAGGATTCGTATCTTGAGGTCGGCGATAACGTTGAGGTGATCACCGATAAGACGGAAACAGGCTTAAAAGCAAAAAGCTATAATTATATTTTCGAAGAGGAATCGACAATGCCTAGCGTGACGGAAGGCGTAGTTCCTTCTGCCATTGAAGCTCCGGCTAAAAGTAAGTGAAGCCGCTGGTAGTATAGAATGAAAAAATCCCTCTCACCACGAGATAATGAGGGGGATTTTTTTTAGGAGGGGTAAACGAATGGCTGACCAAAAGAGATTTATGCATTCTTTGGAAGAGGATTCTCAGAACAAGGAGGAGCCCGGAGGATGTAATGCGCTTGCAGCCGAGGAGAATTGGCTTACCGCCTACAGAAATTCCCTCAAGAATATAGACGACCTTTCTAAATTCATTTTTATTAACGAAGAAGAAAAGCCGTTCCTCAAACAGGTAATGCGTACGTTCCATATGCGCATTCCGCTTTATTATCTTTCTTTAGCAAAAGACCTTACCGATTCGCATGACCCTATACGCCAGCAGTGTATCCCGTCTGTAGAAGAAATCCGCGGCGAAATTCATGAAAAGATCGATCCGTTAGGAGAAGAAAAGACGTCTCCTGCGCCTTGCCTGGTGCATCGTTACCCCGATAGGGCTTTGTTGCTGGTTACAGGGCGTTGTTTCATGTATTGCCGCCACTGTACGAGAAAGCGCTTGTGGCGCAGCCGTATCCCCGAACCAACCCTTAAAGATATTGATTTGGCTTTGACATATGTGCGCGAAAATAAACAGATTCGCGAGGTGATCGTCTCCGGTGGGGATCCGCTTACACTTCCGACGGAAAAAATTGACTACATTCTTTCATCTATTGCGCAGATAGAAACCATTCAGGCGGTTCGTATTGGCACCAGAGCTCCTGTGGTTATGCCTCAACGCATAGACGATAACTTGTGTAAGGTGCTGGGAAAATACGAACATCTTTGGGTCAATACCCAGTTTAATCATCCTCGGGAAATAACCGCCCAGTCCACGGCCGCTTGCCGTAAATTGCAGCGCTGTGGTATTCCGATAAGTAATCAGTCGGTGCTTTTAAAAGGGATTAATGACGAGGCTAATGTTATGCAAGAATTATGTCATGGTTTGCAGCACATACAGGTAAGGCCATATTATCTGTACCAATGTGACCCGGTGGTGGGCGCGCATCATTTCCGTACTTCGATATGGAAGGGGATGGATCTTATGGAACGCATGCGCGGGCATACCGGCGGCATGTGTATTCCTAGGTTTGTCGTGGATGGCATTGATGGTAAGGGTAAAATTCCCATTGATCCTAATTATGTTCTCTCTGTATCTGCGGAAGGATTGACATTAAGAAATTATAAAAACGAGTCATTCTTTTATTATAACCCAAAAGAGTAAGGATAAACTTTGCAGGCAGCAAAATATTTGTTTCCGCGCACCATAGGTATTGTTTTTAACTTAAAGAAGAAAGGTGCCGCGGACGACAGTTGCGAAGAATACGACGAGTTCGAAACCATTGAAGCCTTGGCTGGCGAAATAAAGAAGTTGGGGTTCAGCCCTCTTCTTATTGAACAGGGCCACAATCTTAGTCAGCACCTGCTTAAAGTCCGCCCCGATTTTGTCCTTAATATCGCCGAGGGTATCGGCACGGGACGTTCAAGAGAATCGCAAGTACCTTCAATTCTCGAGAGCCTTGGTATACCTTATTCAGGATCAGACCCCATTTCTTTAGGTGTTGCCCTCGACAAGTATCTGACCAGTTTTATACTGAAAGCCGCCGGCGTAGCTGTCCCCTTAGCTTATACGATTAATAACATTGCTGCGGCAGTTTCCCTCAAATCTTTATTTGCCAAGAAAAAATTATATATCGTGAAACCGCGCTGGGAGGGCTCTTCTAAGGGTATTTTTTTGCATTCTGTTGTTTCTTCGTTTGAAGCATTCAGAAAACAGGCACAGCATATTTTTTCTGCGTATAAACAGCCGGTATTGGTGGAGGAATTCTTGGAGGGCTCGGAGATCACGGTCGCGGTCTGCGGCAATCGTAAACCGCGGCTTTTGGGAATGATGCGTATTATGCCGCGGCAGGAGACAAAATGTTTTCTTTATTCGCAGGAAAATAAAAGGGAATGGAAAACCAGAATTATTTATGAGCCGCAAAGTTCTATCGTCTCCGGCCTTAAGCGTGCCGTCGCCGAAACTGCAATGCGCGCTTTTACGGTTTTAGAACTGCGGGATATAGCACGTATTGATTTCCGGCTTAACAGTAAAGGCGTTGCGCACATCATTGATATTAATCCTTTGCCCGGCCTTTCGCCTTTGTATAGTGATCTGCCTATTATGTGCAAATTGCAGGGGAGAAGCTATTCTTCTTTGATACGAGTTATTTTGCAGGAAGCTTTCCGGCGCTACGGGTTTGTCCTTCGATAACTTTCTTTTATTTCTTCGATACAACAATATAGTGTTGAGTTTGGTGTGTGTGTTGCGTATTTTTGCGTGAAATCACTGTTGTCTTGGTTTGTGGGCGGGATACCGACAACAAAATTGTTCTCCAGATACGGGCACCTCTTTTCTCGGCGTCGAATAAAAAACGATGTTTTTTGTTTTTTTACGCTTTGCTACTTGCTCTCATTGGTATATAATGAAAATCATGACAGTTGCAAAAACGATGATGAGAATTTTATTTGCGTGTGCTATTTTTTTTGGCGTAGCTGCTAATTGTTTTGCCCGCCTCGAATTTTCTCCCGAAGACAGAGTTTTGATTTTGGCGCCTCATCCTGACGACGAAGCCATTGCCGCCGCCGGTATCATCCAGCATGCGCGCGCTTGTGGAGCGAAGCTGAAAGTCGCGTATCTTACCAATGGCGATTATAACGAATTTAGTTATTTGTTTTATAAAAAAATACCGGTTTTTTCTAAGGCCGGTTTTATTGAGATAGGTAAAACCCGCGCCAGCGAAGCAAAGAATGCCATGGCTTTTTTCGGCTTAGCGCCGACGGATCTTGCATACTTGGGTTATCCTGATAGGTTTACCGAAACCATATTAACGGGTTTTTGGAACCCTAAATATCCGTTAAACAGCTTGCTGACGCGCATAAGCCGTGTGCCCTACAAGGATGCACTGTCTCCCGGTGCGCCGTATACGGGCGAGAGCATTTTGAAAGATCTCAAAAGTGTCTTAGCCGATTTTAAACCGACCAAAATATTTGTATCTTCTCCCCAGGATACGAATCCGGACCACCGCAGTTTTTATGTATACCTGCGTGTTGCGCTCTGGGATTTAGAAAAAACCATTCCCAAGCCTGCGGTATATCCCTATCTTGTCCACAGAGTGGGTTGGCCGAACCCTCGAAAATACATGCCGCAAACTGGTTTAGAGCCGCCTGTGGATTTAATGACAGGCGATATTGCCTGGGAAGAGGTCCCTTTAAAGCCTGGAGAAGTAGAAAAAAAACGCCGGGCAATTAGCTTGTATAAAAGTCAGATGAGCTTTGCTCAGACATATTTCTTAAGTTTCGTAAGAAGCAACGAATTGCTCTGTTTTTACCCTTTCGTCGATTTGCAGAAGGGATCGTATAAGCGCTCTCTGAAAATTGATTCTCGGCTGGTGTCAGAAATTAATTATAATAAGGATGACGAGTTTTTGTATATCAATATTGAGTTGAATAAAGAAGTGGCCCAGGAGATCAAGGCGGATATATATCTGATGGGCTATCGTTACGATAAAGACTTTGCGTCAATGCCGAAAATTTTTTTCAAAGCCAAGGGAAGCGTTATGTTTGTCTATGATAAGAGAAAGCGTATCGATGTAAAGGGGGCGCGGTTAAGCGCCAGTGGGCATACGCTGGTGATAAGGTTTCCTCTTTCCGAACTCAAGCAACCCCAGTATATTTTTAGTAGAATTATTTTGAAGGGTAGGATCTTTGCTGTGCATGTAGCGCCATGGGTTATTCTTAAGCTTTGATGAACCATGAAGAGAAAAGATAAAAAAATACTTATCGCGGTAGACAAGGAAGAAGTACCCAGAAAAGATGTGTGCGATATTTTACGCTGTAAAGCATCTGTTGAGGAAGTTTTTTTTAAGAAAGGCATGCCTACCGAAACGCTCTATTTAGAGAAAAAAGATTTTACCGAAAAGGAAGATATCGCGGCGAAAATCTTAGCAATAAATCCTTATTGTGTTTTTAATCTTTTTGAAGGTTTTAGCGACGATTCCGAGAAGGAAGCTGCATTTGTCAGGTTGTTGGAAAAGATTAAAGTCCCTTTTACCGGTAATTCTTCGTTTACCTTGAGCCTGTGCCTTAGTAAATGGAAAGCGAAGGAAATTTTAAAAAAGAAAAACATACCTGTTCCTCGAGGGCTTTTTGTAAAAAATCCGCAAGATCTGAACGCCATGGATATGCGCGCACCTTTTTTTGTAAAGCCTTGCCACGAAGACGCGAGCCTGGGTATCGACAAAGATTCTTTGGTGTATACCAAGGAAGAACTTTGTCGGGTTGTAGAGAAAAAGATAAAAGAGTTCCCTCAAGGGCTGGTGGTGGAAGAATTTATAGGAGGCAAAGAATATAGCGTTGCCTTTTTGGGCGGGCTCTTTTGCTGGCCGTTGGGGGTATCGGTAATGGACTATTCGCAATATCAAAATTTTCCGCCCTATTTAACGTACGATTCTAAATGGGAGGTTGACTGCGATGAATTCAAGCTGTTAACGCCTTCTGTGGTAGAGGTAGAGAACCAGGTAACAAAAAATATAATAGCGATAGCTCAAAGAGGAGCGGCTGCTTTGCGTTGCCGGAGTTATTTCAGGGTAGATGTGCGCGAACGCCAGGGCGCGCTGTATGTACTGGATATAAATCCCAATCCCGACATCAACAGGGATAGCGGGTTCATGAAACAGGCTTATCATAAAGGTTATACCTACGAAAAGGCTATAGAAAAAATAGTCCGTTTAGCCAATAGAAGAAAATAGAGAGATGTATTGACAAACGCTTCAAAATTATATATTATTTTAGAGAATAGTGGTAACGATACTTAAGGAGGTGTAGTATGGCAGAAGAGGTAAAAACTCAAAACGTGGCGGAAGGGAAAAAGTCTTCAGACGCGGTAAAAATGGTGAGTAAGATAGTCTTGGGTTTACTTTTTGTCGCCCTGGGCTTGGCTGCGGTCATCCGCTGGATTCATCCCTTGCTGATGATAGTAAAGGGGTGTGTCGGATTATTTTTAATTCTGGTAGGTATTATTACTGTTGCGGTTGCTAAGGAATAGTTTAGCGGTGAATTTTTGAGGCAGGCCTTTATAGGGGTCTGCCTTTTTTTTGTTTCCAGTCAATTAATGCACAGGAATGTTGAGTGAGGGGGTAGTATAGATGAAGATTGGCCTTGCTTTGGGCGGAGGAGTAGCGAGAGGGTTTTTCCATGTTGGGGTTTTAAGGGCGCTTGAGAAAATGGAAATACCCGTGCATATTGTTTCGGGAACTTCCATCGGTGCGGTTATTGGAGGCCTCTATGCGCTTAAGGGCGATGTCCGCTACGTAGAAGAGAACATTTTTGTTATTCTCCAAAAACACCAAAAGGAACTGGCAATTCTAAAGAATACTTTTTCGCAGACCAATATTGCAGAAAAAGCGGCATTTCTGGAAAAGTCTTTCAGTATTTTAAAAGAATTTTATATCTGGAATTTGCGTATTGCTTTGCCCGCGCTGGTCGATCTTAAAGCTTTCTTAAAAATATTTAGGCATTTTTTCGAAGACGCTACTTTTGCGGACTGCAAAATTCCTTTTATCGCTACCGCGGTAGACCTTATGAAGGGAGAAAGCGTCTGCGTGAATGACGGCCTCTTGTATCAGGCCGTTCTCGCTTCGTCAGCCTATCCGGGCCTGTTCCCACCGCTACAGATAGGAGACAAACTACTCATTGACGGCGGCGTGCTTATGCCGGTTCCCAGTAAAGCGATCAGGGAAAAAGTTGACTTTGTGATCGGTATTAACTTAGAAAGTACCGGCTACCATTTTCCTCAAGTGCGCAATGCCATGGACGTGATGAATTTAGCGGATAGAATACGTTACCGTCATATCATAGAAGATAGTCTTATGGGGATAGATTTTCTTCTTTCTCCGGACCTGGAAAGTTTTCCCTGGGGAGATTTTGACCGGGCAAAAGAGCTGGTAGAGATGGGGGAAAAGCAGATGCTCGAAAAAGGTGCGTTACTGCGTAAGGCCATAAAAATAACCAAGATCAAACAGTTCTTCCGCATAAAACCTTTCGTAAAAGCATAGACGGGATCGGATAATTTCCTTGCCTTTTTAAAAAATATGCTTTAAAATACTTTCCTTTGGTAGCTTTTCGTAATACCACATAAGAAGCATAAGGAAGCAGAGATCGTTAATCGATATAAAAATAGCAGTAGTTTCTGTATATAAGGAGGTTTACATGCGCGTATGTGTATATAGTCAAAAACAGTCGTTGGTGATAGACATTGGTCTCATTTTTATGTTTACTTTTTTGATGGCAGCATCCGCTTACGTACGAATCCCTCTTTTTTTTACACCGGTTCCGCTTACGCTGCAAACTTTGGTGCTTTTTTTAAGTATTATCTTTCTAAAAAATAAATCGGTTTTCTCTCAAGTGTTGTATATTCTATGTGGAGTGGCGGGGTTGCCTATCTTCACCAATGCCGGAGGAGGCTTAGCGTATCTTCTGGGCCCTACGGGTGGTTATCTTATCGGCTTTTTTATCGTCGCTCTTATTTTTCCGCATTTCTTGAGAGCGAATAAATCGTGGGTAAGCAATTTTGTTTTTTTTCTTTTAGCCGGCGTCGTTTATTTTTCTATTGGCGCAATGTGGTTGGTGTGGCTGCATCATTTTTCTCCTCAGACGGCTTTCTCGGCCGGCGTTTTACCTTTCGTGGTAGGTGATACCCTGAAAGCGCTGGTTGCGGCCGGTATTTGTAGTCGAATACAATCCTGATAAGATTTCATAATACTTTTGTATTGCGGTGGAAACAAAAAAGATTTTCATCTTTGATTTAGACGGGACATTAGCCGACGCTTATCGGGCGATAGAGAAAAGCTTGAACTTTACGCGTAGGCAGTTAGGATTAAGCGCGATAAGTTATTTGGAAGCTAAAAAGAAAGTTGGCCGGGGCGATAGAGCCTTTATGGAAACTTTCTTTGCGAAAAAAAACTTCAAAGCTGCCTTAGTTATTTATCGCGCGCATCATCATCAAGCGCTTGTACAGTATTCGCGCCTTGCGCCTTCCGTCAAAGGCGTACTTTCTGCTTTAAAGAGAAAAAAGAAAATTCTGGCCATAGCTTCTAACCGGCCACACGCGTTTACCGAAGTAATTTTAAAAGCACGCAGTATCGATAAATATTTCGATATGGTTCTTTGTGCTGACGACATTCACAGCAATAAACCGCACCCTAAGATATTGAAAACAATACTAAGAAGATTTAAACTTAAGAAAGAAGACGCTGTTTTCGTGGGAGATATGGACATTGATTTAGAAACTGCTTGTCGCGCCGGTGTGGATGCTGTATTTATCCGGGGCGGCTCGAGTTCTCTGTCTGCGGTAAAGAAATATAAAGATAAAAAAGTAATCTCTTCGTTGAAGGAATTATTAGATTTGTATGAATGATAAACAGATGACAGAAGACAGATGACAGAAGACAGAGAACAGACGACAGACGACAGAAGACAGAAGACAGAGGGTGTCTGACCTCTAACTTCTGACCTCTGATCTCTGACTTCTGACCTCTGACCTCTGATTTCTGATCTCTGACCTCTGATCTCTGACTTCTGATTTATAAAATTCTACAGGAGGAAATATGGATAAAGACTATATGCTTCAGGAAGACGGCAGTTTTATTATAAAAAATTATAACAGCAAACATCCTTTCTCGAACTTTCTTCCGGGTGTCTCCGGAGCCTGGGGTGTGCCAATGTGGGTTTTCTACGTAAACCGCGCTCAAGGCATTATCAGTTTTGGAAGTAAAGACAAGGATCATTCTATCGCTGAATTTTTTCCCGCTAACAAAGCGTATTCTTTAGCTCCTTTGCTGGGTTTTCGTACCTTCTTAAAAATTAATCACGAAACAACCTATGAACCGTTCAGGGTCATTTCCGATTATGAGCGGGAAGAGGAAATGGTAATTCGCAGCCATTCTTTCGAGATTAGAAAAACAAATTATAAGCTTGGTTTAAGTTTTCGTGTGCGTTATTTTACGCTTCCTACCACACCAGTGGGCAGCCTCGTGAGAATTCTTTCGATAAAAAATATTTCCGATAAAGATATTGATCTTGAAGTGCTTGACGGCATCCCGCGTATAGTGCCGTTTGGTCTATCGCACGTTTTACTTAAAGACTTGGCGCGTACGCTTGAAGCGTGGATGCATTCTAAGGCGGAAGGTAAACTTGCCACCTTTCGTCTGATTGTCGACCCTAAAGATTCAAGCCAGACTCGTTATGTTGATGGCGCTAACTTTAATTACGCCTTTTATCCCGAAGCAGGTAAGACAGTTGCTCCTTATCTTATTGTTGACCCCAGCGCACTCTTTGGCCAGGACACTTCATTTTCTTTTCCCGTACGTTTTTATGAAGAAGGTTTTAAAGTGCCTCTTAGCCAGATTGATTGCGGAAAAACTCCGTGTGCTTTCAGCCATTTCTCCTGGAAGTTATCTGCCGGCGAGACCCGTGACTTTTACAGTATTTTCGGCTCGTCGTTTAAGTCACAGCTGATTAAAGATTTTGTTGCCGGTATCGATGCCCAATTTATTCAAGATAAAGAAAAAGAGAACGAGCGCTTAATTACAAAACTTAAAAATCACGCTTTGGTTGTTTCCGGGTATAAAGAGTTTGACGAATACGTGCAGAATTCTTATATGGATAACGTTCTTCGTGGAGGCTACCCCTACACCTTTGATGACAAACATATCTACTACATCTTTTCCCGTAAGCATGGCGACCTTGAGAGGGACTACAATAAATTTAAGCTATCGCCTTCTTATTTTAGCGAAGGAGAGGCAAATTACCGCGATATCAACCAAAACCGCAGGATAGATTTATTCTTTAATCCGCGTATCGGTAAAACTAACATTGTGTATTTTCTTAATTTGATAAAAATTGACGGCTATAATCCTTTGGTGGTTAAAGGCGAAAGATTGTTTCTTAAATCCAAGACTGCAGGTAAAATCTTGAAGGAATTCCGTATTAACAATAAAAAGCTTCTACATCTTTTGACCAGCGGATTTCACTTGGGAGAGTGTTTTAAAGTGCTTAAGGAGGAAGGCCTGGAAGTTAAAGACAAGGAAGTTTTTGTAAAACGCCTAGTAGAGGAGGCTAGCCGTCAGCCTTTTGCTTCTCATGGCGAAGGTTACTGGATAGACCACTGGCGTTATAATTTGGATTTAATCGAAAATTATCTTTATTTCTATCCGGACAAATTGCGCGAACTTTATCAAAGCCGCGAATATTATTTTTGGGATGACGAATACCGGGTAAAAGAAAGAAGACGGCGGTATCATTTAAAAGACGATACGGTTTATCAGTGGCATAGCGTGGAGGAGGTAGCTGAAAAGAAAGAGATAGTAGAAAAACGGCTCAGCAACGGAAATTTTTTACGCGATAAAAAAGGAAGGATTTACAAAACTACACTTTTGGAGAAAATTTTTAGTTTAATTTTAAATAAACTGGCTACCCTTGACCCCGAAGGTATTGGCATTGAGATGGAGGCGGATAAGCCCGGCTGGTGCGATTCGCTTAACGGTTTGCCTGCGCTTTTTGGTTCTTCTTTGTGCGAGACCTTAGAGCTTAAAAGAGCCTGTATTATGCTTCAGGAGGCAATCACACATTTAAAAGCAGAGGGCGTGAAGAAGATGACCTGTGCTCAGGAGAACGCTTTATTTTTTAAACGCCTGCGGATTTTATTAAAAAATTATCTTATAAGTGAAAAGAATAGCCGCGACATTATCTGGTGGGATAAAGCCAATACCGTAAAAGAGCAATTTCGTCGCAGCACTTTTTTTACTATAAGCGGCGTGACCACTGAATTAAAGTTAGCGGAACTTGAATCTTTTTTAGCGGATGTGTTGGCGAAACTAACTATTGGTATCGAGAAAGCCAAAGATAGTAGTGACGGCCTTTGCCACGCCTATTTTACTTATAAGGTAAAGAAGTATCATCTTACGAAAAAGGAGCTGATGCCTTTAGAATTTACGAAATCGCCGCTACCTTATTTTTTAGAAGGCCCGGTGCATTGTTTGCGTGTAGAAAAAAAGCGCAGCACGTATCATGCCGTGCGTACTTCTGAGCTTTTTGACGAGCAATTGAAGATGTACCGCTTGAACGCTTCTTTGGCTAGCCAGCCGCTTGAGATAGGCAGGAGCCGTATCTTTATGCCAGGGTGGCTTGAGAATGAGTCGATTTGGCTGCATATGGAATATAAGTATCTTCTGGAAATGCTTAAAACCGGACTCCACGAAGAATTCTTCAAAGATTTTCATAATTGTTGTGTGTGCTTCTTTGATCCTGAAACGTACGGAAGAAATACTTTGGAGAGTTCTTCTTTCATTGTCAGTAGCGCTTACCTTGACAAGAGTTTATGGGGTAAGGGTTTTGTTGCCCGCTTAAGCGGAGCAACTGTAGAGATCCTCAATATTTGGATGCTGCTCTGTTTAGGCAAGGAGCCATTCTTTATCGCGAAAGACAACAGTCTTAACATTAAATTTTCACCTACTCTGAAAGCGGATTTTTTTACTACCCAAGATAGAACCATAACCTTTAAGGAAAAAGTGGTAACCCTTGATAAGAATTGTTTCGCTTTTAATTTATTTTCTTCAACCCTGGTGGTCTATCATAATCCTAAGCGTAAAGACACCTTTAAGGATGGTTGTAAGGTGTCCAGGGTGGTGCTTGTTCAAGACGGCAAGAATCATATTGTAGAAGGCGATACTGTTAGCTCGAGTTTAGCTATTGCTGTGCGTAACCGCCAAATCGAGCGTATTGACGTCTATCTTATTTAGCCGAAAAGCCTACATGTTGTGGAGAAGAGATGAATAAACCCCATATATATGTAAATTTGGCATTTTTTTTCATAAAATTCTTGACAAGAGAGTGAATTTTTGTTAAAAGATAAGTAGCTCTTTCTCAATGAAGAAATACTCGGTTATACCATTCACAGACGATCTTAATCTGGCCAAGGGGGAGGTGAGGAATTAAAAAGAAAGCCAAGATTGTCAAAAACGTGGATGATATAACTTATAGATTGGTAATTGCAAGGATTAAAACCTTGTGGACATAAATAGGCGTATTTTGTTTGTAGTAATTAAGGATTGAAAGGAGGACAGTAATGAGTAGAAAATTGATTATTTTGACAGCAGTTATGGCTGTCGCACTTTCAGGTGCTGCCTTCGCTGCCGTACAGAATATTAAGGTGAGCGGAGATATCGCCATGCAAGGCGTAGCCAGAAACTTGAGCATGGAAGCGAAAAAGACTTCAGATGGTGGATCAAGTATGGAAAATCTCATGGATGCCCAGGAATATTTTACTTCGCAAGTCAGGCTTCGCTTTGACGCTGATTTGACGGAAAATGTTTCCGGCACCGTACGTTTGATCAATGAAAGATTATGGGGCGCAGAAAGCAATTCCGATACTGACATCGATTTAGATTTGGCATATATTCATATGAAGGAATTCTTGTATCAGCCGTTGACTATCACCGTTGGCCGTCAGAACTTACGTTACGGCAATGCGTTTATTGTCGGCGATCCTGATACCAATCAGACTTCTTCTGAAGCAACACCTAGCGAACAAGTAACTCAGGGTGGAACTACTTACAACAACCGAGTAATGGGTGATATGTCGCTAAGAAAATCATTTGATGCTGCGCGAGCAGTATTTGATTTCTCACCTTTTACTGTTGATTTGGTTGCTGCCAAGCCGGTTGAAGGTGATAGTTTTAAGTATGACGATGTTAACATGTTTGGTATGAACGCTGCTTATCAGTGGGGTTCTTTGGATGGTATTACTGAAGGTTATTTCTGGGCAGTGACCAATCCGCACAATATTGCGCGCTCTGCAAATGGCGATGATCTATTCCAGCCCAAAGAAAATCAGTCAGTGGTATACACCTTAGGTGGCAGAATGCAGTTTAACCCAATTGAAAAATTGACCTTAGGCGGCGAAGCTGGTTATCAGTTTGGCGATGTAGTTTTGCCCGCAGGCGGCAGTCTCGGTGATTTAGATGCTACCGGAATCAACGAATACAGACACTTAAGTGCAGGCGCAGCTCAGGTGTATGGTGAGTACAGATTTATGACCAAATACAACCCGAAAATGGGTTTTATTTACACCTTCAAGTCTGGCGATGATGATGCAAACAGCGGTAATAGTTCTAGCCATTATGCTGGCGAGAGTACTTACAATGAATGGCAGACATTATTTGAAGACCAGACCCAGGGCGAAATCATCAATGTGCTTTTTGCTAACACCAACTGTCATGTAATTACTGTCAGTGGTTCATTGATGCCCAGAGAAGATATTACCGTAGGCTTAAATTACACTTGGTTAGCACAAGCCCAGAAGGATACCGAAGCCCAAGATTCTGGCGCTTATGGTTGGTTCAAGCCGGTAAGCGGCCCTGCAAGATCAAATTTATATTCTGTTAAGCTTGATGAAGATTATGTTGCGAGCGAAGTTGATGCCTATGCGACCTATGATTACACCGAAGATGTACAGCTTAAATTAACCGGCGCATGGTTTATTCCTGGCGATTATTTCAATGAGAACAACGACGGAGTAGCCTATTCAGCAAGAGCCGGAATCAACTTAAACTTCTAAGTAGTTAAATCGTAGTTAATTTCAAAGCCCTGTTACGAGTAATCGTAACAGGGCTTCTTATTTTCTACCCACTATGGACGTATAGTACATAGTATGTAGTGAAAATCGAATAGAGGTAACGGTTACTCGCCTCGCTAAAGCTTCAGCGAAGCGGGCGATGCTCGTTTCGTTGGACGTCGGACGTTATTCGTCTTGATAAGTAAGACGTAAACCGTGACGAGTTGCGCAACCGTAAGACGTTTTCACTATATACGACATACTATATACGATGCGTAAACAATTTTACATTTTAAGTTTTTAGCTTTACGTTTACAATATATAATAATGCGTTAATATTTTAATTCGTTAATTCTTTAATTTTTCTCCCGTCCCACCGCTTTCTTAACGATATACTCCGTACTACATACGACATACTTTCTCCATATTGCCTATCAACCTATTAACCTATTAACATAAATAAACAATCGTTTACTTTTCCGCAGAAAAAAAGTATAATATGTGTAATTTCAAATGACAAAACGTAGAGAAGGGAATGACAAATGTCAAAATCCAAATGACAAATTGAATAAAACTCAAAAGTAAAAACTTAAAACGCAAAACTGTTTTGAGATTTACGCTTTGAGTTTTGAGTTTACTTGTCATTTGTGCTTTGGTATTTGAATTTATTTACTATATACGACATACGCTATACTAGCGACGATACCGGTTTAGAGTTTGGTTAGCTATGGATGATTTAATTTTAACAGAGGATGAAATAAAGGACGGTGCGCCGTTTGCCGCTTTATCTTACGTATTTTTTCTCTGGATTTTAACTTTTATTTGGAAGAAAGATAACCGTTTTTCCCATTTTCACGCCCGGCAAGGCATCGCGCTTTTTGTGGGGGAATTCGCCTTTGGTGTGCTTTCTTTGATTCCCTGGGTAGGAAAAATATTTTATATCGCCGGTTTAATCGTTTTTCTTTTTCTTTCCCTTTACGGCATTTATTATTCCTTAACCGGGAAAATGGCCCGTATACCTTTTATCAGCAATGTGTCGGATAGGTTTGTGGTATGAAAAAACAAAAAATGAACAAGAAAATATTTTCCAAAATAAACGGTTTACGTCCCATCGATGACG
The DNA here is from genome assembly GCA_037146775.1 of Candidatus Omnitrophota bacterium. Taxonomy (GTDB): domain Bacteria; phylum Omnitrophota; class Gorgyraeia; order Duberdicusellales; family 4484-171; genus JBAWWL01. Next base: position 79,115 of record JBAWWL010000009.1, on the reverse strand, counting down.
GTGATTTCGTGAAGTCCGATCCTTGGCGGGTATTTCGGATTATGAGCGAGTTTGTCGACGCTTTTGAGGCTTTGGCCGGCCTTAAAAAAGGCGTTTCGTTTTTTGGTTCAAAACGCCTCGCTCCCGGCCAGAAGTATTACAAACTTGCCTATACCTGCGCTTCTATGTTTTCTAAGAAAGGCTATGGTATTATTACTGGCGCCGGCCCTGGTATTATGGAAGCAGCCAACAAGGGGGCGTATGAGGCTGGAGGCCTTTCTATAGGAATGAATATTTTGATTCCCGAGCAGCAGAAGCCAAATCCATACGTAAATTATCTTTTAGAATTTCGCTATTTCTTTATACGCAAGGTTATTTTCACCAAATATTCCTGTGCTTTCGTAGTTTTTCCCGGAGGGTTCGGCACGCTGGATGAACTTTTCGAGGCTCTGGCTTTGGTCGAAACTAATCGTATTGATTCTATCCCCGTAATATTAATCGGCTCAAGCTATTGGGAAGGTTTAGTTTCCTGGCTAAAACAGATAGTTGACGAGGGAACCTTATTGAGAGTGAACCTCGATTTATTTACCATTGTGGATACTCCTGTTCAGGCCCTAAAGGTAGTAGAGGACTTTTATAAGAAGCGCTCTAGAAAATAGCGATGCTTGGCTTTTTGAGAGTGTGGCAAGGATTGGATATCCAGGACATAGAAAAACACTTGATCGTAGTGGGTGAGCTTTCCGCAGAATGTTTTTCCTGCCATAAAATCGGTATAGATTCAAAGAGTGTGACCTGCCCGAATTGTTCAGTTCAATTCAAATATATGGGATTCAGGAGGCATGTCGAGGGTGGTTATATTCGTAAATTAAAAGAAGAGCTGCCGCACTTAACTTTTATAGATTTTGAAGACTTAAAAAAAGTAATCGGCAAGCGTGAAGCCAGGAAACTGTTGGATTTATAGTGCATAGCATGTCGTACATAGTACATAGTCGTGAGTATGTAGTAAGACGGGGGTCGTCAGACGGTGACTCGCCTCGATTCGCTCGGCGAAGCGGGCGAAGCTCGTATCGTCTTATGTCTGTCGGTAACGTTTTAAAATAAAAAATTAAAATGTAAATATCAAAATGAAGCACCAGAATTTACATTTTTTTGAGTTTTGCATTGCCATTTTGATTTTTAATATTTAATTTTTAATATTTAACTTTTCTTGCTATATACTATCGACTAACGACTATGTACTAATTGTGCGCCTGTGGCTCAATTGGATAGAGCATCTGACTTCGGATCAGATGGTTGGGTGTTCAACTCACCCCAGGCGCGTGTTTTCTTTGTTATTTGAAATATTCGTGGAAATGTATAATTGCAGCCTGATTGGGAGTAACGTTGGATGTACTTAAGGCTCAAAACTTTGACTTCGTCAAAGAGTACATACAACTCACCCCAGGCGCGTGTTTTCTTTGAAAGTTTTGACAATATACGGAGAGGTCGCATAGCCCGGTTTAGTGCGCACGCTTGGAAAGCGTGTGACCCGAAAGGGTCCCAGGGTTCGAATCCCTGCCTCTCCGTTCTTCTTCGCCGCTCAATTATGTAAAACTATGGTGCGGGCGGCTTCGAAGCAACTGAAATTCTTCTATTGGTGGCGAAGAAGAACGCCGCTGCGAAGCCCCACTGGGATTTTATATGTCGAAGGGCGAAGCAGGGCGATAAACGTTATGTATACAGTTTACATCCTTAGAAGCGTTAACCAGCCTGACCGTCTTTACATCGGCCTGACGACCGATTTTGAAAAACGATTAGAATCTCACAACGCTGATACTTCAACATACAGCAAGCGATATAGTCCTTGGGAGCTGGAAACGCATATCGTTTTAAGGGACAAGAAAACGGCTGAAGATTTAGAGCGGTATTTGAAGTCTGGTTCGGGTTTTGCTTTTTTAAAGAAGCGATTGTTGCCTAAAGTGGAATCCGCGGAGTAAAATGCCGCCAGTTTTTAGGTGAACCCTTCCGACGAGGAGGGTAGTAAAGATTGTCCACACTAATTGTGGACGCGAACCCTAGAGGTTGTAGAAGGTCATCCTGTTCTCTGTGCACTTTGTTTCGAAAGGAGCGTGACATGAAAAAAATTATCTATGCAGGATTATTCATTTTTGTATTAATCCTTACTAAACCTGTATTTGCAGACGAATACATAATTGCTCACGGCGAAAACCCTAAGGGCAAGTCGTATTTTGCGTATGAGAAACTCGTGCTTAACAAAAAGGATGCTGGTTGGCAAGACGGCAATATAACAAATGGCATATTTGAGGTAGTTGTAACTGATGGAAAATTAGATGTGCGATTTATTGATGCATCAAAAAGCATAAAATCTGCTCGTTCACAGGGTGCAGAGGTTATGGTTTTAAATAAAGGGAAAAACGAGGCTACTATTTTTGTGCTGTATCCTGCGGAGACGATTGAAGTGTATACCCTGTATATTGACAAAGAGGGGCAGCAGAAATTTATTATGACCGTAACAAAAAGCGGTGACAATGCCTTAATCACACAATCGTCTATTTATACGGGATCGTGCAGTTTCATACATTTTGACAAATTTCCTGAATAGGTATGTTGCTAAATAACGTAGTCGTAGTAGGGCACTGAGTCCGGCGGTTTTTTGGATTTTGTATGTTTGGTGAAAATGGGTTCGTCTAGGGCGATGAGCCAACCCATACCGCGTTTGCGATGAATTTTTATAAGTAGTGGTATTTTAATAGGCTGCGAAGTCCTGAACGAGCGGAGCGAGTCGAAGAATAGGGTTCGCTTGCACACGGGTCCGCCATTAAGAAATTTTTGTGCGGGACAAATCGTTCACTCTCCGAATAATTTAGCGATAAGGGAAATTCCGAGGATACAAATGAGAATCTTAAAATCTATATTTATATGGATTGTAAGCGCTGTAATAACCATGGCCGCATTTTTGGCTAGCTTATTCCTGAAGATCCTGCTTGTTCCGTTTTCTATCCGGGACAAGATGGTTCATGCTCAGTGCTTTTGGTGGGCGGATTCTTTAGTTGCTTTAAATTCGTATTGGAAGCTTAAGATAGAGGGGCTGGAGAATATTGATCATGCTCAGACATATGTGATAGTAGCTAATCATCAAAGCTTAGCCGATATTATAGTAATATACAAGACCCACATGTACTTCAAGTGGGTGGCGAAGAAGAGTCTTCTCAAACTGCCTTTTATAGGTGGGCTGCTTTGGGTCAATAATCACGTTCTGCTTTCCAGAGGTGAGTTTGGAAGCATAAAGTCCGTCTATCGTCAGGCGGCCGGCTGGCTTAGGCGTGGTGTGTCGATGTTATTTTTTCCCGAAGGTACGCGTAGCGGCACAGACGAGATGAGCGAATTCCAAAATGGCGCCTTCAAGCTTGCCATAAAAGAGGGCAGGCCACTTCTTCCTATATTTATCGGCGGCACTAGAGAAGCTATCCCGAAGGGTGGCTGGATCTTTAAGACACAAGTATCCGGTAGGTTGGTGGTGTTGTCGCCTATCGATACAACTAAGTATAAGGCTGCTGATTATGCGGCCCTACGGGACCTTGTGCGCGAAAAATTGCAGGCTCTTGCTTTAGTCGGAGATGTGATATGATAATTTCTGCTTTTACTTCGGATGCGGTTCGAATTGGATGCAGACGGGTCCTTTTTTTCTACCTGCGGCAGAAAAAACAGAGCAATTGAACAATAGATAATAGAACAATAGAGCTAGTGTTCCATTGCGGTCTATTTTCTATTGCTCTATTGTTCTAAGGATGGCGTAGATGCCCTTTCTGTTCGAAAATCTTGAAGTTTGCAAAAAGGCCATCGCAATAGCCGATGAGCTCAGTACTCTTGCCGAAACATTTCCAAAGGGCAACTATTATTTATCAGATCAGTTAAATCGTGCCTCGTTGTCTATAGCGACTAATATTGCGGAAGGGAATGGTAAATATCATAAAGCGGACAGGGTTAACTTTTTTCGAATTGCCCGCGGTTCAGCATTCGAGTGTATTCCGATATTGGAATTATGTAAGCGTAAGAAGTTAATCAAAGAAGAGGACGCTAAAGTATTTAAAGAAAGATTGGACGAGATTTGCAAGATGTTGTCAGTCCTTATGAATTTTTAGGTGAACCTTTCTGGTCTGCCGCCAAAGGTGGCGAGATCTCGTCACGATCAACTTTTATAGATAGAGAACAAAAAAAGTCCGTAAAATAACAACCAAGGAATTTTCCATAACCAATAGAACGCTTCATTTTGTAAAAAGAGAGGTTGCCTGTTACTGGTGGTAGTAACGCCTTATGTTTTTTTCGGAAGAGTTAAACCTCAAACTTAAAAACTTTATTACTAACCGCAGCGGCCTTTATTTCCGCGATCACGAAATAAAAAACCTCCAAGATGTTATTGCTAAAAGAATGGCCGTGCGTGGCCTTGATTCTGTTTTTACGTATTATACCTACCTGACTTCATCGCCGGAAAGAGAAGAGGAATTTCGGCAGCTCCTGAATGCGTTAACGGTCAATCATACTTATTTTTTTAGAAATGAATCTCAGTTTAAGGCTTTACGGGAGAAGGTTCTACCGGAAATTATCCAGCGCAAATTAACTCAATTTGGTAATCGGCCACCGGTTTTTGAAAGCACAGATAATTCTCAAAACGTAACCACTGACCTCTTAGCCAGGAAGCCTACCCTGCGTATCTGGAGTGCTGGTTGTTCAAGCGGTGAAGAACCTTACTCGATTGCTATGGTAGTCAGAGATATCATTCCTGATATCGAGAACTGGGATATTCATATTCTTGCCACCGATGCTGCCACTGAATCGCTTGATCGGGCGCAAAAAGGAGTTTTTAACGCTAACGCGGTGAAGTTGGTGCCAAAACAATGCCTGGAAAGGTATTTTGACCTGGATACTTCCGGTCACAGCAAGTCTTATGCTGTTAAAAACGACATCAAAGAAATGGTGCATTTTGTTTTCCATAACCTGATCGAGGATGAATTTCCCCAAGGCTTTGATATTATTTTTTGCCGTAACGTGGTTATTTACTTTGAATTTGAGACCATCGTTAATACTATGTACAAATTTCATTCCAGTCTTTTTGACGGCGGTTACTTGTTTATCGGTTATTCCGAAAACCTGCATTTTATGCGCGATAAATTTACGATGGTGAGTTGGGATGAGGCGATTTATTACCGTAAAGAAACAGCCTCGGTAAGCCCAGTTACTTTGACTATCGAGCATCCGGCCGAGAAGGTTGATCTTGAAGAAATTATTGAAGAGCTTTCCCGCTGTGAGGCAAAGGTAGAATTAGGTATTATTTCTGGAAAACAGATTACCCCCGGCAATGCGGAGGAGCTCATTACCGACATTATTAAATATACGCATTTAAAAAAATACACCCAAGCGCTTGCTTTAGCCGAAGAAGCTATCCGCCTGTATCAAAATACGCTAGAGCCGTATTATCTGGCGGCAGAAATTTATATAAATCAGGGTAACTTTACCGCGGCAAAAGGAATGCTTATGTCTGCGTTACGGTTGAACCCTTTATTCGCGGCGGCACACTATCTCTTTGGCTGTGTGTATATCGAAGAGGAAGAGCCGGATAAGGCAAAAGAAAGTTTTCGTAAAGCTCTATACCTGGATAAGGATTTTTCCTTAGCTCATTTTTATTTAGCGAACCTTTATAGAACAGAAGATAGTTTACAGGAGGCGATACGCGAGTACAGAAATACGCTAAAAGGATTGTCAAAGTATTCTCTCGACGCTATAATTGCTTATAGCGGAGGATTTAGCGTGGCGACGTTAGCGAACATATGCCGGGATAATATTGAACGGCTTAAAATGGAATAATGCATAATACAAAGTACATGGTACATAGTATGTAGTATATAGTGGGGAGAATAGAGGATAGTAAAAAATGATAAGTATACTTTTGATTAGGATACAAGAATGAAAATAGTTGTTTTTTCTGTCGGCGATAAGGAATATGGAGCAGATATTATACAGGTGCGGGAAGTAATTCGGATGCGGCCGGTTATTTCCATACCAGACGTAGCAGATTTTGTAGAGGGTGTAGTGAGCCTGCGCGGAAAAATCATAACCTTGATTAATCTGCGGGTGAAATTAGGCCTTGCGAAGCAAAAGCTTCAGAAAACTAACCGGATTATTATAACGCAGTTTAACGAACATATGGCGGGCGTGATCGTAGATAATGTTTCCGGGGTGCTTAATATAACGCAAGAGGCGATTACCATGCCCGATGATATGCTCAAGGGGGCGGATTATTTATTGGGAGTAGCGAGAAGAGAAAAGCGTTTAATTCTTATCGTCGACATATTAAAGCTTTTAAGCCACGATGCGGCTAAAAGCATACAAAAAGTACAGGAAAGTATTGAGGTGAGGAAAAAATCATCTAAATAGGAAGATATGGCTCAGGACAAAGAAAAAATTATTATCGAAGTAGAAGACCTGGAAGTAGCAGCAGAAAAAAAGAATATGGTGCGTGTGCTGGTGTTTGCTTTAGGCGCAGAATATTATTGTATAGAAATAAAACAGGCAAAAGAAGTGCTTGCTTTGCCTGAAATTACCAGAATTCCTAACCGTGTGCCGTTTATTACCGGAGTAATCAATTTACGCGGTGAAATTATTGCACTTATTGACTTGCGCTATTTTTTCAGCCTTGAGCAACGAGAGAGGAATGAGCAATCCAGGGTAATAGTTACTGATATTAGCGGGTCTTTGACCGGGATATTGGTAGATAAAGTTGAAGATACTATTGATATTGATGAAAAATTAATCCAAGCGCCGTTAGCAACATTGCCCGAAAAGGTGTTAGCATATACGAAAGGTCATGTGCAGCTTGAGAATAGAATTTTAATTTTGTTGGATTTAGAAAAAGTTTTACATTCAGAAGAGGTGGAAGCGTTACGGAAGACAGGAGGTTAGTGATGCGTAATATTTTTTTAGGAAGTTTAAAGTTTAAATTACTTTTTTCATTCTTGGTTGTTTCGCTGGTTCCGATTGCTATAGTCGGATACTTTAGTTTTAGCCTAGGCCGGGACGCCATAAAGAAGCAGGTGCTGAATGATTTTGGGGCCATCGGTCATGGTAGAGAGGAGAACATGGTTTCTTATCTACACGAAAAAGAACGGCGGACTGATTCTTTTTGCAAAGACAGGTTTATTTTGGAATCTATGGAAAAAATCAGCTCGAAAAGCGCTGACTCAACCTTATTGACGCAAGAGCTTACCAAATATCTTACCGAAGACAAGATGCCTGTTGACTCGCAAATTTACTCTATATATATATTAAATCCTCAAGGAAAAATCATTGTATCTACAGAAAAAGACATGGTTGGCGTGGATAAATCTCAAGATGACTATTTTATCAATGGAAAAAACGATATTCACATAAAGGATGCGTATATGGCTTCAAGCGGCAAGCCAACTATTGCTTTTTCCGGACCGCTAAAAAATAAACTCACCGGTGAATTGCTTGGCATTATTGTGCTCCGCTATGAAATGAAAAGGATTAATGAAATTATGATTGAGCGCACAGGACTGGGCAGTAGCGGTGAGGCCTATATTGTTAATAAGAACGGATATGTTATCACAGAATTGAGGAGCAATAATAATGAATTTTTAAAAGAAAAAATCGATACCCAGCCAGTACGCTTATTTTTAGACCAAAAGAAAAATACGTCCGGAATTTATCCGGATTATCGTAACCAGCCTGTACTTGGCGTTTCTGTGTCCGGTAAGCTAGGCAAAGAGTTTAATTTAGGTTGGCTTATCCTTACTGAGATTGATGTAAGAGAGGCGTTTGCAGAAACCAGCCAGCTAGGAAAAATTATTTTTCTCATTACGATAATAACTGCGGCATGTATTACCTTTTTTGCGTTAAGGATAGCCATGAGTATCGCAGGGCCAATTAAGCAATTATCAGTATTCTCGGAAGATGTTGGACGCGGAGATCTCACCAAAAATATTTCCATTAAAACTAATGACGAAATTGAATTACTTGCGCAGTCTTTCAATGACATGCTTAAGAATCTTAAAACGGTTTTAGGCAAAGCGCAAGAGGCAGTGAATAAAATTACCTCGGCCGGCCAAGAAATTCTTGCCGCTAGCCAACAACAGGCTGCGGGCGCACGGGAGCAGTCTTCCGCTGTTGCTGAAACAACCTCGGCAGCTAAAGAGCTTTCTGCAACTTCCGAGCAGGTTGGTGAAAGTATTAAGCGCGTAGCACAGGCTGCTATGCATGCGGTGAGCGGTATGGTTAAAATTAAAGAGGCGATCGGAAAAACCGGCCAGATGATTACTTCTTTAGGCGAAAAGTCCCAACAGATCGGTAAAATTACCGAAGTAATCGATGATGTAGCGGATCAGACCAATCTTTTAGCGGTGAACGCCTCTATCGAGGCAGCACGCGCCGGTGAACAAGGCAGGGGTTTTACGGTAGTTGCCGATGAAATCCGTAAACTCGCGGATTCAACCGCCAAGTCTACAAAAGATATCACCGGTTTGATTGAAATTATCCAGCATGAAATGTCTAATTCAGTAATGTCCATGGAAACCAGTGTTGTTAGCGTGGAGGAAGAAACAAGGCTCGCGCAGGAGACCGCGGAAAAAGCCAAGGAAATAGCCATGGCTACTACGCAACAGATTTCCGGTTCCAAACAGATCGCTGATGCCATGGCTAATATTGACGAAGCCATGAAGCAGATCGCTGCAGGCGCGCAGCAATCACAGGCTGCCGTAAAGCAATTAAACGAAATGGCGCACGAGCTTAAAGAAATTTCCAGTAAGTTTAAATTAGTATAGTTTCGCATAAGGAAAAAATGCCTTTTGATAAAACTAAACTTCTTGAAAAATTCAAGGCGGAAGTGCGTGAGCGGCTCCAGCGTCTGAATCTTGGGTTGATCAAATTAGAAAAATCACCGCATGACAAAGCGCTTTTAGAAGACCTGATGCGCGAAGCGCACTCCATCAAAGGCGCTTCCATGATGATGGGATATAAGCGAATCTCAGATATTGGCCACAGAATGGAAGATGGTCTGGAGCAAGCGCTGAAACACGGTATATTGCTAAAAAGGGAACAGTTTGATGTTCTCTTGCGGTCTTTGGATGCTATTGAGTCGCTTTTGGAAGATAAGGTGACTTGGCAGGATAAGGGTATAGAACGGCCATTTGTCGATGAGCTCTGTCAGAAAATTGAGGCTATTTTCCCGGATAAAGTTCCGGCGCAGGGAACCACGCAGGCCCAGACACCATCTTCCACTCCTGTGCTTAAGCCAACAGTTTTTAAACAGCAAGAACCATCTTCTGCCTCGTCGTCACCGGTTGCCAACACCCATACTGTTACCGAGAGCCGGCCAAGTGAAGAAAGCGTTCGGGTTGATATTGATAAGCTGGATAAGCTGGGAAATCTTTCCGGCGAACTGCTTATTTCTAAGATCCGTTTACAAGAATTAGTAAAAAACTTAGTATCGAAGGTAGAGGAACAAAAAAATTTCCCTGAATCAATAAATATTTTAACTAAAGATTTAGAAAGAGTTGATAAAACCATTGATCTGTTAACCGCTAATTTGCAGGCTGAGATGATGAAAGTGCGCATGCTTCCTGTGGCAACCCTTTTTAATACTTTCCCGCGCGCTATGCGTGATTTAGCTTATGAACGTAAAAAAGAAATAGATTTTCAGATTACGGGAGAAGAAACCCAGCTTGACAAAGCGCTCCTAGACCAGATAAAAGACCCGCTTACGCACTTATTACGTAACGCTGTCGATCACGGCATAGAACCGGTATTAGAGCGGGAATCTAAAGGTAAGCCAAGAATGGGGAAGATTATTCTTTCTGCCAGCCAGGAAGGATCGCAGATAATGATTTCGGTAATTGACGATGGTAACGGTGTGGATATAACCAGAGTCAAAGAAGAAGCGGTAAAAAAAGGTTTAGTACCCGAGGGGCGAATTAATGAATTGTCTGATGAGCAAGTTTTCCAATTGCTTTTTGCACCAGGCTTAAGCACTAAAGCGGAAGTTTCTGATGTTTCCGGTCGCGGGGTGGGCTTAGATATCGTTAGAGAAACAGTTGCCAGGCTAAAAGGGCGCGTAGAAGTAAATTCTTCACCCGGCCAAGGAGCACGTTTTATCGTCAGGTTGCCGCTGACATTGGCCATTACCGAAAGTTTGTTGGTTGCAGTAGGAAGCGATATCTTTGCTATCGCGGTTGACGCGGTAGTAGAAACCATAAGGATAAGCTCTGAAGACATAAGAACCGTGGAAACCAAGGAAGCCATAAGCGTCCGAGGCGCGATACTTCCGCTAGTGAGGCTTAATGATATTTTTGGTCTGCCGAGAAAAGGTATTATTGAAAAAAAGTTCTTTCCGGTAGTCATTGTGCAATCTGCCGAGAAAAAAATCGGGCTTATGGTCGATCAATTGCTTGGCCGGCAGGAAATTATTACAAAAAGTATAGGAGACCCTTTAGGTAAGATTAAAAATATTGCCGGAGCGACGATATTAGGCAGCGGCCGGGTGATTTTAGTAATTGATATACCTTCCATCATCGAAGAGGCAGAGGGGTTTGTCGTCCGGCGTGAAGCAATAAAACCTCGGGTTTCTGCGGCAAAGAAGAAAAAGACTATTCTTTTAGCTGAGGACGTTCTAAGCACTGCGATGCTTGAAAAAAATATTCTGGAATCAGTGGGTTATTCGGTAGTAATAGCACGCGACGGGCAGGAGGCGCTAGAAAAAATAAAACAGGAGACATTTGATTTGGTTATTACCGATGTCCTCATGCCGCGCCTCGACGGTTTTGAGCTAGTTACGGCGCTGCGAAAAGACAATATATATAAGAAGGTACCGATCGTTATTGTCACTACCCGCGAAAATGACGCGGATAAGCGCCGCGGTTTGGAAGCGGGGGCGGACGCGTATATCCTAAAAAGTGAGTTTACTTCCGATGGTTTACTTGAAACAATTGAAAGGCTGGTTGGTTAAATATTGCTATGGTAGAGAAAAAAGTTCGCGTTTTAATCGTTGACGACAGTGTCCTCATGCGCGAGGCGCTTCGGGCTATCTTAAGCTCAGACCCCGGCTTAGAGGTGGTGGGTATGGCTCGAGACGGCCGGGAAGGCGTAGAAAAGGCTTTAGCATTAAAGCCGGATGTGATTACGATGGATTTAAGAATGCCGATTATGTCTGGTCTGGAAACTATTGAGGCGATCATGGAAGAAAGCCCCATATCTATTATTGTAGTGAGTACGATGGACGTCAGCGTGATTGTTAAGGCCCTTGGTATCGGCGCTATGGATTTTGTGGCAGTAGCGCAGGATATTGACGCGATCGCTAAAGATTTAATCGAAAAAGTAAAGATTGCTTCCCGGGTAAAGCCGTTACGCAGGATGAAGATGAGGCCGAGTCCCTCCGGGGCTATCGTCTCGAGGAAGACCGGTAAGGAGGCCAAGGTGGTGGCCTTAGGTATTTCTACCGGCGGGCCACAGGCGTTGAATGAATTATTTGCCAGGTTACCAGCGCATTTTCCAGCGGGGATTCTTGTGGTGCAGCATATTTCGGTTGGTTTTATAAATGGCCTTGCCGAGTGGTTGAAAGGAAACTCACCGCTACAGATGCAAGTGGCCAAGGCAGGGGATACTATCAAGCCTGGCAGCGTTTTGTTTGCTCCGGATAATTATAATATGACCGTCAATGAAAGCGGAGAAATAGTTTTAAGAGAAGACGTTACAAAACATTTATTGCATGTTCCTTCCATTGATCTTATGATGCAATCCGTAGCTCAAGCATATGGAAAAGATTCGATAGGAGTGCTTATGACTGGCATGGGTAAAGACGGGTTTGAAGGGATTAAGCAGATAAAAGCGGCAGGAGGCACAACCATAGCTCAAGATGAGGCGACCTCGGTTGTTTTTGGTATGAACAAGATGGTTATTGATGCGGGTTTTATCGATAAGGTACTTCCTCTGCATGAAATTGCGGCAGAATTAGAAAGGTTGGTGTAGTATGCAAAAGCGAATTCTTATTGCGGAAGATAGCGCGACGATTCTTGAAATTATCAAGCAGACGGTTGAGGCCGCAGGGTATGCTGTTTTCGAGGCTATTGACGGCCAGCAGGCCCTTGACAAGGCGCGCAAAGAAGCGCCGGATTTAATTATTTTGGATCTTATGCTTCCCAAACTTGACGGATATAAGGTATGTCGTTTCTTAAAGTTTGATGAAAAATATAAAAAAATCCCTATTATTATACTCACCGCCCGCGCGCAGGAATCTGACAAGAAACTAAGCCAGGAAGTCGGCGCGAACGCCTATCTTAACAAGCCTTTTGATCCAGAAAAGCTTCTAGCCAAAATAGCAGAGTTCCTTGGAACATGATTGATGAACATTGTTTTGTGTGTGCTTCAGAGATTGAATAGGGGGCATTGCTAGGCCTAACTTTTCAATATTTCATTACATACTACTATGTACTCAACACTATACACTCGCCGACTATGTACTATGTGCGATATACTATGTACGATTATTTATTTTAGGGGTGGCAGATGTATAAAATAATTGAGAAGTTTTTTCATCTAAGAGAGCTAAGCACCAATATCCGTACCGAAATAATAGCCGGTACTACTACTTTTATGGCTATGGCGTATATTATTTTTGTTAATCCGGCGATGATTTCGCAAACCGGCATGGATTTTGGCTCAAGTTTAGTGGCTACGTGTATTTCAGCGGCTGTCGCGACTATCATGATGGGCATATGGGTTAATTACCCAATAGCTTTGGCGGCAGGAATGGGCGAAAACGCATTTTTTACCTATGCAGTGTGTCTTACGATGGGTATTTCCTGGCAGGTAGCGCTAGGTTGTGTTTTTATTGAAGGGCTTATCTTTATTATTCTGACGTTGTTTAAAGTCAGGCAGGCGCTCATAGACGCCATACCCACTTCTCTTAAATATGCCACCGCCTGTGGTATTGGTTTTCTGATCGCTTTTATTGGCCTTATTGATGCCGGTTTTATTGTGGCCCATCCGGCTACACTCGTAGGCTTGGGTGATGTATTAAAACCAGCGGCAGTTCTGTCTATCGTTGGTTTAGTTATCACGAGTGTTTTGCTGATAAAGAAGAGAAGAGGCGCGATACTTTGGGGGATTCTCATCACGGCTATGATTGGTATACCGCTTGGAATTGTCAAATACCAGGGATTTGTTTCAGCTCCCCCCTCAATGGCGCCAACATTTTTAAAAATGGACATTGCCGGCGCGCTGAACCTGGGGCTTGCGGCAATAATTTTTGTGTTTTTATTTATGGATATATTTGATACCGTCGGTACGCTTGCGGGCGTGGGAGAGTTGGGTGGGTTTATGCGTCAGGGAAAACTGCCCAAAGCCGGTAAGGCAATGTTTGTGGATGCCGTGGGGACTTGCGTGGGTGCCGCGTGCGGAACCCCTACGGTGACCAGCTACATTGAAAGTGCTGCCGGTATTGCCTCTGGCGGGCGTTCGGGATTGACCAGCGTTGTTACCGGCATATTGTTTTTGGTAACCTTATTTTTTACGCCGCTAGTGAAGATGATTGGCGGTGGTTATCAAGTAACCGGCGGCGCGTTGCTACATCCGGTGACTGCTCCGGCTTTACTTGTGGTGGGGAGTATGATGCTACAATCCATTACCAAGATTGATTGGCACGATTATAGCGAGTCTATCCCCGCATTCTTGGTTATTCTTGTAATGCCGCTAACGTTTAGTATCGCTACCGGTCTCGCTTTTGGTTTCATCAGCTATGCGGCTCTAAAATTCTTTACCGGCAAGGGTCGGCAGGTAAGCTGGCTGGTATATCTTTTATCAATATTGTTTATCCTGCGTTTCTTTTATCTTAAAGCGCAGTAATGCAGGTATATAAAGCTAATTTTGCGTTACCGAGCGGGCATAACGCTTGAAAGGCAGATATAAGTATGATAGAATCGTACACCATGAAACATATTCTTTACTGCGCCGATGGTATTCTAAAGAACAAAATTTACTTACCTCGGCCTTTCTCTAAAACTTCCAGTATAAGCGACTGCTATAAAGAACAATTCTCTCTTATTATTTTTGATGAGCGATTTTTGAGAAAACGTAAGCTTGATGTTGACCGGCTTGGTTCAAAAGTGTGCCTGCTGCGTACCTCTTTAGGTAACGATGCCGTTATGTTAGCAAAAAAATATAATTGTTTTGACTGTATTACCGATGCCGACAGTAAAGAAGATATAGCTTTCAAGTTAAGGCGGGCAGAAACATTATTAACTCTTCACGAGAGGATTTATAATTTGGAACGGGAACTTTCTTACAAAAACAAAAAAATAAAAGCTGTTGTTCTTACTGATCCTCTCACTGATTCGTATAACTGGCGTTATTTTTTACATCGAGCTCACCAGGAGTTGAGCAGAGCCCGCAGGCATATGCATACTATTTCGTTTATCGTGGTGGATATAGATTATTTTCGCCAAATCAATGAAGTGTACGGTGTCTCTATCGCCGATAATGTCATTAAGGAACTGGCGCAGCTTTTAAAAAGAAATCTGAGGAAGGAAGACGTTCTTACCCGTTGGAGAGAGGACCAATTTTTCATGATATTACCTTATCTTTCCCGGGAACATGCTGTTTCTATGGTTAAAAGATTGAAAGAAAGGATAACAAACCATCGTTTTGGCCATAAAGGCTTAAAGCTAAGCATTAAGGTAAGCTTAGGCGTGGTATCTTCTCCCGGCGAGAATGTGGCTAACGTCAAGGACGTTATTAATGCGCTTCATACTTGTTTGGTCGCCGCGAAAAAGAAGGGTGGGAACAGTATAGTTTTTTATTCGCAGCCTCAGCAGAAACGTTTGGAAAAGCAGAAACAGAAAGTTGGTGTAGAAATATTTAAAGACAAAATAGACAAGCTAAACAGCCTTCTTACCCGCGATTTCGTGGAAATGATTTATGGTTTCGCCCGTGCGATCGAAGCGAAAGATTCATATACAGGAAAGCACGTAGAGTATACATCTTTAATCGCTGAGAAAATTGCTCGAGAGTTGCATTTACCTGAGCCGGAGATCCAGAACATTAAGCATGCGGCAGTGCTTCATGATTTAGGTAAGGTTGGCATTGATGAACGCATTCTTTCCAAGAGAGGGCCGCTCACGGCCAAAGAGCGCGAGATTATAAATTTGCATCCGTGGACAGCCGCGGAAATTTTGAGAGAAATTCACTCGTTACGCGGCGCTATACCGGCGATTTTGTATCACCATGAACGCTTTGACGGTAAAGGTTATCCGTTGGGCCTTAAGGGAGAAGAAATTCCTCTCGGTGCCCGTATTGTCGCTATCGCCGATGTATATCAAGCTCTTGTTTCCGATAGGCCGTACCGCAAAGCGTACAACAAACAAAAAGCATTAAGTATCATTCGGCAAGAAACAGGACAACATTTTGACCCGGGCGTTGCGCAGGTATTCTTTAAGGTCATCAAAAAGGTTATGTAACCTGCCTGACCAGAGTATACAATTATAATCGAAAATAAAATACGCATGGCTTCAGAAATAGCAAGTCATAACAATAGCGTGAATGCCCTGCACTATCTGCATAAGTCTTTCCGCCACACATTTTATATGCAAAAAGCTCTGCTTCAGGCGCAATGTGCCTTTGAGGAAGATGAAGTTCCGGTGGGCGCGGTTGTTGTTTACCGAAATAAAATTATTGCTCAAGCTCATAATCAGGTGGAACGATTGAGAGATCCGACTGCCCACGCAGAAATGCTTGCAATTACACAAGCCACCGCTGCCTTGAAGTCAAAATGGCTTCACAACTGTACCTTATATGCTACAATGGAGCCGTGTGCAATGTGTGCGGGTGCACTTATCCTTTCGCGGATAGAGAAGGTGGTGTTTGCTGCCTCTGATCCTAAGACTGGCGCTTTTGGGTCAAAAATAGATATTAATAGGCTAAAATTAAACCATAAAATTAAAGTTAAAAAAGGTATTTTGGAAAAAGATTGCAGCCAGCTCTTGAAAGATTTTTTTAAGGCGAAACGGTAAGCGGCTATTAGGTATTTGTTTGTTCTATTGGAATCGAAAAACTTAAGAAATGCTAAGGTAGATGCTATTTTGACATAACCTCGACGCATCTATATACTCAGTAAATTTCTACGAAATTTCCCGAGAATGCGTCGAGACAAGTGTTTCTAATGTTTTTATTCGCTACCTGCGGTAGACTCCAAAAACCTAAGAAACACTAAGGAGAGGTGGCTGAGTGGTTGTATGTATGCTTCGCTGTAAGCGAAGGTGTAAATGGTTTAAAGTATACATCCAACCATTTTTTGGATAAAGCAGTAAACAACAAAACGAGATCAAAACTTCGGTTTTGGTTGATTCGGAGGCGTGGCAGAGTGGTTGAATGCGGCGGTCTTGAAAACCGTTATGCCCGTAAGGGCATCGAGGGTTCGAATCCTTCCGCCTCCGTGATTTTTAAAAAATAATTTATAATTTGGCGGTCTTGCCCGCCACTTTAATATTTGATGAGGCGAGGTCGCGCCAAAATTTACTCGATAAATTTTGGCGGAAAAACCGGTGTGGGCCTTGTGTCCACCGTGAGTTCAAATCTCACCCTCTCCGTTATATTCTCTAATACATAGGTTTCAGGCTTTTGAAGGTTAGGCAGTGGCAAAGGCGAATATTCGGATGTAATGATTTGACTGCGGTAAGACTTCGACTCGTTTCGAAGATTACATACGAATCATTCCGCCCGCATATTTACATTCTTTTTATAGGCCATTATTGATGCGGATAGTCACCTATTGTGTAAGGTGCAGATATAGAAAACGCTAACAATTACCGTTAGTTTTCGAACTATCAAAGCACTTGACTTTACCGTTTAATTATGATACCTTAAATCTAATTATCTAAAAGGAGGGTCACATGAAAAGGTTATGGACAGTATTTTTTCTGGTTTTTTCTTTATTGTTGGCAAGCGGCTGTTCTATTATTTTCCAGTCAGGTAGGCGTTCGGATATCGAGAAGATACAGTCTTTGGAAAAAGAGCTGGAAGCATTGCGTAATACCAAAGGCGTGTTAGAAACAGCATTGGCTCGGGAGATACAGGATAAACAGGTAAGATTGAGCATGGAAGATAAAGGTTTGGTAATTACCTTTGTTTCCGAAGTGCTTTTTGATTCCGGTAAAGCTGATCTGAAATCAGAAAGTCTATCGAGTTTAGCGAAAGTAGCAAAGATACTTGTAGAGAATGCTCCAGAGAATAATATAGGCATAGAAGGCCACACGGATAACGAGCCGATAAGGCATTCTAAGTGGACATCAAACTGGGAATTATCCTCTCATCGAGCATTGAGCGTTCTTCGATATTTAGAATCGAAAGGCGTCCATTCCCAAAGGCTTTCAGCAAGCGGTTATGGAGAGTTTCATCCGGTTTCTTCCAATGATACTGTACAAGGAAGACGGCTTAATCGTAGGGTCGAGATCGTCATTTTGCCTAAAACTGTCAAGAAAGTCGATAAAAAAAGTATAGCTGACGAAGGTGTCCAAGAAACGGTTGAAAAAGAGGAGGAGCTGAAATGAAAGATAAGCCGTTAATCTTAAGTTTGCTTGTCGGTCTCATTATGGTATTGGTTATCGCCGCGGTGTCTTTTTTAGTGCAAATTAATTCGTTGTCGGGGCATCGTGATGATTTGGCTAAAAAGAATATGGTTTTAGAGAAGAAAGTAGAAGAATTGAAGGCAGAAAATGTTTCTTTGCTCGAGAAAAATAAGGGTGTGTCTGACGAGCTTGGCAGCACTAAGGTAAAAATGGACGAACTCAAGATAGAAATAGCAAGGTTGGAAAAGCTGAAAGATAAACTGGAAGACAACCTTAAAGACGAACTAATGAAAGTAAAGGAAGATGTGAAGGAAAAAAAGTAGTAGGCTTACGCAGCCAATAGCCAAGTTTTTTACGAAGGGGGCAGAATGCCCCCTTCATTTTTGGTAGAGACGATAAAAAAGTATTATAAGTATACTAAAAATGCGTAAAAAAGATATTTGCTAAAAAAATATGAAAATTCCGTGTCATGTCGCTGTCATTATGGATGGTAATGGAAGGTGGGCAGAAAGAAGAGGGTTGCCTCGCATTGCCGGGCATCATGAAGGAGCGAAAAGAATCAAGGAGATCGTCAGGGAGTCAAAGGCATTAGGTATCAAGGTGCTGACGATTTTTGCATTTTCTACGGAAAATTGGGATAGGCCAAAAAAAGAAATTGATTTTCTTTTTAAATATTTGGAGGATTTTATAAAAAATTATCGTGACGAGTTGATGCGCGAAGAAATAAAAGTAAATTTTATTGGCCGCCGCGATAGGATTAAGACGTCGATTATTGCAAAGATGCAGGAATTAGAAGCTGTTACTTGTTCTAACGGCGCCTTCGTTTTTAATATTGCCTTGGATTATGGCGGCCGGTGGGATATCCTACAGGCGGCGCAAAAGCTGCTTGGTGACTGTCAATCCGGCAAGATCTCTGTTGAAGCTATTAACGAAGATATTTTTAAGAATTATCTTGCCATCAATGGTCTTCCGGATCCCGATTTGCTCATACGTACTTCCGGTGAAGAACGCATCAGTAATTTTTTACTCTGGAATCTTGCGTATGCTGAGTTGTATTTTACTCAAGTGTATTGGCCTGATTTCAACAAGGAAGAGCTGAAAAAAGCCGTTGAAGTATACTCAGACAGAGAAAGAAGGTTTGGCCAAATTTATGGGTAAGAGGATACTATCGTCGCTTCTGTTGGGGTGTGTTGTCGTGATCGCTTCGACATATTACCCCGTGTGCGGTATAGTCACTACTGCACTTATTGTAATAGGATTGTATGAATTTTTCTACATGGTAGAGAAAAAAGGGGTGCGCTTATTTAAATTTTTCGGTATTGCCGTTGGCCTGTTTATACCGATAACGATTTATTTTCATTTTTCCGTAAAAGAGGGCGGGCAATTTTTATTTGCCGTGATTGGCCTTTTTATGCTATTTTTGCTTGAGTTGACCCGTAAAGAAACCCACCAGGCGATCCTTTCTCTTTCTGCGACCGTATTCGGTATTATTTATATTTCCTGGTGTCTTAGTTTTTTGATTAGGATAAGACAGCTTCCGGAAGGCGCGCTACTGGTTGCATTTTTAGTTGTGGTGACAAAATCGTGTGATATCGGAGCATATCTGTGGGGAAAAGCCTATGGTAAAACTCCGCTCTTGGAACGTGTGAGTCCAAAGAAATCCTTGGAGGGGGCGGTGGGGGGATTCTTCACAAGCCTATTTGTCGGGCTTATTTTCTCTCTTTTTGTTACGACATTAAGTTTTTGGGAAAAATTCTTTTTAATCATTATTTTGGCTATTATCTCGCAGCTGGGCGATCTTTTTGAATCGTTGATTAAGCGTGATTGTCAGGTAAAAGATTCAGGAAAAATTTTCCCGGGTATGGGTGGCGTGCTTGATGTTGTCGATAGTATAATTTTTACCGCACCCACTTTTTATTTATATGTCACTATGATGCGGGGCAGCTTAGATTTGCCCATACCGTGACAACGCATGGAAGTAGCACAAGACAGATGAAAGAAATCGTTATTTTCGGTTCAACCGGTTCGGTAGGAAAAAATGCGCTTGATGTGATAGCACAAAATCCTAATGGTTTCAAGGTGAAAGGCCTCTGTGTTCATCGAGATACGCAATCATTGCGGGCGCAGATTAAGGCATTTTCTCCTTCGCATGTTTGTGTGGTTGATGAGAAAGAGGCAGAAAAGCTGCGTGGCAGCTTAAATGGTACGATTACTTTATTTGCAGGGAAAACAGGTTTAGAAGAGTTTTCTTCGGTTTCGAGTGATATTTCTTTGATGGCGATAGCGGGTATTTCATGTCTGAAGCCCCTTCTCATTAATATGAAACATACAAAACGCATTGCGCTGGCGAATAAAGAGTCGGTGGTAACTGCCGGTAATTTCATATTCGCTCAGGCTAAACGAAACAACACGGAAATTATTCCGGTTGATAGCGAAATCAATGCGCTTTTCCAACTTTGTGGCCCTCGGCATGATTTTGGAAAAGTATATCTCACTGCTTCCGGCGGGGCGCTTTTCAATTATAAGAAGAAAGATTTGCATAAGGTGAATGTTAAAACGGTTTTGTCTCATCCTACCTGGAAGATGGGCCAGCGTATTACCGTCGATAGCGCGACGCTGGTGAACAAGGGGTTTGAAGTGATAGAAACCCACTATTTCTTTAATCTTCCTTATGAAAGAATCGGTATTATGCTGCATCGAGAGTCAACCATCCACGCATTGGTGGAATGTCATGACGGAATGCTTTTTGCTTGCCTTTATCCGCCGGACATGCGCATTCCTATCGCTTTTGCGCTTAATTATCCTACACGCTGGCCAATAGCTACCGACAGGGGCCAGGTAAAAAATTTTTCGCTTTCATTTGCACCGCTACGCTATAACGATTTCCCGCTTTTAAAGATTATTCTTGAGGCGGCCAGGCGTAAAGATAATGCGTTAATAGTACTCAATGCCTGCGATGAGGTGGCGATATCGTATTTTTTACAAAAGAAAATAAAGTTTACCGATATCTATAAGGTGATGGAATATATCTTTCAGCATTATCCTAAAAAAACCGTTGAACGTATCGAAGATGTATTTTGGTGGGATACCTGGGCGCGTCAGCGCACAAAGGAGTATTTAGAAAAACTATGCTAAACTTTCTGATTTTTATTGCAATCTTAAGTGTTTTAATTATTGCCCACGAATTTGGCCATTTTTTGGCAGCCCGGCGCAATGGAGTAAGAGTTGAACGTTTTGCGCTTGGTTTTGGGCCAGCGTTGTTTAAGATAAAAGGTAAAGAGACCGATTTTCTTATCTGTCTTTGTCCTTTGGGTGGCTATGTGAAATTGGCCGGAGAATCACGAAATGATTCTCACGGTTTTGATTACGAGTTCTTTACGAAGCCGATCAAAGCAAAAATAGAAATAGTGTTGGCCGGCCCGCTTTTCAATTATTTTTTTGCGTTTATTCTTTTTTGGCTTATTGCGTTATTGGGGTTTCCTTATCTTGATAGTGTGATTGGAAAGGTGAAAGAAGGATATCCTGCAATGCAGGCAGGCCTGAAAGACGGTGACAGAATTTTGGCGGTCAACGGCAAGGCAGTTGATAATTGGACGGATATGACGAGTCTTATACGTGCGAACAAGGAAAAAGCTTCGCTTCGTATCCAGCGGGGGAACGATGTGTTTGCAGTAGATGTTCCTTTGACAAAAAGTGAAATAGGGGATGAATTCGGCCGGCGGCGTAATATGTCGGTGATTGGTATCGAGGCGTCACCGAAGATAAAAATAATTAAGTATGGATTTTGGCAAGGGTTTCTTAAGGCGGGAGAGTCACTTTTTAACCTTACGTTTCTTACCATAAAAGGATTTCTGCTGCTTATTTTGGGAATCGTGCCGGCGAAAGAAGCGATTACAGGGCCTTTAGGAATATACTATATTACTGCCGAGACGATCAAACTTGGTATTGTAGCCGTTTTTCATCTTATGGCTATTCTCAATGTAAGCTTAACTGTAGTTAACCTTATACCGTTGCCACTTTTTGACGGAGGCCATATTTTAATTTTTCTTATAGAAAAAATCAGGAATAAACAGTTAAGCGAGAAGGTCGATGCGGTGCTTACTCGGGTAGGGTTTGCTATTATCGGCTTAATAGTTCTTTTTGTTTTCTACAACGATATTTTGAAATTTGGTTCAAGAATATGGGGCAAGTGATACGGTAATATTTTTTACTTTTAGAAAGATCAAATGAAGATGACAAGAGTAGTGAAAATCGGCAATCTATCTATCGGCGGTAAGCATCCGGTGCGGATTAAGGGGATGATAAAAAGTCCTTTCTCAAACAGAGATGCTGTTTTGGCTGAGGCGAGGCAGCTTGAGAAAGAGGGGGCGGAGGCGATACGCCTTGCCATTAAAGAAGAAAAAGATGCTGCTCTTGCGCGCATTTTAAAAAAACATATCAACGTTCCTTTGGTTGCCGATATACATTTCCAATACCGTTTTGCCTTGGCGGCAATCGAAAATGGTTTTGATGCGATACGGCTAAATCCTTTAAATATTGAGAAAGAAAGTGAAGTCAAAGAAGTAGCCCGAGAAGCTAAAAAGGCCAATATTGCAATACGTATTGGTATTAATTCCGGCGGATTTAAGAAGGATTTTGCTTCATCGCAGGCGCTTGCCAAACAGATGGTTAAGGTGGTAGCTAATTATATTCGGATACTGGAGCGGGAACGTTTTTTCGATATCATGGTTTCCTTAAAAGGCTCAGATCCACTTTCTACGATTATGGCAAATGAACTCTTTGCGAAAGATTTTGATTACCCTTTGCATCTAGGAGTTACCGCGACCGGTTCGTTTTTGTCCGGTGTCGTCAAGTCGTCTATCGGCTTGGGCCAGCTGCTTTCTCAGGGAATAGGCAGCGTGATCAGAGTCTCGCTTACTGCACCTTCGTTTACAGAGATACAAGTAGCCAAATATATTTTGCAGGCGTTAAACCTTCGGGCATTTGGCCCGCAGATCATATCTTGTCCGACTTGTTCGCGTTGTGAGGTTAATCTTATCCAGATGGTTGAGAAACTTCAGGAGAAGCTGGATAAGGTTTCTGATGCCAAACCGATACGTGTTGCGCTTATGGGTTGCGTGGTGAATGGCCCCGGTGAGGCGCGTCAAGCTGATATCGGAGCAGCGTTTGGCCAACGCAAGGCGGTTATTTTCCGAAAAGATAAGATTATAGGAAGGAGTGATGAAAAAAATATATTGAACGATTTATGTAAAGAAGCGAGGAAGTTATGGATATAAAAGTGATTAAAAGAGATTTGCGGAAAGAGCTAAGCTTCTTGGGCGGAGACGAGAAATTGTCCCCGGGGTTTGTCCGTGAGCGCGTCACTAAGATTTTTGATTATTGGGAAAAAGAAAAAGGCCGCGCTATAGATAAAACATCTCAGGAACAAGTTATCAAAGAATTGTGCGACGAATTTATGGGATGGGGGCCTTTACAGCCCCTCATGGAAGATCCTTATGTTACCGAGATAATGATAAATGGTCCCCATAAAGTGTATATCGAGCGAGATGGAAAAAAAATTATTACCGACATACATTTCGATGATGAAGGGCACCTGCGGCACATGGTAGAAAAAATGCTTATGCCTGCCGGCAGGCGCGTCGATGAATCTTATCCTTATGTCGATTTTTCACTCACCGATGGCTCACGGGTTAACGTTATTATTCCTCCTTTGTCAGTCGGAGGCGCTACGGTTACCATACGAAAATTTCTACGCAGCATTAACCAGATAGAAGATTTAGCTGATTTAGGCACTATAGATGCGCGAATAGCAAAGTTTTTGGTAGCCTGCATTAAAGCAAAAGTGAATATTCTTTTTTCAGGAGCTACCGGAAGCGGAAAAACAACCACCCTGGAAGTGCTTTCTTCTTACATTAACCCTCAGGAGAGAATCATCGTTATCGAAGACACGTTGGAGCTTACCCTGCGCCAGGAGCATGTAGTGAGAATCTTGACCAGACCGCCCAATATTGAAGGTAAGGGGGAGATCTCAATACGTGATTTATTCATTAATACGTTGCGTATGCGTCCTACCAGGATTATTTTAGGTGAAATACGCGGCGCCGAATCAATGGATTACCTGCAGGCATTAAACAGCGGCCATCGAGGCTGCCTTGCGGTTATACATGCCGCGACTCCTTTTGATGCGCTTACCCGTCTTGAGACAACCGCTCTTTACGCAGGCCTTTATATGCCGGTGTGGGCAATCCGTAAACAGATAGCTTCCGGTGTTGACTTAATTGTTCAGCATGACCAGCTTACCGATGGTTCGCGAAAAATTACCTATCTTACGGAAGTCGAAGACCGCATGACGGGCGAAGAAATTATCCTGCGCGATATTTTCCGGTATGAAATCGATAGAATGGATGAGGAAGGTAAGGTACAAGGGACTTTCAGGGCAAAGAATATACCCAATTTCTTCCCGACATTTAAGAAAAAAGGTGTAGCGTTGAGCGAAGATATATTTAAGGAGAAATAGTATTTATTATGATAAACCATAAATCCGAAATCCTAAACTCTAAACAAACTCAAAATCAAAATTCTCTAAACCCAAAACATCTTTAGGTTTTGAGTTTTAGATTTATTTAGGGTTTAGAGTTTAGTGCTTAGAGTTTTTAGAAGATATGTTATACTCAAAAAGTTTTATTTTCACATTACGGGAAGATCCTAAGGTGGCTGAATGTACGAGCCAGAAGCTGCTTTTGAAAGGTACATTTCTGTATATGGTTTCTTCCGGTATCTACGCGTATTTGCCTCTGGGATGGCGCGTGCTTTCCCGTATCAGCGCTATTATCAGGAAACACATGCAAGCTCAAGGAGCGCAGGAATTGTTTATGAGCGCTTTACAGCCGATTGAAATATGGGAAAAAACCGGGCGGGATAAGGTTTTAGAGGAAGTAATGTTTAAATTTAAAGATAGAAAAGATAGAATGCTTTGCCTTGGGCCTACGCATGAAGAGGAAATCACGGAAATTGTGCGTAAGTTCATTTTTTCTCACAAACAGCTTCCCTGCATTTTGTATCAGATACAGACTAAATTTCGTGATGAAGCCCGGCCTCGTTTTGGTTTGATGCGAAGCTGCGAATTCATTATGAAAGACGCATACAGCTTTGATACAACCGAAGAAGGCTTACATGAAAATTACGAAAAGATGCGTACTGCTTATCAGGATATTTTTAAAGAGTGTGGTTTGCAGTTTATTATGACTGAGGCTGATTCGGGAGCGATGGGCGGCAGCATCTCTCATGAATTCATGGTGCATAGTCCTATCGGTGAAGATACCCTTTATCATTGTGTCCGGTGCGCCACATACCATAAAGATGTAAAAACATGTCCGCAGTGTGGCGATTCTCTGCAGGAGAAAAGGATGATTGAGATGGGGCATACTTTTCAGCTTGGAACAAAGTATTCTATAGCGCAAGAAGCGTTGTTCCTTGATAAAACCGGCCAGCGAAAACCGGTTATTATGGGTTGCTACGGCATCGGCGTGAGCCGTCTTCTTCCCGCCATTGCAGAAACGAGTTATGACGAGAAAGGTATTATTTGGCCAAAAAATGTCAGTCCGTTTGATGTTAATATCGTACTCTTAGATAACACATTAACCCAGGATGCTTTGGGCTTTGCTGAGATTATGGAAAAACAGGGTTTTGCGGTTCTAGTGGATGAACGCGATGAAGCTGCGGGTGTCAAGTTTAACGACGCCTATCTTATCGGTAATCCTTATATTCTAATTATGGGGAAGAAATATCTTCAATCGCAAAAAATAGACGTAGAAATACGCAAGACAAGAGAAAAATTGAATTTAAGTAAAGAAGAATTTCTTAATTTTTTAAAACACGAATATGCTCGATAGTAACTTTATAGAGCTGCAAGATAAAATTGAGCCGATTATTGTTTCGTGCGGCCTTGAGCTTATTGAGTTAACAATAAACAAGTGTACAGGCAGATGCATGGTGCGTTGTCTGGTCGACCATGGCCAGGGCGGAGTTACCGTGCAAGAGTGTACCGCGCTTAATAGAAAAATATTTTCTTTTCTTGATGAAAGCAAGATTTTGGGAGATGATTTTATCGTTGAGGTGAATTCTCCCGGAATAGACAGGCCTCTGAGGACGCACAAAGATTTTTTACGGGTTATCGGTAGGACGATTTGTTTATGGCTGCATGAGCCCGTTGGGGGAAAGTCTTACGTTGAGGGGGAGCTATGTTCGGTCAGTAAAGAAGAGTTGACGTTACGTAATATGGAGGAGTTTTACCGGATAGATATTAATACAATCAAAACAGCTAAAGAGAGGGTAGAATTATGAATAAAGAATTTTTGACCGTTTTAGAACAGTTGGAGAGAGAAAAAGGCTTGGATAAGAGTGTTTTGATCGAAGCGGTCAAGCATGCATTAATTGTGGCAGCAAAAAAAATCGCTAAAATTACGTCAGTCGAAGAAGAAGTGAAGGTTGAAATTGATCCGGAACAGGGGGATATCAGCGTTTTTATCGGCGCGAGAGAGGTCGTTTCCAAGGAATTTGGACGAATCGCAGCGCAGACTGCTCGCCAGGTAATTATCCAGAAAATACGAGAAGCAGAGAAAGAGAATATTTATAATGAATTTAAGAAAAAAGAAGGCGATATTATCGGAGGGGTAGTGTATCGTATTGAGAAGAAAGCAGTGATACTTGATTTAATGGGGAAAACCGAAGGTATCATTCCTTTTTCTTTCCTTTCCCCGCTAGATAGATTCCGGTTAGGAGAAAGGACCAAAACGCTGATTTATGAAGTAAAGAAGGATAAGGGTACTCAGATTATTCTTTCCCGCAAGCATGAGGGGCTCGTCAAGAAGTTGTTTGAAATAGAAGTTCCGGAAATTTTTGAGGGCGTGGTGGAGATACGTTCTATCGCCCGCGAAGCCGGGGAGCGCACCAAGGTTGCCGTATTCTCAAAAGACGATAAAGTTGATTGTGTGGGTGCGTGCGTGGGGATACGGGGTTCACGCGTGAAGAATATTATAGAAGAGTTACGCGGAGAAAAAATCGATATCGTGCGTTGGAGCGAAGATATAAAAGAGTTTATTAAAGCATCATTGCAGCCGGCGGTAGTTTCCCGTATAGAGTTGGATCGCGAGACGAAGCGGGCAAAAGTACTGGTGGCAAATGATCAGTTGTCGCTTGCAATCGGCAAGCACGGGCAGAATGTGCGTCTTGCTTCGAAACTTGTTGGCTGGGAAATAGATGTACGTTCGAAAGAAGCCATTGAAGAAGACGTACATGAAATACTCAAGCTAAAAAATATTGGCAAAAAAATAGCGGCCGTGTTGGTGGATGCCGGCTATGCCAGCTTAGACAAGATTATCAAGTCCAGCGCGAGTGAACTTTCTAAGCTCAAAGGTATCGGCGATAAAAAAGCAGCCAAGATTATAGAAGAAGCTAAAAAAGTAGTGGAAGGTAAAATCGCGGCGTTACAGGCAAATCGCGCACAAATTAAAAAAGAGGAATAATAAGTTCTATCAACACAAAGGCGGTGGCAAATTATGAGAATCCATGAACTGGCAAAAGAATTGGGAATAGACAGTAAAGAGCTAATGGTGAAATTAAAGAATCTCAATTTCCCTGTCAAAAGCCACATGTCGACGGTTGATAAGGAAACAGCCGAAATTATCAAACACGAAGTGAAAGGTTTGAAGGAAAAAGAAATTACGGACAATGTTATTGAGGTGAACTTTCCTATTTCCGTGAAAGATTTGGCGGTTAAATTAAATAAGAAGCCGTCAGAGATTCTTTCCGATTTATTTAAAGAGGGAAAGTTCATAAATATCAATCAAAATCTTGACGAACAGGCTGCGCATGCGATTGCGTACAGATACAAGACTAATTTAAAGAAAAAACCCACCGCGGAAGAAGTCATTTTGCAGGTAAAACCGAAGAATCTGAAAAAACGCGCACCCATCGTAACTCTCATGGGACATATTGATCACGGGAAAACCAGCCTTCTCGACTATATACGCAAAAGTAAAATAGCCGAAAAAGAAAGCGGTGGTATTACTCAGCATATTGGCGCGTATCAGGTAGAATTGCCCAAGGGTAAGATTACTTTTTTGGATACTCCCGGCCACGAAACTTTTACTGCTATGCGTGCGCGTGGGGCAACTACCACCGATATCGTTATTTTGATCGTTGCATCGGACGAGGGCGTCAAGCCGCAGACAGAAGAAGCGCTTGATCATGCCAGGGTTGCCGGGGTGCCGATCATTGTTGCGATTACTAAGGTCGATAAACCGAATGCGAACGTAGATATGGTGAAACAGCAGCTTTCTAAATTAAATTTATTAAGCGAAGATTGGGGCGGCAAAACTACCATGGTCGGAGTTTCCGCAAAAACTGGAGCAGGGGTTGATGAACTGCTTGATCTGATTTTATTACAAGCAGAACTTATGGATTTAAAAGCAGATTACACCCGTCCGGCGCTAGGCATAGTGATAGAAGCAAAATTGTCAAAAGGAAAGGGCCCATTAGCTTCGGTATTGGTCAAAGAAGGAACATTTACGGTCGGCGATTGGTGTGTGTGCGGCCACTATTGGGGTAGGATCCGCGCACTGCAAGATGACCATGGCCGTCCGGTGCAAGAGGCGTTTCCGTCTTTTCCGGCAGAAATGGTAGGGTTAAACGGTGTATCGAACCCTGGAGACCAGTTTTTTGTCGTCCCGGATGAAAAAAGTGCCAGGGAAATAGTGGATAAAAGGCGCGAAGAAGATGATAAAAAAAGATTCAGTGCCCCGGTACATTTTAAATTAGAAGATCTCTATAAGAAAATGAAAGAAGAAAAGGTAAAGCAGCTCAAAGTTATTCTAAAGGCAGACGTAGGGGGAACTCTCGAAGCTGTGGATGAGGCGTTAAAGAAAATTTCTCACGCAGAGGTAGAACTTATTTTGACTCATAAAGGCGTAGGCGCCATCAACGCTTCGGACATTCTTCTCGCGGAAGTAACCGACGCTATCGTGGTAGGGTTCAAAGTTACAATCGACAGTCAGGCAAGAGATTTAGCAAAACAGAAAGGTATTGAAGTGCGCGTTTATCAGATAGTGTATGAGTTGATAGACGATATCAGGGCGGCCTTCGAAGGAATGCTTACCCCACACGTAAAAAGAATTTTTGTGGGCAGGGCCAGGGTAAAAACTGTATTTAAGCTTTCCAAATCGGGCATTATCGCCGGCTGCGTTGTTGAAAAGGGTAAAATCGTGCGTAATTCAGCCTGCCAGCTTTCTCGCGAGAGTAAAATCATTTTTGAGGGAAAAGTGCAGTCGCTAAAGCGGTTTAAGGACGACGTGCGCGAGGTTGCCGAAGGTGTTGAGTGCGGCATCGGTGTAGGTTATGACGATTTTAAAGAAGGCGATATTATTGATGTGTATAGCGAGGAAATGATTACACGCCGCCTCAAGGAATAAAGCGGGTAGCCACTGAATACGGGAAGAACGTTGCTATCCTCACATATCTATCCCAATTTACACGCATGAATAAAAAAATAATACTAAGCGGAATGCGGCCAACCGGAAAACTGCATCTTGGCCACTGGGTTGGCGCATTGGCTAACTGGACAAAACTGCAGGATGATTATCAATGTTTCTTTATGGTTGCTGACTGGCATGCGTTAATGAGCGAATATAAGAATCCTTCTATGATGAAGACTAATGCTTTTGATAACGTGTGTGATTGGCTGGCTTACGGAATAGATCATACCAGGTCAATTATTTTTGTCCAATCCGATGTTGATGAACACCTGTCGCTTTTTATGACCCTTTCTTTTCTTGCTCCTCTAGGCTGGCTTTTTCGTTGCCCGACATTTAAGGAGCAACTCGTCCAGCTTAAAGACAAGGAAATTAATACTTACGCTTTTCTAGGCTACCCGGTGCTACAGGCAGCTGATATTCTTTTATATAAAGCTAACTGCGTTCCGGTGGGGGAAGACCAGTTGCCTCACTTAGAACTATGCCGTGAAATTGTCCGGCGGTTTAATTTTATCTATAATAAAGAAGCTTTAGTTGAACCACAGGCCTTGCTTACTTCTACGCCTCGGCTGTTAGGTTTGGACGGCAGAAAAATGAGTAAAAGTTATAATAACTACATTGCCTTGGATGAGGAAGACAAAGCAATACGTGAAAAAATATCTACCATGATTACAGACCCAGAGCGGATAAAGAAAGACGATATAGGACATCCTGGCGTATGTAATGTATTTAGCTATTACAGCGTATTTAACCCAGAATTAAAGAATGAGGTGTATGATTGGTGTACCCATGCCAAGCGGGGTTGCGTTGAATGTAAGAAGATTTTAGCTGATAACATCATAGCGTTTGTATCTCCGCGGCGTGAAAAAAAGAAAGAATTTTTGAAGAAAAAAGATTACATCTATGATATACTAAAAGATGGTTGCGCTAAGGCTAAAGGAGTTGCCGCGCAAACTTTAAAACAAGTAAAAGAGGCGATGAGTCTAAATTAATATGAAAATACGGTTAGATATATTTGAAGGCCCGCTCGATTTGCTTTTGTATCTTATCAAAAAAGAACATTTGAATGTTTACGACATCCCGATTACACAGGTGGTTGGGCAATACCTTCAATTTTTGGAATTAATGAAATTTCTTGATATTAACATTGCCTCAGAATATATGGTGATGGCTGCTACTTTAATCAACATAAAGTCAAAAATGCTGCTTCCTCGGCCTGAGGAGCCGCAAGAGCCGGAACTTGACCCCAGAGAAGAGTTAGTAAGACGTCTCCTCGAATATGAGAAATTTAAAGAAGCGGCTGAATTCCTGAAAGAAAAAGAGCATGAACGGCTTAAATATATCACTCGTTCCGCTTCGCCGCAGTCTCAAGAAAAAGAGGTATATCTGGAAGCCTCCATATTCGATCTCATCAGTGCATTTAAGACTGCCCTCAAAGATGTTCCGCGAGATATATTTTTTGAGATTATTAAGGATGAGTTTACCGTTGAACAGAAGATCCATGATTTACTTCATCTTTTCTTAGTCAAAGAGACCGTTGCTATCGATGAGCTTTTTTCTTCAGCCAAGAGTAAGATGGAAATTGTAGTAATTTTCTTGGCAATTCTTGAATTAATTAAGCTTTGCGAGATTGTGGCGGTTCAAAAAGTACTCTTTGGCCCTATTCTTATTGCCCGCAGACAAAACGTTCTCACGTGCTCATGAGCCAAGAAGAAGAAAGACTGGTAGACTATTTCAAGGAAAACGAAGAGGAAAAGGTTATTAACCTTTCTCTGCGGCCCCGTAGTCTTAAAGACTTCATCGGCCAGCGAAACGTTATTTCTTCTCTGGAAATTGCTATTTCTGCGGCAAAGAAAAGAGACGAGCCGCTTGAGCATGTACTTCTGTCAGGCCCTCCGGGTTTAGGAAAAACAAGTCTTGCGTATTGCATTGCCAAAGAAATGGGCGGTAAACTTACGTCAACCAGCGGTCCGGCGATTGAGCGGGCCGGGGATTTGGTCGGCATTCTTACCAATTTGGAAAAAGGAGACGTTCTTTTTATTGACGAAATACATCGGCTCTCCAAGATTGTAGAAGAATTTCTTTATCCGGCCATGGAAAACTTTCAGATAGATTTTATAATCGATAAAGGGCCGTACGCAAAGAGCGTAAAATTTAATCTTAAACCTTTTACGCTTATAGGCGCTACCACCCGAAAGGGGTTATTGAGCGGCCCCTTGCGCGGCCGTTTTGGCCTTTTTTTTGACTTTGATTTTTACGCGCCCGAAGAGCTATCGCTTGTGGTGCAACGAAGCGCGGAGCTTTTGGGCATTGTTGTCGATAAAGATAGTTGTGCGGAAATTGCCTTGCGTTCCCGCGGTTCGCCAAGGCTTTGTAACCGCCTGCTGAAACGAGTGAGGGATTATGCACAGGTGATCGCTGACGGTGTTGTTAACCTTGAAATTACCCGCAAAGCCCTAATCCAAATACGTATTGACGAGAATGGTTTAGATGAATTGGATAGGAAGTATCTTAAGGCGATCATCGAATTATACCAGGGTGGTCCTGCCGGTATTGAAGCTATTGCGGCATCACTGGGTGAAGACAGAGGAACGCTTGAAGATGTGGTAGAGCCGTATCTTTTAAAAAAGGGATTTATCATCCGTACCCCTAGAGGTAGAGTCGCCGCAGAGTTGTCCTACCAGCATTTACAAATATCCTACCCCAAAGAAGCCTCAGATAAGCTTTTCTGATTTTCTTACCCAACATCGCTTACATGCCTCATTTAGTTTCTGTCAAAGCCGTAATACGTAGGATTCTTTATACCGTATAAAATGCGTATTACATATAGCGGACAATACATCTCGTAACTGCTTAATCTATATATAGTTATAAACTGCTTTCATGTTATATCTCGGTATATTTTTTTCAGGATATCTCCGCTTTTTTTAGGAAAAACCCGCTTCTCTTTACGTAACTTTTCTTGAAGTTTTTAGCCATTCATAATTTATGGTTTTTATTCCGCTAAAAAATACCCTTTTCTTTCCTGTGCGTTCAAATTGCAGCCATTATCGCCGGTATTTAGAGCTTTTTGGGCAAAAAAACGCCATCGAGTATTTTCTAAAATCACTCTTACAATTTTTTCCCATTTTTTAGATACATAAAAATACGGAAGTCTTTACGTTTACTGCGAAATAAGAGTTTGTAATCGTTTACAAAAAATCCTTATTTTTGGGCAAATTCTATGGTCTTAAAAAACAAAAAAATG
Source organism: Candidatus Omnitrophota bacterium (assembly GCA_037146775.1). Taxonomy (GTDB): domain Bacteria; phylum Omnitrophota; class Gorgyraeia; order Duberdicusellales; family 4484-171; genus JBAWWL01. The sequence continues at coordinate 46,737 of JBAWWL010000009.1, read as the reverse complement.
GTATCACTATATGGTATATCTTCTAAATATATTATATATATTTTAAATTATGGGCACAGTTATAGAATCTACTCTTATTTTTTTCTATATATTATGTATTTATATCAGTAAATGATAATCTATATTAACCAAAAACGCGCCAGTATTCCCTTCAAGGCAGTGGCTCTGTTTGTGGCAGCAGCGATCTTTATCACTGCTTTAGCCGGTTATATCGATAAGGCTATCCCCAAAACCTACGCTTCTTTTCTTCCTGCACCCACCCAGCTTTTGGAAGTAAGCCCGGCTTTTAACCCTCTGGTCTTAAAAGGAATCAAGGTCTATCCTGATGAGCCTTTCAAGTTTGACTTTATCTTAGATAGCGGAGACAGTACTTCTAGCCAAAAAGAACTAAAACAGAGTTCAGAGAAACTGATCAAGCACTTCTTGGCCTCTTTAACCATACCGGAAGAAGACCTCTGGGTTAACCTCTCACCCTATGAAAAAGAACGAGTCATCCCCCAGGAACTGGGTATTACGGAGCTGGGTAAAGACCTACTTGCCGAAGACTACATCTTAAAACAATTAATGGCTTCTATCACTTATCCGGAGAGTCCTCTAGGTAAACAGTTCTGGGAGAAGGTATACAAGAAAGTCTACCAGCTCTATGGTACCACTGAACTACCGATTAATACCTTCAACAAGATCTGGATTGTCCCGGATAAAGCGGTGGTCTATCAGGAAGATTCAAGCGCCTTTGTGGTAGAGAGTAAGCTCAAAGTCATGCTGGAAGAAGACTACCTGGCACTCAAAAACAACCTCAATAACCAGGAATATAGCACCTCCAAGATCAAAGAAGACAAAGTAAAAGCCTTAAACAAGGTTTCCTCTGAAGTCTTAAAAGAACTCATCCTGCCTGAGATCGAAAAAGAAGTCAATCAAGGCAAAAACTTCGCTCCTTTACGGCAGGTCTACAACTCTTTAATTCTTTCCGTATGGTTTAAAAAGCAGCTCAAAGAAAGCTTAGTCGGTCAGATCTATGTTAACCGGAAAAAGACTAAAGGTATCGATACCCCCGATAAACAAATCAAAGAGAAGATCTACAAACAATACCTCTCTGCCTACAGACAAGGCGTCTACAACTACATCAAAGACGAATTCGATACCAATACCCAGCAGAACATCAACCGCCGCTACTACTCCGGAGGCTGTGACTTTACTAAAGCTTCTAGCGCTCTTACCATCACCAATGACCCCAGCCGAGTAATCTCTTCCAACCGAGGCAAGAGCTTTAACTTAGAGGTGATGCTGGAGACGGGCGTGGATGGTTTTGAAGAGAAGGTTGAAAATCTATCAGACGGTAAGAGTATTTCTTCTCCTTTGAGCGCAGATGAAGTAAAACCAGAGTCTTTTCTCTCTAGCTTGTTTGATCGATTAACCGGGGGTAAGAAAAAACGAGCGCACGAGGAAAGAGTTCAACAGGAAGAAAGAATACGTTTAGCCAAAGATCAGCTACAAAAGAGATTTGCAAGATTTTCTCAAGATTTCTTGAGTATTCCCGTGAGGGAACGATACCGAGCATATATTGTGGCTGGTGTGTGGTTGGAAGAACTTAGCCGCACAGAAGGAATTGATACCATAGAAATTACTGAACGCACCAGAAGAGTTATTGATGAACGGTACTCCGACGGGTTCTTTTTTGGTTTGATTCAAGCCGCGATCAGGAATCGTATATCTACTAACTCTAGGGTGGTGATTGGTTTCAACGATTTTGAAGCAGCGGTTATCCGGTTACACGAGGCGTTGAAGCGTAATGGTATCGTAGGCAGGCGTACTATTGCCACTCATGATGCGATAGTCAATATCTGTGAAATTGCATTTCAACGAAATATTTATGATAGCGATATTTTAGAGTCCGCAGTTGAAGCCTATGAATTATCTCCCGAAGGTTTCAGTGCGATGGTAGATGCTGGCGTGCCGATTAACGAACTTATGGAGATAGGCCAGTTCTATCGCAATTCCTCGGCGCTAGGCGACTTTGCGCTTGGTAAATTTAAACAAGGCCAAAGGCCTAAAGAGATAGCCCGCGAGCTTTATCGAGCTTTAGGGGAACTGCATAACGATAACAACCAATTACAAGAGGCATTTCCCGGAGAGGCCGTTACCTATGTGCCGGCTAAAATGTCTTCTTTCAGTAGCCAAGAATTTATCCGCGACGCAATCAGCCGCAGGTTCATTTTACCAGTTAGGAGTTTGTCGGCCACTGCCAGAGAAATTCTTAATGTCTATGGTGTTGATAGCAACGATGCCAATATTTATCTTATTCCTGTCAGATGCGCGCCCAGTAGAAATATTATGCATAATCGCGCTATAGCAACAAAGTTTACAAGAAACGGCAAGCCTTGTGCGTTTGTTTTCAAAGGTACAGGGTTGGCTGATGAACAAGAATTTGCCAGAGGTATGGGAATCAGAGCGCCTTTCCGCAAGGGCAATCCTCCGAGCGTGCTGCGTGGAGGTAATTTAATCCAGGAGAATTTGGCTTATGTGGGGGCAGCTGGGTGGTTGAGAAGTAAGTTCTACGAATATTTTGACGGTGATGACCCGGTATTTGCTGAATTAAAAAATCAAGGCTTAAGCCGGGAAGCCGCTGAGATGTTTTTGGAACCTGGAGCGCAATTTCAACCGCTTATGCTTCCGGTGGCGCTCGTGGGAAGAAAAGAAACAGAAGGATTATGGCCTGGTGTAGCGGAGGGGCTTACTGTTGATCGAGAACTTTGTCTCGTGGAAGCTGATAAAGTTCTTAAAGGATCAGGAATACCCGATAATCTTGTTAACGAGATGGAAATTTTGCTATATCAAATCGGCATACCCGAAAGAATTGAAGAGTTAAGTCTTGATCCAGAATACCGGCGCGGGAGAAAAAGACAATGGAAAAAAGAGGCATATCGTTACCGTGAATTCTTCCAATATCAAGGCCTTGATATTGGTTCTTCATCTGACCGCAGAAGATTGTTGAAAGAAATGGTGCTACGTAATCTTGCTTTGCTAAGAATACTTTGGAAAGAAGGATATACTGCCACTAGCCGTTACGGAACTATTGTTGGGCAGCAAAATTCCAATCCGCTCTTTTCTTTTGATCCCGACACAATTAGCAAGGCTACGATTCGTAAGCAAGCATCCGATGTATCGAATTTATTGGATATCTTGGCGATGGTCGCTTACGCTTTTGAGGTGTGGTCTTATGACGAAGGCGTGTTTAGAGTGATTAATTCAAATGGCGGAACTTATATAGAATTTTCTTCAGGAATTCCCGAAGAAATACAGCTTGCAATTGATACATTACGCAATATGAGCCCTGAGGTTTTCAAAGCTTTTCTTAGAGGAAATTTTGATCAGGTTGATATATTTGGTAATACTATCGGATCTGACTATTCGCCGCAAGCTCACTATGCTGAATCAGAGCTTTTTGCTCTCGAATATAATGCCTATAGCCCTTATCTTGGCGTAACTCCTCCTGGCGGGGGAATTGATTCTACTCCTAATATTTTACAGCAAACAAGTCAAAGAGTAGAAGGATCAACTGTCACCAATGTAGTTACTTCCAAGGTAGGGTCTCCTCAAAATGTTGCTCTTGATAAAAAGGGTGATGTTAAACCGGGTACTGCCGCATCGCCGTTGACTATGCCAGAAAATAAACAGGGTAGTATTGACGTGAAAGTAGATAGGCCAGCGGTGTCATCGGCGGTAGAAAAAAAAGAAGAGGCTGTTATAGAGAAGAAGATGGGTTCGGAGGTGCGAGAGAGTTTGCAGACTAGGTCAACAGTTTCAGAACGTCTCGAAGAATATTTTAGCGAAAGATACGCAGCGGCTTACACATATATATCCCGTGAGCAGTTTGCTGAGTGGCATCGTAGACTTGAGGGAAGATTCCAGGCTGTTACTCAGGCAGCCGAAAGATTGCATTTTTCACCGTTGCCACATGCAATTGGAATTGATACCGATTATATATCGACTTCTCCTGGTGCACTTGAAGAGCATGTAAAGAGTGTAACCATTGAGCTTGGAGACGGAATAAAAGTTTCTTTACCCCGGTTGCCGGAGAGCGCTGAGTATGTTGGAAATGAACGGCTTTGGATTGTGCTTGTTACTCCAGAGGCCGTACGTGCTTTAAGTGATCAGGCCCTTACTTTTCTTATCGCTCATGAAGTGGGACACCGTTTTTATGGGCCAAGTACTCCCGAAATCGAGTTGCAGGTAGATAGAGTTGCCACAGACATTGTTGTGTCAATTTACGGTTGGAATGCGCCAGTAGCTGCTGTTAACGAGTTACAGAAAGCATTTCCTTTATCAGAAACCGCGACAAACACGCATCCTTCGGGCCAACAAAAGATAGATGCAGTTGCAGCGTATGTAGGGCAGCGCAAGGCGCAAGATGCAGAGCGTAAAGAAGGGGAAACTAAATCAGTAGTGTCGTCGGCGGTTACGACTGACGCTAACCAGGATGAGAGCATTAATCGATTTTTTGATATGTACATGGAGGGTGTTGTGGCTGGTGAGTCGTTATCTTCGAGGCGTTTAGGAGTACACGTTTCAAGATATCCCAATCTCACCACACGCTTAATTTCTGCTTTAGCGAGTGAATCGCGAACGGATGTGCAGCTACGATTATTGGCAGCCGTAAATAATGCCCTTTCAAATAGTAGAGAGGTTAAGCTTTCCGCACAAGAAGCTGAAACTTTAGTGATTAAACCTCTTTGTGACGGAAACGTAGAAGCAGCGCATAGAGATTTATATTTTCATGTTTTGCAGTATGCTCTTGTAAATAATCCAGATGTTTTATCAGGAACAATGAAGGTTTTAGAAACAATAAAGGACCGGGATTTGGGATATAAGCTTGCATGGGAAGTTATCGGAGAGGCCTTAGCGAGAAACCATGAGTTGCTGTCGGAAGTATTAAATGCGCTTGATAATCTACGCGATGGTAGTAATAAACAATTTATTAGTTTTTTAGAATTTATATTTATCAAGGGATTTGACAGGTCGCACATTACGATTACTTCGGAACAAACACAAGCTTTTGACAAAGCTATTACCAGAGGAATTGATCTTTCTCATGCTTATAGCCGCGCTATCGCACATAACCCGGAATTATTTGATCTAGTGTTTGAAAAATTTAGAGCCGTGCATGATCAAACAGTCCAAGGCACGGTTTCTAGTCCGACGGAAGCAGCCTATGCGGATGTCTTAAATCTTAGCTTGGTGCATAACACTCGTATAAAACCAAGCGCAGCACAAATTGTGTATTTGCTTAAAGCTGCCCATCGAACGCAAGATGACAAAGTAAGGCAATCCGTTCTTTCTGGTGCTCTAGGAGCGATCAGGAATAATAACTATGATGTTACGCTGCTTATGGATGAAACAGGGCCTTTAGTTTTTGCAATTAATGAAGTCCGAACAGGGGAGACATTTAATTTTCTAGTAGCAGCCTTAGAAGATTTGATTTCACGTTCTCCTCAGGCATTTACTTTAGCTGATACTCAAGTGTTTGTTGATATGCTTAATGAAACAACTGTCCATCAAAGAGAACGCAGAGAAGCCCTAGTTAGGGTATTGCAAAAAGCTTTTTCTCATAACCCAGGTTTGCTCACAGTATTATGCGGTGAAAAAGGATTGTCGTATGATCATGATTTAGCAGGCGTGCTTGAAGATGCACCCGCGGGAGATCTTACGCTTATACCACTTTTAGTAAATGCCAGAAAAACTCGAGAGCCATCCCGGGATGACTACGATCCGCTTCTCACAGCTATAGGTAGAGCACTTCATGATAATCCCGCACAGCTTCCTTTTGTTGTTAATGCTATAAGGGATACTAGCGGTAATCCAGTGTGTAGACGATTGGCATATCTTGTGCCAAGATTCCTGGAGGCGCATGAGAACTTAAGTTTAACTCGAGAGCAATTACATACTGTGGTCCAGGCTGTTAAATATTCCGCTTCTCGTGACAACCTTTTTAATGAGCGTATGGTAATTCATGAGATTGCAGGCGGAAACCTTGCTATGGCGCGTGTAGCATTTGATAATGAATTGGTTGAATTACTAGTGCGTAGGAACGAAGAGGTGCCTAGTAATCAAAGAATTGATATTGAGAGATTTTTACGCCAGATCGCAGGATCATTTACTATGTTGTTACAAATTGATAGAGAGTATGCGATAGGGGCATTTAAGGAAATATTGCGTGTTGCCGGACCGCAAGGGTTAGACGCGTTTTTTACTAGACTGGATAATTTACTTTGTTTTCCCGGATATGATGCTTTAGTGGAAAAATTGATTAAAAAAGCCGCATACGGATCTTCCTGGAGCTTGTTAATGGTTTTTCTCGATGATGAATATGCTGTCGAAGGATATTGGCGTATGGCCGAAGACATAAATGATGGAATGCTCGCGCCGTATTTAGGGGAATCGCCCATTTTACATGCTCGTTGCCTGCTTATGCGTGGAGCGTACGAAGAGCTGCGTCAGCTTGTAGCGCGTGGCGAGGTATCTCCCGACCAAATACTAGAAGCATTTTTATGGAATAAACAAAACAATATTATTTCTCAAACAAGCGATATGGCGCAGTCTTTTGCCGGAGAGAGAGGGGTCTTAGCAGAGATGACTCCCATAGCGCAGAAGATCACCCTTCCTACATGTACATTCACAGAATTGCACAATACTTTACTAGACGCTGGAGTAGTTACTAGTGAGGCAGGCACGATGGCCCTGCTCAATGCTCAAGGCGGATTCAGACTATATGCGCATAGAGGGCAACGGCTGATTGTGCCAGTAATTTTTGACAATATGAACAATGTTTTCAGAGGAAGTTCCGAACATGATAATGCAGAGGCTAATTATGTGACTCACGCTTTATCCACGGCAATCGTACATTACGCACTTAGAGGTGGGGAAATAAAAGATTCTCATGGAGCAAAAGCCTTTCATGAGTTTGATTTGTTATTTTTAGAATTGATTGGCCATAAATATAGAGCGGTTGATACAGCCGTGACCTTAGCTTTTTGTTATGTTAACAGTCCCGAAGCAGATCGCGCGAATAGAGATAATGCTGTCCCCCTTCCTGAGTGCGCGAGAAAAAGGACACAACGCATAGACCAGGATACTATCGCCAATAGTGTTCAAAAGGTCATGGTATGGGAGTTAGCCGAGAAACGTGCAAAACAGAATATTTATAAAATTCTTCAATGGATAGCCCAGGGCAGACTGTCAAAATCGGCAATCGCTCAAGCGCGAGCAGCTTTAGAAAGAGAAGTTAATAACTTAAGGCCTAATGATGAAGGCGGTATCTGCGGCTTGCGGCCTGCATATTTCCAAACTCTATTTGGTTATCTGGATGCGCAGTTTTTAGATAGGTTCCAGGCGCGTCTCGAAGCTGATTATCAACCAGGACAGGATAATCAAGGATTATTGCAAGGCTTATTGGCAGAGGTATTGGTTGACAGGGAAGTTGTAAAAGCAACTGCTTACAATGCGACTCCTATAAAAATGATGGCTCATCCTTGGATTGGAAGAAAAATAACTCTTTTTGATTATTTAAAAGCCGAAGTAGGATATCTTGACCGTGATCCAACAACTTATGTATATAGCGAACACGATGTGAGTACGGTGAAATTAGAAGATTTTGGTCAAGTATCTCCTTCTGCGGCAGAATTAGCTGTGGCAAATGCGCAAGAAACAGTCAAGCCTGAACAGCAAGCCATTGCAGCAATAAATAATTCTGGCTTATCCCAGGAGTATAAAGATGAATTAAGTAGGCGTATTCTTCTTGATGGTGACACGAGAGTGATGCAGCTTCTTGTGCAAGTAGCTCCGCAACTAGCGCCTATAGCTACTCCCAGGGGCGGAGGAAATTTATTAGATCATACTTTGTATACGATGAATAGTGTTTATGAAGATAGGACAATCGATGCGATGTCTTTACGGGATAGCAGTGGTGCCGCTATACCGATAAAACGGCTGATGGTAATAGCAGCTTTGCTGCATGATATCGGTAAAGCGCTTATTCGTAGTCACTCAGAGCACGAACAGGCTTCGGTAAGATATATCAGAGAAACTTTAAGTTCCCAGTTTTCAGAATTTGAAATTAATCTTATTTGTTATCTTGTTGGCGAAGATATTGTTGGTAGAACAATCTCAAAAGCTATCTCGCCGGCAGAAGCAGATGGTTTGCTAACTGCTGGAGTAGTTTCTTTAGGTATACCTAAAGGACAATTATTTGAATTGGCTATATCTTTTTATTGCGCTGATATAGGTTTGGGGAGATTTGGTAGACATGTTTTTGGTGTTGGTGAAGAAAGAAGAATTAATTTTTGGCAGGGCCGGCCGATTATTCCCGAAGGTAAATATTCGCAGCTTGATGAGTTAAAAAAATTAGTAGTTGGTCCTGATGGTTCAGCATCATCGCCGGCAGCAAAACAGGCTGAAGATATTACAGTGAAGAGCACTGCTTCGTCAGCGATTGCCTCTCAAGGAATGAAAAAGTTTGTTGCTGATAATAGAAATAATCCACTCACTTTACCCATTACTTTAGTTGCACTTGGAGCAAAGCCGTCATATTTGCTTGATGACTCTAGTCCCGCGAATGCGCAGCAAGCTAGACAGCTGCTTGCGCATTTGCCTGGAGGAAATGTTCAAGAAATAGAAGTTACGCTACAAGAATCTGATGGCCATGCTAGCCAAAAATTATTATTTTATAACCCACAGGCTATTAAGACAGAAATTTCAAACCATCCGGAAGTTTACCGTGTGCAAGACGGAGATATTATCACAACCATCAAAAAGGCGTTTATTGATAGTCAGCAAGGATGGTTATTGGGTTATCCGCAAGCGCAAATACCAGCTGCAAAAATAGAATACACTGACTCACCAACCGAAAACTGGTCGTATGTGGAGATTTGGGCTGACGGTCAATATCTTTTTGGATATGTAGTTTCACGCTTGCCTCTTGTAGAGATGGAAACAGCCAGCCTCACGAGATACACCCAGCCGCTTAGTGAATTAGGAGTTAAAAAGGTTGCAGTTATCTATACGCGTTCTTTTAATAACCAGGAGCAGGCGCAGATAAAACAATTTCTTGGCAGAAGTTTAGCCGGCCGCGTAGTGATAAGTAGCTATTCAGAAAATCTTCCCGCAGAAAAGATTTGGTGGCTTGGCGAAGGTAAATATATACGTATTACAGAAGAAATGCTGGCTCCCGCGGCATTTCCTGAAACAATAAGGACAATACTTGCCCGTGACCGGCAGAGGTTAAGTGAACGATTAGAAATATTACAGGCCGATTTAACTAAAGGCGAAGATCCTGGGCTAAAAGAGGAAATTTTACGAAGAGAGATTAACCAGATATCTCAAGAATTAGCAGGATTAGAAAGAAAGATTGGTGAAGTAAGAGTTTCTTCTGCGGTTTCTTCACCGCTTAATCAAGAAATCCCATCGAAATCTATAGAAGAGCTGCGTAGAGAGAAAAGTACATATCAGTTAGCCACAATTGCTATCAGAGAAGATGGCGCTAGGGCTCAAGAAGCGCTGCAAGCAATTGAAAATCTTTTACAGGACGGCTATATAGATGGGGTCAGCGATCTTAAGAATATTGCTAGAAATAAACCAGGACTTATTAACGAAGGTACAGTTGGAATTCTTGAGGTAATACTTCGAAAGCCCAATGTTACTCCGCAAGCCATCAGTTTTGTTTGCGAAACGTTGTCTGTTATTGTGACTTCAGGCGTTGAAAGCGTAGTTTCCCGCAAAGCAACAAAGGTTTTGCTCGATGCTTTAAATACGGCTGCGCTAGATCGTACTAGTTATGATAGCGAAGAAATTGCCTCCCAGGTTTATTCCCAGGTTGCTAGGACTTTAACTGAAATAGCTATTTATTCAAATAATACCAACCTTATTGATATGTGTTTTGACACCTTCGAAAGAGTTTTAAATGAAAATAGGCTTGAAGCCCATAGTTATTCTATAGCGACAAATGCATTATTAAGGATTGTGAGAAAAAAATCGGATAGAGCACGCGCTTCCACAATTGAGGCTTTTGAGCGCAATTTGAATGCAAGCGATAGAGGTATAACCACTCACTCATATTCGTTGAGAGCTATTGTTGATCTTTCGCAGGAACGTTCAGATTTGATTGCGCGGTCGACAGTTGATGCGGTTAAACTGCATTCAGAAAAAAACGGTGATGCTATGAGAGCTTTGGCTGCCATCGGTGGTAATCAATATACTGGGCAATATGCAGATGAGTGCATTGATGAAATTTTGCGTGTTCTAAATATTGAAGGAGACTTTACTGTGGTGCCTGTTGTGGTGGCGGCCGCGGTCGCGGCGCAGGAATTTGCTCGGAAGCGTTCAGGACTGTTTGCATCACCGACGCGTAGACAAGCTCTTGAACATGCAGCAGCATCTAGGCAAAGACCGGCAGCATTTTTTGGAGAAATTGCCGGTGTATATAACGTGTTGTTTTCTCAACATCCCGATTGGGCAGAGCCCGCAACAGTTGCAACGCTTGAGGGCATTATGAAAAGAGACGATCTTGCAAACGACGACTATGCAACAGCAGTAGCGGCTTTAACCGCGATAAGAAATTATAATAGGCAAATGATTAAAACGGATAGCTTGGCTGAGTTGCTTCTGCAACTGCCTTTCCGTTTTTACGGTCATACCTTTATCCACCACATTGTTTACCAGAGCCAGGGCTTTAAGACGCGTACTAGTCATATGGAAGATGAAGAGCGTTATGAAGTAGGTCTTGCGGTATATTATCATCTGAGAGCCTCGGGCATTATTCCCGAAGAAGCATCCGAAGCTGAAATCGTACAAGCGTTTGATTTTATCATCGCAGGTCGTAGGGTAGTACAAGAAACCTTGCCGGATGACCGGCAGTCGCAAAATGAGCTATATTCTTCCAGACGCACGGCAGTAAACATTTTTCATGAAGAGATGCGTGCGGAACAAACCCGCTATGAAGCGTTACAGACCTCAAGTGATATGAGCAGTGGACAGATTCATTCATATGTCGGAGGAAGCACTGTGCCCGCCACGGCAGACGTCATTACTGATGTCAAAGATGCCATAATTACACATAAAGGGCCCTTAACCATAACTTTTTCCGGTCACGCAAATCGAGAAGGATTTGCGCTGTCACCGTCGCAGATCATATCGGTTGAAGAATTAGCTGTCTGGCTTATTGAACGTGGCAATTTGAATAATGTAAATATTGTGTTTGATGCGTGTTATGCCCATGATTTTGTTGACAATCTCAATCGTACTTTGCATAATTTGGGCGTATCTGTCGATATTACTACACTTGCGATTGCTCATAAAAATAAGCAGGCCGTTGGCGGATCATTGCGGAGTATAGAGCGCTATCATAGTGCGGGTCAGCCTTTTACCATTGGTCAGGCAATGCGAGCCATGCGTCGCTCGGATGTCTTTATCCATCAGGTGGCAAATATTTTTTGTCCACGTTGGCGTCTTATTGAAGCGGGTGTTCAAGACCCGTTTGAAAAAAGAACAGCTGCGGATGAGTCTTACAGACAATTGCCGGTTAATGTCGGCCTTACCGGCCAGCCGGGCCAGGTATCAACTGGTGATATGGAAGTATTAGCCTCACCTGCTGATACCATACTTAAGGAAACTAATGGAGTAAACCCTATAGCTTTTAGCATTTTAGGCAGCACTACTTTTGACTTGAGTGAACAAACTATTGGTATCGCTGGTACTACAATTACCGTCAAACCTGTAGGCCCAAGAACGATTAATGGCCTTGTTCGTCCTGCCGATAACGGCGCTATGCTTTTGGTTAACACTCAAGCTTTTAGCGAGATGCTCTTTGTTCTGAATCATGGTACTCGTAGTGAGCGGGAGAATTATATTAATAAACTCTTCTCTACTATTCCTAATCTCACTGGAGATCAGCGTGTTTCACTGGGCCGTATCAAGGCGCATTTTAACCAGGCACCACCCTTAAGTAGGGAAGAACAAAACGTTCTTGTTTCCCACATACTTATCCACGAATTTACAGAGTGTTATGCTTTAAGAACCGGCAACACCCGCATTCATGCTCATACTGCCGCAATGATGGCAGAAGCAGAGTTTACCCAGAGACAAGAAAGCGCTGGGTTTAATGTTCAGGCTGTTCGTGATGCTTTTGCCCCTATCGCATTACTACGCGATATCCGTCAGGCTAATACATATTCTTATCGTTATCCGACACTACAAGTAGGACAAGAAACCCAGCCAGCCACAGCCTCATCTTCTCTTCAAATAAAGGATAGTTTAGTTTCATCGCCAAAAGAAGATTCTGCGATAGCTTCTTCGCCATTAGCCCAGCCCAGCAGAGATATTGCGGCAGTAGTGAATATATACCAGATAATGGATGAATATCTTCGTGTTTATGAAGAAAACGCAGAGAGAGTCGTAAGAAACGATCAGTTTAAACAAGAGACAGGCTTAGATATCGCGGCAATGGTAAGAAAGTTTTTGCCGAGTAGTACCGGTAAGCCTGTTTCTGGAAAAGAAACGTCATCCGTCTCAGCCGAACAGCAGTCTAGAGAGGAGCTTGATCGTGCTCGAGCTAGAATTTCAACATTGAAAGCCTTAATGGCAGAAGATAGTTCTCCCGACAGGCTTGGTGTATTTGTGAGAGCTCTCTCTATGGTTGAGGGAGGTGCGAAAATAACCGGAAAAAATATTCCCGCCGCACAATTACCGCGCGATGACCAGGTGTTTGCTTTGCACGCAATAAAAGCAGAAGCGGCTCAGAACGAAAGCTTGCAGCGTGTTTTTAATGAAGAAGGAGTTTTGTTTATACCGCAGAACTCATGGCTTACGAAATTACTTGGCTTGAGGAGAGAGTCAGGCATGAATATACGCCTGAGCGACGGCAACGCCCACATAGATGTTATCCTGGTGAATGATCGGATTGTGGGAGTACCAAATATCACAAAACTGATTATCCATGAAATAATTCATACCAATTTTACTGAAGGAGTGTTGACCGTTTTTGCTAAAAGCCGTCAGCTATGGGCTTTCTATCATTTGCTCCTAGAGGCAGTAACTGAAGAGTTGGCTAGAGATGTTATGCTAAGAATTGCTTTAAGGAATAAAGAGCTAAGGGAAATACTTGGTGTAGGCGCTGAGCAAGTAAGCGAAGATTTGGCGGAAGCCATGCTGAACAGTGCCATATACGGAACAGCTGAGGCAAAAGTTGCGGCTGCTGCCGGGAAAATCCGTAATGTGTATCGTAATGAACGGGTATTATTACATGCTTTAATGAAACTGTATGAAAATTGGTCGGATGGTTATGAACAGGTGGTTAAACGATTCCTGGTACAAGGCGATGAGTCGCCCATGAAAACTTTATTTGCAGATAGCTGGGATTTGGCGATACGGATTGCGGTGGAATTATTAACGATACCAGAACGGGATGCGCCTTATGAACACCAACAGGCATTAAGAATGTTTGCCGCGGGTATAAATCCGGGGCAGATATCCAGGCTTTTGCCTATCGTGTTAAAGCTTATGAGGTTGGTTAAGCAAACAGATATTGTCCCAAAAAGTAAAAAAGCCGAAGAACTAAGTGAGCAATTAACGGCATGTCTTTATGAGGCCGCAAGAAATGTTTTCAAAGATTTTTCAAAAAATGAAGAATTTGTTTTAGACCGCGATGGCGAAAGTTTAATTGAAGCATTAATTAAGAGCGCAAAAGAGGTGATTTCCCAGCGCACAAGATTAGAATCTACTGATTTTGAGGTAAGACTCTACGGGGTCGACGATGCGTTTCGTCGTTCTCTCGCTAATGAATCCGGCCATGACTTTGCGTCTTCGCCGCTTGAGGAAAATTCTTTATCTTTCAATGAGCGCGGGATGCCAATGAATGTGAGTACAGAGCGTGCAAGAGTATATCATGGTGTTCGTGGTGCCAGCCGCGTGGGGGGCGATGCAATCGATAAGGTTAAAAGTATTATTCGGCAAAAAGCAATAATGTCGCTTAAGCGCGTTGATTTGATAGATAGTCAAGATTCAGGTATCCGAAAGCTTATGGTTTTTTTCTATGAAGGTATTTTACGTAGTATGAGGCCAGCGGATCTGATTACGTTAGAGCAAAGCAATTTTGATTTACGAAATTATATTTTGCTCAATAAAACTTCTATAGAGGCTAATACCGATCCTAGGGCAAGACACCTTTTGGGAGACGCTTCTCTTACACGTATGGAAACATATGGCATGTTAAATATTGATGATGTATTACGCAATTACTGTATATGGGTATTTGAGAGTGAACAGGCGGTCCAGGGTTACTATGGTAGAGAAGCGTACTTTGAATTCGACATTCCTCAGAGTGAGTTTAGGGACCAGCGTATTATTATTGGAGAAATTCCATTAGAATACGCAAGGCGTTTAGTGATTTCTGATGGAGCTCGTAAGGAGGAATTAAAAGAATTGTTGCGTGGACAAGGATTGGGAAGGATAGAGGTGGTCGTCTCTCCTGGTTTTGCATCCTCAGCGCTTACTGATAATTCAGCGAAATTAGAGGAAACTCCTCAGTCAAAAAAAGCTCCCAGCTTTGTAGCGTCATCAGCCGTGGATTCTTCTTTGTCACAGACACCTGGACTAGACAAAGATTTTAGCGTTGGCACTGCAGGAACATTATTGGGCAATGATGGGCAAGTTAAGGAAGCGCGCATCGCAGAGTTAGTTGCGCATTTAAAATCTTTACAAAGCAGGCCAACTAGCGGTACGAAAACATATCTTGAACAATTTTCTCTGACGCCTACGCCAATAGAAAATTCGCTTTTGGCTAACCGCACCATTATTCAGTTAGCGCCGGATTTAAAAGCAGACGGTATCAGCCGCTATGCGATTAAGCTTATCGGTATGCTTGCTGCGCGTAATCCCGGGCTGACGCAAGTGGTATTTTATCCGGACAGCAATAAGACCCAGGAAACAAAAACTTTAGAAATTGGTACCAGCAAAATATTGTTTATTCCTTTTGCAATAGAAGAAGGCCACGAATTAGATGATCTTGAGAATAAAATAAGTGCCTATGTTGCGCAAGACAGCAATGTAGAGTTAGTGGTTTCACATTTACAGGAATATCATTATGGAGTTTCTGATATTGTTACCAAAAGGAATCTTCCATTTTTAGCTTATTTACACAATGCTACTGGTTTTAATTCCAGTGAGGTTTGGGATGCCGCTGAAAAATATCTTCAACCCTACATATTCGAAAAACTGGTGAATAATCCTTTGGTGCGTATTTTAACCGTTAATCCAGCTTCGCCGGAAGATATCCGCCAGAGATTTCCTAACGCAAGAGTGGACTGGATAGGGCCTTTATTTGAAGATAATAACTTTAATTCTTTGACTGATCTTGAACGCGAGGCGGTTTCTAGGTATTTGCGCGAGCAGTATTTTATGCGAGATGACGATGTATTCATACTCGTGCCGAACTCTTTAGATAGTAGAAAAGGTTTACCAGAGATTCTTGATGCATTAGAGGGTTTACAGTTTGAACATTTTAGATCGAAGAAAGAATTTTTAAGCGGAGTTAAGGTTCTTTTTGTCGGTTTAGGTTCAGAACAACGAATACATGATATTGAGCAGGAAATAAGGCGTAGAGATTTAACTGGTATTGCTTATGTAGCCGGAGCTGTTCCTCAGGAAATGCTGCGCTTTTTATACGGCAGAGCCAATGGAGTTTTGCTTTATAGTAGGCGGGAAGGGTTTGCTCTTGTTCCGCTGGAGGCGGCGAGCATGGGTGTTCCGGTTATTGGTTCAGATATTCCTGGAGTAAGAGAGTCAATAGTTGATCGCGAAAGCGGACTTTTGGTTCCTTGGTATGCTGATTTTGAGCAGCGTGCTGATGCTCTAAAAGATGGGTTATCACGATTTATGAGTTTAGCTCCTCAAGACAGATTAGCCTGGGGCAGGAGAGCCACGCAACATGTTGAGCAATTTAAGCCGGAGGAATGGATTGGCCGGCACGAAGAGACTTACTCAGAAACGATTCAGGATTTTAGGCAGATGGCAGAAACCACAGAATCTGCGGTATCGTCGCCGCTGGCGCAAGTAGAGTTATCTAAAAAATCGAACGACATTTCTCAATCTGCATCAAGTGCGGTCACCGCAACATCTTCTCAAGACATATTTTATAAAAACGTAGAAGATTTTTTAAGTAGTAAAAAAGTTAGGCTAGAGCAAATTCAATCAATATTAAGAGCGATGCAAGCTAATCCACGGGCAGACTTTATTGATATGCCTGATATACAAGACGCTTATAGTTTAAGACTACCAGCAGGTTATCGCGAAAGAGCTTTGCCGTCAGGGCCGTATCTTGGTTTTGTAGCTTCTTTACTCAATCTTAAAGGCGATGAGAAGATATTACATGTTGGTACTGGTTCAGGCTGGATGGTGGCAGTCTTGGCAGACTTACTTAATGGCGGGAAAAACAGTGGCAACGGCAAGATATACACCGTGGAGATAGACCCTGCAATATCTAGAGATCGGCAAGCACTAATTTCACCAAAGTATCAGAACGTTGAATTTATCCGTGGAGATGCTTTTAGCGAGCTAGACGGTATCGATGGGATAAAATTCGACAGAATTATAGTTGATGGAAGTTTACCCGGAGGTATTTCTAAAAGCTTATTCAATCGTCTTAGCCAAGGTAGCGGAATGATGGTAGTTCCGGTTTCTACCGGCAATTTTAGTCGACAACCTACTTATGCTGTTTATAGAGTTGTTCGATTTGGCCCAAGAGTTTTTTATAATAGTTTTACTCAGCCAGGATGGAATTTTGAAGATCTTAGAGCAATTCCAGGCGATATCTTGCCACCAGAGAAACTAGAAACGGTAAGTAGTTCAGTAATATCAGAGAAAACTTCCCTAACAGATAAAAGTATTGTATCTTCGCCTATTTTTAACCGTGAAACAGTTGAGGTTTCGTTCTTTGCTCAAGATGCTGCAGAAAAAGTTATAGAAGCTTTTAGGGATGGTCGAGTAGTAGTACTTAATTTAAAGACAGCGGATGCGCCAGATTTAAACAGCGCGAATAAGGAAATAAAAAGAACATGGTTTAAGAAAGTAAAAGCACGAATTGAAAATTTTGTTCATGAATTGCCGTGGTTGCGTCCGTCTGGAAACATTTTTGGCCGGGATATCCGTCATCCATTGCGCGAAATGCTTAAAAATGCTTTCTTCTGGGGTAACCATTTTAATTTGTCGTTACCAATTGGTTTATCAATAGAATTAAATGATTCTGGAAAATGCAGCAAGGTTGAGGTATACGATACCAACGTTGTGCCGAAACCATTAATGGTAGATGTATCCCTTGCTCATGAGAAAGATATTGATTTAGCTGGAGCTACCACTGGGACAACGGTCATTCAAAATATTGTGCGTTATCAGATATTTATCGGCAAAGTTATTGATGAAACTATCCAGGGATTTAAGACTCTCGCCGTTATAACCCCAAAAGAATCAGCCGTTAAAAAACCAGCGGAGCATAACACTGTAGGTGACAAGGGAACGCAAGCTTCAAGTGTGCTGTCGCTTATGGAACCGGCAAAAGAAGCTTTTCATGAGGAAAAAGTAAGTTCAGCGCTAAATATAGAAAATGATCCAGTAGCAAAAATCTTTGATTTAAGGCTATCGCAACCTATTTCTCGAGAAACTGAATGGACACGCATTGTGACGCCTGCAGAAGCGCTAGATTTTCATCAAAAGTGGCAATCTTCCAGCCAAGGCTATTACGCACAAGATTATCAAGGCAAGACATATAATTTTCCGCTAAAGGCATGGGAGAAAATGGTTGCTTGGTCAGGGCGTTCCCCGGATTTTGAAAGAAAAGGTTATTTTATTGCGCGTAGCCAAGGAGATATTATTGAAATAGTTGATTTTATTCCTGTGGGATCGATAGTAATGAGCCCGCGGATTGATAATTATGATAAAGACGATTCAGATATAGAGCAGGTAAATACGAGTGGTATCGGTACATTCTTCCCCGGTGGAGAAAGGGGCCAAATATTAATGCAAAGATATGGAATAAATTTAGTAGATCAGGAAATTTTAAGTTTTGAAAGTGTTGCAAGAGGTAAGCCTGGGTTAATAAGTATGCCATACCATTCGCATTTTAAAGGTTCAAAGTATCCTGAGGGACCATCAAAATTAGATAGGAAAAGTTCCAAAGGTGTAGACTTTGTTTATGCTTTAGATAGTGGCCGGGGTTTTATTTTTGACAAAAATAGTCCGTCGCAGGAAGTTTTGCAAAATTTACGTTCTGTCGCAACGCAAACTATTGGAGGAGATGTTGGTGAAGAGACTACGAAAGATAATAAAACTGGTGGCATAGATCCTTCGACTCTGCTCAGGGTCAACTCTTCTGAATCGAAACCGGGTGGTATCGATTTTAATCCTAAGTATCTTGAATTAGAAGTTAAAGGTTCTAGTGTAAAATTCGGCCGTTTCAATATTCCTTTTGATATTAAGAAATTCGAAGGTTTTAGTTTCCGAATCATAAATATAAAAGCCATACATAATTTAAGCAGTATTCTCAAGACTTATCCAGTTAACCGGGATGAAGCTCAAACGCAATCGGATAAAGTTGATTTAGCTTTGGTTTCTCACGAAAAATATATAGCAAGAAAAAAAGAAGATAGATTTGAATCTAATCTTTATAAATAATGATAATCTATATTAACCAAAAACGCGCCAGTATTCCCTTCAAGGCAGTGGCTCTGTTTGTGGCAGCAGCGATCTTTATCACTGCTTTAGCCGGTTATATCGATAAGGCTATTCCCAAAACCTACGCTTCGTTTCTTCCTGCACCCACCCAGCTTTTGGAAGTAAGCCCGGCTTTCAACCCTCTGGTTTTAAAAGGAATCAAAGTCTATCCTGATGAGCCTTTCAAGTTTGACTTTATCCTGGATAGCGGAGACAGCACTTCTAGCCAAAAAGAACTAAAACAGAGTTCAGAGAAACTGATCAAGCACTTCTTGGCCTCTTTAACCATACCGGAAGAAGACCTCTGGGTTAACCTCTCACCCTATGAAAAAGAACGAGTCATCCCCCAGGAACTGGGTATTACGGAGCTGGGTAAAGACCTACTTGCCGAAGACTACATCTTAAAACAATTAATGGCTTCTATCACTTATCCGGAGAGTCCTCTAGGTAAACAGTTCTGGGAGAAGGTATACAAGAAAGTCTACCAGCTCTATGGTACCACTGAACTACCGATTAATACCTTCAACAAGATCTGGATTGTCCCGGATAAAGCGGTGGTCTATCAGGAAGATTCAAGCGCCTTTGTGGTAGAGAGTAAGCTCAAAGTCATGCTGGAAGAAGACTACCTGGCACTCAAAAACAACCTCAATAACCAGGAATATAGCACCTCCAAGATCAAAGAAGACAAAGTAAAAGCCTTAAACAAGGTTTCCTCTGAAGTCTTAAAAGAACTCATCCTGCCTGAGATCGAAAAAGAAGTCAATCAAGGCAAAAACTTCGCTCCTTTACGGCAGGTCTACAACTCTTTAATTCTTTCCGTATGGTTTAAAAAGCAGCTCAAAGAAAGCTTAGTCGGTCAGATCTATGTTAACCGGAAAAAGACTAAAGGTATCGATACCCCCGATAAACAAATCAAAGAGAAGATCTACAAACAATACCTCTCTGCCTACAGACAAGGCGTCTACAACTACATCAAAGACGAATTCGATACCAATACCCAGCAGAACATCAACCGCCGCTACTACTCCGGTGGCTGTGATTTTACCAAAGCTTCCAGCGCGCTTACCATCACCAATGATCCGAGTAGGGTAATCTCATCAAATAAAGGCAAGAGCTTTAATTTAGAGGTGATGCTGGATACGGGCTCGGGGTTAGAAGAGAAAGTCCAGGAAACAATAGCCCAAGTGAAGGGGCCGGTGGTATCGTCGGCATTAACTGCTCAGGGGGAACTCGATACTAACTTTGATAAGCTTAGCCAGGCGCAAGATGAAACTGAGCGGGCGCAAGTTACTTTGGCGCTCAGTCAAATATTAAATGGCCATAGCGTTGTTGTGACAACACCGGAGCAGTTGAGTATTATTTTTTCTGCCATAAAACAACCAAATAATTCTAAGAAGACCATTGAGATAATTGCTGAAACAATACATTTGGTACTAGTGAATAATCTAGGACTTTTATCTTTGGCATTCGATGAAATAAAGCGTGATGATATCACTGATAAAAACCGCTATGATTTTATAAAAGCGATAGATCTGGCGTTATGTGATGCTCGGATGATTAAGCCTACCCATGACCATTTGCGTAGTATCTTTGCAGTCTTTCAACGCCCAGATAACTCAAAGAATACGCACCAAGAAATTGCTCGTTTACTCAACCGCACATTGTATAACAATTCAAGCCTCAAATTGACGCCCATACAGTTTGGTGTTCTTGTCGCTGCTTTGAAAAGTGAGGAGCGCGGTAACGATGCGCACAACAATATCGCTCTAGCAGCTAGCAGGGCGCTGTTTAATAACCACGAACTTTTGCCGTCGGCGCTTGAGGAATTAAAACGCAATGATATTAATGATAAGAATCGTATTGATGCAGCCGGGATAATTTATTTAGCACTATGTGACGCAAGGACTCTTCAGCTTACGCCTGAACAGCTTGATATTCTTCTTACAGCTATCAAGCGTGGGGATAACTCTGAAGATACTCGCGGTACTATTGCAGCAACTGTTAGCCAGGCGCTTGTTAATAATTCTGCACTATCGATATATTTTTTAAAAGCCTTAGCGAACCTTTCTAACGATATTTTATATATACTTGCTTCAGCCCTTGTCAACGTAGCAAAAGCTCTAACTTTTGATTCTTCTCAGATGTATTCTCTGGTACGTTTATTCATGGAGCGAGGTTTTATTGATCAAGCTAAAAAACTAGCTAAAGAATATCTTGAGAAAAATTCTGCAAGTGATTTACATAGCCATGAAATTGCCAACCAGCAGGTTGACTGGCCGATAATTTTAAATAGCATCGACAGAGCTTTGCTCATGCAAGAACAATACCGTGATGGCTATGTCGCCGTGGTGGTAGCTGTTGATTCTTTAGAACAATCATTTCTAGCGGTCCAACTTAAAAATAGAATCTATCATACCGATGCTTTAGCTAGGGGGGTTAGACTTCCAGCAACTCCTTTTGGCGAAATAACCAGAACCAACCTGCAGTATTATCTTAGCCACTACACCTTATCTTGGGAAGAATTTAAAGAATTCATGGATACCTACTATCTAGGTTTTCACCAGCATCCAGAAAAATATACTGCAAGTCCAGCGGATGAGAGTTTGAGGCCAAGAGGAAAAGCTTCTAGCACTATTGAAGTAACACAAGCAGAGTGGGAAAGACAATTTGGTGAAGCGGATACAGAAATAAAGAAGATTGAGGTAATTAATAGATTGAAAAAAGCTACTCTTCAAGGCAGTCAAACCGCCATTGGCGCCGTAGGAGAACTGGCTAATAAGCTAAAAGATATCATTACCGGTCAAGCTTCAGCGGGCATAAAAGAAGCAGCAAACCTGACATTAGCAGCTGCTGCTTCGGAAGGTAGTAAGCTTGCCGTCGATGCACTTAAAGAAATCGTTGCCTCGCAAATTCCCGAGACCATAAAACAATCAGCAGTCGGAGCATTAGCAGCCGCTGCCCATCGAGGTGGTCAGGTTGCTATTGATGCGCTTAAGGACATAATTACCTCTGAAACTTCCGAGATTGTAAAGCAAGAAGCAATCTTAGCATTGAATATGGCTGCCGCTCGCGGCCGTCAACCTGCCATGGATGCTATAGGAGAGTTGGCTACAAATCTGAAAGCAATCATCACTGGCCAGTCTTCTGAATCTTTAAAACAAGCAGTAATCCAAACACTAGGAGTCGCTGCTTTTATGGGCAATCAACCATCTGTTGTTGCTGTAGGAGAGCTGGCTACAAATATAAAAGCAATCATCACTGGCCAGTTTTCTGAAGCTTTAAAGCAATCGGCAATCCAAACACTAGGAGCCGCTGCTCATCGAGGCAATCAGCCTACCATTAGCGCTATAGGAGAACTGGTTACAAATTTAAAAGAAATCATTTTTGGTCAAGCTTCAGCAGATTTAAAGTCAACAGTGATTCAAGCATTAGGAGCTGGTGCTGCTGGAAATAGTCAAGCTGCTGCCAATACTCTTAAAGAAATAATTACTTCTAGAGTTTCAGAAAATATCAAACAATCAGCAATATATAACTTAGGGAATGCTGTTGCTGGGGGCAGTCAGGCTGCTACTGACGTTGTGGGTGAGCTTATCGATATTTTAAGAGGTATTATTGCCTCTCAAGCTTCTGCGCAAATAAAAAAAATATCAACTCAAGCGATAAAAATATTCTTAGAACATAGCCCTGATTTCTTAGCTAAAGAAGCTGCTAAAGACCAATCCGACTGGTCGCTTATCCTGAATCATATCGATAAAAGTATTCTCTTGCAACAACAATACCTTGAAGACTATCTCGCAGTGGTAACGAATAGTGATTTAGTAACTCAAAAACTTTTAGCCGTTAAGCTTAAGCAAAGGGTCTATTGTGATGATGCGAAAATGAGAGGTGTTAATCCTGTACCTGAACCTATAGAGATATCTAAGATACAGCTTCCTTTGTATCTCAGCCGCTATACCTTATCTTGGGAAGAATTCAAACAATTCATGGATGCTCACTATACAGAGTTTCACCAGCATCCGCAAAAGTACACCGAGAGTCCGGAAACAGAGAGCTTGAGACCAAAAGGTAAAGTTTCCAGTGCAGTTGAAGTAACACAAGCAGAGTGGGAAAGACAATTCAATGAAGCTGATACAGATGCAAAAAAGATTGAGGTGATTGTGGAATTAATACGTACTGCCTCTGTGGCTGAAAATAGTCAATCGTTGGTTGCCGCTACTGTTATCGGAAAAGTTTCCGCAACATTAAAGGGCATGATTATGTCTCTAAATTTGCAAAATTCACACCAAAATTTCGTTGAGACAGCAATGCAAGCATTAAAGATCGCTGCCAGCCGAAATAATCAATCTGCAGTTAATGCGCTTAAAGATATAGCTATTTCTCAGAACTCAGAAACTATCAATGTTCCAGCAATAAACGCTTTAAGAGCCGCGGTTTCTGGTGGTAGCAATTTTGCTGTCGACGCGCTTAAGGAGATTGTCACTTCCGCGATTGCAGAAAATACGAGGGCAACGGCAATTGAAGGCTTGGATGCTGTTGCTTATGATGACGGTCAAGCTGCGATTAGTGCCATAGGAGAGCTTACTGTAATTCTAAAAAATATCATTACTAATTATGGTTCGGAAAGGATAAAAAAAGCGGCAATTTCAGCATTAAGTAATGCTGCTTCTAAAGGCAGCCAGGCTGCAGTTACTGTCATAGAAGAACTTCTTGAAACTTTAAAAGGGATTATTACTTCACAGGCTTCTGAAGCTATTAAACGTGCAGCGACTGAAGCGATAAAAGTATTTTTAGCGTATAGCAACTTTTTAGTCAAAGAAGCTGATAAACAAGAAAATGATTGGTCGATTGTTTTATCTGGTATTGACCGTAACTTGCTCACGCAAGGGCAGTATTATCATGACTATACAGCAATAGTTTATTCGGCAGTAGTAGCTAATGCTGACTCTACCGAACAAACTCTACTCGCGGTACAACTTAAAAACAAAATCTATCATGCTGATGCTTTAGTCAGGGGGGTTAGCCTTCCAGTAACTCCTTTTGGCGAAATAACCCTAACCAACCTGCAGCATTATCTTAGTCGCTATACCTTGGGTTGGAAAGAGTTTAAACAATTTATGGATACTAACTATGCAGACTTCCACCAGTATCCGGAAAGATTCATGATGAGCCCGGCAGAGGAAAAATTAAGACCAGAGAAGGCATCGAGCGCAGTGCCAGAATCTACGATAAAAACTCAAGGCGCTTCAAGCCCGACGAGTGACGATTGGAGAATAACACAACAAGTTCAGCAGCTTTTGGATGCAATAAAGACAGCAAAAGATGACGCTACGCATAAATCGAGTATAACCGCGTTAAGGCGGGCGATGATTGATAACCCTATGCTGGCAGAAAAAATATACAGCGCCATAGGTGAGGTAGGAGTCGGAATAGATAACGATCCTATGCGGATGAAACTTTTTGATGCATTTAGTGATGCATTTCGTGGTATGGCTTCACAGCTTAGCGAGAGTGAGGCAGACCGTATACTTGATATTTTAAGGCAAAAAAAGTTAGATTTTCGCAGTCGGAGGGAATTTTCAAAAGTAATAGGGGCGATAGCAAGCAATAATTATGTATTTTTTAATAAATTAGTGAGTGGTATTACAGAATCCAGCGACCAGAATGTTATCGTGCCGTTTGCCTGGGCATTGCAGCAGATATTAGAGAATACACGTTCCATGGCGCTTACTAGCACGCAAATAAAAGATTTAGTCGCTACCATGGAAAGGGTTAATGATCTTGGTGTTCTTCAGAATATTCGTGATGTATTAGAAAAGGCCAGAAACACAAACAGCTCGATTTTAGAAGAAACTCTCTCTGCTTTAAAGGAAACAAGTTCAGCTGGTGTGGCTCATGAGCTTGCTTTTATTTTAGGCCGGGCAAGTCGCGGTAGCCAGAAGAATTTGTCTTATGCTAAGCAGGCTATAGAATTTTTATTAGATAGAGGACTTGCCAGAAGCGCTATAGTTTCAATAGTTAATCCAATATTGGAAGCAGATCCTCAATGGTTGTCTCCTTCTGAAGTATATTCCTGGATACGTTCATTCTCCAATAAAGGTTTTCTTGTTGAGGCCGCGTCAATAGTGAAAGAATATTTAAATAAACATCCAGAGACAGATTTTACTGTAGGAGTCCAAAAAGATGAATTCGACTGGCCGGTAATCTTAAACAGTATTAACAGACAATTATTGATGCAGGAACAATACCGCGACGACTATGCGGCGGTGGTAGTCAATACTGATCCTGCTGAACAAGCTCTGCTTGCAGTAAGGCTTAAAAATAGAATCTATTACGCCGATGCTTTAGCCCGAGGTATTGTGCTTCCTGCCGCCCCATTTAGCGAATTAACCCGTACTAACTTGCAGCAATATCTTAGTCACTATACTTTAGATTGGGAAGAATTCAAGCAATTCATGGATGCTAACTACGCAGATTTTCACCGGCATCCAGGAAAGTATATCGAAAGTCCGGTAGAGGAAAGTTTAAGGCCAAGTAAAGCTTCTAGTGCGCTTAGCCAAACTGCAACCGTAAGCGAAGCTATCCATGAACAGGATTGGTCGCGAGCTGTTCAGTTAGCTCAAGCAGCAATGGATAATGATACAGCAAAGCCGGAAGATATTACTATTTGGCTTACAGACTTAGTCGCCGCCAGACAGGTTGATGCAGTGCGAAGCATTTCTGTGGCTGCCTTTGACGGGCTTTTTGGAAACTTGAGTTATCGAGGAGAATGGATTGCGATTGTGGAGTTGTTATCCTCAGAAATTACCGCAATATTACGTCTTAAGCAGAAAGAGCTTTTGATGGAAAAGGTTAGAAAACCTCAATTCGTTGATGGCATATATCATAATCTTTCCGCAAGATTTCCTGTCGCCCGGGAAGGATTGTCTCCGACTAAGTTTAGGACAGAATTTCCAAAACTTTTTGATCCTGAAATAACCAGAACAGAACTTACGCTGAAGCATGAGTCATTTTTGCGCAATTATATCCGGCGGTTGATGGGCGAGCGCTCAAAACTTACTACTGATGAGGCAATAAGGATTAAACGTTTAAGCCGGGAATTGACCGAAAGTATTATTGAAGCCAGAAAAAGTCACAGGTTACAGACAGTGGGTGAAGTAAGTTACCGCGAATCTATGCGTTTTAGGAAAATATTTAGCCGCTGGTATTTACACGATATGCGTTTGGCCAAATCCCGTGTATTTGACTATTTCGCAATGGTAGCGATTGGGATATATGGCCGGTTTGTTCCTTGGGAAAGCAGACAACAGTTTGCTGAGGTGCTAGAGGGAGTTTTTAGAAGGCCGGCATTTAAGGATTTGTTTTTAGAGGCGGGTGTTGAGCGCGGCAGCGAAGTTAACCGTTATAAGATGTTGGAACTGTTTGATTATGGCAGGTTCCAAATGGATGAACAAAAGTTAGGTCCGGAAGCAGAAGAGGTCAAAAGTGTACCCGGTCTGCCGAGTTACCGCAAACTTAGCGCAGCAGCAGAACGTGCGCGCGCCTGCGATATGCCGTTATTTGTTTTTGTGCCAGCCGGGCATTTTACAGATGTGGTAGTAGATGCTCTTTCTCAAGAAGCTGATAGCGCGGGTAAGCCCAATAGCGAAGTAATCCCGGTTACTATCAGCGGTTTTAGCCAACGCAATGAATTGTTTGGTAAGGAGCAACCGGATGCAAATGGAGAAATGGATTTTGTGGATGGCGCCATAGCGCGGGCTATAGATTTTGCTTTGGCGCATTCTGATAAACAAGTATATTTCGTGTTAGAGAATCCTAACTTTTGGTCAGGAGACGTACGTATTTCTTTGCATCAAATGTTACTGGAGCGTAAAGTTATGCTTCGCCGCGCTGAAAGCGTAAGCGGGCGTAAGCAAGTAGAAGTAAATTTGCCGGATAACCTGCAAGTAGTGCTGACCATGGAGCGTAGCGCAGATATCGGCGATGAGTCATTCATGGATAGAACTGCCGGGTATTATTTAGCGGAATTAGAAGCTAAAGAGATACAGCAATATTTAGCCCTAAGAGTTGGCGTAACGGCAGAAGTTGCTGACTTTCTGGTAAATAATGTTTACGCAAAAATTAAAGAGTCGCGTGTATTTGGTGATAAGGTTAACGTGCAGGATGTCGTACAGATTGCTTATTATGTGCGCGGCAGGATGAATGATAACAATTTTACGGTGCCGCTACTTGAGGTAGCCAGGCAGGAAGCGGCAATGCATTTGGCGGCAAAATTTTCTGATTTACAGGAAGCAGAAGTTATTAATGCCCTACGAAGTGTCGTTGGCGATGCGCCCCGGGGATCAGTTGAGATTTCTGCTGACGGAAAGACAAGTGTATTTGCCGGTATAAAAGTAGATATTGATCCAGAAAGCCGTTTCGGAAAACATGTCGCCGAGAGATTGGCCACTGACGGAAGAGTTCCGGCGTTTAGTGAAGCCCTAAAAGCGGTTCTTCCTAAAGATTATTTTCTAACTAATTCCGAGGAGAAAGTGTTTTGTCTTTTAGCCAGAGTTTACCGCTACTCACCTTCCAAAGTAATATATTTGCAAGGCTTACCTGGCGGCGGAAAAACCACTATCGCCAGAGTGTTTTTAGATATTATTGGCTGCCAGCAGGAGGAGTATACTTTGAATAATGAAACGGAATTATCGCTTTTCCGCGGCAGTTTAAGAATTAACCCAGCGGCCAAACGCGGAGTGGAGCTGCGCGAACCTCCTTATTGGCAGAATCGCAGTATCGACAAGGTCGGTGATATTATTAATGAAATTGATACGCGGCTTAAAGTTATGCAGTGGCTGTCGCCAAATATTATGGCGAGAGCATATCGTCTAGGCTTAGAATACGGTTCTACTGACGAGAGCAATCCTTTTAATCGTAAAGATTTTGGCCAGGGCCAGATAACTATCCTTACCGGAAACGTGCGCAGAGATGCGCCGGCGATTTTAGCCGCCAATATCCCCGCAACATATTGTATGGAGCGTTCCGAGACTGATATCATCAGTATCACTAGAGCAATGTTTTTAGCTCGGATGGCCAGGATGAAGCCGGCTGGATCAAGCGCCAGCAGCCCCATGGTGTTAACTGAAAGCATGGTACAAAGCAAAGCCGATACACTTTCGGCGGTATATAATGCGTTTAGCCGAGAAGTGTTAGCAGGAAATTTTTCGTCCAAGCGCCTCGTTACTCCCAGGCTTAGCGAATATTTTAATGAATTAATGTTTAAAGCGATTGAGCGCGGAGAATCGATTGATAAAGCATTTAATATGCTTTTACATATTGTATTTGTTTTTATGTGGGATAACCCGCAAGATATGGAGACTGCTAGAAACATTATCAAGACGCAAGTAACCGATCTTTCGCCGCCACCTTCACCGCAGGAACTGTTAAAATTTATCCGTGAATTCCCGCTGGAAACACCGGTATTAGTTCTTTCCAACGGAACAGTTACTTTTAAAGAAATACGCGATGCGGTTATTCTTGGCACTGCCATTAAAGATACAATTGTTAATCTCAGCCGTTTTCATACCAAAAGAAGCCTTATCGGAGGAATGAGTCGTACTACTGAGGATAGGGCTCCCAGAAATAAATTAGGTATTTTAGCCTGGACTATTCTGCGCGCACACCTGGAAGGTAATGAGCGTATTTGCTGGCTTAAGGGATATTTGAATATGAATCCGCAAGTTACCCCGCTTTTTAACGAATTTTTCCCTAGCAATATGTTACCGGTTGATGAAATGTTTGACGATAATGTGGTCAATGATGTCATGGCTTTGTTGGGACAATATCATCAAAGTTACTCGCGTATCCGCGCTGAATTTTTAGAAGCTATTAAATCTGATCGTGTCCGCGAGAAATATGTAGGCAAAACTAGCGCAGAGCTTCCAGAAAGATTTGAAGATTTATCTCCAGAGCAAAAAAGAATGCTCGCAAAATTCATTATTAGCTATAAACCAAAGAATTTGTCTTTTAGGGCGGTAGGTATGGCTGAGGAGCCTATTGCTTTACATCCGGCTGACGTGGACCGCTTTTTTACGGTTAATGTTTCTCACGAATTCAATAAAGGATGGGTATCGCAATATGCAGATGGCCAATTGGCCAGTATCAGGGAAAGTGGTTTAAGGAAGGCGGCGCTTGAGTGTGTGCAGGCTGCTTGGCAGCTACATGAAGAGCAAAAGGTAAACGGGCTTTATCCGCATAACCGTTTAGGCCGGGCAGAAATAGATCTTTTTATAAAGGAAATCTTAAGCCGGCATCAGGCCGGAACCCTTGATGAAACTACGATAAAATTATTGGGTTATCATATATTAGCCATGGGCTTAGTGGAGCAAGAGGAAGATGCTGATCAGAGTCGGGAACACAAAGATTACCGTCAGGCTTATTTAGCGGCAACACATCTCAATATTAGCCAACTACGTTATAGCCCTAATTTTTCTTTAGAAGGAGGCGTGGTTTATTATGAAATTATTGTACAAGTTTCCGGCAAACCTGTAGTTTTGGTTCGACAAGCTACAGAATACAGTGATTTTAAAGAATTAGATAAATTCGGCCGTTATAATTTTTATCGTGCAGATTCAATAATACCGGTGAGATTGGAAGCACCGCTACAGAGCCGCCTAGCTCAGCAGGCCAGTGTAATGCTTTTTGGTAACGATAATATGAGTGTAGTGCTTGAGGGCGATCCGGGAGGAGGCAAGACTTCCGGTGCGCGCGATGCTGCTAACGCCGAAGGCAAAGATTATTATGAAGAAGGAATGTTTAGGCGCATTACCTTAGGTACTGCTTTGGGCGGCTTAACCTTGCGTGGAAAAGAAATTGTGCTTAATACTTTAGAAAAAGATGCCGGCCGCCGATATATATTACCGTTTTTACGCATGTATTCCGAAGGCGGTCAATATGTTGCCGATGAAGGTATGGTGAGTAAAGGGGCAGGGCAGGTATTACGTTGGATCGTTTCTGCGGCCAGCCAGGAAGAAATAGATTTAGGTACGTATCATCCGGGGTTACAAGGTATTATTGTGAAACGAGATCCCAGATTTTGTTTTATTATCACTCAGAACTATCATTTTAAAACTGGGAGCCGTAAGCCGCTACCGCGGGAAATTGATCTCAGCGTAGGTAAAATCAGAGTTGACAATGTACTTTCTTTGGAAGATGCGGTTATGCTCATTAATTATTACTTAGAGGACGCCCAGTTTGACGATGGCCTAAAGACTGAAATGGCGCGGTTACACATCTTACTTAGTCGTAGCCATCCTCAGCGCAGGATGATTAGCCCACGCGATTTAATTGATGCGGTGCAGATGGTTAGAGAGCGCGGGGTAAATGCAGACGCCGAAAGGCTTGAAGCTATATATGAGGCTATAGCAGTAAATTATCTGGAAGGACTAAGCGAGGTTGAATATGAAATTGCCGAAAAATTGGTGCGACAAGTTTTTCCTGATTTTAGAATGCCTGATTTTAGTAGGATGCAACTTGTAGATCGTGGTAATTCAGATGTAAGCCAGGAAGAAGTGACGCATTTAGAACAATCGCCCACGTTGGCGCGTAAAGTTAGAGCCATGGAGTGTATGCTTTTAACCGGCGGCCAAGCAACTTATAGGGGCAGGGTTTTGGGTAGAAAACAAATTCTACTTCATGAATCTCCTAGCGTAGGAGGAGTAGAATTCCTTAAATTATTTTCACGTAAAACCGGAAGAAAAATGGAGGTAGTTGAAGGCAGCCCCTTTACTACCGCGAAAGGCCTTTTGGTAGGAGAATCTTTCGCATTTGATGCAGACTTTAATGATGAAGGCGAGCGCACCGCTAGTATAGATAGTTTTCGCCCGGCACACGGGCCATTGCGCCGGCATCTCGTGACCCTGGAAGAGCTTGACAGTATACCTCCGGCGAGACAGGTTCCTGTACTTATAGCTATCACTAACGTAGAATCCATACCTAAAAATGAGCTGGTAAAATTAAACGAGCTCTTACAGAGCCGCACTATTATTCTTAAGGACGATGCAGGGAACTTAACTACCTTTGTGCTTCCTTCTTGGGTGACTATTGTTGCGATAACTTCAGATATGAGGCAGCTTACTTCTCCTTTTGCTAACCGCCTGCGAAAAATCGGTTTACCTGATTTTAATAATGCCCAAGAGGCGCACGCAGTCTTGTCGGAGCTTTATCCTAATCTTACCTTGGAAGAAACCAGGTTTCTTGTGGAAGTTAACCAGCAAGCTGCAGCATTTTGTGCTCAGCGGCGATTTGAGCAGGGATATGAATTTAGTATGCACGATCTTAGCGAGATGGCTTTGAGATTGCAGATGTTTAAACAAATTGACCACGGCCGTGGTGCGGTACACAACGATCCGTTCTGGTATGCAATGAAAGCAACGTATTATGTTTTATTTGCAGCCATGTGTCCGGAAGACCGCAAAGTTTTCTTGGAACAGGCTTTAGCGCCAATATTAGCCAGCCGTTTAAGCGGGCTCGATAATAACCAGCTTATCAAATATTGCCGCGGTTTACTGGGGGAAATCGTACAGCAGGAACGTGGTCTTCCCAGAGAGGTATATCCAAAAACACTGAATCTAGAAGATTTTTCCGAACGGGTTTATAAACTGGCTAATGGAATGAAAGTGTGTTTGCGCGGCGATAGCTTAAATATTCTTACTGATGCTGATAGCTATGAGGTTTCCTGGCAGGAGCTATCCAATAACGAAGAAAGGAAATTATCCGATGGTTTGAGTATTGTTCGTCAAGGCGATACTCTCACTCTAAGGCTCAATATTATTTGCGCTGTAGGCGCTAATCGTTTTAGCAGTAACGAAGAGAATAAAAGGCGCGCTGTTCCTCTTGAAGAAATGAGCGTTGATGATTTTATGTATCCGGCGGATTCGTTGCTTGATGCCTTGAATGCATTACTACAGGCGCATACTCCGGTCGTGGCCGCAAACGGGAAATTTATCCCCAGCCGTATTGTTCTGGTTGCCGGAGAAACCGGCAGTGGAAAAACTACTTTAGCCAGGATGCTTCCTAGGGCTGAAGGAACACCGTTGGTTCGCACTAATCCCTGGCGGGAAATGCGCGATAGCCATATTACTGTTAGTCTTGCTTTTGGCCAAACCGTGAAGATGAGCGTAGCTGATTTCTTGCTTTCTTGCGGTACAGTCAATGGTAAGCGTATCAATACCGCATATCCGACCTCAAACCGTATTCGTATCCTTTATGACGAGGCGAATGTTACCCGTGATGTATGGTATATATTGGATGCGATTGCCCGCGGAGAAAGGAAATTCAATTTAATAACTCCTGCCGGAGATAGCGTAGAGGTAGTGTTGGATAAAGAGTTAGACATTATCCTGACCTACAATCCTCCTGAACGCTATGGCGGAACCGGCAAGGGGTCTAACCGTTATGCATTCCCAGCACCTTTTAGCCGCAAATGCTTAAAAGTTTATACCAGCGAGCCGCTTAGCCGCTATAGCAAAACTGATATTACCGCTACCGGTTACAGTGAAACCGAAACTTATGGAATCATGGACGGAGTAGACCGCCGTGGCGAAGCATACTTTAAACGCCAGAATGAAGCACGGCGGATGAGCGAATTAGAGCAGGCAGGAAAATTTACTCAAGAAGTTCCCGACAGTGGATTTTTTGCCGTCGAAAATGAAGCATTTCCGGTAGAACGGGTCCCGGATATAACGCCTAAACCGCTGGCAGATTTAGCGCAAGAGATTCAGCAGCATTACCCACAACAACCAGTAGAAAAGTTAAAACGAACAGTAAGTGAAGAAGAAAGGCAAGAGGCAGCCAAACAGGCTAGAGAACAAGTTTCTTTTGATCCAGCAGATTTACGTGCGCGTATGCAAGAATTTTCTTTGGCAAGCCCTGCGTTGAGTCAGCAGCAAAAATATGCCGGGCTAGTGAATAGAGTTCTAATTAAGGCATTTGTAGGAATGGCGAGAGAAGCAGTTGATTCTGGGCTTTTAAGAGAAATAGTTGCGCTTTGTGCGAGCGTTGATTCGGAATTAGCCACTATAGTGGGCGAATTGTATGATTATTATCGTCAGTCTACCACGAGCATCCAAGGGCTCGCTATTTGTTTAGGCAAACTGGAAAGCAATGCCCGAAAAAATAAAGTGTATCTAGAAAACAGCCGTGACAAGGTGCTTCGTTGGCGCGGCCGGCCTATTTTAGGATTTAGCGCTTTACCGATAGCACGCATGTTGAATATGGGTAGCGAACGGTTGCGTCATGTTTTAGGTGATAAATACCGCCAGGTTTTTAACGACAATGACAATCCTCAGGTAATTGTTGTGGTTAGGCCGCAGGATGGAACATTAGGGTATTTCAACAGTGAAGGTGACGCAGTAGTATCGTTTTTAAACAATACAGAGAAAGAATATGAAGTTGCCGCGCATGAGCTTGGGCATTTAGTTTCGGAAAAAATCGGTCCTGAAAACGCTGCGTTGGCTGAGCGGTTGCATAAAAATGGAGAATTGTTGTCAACATTATTTCCTTTACTTTTAGTGCCAAATCCTAAAGCTTATGTGCGTGATGTCTTGGTTGCTGCTATCAGAAATCGCCGGGCTGACGATGATGCGTATGCGTTAGCGGCAAGGGATGTTTTAAATGCTTTTTTAAAGGCGCACGCTAAAGCCCGTATCAGCACAGATTTTGAAGAAGATAATATCCAGGTAGCAGTACGCTTGATCGATGGGTTGTCTGATTCGGAAATTGTCAAATTGTGTATGCTATTTTTAAATGAACCAGCAGAATATTTCACGGATGTGCAGCGCGGGTTTTATTATATACAACAATTATCGGTGAATATGGCTGGCGCTACCCATAATTTTGATTTGAGTAGCGGAAAACTTTTCTTTACGCCAAATGTCAAGGTTATTAATATCGGAGAAATAGATGTGGCTGAGACTGACTTGAGCGATTTACCGCCAGAGAAAGAAGTAGTTGATGAGCGCCAAGAGCGGCGCGAACGCTTGGCCAGAGTTTCCCGTAGGGAACTTCCAGCTTCATCGCGTAAGTGGCTGGAGAGATACAAGAAATTGATCGCGCCAACGGATGATGATTACGAGGCAGACTACGAACATGTGTCTGACG
Source organism: Candidatus Omnitrophota bacterium (assembly GCA_037146775.1). Lineage (GTDB taxonomy): Bacteria > Omnitrophota > Gorgyraeia > Duberdicusellales > 4484-171 > JBAWWL01. Next base: position 12,852 of record JBAWWL010000009.1, on the reverse strand, counting down.
GAGGAACCGACATCGATCCTGAGGCTTTGGCTGCCGGAGATTATGACCGGGTACTTATTGCTCCTCAATTTGAAGACGAAGAAAAATTGTTAGCACAAAATATCATGTTTGTGATAGATGCCAGCGGCAGTATTACGAGCAAACCCGTACTTCAAAGAGCCTTGGAAGATATGATTTATGAATATGCTACTAACTTACTTGAGCTTTCGCGTATTAATCCCGACCTTAATATCTCCGTAGCGGTGATTACTACGCGTTTTACCCCTCTTTTTGATTTTAAGCAATGGAAGGCCGCGCGTTCCCATGAGGCTAAACGCCAACTTATCGTTGATGCTCTGGATAGAATATGGACAGAAAACATTGACGGTGGCGGTATTGACGGCCAAGCACTTTTGAATGGTTTAAGTGACATTGAATTTCCTTCGGCAGGTAATAAGGATGTGAAAAATTTAGTAGTGGTAGCAACTGATGGAGATGAAGCTCAAGCTGTATCGCCGCAGGTGATGGGTGAAGCCTTACAAGAAAAAATTAAGCAATTTCAGCATGGTAAATATGTTACTGCCACAGGTAAACCTCAAATACAGGCTTCCAGTCATCAGCAAATAGATTTTGTGTTTGCCGGTGTAGCCTTAGATGATGGTGGCGAGAAATTAAGGAAAAATTATCCCTGCCGGATTAATCTAGAAGAACAGTCAATAGAAGCTTACCTAGAAACCTTACTAAAAATAGCATTATTACAGGTTGAGGGCCATGGCTTAGAAGGTGACGTGGGGCATGTGGTAAGCGCTATGGATAAATCTAAGGCAGCTGCTTCCAGCGCGTTATCTACCAGCCAGGCCAAAGCATCTTCCTCACCGCTTACAACCCAACCGGATAAGCAAAATGGTTTACAGCGGCTGTTAGCAAAAGGTAAAGCAATAGTAAAGGGTTTAATTGCGAAGTGGAAAGCGCATAGGGAAGTTCAAATAATTTTAAGTGCGCAGATTAATAAGAATAAGGTTTTAGGAACTAATGCAGAATCAGTAAAACTTAAAGCAATTAAAGCGTTGTATAACGCTGCTATCAAGGATAGAAAGCCCGCAATAGATGTTCTTAAGGAAATAATTACTTCGCAAGTTCCTGAAGGTATACGACGAGCAGCAATTGAAGCATTAGAGAATGCTGTTTTGTATGAGAGCCAATATTCTGTTGTTGCTATAGGAGAGCTTGTCGATAATTTAAAAGAAATAATTATCTCCCAAGCTTCTGCGGGGATAAGATTAACAGCACTTCGAGCGTTGAATGTTGCTGCTAGGTATGGCAGTCAGCCCGCCAGTAATGCCCTTAAGGAGATTATTATTACCCAAGTTTCCGGAGGTATCCATATTCAATACATAGCAATTTCTGGCTTAAAAGTTGCTGCTTTGCATGACAGTCAGCCCGCGATTGTGGCCATAGAAGAACTTTCTAATACCTTAAAAGAGATTGTTTTTTCTCAAGTTGCCCCAGACACTAAAGAAGAAGCAATTAAAGCATTAGGAGCTGCTGCTGCAAAAGATAGACAATCCCCAATTAATGCCCTCAAGGAAATCATTACTTCTCGGGTTTCTGCAGATATGAGGAGTGTAGCAATCTGGCAATTGAGAGATATTGTGAGGTCTGCTCCCGTTTGGCATAGGCGCGCCGATTCCGTAATTATTGCTCTTAAAGAAATTATTAATTCTGAAGTTTCTGAATATATAAAGCAAACGGCAATTGATGGGTTAAGTAAAACTGCTTTCAGCGACAGTCAACCTGTAGCTATTGCTGCTATAGGTGAGCTTGCTGATACCTTAAGAGATATTGTTATTTCCCAGGCTTCTGAAAATATGCGAGTGTCAGCAATTACCGCATTAAGGGTTGTTGCTTACTACGGCAACCAACCTGTTATTGCTGCCATAGAGGAGCTTGCTGATACCTTAAGAGATATTGTTATTTCCCAGGCTTCTGAGCATATAAAAGACGCAGCAATCTGGGCATTATGTTTTGCTACCCATCGGGCTAGCCTACCTGCCATTATTGCTCTTAAGCAGATTATCGCCTCTCAAGTATCTCAAAAAATCAAAGAAACAGCGAGAGGTGCGATAAAAGCCCTTTTATACAACAATGACCAAGAGTTTCTAACTAGGGAAGTTGCAAGAGCTGAAGCCGACTGGCCGATTATTTTAAGTGGTATTGATGGTGCACTGCTCATTCGGCAACAGTATATTAATGATTATTTGTTGGTAGTGGCTGATATGGATTCGAATACACAAAGTCTCTTGGCCGTAAGACTCAAACAAAGAATCTATCTCGACGATGCTAAAACCAGAGGCGTTAATCCGTTACCTCAACCTTATGAAATATCCCAAGCACAACTTCCTTTATGTCTTTCCCACTACACCGAGGCTTGGGAAGAATTCAAAACTTTTATGGATGCTAACTATGCAGACTTTCACCAGCATCCGGAAAGATTCACGATGAGCCCGGCAGAAGAAAGCTTGAGGCCAAGAGGTAAAGGAAAAGCGTCTAGTGCTGTAGGAATAACCTTAGATGAAATGATAGGTAAATTCTTTGAAGCCAAAACAAATCCAGACAGAATTGCCGCAATCAACCAATTAATAACTACTTCATCCAACGGTGATCCTAGCGGAAAAATACGTGCTACGTTAAAATTAATCGTTACCTCTCAATATTCGGACAAAGTAAAAGAGGAAGTGATGACAAGATTGGCAGCTGCAGCCTTAGGAGGAAATCAGGCCGCAATTGCTACTATTAATGAGCTTATAGATATTTTTAAAGAAATCATTAAAGTTAAAACATCTGAAGGGATAAGAAACTCAGCAATCTGGGCATTAAGGACTGCAGCTGTAAAGGGTAACCAAATCGCTTTTGATGCCATAGAAGAGCTTATGGTTGTTCTGGGGGCAATCATGAATTCTTCAGTTTATGAAAAGCACATAAAGGAGACAGCAAAAGGAGCAATAGAAATTTATTTAGCTCATAACCCTGAGTTTTTAAGCAAGGAAGCCGCGAAGGGCCAATCTGACTGGCCGATTATCCTAAATCATATTGAGAGAAGCCTTTTTGAGAGAAAAGAATATCGTGACGGCTATATCGCAGTAGTAACAAATAGCGATTCAGAAGTCCAAAAACTTTTAGCAGTAAGGCTCAAGCAAAGAATTTATTGTGATGATGCTAAGACCAGAGGTGTGCAGCCTATGCCTAAGCCTCGAGAAATATCCCAAACAGAACTTCCGCGTTATCTTTCCCGTTACACCGAGGCTTGGGAAGAATTCAAAACTTTTATGGATGCTAACTATGCAGACTTTCACCAGCATCCGGGAAAGTATATTGAAAGCCCAACAGAAGAAAGTTTAAGGCCAAAGAAAGGTAAAGCTTCTGGTGCATCATCGGCTTTACAGCAAGAGCCTCCCGTCTCTCAGGGATCTTGGAGTTTGAGAAAAGCGATACAAAGGGGAGTAGCTGCGGTGCAATCGTGGTGGAGGCAACGTAAAGAAGAAAATGCTCAGAGAACAGTGAAAAATTTTATGTCTATGGTTAAAACAACGATTGGTGATAAGCGTATCCAAAGGCTTTCTCGTCAAGCTGCAAGGAATCCTATATTGCTTGAGCATATTGTTAGAAATATCAACGAATCAGGCAACACGATGCATTCAAGACAAATCCTTTGTTCTGTTTTATCCGATGTTTTAAGAGAAAATCACTCACTACCACTTTTGCAAGCACAATTTGATAGTTTATTTGACACTTTCCGTAATAGTCCTGCGGTTGGCTTGCGTGATAGTCTTGACGGCGTTTTGGGATCTTCAGCGCGTTTCCATCCCGAACAATTAGAACGGCTTCTTGTTGGCGCTGAAGAGGCCGAGGATCCGTTAGTACGGGAAAGCTTTATTAATGCGCTCTATACTGCTCTTGGTGGTGAAGACCATTTAGTACCATTTAGTCAAGGACAAATGAATCGGCTTCTTGTTTTTGTAAGCCAACCTGGTCAAAGCCAGAGTTTTTCTCGTTCTCTTTCTCTATTAGTATTTGCAGTATTACGCAAAAATCGTTCTCTTAAGCTTTCTCACACACAGGTGCTTAGTTTAGTTGAGGCCTTAAAACAGACTCAAGACGATAAAACGCGGGAAAAATACGCAGAAGCACTTATTGAAGCATTAATCAATGATCGCTCATTAGCCAGTAAGGACTTACATTTGGATGAAATTATTGAAGCTTTAAGTCGCGCTAAAGATTTAGCTCCTGAATATATTTTGATCCTTTTAGGCCAGATTGCGGCGAATAATCCGCAAGTTTATTCTCGTGTGCAAGAAGTATTCCAACGAATGGCGACCCCAGTATATATACATCATCTGCGACAAATGCTTCCATGTGATTCTTCAGAGCCGCACGAGCTTAAATTTTGGATGCGGATGCTTATACATTGGGGAGAACCACAGGCGGCTATTAATATGGCGTCAAGATATCTCCATGATTCTTCCGGTAACCTGCATAGCAGTGATGTTGAAAGGGCCGAAGCCGACTGGCCGATTATCTTAGACGGTATTGATTGGCAGTTATTAAAAGACCGAGCATACCTTGAAGAATATATTAATGTGGTGGTGGGAGTAGATTCTTTGGAACAATCTTTCCTGGCAGTTCAACTTAAAAACAGAATCTATCACGCTGATGCCAGAGCGAGAAAAGTTCCAGGGCTTCCTGCTCAACCTTTTAGCGATATCACCAGGAGAAACCTCAATCAATATCTTTCCCGCTACACCTTATCTTGGGAAGAATTCAAAACATTCATGGATACTCACTATCAAGAGTTCCACCAGCACCCGGAAACATACAATGAGAGCCCGGCAGAGGAGAATTTGAGGCCAAGAGGTAAAGGAAAAGCGTCGAGTGCGTTAGGCGAAACATACCAAGAACTTATCGCTAAACTGGCAATAGAAAAAGAACCAACGACACAATATCGTCTGGCAGATGCTTTAGCTACTGCGTGTCAACAAACTGATTGGATTGAAATAACTACCCCTCAGGGGCTAGACGGTATTTTTACTATTTTAAATCAATCTCAAGACGACGCAACTATGAAATTGCTTGCGTCTGCCTTGCGCCATATTGCCAAAAAAGCCAGTAGTCGGACAAAGTTTAACTTGGAGCAGGCAGGTTTCTTGGCCGCCGCCATTGCTAAGGCTAATGATTATTTTCTACTTAGTGATTTAGCCGTTGCATTAGGAAGTGTCGCCAGAGGTAATCCAGAGCTTCTGTCTATAGCTTCAGCCGCAGCAGAAAAATTATTTGAACGAAAATTATTTAACAAGGCTTTTGATATCGTTCAAGCATTTGCGGAAATAGGTGATTTTTCAGATTCTGTTTTGGTCTATTCTTGGATGTTCCGCTTCGTAGAGAAGGGTGAGGCAAGTATGGCTAAGGAAATTGGCCAGACATACTTAAGATCATCTGCTTTCAGAACAGCATATTTTGAAGCACAGGCGGCTCTCGCACAGAACGACTGGCCGATTATTTTAGGTAGTATCAATTGGAGTTTAGTTTTACGTAAAGGTACAGCGCGTACGTATCCCTATAAAGAAACTTTATTTTTAGAAGGAGTCTATCATGAAGATTATCTTAATATTATTTTAGAAAAAGATAATGATAGAAAAAATCTCTTAGCAGTAAGAATCAAACAAAGAATTTATCTTGATGATGCTAAAAAGCGCGGTGTTCATCTTTTACCCCAACCTCGAGAAATATCTCAAACTGAACTTCCGCGTTATCTTTCCCGCTACACCTTATCTTGGGAAGAATTCAAAACTTTTATGGATGCTAACTATGTAGACTTTCACCAGCATCCGGAAAAGTACACTGAGAGCCCGGCAGAGGAGAGTTTGAGGTCAGGAAAGGCGTCGAGTGCGCTGTCTTTTTCGGATAGAGGCCAAGCGGTTTTAGATAATGTTCAGGCTCGAGCCCAGATTGCAGAAAAAATAACATTATCGGCTTTTGCTTTGGTGACAATGGGCGGTGACGGATATAACGGTAATGCATCGCATGAATTAGTCGAATTGGCTGATATGTATGCTGAATTAGGAAATTTACAGAAAGCGCAAGATTTGTTAGAACTAGCCAAGGGTAGAATTTCCGGATATAACGAGGCGCCGATAAGAGCAAGAATATCGGAGGTATATGCAAAATTAGCTAAAAGCCAAGAAGCAGAGGAAATGCTGCTTAGCGCTATTGAGAAAAGTGAAGAGCCTTATTCTGACCCGGCAATTATAGCCAGAGCAGCAATAACTATAAATAGAATAGAAAAGGTACAGCAGGCAATTCAAAGCGCAGGCTCAAGAAGATTAAAAGAAAATAAAGGGCATTATCTTGCTTATTTTGCAATTAGTTTGGCTGAGCAAAACAAAACAGATGAGGCATTGGCTATACTTAGAGGTATTGATTCTGCGAAAGATATTTATTCTTACCGAGATTTATTAGTGTATTTAGTCACTTCCGGAAAGATATCTGCTGATCAAGGTATTGCATTAGCGCAAAAAATATCAAAGGATTACGATCGTACAGATACGCTTATAAAAATAGCCGAAGGTTTAGCAGAAAAAGATACAGAAGCAGTATTAAAAATTGTTAAACTTCTGAAAAATGATTATGATCAAGAAAAAGTTTTAAAGTTGATAGCCAGGCAGATAGTCGCGAGGAACAGGCCGGATGAGATTACCAGAATGCAAGCTAACGAGATTATCCTAATTTCTTTAAGTGAAGCTTACGCTGATCAAAATAAAATGCAAGAAGCTTTAGGGAGCGCAGGTCGTATTATGAGAACTGATTTACGGCTATCTACTTTATTATATATAGCCAAGAAGTTGGCCTTATCCGGCGATAAGGCACAGGCTGGGCGAATACTTGATCGCGATGTGCTTTCGAACATAGGCAGTTCTTTGAAATATAAAAGAAGCGAAGTCTTTGCGTTGATAGCAGAATTAGAAATTTTATTAGGACGCAATACTCAAGCGAAACAGTATGTTGATGCTGCTATTCGGGAAGCAGAATCTTCTCATGTCGATGAAGATTTTTGTATCCTGGTAGCCAATATTTTAAGTCAATTAGGGTTATGGAACGAAACGTTCCAATTTATCAATCAGCTTAAGGATGAAACAAGAGGTAAAGCTTTGGATGCTATTGCCCGGCTGGCAGTAGCGGCAAACAAAGTAGAGGGTTATCAAGATTACAGTAATCGAGGCTGGACTCCTAATAATACCGGCGGCTCTCAGGGTAGAGCCATAGCGCATATGGCTTTAGCGCGGGAATTAGCTAAGGGAGGAAGATTTGATGAAGCAGTACAGGAGGCCAGGCAGGTTAGCTATAGGGATATGTATAGCCAGGCATATTTGGTAGTGGCTCAGGTAGTGGCTGCTGAATTTCGCAGAACAAACGAGGCAAGAGTTATTACAGAGTTAAATGATGGTATGTTGCAAGGAAGAGTTATTCAATTAATCAGCCAAGAAATGATAAATGCTGGTGCTTTGGACAGATTGCTTAACTTAACAAGAAGCGTAGGCAGGAGCGAAGTTGATGGATATAGAGCGCAGGCTTTTGTTCATATCGCCGAAACGTTAGTCCAGGTCGGCCGCAGAGAAGAAGCGAATTTGTTATTGCAAGAAGCGCTAACAAATATTAGAGGTTTAGATTCTTTGAGCTGCAACAGTATGATTCGAGCCTTTAGGCTATTTGCTGCCTTAAACCCGGCAACAGTTTTGGAAAGTTTACAACAGGCTCAAGTTCAACTTGAGGCCTTTAACAAAAAATTACTACAGGCTTGTCAACCATTAGAAGAATACCGAGGATTACATGTTACGGCTAATTTAGTGAAAAGTGGGCTTACGGTAGCTCAAATGCAAGATGAGCAATTTTTTGTTCCTCTTGTGCAATTTGTCCGGCAGTCAGGCGGTTATTTAGATTTTAACTTAAAGTATTTAGGTGATTTAACTGTGCAGAATGCAAAACAAACCGTTGAGAGCTGGGTTCGTGTCATGACCGAATATGAGAACCCATTATGTGTTCCGGTTATGCTTGATGGACAAGATGCAAATGGTTCTATGGAGAAAATCTGGCATTACTTAAACGGCCGGCCCGCGCACGTTACTGCCCGAGATGCCTATAGCTGGATGCGTTTGTTTATAAGTTTAGGCGCTGCCAATGCGGCTCGAGATATTGCGAAGAAGTATATTGAAGAATATCAATCTAAAGGCGGCAAGGCTAAGTTGGTGGTTGAGGTTTTAATGGATGCCATAAAAAGCGCAGGTCTAGAGCGTTGCATAGAAGTACTTGTTCTTTTAAGGGGCCTCGAAGAGCCCGGTAAAGTGGTAAACCAGCAAGCAGAAGAGGTGCGGGCCAGGGCGATGGTTGAGCTGGTTCCTTTTATTGAAAGAATTTCAGTGTCGGTTGGCGTCGCAAGAGAGGCGATTGCTCGTGCTGTAGCCGTTTTGGTCTGGCAAGGTTTCAGCCCTGGTCAGATACAAGAAGCAGCCTTTACTCAGCGTTTTAGCCGTTTTATCCAGCAATCAGGACGCTATCTAGAAGAAAACACCAATTTTTTATTTACAGTTACGCCAGAGACCGCCCTGGAGCAATTTGACCGACTAAGCGGTTATATGACTGAGTATCATACTTCGCTTTATCTTCCGATTATGTTTGATTACCGTCAGACCGAAGTATCGCATAATTTAGTGCATAACTTACTAGAACGTAGATATAATTGGGTTGACTCGAGGGAGGTTTATTCTTGGGTAAGATTATTTTTACAGAGACAAGGTTCCGGCTATGCGCAAGCTATCTGTATTTTGTATCTACAGTGTTATCCTTTAGCGGAATTACATAGTATTGAAGCTGCTAGACAAGATGTAGATTGGCCGATTATTCTAAACGGTATAGATAGAGAATTATTAATACAGGAAAGATACCGCGTAGATTATGTCGGTGTTATTTGCGGCCAAAATGCTGAAGAACAATCGCTTAGGGCAATAATGCTAAAACAAAAGATCTATCGTGAGGATGCAACATCTAGAGGAGTTATGCCTAACCCCACTATTTATAATGGAATAAACCTGACAAATCTTAACCAATATCTTTCCCACTATACCGAAGATTGGCAAAGTTTTAAAGATTTCATGGATACCAACTACCTAGATTTCCACCAGCGGCCAGGAGATTTTATCAATGATCCATCCGAAGAAGATTTAAGGCCGAGAAAGGGCAAGGCTTCTAGTGCCGCGAACGTAACATTACCTCAAGAGTTCATGAAATCTGCAGTTTCGTCTCCTTTATGGTCGAATCTTGATACTTCTGGTTGGGTAACTGCAGTGAAAGAGGCAGTGCCAGGGGCGGAGCAACTTGCAGCGATTCGAGCGTTGGAAGAAGCTACTCTTCACGATGATTTGCAAGCTGTTGATGCGATAGAAGAGCTTAAGGATATGCTTGGGGCTATAATCACTGACCCTCAGACTTCAGAAGAGATGAGGGAATCAGTAATGTGGATATTTAGGAATGGTGTAGTGTTCGGTAACTATACGGCAATTCATTTTATTGAAGAAGCAAAGGAAGAGCTCAGAGTGATTCTCAACCGACCCCAAGCCTCTGAAGGTATTAAGTTAGCAGCAATGCAGGCCCTAGGAAATACCGCTGTTGTTAGTGACCTTGCTAGTGAAATTATCGGAGAATTGGCAGGAATATTTAAGGGGATTTTTATTGATTCCCAGAATGATTCAACCAATAAAGAGACGGCTATTTGGATATTGGATGTTGCTGCGTCTGCAGGTAATAGGTCGGCAATTGCCGTCATAGAAGAACTTCAGGATAAACTAAAAGGTATTAGTATAGATCCTAACGTTAGCGAAAGCCTTAGATTATCAGCGATTGGGGCATTGAAAGCCGTTGTTTTACATGGCAGCATAACAGCTACTATCGTCTTACGAGACATTGCCAAAGAAGGTCAGGTTCTTGAGACAGTTAGAAAAGAAGCAATCCAAACATTAGCAGATGCAGCACTTAAATATCATCAACCAGCAATCGAAGCTATAAGAGAGCTTTATGGTATGCTTGAAGACATCAGGACCGGCCTTGAGGTTTCCGAAGATATCAGACGGGCATCAATAATGGCATTGATAACTACCCAAGATTTTTTAAAAAGTGAAGCTGGAAAACAAATTGCTGACTGGCCGATTATTTTATCAGGTATTGATAGAAACTTGCTTATACAGGAAAAATATCGTCAAGACTATGTGGCGGTGATAATCAATGTTGATGCTGCAGAACAAACTTTGCTAGCAGTGCAGCTTAAAAACAAAATCTACCATGTTGATGCCTTGCGTAGGGGAGTTAAACTTCCCGCTACTACTTTTGGTGGAATAGCTCGAGTTAACCTATGGCAATATCTTTCCCACTACACTCTTAGCTGGGAAGAATTTAGACAATTCATGGACGCTCACTACGCAGACTTCCACCAGCATCCGGAAAAATATAATGAGAGTCCGGCAGAGGAAAGTTTACGGGTTTCCAGCCCTATACGAATAACTTTGGACGATTTACTCATCAAGGTTTTGCAAGGCCAAACAGATCAAGAAAGAATTTCTGCAGTTAAGCAATTAATGGTTACTTCTTTAAGCGGACGATCTGACACTACTGGTAAAATTCCAAGCACCTTAAGAGCTATCGTTATTTCTCAATGTTCTGATGGTCTTAAAGAGGCTGCGATTAGGGCATTGGGAGACGCTGCGTTTGCGGGTAACATAGGTGCTGTTAATGCTATCAGCGACCTGGCAGATCGATTTAAGAACATGATTATAGCTCCAACTTCTGAGGAGATGCAGGCCGCAGCCCTTTGGGCATTAAGAGCGGCTACGTGGGAAACAAGCCGGAGCATAGGCATTATTGTCATTATCGGAGAAATAACAGATACTTTAAAAGATATTATTCAATCAAAAAAGTCCACCAATATAAGGTCAACAGCAATAGCCGTGTTAACTACTGCCGCTTTAGCTGAGAACTATTTTGCTATTAGGGCCATAAGTGAGCTTGTGGGTGTTTTGGAGGAAATAATTACATCCGAAACATCGGAGGATGTAAGGCGAGCAGCTATTAGTGCATTGTCGGTGGCTGTTATTAATGACAATCAAAATGCTATTATCGTCATGGAAAGGATTATTGATATTTTAAAAGCAATTATTTATTCCAATGCTTCGCGTAACCTTAAGGAAATAGCTAAGCTAGCGATAAAGAATTATGTAGAACACGACGGTATGTTTTTAACTAAGCAAGTTGCCAAAGCCCAATCTGACTGGCCGATTATTTTGCATGCTGTTAATCAAAGTTTTCTTACAAAAGAAGATTATTTTGATGATTATATAGCAGTTGTGTTAGATAGCGATTCCGGAACTCAAAATCTGCTTGCTATCAGGCTCAAAAACAGAATATATTATGACGATGCAAAAAAGAGAGGAGTTAGATTCCCGTCTCAACCTACAGAGATATCACAAGCCCAACTTCCTGTGTATCTTAGCCACTACACATTAGGCTGGGAAGAGTTCAAGCAATTCATGGATACCAACTATGCAGATTTCCACCAGCATCCGGAAAATTATACTGGCAGTCCGGCAGAGGAAAGTTTGAGGCTGCCAGGAAAAGCATCGAGTGTATTGTTAGAGCGTACAGATAAAAACACTTTGCCTTCTTCAACGCCGACATCCTCCTACGCAAAAGCTACGGAGGACAAACAAGCCGCCGGGAAAGTCGGCGAACCTACCGGAAGATATACCCCCGGCGGCAAGAATATAATCCCTTATAATATAGGTAAGGGTGGTATAGATTTGAATCCCAAGTATCTTGATTTAGAAGTCAAAGGCTCTAACGTAAAATTTGGCCACTTCACTATTCCTTTCGATTTCAAGAAGTTTGAAGGGTTTACTTTTAGGATTTTAAAGATTACGCCTATTTTGAGCCTAAATAGTGTATTAAATATTAAATTACCTCGCGAAAAGGAGAATATAAAATCAGAAGCTCTTGATATGGCAATGTTAGATCAAAAAAGAATCATGTTTAAACGTGAAGAATAGTTTTAACCCAAATAATGCCTGCGGAGCGTGCATTATTTGCCCGAAGGCCGAAGGGGTATACTGAAAAAATGCCGCGTACTAAATGGCGTACGGCAGATTATTCCTAATAAGATATGCTTTAGGTGGTTAGAAAACTTTTTAGTTATCAACTGCATTTTTTCGGTTAATAACCCATTTTTCAGAGAGAAAAATGACTTATTAGAAAGAATTTAAATAATCCGCTAAAAGTTTTTTATCTTTTATTATCACGCCATTATTTGTAATCTATTGAGAGAGATTAAGTATTGACATATTGTAACCGCTTTCATTAAATACGCAAATTTATGGATAAACAATGGTTTTCGATTTAGTTAATATGCTATTTTATATACGGTTGTTTTACATGGTGGTTTATTGGAGGAGGGGGCATAGGGAAATACTATGCTTTTTGCTTTTCTCCAACACCGCGCCAAAACATCTTTCCGCCTCATTGCATTATATCTAGCCTTTGCGATTTTTATCACCGCCATTTCCGGTTATCTTGACCATAGTATCCCCAAAACCTACGCTTCTTTTCTTCCTGCACCTACCCAGCTTTTGGAAGTAAGCCCGGCTTTTAATCCATTGGTCTTAAAAGGTATCAAGGTCTATCCGGATGAGCCTTTCAAGTTTGACTTTATCTTAGATAGCGGAGACAGTACTTCTAGCCAAAAAGAACTAAAACAGAGTTCAGAGAAACTGATCAAGCACTTCT
>JBAWWL010000008.1:0-153777 GCA_037146775.1 Candidatus Omnitrophota bacterium | reverse complement strand
TAATTATATTTTCTCGCTCACTTCTCTAGACGAGCAAAAGAAACGCGCCCGGCAGCTTGTCCGCCGAAGCTTTAGCGTAGGCGGAGAGTTGTATGTGTTCTTCGACGAAGTCGAAGCTGTCTCCTCGCCTAAACACATCCAACGTTATTAATGAACATGCTATAATTATATTTTCTCGCTCACTTCTCTAGACGAGCAAAAGAAACGCGCCCGGCAGGAGTTGAACCTGCAACCTTCTGGTCCGTAGCCAGACGATCTATCCAATTGATCTACGGGCGCAAGAGCGTAATTTCATTAAACTATTTGATTTGATTAACTTTTCAGGTTTTAACGGTGTAGCGAATTTGTTATCTAAAATATAAAATGTATACATATTATCAATACAATCGCTTACGTTTTAGCAACATCATTTACCTTAATATATATACTGTCTAAGTTTATGTTTAATCACACCCGGAAAAATTGCAGTGCACTTTAAATAAAAACCTATAATTTGGAATTATACCACGTTAAACCAATTTTGCAAGGAAGGATAGCCGGATACCAGTTGCCTAAGCTAGTATCCGGGTGGAAGGTTTATTTCAATTTAGTAGCTATTATTTTTGCGTCCATTACACGTTTCTCGGCTCTTTGTGAATAGAATGTTCCATCATAAGGTGCAATTAAAGCCTCACCCTTTTTTAGCATTACTATTTCATCTTGATTTAAAACAAAGACTGAAGTGCTAACGCATCCGCTTAGCCCTATCCCAAGCATCAAGCAAATCAGACTTATTTTTATTCTTTTGAGCTTCATCGAGTTTCTCTCCTGCCTCATCAGCAAGTTTACGTTTCTCCGCGGCGATCCTGCCGAACTTTTTCCAAAGACCGATAATAATAGCGAGAATCGAAACGATAATCGTTAAAATCTGTGCTATCATTTTATGAGAAATTTCTTAACAAACTCTATGCCATCGTCAATCTTATTCATAAATCCTCGTACCATCTCAACTGCCTTATTCGCTCCGGCCTGTGGAATAAAAAGGCTGAGAAGATTAACTACGCCTGTCAACAATTCCTTAATCGCCTTAATCACCGCTTGCAGTAAACCTAGCAATGTCGCTCCATTCGCCAGGACCCAAGTAATAATTTTACCCATTTGACACCTCCTTAAAAAACTCTTCCTTCGTCAATAACTTATTATCTCCCCTGTTATATCTCTGGTTATCGCATTTCGGACAATCATAGGCGTTACATCCATTAGTGCTTTTCTGCTGTAATGTCAGTTCTGCCTTACAGTCCGGGCAAACGGCCACTCTTCTTTGTAGTCCACAATAAGTACATGTTTGGACTTCGAAGTCCCCGTCTTTCCCGATAAATATTTCTGTGTTACAGTTTATGCAGGACATTTCTTTATATCTTCAGGATAAAGCACCTTTTGCGCCATAAAGTAATTCTTCTCAGCATCGCCGCCGTCCGGCTCTCCACGCCTTATACGTTCTTGCCAGATAACATACGCCAAACGTTTTATGGTCTCTTCCTTGGCTTCGCTCATTCCTTATATCCGTTAATTCTACTTAATGCTTTTTCTGTTTCTTTTAAACTTGAACAAATAGTATTCATATTTTCAGCAAGTTTTTCGTGCTCCGATTTTTGGTATCTATGTGCTTCCTCTTGTGTCTTTCTCGCCTCGATAGAGCCTTGACTATGGAGTTGTATAGAATTGTTCAGCGCATCTAATGTTTTGAGCCAAATCCCCCTCTCTACACTGTATTGTTCTGCCTGCTTATCAACCCATTTCATAACCCACGTCAGAATGCGAAACAAAATAAAAAATAATACCCCTATTACAACCCCCGCTATTCCATATTGTTCCCAGGAAAAGTGCGGCATATTACTCCTTAATCTCCACCTAACAACAATGCGTCAAACGTTATGGATGGCGGAGTTAACGTCCAGTTGGTCGCATTATCGAGTGTTCCATTTGCGTCATATATTTCTACTCCACCACTACTATCTATATCTGTAACTGTAACATAACTTATATTTCCAAGGATAGTCACCGGCAGTATTGCTTGGCTATCTGCTATTGTGGCATTGAGAGTTATTGAACTTCCAGATGTCCCTTCCGCTTTAAATATTCCTCCTACAATAAAAGTTTGAGTGCTGGTCAAATGATTTGTAGAGCCAGGATTTAAGGTTAAATTATAAAAGGTTGTAGAACCTGCGAGGGTGGAAGTTCCGTCAAAAACTACTGTATTATTTCCAGTTGTAAAGGTGGCAGTAGCATTTTTAGTCCAGTTTCCGGCAACATTCATCTGGTATCCAGCAGCATTAAGAGTCGAACCTGCGTTTAATGTAAAGTTTCCATTTACATCCGAAGCGGAAGCAAGTTTACCAAAACTATTCGTAAATACAATAATGTTATTCCAAGCCATTCCGCCCTTAGTATCTAATGTAACATCAGCAGTAGTTCCGTAGATATTAAGTGTTCCCGTTACGGTAACAACACCCTTTGTCCAAGTCCAAGTTCCGGGCGTAACTGTTACAGCACCGTTACCATAATATAATACACTTGCCGCCGTATCCTGTATGGTTAGAGTTCCGCTATCTTTATTTATATTAACGTTATTACAGACCCAGCGGGCCTTCCAAATCTGATTTCCTGTGCCATTTATTTGTATTACTGTTGTTCCCGCCATTAAGTAACCGCTTGAGTGAGATGCTATTGCCCCTTTGCAATTTACATTGTAACCGTTCATAGTGAATATTTTAGCGGTGTTGTTTGTATTCGTATTGAATGTTCCGCTAACATTCATATCGGAAGTAAGAGTAATGGTAGGCGCGATTGAGATTGTTGGACTTACAGTTCCAAGAAATGTCATACCGCTTACATTGTATGTAGAATTTGCCCGTAAGCTCCAAGTTCCACCAGTATCGTCAAACGCGCCTGCGGTATAGGTAAAGGTAGGTGAATTATTAACAGCAAAATAAACAATATATGGACTCGATATCGTTCCGCCACTCTTATTGATAACAAGGTTCATATCTATAACTGAATTATTCGTAGCATCGCCGAGTGTTTGGTTCGCTCCGCCGTCTATAAGCAGAGTAGTCGTTGTACTAAAAAATCCTGTTGCCCCTGTTCCTCCTCTCAATATATTTCCTTGTGCGTGAAGATTATAAGCGCCAGCAAAATTACTTGCTCCAGATGCATAACCCGTAAGTGTCCCCGTGACCCACATATCATCGGCCAAGGTAATTATATTTGATGAACCAACAGTAAAAGCCCCAAACGTTTTACCACCACTTGCGATAGTTGAAACAGCATCTACGGTAACGGTATAAGTCGAAGGTGTAAACGTCATTCCACTAACCAGAGTAATATTACCAGATACGGTAAGATTAGCTCCGGCGGTAAGTGTCTGGACATAACCAGTGCAGTTAATAGTTTTCGCTACTGCCGTAGCGTCTATAAGACAAGAAGGACTTGAAGCGTTAAAAACAACATCATCAGCGGTGGTGGGGACATCTCCGTCCCAGTTATCGTTATCATTCCAATGACTATCGGTTACACCAGTAAATGTGCAAGTGGCGGAAAAACAGGGAAAGCATACGAAAATGAAAAGTAAAAAGATAAAAAGTTTCTTCATTTGATTATCGCAATAGATTTATTGACATCTTTATATATTTCAGCCTTTAAAGCTTCATTGGTAACTTGCGCGTCAATCTTTCTTTTCTCGCTTGCTTCTCTATTGACTATCCCTTGTGTTATTGTATCTTTGTCTTTAGGTTGAAAATGAGGCACATCAATAGTTTTCTTTGAACCGTCAATGAAAGTATATTCAACCTCTGTCCATAGTGTTTCTCCGTCAACTCTTACGCTTTTGATCACATAAGAAGCATTAGCTGCATAAGCACTTACAGCAAAACAAAATAACAAAACAATCAAAAATAACTTTTGCATAGAACCTCCTTTTAGTAATTTAGTGTTGAGCCACAGTAATATTTTGAATTTGTGCTTTCATAGATTAAAGTAATGATATCAACCTTGCCATTGGTCGCGGTTAAAGTTGGGGCCGTTCCACCGCTCCAAAGCATCGTTGCCGGCCAAGTAACCGTTCCGGCCGCTCCGCTTGCCGGCTGCTTGAGGATGAGCATATATCTCGCCCCGTCTTGAGGATTGCTTAATGTCGGTTCCGTATGTGCACCATTACCTAAAACTATATAATGCACGTTGCCAGAAGCCCAGTCGGACGTCCACGTTGCACCGGCCACCGTATCTGTAGCTTTTCCACTCCAATACTGCCCCGGAGTTGCAGTTCCTTTGACCATGTAATCAGTCCCGGCGGTGGCCGCGGAATAATCTCCTGAGCCGTTGCACTTTACGATTCCATTCGCGGCTTCAAGATCAGCCCACTTTGTGTATGATAATGTTGCTGTCGTTCCCGGATTAGCGCCATCTCTTAATGTGATTATTCCCGCAGTCCCTCCTGATCCATTCTTCCCAACGGTTAGGCTTTTAACAATTAGGTCAGTTGTCTGGTCTATTGCTGTTTGAAAGTAACTCGTATCATGGCTATCCAATAAATCGCTATCTGCCGCCTTCGCACCTACTGCCAAATAAGTACCTGAAAGATCAGGGATATCTCCTGACTGTAAAGTACCCCACGCCGGCGCCGCGCCATTCGTTGCGTCACCTGTTTGCGTCAAGAATTTCTTCGTGGTGGTTACATTGGGAGATAACAACGTAGTAGTGTCAGTATCGGATTGGTAAGGAATAGAACCAAGCAAAGTAGTAGAATTGCCACCGATGAGATTTGTTGATTTTGTTGCTGTGGCTGAGTTTCCGGTACATGAAGCCGAAGAACCTCCTGCGTTTCCGGTAATAGATCCTGCTATGGCATTGGTAACCTCTAAATCAGTAAACCACCCTTTTGTAAGCCTTGCACCTGTTGCGCCAAGAGATCCGGTTAACGTAATATTATGAGTAGTTAACGCCAAGTCTCCTGTAAGTGTGCCTCCGCCGATAGGTAGATACAATCCCGAATGATTCCCCCAGCCATAAGCGGTATTCCAATTAGCCGAGTTATTGGTTATCGATGTTCCCCACGCAGATCCGGTACTAAGAGGAATCCCCGCGCCGGGATACGTCATACCTACACTTGAAAGCGTGATTGTTCCATCGCCATTGTCGGTATAATCGGCCTCTACCTGATACGGATATGTCAAGGCGTGAGATGTTTTTTCTTTCCACTCAAGGGTTAAGTCGGAAGCTGCGGGATAAGCCGGGACCGCAGCCACGAAAGCGATGAATAATACTGATATAATTTTCTTAAACATCTTTCTCCTTCGGCATAAACATAGGCATAAAGCCAATGATAAAACCTATTGCCAACTCCTCCCCTCGTGCGTTTAAAGGATTAAATACTCCCAATATTACGATAGCCGAAATACATAAAATATTGTGTAGCAAGAACGAGAATATAAACCTCTTGTCTGAACTAAAGATGAGTACAATCGATGCCTGTGCGTTTGCAAAAGCGTAAAGCAATCTCTTCAAAACTTTCTGCCAGACGATCTCCGCACCGTAACCAAGATGTAATGCCGCAATTTGCAAAGGCAGGTAAAATATAACCTTCCAGTTACCGCTGAACGTAAACATTCCCAGAGTAAGCCAGACCGGAGCGAGAAATCTTCTTATCCACTTAAACTCTATTCCGCCGAAAGAATAAAGTAGAGCAAAGACACAAACCCAGAGAAGCTTGAAAAAGAATCTGAATTGTAGTTTATAATCGGATTTCATATTAACTTTTTCCTATCCACCAAACAGGATTACAATTAGTTGACCAATAATCGCCCTTGCGAACAGGGCATGTCATAGTCGTTTTTTGTGGTGAATCTACTTCGTTATACTGTCTTGTTATGGTTGGCGGGTTAGCCCCATTTGTTGTAATATAAATATTATATCCGCCATAACCAACCACTACTCCATCGGTCATTGCGTAATGTGCAACACCAGGGCTTTTTGAAACCCAGTTATCTAGTTCGCCGGCGTTTCTATTTAGATTGCCAACTTCTTGGATATTTGAAGACGAATCGTTGTAGAAAATTCCTATTAATTTATAGAATGTACACCCGCTCGGAGTAGCCGCATTTGTGGAAATCTTTACCGTAAACGTTGTCGTGCTTGCATCCGCAACAGCGTAAACATAATAGTATGTGTTGGCCGCTTCTGAACCGGTATCAATATTGGCCCAGTTTACAGTTAAATCAGAAGTATTACGCCTAAGCCTTCGGTTACCGCTTGAATCAGTAAGCATTATCTCGCCGGCGCGGACATATAAATCAGAATCGCTTTTATATTGTATACGACAATTCTGGCGATAATTAAAAAGCATGTTAGTCATTGACTCCGTATAAGCTAATGCTCCGCCGCCGGTAGCCCCGACAAACGATTCTATCGCTTCTATCTCGTCATCTGGCGTATTGAATAAGGCAGCAACAAGTTTTGTTACGCCGTTAATTATTGCGGAAAATGTTTTTTTAGCATTAGGAAAAGTTGCAGCCATAATTCACCTCGTTTTAAATAAAAAAAGCACGGCTCGCTCGTCGACGAGTCCGTGCTTCAACAAACCCCTGTTTAGCTATAACAAGGGTAACCAAATTTTAATTAATACTGCTGCAAATTACTAAGCGCCAACTCAAGTTGCTTAATCTTTGCCGCAGTTTCCAACACCGTATCTCCTAACTGTATCGTGACATTGAATCGTCCAGGTGTTTCTGAAAGTTCATAAGAAATCCTGTCTATCTGCGCACTAAATTGTCCGCCAATGATAACATCACTACCACCGTCAGCTGTGAGTCCAACGATAATATCACTTCCCCCATCAGCTGCTTCGCCTACGATATCGCCTATTAAATCCCCTGGGGAATCCCTGTCATATTCAGGATCATAAAAAACGATAAGGCCAAGAGGAACAGTATCTTCAATACGTTTCGGGGTATTTTTTATTTGCGCGCGTATCTTAAAAATAGGATTTGATTTTTCTCTCAATAAAGAACCAAGATATTCGTCGGCGACTGTATCGCTGATAATAGAACCATTATTGATAATTTTTTCTGATAAGTAATAAAGATCTTGACTGTCTGTATTTTCCACTGTTCTTTTATATTTAGAACCTAATACTGTACCGCCAACAAGATAATACTTGTTAGCTAAATCGTCCCAAACAACCCTACGCTCGAGAAGCGCAACATTATCACCTACAATAAATTTATTGCTGATAACTATTGATTCCGTCCGCCAGAAGAATACAAGATTTTCATCAACACCATATTCAACATCGCCAGAAAGATCGGATAATGTTTCTAAAGCGTCTTTTACCGTTGTCAAGAATTGGAGCGTATCGGCCTCAAAAGTTCCTATGTCAATACTCCCTTTAGTAATTGGAGTTTTTGGCGTAACAAAAGTATCTACGATATTCCCTACTATCACCGATATTTCTGAATCTGTATAAGTCTTTACATCGCCCGTATCCTGCACAACAATCTTTGCCAAGAGGTCAAAATATCCACGCACGTCTAAAATAATATCTTCGTTAATTTTCCTTGTAGGAACAACATTTGCAACGTATCCGCGATAAACCAATTTACTCGTTGTTCCGGATTTAACTCTTAACTGAATATCATCTCTTGCATCAAAAATAATATCCCGATATTTTTTCTTAAGCGTAATGGAACAACGTCCGCAACCACCTAACCTG
The DNA here is from genome assembly GCA_037146775.1 of Candidatus Omnitrophota bacterium. Classification (GTDB taxonomy): domain Bacteria; phylum Omnitrophota; class Gorgyraeia; order Duberdicusellales; family 4484-171; genus JBAWWL01. The sequence continues at coordinate 146,033 of JBAWWL010000008.1, read as the reverse complement.
TTCCATTCCCAACTAAGTTCTGAAACAAAAGGCGTCAGGTATGCTTTAAGGTTTCCGTTTTTATCTCTCAACTCAACGTTATAATTGCTTACTACCATACTAATACCAACAATCCCTGTGGGTTATCTTTACCGTGGCCCCTGCTGTTCCGGTAAAAACTATCGTATTATTCCCTGGTTCAAGCTCTATGAAATCACCTTCGAAATTAACGGTATCATCTGTGCTATCATTTAAAACTTCGAAGTCATCGGTATCATATCTATTATCTACTTCTAAAACTTCACCAACAGCTAAATCTCCCCTATATTGAAACGATTGCCCATTTGTTGTATTCTCGATTTTAATATTGTCAGATATACCACCTGCCGGAGCAGTTATCTCAATTTTGACCCTTGGCTTAGCGTTGCCGGCGTTATTGAGCGTATACCCTACTCCGCTTGTAGGCGTGCGATCATCTTCGTGTTCAGTTTCAGATAGCCAGAATGGAAAGTGTGCAATAAAAGTAGCGGTAAATAGTGCTAATTTTTGTGCTGATTTATATGTCTTATTGAAATTTTTTAATTGAGCGTAAATATAGCGGTCATCATCCTTGGTAAATTTTTGTAAACCGTTATATAAAGCAGCCTTTAAGGTATCGATATTTGCGCGGAGATCATCTACGTCTGATCCTGATACCGAACCCTCAACTGATATTGTTAAGTATTTCCGTTTCGCCAATTCGGCTACAGATCCGCAGGAATTAGGAATAGCAGTCAAACTCACCTGAAGATCGTCTTTTATATCAATATCTGAAATGACTATAGTGTTAGAAAATGTGAGCGATCCAAATTTTAAAGAAATTTCGTTTGACATTATATTCTTTCTATCTCCCGGGATAATTTTGTTGAAACAGCTTCCGTTATCGCATCTATATCGGTATCGGATCTCACCGATGGATTATTTATTTCTATATGGATATGTGTAATATTTCCTTGTTTATTTAACGGAGACACTCTTGCGCCGGCAGGAAGATTCAATATTTCCGGTCCTCTTTCCCCTACTAAAGTTAATCCGGGAGAAATTACATTTCCACCTTTTTCAAACCTTGGTATTGCAAGAATCTGAGCTAAACCAGCAGTTTCAAGTAAGGCAGCTGATGCCGGGGCAGCGTTACTTCCAAAAGATGCTAAAGAAACCATAGCCGCCGCCGGAGCCCATGCTGCGGCAACAGCAGCAGCTGCGGCTGATGATGCTGCCACCTGAGCAACAAGCATTGCATTACCTAATGCCCAGTTCACAACTTTTTGCACGGCGAAATCTACAAGTATTTGAATCATCTTCCACCCAAGCTCCTGAAATACTTGCTTTACATTAGCGACGCCTCGCATCATATCAACAAATAATTTAGAAACATCCTGGGAAAAAGCATCTCTCATTTTTCCTATTGATACCCAAAGGCTCTCATGAGCTTTTTTCTGGGTATCAATTGCTAAATTAAAAAATTCTGTTTCGGCTTGTAATCTTCCCATTTCCATTGTTGCTTTTTCATCATTCCAAGCCCTCCAGATATCCCTCAAACCATCAACCTTTCTCTGTTCCTCCACAACTATTTTTTGTATTCTTTCTTCGCTGCCAATATCCACATCTTTAATACCATTCAATGCCTCTCCTAATTTATTTATATTAGTAATGCTTTCGTCAACAAAACTTGAGATAGCTCCGGTTCCACCTTCGGCGATTTTTACTGCTCCTTCGGCCATTTCGTTGGCTGTAGCATCAAAACTTGTGCGTAAAATATCTAAATCTTCTTTTACATTACCTATACTTTTAGCTGCGTTTTTCATATCATCAGAAAATTCTCTTCCTATTTTTTCTGAAACCTTACCAAGCCAGCCAAATATAGCTTGCAAAATATTAAGAACCTTTTCTATGGAACCGGCCATAAAAGAAACTAAATTATAAAATCCGGTAGCTACAATTCTTAAGCCTATTTCAATACCATTAAGAACTGGTATAGCGACATTTCTTAGTTGATCCCAATATTTAATCATTATTACTAATGCGGCAGTTATAGCTAAAATATATGGGTGCGCAGCTCCAAATTGCATAATCGCGCCTACAGTAGCAATTATTTTACCTATAACATGAGTCAGTGCGCCTCCTAATGTAAGAAAAATACCTGAAACTAAAGCTACCTGGATAATGGTATCACGCACCTTAGGATCTAAATTTGAAAACCACTGCGCCAAACCTGCTACCGCATTGGATATTTTGTCGATAACCGGAATTAAAGCTGTCCCTATTGTTACTTGGAAACTAGTAAATGAATCTTGAAGTTTAGTTAACGCGGCGTTAGCTTCTAAAGAACAATCCGCAGTCGTTTTAAAGGCAAGAGCTAAAGGACCGGTGATAGAGGCACCTATCATAGCTAAGTTTCTGCCCATTTTAGATATCTGATTACCAACTTTGACGAAACTATCCCCTATTCCGTCTAAATCATTCTTTATTTCCTGCGCCATTCTTTCAACGTGTTTACTTACTTCATCGCGCAGTTTTAAAATGATTTCTAGTTGATTATTTGTCATTTTTTGACCTTGATTCCTGTTCTATGGCATCAAATTCAGCCTCTAAAATATCTATTATGTCGTTAAACTTTGCCGGCTGTTCGATCCACCCCCCAGAATTAGGCAAAAATCCTTGCTGAAACCTGCGATATGCTTGAAAGTATATATTAACTTCATAATTTACTATTTTTTTTGGACACCTTTGAAATTTTATTTCTCCTATTTGCCATTTATCCGGTATTGGGCTGTCTTTATTACAACCACGATCTATTTTCTGAAAATCATTACATGCCGCGCAATTCAAATTTAGTTGGCTCAAATTCGCGGCGATGATTAGTTTTTTCTTTCTTCTTCACCTACCTTGTTTATTTCTTTTATTCTATTGGCAAGCTCTGTAATAATATCCCCGGGTATTACTTTTATAACCTCGTCAGATACTACATAATAAATTTTATTTGCCATCATTCTTTTTTCTGTTTTAAATTCTACCGGGGTGCCGTCCTTATCGGTAAAATTCTCAAACCCTTTAAGTCCAAAAGCTACAAATTCTATTTCTCCTTTTCCGATATTAAAAGAAGCTTTTACTTTGCCGGTACCTGGTTGCGAAGGATCCGTTTCATATTCCCAAGCTATATCCTCGAGCTGCTTACGAATCCTTGTATCAATGATTCCGAGTTTCCATATAGTTTTTGGCCCAACTATATCTTTCTTCGAAACATGATCAATCGTTGCGTTTATATCCAAAGCTACGATTCCCATAATAACCTCCTTATTGTCAATTATTTCACGTGAATTATTACCAATGCTTCAAGCTAATCTCATCATTCCCGGTGTTCATATTTATGCTAATAGGAATATTGAGCACTACTAATCCGTCTGCCTCTTCAATTCCTACGTTGGTAAAACTTAAGGTCGGTAAAGTGATAGTAAGCTTGTTACCGGCGGTGGCGCCTATAACCAAAGATGCAGCAACTTCCGTGGCGTTTTCAAATTTCTCGAGAAAATCGTATGTTGCCTTTGTGGGCGCTTCTATGATGATATTTCCTGTAGGGTTACGTTTTCCGGTGTAAAATCCGGCGTATCCATGTGCAGCTGACATGTCTTCTCTTTTAATTATCGGTATACCCATATCAATATTGAACTCTCTGAGGACAAAGGTAGTTATCGAATCAAGTGTAAAAACTGCTGATAATGCCAGGGGTGGAGATTTAAAATTAGATTCAAAGGTCGGCGTAATTATAGCTGAGTCGCTATCATCTTGGTACAACCCTGCCTTCTCAAAATCAAAATAAACAGGCGTTCCGACCTTCCCGGATATTTTCATATTTCCTACAGCTCCAAGAATTTTATATAAAGCCCCATCAATGTATGAATATATAGTGTTTGACTTTAAACTGGCCGATGCCGGGGTATACGTTACGTCTGAGCCGCCTATAGCTTCAGAAAAGCCGCAACCTTCCCAAAGATCTCCGATGCGCGGAGGAGTGATTGCAGTTCCAGAACCAAAATATTCAACCTTAAAAGATATCTTAGAATACTTTTTACCTATGAGCGGTTTTAACTTGCTCATAGAGTGAAACGGATGTTTTCTTTCTATAGCTTCCGGGTCAAATTCTATTTTCGGTTTTTCAACTACCGGAATAGCATTTGCCGATGCCGTAGGCGTAGGGTCCTGGCCATAATTACTCTCATTTTTTACTAATATTACTTGTCTTTCTGCTAACTTCACCATGTGAATACCTCCTTTTTATACTGCTGTAGTAGGGTCCGTGCTCTTATGTCTATACTCAATCTCAACATTTATAATTAATCCGCAATAGGGCTGTCCTTCTGCGGCTTCAAATGGTAAAACACCCAAAAGTTTTGTATTAGCTGCGTAACCTCCCCGGGTATAATCCGTCATTAAGGCTTTTTCTACATCGCCCAATAAACTATTTAAATATGTGTCTGAATCTGTCGGTTTGATAACCCAGAGATCTATAAGTACCGATAATTTACAACTAGTTATAAATCCGGGACGATGCTCCTTTTCTTCCGGACCGGCGTTAATAATCAAGCAAGGCGTATCAATAAAACTATTACCTGACTGATTCCATCTTTGCACGCTGGCTATGGTATTAGCATAACCTCCGGCAACAGTAATACCCGTAAGGACGGTTTTTATATTCGCTAATATGTTTTCTCTGACAGTGTTAGCCATTGTTTATACTCTTGATAAAGCTTTTTCTATGGCCATATTAAGCCTTTGGACACGCAAATTATCCAAAGAATCCCAGGTATCGAAAAAACCTAAACGAGGAATAACCTTTATTTTATTTTTTAAAACAAACAACGGTATTATTTCACGTGATTTCTTTTTAACTTTGGCTAAAAAGGCCTTGCCGTGGATCCTTAACAAAATTATATTTTTTAAGCTGCCGGGTTTACGATATTGGGATTTTAGCCTTTCGTCGCTGGTAAACAGTTCCTTTTTTGAAGAAAGAGGAACAATTAATTTTTTTCCGGAAGGATTAGAAATCATTCCTCCTATCTCATGTTTCTTTGCGGTTTGAGATTCTGTAAAAATAATCATTCCCATTCCTTCTATGGATGTAGAAACTAAACTTGCTCGGTGAAAATATTGAAAAATTCCGTGCGGATGCGGTTTTAATCCCGGACGCCCGGAAAGACGAGTTTCTCTAAAAACTTTAAGATATTTACGGCTCAAATAATCAAAAGCATCGCCTAATTCCATCCTTAATAAGTCTGGAATTATCCTGATAGCTTTTTGCAGCCGGCTCGAGTTTATTTCTACAGTAAGCATATTATTTTTGAATTAATAAATGCCATATAGCACTATCATGATCTATAATATCCACCACAAGCCAATTTGATGATGAACCGCCAATAGTTGCCGGCAAAGACACCTTATCTTGACCTTTATTTATAGACGTAACCCCTTCAACAGAATCGTTAGCGATAAAAATTTCTGCCTGGTTTAATAAAGAACGGCCGGTATCTTCGGAAGCAGGATCCAGCCTTGAACGTTGTACTATTGCCTTAATGCTTTTAGCTGTTCCGCCATAGGGAGTAAAAGTAATAGATTCCGCAAATTCGTTGGTGTTTAAAAACACATTTTTTACATCGTTATCAAGGATTTCTTTAAAAGTGGTCATGCTGACTTTGATTTTTTATTTTCTACTATCTCTACAGCGGTGATTTCTCCCTTTTGAATAGCTTTACAGATATCGTGAATAGAAAAATCAGAAACACATTCTCCTTCTGCCACACATTCACCGGCCTTACGCTCTTTGCCTTTGATGATACTTTTTTCCGATAAAACTAAACGTAATTTCATAAATATAGCTCCTCTTGTTAAGAGGAAGCAGGGAAGAATTTTCTTCCCTGCTTCCTTGAGTTAACTTTTTAAAATTACTAGCTTAACGTCGCCTTAATCGCTTGCTGCCAATATCCGTAACCAACGTTTCTCAACGTCTTTACGCAATAAAGGTGCCGGTTGTTTTTAATCTCTTCCTCTGAACCCTCTGAGATGGCATCAACCTTAATATCTTCTTCGTTCTGTAAAATGAACGGCTTTGCTCTTCCATCGGTACGGAAAGCATAAAGAACTGTGGTTGTGCTTAATCTTGGGTTAGCTATAACATCAAGACTAAATCCGCCGTTTTTAAGAGGGTTATCGATTGCTCCAGTTCCGGTGCTTAAAAGATTAGATGATGCTGCCTGTAAACCAGCTGCCCACATGTTAACAGGAACCATAATCATGAAAGCTTTCGCATTTTCATTCATGGGTTCGCCCTGGTCATCTTTCAAAGAATAAATATGCTGTATCATTTTCAAGATAACTTTAGCCATTTCGTTGGCTGTAGGGTCTGCTGCGGTAGTAACGTTTAAATCGCCGTAATCGGAAACTGTCAAAAGATTGGAAAGCGTTCCGCTGTCGCCTTCGCTATGATCGTTATCAAAAAAATACTGGCCGTCATAGCATACGGTTGCGCCACCATTAGCAATCAACGTAGAAAGCAAAGAACCCCAATGAGCATTAACCCGGTCGGCTAATTCGGCTATTCTTATGTTGATCTGGCCGGTTTTATCCCTGCGAAGATCATCTACATCAATTTCAAGGGTCGCTTCATATTTCTTATTCTTAATTGTGATTCCGTTCTCTCTCAGACCTTTGGCTTGCCTTCCGCCAATCCACTCGCGAAGCGCAGGGGCAAATCCCAGCCATTTATAGGTCTCCGATTCCTGATTAGAAGGTATTTCCATACCTACTCTGAAAGGCCATGCCGTATCCTTAGAAGTTTCAAGGATTTCAAAAAATTTACCGATTATCGCTCTACTTGATAAACCGCTCTGATCCATTTGATTACCTCCTTACTGATTTGGTTCTGTTTAGCCGGGATAAACCTAACTAAACAGAGTTAATATTTTAAAACTATATTGACCTGCAAGAAACAGCTTCGAACTCAACGATTACTGTGGTACCGGTTACATAACGCACAATCTTACCTATTGCTGAATTTCCGGTAGACGCAAGGGTAAAGACATTATCATCAGAAGCATAAACAGTAGAACCCTCATCGGTAACCGCAGTTACTCCTGTTACTGAAAGCTGAATCTTTCCTTTCTGTAGCACACGCACGTTGATATCCCCGGCTGCTGAACCAGCCGCAGAGTTATCCGCTTTCTTAACAGCAAAACCGGCAAAGTTATCGCCGGCTACTAAAGGCCTAAAATATCCTGAACCGTTTTCGCCTACTGCCGATCCTTCATAAATAATATCGCTTGCGATAACCGGAAGATCGTTATAATCCCCCTCTTCATACGCTCTTGGTGAATTTTTTGCTAACGTAGCCATTTTCTTTCCTCCTTCTTGGTTTAATAATTATTAAACTATTGCTTCTTAAAAATATTTACCTTGCCAGACTTTTCTGCTTGCTTAAAAGATACGTACGATTCTTTTGAGCTAAACTCCATTTGGAGTTCTTTACTGGATTCGTATTCCTTCGCGAATTTCTCAACATCGGAAACATTTTCCGAACCTGATTCCGGATCTCCCGGGCCAGGAGTTACTGGCGCTGCCTTTTGAAGCAATTCTAACTTTTTCGCCTTAAACTTCTCTTCTGTTACTTCGAGACCTTCTCCCTTTGATATAGCTTCTTTAGCTATATCAAACATACCATCACCATAAGATGCTGATTTTTCTAAGATCGAAACTACCCTTGACCTTTCCTGGCTTAGAATTTCATTTAAAAGGTCGGGGCGCCCTGTTCTAAAAACCTCTAATGTAATTTCTTTTAACTCCATCTGTACTACCTCCTTTTTAGTTTTTATTTCTTTTTCCCCATTTATTTGATAACGGCTAAGAAAAGAAATAAGTTTATCTACAGCCGTTGGACTATTTAAAAATCTATCCAAAAATGCAGTCATTTCAGCTGAAGGTTTTACGCTATCAGTGAAAAACGTGCCGAATAATCCTTTTGTTGTTGCCGGGCTTTCGACAATATCCGAAGCAAAAATTTTCTTGAACCTTACTAAGTCAGGAAGTTCTTTACCTAATTCGTCTTTTTTTGGTGTACCATCTTCGTTAAGCCTCTTTTCAAACTCTGCATGAAATACAAGAGAAGAACCAAAAGCTTGCGGGTCGGATTCGGCTAAATCCATTATATAAGTAGCTAAATCACCTTGTGGAGTGTTATAGGCTGTATTGTCAATATATAAATCAGCCCGAACAATATCACCATCTTTACGAAAATTTTTACCTCGCCCAAGAAATGTTCCTAATGCTTCGCTGCTCATATTAGGATGCCCAAAACGTGACTTAACGCCGATTTCGGCGTTGCTGGATAACTCTATTACCTGATCTAAAGACTTTTCGTCCAATTCCCAGTCTCTGATATCACCATCATTAAGTTTTCCTTTGGTAACTACTGCATAACCAAAAATAATACCTTTACCCCTGTCATGGACAGCATCACGATCGATGCCAAGTTTACCTTTCTCAATTCCTTTTGCTATGTTCGCTCTAAATAATTCTTTATCCATGGCGCCTCCTTATGATTAACGAGTAAATCCAACTATAGTCGCTGTTTTGCCTGTGTCGCATTTAAAATATATTTTGAATCCCTGCTTACAGTCTACAAATTCATAGAATTGCCGCGGAGTAAGCGTAGGGTAATCAGAATAAGTAACATCAGCGTCACCGAAAGCGACTATGCTGGAACCCTTATTTTGTATAGCTAAATATTTTTCGGTTTTAGGTAATTCATACACTGCCGGGGTACCATCGTCTACACTTATTGGTGTTATTTTCTTTAATGCCTTACCGTAACTTAAGCCATTTTCACTTATAAACATTCCCCCGCTGCCACGTCCACCTTCGGCTTTATAGAATGTTTTCCCATCCGGAGCTACTAATCTTACCGGGATTGCGTCTTTTGGTTCTTTATTATCTACAAATATTTTTTGTGATAATTTATTAAAACCCTTTATAAGCAAATCAGTTATATTATTTAATTCTTTTCCCAGCCAGGTATTATCAAATTCTTTGTACCAGTTTGGTTTTTTTATAGAAACCTCGTCAGGTATCCTTATATCTTTTAAATTCTTTACCGAAACTTCTTCGGGTATTTTTATTTCCTCTAAATTATTGACTCTTATTTCACCACTCAATACTTTCACTTCGCCGCTGGCATTTACTTCTAAAACTTTTCTTGCATGTTCAATTATGTCTTTTCTTTCTTCAACAGCCGTAACAATTACCGCCAATGAGGAAAGTATTTTTTCTAATCTTTCCTGATTAGATCTTGATTCGGTAATAGTAAGGAGTATCAAATCGTGTAAGGCATCGAAACTAAAAATATCTTTTAAACCCGCTGCCTTAAAAGAGTCTGCTGCTTTTTTACGCTTGAGTAATAAGTCCTCTAATTTGTTCATTGAATAATTCTCCTATAACTTTTCCCGCGGCTTCTATCTCCTTTTCCTTATCCTCTACGTTCTCTTCATTTTTTTTGGTAATAATTTCTGAGGAGTTATTTTTTTCTAGACCAAGCTCTTTACGCTTAGCGTCCTCCCTTGCTTGTTGTTCAAGAGTTTCTTCCCAATCTTTCCCTTGGCTAGCGGCCTCATCCGCTAAAGAAGAAACCCCTATTTCAATAGCAAGTCTCGAAGATTCGGCCTCTTTTACCGGATCCACCCACTGCCATCCGGGAGCGATCCAGCGCGCGCGGGTCCAATCAAGCCTTTGTTCATAAAAATTACTTGCCGGAAGTTCATTCCTTAAAAATGCCTCTTCAAGAAGCATCTCCCAAACTGGCTGGCAAAGTTTTTTGGCTAGCCATTCCTGGCGAACCTTAAAATATCTTCGCGCCTCGAGCAAAGCCGCTCTTGCGCTGGAATAATTTGTTTGGCTGAAATCTTTTGCAACTAATTCATAGGGTAACCCCAGGGCCGCGGAAATCTCGCGTAAAATACGATTTACGAACGGCTCAAAAGACCCTCCGGGCCTATTGGGGTTAAAAGTCGAAATATCTTCTCCGGGAGCAAGGTATTCAATTAATCCAGGCTCAAGTTCTTCTACTCTTTGGCCAGCACTGTTTGTAGAACTTGTTCTGGCGGTAGCAGCGGCATAGGGATCTTCTTTCTTTATAAATATAGAAAAACAAGCGGCGATTCTTGCAGTAACTAATTCAGCTTCTAAGTAATCGGCTAAATCCTTAAAATATGTAAGAACTGGGGCAAAGAAAGGAACTCCCCGGGTTTGTCCGGGACGGTTCATCCAATATAAATGTAGTATATTTTTCCTTCCCAATGCATTTTTTGCAGGATAGCGTATATATGATTTTGAAGTATTATCAAAGCGTTTTTTTGAATTTGCCAAAATTAAATCTCCGGGATGAGTTTTACGTATATGATAAGCTATGGGTTCTCCCCGTGAACCTATCTCTACTCCATAACGAATTGATTTATTTTGTGTTAGATCCGAAGGCGTAGCTAACCTATCAGACTCGATTACATCAAGGGCGAGCGAAAAAGGCCTTTCATCATCATCTTTTAACATAAGCGGTAATATTATCACCTCTCCGTTTTCCAATATTTGACGGTCAGCTAATTGCTGGATTTCATAAAAATCAAGACGCTCGCCGGCATCGGCATAAGGAACCCACCTTTCCCAATTACGCTCGGCTAATTTTTGAAAGTTTAAAATATTTTCATCGGTTAATTCCAAGCTATCCTTATCAATGCGGCTTTGGGGCTTTATACCGGTACCAATAACGTTAGTAACCATGGTCCCTGTAATTCCTGATGCTACGGCATCATTACGGTTTAAATCTCTGCTGCGTTGCCGTAAATCAGAAAGTTCAGGGAGAAGATCCTCATCTGCGGAATTGCTTCCTGGAAGCCACGAACTGCGCAATCGACTCTTATCTGCTCCGCGATAACTGCTTAACATCGATATTGATTTGCGGTAGGCTATCCGTTTATATGCTCCGGAGGGATTAAAAATACCGATTACGTTATCAACCAATGAGCTTAACTTTTCGGATAACTTTTTTGATTTTTTTTCTTTTACTTCTTTCATTAGCTTGGATCCTTGAATGATGCGTATGTCCTAGTATTTACACCTTGATCTGACGCTATTTCTTTTTTAAGTTTGTCTCGTAAAGACATTAATTCGATAATAGACATACGCTGGATGTTTCTTCCTCCTATTGAATATGATTGGACAGCGCCGCCGTCCGTAATCGCTTTAATTGCTGTTTCTACGCTATCGAGCATTTCCTGTTTTGTGGGAGCTGACATATTTCTCCTATAAAAATCAAAAGCGGCAGTAAAAGTGATTAGGGCACCCTAACTGCCGCGATTTTATATAAAAACAATTTGAAGCGTCCCTCAAATTGTTTCTTCTATCTTTTATTTACAGTATAATTTTTGCACTGCTTGTTGTGTAGGTCAAGAAATTCATTCAGCCTGGCTGAAAATAGTTTATATCGGAATTGCCTTCTCTATTACCCTAAATTTCCTTTTGCAGTCAAGACATCGATAATATTTTACTGGATTATCCGCACCGTAGCATTTGATTTTTTTTGATTTACAATAAGGGCATCTGAGCGATATGTGGGTGATTACCATTTCCCGGACATGGTTTTGACTAGCTTTTGGTTCTTCTACAACAGGCAAAGGACTATCCTTTTTTTTGGGTGGCCCTAACCAGCCTTTTTGTTTTGTTATCCAGCTAACCACGTCTTAACCAATTACCTTTTGGTCTAATCCATTTTTCTTTCTCAACGTTTTCCGGACGTTCAGCTTCGATGATCAGCTTCGGCTTGTCTTCTGCGCGTAACGCATATACCCTAAGCATTTCCGCGGCGGCAAGGGCGTATACTTCTGCATCCCAAAAATGGTTAGGCGTATGCAAAGAAAGAGTTTTCCAAACTTCCCTGCGTTGCCTCGGATTTTTTCCTCTTTCTAATATCTTTCCTTCAGAACACATCTGCTTAAGATATGTTTCAGAAGGCTCGCGATGTAAATGCCATTTTTTATTTTCTCCTTCGATGTTGATAAGCCTGGCCAGCTTGTCCTTAAACATATTTGTATCGATATGGTATAGTTTAAGCCCACCCGGGATTACTCTTCCGTTAGGGTATTTATCTATCGTTGAAAGTTTATACAACAATCCGCGTAAATTATCGCTGCCTTTTATCGGGCGCAATATGCCCCCAAACTCTCTGCACATTTGATAAACTTCATCAGTCCTATGCCCGGTATCTATATTTGCTAAACTTACCTGAAAATCCGGTAAACCTTTTATTTCTGACGGAAAGAAACCATTAATTATTTGTGCGATGATTTCTTCCCAAGTTTCTACATAGGCAGCCTTAATCAGCCAGTTTTCATACCCAACCCCAAAGCCGCGTATGGTATAAATAAAATGATCTTTCTGTACATCTACGCCAGCAACTAACACTATTGCACCTTCAGGAACTTTTCCGGCTTCATACTCAAGAGCAAGTTTTTTTAACATCTCTGGTTTGCGTTCTTCTATTTTTTCCTTCCATTCCTCAGCTAACCACGAATTGATAAAATTCATTAAAAGCTCCGGGCGATCTTGCGAATCTAACCATTCTGCGACTATTTCGGCAAAAGTAAGCCATGGCGAATACAAGGCATTAATCCAAAACCCTCTATGAGAAGAACTGTTCAAATTGCCTTTGGTATTTCCTTCTTTATCGATACTGCAACCTTCAGGAAGCCATTTACCCTTTAACATTATTTTTTGTTTCATGGTATCGGTGATAACTCCCCGGCATTCTTCGCATTCGTACCATGCAAGCCTTTTTAATTTTATGATTTCCGGATTTCTTTCTTCAGGAGGAAATTTAACCTGGGCCCAGGTCATAATTTGATATTTACCGCAATGAGGACAGGGAACGTAGAACTTACTTTTGTCTGACTGTTCGTATTCGCGCGAAATATACCCGTCTTCCGTTGTCGGTGTAGATACTTTTACTATCTTGCGATTCCAAAATGTTCTCGTTCTTTCAGTAGCTAACTTAATCGGATCGGCTTCCTTACCGGAAAACGGTGGATATTTATTTACCTCATCAAGAAAAAGATACCTGATAGGTTTACTTGATAACGCAGCCGGCGAATTTGCCCAGGCTAAATACAAAATCATCTTATCGAGATTTACAACAAATTGAGTTACATCATCATCGTAATCGGTTAAATGATTCGAAAGGGCCTGTGATAATTCAATCATAGGCTTTATCCTGTCGCTCGAAATCATCTTGGCATCATCTTTGCGCGGGCCAACGAAAAGCGTTGGGGCCGGATCCTGATCGATAGTATAGCCAAGCATGTTTAATATTGTTTCGGTTTTACCTACCTGCGTACTCGCTTTAATCGTGATAGATTCAATCAAGGGATCGGTAAATGCATCCATAATGCCTTGTAGGTAGGGTGTGCGCTCTGTCCGCCACCGGCCGGGCTCGGAAGACGTACGTGAATCAAGAATACGGTTTTCATCCGCCCATTGAGATACGTTTATCTTCTTTGGGAGTTGCCAGGCTCTTAACTCAGCAGCTGTCCAATTAATTTTATTTTGTCTTTTTCTTAGTGTGGGTAATCTTTCCGCTTGCAAAATCATTTACAATCTCCTCTATTCTTATCCTTAAAATACTTTCTATCTTCTGTACTTCTAAACCTACTAGCTGAGGGGCTATTGTGCGGGGTAAAGATAAAAATTTTGTTTTAATCGCTATGATTTTTTGAACATTATCTTTTTCTACATCACCTATGGGAATAAGTTGTTTTGTTTTTTCTTTCCATTCTATCTCGGCTAATAAAGCTTTGAATTTCCTAAACTGTGATTCATACTCATCTTCTTTTTTCTTGGGGATATTTTTGCGGCGTTTATCATTACAAAATCTCCATTCCTGAACATCAGCGATATTGTAGAAACCTTCAGATGTCTTCGGCAAACCTTCTTTTTCCCAGTAGCGGATAGTTCGGTTGGATACCCCGAAAATTTGGGCGAGCTTTTCTTGGGTAGTGATTATTCCCGGTTTAGGATTTTTTCCTTCAAACTTTTCTAATTCTTTTATTTCTGATCTAGACAGAGATTTTCCTTCATGAAGTTTTTGCAATAAGAAAAGATGACGTTTTTTATTTGCCACTTCCAGTATCCCCGGTATTTTGCTATTTCCCTCAGACATAGTACCCACATAGTATCGATGTTGACAAATATGCTAACTATTCGGTAGAATATCATTCATTTAGCTTCCCTCGGTCGCATAAAGCCTACATGCTGATATCATGTGGGTTGGGTCGCCGTTTACGCGGCGATCCCGGCCGTAATTACTTTCATACTGGTTCTTTTAATTTTTCCTATTTATTAATATTATTTTTCTAATTTAGCTTTTTTACCTGTGAACTCTTCCCAGCGCTTTACCGCCACATCTACAAAGATCGGTTCTATCTCCATAGCAAAGCATCTACGGTTTAATCGTTCAGCTGCTATTATTTGCGATCCGGACCCACTAAAAGGCTCATAGCAGATATCTCCCGGGTTTGTATGAACGCGCATAGGAATTGCAAAGACTTCGGTAGGCTTGATTGTGGGATGATCTTTACCCGGGCTTCTCTTCTTTCCCTCCCAATCAATTTCCCAGATGTCAGTATAATATTCCGGGCTTGCTGGATCTCCTGTGCGCATTAATCCTATTGTCCATACTGTTCCGGTTTTGTTTGCTGTAGCTTTAATTTTTGGCTTATTGCCTTGCAACCAGCCAAATATGCATGGCTCATGTCTCCATGGATATATTGAGAATGTCAATATTGCACAAGGTTTAACCCAAATAATTATCTGATGGATTAAAATTTTTAATTCAATAAATACTTTTTGGATTACGTCAATGCGTTTAGATGCATGCCACATATAAATTGCTGAATTATTATTAATATGTTTAAGCGCAATCGACAGGAAGTCTTTATAAAATATATACGCATCGGGGATATCGATTTCGTGATATACATCAGACCAGTCTTTTCCGGATTTGGGTCTATCGTCACCAGTATAATCAACCAGATATGGTGGATCTGTAGCCAACAATCGCGCCTTACGTCCATCCATCAAATGCGCAACGTGATCTTTATTAGTGCTACTCCCGCACAAAATCCGATGCTGTCCTAATATCCATAGATCCCCTGCCTTAGTGACAGCCTTCTTAGGAATAGGCGGTATATCATCTGGTAATGTTTTTCCAGTACCTAAACTTTCTTTCTCAAGTTCTTCAACTTCTTCGCGGAGAGCTTCTATCCTTAAGTTAATATAATCGTCTGGTATTTCTTGACGTATTTTTTCTAAAATGGGAATTAATGCCGCTGTCCAAAAACCTACAATTTGCTGATTATTCAAAGTTATAGCCATTGTCTGCTGACGCATATCGTTAATATCAACCAAAATACAAGGAACGCGCTTGATACCATTTTCTTTGAATATTTTTAAACGTTGGTGGCCAGCAATAAGTTGCATATTACGTTTATTGACAATAAGTAAATCCACGTAACCAAATTGCTCAAGGCTTTTTTGTAGTCCCGCCATGGCTTCTTCGGTGATATCACGCGGATTGGCAGGATTAGGAAAAATATTCTTTAAATAGATTTCCTTTATTTCCGGTTTTATATTAATGTTAATCATAAAAAACGCTTATCTATAGGGCATAATTAGATTTTTACTATTTCTCATTTTAGGAACAGGAAAACCCAAAAAACAAAATCAAATGCAAACTTCGTCCGCGCGTCGCCCGACCCGCGCACGGCATACCCCCTAGGAAGGACCCGCGCATAAAATATCTTGTAATATTTTTATACTTCATTTGTGTTCTTGCTCATTGCTAAGAACATCCGCCGGAGAACTTGTCTACTATATCCAATACTCTTTAATGTTTGATCTAACGTACCCAATATCTCAACTGCATTCTTTATCTTATTAATACTTCTTTTTCTTTTTATTTGTTTAAATATGTTTAACATTTATTTGGCACCTGAATACTTACGTGTAGTTTAGGTTTAGTAATAAGAAGACGGCGTAACTTAGGTGGCTGGTTAGGTATTACAATACCGTTTGGATCAGGAAAAGTTAACTCAATAGTCATACCGTGTTGCATCAAATCGTAAAGTCTAATAGCATAAGAAGTTATTTCGTTAAACATTTGTTGCATTTGTTGTTGTTGTTCTTTATTGTCTTTATCTGTATCATTTTTTTCGTTATCCTTATTCATGTTTTACCTCCGACCTTATAGTTCTTTGATTAACACAGAACAATATCCAAACTCCTGGAATCTATTGGTCTTTAACTTCACATCACAAGGGTTACAATGCCCGTAATTATCACAGGGGAATGAATCTTTAAACTCAATACTCTCATCAAGAATATGCGCTATAGGGTTACGGTTAGCGTATAGGTCAGCATGACAACGGAAGATATGCCCGGAAGGCCCGACAAGAAACTCTCTTGGCTTGCACATCACCGTCTTCTTGAATTTCTTAGTATGGGCTTCGGGATATTTATATGTTCCAAGGTCCTCAGACAAAAATTCTTTTAACCTGAAATCAATGTTAAGTTGTTTGCATAACACAGCCATGATTTTATTTCTTTCCGTATCACCCAACCCCCATATTCCCACCTGATAGCCGTTATTTTTTAACGTCCAAACTTTCATAGCCAAGGCAATACCAACCGTTGATTCGTGGAAAGAGAATCTTATAGAGGCATACTTGGCTTCTCTGAAAAAAGTTGTAGCCCTTAACCGTTGCTGAAATTCTTTTACATCGAACATTCCGTTGGTAAGCAAATCCATGCATTGATTCAATGAATGAAGACTACTGGCTATATCATAAAATCCTTTATGAACCGTAGGCTCGCCGCCCTGCAGAGTTATAGGAAAATCTTCCCTTGTTTCTATCCGAGAAAGTCCGGTAATCCAATCCTCGGTACTCATCTCGTCAAACTTTCCCGAAACGTCATAATGATTAAGGCAATAAGAACAACCCAATCCGCACCTAAGAGTTAAGAAAGCACCGATATAGCTATAACTATCGGGGAGTATAATCTTTTTCATAATCATTTCTCCACTCAACAACCATGACCGCGCCTTTATGTTTTAACGCTTTACTCCAAGAGGTAGTAACAAAAACTTCTTTCATCAATCCCTTGAAAACATCATAATAATCGCCCTTATGCTGGCAACCTGGATCCAGCGGGCTAATCCCACCCACGCACGTCCGGATGATTATGTCTAACGCAGGCCAACCCAACTCTATAGTTTTATCTAAGTGGTTAATCAGAGCATCCGCGCAAGCCCAGAGAAAGTCCATTCGTTCTATACAAACAATCAGCCTGTAGCCCTCAAGAGCCATACCCATGGCTACGCCTAAAATAAGGTTCTCCGCTACTGGCATTTCCAAGCAAGATCCCTCGCACCCTTCCAGCGTTCCGTTAAATTTATGCCCATATCTTGTGTTGTACCCTAAGAAACGAACCCTATAGTCTTTGGCTAACCGCAACATAGTATTGTGAAGATAATCTTTATATTTCAAAATGTTACCCATTCACCACAACCGACGTGCGGCCAACCGCATTTATATTTATAAGCAATAATATTAACTTTCTTCATACCCCCCCAACGTTGCTTGTTGGTGGCAAAAACTGATCTATTGTTATCTTCTACCACAAAAGTTATCGGCAAGCCTGCCGAATACCTTAATGCCTCCCAAAACCAACCCTCATCAGTACCGGCATCACCGACAAAGCACCAAACCTTTTGTTTGCTTTTCTTCATCTTCAACGCCAACGCCACCCCACAGGCAATTGCCACGCACCCAGACACAATAGATGAAGAATAGAAATTATGCTCTGGGTCGCAGGTGTGCATACTGTCACCAGATAGTATCTGTTTCTTCAATCTTTCCGCTGCCCCGGTATGAAGTAGATAATGGTAATGGTTCCTGTGAGTAGAAAATACATAATCCTTTGGCGATATGTTCTTAAAAATACTTATAAGTTCGTCTTCATTACCCCCGCTTAAGTGAATAGGGCATTTTATTTTTTTAGCCTTGAACAACTCGGCTATTTCGTCTTCAAAATCAATAAGTTCTTGTTTTATCATTGGCTTCTGTGTTTTGTTTTGAACTCACGAAACCCCATTTCAGTAAGACGGTTAATTTCGTTTTTGTATTCGATCCGCTTCTTGTTGTAATCGCGTATCAGCTTGGCGCGTCTGCCAACCTCGGCATTGTCCATTTTGTCTTCGGTGTCGTTACGGATAGAATTTTCCAAGTTCCATATTTCTATATTCATCTGGTTTATGCGGATAATTACGGCAAGGAGAGCGCCGGATAGCTTAATCCCAAGCCTATCTATACCCTCGGTAAGATAAGTATGCTCTTTATATGCCCCCTCGGCGCCGAAAAATATCTTTCTTGAAAGAATAGTCAACCTGTCAATCACATCACCTAAGCTCATATCAATATTTGTTTTATGTTTCATAAGCCTCCTAAATGAAATTTAAGTGTACCGGTGGATGTAAGTATCCCCAAATAAACTTGTTACTGTGGTCATGACGACAGCACCCCGCGCAATCCTTATGCACATCAAACCTCTCGCGCATATATTTAATTACTCCCCAATAATGCTCGCTGTATAAAATCTCGCCCAGCGATTGTTTATTTAAATCGCCATAGCAATACCTATCATCGCCAAACAGATAGCCGCAAGGGTAGGCTTTTCCGTTTCCGCTAATCTGGAAAATAAGCGGGCAGTCAACGCAATGGTCGTAGGGCCTCACACCTTTAGATGATATTGTGTTCCATTTTGGAATAATCGCTGTCTTATCCGTTGACATTGCCTCGGCGCGTTTAAGGATATCTAACACCTCGGGGTTATCATACCAAGTCAGAGAAAACCTTGACATTTCATCACATTGCGGGTCGCTGAATTGCTTAATAACGAAATAGTCAACTCCGGTGTCTAAAGCAAATTGCGCTTCCGGTATGACTTGCTCAACGCAATCAGGTATCAACACCATTTGCAAACCAATCGTGCATTTAAGGCCGTACCTACTTTTAAGCTCTGCCGCTCTTATGATATTCCCTTTAACTTGCCCCCACTTGTCTACGCCGTGAATATCTAAATATCTTTGCTTATCTACTGCCGAAAGATTAAACCTTAACCACGCGCAGGAAGATAAAAGGCATAACAACTTATCATCATCAAGCAGAATACCGTTAGTTCCAAAAGCTATGTCAAGCCCGCTATCCTTGCCAACGGTTATTGCATCATAGATTCCGGAGTTTAATGTAGGATCGCCGTCGCCAATAATAGCTAAAGACTTAACCCCACAAGTGGGAGCGTCCTTAAAGAGCCTCATTAGCGTAGACTTAGGGATAATATCACCACTTAACTTTTGAAAGATACCGTAGCAATAAACACACCGTGCATTGCATAGCTTTGTAACTCCAATATCTATATGAATAGGTGGGATACGTTTACCAAGCTTGTAATGCTTATGAACTCTATCCATGTGCCAAATTAATTTGTGTCCGTCAAAAAGATACTTAGTCATTTTAACTTACATTTCCTCTGTTTTCCGCTTCGGTTACCTCGTCAATGAGAACTCTTAATCCTTGAGGGCCTTTTATGAAGGCTACATCGACGTTCCTAAGCCAACTTGCGTCGTCCCGAGTTATAAATGTTTTCTTTAATGCGTCAGTGATATTTTTCATGCCGCCGATATAGTTATCTTTATCGCGCTGGCGTCTATCTGGAAAACTTAAAATATATAACACCTTTACCGGCTTAGTAAATACGTACCGTTTGTTTAACATCCAGTGTTCGAATATTAATTCTCTCCATCTATTACGATCTTTGTATCGCGCTGTCCAGTGTTGGCACTGCGTGGTGTTTAAAGATGATGGCGATACATCTATAAAAAAACTAATTTGCATAAGATAACCCTAGTTTATTCTTCAACCTAAAAGTATTTGCCCACTTGAAATGTCCTAGGTATGAAGCTATTGAATCGTTAAACTTTTTGAAATCTTTAACTTTTGACTTTGTAAAAGCTTCAATTAGCGCCTTAAGATTATTGACTACCCTACGCCTAACCAAGATATAGTTGTGCCGAGTAATATAACCCAAGAAATCTATGCCATTGGATACCGGTTGAAGCTTTTGACGTTTAGGGTGTAGTTGTAGACTTAGGGTATTAGCCAGGAAGTTTTTGATTTCTTCTTTCCATCGCAGGAGCTCGTCTTTATCCCTACTTAACAATACAAAGTCATCTACGTAACGCAGATAATATTTTGCTTTGAGATTATGCTTCACGAATTGATCTAGGGTGTTCAAGTAAATATTTGCAAAGAATTGACTGGTAAGATTACCTATAGGCAAACCGCGTAAATTATCTTTATCAAAAAGGCTTTTGTTAGGTGGGATATTAAGCAATATTTGTTTAGGCCCTTTAGGTGTATATGACTTAGTGCAATCCCAGAAAAGGATCACATCCACAAGCCAGAGAACGTCCGGATTCGATACTTTCCGGCTGATCAAAGAAAAGAGTGTTTTCTTGTCTATGCTTGTAAAAAAGTCTTTAATATCCAGCTGCAAATAATATGCCCGGACTTTACCGTTTGTTGTCGCGCTACGCAAAAATTTCTGCAATCTAGCTACTGCCCTGTGTGTTCCTTTCCCATCGCGGCAGGCGTAGGAATCGTAAATAAAGATAGGCTCCCATATCTTTTCAAGTTCATTAACCAGGATATGGTGAACTACCCTATCTTTAAAATCAGCGGCGAATATTTCTCGTAATTTAGGTTTCTTGGCGGCAAAAAGAATAGAACGCGAAGGGTGGTAAGTTTTGTTCTTTAATGATTGCTCTAACTTAAGAATATTCTCTTCGGCGTTAATCTCAAACTTTAGCGCATTATAAGTATTGCGTTTTTTGCGCCGGCAATCAAGATAACTCCGGTAGATATTCCTGTAAGAGAATATTCCACTTTTTGAGCCGCTGGCTGGAACGAACCGGACGTACATAGTTATTGTTGTCCTTATTGTTGTTGTTCACGTTGCCGTTATTGAAATTCACTATCCAAGCGCTGCTCGGATTCCAGGCAACTTTTGCTTATTCACTTCTTGCCGTTTTAAGGCCTCCGAAAGCAGATCCCTTCAGTACTACTTCCTGCATTCTTATACCAATCCTGGTGGAATAAGCGCCCAGTGACTTCTTTAGCTCGCTTCCTCAAGTTTTACACCTGAGAAATTCTGGCTTCTTAACCACCCTTCGCATTGTTTCGATACTTCGATTACTGACTTTGTTGCAAATTCAAAACTGTTTAAAGAACGGAATGCTTTTATCTCCTTGCAAAGATGAATGATAATTTTAAGCTCTTCCAGTTTATCTAATACCTCGACAAGACATTCTTTTCTTGATTGCTTAGTGTTGGCTTTAGCAACCAAAACAAGAATCCGGCGAGAGAGGTTTTTTAAATCAGCTCCAATCGTGAACTTGTGAGAACGCTCAAAATTACTAACTATCTTTTCAAAATACACCGCTAAATCTAAGGCTGATTTATAAACCGGAAGTTGTTCATATAAACTCATTTTTTAACCTCGTCAAAAAAGTCAAAACTTCAACTCACTGGCTGGAACGAACCGGACGTACATAGTTACTGTTGCCCTTACCGCCGTTGCCCACGTCGCCGCCATAGAAATCCACTACCCAAGCGCTGCTCGGATCCCAGGCACAGGAAGTAGATGTCCAGTACCAGTTGCATTTAGTATCCGGAAAGACTGATGTATCTATTGCTGGCTCTTCGGACTTACTGCCGCGTGCGTAATCTACAAGCTCTCTTAACTCCTCTACCGTAGGCAACCGCCAGTCTTTATTGCCGGCATAGTTAAGCTTCTTACAAGCGTCTACAGCTTGCTTCCAGGTCATGTAATTCTTAAACTCTTCCGGCAAATCAGTATGCGGATTTTTAACCCAGATAAGCCCGGTCTTCGTATCGGTGATTGTGCCATTCTCGTTGTCAAGAAACCTTGGCGAACTTGTCTTTTGTTTTCGAGTAACCTGCTTCATCTTCTCCCTCCTTTTTGATTATTACTTTTTCCATTTAACGAAACCCCATACCGCTAAAGCCGTGTACACAAGAAATAAAAAACTTTGGGCGTAAGCTTTTATAAGAAAATCATACACGCACCAGGATGCATTAGTAAAAACCCAGATCTTAAAACAGGACCTGTTCTTTTGTATATTAAGCACTACCCCAACAATCGACAAAGCCGTAAGCAGCCACATCATTGTATCCTTCCTCCGTGCTTACGTGCCTTCCGAACGCATTTTTTACAGACATGACCTAATATTTTTTCGATGACTGCTCCGGTCTTAGCATCTTTATCTTGGATAGCATAAACTACAGGGAATTTATCCTTTCTAGCTTTATGCTCATTGCCGCAGATCATACATCTTAAATTAAATGCCATTTTCATTACCCCCTATCCGTGTCAGTGGGCTAAGCATAAAATCCTTGCGATCATCTATCCTGGTATCTATCTTTTTAAAGTTAAGCGCTTCAAAATGCTTTTGCCACCATTCGAACGGGCGGATAGTCAAGTGCATTTCTTGATTAGATAAAATATGGCTGAAATTTGCAATGCAATGATATGTCTTTAATTTTGATATACGGTATATTTCTTTGATTGATTTGTTTATAAGTTCCGGTGGTAAATGCTCAAGCATATCCGTTGAAAAAGTAAAATCAAATTCATCGTCTTTGCATGGAATATTCCATATAGGAGCCTCTGTAATCAGATTTTCTGGAATTGGTGTGTTTTTATAAGTATAAATTGGCTTGCCTATTAATCCATTCAAGGTTATATCCGTACCGTAGCAGCAGAATCCTAATCTATTTAAAATATTAATAGTTGTTCCGTCTCCACAGCCGATGTCAAGCAGCTTCCAATGTTTCTGTGCTTTTGCTGCAATATAATAGCCTAAAGGCACAGCGCAGGCAGAACGTTGATATCCATCTTTCCATTGTTTTGAGTATTTCTCGTGTTCCCTATGATATAAATTAACTTCTATGCGGCCTTCCCGGGAAAGCTGAAAATGCTCAATAATTGGGCGTGGGATTCGTTCTCTCATATCAAAGATAGTGCAATATTCCGGTGGTAAATCGAAAATTGTTATCTTGTATTTCCAAACCTCTTCAATGATATTCTGTAGATTTTGCTGATCCAGGTTTGTTTTGTCTTGATTGTTTCTCTCTATCCATGCTTTTAATAGCTCCCTGGATATAGTGTTATTCTTAAAGAACAGCGTACCGGAAGCCAGTTGCCGGCCGCGGAAGTAATGAACAGCAAAATCAACATCCAGGACGTCAAAGAGATCAGGGTAACTATGTACTATCGCATCGGCGTCTATAAAAACTATGTTCTTGTCCGGATACTTATCTAGCATTTCTAAAATAAAGCTTGCTTTATAGTGGGTGTTTTTATCCCAGCTGCCCAGGTTGTCGATTGGCTGGATGTGATAATTAATATTAAGTTTATCCAAAGACTGCCTTAACCTCTCTACGCTATTTTGATAACTTGTGTTTTTTGTATAGTAACTGACTACGATAAATTTATTCATCTCGAAAACTCTTGATTCTATAAAATTCTTTCTAAATCTGTTGTTACCAAATTGAAATCTTTTCCCCAAAGATAACCCTTGGCTTTCCTTAACGATCTAACATCCAAGTCGTGCGGCTGATTTACTCTTCCAAGTTTATGAGTTATATCAACCTGATCCGGATAAGCTGATGGATGGTAATGATGCAATCCTGTATCGGAACAAAAAGCTAACTTATTTATTGACTCTGCATACCTTCCAAGCTCATCATCAGCATAAAGACTTATATAGTCCGGACAATATATAAACTTATCAGGAAACCTTTCACGGAATTTTTTACCGGTAAAAGCGATAGCCCCCTTGCATACATTGGGAAGATTTAACCAATTCATATAGATAATTCCATCGGTATCAGGAAAATGTTCTTTCATAGAAGAAACTGCCGAAATAATAACGTCACGTTCAAATTCTGTATCATCGGATATACCCAAAAATATATCTGCATCGCTCTTTTGAGATGCTTCATTGATCAACCTGAATACATGTTTTCTCTCGTAATCAGGGATAATGATTATTCGATATCCCGGGTAATCATTCACAAGAATAGATTTAATAAGCCAAGAAAGTTTTTGAGGCCTGCAATAAGTAGGTATAGCTATGTCAACGGTCATTTTCTATGGCCTTTTTTAATTTATCGATGGTTTGTATATAATGTTCCCGTTTCCATTTTTCGTAGTTTTCTTGGCCAAACTTCATTTGTTCCGGTGAATATACCCACTTATAGTTAGCATCGTTTCTGGCTTTGCCGGTACTTATATGCATGTGCTCTGTTACCACTTCCGGACAAAAGTATAATCTTCCTATGCCTTCGGAAATATCCCTTAAAAAAACATCGGTCCACATGTGCTGTAAAAGCGGTAAAACAAAAAACCCAAGTGTTCTAACCATCTTTCCGGATATTACACAAGCGCTTGGATGTCTGAACTTATACCAGTTATCATTTATATGATCAGTTCCGCAAGCTATTCCCCAACCTCCTCCACGTGCCTCTAAAGCGTTTATAAGCACCTTGTCCCACCCAGGAGTGCGATATATATGATCATCGTTAATCTCGCCATAATAAGCCAGCCATGGGTAAAGCTCGCAGGATATATAATTCAATACCTCTACAAGATGCCGGCGGCGCCCGATAACAAGATTTCTACCTTGCAACAAAGACTTGTATTCTTCTATCGTGGGATCATCATCAGCTACATAAACAACGATATCTGTACCTTCGCTTTTCGTGGCATCAAAGCTTTGAAGCATTTCTTTTAGCCGGACCGGACGTATCCGGCTAGGGCAGATAACTAATAATTTTGTATCGTTATTCATATCTAATTATGGTTTTTTTATCTCTATTATTTCAGATTTACATTTTTGCGGACAATGCGCATAAAAGTGTGTTATTAGCTGATCTGTTAATTTAATTGTTCTATTGTGGACAGCGCCTTTTATTTCCCAACAAACAAACGATCGTAACCCCAAGGCTTTGGCTTTTAAGAAAAAAATGTTGTCCGAATTTCGCCTGTTCCATCTTTCATCAACCAAAGGCGACCATGTAAAAAAACTTTCTCCGGCGTCTTTAAAAATTTGAAAAACTTTCTTGCTGAGTAAAAGACATGCAAATGATGATGACATAAGTTCTTCGACCCCGGAATCTTTACGCTCATATAATCTTTTAAATTCAGTTGGGTTAATCATTTCTAAAGATATATTCCAATGAATGTCGTTTGTCATTGGATCATAATGTAGTACCGGGGCGCTAACAATGTCGGTTTTACAGGCTAATAATTTATCCAGCGTATCAAAGGGCACCGCCACATCGCTATCTATTAAAAGAACATAATCAAAATCACAGCTGAGTATGTAATGAAATAAATTTGTCTGCGCTTGTTCAGCAGAAAAACCAGCTTCAGAAGTAACTATGTCACAATTATATTTCTTTACAGCTTCACAGCAAAAATGCAGTAACTTTGCATAGATATCGTTTCCTCTCGTTGCTATCGCTATTGCTATTCTCATTATCAATTAAACTTTGTTAAATCAAACCTCTGGTTACAATCCCGGCAGCCGATCCGGTAACCTCTCCCAGATAAAAACGATATCCCGGTACTGCCCCAATATAAGTTTTTATATGTTTCCTGTTTCTTGCAATGCGGGCAAACGGCTGTAACCTGATAAAGTTCGCCCCTGATTGGATCATATCCAACCTTTTGAGATACCTGGTTTATTGCCGGTAGGTGATTGTGTTGGTTTCTATATGATTCCAGCATAGAAGAAACTTCCGGAAAGCTTGGTGTGATCTTTACGAAAGGACAATTATTTGTAAGATATTTTGTTTCATCCTTGATAATCCCCTTAATCACTGCGTAATTGTAAAGCCCGCTTCCCGGGTAAGGGATTATATAAGTTAAATTGAGCGCGTATTTTTTATGCGCCAACCACCAATCCAGTGTTTCTTTTGCCGTTGCCGGGGTTTCGGCCTTATCCCCGAATATAAAGTTTCCCTGTATTCCTATCCCTGCGTTATAGGACCATTCAAGAGCCTGGCCTATTTGTTCAATAGAGATTTTCTTATTCATGCTTTCTAAAACCTTATTACTTGCGCTTTCAACGCCGAAGCTGATTTGAAAACAGCCTGATTCTTTAAGTAAGCCGATTATTTCTTCTGTAACGCTGTCAACACGCATTTGCGTCATCCACCTAAGGTTATATTTTTTGATACGCCGGCAAAATTCTTTTATGCGCGCGTGATCCAAAGAGAAAAGCTCATCAAGTATAGAGAGAATATTAATCCGGTATCTTTCTACAAGATAATCTATCTCAGTGAATAAATTATCCAGCGACCTTTGCCGGTATTTTTGACCGATAGGATGAAAACAAAATGTGCAGTTGAAGGGGCAGGACCGGCTGGAAATGATAGGCATACCGCGGGGGTTATCAAAAGGATAAAGGTAATGTTCATCACCGCATAATTGTTTATCAAGATATTGTTCTATGCCTAATCCTTCATAATCCGGGAATGGCAGGGTATCTATATTATCTATTTCTGTCCGGTAGGAAGTAGTATCAATAACATAAACGCCATCTTCATTGGCTATTACGTTTGGAATCGTGCTTATTTTTCTTTTTTCCTCTATGGCCTTTATGACTTCAAATAATGTTATTTCTCCTTCTCCTATGATCCCAACGTCAGCGTTTAGAGCGCGCATCACTATGCCTGCGGTTGCACTTATCAAACCGCCGCCGACAATAGTTTTTATAGCTGGATTGATGCATTTAGCCATATCGATAATAGTTTTAACTTGATGATAATGCACTGAAAGCCCCCCGGTGCAAACGATATCTGCTTCGGATAACATCTTGATCAATACCTCGTCAAAAGGGCACTGATTAAGATTTAAAAAATCAACATGCACACCTTTTGTCTTTAAATATGCTGACAAATACGCCAGGCCCAACGGCAACTCATAGAATTGGCCAAAAGGTTTATACCTTGGCGCTACTATCAATACTTTCATTCTTAACCTCGTCGCGGACAATTTCTATTCCATATTTCTTACATACGTGTACTATCTCGTTAAACCAGAAACGCTCGTCTTCCCAGCGCTTCTGATTGTGCCTGGTGCGGACATTTTCAAAACCTTGCTGGAAGTAACCCTTTCCATCCATGTCAGCGCCATATATTTTAATAAATGTGGCCTCTTTCTTTATTGCCAAGGCTATAGCCGCAAACATCGTGTATTCTCTCCAAGGATATCCCATGCCAATATGCATTTCGTAAGTTAAGTTATGCCAGGTTTCTCTTCTGAATTTGTAAAATATTGGCGAAAGATCAGTATATTTGTTTATGTGGTTTAACCAAAAATCAGGTATCCATAGGATTGTGCGTTTAGCTATCCCCGGTAAGTCCAGCTTCGCGGATACTGATGAAAAGACTTCGATGTCTCCTAAAGCCCAATAATCAAAAACAAGGTCAGCGCAGATTGCTCCGTTTACCGCTATGATGCAGTCCGGGTTGTATACTTGGATTCTTTTGGAAAAATTATATTTAGATAACGATGGCCCGGGACAACAGATCGCCCACCTTTCTGATCCCATCTGAACCTCCTCAATCTGGCCTATTCCGGTTGATACAATACTTTTACCTCGCCATGCCTACAAAATAGGTCAAAAAGCTCAATCTTTCCAATAGGTTACGAAACGCAGTATCTCCTCTACGTTAACCTTGGTATTTCTTGTGAAATATTCCATAGCTTTTTTGTGATTATTCAAAATCTCGCGCTTGATACCATAAGCAAGCGTTACCGCTTCATGGTTATCCCATCCCATCTTGGAAACTAAAAGCTCAATAACAAACTCTCGATCCATAGCACCTTTAGCGGCTTTTTCTTTACATTTTTCTACTTGCTTCTTAAAAGCTTCTTGCTTAGCATTTTCTGCCGCTTCCAGGGCTTCTTTTTCTTTCCGGGCGTAACATTCTTTATCGAGACATATTTCTTTTTTTACTGATTTATTATTCCAATCTTTTACAATTCCTATCTTCCGGTTTTCACATTTAGCGCAAGTTTTCTTATCAAACCTACAATTTTCAAGAGTTTGTAGGTTTTTGGGTAAATCTGCTTCTTTTACCACCTTGCCGGACTTTACCTTTTCCCTGACACGTTCGGCTTCGGCGCGTTTAAATGTTGTTTGTTTTTGTGACCAACATTCCGGGTTGAAACAACGTTTTTTGTTTTTATCCCATTTAAGATCAACGGTTTTGTTGTGTTCACACTTTTCGCAAACCTTAAGATCAAACACCGGCCACATATCGCCACCATAGCTTTCTTTATAAAGCGGTTTAGTTTGTCTTGAGGTGACATCTAAACATAAATCTTGAAATTCTCTGACGGTAATAGTATCTGCGTTTTTCCAATGATCCTTTAATCTCTTCTTTAAGTTGTCTAATATTTTTGGTGATGCCTTAAAATTCATCATGAACTTTATATGCCCGGCTTGGAGTTTATCTTCTTCAAGTAATTTTAAAAAATCTTCCGGTAGATCTAAAAGGCTTACGCGGGCGGCTACATACCCCTGGCTTTTACCGATCTTCTGCGCCACGTCTTCCTGTGTGCATTTAGATGCTGCCATGAGCGCCTTGAACGCTCTTCCCTCTTCAACCGGCGAAAGGTCCTGGCGCTGGATGTTCTCGATTAACTGGATTTCAAGGACCTCGACATCGTTTAATTCCTTTTTAATTGCCGGCACTACATCAAACTTAAGCTCCTGAGCTGCCTTAAGGCGGCGCTCTCCGGATACGAGCTCAAAGCGATTGGGTATATTTTTTCTTTCCCGGACAATTAACGGCTCGATTATTCCGTGTTTACGTACAGAATCAACCAGCTCCTTGAACATTTCGGCGTTAAATCGTTTACGCGGATTAGTTCCGCTTAATGAGATTTGAGATAATTTGATATCTACCACGTCACCCTCCTTATTGGTGACCGGCCGCAGGTAAGTGCGGACCGGCCTGTTATTATTTTTTTATTGATCTTTTATCCTTAACCTTTGGCGGAACGTACTGCTTTCCGCTTACCCGGGAAGCAGTAACGTTTTTCCGCTTGGTTATTATTATCGGTTCGACTTTAACCTTGATAATGCCGGTATCTAAATCGGCCAAACAAGAAAAAGCCATTCTGCTTAAATCTATTCTTTTTTTAGCGAACCTTCTCCCAATTCTATCAGTAACCTCAACAACACATCTATCCCCCGTTGCAATATTAGTAATAACCAGGATACTCCCAATAGGATATAACCTAGTGGCGCAAGTATGATTGTTCTCATTAAATTTTTTGCCATTTGCCATTCTCCTTTCTTTTCCGTTCTTCCAAGTCCCTTCTTTAATCAAACTTTCGCGACTATACCAGCTGGCACAAAGATTGTTTGCGTAAATATTTTCGGAAAAACTTAATACAAACATCCCAATTAAGATAAAATAATAAAATCGTTTCATGCCGCCTTTGCTATCCCGCTGGTTAATTCAGCTATACGAGCTTGCCCTACACGCGACTCAGCTATAAGTTCGCGCTCTACCTCATCGATGCCGTTACTTGCCGGATATCTCCGGCGTAAGAATTTACCAACTACCCACCATTGAGTTTGCGGTATTTGCCTTAAAACTTCTTTAATCATTTCTTTTGTGGCGATTCTTCCTAATTTCTTGCTTAGATATTCTTCATTAATAGCCGATGAGTTATCCTGGTTAGTCTTGCCGATGTTCTTTAAATAATCCTTCTCTTTGAAATTTCCCGGCAAAAACCTATCTATTCCGTTCTTACGGTCCAAAAACTGATCTAATGTCCACTTGTATTTCCAGAAGTATTTGTCGCCATTAACCACCATAGCGTAATTGCTCATGGCGGCCTTAACCTCTTCGAGCTTATAAATCTTTAGTGCTGATGTTATTACCGGCTTGAATTTCTCGAAATTACGGTGGGTTAGTAGATTTAAAGAGTTCCAGTGCTTATATATACTCTCTATTGATTCTCTTAGTTGATTCTCTTCATATATAGGGCTTACCATCTGTGTCACAACTGGAGTGTCAGGGATGTCACAACTGGTTGTGTCTAGTTGTGACACAGATGTCACAACTGAGCGGCCATCCATGGGAGTTATTTTTGACCTTACCGGGTAAGACTTCATCCAATCATGATATAAAAATCTATATACGTTTCTGCCCGGGAAGCCAACCTTAACAGAAATTATTAGCTGGAACCCAACAAGCTCCTGGATATAGCGGATAACCTGTCTTCGGCCACAACCGATATCGTTAGCTATGGATGTTTGGTTGGGAAAACACTCGCCATTTTTTCCGGCATACTGGCATAATTTTGCGTAACAAACCTTAGCGCCAAGACTTATTTCTTTTTCCGGCCGGGAAAGCAGCCAATTAGGAAGAAAGGCGCCTATAAATAACTTATAGGGATTGATATATATTCTTTCCATCAAATATAATTAAATAAAAACTAGTTGGCCCGCTTGGTTACACTTAAAATCAAACAAACTGCCTATTTTTTGGTTTTCTAGGTAAACAGCCTTTGCTCTTTTTTGACGGTTGAACGTCTTTAACATATCGAAGAGTTCGCGCTTAAACGTGTCGAGATAGTCTTTTACCTCTTCTTCGGTAGCCGGAAGATAATAACCGCAGGGATTTTCTTTTGACGATCCGATAAGTTTTCCTTGCCGCCGCGTTTACCTCTCGTAAGCTAACCTCAAAAGTATCGGCGATAATCTGGGCTTTTATGGCATACTTTTTGCCTACACAATGTTCTTCAAGAAATTGATGTATTTTAGAACTCAAATCAGAAATCATATTTCAACCAACCTCATCAAAAGGACACTGACACCACAACATTGTCACTTTCAACCCACAACTGCTTCTGCTTTAGTTCTTCTTTCAATATCCTCAAATTCTCCCCTAAGTTCTCCCTGCAAGTCCGCAACTAATACGGTGTACTTATACATTTCAATTATTTCCAAGGCTTCAACAATACGCTGCTTGTGCCGCATAAGGCTGGTAAACTCAATTTTATTCATCGTTACCTCCCTTTTTATTTTCACGGCCAGCGAAATAATTCATACTACCTGTAGATTGGGTAATAATTTCTGATCGATATCTTGCTTCTCAAATAAAACCTTTTTACGGGCGCTGGCGCCGACCTTATAAATCCTTATTCCGTAGTTAAGACACCATTTCGGATATTCCTGGTGGATAAAGGCCCGGGAAATACTAAGATAGTTAGCTAATTCAGTAACCGAAAGGCAACGTTTTTCAACAGGTAAGACTTTCATGGTTATCCTTTCTTACTTAATTTTTCCAATAAATTGGTTAATATTTTTTCGTTATGGATTGCTTTTTGCCGGGCCAAGGATATTTTAATCTTTGCTTCTCCCCTTGGCTTATCATCAGCAAAGTCCAGGCGTTCCTGCTCATGCAACTTTTGTACCGCGCAATGGACAAACTTATCCATTTCCTCATAATTTTTAGCGCTATATGCTTCAAGCGCCTTAAGTAGAAACCAAAATGTTTTGCTACGGATATCATCATTCTGCCGGTCAAGTTTTTCGTTCCTATCGATAGACTCAAGTATCTTTTCAATATCACCGGTAAAATTAGCGTAAAAAGCTTTCGCTTCCATTAGTTCTTCGGTTAATTCGTTTTTTATTTGGGGCTTGCCGGCCATTTTCTACCTCCTAAGAATTTTTATTTTTATCTTCCGCAAAACTTAAAAACCGTGTTAGCATAATATTGATGACTAATTATCATTTGTTTTATCGTTTTCATCTGATGTGGCATTTCTATCAAATTCAAACAATGCATCAAAACTATAACCGGTGCGCATCAATAATTTTTTCATCACCGGCTTTGACGGCTCGAGGTCACCACTCATCATTCGTGAAAAATTACCAGGATCTATACCCTCTTCCTCAGCTAACCTGGTTATATTCATATCAGGGCCTGCACCCTTTACCCAAGTTTCAACGACTGTCTTTCTTAGTCTTATTTTTCCTCTCATCTTTTTCCTCTCAAGTAATATTTTTTATATTAGTAACAGGACAAAAAAAATAGAATTTGGAGATTCAGTTGATTTATACCATTTTTTATATTACCTGTCAAGTAAAAAATACAACTAAATCGTTGCAAGTATTATATTTTATGTTAGAAACCCTTTAAAATCAATAGCTTTTGAGTGTTTTTGATTGACTAAAAAAATATAAATATTATAATTTTTACAAGTAAATATCTTAAAAGCTGTTATGATAATACTATCTACCATGACTATAAAATTAAAATTTTATCGCGATCAGGCCGGACTAACTCAAGAAGAACTTTCTGAAAAGTCTAAGGTAAAATTGGCTACTATCCGAGCAATCGAACAGGGCATTAATGAGCCTAATCCCGAAACTAGGAAAAAACTTTGCAAAACTTTAAATATATCAGAGGCCGAACTTTATGGTGCGTTACCAGTTAAAGAAACTACAATATCAAAAACAGTAGAAATACCTGTTCGCGGTGAATGCCCGGCAGATAGATTTAATTTTGCATTCGAAGATATTCTTGATACCATTATTTTAAATTATGATTTTGTAAAAAACAAAGACTGCTTTGCCTTGCGCGTAAAGGGTGACTGCTTGAAAGAAGCTGGTATTTTTAACGGTGACCTCGTCATCGTTTCGCCTAATAATCATATAAATAATGGCGATATTATTGTGGCGCGGATAGGAGATGAATGCACAATGAAAAAATTTTATAGAACAAAAACAGAAGACGGGAAAAGCGAAAAAATTATTTTAGAGCCGTGTAATCACGATTATGCACCGATAGTAATTGATCCAAAAAATACTACCATAGAAATTATTGGCAAGGTTATAAAGGCTTTGAAAAGTTTCAATTAAAATTAGACTATGAGAATAATTATATTTTGTATCTTGGTTCTTTTCTCCGGCTGCGCCACTGTTGGAACAGAAATTAAACAAACTAATGTTGATAAGCTTCAAAAAGGCAAAACTACCAAAGAAGAAGTGGTAAAGGTTTTCGGCCAACCCGACACAACCTACTTCGATAAAGACGGAAGATTAGTTTATTCTTACTTTGCCAGTAAGGTAAGAAATACCGCCTGGAACTTTATACCGGTAGTCAATATTATCCACAGCGAAATGGAAATGAAAAATCAAATGCTGGTCATAATGTTTTCTAAAGATGGGATTGTTGAAGAATATTCATCTATCAATTCCGACAAACCAATGAAATATGGCATAGTGCCTTAAGATGGCCTCAATCTTCCTAAGAAACAACACCTACTGGCTTTCGTTCTATCTTAACGGAAAAAGGATCCAGTATTCCCTCAAGGTAAAGGACCGCAGGCTAGCGCTTCATCTAAAACGGCAAAAAGAAATAGAGCTTGAGGAAGGCCGCGCCAAATTACCTACAAGCAAAAAACTTTCAGAAATTGTTGAAGAATATAAGGAATACTCGAAACTCAAGAAAGCAGAAAAATCACTCAAGACAGATATACCACAGTTAGAGAAATTTATTAAGTTTAGCGGAGCAAACACGTTAAGGGATGTTAAGCCACATACGATACAACTATATCTTCAATCGCTGAAAAAACTAAAACCTAAAAGCATAAATAACTATATCGGCAATATCCGCACTTTCTTAAATTACGCTAAACGAAATAACTACATCTTTGATAATCCGATAGACCAGATTAAAAAACTCAAAGTACCGAAAGAACCTCCGCGCTATTTATCCAAAGACGAAATATCCAAGCTGCTTGAAGTTTCCAAAGAATCGCATTTATATCCTATAATCATAACTGCACTCTATACCGGCATGAGAATAGGTGAAATCCTTAATCTTGAATGGAAAGACATAGATTTATCGAACAATACTATTACAATACGTGGTAGTAAGGCAAAAAGCCGTATTTTTCGCACAATTCCCATACATCCGATGGTTTCCTCTACCCTACACAAGATACCCCATTCTACGCCGTTTGTGTTCGTTTATAACGGTAAAAAATACACAGACGAGCCCAAGAGGGCATTTAAGACTTTATTGGTGGCCGCGAAGATAAACTTGGGTAAAGGCAGGCTCTTCCATGTACTTCGTCATTCCTGCGCCTCATGGTTAGTCATGAGTGGGGTGGATTTATATACAGTAGGTAAAATATTGGGCCATGCTGACTTTGCTACTACGCAGATATACGCTCACCTAAGTCCGGAGCATTTAAAGAAAGCGGTTGAGACGTTGAAGTTTTAAATATTCATCTATTAGAAGAAACCATCTCTTCGTGAATACTATCTAAACAAATAAAATCATCACAAATTCTTTGTAACTCCCAAGATTTTCCGCATTCAAAGCAAGACAATATCACTCTTTTACCTTTTTCCTGGATTTTGTTGACAACCTCGATAAAATCAGCATCGCCACTTACAAGCACCGATGTATCATAGCCATGCTCAAAAGCTAAACTTAACATATCTGAAGCAATATAAATGTCTACACCTTTTTGGTAATAATGACCATATTTATCTTTTTTAAGTTTATTCAAAATTACCTTAAATCCATGATACTCTAAAACTTCATAGAATTTCATTTGTTGTTTGGATTTCTTATGTAATGCTTGGGCTTCAAACTCCTGTGCAGTCAAACCTAGCTTTTTTAATACTTCTTCGCGCGGCAAATGCTGTGTAAACATATTTTTGATTTCGTTTTGTATATCTGAAAGTGATTTCTTTGTTTTGTTTTCTATTTGCCAAATAAGTTTGGCAACACCTTCGGCGCGAGATTTATCTGATTCAAGCGGTGGATATGAGTTATAATAATAAATTCTGCGTAAGTCATTGTCTCCATTCAATTTTTTAAAAACCGCTTCCAATAACAATGAAAGATGCTTAGCATCAAGCCCTTTTTTAATATCCTCTAAGCATTTATATACATAATTACCGTCAACAAAAATCATTACCTTATCTTTACGTACTTGCAGCATTAAAACACCTCCTTACAAAGTAAGAAAGAGAGGGTGTTACCCCTCTCTCTGATCAATGTTCTTCCTTTCGGAAGGTTCCTTGGTTCGCTTAAAGTATACCTTTTTTTACCTATTTTTGTCAAGTATTTTTTATCCAACTATTTAAGCACTTTTTTAGCTAATCGCTTACGTTTTAGCAACATCACTATTAACAAACCCTTATTTCTATTGGTGATTACTGAGGTTTAAATCTTCTCCGTAGCCAGACGATCTATCCAATTGATCTACGGGCGCAATAGTCAATTCGCTTTTGTTTTCAATGTCTTTAGGAAAATATAGTATATCACTATTTTCATTTTTAGCAACTGGTGTCCAAATAGGTGACAAGTTGATACGTTGGTAGGTTATTAGATTGATGTGTTGAGGCTGCTTCTGGCAGACATCATATTAATCTTTCAATATGAATTATTATTCTTCATGGTTTTTGCGCTATATTTGGCATCTGGGGGGGCTGTCCTATATAATTAGCTGACGCTTTCTGCACTATAGCGAGCTATAAGGCCACTGCGCAACGCACTGCGGTAAATTCTCGTAAAAAGCCAATATGCCAACAATATATATAGGAGCGAAAGAACTGTAGCAATAACAAGCGGCATCCACGAAACCGTTCTGCCTTGAATAATTGCTCTTAACTCTTCAAAGACATACGCTGGCGGCAATATTTTCGAAATAAACTGCATCCAATGCGGCAGCGTTGAAATAGGATACAATACTCCGGCAAACGGCGAAATAAATGCAGGGATCGGCCAAATAAACCATTCCGATGCCGGGCCAAGACGAAACACGAGTGCGCTCCCGAAAATACCGAGTGCGATACCAAATAAAAAAAGCACCAAAAGAAACGGCATCACCATGAGGCCATAGGCAAAAAATGATAACTTAAAAAAAATAGTTGCTATCACACACATCACAACCAACCCTACTAAACTCGTCAGGATGCTCGTTAAGACAAGACCGCTGACATATTCGGATATCAAAAGCGGCGTCGCAAATATATTAAGGAAATTACGCGACCAGACATCTTCAAAAAATGCGATGGTAACACCTTGCATGATACGTCCAAAAAAATCCCACAACAGAACCGCACCGAGAAGTGCAGGAACAAAATTAAAACCGGGAAGAGCTACAGTATTAAGATATCTCGTAAGAAATCCCCACAGAATCATATCGACTCCGATCCAGGCAAAAAGCGGAAATACTCGCGAGAAGCTGCCGCGGATAAGATAAAGCTGGCGAAGCACAATGGTAAAAATTCTGTAAAAAGACATGGATTAATTCTCCCGTAAAGTAAGCGGTTCGCGCGCCACGGCGATAAAAAGCTCTTCGAGTGTTTTTTTACGATGTTGTGCGGGCAAAGTTTTTGGATTACCTTCAAGAATAATTTTGCCGTGCGAAAGAAAAAGCACGCGATCACATATCTCTTCCACTTCATACATATTATGTGATGTCCAAAGCACCCCACCCCCTCCTTGTGTCGCGAATTCACGCATTTTTACGCGTATATCCCGTGCAGTAGCCGGATCAAGCGACGCCGTTGGC
Source organism: Candidatus Omnitrophota bacterium (assembly GCA_037146775.1). Taxonomy (GTDB): domain Bacteria; phylum Omnitrophota; class Gorgyraeia; order Duberdicusellales; family 4484-171; genus JBAWWL01. The sequence continues at coordinate 109,160 of JBAWWL010000008.1, read as the reverse complement.
TCATCAAGTAAAAGCAATTGGGGATTATTAAGCATGGATTTAGCCAGACTCACACGTGTCTGCTCACCCGAAGAAAGTACGCCGCATTTTTTGTCGCGAAACTTTACAAGATCAAAACGAGCAAGCATTTCTTCGATTCGACTCGGAAGATCCTTAACGCTGTAGAGACGGCCAAAAATACGTAAATTCTGCGCAACAGTTAAATTGCCGGGCAAAGGAGTATAGACGGCAGAAAAATTTGTGCGTGCGATAGCCTGGGAACGATGTAAAGAAATATCCAAACCATCAATAGCGATAACTCCGGCATTTGGTTCAAGAATGCTAAGAATCATATCAATAGTGGTGGTCTTGCCTGCTCCGTTTGGGCCAAGCAAGCCCACAATTTCATTGCGATGCACACTGAAAGAGATATCATCCACCGCAACAGTATCTGCGTACGTCTTTGTTAATCCGGTAACCGAAAGTATTGGCATATCTTATCTCACTTTAAGGTTTTCTCACCACAATACTACACGCACCACAGAAATCAGGAAAAACCTTTGTAATGATTTTTGCCCAGCAAGAACGGATTCCTTTATTGGTCGCATACTCAATAATTTCCCATTTGTTGTTCGTGAAGAAATTTTTCAAATCAATCTGACAAGCCAAATAAACACCGTCCACGTCTCCGCCATAGGCACACGATAGGTCCGGGCGCCGATACAAAAACTGCGCACTTTTATTTATTTTTTTTCTCAACGAAACGAACAAGTTTCTAAAAAATAACCGAAGCGCTTCTCGGGGAGTCGAAGCAAAACCCGGCATACCTTTCTTTTTAAAACATATGCGAAAAAAAACGGATAATGCCAGAAATGGACTCAGTAAATTTGGCGCCATGATAAGCATGAAACCTCTGCGCTTAAGCACCCGCATCATCTCCTCAAGCAACTGCTCTGTGTCAGGAATATGCTCCAGGCAAGACATTGAACCAATAACGTCAAAAGATGCATCACGAAAAGGCAAGTCAACCGCGTCAGCCACAACATACTCTGCACTCTCGAGTCCTTGACGACAAGTCTTCTCTAAAAGACAAAACGAAATATCCATTCCTATCACCTCAAAGCCATTCTGCTTTAAAAGGCAGGAAGACAAACCAGTACCACAGCCTACGTCTAGAATTCGCGCGCCTTTTGGCGCATATTGAGACAACCAAGCAACGTATCCGCTAAAATAAGCTTTGTCGAGGGCTGGCTGTTTAAGATACGGGGCGGAAGTTTTATAGTAAACACGCAATGCTTCTCGTATCGCCGCACTTGGAAAAGTATCTTTTGATTTTGATAATGATTCAAGATGAATTTTATGATTTTTCTGCGCCATACACTTTACACAAAGCAGAATGTCACGATAAAAAACTATATTCTTCTTCTTTTAAAATACCCGCTAATAATACAATGAAAATATAGGTAATGGAAGGCTCTTATATGAACATCCACGGCGGAGGTAAAGGCAAGGATTGATACAATTCAAAAGCATCAGATGCAAGGCCGACCGCCATTCCGGCAGCCTGCAAGGGAAGAGTCAAAAGCTCACATCCCGTTAAAGATATACACGCACACATCGCTAGTGATAAAAATAGTAATTCACGGCGATTCTTCATATGTTTTGATTATACCATGCGGTTAACACATAGCAATATAAATATGAGAAATATTGAAAAATGATGGGGTATTTCACCCGCACATTGCGATATTCGGCAAAAACGCATAAAAATATCAGCCGCATCGCCAAGAAACGCCTGCAATGGCTATCCTATTTTATGAAATCGTCTAAAGCAAAGAATTAGAGCTACTGAAGAGTTATCGAATGATAGCGTTTACCCCTTTGGAAAAGAACCACCCTTGGTGTAGACGCACACACTCAAACGTTTAGGGGTATAGCTAAAGACTGGCGGTCTTTTACGAGATTAGGAACAACAAGTTTTTTGACAGTTATTTGGCAAATTGTTTTCTCCAGCTATTTCCTTTACCGCAAAAGTCTCCTTGCGGCCATCCGAAGAAAGGGTAATTTGTTTTAAAAGCGCCATCGCGATAGCTTCGGCAGTCAAGTGTTCACCTGAGTTGCTCATCACACGAAAGATTCTTTCTACCATAACGATCCTCCTTAAAAAAATTTTATCGCTCGCTAAGCGAACGAGAATATGCTTTTTTAAAAAGCATACCGGGACACTACAAGCCAAATTAATCACGAAAAAGGAATTATAATAGTCTTAGAGAAATTGTCAAATTAAATTTTAAAGATTTGTAATGAAGGAAAAAAGCCTTGGATTACCTAAATACGCAGATATTTTCTGGAAAGTGAAACGATGAAGATTGACGTCGTAAGCATTCCCGATAACACTTCTCCGGCGGCGACGACCTTACTGAACCCAACCGGCACAATATCGCCATAGCCGACCGTTGAAAAAGTTACAATGCTAAAATACATTGCCTCGATAAAATTTGGCTGAAACGGTACCGCGCCTCTTGCGAGGGTTCCACACGTATAGAGTCCGGCTGAAACACAAATCACCGATAATGCCGCATAGGCTGCCCGCCAAGGACGCTCTCCGTACCCCCAGACAAGAGAAGCAATGCTCAAAGCAAACCAAGAGAAAAGCAGTTTGATAAAGTTCTTTATCCCATGCTCTTCTTCGATTTTGGCAATCGGACGAATTTTTTTCGGATTTATCAAAAGATAAGTTATAAATTTCCTGCGGCACTGCTTTGAACGATAAAAACATTCAGAAAAATTATAAAACTCCATATCTTTTTCATAATTGACTGCCGCATATCTATAAAGCATAGAAGCATATTCATAATCTCCTGCCGACCGCGCTTCTTTCGCGGCCTCTTCATATGATACTGCCGCGTTATAAAAAGTTTTCTCTCCGGATTTAATGCTCCAGCTACTGCCGGCGGCTGCTAAGCAAATTGCGGCCTGCTTATGGTTTCCTATTACTCTATAGAGATCGCCCGCTTTTTTGAACAAACCGAAAGCTTCGTGGTATTTTTCGTGATAAAGATACACATACGCTTCCTCTTCTAACACTTTCGGATCTTTATGTGTCGCGTCACTCATAACTGTTTAAAATATCTTATGTATTATGTCCCGATAGTTTTAGCTGAACGTTTGCTAAAGAATTGTTTTTTTGAGATAACGTAGCATAGGAATACGAGGGTAATTAATATCCCGACACCTCCAGAAACATTATATACTATTTTCGGAATATCATTGTAGCTGGTTGTTACATTTGGAACGCTCTCGCGCAGGCGTATGCTTGTTACGGAAAAACTATTGATAATACCTATTACCACGCTGATAAGAGTAAAGATAATATACGTAAACCACGCCAATTTCCTTCTATAGAAGAAACCAAAAGCAATATAAATATTGATAAGCGCGCAAATAAAAAAGTACGCCTTTGCAGAGTGTCCCGATAAAGAAAAAGTTCCGAAAAGCGGGATCTTATTGTGCACCGAGGAAAAAGTAAATATACACAAGAATATGGCGTTGACAAAAGCAATAAAAGCAATCAATGTAATGCCAAAAGTTCTACGCTCCCCCCTCGAGAGCACATCTCGGGGAGAAAACAGCTGCCTTACGGCCTTTTTATTGAAAAATATGAGAAAATAAGTAGGTATGCCGATAAAAAAAATGAAATTAACAAGAGAGATAAAAAACGCATAGAGAGAACGGGCGGTGGCGTCTACTGTCGCTTGCGATCGTGATAAAAAAAGCAGGGAGAAGCCGGAAGAAAGACCGATCGCAATGGCAAAAATAGACATGACAAAGAGCGAATAGCGCGCCCAGTTTTTCTTTGCCATCAGCGCCATTCCGGTGAAAATCGGCCAACATCCTAGCAAAAGAATATAGACAATTGGGGCTAAAAAAAATGGAAATTCGTGAGAAAACTTATATGCCCCAGGATTCTTACTCAGTAAGCCGACAAAAAACGATACGGCAACAAGAATAGTTCCTGTGGTAATTAAATATATTCCTGTCACGTTAATAAAAAGATTCTGCATGTAGGGGTAGTAAATTATCTTGGTTCGGCTTTTTGAACAGCAATCTCACCTAAATCAACTTTTTTTACGTCTTCGACCTTAACGATCGTAGTAGAGCCTTGCGAAGCTTGAGTTTGCTGTTTTGGTTCGACAGCCATTGTGTTATAACTTTTTTGTAAACTTTGAATATTTTTATTGATTTCGTCAATCTTGAAAGAAATAGCTTCTATCTTTTCCTGGCTAATCTTTATTTTTCCTTCAACAGCTGTCGCGCTATCGGCGTACATTTTAAACTGAGTGTTTATTGCTTCGATATTTGTTTTTAAATTACTCACAATCTCCTGTATACTATCTATATCCTGATCGGCAAGCTTACCCTGCTGCTCAAGAGCATGCAATCGTGTTTGATAATCCTTGGTAAAATACAAACCAGCCGCAACACTAAACCCTGCTGCCATAAGCAAGACAAGAACTGTCCCAAGAAATTGTTTCATAAAACACCCTCCTTTATTGGTTTGATTAAAAGTACTATAACATTTTTATCTACGGTGTCAACATCAAGTTCTGGCGAGAAAACAAAGAAAAATGATCTACAACCACAAAATTATATTCCTTTAGCTATCAAATCCAGAGCCATTTTTAAATCTTCGTGCGTATGCATGCGCGGGCTTATCTTGGGAATAAACGCTGAAATGCGCAGATCTTTTGCCTTCTCCATCGCCTTCATGCTCGGCTCTGCCGCAAACATTATAGCCGGGACCCCACCGCCAACTAAAGAACGTATTTTCTCTAAAAGCTCAATCCCATTGACCTCCGGCATTGCATAGTCTACTATAAGAATATTCGGCTTCTCTTTCTGAAACGCCGCTAGCGCCTCTTGACTGTTTGATGCAGTTATTATATCGTATCCCCACGATATAATTATTTTTTTCATCAGGATCAAAAAATCAACCTCGTCATCTACTAATAATATTTTTTTCTTGCCCATAGCCTCCTCCTTGGCTTACACAAATTTTTCCGTCGCGACGCAACCACGCACAGAATTTACAATTCTCGCCTCAAAAGCTCTTCGACTTTTTTTAATAATTCCTGGTAATCAAACGGCTTCAAAAAATAACTATCTACCAGGCTTTCTCTAACTTTTTCCTCTATGTTATCAGTACTCGCAGTTACCAAAATTACCGGGATCTTTCGTAATTTTTCATCGCCTTTAAGCTCCTTGCCGACCGCGACTCCATCCATAATAGGTAGACGTAAATCAAGTATGATAAGATCGGGATTATGTTGACGGGCCAAATCTAATCCTTCCTGACCATTTCCTGCACCTACGACCTCGAAACCATTCTTACTGAATATAAATTCAACAAGCCTGCGGACGCTTAACTCATCTTCTATGACTAAAATTTTTCTTGCCATATCAAGCCACCTATCGTTGGAACGGTATAATGAAATGAAAAAAAGATCCTTTGCCAATTTCTGATTCTACCCAAATTTCGCCGCCGTGCTGCTCAATGATCTCATTGCAAATAGCAAGGCCCAGCCCTGTTCCCTCTATTTTGGCGTTATCCGGAGTTTCTAATTGTTCGAACGAATGAAATAACCTGGCAATATCTTCCTGTTTGATACCTATGCCAGTATCAATAACTGCTACATGTAATCCCTGTGATTCTTTTTCCGCGGTTATTGTAATTGAGCCCTTTTGCGTAAATTTAATGGCGTTATTAACTAGGTTACTAAGCACCTGAATCATCCTATCCCTGTCAAAGATGACTTTCGGCAACGGCGCCGACAAGTTCAATATAAACGTCAATCCCTTCTGCTCAACCATGGGATTCATCGTATCATAAATTTCCCTGATAACCTCGGCAATATCATTTTCATCCATTTTCAATTGCATCTTTTTTGATTCAAGTTTATGAAAATCTAAGACATCATTGATCAGACGGGCTAATCTATCAACGTTTGTTTTTACGATATCCAAGACTTCTTTCTGTTCAACATTGATCCCACCGGTCAAGCCGTCCAAAACAATACTAATTCCGGTCTTAATTGCCGCTAGCGGCGTTCGCAGCTCATGGGAAACCATAGAGGTTAATTTCGACTTCAGCTCCGCCACCTCTTTTAATTTCTCCTCCGCTATTTTACGCTCAATAATATCTGTTGCCGTACAAATAATACGTATGGTGTTATTATCTTTATCCTTCATGGCCGACGTACTAAGAATAATAGGGATCTTTCTGCCATTTTTCGCTCGATAGTTTATCTCGCAATTCATGAGTTTTGCATCCTTAATAAGATGATCAAACTCAACATTCTCCATGAGCGCTCCTTCGACAGAAAATAACATCATAACGGACTTGCCGATAAGTTCACTTTCGGAATACCCCAAGAGCCCGCATGTCGCCTGGTTCACGCTGCTAATCGTGAGATCCGGGTTGACAACAATCAACGTTTCCGCCATGGTATGAATGACATTATCCATATAATCTTTGGAAACGGTTGTTTTTCGCAGGTGATCTGCCATCATATTAAAAGACCGGGCTAATTCTTCTATTTCGTCGCCTGAAGATATATCAATGCGCGCCAAAAAATTACCCTCGGCGATTTCCTGGGTTCCTTTACGTAATTTCAATAAATTTCTGGTAATTATTCTAGATAAAATTATCGATGACAGTAAACCAACGACAATAATAAATATTTCTATCATCAAAAACTTGTCTAAAAGCACGCGAGTAATTTCCGTTTGTGAATGTACATTTTTCTGCAGCTGCACCAACCTTGCTTCCTGCAGATTATTTTGCATCTGGTCGAAAGCTTCAAAGAGTTTATTAACGGTAACAATCTGCAGATTGATTTTATAGGCGGATTCACTCTTGTCCATATAACTCATGAGCTCTACGACGGCGTTGTTTAATTCTAAAACCAAATCAAACATGCCCGCAAGCGGGCTCAAGGCCTTTTCCTGTTTATGCTGCGTTGCTAACACGTTTACCTGCTTTACGGCCGCAAGCACCTCCCCTTTCGTCTCTTCGCTTCGTATATTAAAATATAATTCAATTTTATTTGCCAAATACTTCACGCCTTCATCATAATCTTGCAAAATATTAATTTCCCTGCTTAAAGGAATCGCCGCGAAAGATAAGGCGTTGATTTTAGACAAAGAAGGAAAACTGATAAGTAGAAAAGATACGGAAAGCATAATGAGGATAAAGAAAGCTATGATAATTTTGGTTCTTATAGAAAGTTTCAGCATCGTTAGTTCTTTTCTCCGCTGCCGATAACAGCTTTTGCGCTCCTAAGTGTCGCCGGATTAAATATAACACCCAGCTTGTTAGCAATTTTCAAATTTACATATAGATTCCCTTTTTTATTGCTGACAATCGGAATATCCGAAGGCTTTTCTCCGTCAAGAATGCGCAAGGCCGTTCGAGCAGCATATTCCCCTTGTTCTTCGGGAACTTTTGTCACTCCGACCAAAGCGATCGGAATCATCGATATCGTTTCTGTCCCGACAGGAATACGTATGTGCTCTAAGACAAACTGCTCCGCTTGGGTTATATTCCAGTTTCTAATTCCGGAGGGGTCGGCGACAATAAGCATATCAACCTTATCCTGCATTTCAATAAATTTCTGCTTCCAGGACGCAAAGTCTTTCACAAACTCAACCCGGATGAATTCTCCGTCGATATATTGACGATAATATCCTGCGTTTTTGCGCTCGCCGAACGAATCAAAGCTGATAAGCCCGACCCTGTTACCCTTTGCAATTTTCCTTAAATGTTTATAAATCGACTCGACCAATCCTATTTCTAACATACCGGTAGTATTTTTGTACGGTGCGCCGTAGGGCGATAAATCCCAGTTAATACCGCACAATACAACCGGCAACGGCTTATTGCGGTAATAAGGCATAATCACATACCTAAATGCGGTATCATCCGCGGCGATCACTACGTCGGGCTTAAACTCTTGAATTAACTTTTTTATTTTTAGGCCGGCTCGCCTGCTAAATTCAGCGGAAGGATTATTCTTGGTATCCATGTATGCGATCGTAAACTGTACACCCGTATCGCTCAAGGACTTTTGAGCGGCATTCTGTTCGCCGTCACTCCAGTAATAACCTTGGTGATACGAGTTTATATAGAGTATTTTCTTACCACGATAATTTTTTGCTCCACAGACAGCCTTCTGCGGTATGAATAAAAATATACTCAAGACAATCCCAAGAAACAATACTTTTTTAACGTTGTTCATTGTATTTTTGATTATACCACTACATGAAATAAGTTTAAACATTTTACAACGGAAAGGCTTAATATTACGTCACAAATACCTTGCTATACACAAAAACAGTTAATACCAGATTCGCTTATGTAGGAATAACATGGCCACAGCGATAAAGATTTGGATTATCGCATATATTCTTAGAAATTTTATTGGCACTTTTCCTGTCCACGCATTGATTTTTTGAGCAATTCTTTTCTTTAATACAAAATAAACCTGTACCAACAATACGATTGCCACAAGCAGTATATTAAAGGATATAACGCCGCTTAATTTACCATTGAGCGAAAACAAAAGTGTTCCCAAAAATAATACCGATATCAACACATATCCTTTAGCAAGTACAAAACTTTGGCCGGACAAGCTCCTCCTGGCTCTTTCCGGGTTTGCTAACATCCAAAGGCCGGTAAGCAATAAAAACCAACCTAAAAAAGTGATAAAAATACCTGTCCGACCAAACAGCTTATCGATCAGCTTTAAAAAAAGCGACTTAAAATACAACAATATGTTCATTGCCTGTCTACAATAATTGAATCTTCGGCAACAATCGTCCCCGGCTGTAACGGGACGCCCTCATTGACAACATATGGCGCAGGAGAACCTTCTTTAGTCAAAGCTACTATGCCGATAACTTTAGCTCCACCCTTACCTGCCAGCGCACCACCAGGCCCGACAATCTTTCCTGCCGCGGAAGATTCTTCCTTAAAGTGAATTGCCTTATATATCTCAACTCTAATCTTTTTATAATTAGTTTTCCAATAATTTCCAGGAGCACCGTGTTTGGCGCATAGCTGAGACAGGAATGCTTCTTTGTCCGGTAATTGTTCCCACACTTGAGGTAAATACGTGGAACTGCCATAGGGGGTATACAAAATGACCCCGTCTTCGAAGGGAATTAATTTATTCAGCAGATCTTCGGCAGTAGTAAAAGTTAATTCTTTTGGTTCGGTCAAAATGCTTATCTCAAGCGTAATATCTCTTAACTCATCGTATGAGACAGGAAAAAACCTGTCATCGTGTACGGCGGCGACTATCGTTCTATCAATGATATTCTCATATAAAGGCTTTTCGAATTCAAACAATCCTACACACCCTCGTAAATTCCCTTTCTTCATCAAAGTCACAAAACAAGGCCTCTTTTCTTTCAGATTACCGGAAAGCGTTGCTGTGTCCGGTTGCGGTAGTTTATGATATTTCAAATACCATACCAGCGTTTCCCTTGCCAAGGCCAACATATACTTTTTCTCTGCGGTTGAATATTTCTCTTGAGAAAAAGCATGCGGTGTCACAAATAAGGAAGAAACGCTCAACGATAGCAACATGAAGCATCTCAAGATTACCTGCCTGCTGACCGCCAGACTCTGGCCACGCGTCTTGAGTTTTTTAAAAACCTTGATGGCATTGCACAACAAAAGTGTGACAGACAAGACAACATCAGAAACGCGCCATAAACGTATCAGGGGAATTCTCGGCCACATCCTCACGCCTCCTTGCAGGCTACCTTCGTTTAAATATGCCTTCTTTATTGGAAATTTATCCAGGACACAACCAAGTCTTTAAGCTCGCTTTTGCGCTGCTATATGCCTAATTGAAAAAAATAATACTGCCGCATTAAAAACGCGTCGAGGTGGAAAAACTAACATATTGTAATAAGCTGATTACAGGATAGGCTGCATTCATGCATAATGCGGACGACTGGATATCTTAGAAGAACTTGTCGGAGTTGCTGCACGCCGATGAATATGACAAAAAATTTCTGCATTGTACATACTTAAAATGTTTTTGCAACCAGCAAATTTACAAATTCTACCTTTTTTATATGATTTAATTTTCTTTGCCATGTTTTTATTGTGGTTTTACTATTATACCACCCTCTCTCCATAATAGTAAAATTTTATGCCTAAACGCCAAACCACATATATTTCCATACGCAGCGGTTTTCCGGCAAGTTTGAAATATAAAAGGTACAAAAATCTACTGTTGGTTCAACAAGGGGGTGATTTCTTGCCGCGTCTTGCGTGCACATCTCTTGAGTTTCGTAACGCAGCATACGCCTTAGGAAATGCATTTCTCAATATCTTCGCAAAGAAATATACTAGACTCATGGGAGCCTCCAGAAGCCACATTTTTATGGTCTGCAATGTCCCAAAATATTTGATGTCTGCCTCGGAATCGCAATATGGTTCAATAAATTTAAAAAAATGTTTATATTTTTCTTTGTTGCTTTTCAAATAATCAGGAAGGTCGTCGTCCACGGGAAAATCTTTGTCCGAAGATAATGGGATTTCGACAAAATCACGGTAATGCGGGTAAGTTTGCGCTTGAAGTTTTCTATACTTCTGCGCTAATACACGGCTATTCTGTAGATTAGATCTGCCGATAGTATGTCTAATATAAGGTAATCCTTTGAGCGCACTTTTATCTAATTCTTTATGGGCGAAATTCTGAACCTTGTATAAGGTTGAATCCGGGCCTCCAAATGATGTAAAATGCCAACCGCCATCAGAAATATGCGGGTAGCGGGTGTCGGCGTACTTTTTTACAACCCCGGCTCTCTGTTCAATACTTAGCCCCCTTGCAGCGCCCCTTCCCCATCTCACCGCATCAATACTTGGAAGTTTTTTTAAAGTGCCGTATTTACACGCAACCGTACCACAAAAATAATCCCTATGAATATAGTTTAGATAATACACATAAAACTTTTGGTCAAAAACAACAAAATCATGATCCTGCAATAGCTTTTCTGCTTCACTTATTTTACTGGCACGCGGAATCTCATCAGCGTCGGATATCAATATAACATCGTTATCGTGGCAACCACACCGTACCAGCGCTTTCGAAATGCAATCTCGCTGATACCTATCGATACTCCATCGATTGTAAAGTTTTATCGGCGGCGTATCATCGATTAAGTAATAAACTATCCTGTCAAGATACTCCTTAAACTCATGCTTATATTCCTGAAAATAGAGCGGTTTTTCCCTGAAAGCAAAAGTCCGAGTTGCTTCGACTACGACAAACTTGTCTACCTTATTTTTTAATTCCTCTAATCGAATCTTCAGTAAATCAATTTCATTAAAAAACAGGAATGTATCGAAAATCATCCGTTATCCACCCCCCGTATCTCCCTGTCATACCTCGCTTACAACATTTTCTGTAAATAAAAAACACTGAAAAAAATTTGCGGCTTATCCCCTATCACACCTTATCATTGTCCAACGTACTATTTTCCTGCACAGTTTTTTTATCACTTGCATATAACGGATATTCCAGAAGCCGGCACTCTATCTGAGCGTTAAAAAATATAAGTTTACGGCTAGTCCTCAATCCAACCTGTTTTGCGCCGAGGAGATTGCCGGTAATAATATAGCCGGTAAACCCTGCGCATTTCTGCTTAAAAAAGTCTCCTATACTTTCGTAGATTTGCCCCAACTCTTTATCTTGCCCCATCCTAAGGCCATATTCCGGATTAAGAATAACAATGCCTTTTTCCGGGGGTAACGGTGTGTCGGTAAAATCGCACACATAGAACTCGATCATTTTATCGACTCCGGCCGCCCGAGCATTTGCCTTCGCTATTTCAATTGCGTGTTTATCAATGTCCGAAGCAATAATACGAACCGGCATACGCGTGAGCATATCTGCCTGTAATTCTTTGCGCAAAGCAACCCATTTAGTAGCGTTAAAATTCTTCACATGCATTAAGCCAAAATTATTCCGCAGCAGCCCTGGTGCGTAACGCAAAGCAATAAGTGCTGCTTCAATAGCAAGGGTACCGCTTCCGCACATGGGGTTAACTAAAGGAACCGAACCTTTGTAGCCGGCGGCAAGCAATAATGCCGCAGCAAGCGTTTCCTGTAACGGTGCTGTATGCGGAATTTTTCGGTAGGTACGGTCGGAAAGTTTGTTACCGGAAGTATCCAGATACAGCCAACAGTAATCGTCCTTCCAGTAAAGATGAACAACCACATTATCGCGTTTCGGGCCGGAACATGGCCGATCTCCACACTTCTCAACCATCCGATCGACAATCGCATCTTTAACTTTTTGGCTTGCAAACATAGAATTGTTAACATTCACGGTTTTAGTGACCGATACCACACTCAAGTATTCGGAAACAGCCATTACCTCTTCCCATGGTATTGAGACCACCTCCCGATAAAGTTGATCCGGGTTACGACAGAGAAACTTTTTGAGTAAATATTGCACGCGCAGGGCGGTACGTAAACAAAGATTCAGTTTGGCTGCATCCTCAAACGAGGCATCCACTTCTAAACCGGTATCATGAGTAGACAACACCTTATATCCGAGTTGCTCTACTTCCTGGCGCAGATAAGGAACTACGCCTCGACCGCAAGTAATCAATAATAATCTGTCTTTAAATATGTCCATGTTTTTGCTTGAATGTCTTTTATCTTTCTATTATATACCAAAAATGCATGGATTGGTACAAATCCCCATAAAAAGAGAGAACCCTACGACTCGCAAAATCGTAGGGTTATCGGAATTATCTAATTTCGGGAAATGGATTTATATGTGCTGTTCGCAAAAAATGATTGGATCATTAACTCCTTGAAAAAATTGTCAATTTCGTCTAACCGGATCTTGAATATAAAACACTTTTTCCTATTTATCTGACATCTGAAGGTCTGACCCCGTCATTTTCCTTATCTGCCTCTTCGATAAAAACAGGCGTCACCGAAATTTCTATCTGGCTCACAGGTAAAGTCTCTACCAACGCATCTTGGTCAGTCTTACCGTTCTCGGTAATAATACGTGTAACTTTTATTTTTTTTGCGCCAATATAACGCGATAAGTCGATAGTTTTATTTCCGGAGTCGCCCCATACAACAAAGACTGGTTTCTTATTCCCAAAAGAAAACTTATAGGTATGGTCGGCTAATTTTTCTACGTCTGTGCATCCAGCTAGCTTTTCCCGCATTAATTTATAAGTGTAATATGCCGGTTTTTTCTCATCTCTTTCATTAGTGAGGGATAGTTTACAAAAATTATCATTGAGGTTAAAAATCGGGTGCAAGCCGGCATAAAACATTTTCTCTACACCGCTGTCTATCCCAATGACAAAAAGCTTAACCAGGTAACTCGAATGTATACTACTATCATATGCTGTTTTAATCGGCCGCGGCCCGTTGGGATAAAATAATTTGTCATCCGTGGCACAATCCGGTCTAGGCAGGCCCATTAAAGGAAAGAAAAAATATGGCTTAGCTATTTCTGTACTCCAGATTGCCTTACCTGCAATATTATTTTCATGCATTATTTTGTTAAACCAGCCAACCACATAAGCAATATCCAAAAGATTATTTCCATAGATATGGAAATCAAAAACATCATAATACGGCGCAGCTTTTTTCATAAAGAAAATATCCCTTTCCCGCATCTCCTTTAATTTCAAGCGTGCTTTTGGCCGCAGCGCATCCAAAGAAAGTTTTTCATATTTACAATCTAAATCCCCCCACTCAATGCAATTGTCGGGACTATAGCCATCCGCACCTGCGGAAAAATGGGAAGTAGTAGAAGCACCCAAAACTATCTTAGCCCGGGAGTCTCTATCCTTGATAACTTTTCTGATTTGTAGAAAATAGTCCAACATGCTCTCATTGGAAGCCCGACGTTGCGGGTTGTCGGGATCTTTGATCTCCCAAAGCCATTCATTTTCTATCTGCCAATATTTAATTGGCCTTTTCTTGATTGCTTCTTGAAAATCATTATTTGGGTAAAGTCCGTCTCCGGGATTATAGCAGTCCGGCTGATTTAAAGCACATCCCCAATCGTTATCCCCATCGTATCTTTCGACTAATCTTGCAACCATCGTTTTCCATTCTTCGAGATCTTTTCCTCGCGGAAGCGGAAAACCCCCGCCGGAAGAAAATTTCTTAGCCCCACCTAAGGTAAGCACCACATTCGTTTTAACTTGAGAAATAAAATCATCAAAAGCCGTAATTTTCCTCGGTGTAATCCAATCCCACATAACGATGGTTCTTGCGTCAACAGCAAGTTCGTTGATCATACTTATCGAGTTTTTTGTAAGATAAGGCACAAAAATGCCGAAAGGATCCTGTGTTATTTTTCTGGGCCTGCAATCTGCCTGACAATTTCCGGAATTCTCACCTACCTGACAGACACCATTGCCGCAAAGATTCCCTATCTGGACACCGAAGGAATATAACAAAATGCCTGTAGTAAAAAATAAAGACAATAATAAGATTTTATGTTCTTTTCTAACCATTCAATTTATAAATTATATGGCGGTGGAGCAATAGAGAAACCTTAAGATCTAAAGAAATTAGTTTTTTTGTTTTGAAAATTACATGCACATAACTCATATTTTTTAATTTTGCTATATGCTCGCCGCGATACACTTCGCATTTTACGATCTAACCCCGTTATTATTTTGCGGATAAGATTTTGGATGTTTTCCAGAACTGCCACCACTTTTTTTGTTTTTCCTCTGGCAGTTTCGATTGTCGTTCGGAATCTGTTGGTATAGTTTCTATTTTATCCGAGATGTAATTAAAGCGTGAACTGCCGCAGTTAGCACATTGAATAACTCCTGTAGAAATATCGCTATTGCATACTACGCAAACCTTTTTACCCTGAAATCTTTCGCGAGAAGCTGATTCGTTTAGTTGGCTAATAGTAGACTGTATATTTTCAGGATTCGCCATACCGCCAGTAGCAATCGGAGTCACTCGAAGCGGCACCAGACCGGTTTTCCACCAATATTTTGCATCAGCGGCAGCCACCCCGAGGTCTAACCCCCTAAGCGTAGCGCCTTGCTTACACATCATAATCGGACTGGTAGTGCCGGGGGGTAAGAAACGCACGAATCCGGAAGAGCCATGATTGTTTAACGGGTCGGATTTAGCCATCGCCTCTAACTTAGCCTGAAGTTGCTCATAACTAAGACAATCCTGGCGAAAATCCACGAGCTCCTGGCTAATATACAAATAACCGCTGCCTCGCAAGATTACCGTTTCCGAACAAGGACAGTTCTTGTCCGAACAGAGTCCGTTTCCTGCCGGCCGAGGAACTTCAAAGTACTTCATTCTTTTGCCTCCTTAATGGTAATCTGACTATATGTTTTTCGCTTTGTCTAAAAAAAAGACAGTCTCACTGGCATTAACCCCGCTAAACATCGTGAAATGATCGAAAAGAATTTCGCAGTATCTTCGTAGGCTGGGATCATGTATTTTTTTATTCATCTGACATCTGAAGGTCTGACCCCACTATATGACTTATTTATTCTTTTATTTTTCCCATATCTTGCAACATATCGCGTAGAAACTTTATCATTCCTACATCAAGGCCGGGGTATTCTTCCTGAAGACGGAAAACCCTTTCGTTCGTGGCAATAAGCAAAGCTGCCCCTTCTTCCTGAATATTTACCGTAACTTTACCCGTTTCGATTCGTTTAATTTCTTCTATCCCTTCTGAGATAAACATAGTTTTTTGATAATCAGTCAGCTTTCCCCAATCATTGTTGGTAACGCCGTAGCCACTCCATCTTGCCTTTTCTACCGGGAAAAAACAAACAGCCGGAATATCATTATCGCTGTACTCATAATTAGATGCTTCACTTCCATTGCTCGCAGCATCAATTCTTGCAGTATACCCATCAATCAATACAACTAATATCAATAAACCGATTAGTTTTTTCATTTTATCTTTCGCCCTCACCGCCCAGGCGATGAAACGGACGAGTAAAATATTCTTTCGCAGTTTTATAAATATCCAATAATTTTTTAGTTAACATTTAATCCATGGTCTTCCATTTTTTATCATTGGAATCATAATACCATCTTGAAAATATAAATATAGAATACATTAAGCTAAATTTGTCATCGTTTTTAGAATACATATATATCGGAGAAAGTATACTCCTTATATTCATCTGCCCTAATGTTTCTGGGTATGTTTTATATCTAACCTTATATTCTTCTATCCTCTTAACTATTTTTGGACCTTCTGTATAAATTAACTGGGCTCTTATAAATATCCATACTGGAATTATAATTATAATCAACAATCCAATTTTATTGCCCAATCTCATTTTACATCCTTCTGCCTTAGCGTCCTCACCGCCCAGATTGTAAAGCGAATGATAAAATAAGCTGTGTACATTAAACCAAAATGCCTCCAGAAATAAATAGGAGTTAAAATTTGGTCATACCGTAAGGTTATTTCCCTGTACAATGCCAAAGATGAATAAAAAGTAATTATTAAACATAACAAAATCAACCATTCGCTTGCTATGATTTTCTTTGTTTCGAGTTTCATATATCCTCCTTTTAAATATCCCTACCTGAATCTTTCCTATCTTTATCCTTAAACTTTCCTGTTATCTGACCTCTCTCGACTATGAAAGTAATGGTATCTCCCTTCCTCTCTGTAGTCCAATCAAAGAAAGTGAAGTATTCGATATTTCCTTTAGCACGTCTGTAATCAACCAACTTTTCTTGAGTAAAACCGAGCAATTGCAGCTCTTGGGGAATATTCTTTTTTGGCAGCTCTTTACTATAAGACAGGGAAACAAAATAAATTAATACCAGCAAAAAAGATATTACGTGTCTTTTATCCATCATTTTCTATTTTTCCGCCGCACTTAGGACATTTGATTTCTTCGTCATCGTCTTCGAAGAATAAGCTACGCGATATGTTGTAACCACAATGGGAACATTTTATGTTATCCGCGCCCACTGCAAAATCATATCCTAGAAATTCATCAAGTGGATCGTCGGGCATGGATAATTTTTAATTTTGTTTAATCTATAAACCTCAACCAAATCCCACCCCGGAGGTGGGCTTTGGTTGATAAATAATTCATTTTTGCGATCTATCTGACATCTGAAGGTCTGACCCCTCTATCTTATTTTCTAAAATCCTCGATTATAGTTGGAAACACAGATAAACATTGGATAATCATAAGGGAAACAAATACTATTCTTGCCCAGTTTTTCATTTTTAACATAAATATTAAGCTAATTATTAGAATTATGGAGAAAGCTAAGAAAATTAAATGAATAAAATTATTCATCCGAGCATAGTAAAATAAAGGTATTAAATGAAAAAAGGACACATAAAGTAATCCTATTATGCTAAATATTCTTATCCCAACCGAGCATTTCTTCTCCATCATCCCCTCCTTCTCGCTATGATTTTCTTTGTTTGAAGTTTCATTTAAACTGCTCCCTTATTTTAGTCCGCTGGATTGCCTTGTTAGATTTTTATTTAATTACTACTTTTCCCAAGGAAATTGATATGGTTCTTTTAATTTGCCGAAAAATTTCCACCATAAGTTACCAAGTACAGCAAAAAATATAAAAATCACTGTTATGCTAATAATGTTAACCTGTTTTTTATCGCCAAACAGAACAATCAGCCACGAGGTTCCCAACGTTCCACCCATTACTATAACGCTATAAACACACATTGTGATTGCGGAAGGTTGAATTTCTGTTCCGCAATCGGGGCAATAAAAAAATGGTAAGCCTACTATCTTATGAGTATATCGTCGGAGAGTAAGAGGCGCGTGGACCATCCGCTTTTTCCAAATCCAAGATAAACCAATTTCTTTGCCACAGTTAAAACATTTCGCCATTATTTTTTTATCTTATTTATTAAATCTAACAATTAATATACGGAATCTGTATTGGAGGTTTCGTATATCCCCCCTAAATATCTTTACCTAAATCCTTTTATCTTATCGTCCTTACCGCCCAAATGATGAAAACAAGTTAAGAGATAGCCTTGGGGTTAGGTCCGAATCTATTGTTTCCGGGGGTACTATCTAAACAGAGGAAAACCCAGCTGACAATCGGAACGAGTATCCACCATCCGCGATGGTCAGTGTCGTGCATTCTGCGGATAGCAACGGCAATGATCGGAATCAAGACAGCCAATACATAAATCCTGCCCAAAACACTGTGGTTTCCCTTTGGCGTAATACCGGAAAACCCTTCTATGAAACCTAATACAAAGCAGACACTCAAGTTAAAAATTAAGAACATCCAGTACTCTTTCCGTCTAGCACGACCGCTAAATACTGCGTACTTCTTAAGCACTTGGAAATACCAATTCATAGGTCTCCTCCTTTTTTCCGATATATGCTAGCTTTGCCTCTCTCGCTATGATTTTCTTTGTTTGGGATTTCATACCATTAAAGAAAAAAAACATTACCATTTCCTTAATCATTTTTTGATTTCAGTTGTATTATTTTAATTCTGCTTGGGTCTGGTTTGTATTCTTGTTGATTTCTTTCTAATTCTAACTGTTCTTCCCGACTCATCCTGCCAGAACCGCCATCGGGGTTAGGAAAACTGCCACCTCCAAACACATAATAAAACACAATACATGGAATCGTCCCAATAATAAATGAAATAAGGAAACTATAAAAGAATATTCTATTTTTCTTAGAAAATAGCAAAAGCACAATTGTCACAATGATAATGATAATACTACATTGTAAATAGACGGGTATTTGGAGTGAACAAAATATAGGTACAAGAATATAAAAAGATGATATGAACCCCGTAATAATCCCTCCGAGAAACCACATTATCCTTTTAAATAAATACATTCTCATCCCCTCTCGCTATGATTTTCTTTGTTTGAAGTTTCATTTAAACTGCTCCTTTACTTTGGGGCGGGTAATGAATTTTCTAGTACTTTTGCTTTCTCATTCTTCACCACCCTTCTGTAACTTCTATTCAACGAAATGAAAACTAAGCAAAAGGATAAAATTAATCCTACAGCAAAACTAATATTACGTTTCCAAGTCAGTACGATAATAAAAATAGGTATTAAAAATATTACCGATATAGAAAAAATTTGCACCGCATTATTTTTTGGTAGAGCTGAAAGGGGAATCGTAAGTATAAAAATAAGCATAAAACAAAGCGGATAAAGTATTACACCAAAAATAAACCAGATTACTTTACTGGATAGTTTCATATCGCCTCCTTTAAATATCTTTCCTTGGATCCTTCTGCTTTAACGTCCTTACCGCCCAGATGCTGGCGTCCAACGCCGTCCCTTTAGGGGGATGAAGCGGACAACGCCATAACCCACAATCAAAATAAACCAAAAACCAGCTGTAGTTGCTTCTTGCAAAACAGCATCTGCTTGATTTGGGCGTGGGGTTACAATTCTAATATCCATCATAAAACTTTTCAGACCGTTAGTTTGTGCCATATGCCAAGCAATAAAAATCGCCACCAACAATGCCAACCCTTCTCTCGCTATGATTTTCTTTAGTTTCATATATTCCCTTTTAAACATCTTTCTCTACCTTTACTCGTTTAGATTTCAGGGGTTTCCTTCTTTTCTTTCTTGTCAATTAATGAGCTCAGCTCGTTATCTTTATAAGTTACTGTGTAATGGTCTCCACTATAACTATCACTTATATTTAAGCCTTGCTCCCCGTATAATTTGGCTATCGTTAGAGTAGTTTTTCCATCATCCCAACGAATAACATTTCCTGCTTCTATTATACCCTCACCATACTTTCCTTTTGCGTTATGGATAACATTATCCCAAGTCGGATGATAGCTATTAAGGTAACTTATGTGGATCTTAAATAGTTTGTTTTCAAGGAAATAACACCAGACGCTATAAACATTTTTAATTTCCTTCATTCGTTTGCCTTGACCGGAGTAATGATACAAAGAGTTATAAAAAGTATTATATATCGCATAGCTTCTGTATGATGTACCTTTTGTCATGCTTCCTTCTTCATATATTAATTTTGACTTAAATTCTTCGAGGCTCATTCCAAGAGTTAAATCTTTGAAAGACCTATTTATTCTTGCATTGCCAGATACATTCCCCTTAAATAAATGTCCTCCAAAAAATATAACCCCAAAAATGATAATTCCTATTATTGCTATCGCTATGATTTTCTTTGTTCGAGGTTTCATTGATTATTCCGTTTTTTCTTATCCCACTCCTCTTTCGAAAGATAACCTATTGGCAATTCTGTGTACTTCCTAAGCCATTCCGCCTCGCTTACCCATTTTTTCTTATCTGAATCGTAATATGCTGCATCTTTACCTGGACTCATCCGACCCATTCCGTGTTGAGGCTTAAGTACATAGCATTGAGCATAAATTAACAAAAATAATACAGCAATGCCGACAAGAACCAACACCATAACTATCCAGAAAAATTTCGTCTTTTGTTTATTCATATATCTCCTTAAATATCTTTCCTTAAATCCTTTTGCTTCAACGTCCTTACCGCCCAGAGGATAAAGCGGATTACTTAAACTGCTCTTTTACTTTGGGACGGGCGAGATAAACCGAAAAAATGAGTGCAAAAATTTCCATAATAAGGAGAAATAAAAAATCGTGATGCTTATAGATAACTACTGTTATAATTGTTGGGGGTAATAAAAATACAAAAAACATATTTAGTATTACAATAAGTATCCTTCCCCATTTTTTCAATTTCAAAGTACCAAATCCACTAATAAGAAAAGGTGTGGATAAGCAAAACGCTAAAATTGCCTGGAAACGCAAATGCTCTAAGGGTGTCATTGGCTCAAAAATTTCCCTCCCCCAATGCGAATAGAAAATGCTTGGTTCTGTATTTCTGGGTTCGGTTATGGTAGTTGTTAATATGCCTAAGCCTATAACGATATAAATCAGTGAGAGTATCGTAACCCCAACCGACCTTTTCTTCTCCATTATTCCCTCCTTCTCGCTATGATTTTCTTTGTTTGAAGTTTCATTTAAACTGTTCTTTTACTTTGGGTAGATTAAAATAAACAATATGTAATAATAGCAATAAAGATAATGGGGGTAAACCGTAAGCAAATAAAAATAGCGGTATAATAACAACCCAAAATCCAGAGTACTTCATTCTAAACAGTAGAATCGAAGAAAGAAAAAATAATAAACCAAAAATTAAGACAATACTAACTTCTGCTACATCGTATGGCTTTATCATTCTTACTCCGCTTGAACCCAAAAAACGTTCAAAAAGATAATAGCCACCCAATAAACCATAACAGAGAACGAACATCGAAACCATGTTTGGTCTTTTCTTCTTTGTAACGACCTCATTCATATCGCCTCTTTAAATATCTTTACCTAAATCCTTTGTTTCAACGTCCTTACCGCCCAGATGATACATTTGAATAACAAACGCACAATTAAAATAGCGATGTAATAAATTATACAAACACTGAACGCTCCCACAAAGGAAGAGTACCAAGGGGCATTCTTATTGCACGTCACGAGATAACCAGCTATAAGACCTAAGACATAACAAAGCAACAGAATCCTTACTTCTCTCGCTATGATTTTCCTTGTTTGAGGTTTCATTAAGTCTCCTTATTTAAACTGTTCTTTTGTTCTAAAGAATTTTGCTAATTCTGAACAAATCTTACACTTTCTATAATGCTATCTATTATTTTAGAATTTTTTTCAAATTCTGCCTGCGGTGTTCCAGCATAACATCTAATGAGATAACTATTTTGTATTAATATGTAGCATTTGAATCTATGAGTTATCGAAAGTTTAGAGTTAGTATAATCAAAAATATACGTATAAACTTGCTTATCATTTATGTTATTTTTTTCAGCCGAAACCCAAGTTAAGGTAGAAATTAAAGTATTAGGAAAAAGTGTAGTAATCGCACTTTTGTATCCATCCAAATCATATGTTGGCGACACTAAGACTTCTTTCCAATTTGTATATTGTTTGGAAAAATCCTGGATATGAAATTCCCCCAAAAGCCTATCTTCAGGATCGACCAAGGCTGCTGTATATATCTGGAAGTCGCCTTGTTTATATGGTCCTACAGTAACCTGAGTAGCATCATTTACCTCAAAAGATAATACGTCTAAAGCGTTTATAGTTTTAGCTGCAGCATTGTTATAATATAAAACTGATAGCACTATCATCAACGTAATTATTTTACTATTCATTTATCTCCTCCTTTTAAATATCCTTATCTAAAACCTTTCTATTCTCATCTTTAAACTTTCCTGTTATCTGACCTCTCTCGACTATGAAGGTAATTGTATCTCCCTTCCTCTCCGTAGTCCAATCGGAGAAAGTAAAATATTCAATATTATCTTTAGCACGTCTGTAATCAACTAACTTGTCTTGAGTAAAACCAAGCAATTGTAACTCTTGAGGTATATTGGCGGCGAATACAGGTAAAACAAAAAATAGTGTTAATAAAGTAACTATTAATTGTTTTTTATTCATTTACATTGTTGTTCACGTTTAATCCCACCCGTCTCTACTTTAAAAATTCTACTTCCTGTAGTTCCGCAACTGGAAGGTTCTGCAGTAACTGTATATCCATCAGAATTTAATTCTAAAGAATAATTATATCCTTTAATTGATTTATTACTGCAAGATTCACCTAAGTAGGGTGGCTGGGCATTTGTAAGGTCCTTTTCATCTGAAGGATAATTCCCTTCATGCACAGAGGCATAGCTCTCAAGTGCTGTAGATATAGTCATTACTTTTGCTTCTGCTCCGGCTTCGTTAGCTGCCAATCTAGCTCTCAAGAAATTTGGGATAGCTATAGCAGCAAGTAAAGCAATCATAGCAACAACCACCGGAATCGTTATAACAAACAAAAGCGCAAGCAAACAACCCGATGGTTCCTCAGTAACTATTTCTCCATTATTTATTCTTTTGGCTGTGTTGTAGGCATCGAAAATGCCATAAATCCAAGGTATTACTAGCCAAGCCGTTAGAAATATTAAAATACCTTTTCCTATCTGTCCATTATATATTTGTCCTGCACCAGCGATAATAAAACTCAATAAAGCAGCAATGGCAGGATTTCTTTCAGAAAGTTTGGTTCTTTTGATTACCCTTTCAACACATTTTTTGCAATAATTTTTATTACTTATAGTAACTTTGCACTCCTCACAAAAAGCAAGACCACATTCTACGCAAGCTCCTACAGCTTCTCTTTCAAGATGAACGCTGCATTTCATATATATCTCCTTTCTTAAACCAAAAAGGCAATCCTCTGATAGATGATTGCCTTACCCTATAAAAATGTCCCGATTGTGTTTTCTGGATATCATTTTATCCTCATGCATTAACCACCCCTTTGTGGTCAAGTAGCTAAAATGATACTGCTATAGTAAATATTGGTCAAGGTTAAAAAAGCGAGGTATTTAGCGGGGGATGAATAAGGCTACTGTTAAAACAACGCCTATTAGATATAACGCAATGGTGTTTGACACAAAATAAGGGTAGGCCATAAGTAGAACGCCGATTATCATCGCCTTTGTATTGACTTGCTTTTTCCCATACATCAAGGCAACGAAGCCAATTCCGCTAAATAAAATCCCACCTATTATATTTGCTGCTGTCATTTTACTGTTTGTTTTCAATATACCACGGTAATTTATGACTACAACAGATTTAGCGAGGGGTTAAAACTAATGTAGATTGGCTGGTGGGATAAAAACTAAGGCAGGTTAACTACTAATTCCCACTCAAATGTCATATTGTGTTCATAATGACAAGATATAACTTTCAATCAGGATAACTGAAATTTTCCGGGAGAGGGTTAAAAAAGATTGATTCTCTAATACGTAAACTCTGTCCTTGTGGAAGAAATTTTTGTTCTCTTGAAACAAAATCTTCTGCTTCTTGGTTTGTATAATGAAAAATATTTAACGCTTTTGGCCTATGAATACCTTCTGTTTTAAGAAATACTTCGAAGGCGATATCAGCTTCACTCATGGGCATGCCATCGCCATCAACACTGTATATTTTTAGTTCTGGCGCTAACATTCCAGCTACATTCGGATCTCTATCCCATCCTTTAGCTGCTATCATTTTATAATCATCCAAACGTAAGCGTGCGGCCAAATCAGCCACCTCATAGAGCGTATCATAACTACCAATTCTATATAAAGGTTTAATGGCGGGGTCCCAATATAGCACTTGCTTTAATTCATTATTAACTTCCATAAAAATTGCAACATGAGAACCTTTATAATAAGGTCTATCAAGGGCTTCGGCACGTTTCTCTTCTGCGCGTTGCAAAGAAGTGTGCCCCGAGGAAATTGTCTGTTCAAATACTTGGTCTCGGTCTTTCCCTTTTACTAAAGCACGAACTTCGTATGTTGTACCAGCGGCAGGAATAATTGCGTTGTTCCATTTTGCGCGGGCATCTAGTTCTTGCCTTCTATCTATAGAACGCTCGGCCATAAATTGCCCCTTTACTTGTTCACGCTTCTGGGCTCTATTACTGACAACTTTTGTAGATAGCACCTTGCTATCGGAAGCAAAACATCTAAATCCTACAAATAGCAGATTAAAAACAAGATAAAACAATAAGAATTTGAACGATCTCATAGCTTTCTTCCTATCATCTACAGATATTTCCTTATTTTTATGATGCTCTAGTATTTAAGTATAACATTTTAAGAGATTAGCCGACAAGGCTATGCACGGTAATTGCTGGAATCGCTTACAATGCTAGCAGAAAGTAATGCTGCTAACACATGATAAGGTCCAAATTAATATAGGTTCGTTGGTAGGATAAACATTATCGAGTCTCCCCACAGCCTCCGAAAGCATTACATGCCTATAAACAAAGAAGGCGTAGATTGAATTTCTTCAATCTACGCCCTCTATTTAAGACATTGCGGGGAGTGGATTTTCCGCCTCTCTGCCTTCGGCAGAGGGCGAGACCTCGCCAGCTTCGCTGGCGGGGAACCACTGACCTCAAGGTTATGAGACGATAAAAAACTAATAAAGAGCTTTGTTGACTAGTACCCTGTCCTCAGTAGCCTTTACCTCCTTTAGATGATTGTATTACTTCAAGTAGTAATGTAAATAGAAATGCTCAATTTATAATAGTAGACCCGGTCCTCATTTCTATACTTCCTTTTAAATATCTTTACCTAAATCATTTTGCTTCAACGTCCTTACCGCCCAGATGATGAAAAAAAATGGATAGTAGAATCGGCTTACAATATTTCTATATAAAACACTTTTTAACCTTGGAACGGAAAAGATACAAATTACTGCACAGAAATAATAGAATTATTAAAATAAAAAATATCTTAATACCAATAACTTGGGCGTCTTTAACATCAATAATGAATAATAATAAAGGAATACTACATGCTATGAAAAGTAACAAATTGTAATATAGTGCCAACTTTTTTAAATTTCGCAGTGCTTTTCGCAACAGGATAAAATTAATAGCTAAAAATAGAATAATACCGGAAGCTCGCAAAGACAACGATTGCATCTTTGAAACCCGGACACCAGCTTCAAGGCTATCACTTTCTGATACGGGAACTGGAAGTGTGCTTGCAAATAATAAAAGCAGCGATATCCCAAACAATAAGACAATTAACACAGTATAAGTTTTTACTATTAATATTACACCTTTTGGTGCTGTAATATTTTCCATCACCCCTCCTTATTCACCAAACCACTCATCCGCTATGATTTTCTTTGTTTGAGGTTTCATTTATTACTCCTTTTTTTTATTATATCCTACAGGCTAAAATTTACAATTTAAACCTCAGCATAAACCATATCACACAGCCTCCAACGATACTATATGTCCATAAACAGAAAAGGCGTAGGTTGAATTTCTTCAATCTACGCCCTCTATTTAAGACATTGCGGGGAGTGGATTTGAACCACTGACCTCAAGGTTATGAGCCTTGCGAGCTACCTGTCTGCTCCACCCCGCGTAAAAATCAGGATAGACTCATACGAAACTTAGTAGATTCTAACAACTTATTCCTTGATGTCAACAACTATTTCGTTGTCTTTGGCAACACCCAGCTCATCTCGGGCTATTTTTTCATAGAGATATGGGTCTTTACCGATTTTTCGGTATTTATACCGTAAATCCTTGATTTCGCCGCCGACAACTCTCGCTTTCGAAACAACGCTATGGTTAGCTTGCCGTAATTTCCTAAGCTTAGTGTAATTAGGAAAATAGAATACCATAGCCGCCACAAACAGGACAGTCGCGGCAAAGATACACTGTAGAACCTTAAGATAATCGATATTTGAATGTTTGGCCCGCATAGCGTGCTTTTTTTCCTAACTCTTCCTCGATACGCAGAAGCTCATTATATTTTGCAATCCGGTCAGTACGCGACAGTGACCCGGTCTTAATCTGCCCGCAAGCCGTTGCTACTGCCAGATGGGCAATAGTGGTATCTTCGGTCTCGCCAGAACGATGAGAAATGATCGCGGTGTATTTATTCTTAAAAGCCAAAGCGATAGCTGCGAGCGTCTCGGAAAGACTACCGATTTGGTTTACCTTAATAAGAATAGAGTTACCGACTTTCTCATTGATTCCGCGCTGCAACCTTTCGGTGTTGGTAACAAACAAATCGTCCCCAACAAGCTGTGTCTTATTGCCCAATTCGGCAGTAAGTTTTTGCCAACCCTGCCAATCATCTTCAGCTAAACCGTCCTCAATAGAAACTACCGGATACTTGGCAATAAGCTGTGAGTAAAAATTAACCATGTAGGAAGCGTCTACCTTTTGGCCTTCAAACATATATCCACCGTTCTTAAAGAAAGAACTGGAAGCCACATCCAAAGCCAACGCCACTTCTTTTCCCGGCTTATATCCTGCTTTTTCAATAGCCTGAATAATCAAACTCAAAGCTTCTTCGTTTTTAGATAAGCTGGGAGCAAAGCCGCCTTCATCACCCACTGAGGTAGAAAGCTTGTTCGCTTTAAGGATTGATTTTAAACTATGAAAGACCTCGGTCGCTGCCTGCAAGGCCCGGCTAAAACTTGCAAAGCCAATCGGTGCAATCATGAATTCCTGGATATCTAAATTATTATCTGCATGCATACCGCCGTTTAGAATATTCATCAAAGGCACGGGCAGGAGATTTGCTTTAGAACCACCGATATAACGGTACAGTGGAACTTTTTTTGCAGCTGCTTCGGCCTTAGCTACCGCCAAAGACACGCCCAGGATAGCATTTGCGCCAAGCTTTGACTTGTTGGCTGTTCCGTCGAGTCTTAACATGATTTTATCAATCGTCTTATAGTTAGAATCCTGACCCTTAATTTTTGGACAAATAATTGAGTTAACGTTTTCAACGGCTTTGAGCACACCCTTGCCAAGATAGCGCTTGCTATCCTTATCACGTAACTCTAACGCCTCGTGTTCTCCGGTAGAAGCTCCGGAAGGAACAGCAGCTCTACCCACAATGCCATTGGATAGGATAACATCAACCTCAATCGTAGGATTACCGCGTGAATCAAGAATCTCCCTTGCTTTTACCGCTTTAACCTTTGCCATGACTACTCCTTTCTGTTGTCAACCTTACACTATACTACTTTCGTTGAGTTGCTCCAGCAACCCAACGGACCCTGCACACATGCACCTGCCACATTACTGCCTAAACTCGTTAGTAATCGGCATACGCCGGTCTTTACCGAAAGCTCGCGGCGTAATTTTAATACCGATAGGTGCCTGCCTACGCTTATATTCACTTGCATCAATCATACGTATGACACGCTTAACTAACTGTTCATTAAATCCTTTCGCAGTAATATCCTCCAAGCTACATTCCTCTTCCACATATAGTTTTATAAGCGCGTCTAAAACCTCATAGGGAGGCAAAGTGTCCTGATCTTTCTGATTTGGCTTTAGCTCCGCCGAAGGGGCGCGCTTGATGACAGAAGAAGGTATTAACTCTTTCTTGCTTACCATATTAATATGCCTGGCAAGTTCATAGACAAGCGTCTTGGGAACGTCTTTCAGGAGACCGAACCCGCCCACCATGTCACCGTAAAGCGTACAATACCCGGCCGACACTTCGCTCTTATTGCCGGTATTTAAAACCAGTGAACCAAATTTGTTCGAAAAAGCCATCAAGAGATTTCCTCGAATCCGTGCTTGCAGATTTTCTTCGGTTTTATCCTGCCCATGTTTGGCAAAAAACGGCTGCAACACCTTAAGATAACAATCAAACAACTCGTCAATATCGACAAGCTGATAGGCAATCCCGAGCTTCTCGCATATCTTCTTTGCATCACGTAACGTCGCCACAGAGGTATAACGGGAAGGCATAATCAGGCCGTGTACCCGATTATTTCCCAGCGTCTTAACCGCCAATGCGGCGACAAGGGCAGAATCAATGCCTCCGCTAATCCCCACCAAGACATCTTTGAATCCGTTTTTATATACATAATCGTGCAAACCAAGCCGTAAAGCTTCGAAAGTTTCCTCGACTGGCGAAAGTTTTATTTCTTTTGACAGGTATTGCTTTTTCCTGGAAAGATTGAAAACAAGCATATCCTCGGCAAATCGCTTGCCACGGGCAATTACTTCTCCCGACGGTGAAACAACCATGCTGGTGCCATCAAACACCAGTTCATCTTGCCCGCCGACAAGGTTACAATAAAAGAGAAAAGCTCCGGTTTTTTGCACTACGGCCGCCATGGTTTTTTCCCGTAAGGAAATTTTTCCCAAATGGAAAGGAGACGCCGACAAAGTAACGATAAAATCTGGCTGCCGCTTTCTCAAAACAGTTATAAAGGCCTCTTTCCAAACGTCTTCGCAGATACTTACCGAGAATTGGTACCCTTTGAAGGTATAAAACGAGAGCGAATTACCAGAATGAAAATATCTTTTTTCATCAAAAACGCCGTAATTCGGAAGATAAATCTTGCGGTAAATATCCTTAATTTTCCCTTCCTGCAAAAATGCGCAGGCATTATACAAGCGGCCCTCGGCTCTATCGACAAAACCGACCAGCGCAACTATGTTTTTGCATTCTTCTTTAATTTTTTTAAGATAATACAGATTCTTCTCGACAAAATGTGGCTTAAGAAGCAGATCCTCGGGCGGATATCCGGTAAGAGCAAGCTCAGGGAAAATTACCATACTTACTTTTCTGGCTTTCGCCTGCCGGATAATGCTGATTATTTTTTCAGCATTCTTCTCTATAGCTCCCACGCAGGAATTAATTTGTGCTAATGCAATCGTAAGCATATATAATCTCTTATATCTGTCCTTGCCGCCGCTAGATAAACCGCCTACCAATTTTAAAGAATACTTACGGATGTTTCCCGGAACTCCAGCGACGCCACCACACAAAACTACACAGCAATAAGATGATAGCAATAATTTGGGAAGTCGACAAAGAAAATAATTCGCCCCTTAAATCACCCCTAAAGAATTCAACAATAAACCGCAAAAACCCATAACTTATCAGATAGATAAGAAAAAGCTGTCCATTAAACCGTTTTCTTTTTCTAAAAATAAGCAGTATAGCAAAAACAGCAAGAAGGAAAAATGCTTCAATGAGTTGAGCAGGAATAAGTTTCATGGTTGGATAGTGGTAACCTGCCGGGGAATCTAAGGGGAAAACTACTCCCCAGGATGAGCCGGTTGCGCGGCCGTAACAACAGCCATACGAGAAACACCCCAACCTCCCAAAAGCATGCCCCAAAGGGATCCCTACTGCCATGATATCCAAAAATGATAAAAAAGGAATACGATATTTCTTGGTTAACAAAAAAGCAGCCAAAAAGCCGCTTAGGACACCGCCGTAGAAAACGAAACCGCCTCGGTTAAAAAGCAGGCCCAGAGGATCTTCAAAAAAACTTTTGTATTCGATAACGAGATAAGAAAACCGTGCGCCAATAAAACCGATAAACACGGTCCAAAAAAATATGTCTGAAAATACCTGCCGGTTTATCTGCTGCCTTTGGGCTTCCCGCATACAGACAACATAACCGCACAATACCCCTATAAACACCAAAAAACCATACGTATATATGGTGATTGAACCTATTTTCAAAAGGACTGGATACATATGTAGTATATTATTTTCCGGTAGCGATCCCTATTCTTTCTACTCCTGCCTTTTTACATATCTCCCATACAGCCGTAAGCGCCGCTAAGCTGGTTTTACTGTCAGCCTTGATAAATACGGCCGTATAGTGACCCGTTTTTATCATACGCTCGAGAGTATCGCTATCAACAAATTTATTGAGCGCAAATATTTTGCCGTTAGCCGAAATGGCGAGCGTAAACATCTGTTGTGGCATATCCTGGGAAGTCAAAAAACGCGGGAATTTAAGCGTTATGCCGAGCGTGCCAGACAAAGAAGAGTATAACATAAAAAAAAGAAGCAATAAGAGCGCGATATTGGCAAATGCAATACCATGGAATAGTTCAAAGTTAATCTGCTGCTCGTGAACTCCTTTATACTTCATTAACATATTTACGTTGGGCGAGCACTTCCAATAATTCACTTTCCGCCCGCTGTGCGTCTAACATATAAAGTCCTACTCTGTGCAAAAAGTATCGATATGCGCTGTAGCTGAATATTGCCACACATAAACCGAATACCGTAGTCACCAGAGCCTCCCATATTCCCATCGAAAGATCGGCGAACGTTGCGATCCCAAGTTTTTTTTCAATAACATAAAAACAACGCAAGAATCCTACCGCGGTTCCCAAGAATCCCAGTAAAGGCGCGAGAGAAGCGATTGCGCCCAAAAAACTTATATTCTGCTCTAATTTCGGTATTTCATAGAGCGAAACATTTTCCATAGCATCCTTAACAATATCCCTGGAATCCTCGTGATGAAGCAGGCCGGCTTTCAGAATGTTGGTAACATAGTAAGGGTTCTTTTCGCAAAGATCAATAGCTTCAGTGATCCTGTTCTTGCGTACATAGCCAAGAATCTTTTCAAGAAGCGCCTGGGTATCAAATCGGATGCGGCTATGATAAAAAATAAATCGCTCCACAATGATGGTAAGAGTCACCACGGAACAAAGAATGATCGGTATCATGACCGGCCCGCCTTTCTCAATCCACTGCCACATCGTACCTCCTTAATTTTCCGTATGCGTTTTTTGGCTTTTTCCTAACTCTTCCAGCCGCTCTTTGGCGATTTTCGCTTCTTCTGTGTCCGAACCGACTATTTTTTTATAAATCTCTATTGCAGCTGCTGTTTTATTTTCTTTTTCATAAATTTTTGCAACACGAAAATATGCTTTGACAGTATACTCCTCGCTATCCGTAACCGGTTCTTCTGGCGTATCTTTCGAAAAGATATATGCCGCCTTGAAATACTCGTCAATCGCCTCTTTATTTTGATTTGTCTTCTCCAGGCACGTCCCCAGCGAAAAACGAATTTTAGGCGAATCCATACCCGCATCTATCACTTGCCGGAATAACGGTATCGCCCGGCTATATTCTTTAATATCCTTAAGCGCATATGCTTTTTCCAGTGTTGCTATCCTTGAAACATCCGCCCCGGAAGAAATAAGCTCATCGTAAAGCACGAGCGCATCCTGTGCGGCTCCCTTTTGCATATAAATCTTAGCCAGATACAATTTACTTTTTGACGAAAGCGGGCTATCTTTATCCTGCACTTTCTTAAAATATGTTTCCGCTCTATCCAAGTCTCCTCTCGACCAGTAAAGATGCCCCAAAGAAACATACGCTTCTTTGGCCCAATTCGACGAAGCATATTGAGTCACCACTTGTTGATAATACCGTTCGGCCTCCGGATAGTTTTTTTCCCGCTCATACAAACCACCCAGATATAACGATACGCAAGCCGCATATGATGATTGGCTAAATTTAGCGAGAAACTGGCCCCATACATCTTTAGCTTTGTCGTACAACGAAAGATTCAAATAGCAATTGCCCAAATCGATATACACCAGCTCTTCCATTTCTTTATCGCTGTATTTACCGATCATCGCCCTAAATATGTCGGCAGCCTTTTCATAATTCTTCTCGTTAAAGAAACATTTACCGTAAAGATACTGCGCTTTTGCCATTAAATCGCTTTGCGGAAACTTTTTAAAGAAATCTTCCAGAAGACTCCTCGCTTCCTGATATGCTTCGCTGCTGAAATAGCCGACTGCTAAATAATATTGCGCTTGAGGAATGAGCTTTGACGAAGGAAAACCAGTTTGCAAATTCTTAAGCGCAAGAAGCGACTCTTCTAACTTTTTCGTTTTAAGGAAAATCATGCCTATCTGAAACTGAATATAATCTGCATATATTGTATTCGGGTTATTGTTCAATATTTCGTTATACATGTCCAATGCCTGATTATAGTTTTCGGCCTCCTGATATGCGTCGGCAATCTGGATCTGCGAACTTACCATGACTATGGCATTATTCGTAAATTTGAGCGTATTTTTGAACTCCTCGATCGCCTTCTTAAATTCTCCCTGTTTTAAAAAGCACCACGCCAACCCGTAATGTGTTTTGTCGACGATATCCGAGTAGGTACTACCTTTAAAATTATTCAGCACATACTGATAGGCGTAGAGCGAATCGTTGATCCTACCCATCTCATACAACGCATCTGCTTTATTAAGATATACATTGGCAACAATATTGCTTTGTCCGAACGTCTTCAAGAATACATCAAAGTTTTCCAGAGCTTTTGTATAGTCTTTCAATTTAAAATAATATACACCCTGACAAAAAAGACGTAGCTGAGCGCTTTCAATCGAATCAATGATGCGTTTTGCCTGCTGACTGTCATCCTTGGCCAGATACGCAAACCCAAGCCCCTGCCTGATAAGATCGTTCAAGTGCGCATCTATACTGATATTCAATGCGCGTTGATAATTAGCAACGGATTTCTCCATGTCTTTTCTGGCATAATAACTTTCACCAAGATAAAAATATACCTTCGCAGCTGAAGGGCCTTTGGGGGCATATTTAAGATATTTTTCTCCCAGCGAAATAAGCTGGACATACTCTTTCTGCTGAAAGTACCAGCTAAGCAATTGTGCATACGCACCTTCCGCGATATCTTTGTCTTTGCACTTTTCGACTATCTTCTCAAACAACTCTTGCGCCTTTAGCCCCTCTCCCGATTCTGCCAAACTGGCAGCTTTAAGATAGTAAACGCGCCACATGAATTTCGAAGAAGGATAGTTTTCGATAATATTCGTTGTATAACGAATCGTATTGGCGTAATTTTTTCCCTTAAAATAAACTTCGGCCAGCCAGTACAAAACCTCCTCGGTATTTACCTCCGCCGCGGTTGTTTTTTCAAGTTCCGTAAGCACCTCTAAAGAATGCGTGTAGTCTTCCTTGAAATAATAACACTTCGCCACATATAGTTTTGCGGTCAGTATATTTTTACTCTGAGGATATTCTTCAAGAAAACGCTTAAAAAGGGAGAGACTCGCATCATAGAAACCATCAGAGAAAGCTTTTGCTGAGATAAAAAACTTTTCTTCTTCCTTATCTTTATCAGCCGGAAAGCATAACTGACCACAGCAAAAAAGAAGTGCCACCACCAATACTATTCGTCTTAATTTCGGCATAGTGCTATTCCGTGTTTTGTTTTTAACTTTTCCTTTAAGAATTTTCCGGTGTACGAAGCGCTGCACTTTATAATCTCCTCGGGAGTCCCGCTAGAGACCAAATAGCCACCGCCTTCTCCGCCCTCAGGCCCTAGATCAATAATATAGTCAGCACATTTTATCACATCCAGGTTGTGTTCAATAACTAAAACAGTGTTTTTCTTATCAACCAAACGCTGCAATACCGAAAGCAGTTTTTTCACATCATCGAAATGCAAACCCGTCGTCGGCTCATCAAGAATATATAACGTTTTGCCCGTCGCTTTCTTGCGTAGCTGTGCCGCAAGCTTGATTCGTTGCGCTTCGCCTCCGGAAAGTGTTGTGGCAGATTGACCAAGAGTGATATACCCCAGGCCCACATCTTTGATGGTCTCCAGAACAATGCGTATCCGAGGAAAATTCTCAAATAACTCGTACGCCTCGTCAACATTCATCTCCAATACGTCATAAATGTTTTTCCCTTTGAAGGTAACTTCCAGTGTTTGCTTATTAAACCGTTTTCCGGCGCAAATTTCACAAGGCACATATACGTCAGGAAGAAAATGCATCTCGATTTTTTTTGTGCCATCACCCTGACACCCTTCACAGCGGCCGCCCGACACGTTGAAACTAAAACGGGAAGGCGTATAACCCCGGACTTTTGCCTCAGGTAACTGGCTGAAAACTTCCCGTATATGCGTAAAAACACCGGTATACGTTACCGGATTAGAACGCGGGGTTCTGCCGATCGGAGACTGGTCCACAATAATCACTTTATCAATATTATTAAGACCTTCAATTTTTAAGTGCGCGCCGGCCTTCTCTCTGCTCTTATAGAGGGTATGTGCTAAAGCTTTGTATAAAATATCCTCAACAAGCGTTGATTTTCCTGAACCTGAAACTCCGGTAACACAGACAAACGACTCTAGCGGAATCGTAATATCAATGTTCTTTAAATTATGCTCTCTGGCTTTACGGACAACAAGGCGCGGCTTTTCTTGATAGGCCCGGCGCCTCAACGGTACTTCTATTTTCTCTTCGCCGCGCAAATATTTTGCGGTAAGAGTATCTGCGGTGCGCACGCCTCGACGCTCTCCGTTATAAACTATCCGCCCGCCGCCCGCTCCTGCACCCGGGCCAAGATCGACCAGCCAATCACTTGCATAGATCATCTGTTCGTCATGCTCTACCACAATGACGGTATTACCCAGTACGCGCAAATTTTTCAAGGTATTAATAAGCTTCTTGTCGTCGCGAGGATGCAATCCTATCGTTGGTTCATCCAAAATGTAAATAACCCCAGAAAGAGAAGAACCAACCTGCGTTGCGAGCCGGATACGTTGCGCCTCTCCGCCGGATAACGTTGAGCTCAAGCGATCCAGCGATAAATAGTTCAAACCTACATCAATGCAAAATATAAACCGCTTTTTTATTTCCTTCACGATATAATGCGCAATCTTTTCTTCGTAGTCTGTTAAGCTCAACTTTGTAAAAAATTCAAAACATTCGCCGATACTCATATGTATAATATCCCAGATAGATTTATTACCTATACGTATCGCCAAGCTTTCTTTTCGTAGACGCGCTCCGCCGCATTCGGGGCAAGGTAACTTTGACATATATTTGGCCACTTCTTCTCTTATATATTCACTATCCGTACTCCGGAATAATCGCTCCAGACGCGGAATGACTCCTTCAAACGGTTTATTCCAAACCCAAAGATCATCGCTGCCATAAAGAAGTTTGCTGCGTATCTCTTTCTCTAACTTGCTAAAAGGAGTATCCAAAGAAATACGCGCTTCGCGGGCAAATTCACGTAACAGCGCCCGATGAAACATGACATAACCCCTTGTTCCTCTATGCCAAGCCTCGATAGCGCCTTCTCCGAGAGTTCTTTGCTTATCCGGTATAATAAAATCAATATCAAATTCCAATTTCGTGCCTAAACCGTTACAAGCCGGACACGCTCCGTAAGGAGAATTAAAACTGAACATCCTCGGCTCTAAATCACCGATAGACACACCGCAAGAAGAACAACTTAAACGGGTATTGAATAAAAAATCTTTCTGCCGTGTTTCGTCATACACAAGCACTAAACCTTGCGAATGCTTAATGGCAGTTTCAACAGAATCGGCGATACGTTTCTTGTAATTTGCCGAAACCTGTATCCGGTCAACAACAATCTCGATAGTATGAATCTTGTATTTTTCCAATGTAATCTTTTCGGTTAGTTCATATACCAAGCCATCCACGCGGACACGTGCAAATCCCTCCTTAAGCAAACGGGCAAAAAGCGCACTATATTCCCCCTTTTTACCCATTACTACAGGAGAAAGAATATAGATTTTGTCATTATGAGGAAAAGCAAGTATTTGGTCGATGATTTCCTGAGAAGTCTGGCGAGTGATAGACTTGCCGCATTTATAGCAATGCGGTTTACCGATACGCGCAAAAAGCAAACGCAGATAATCATACACTTCGGTCTGAGTAGCCACGATAGAACGCGGAGAACCTCCGGCGGTACGCTGTTCTATGGCAATCGCCGGAGATAAGCCCTCGATATGTTCCACTTCGGGTTTATGTAATTGTTCGAGAAACTGGCGGGCATAACTGGAAAGACTTTCGACATAACGCCGTTGGCCTTCCGCATAGATAGTATCAAAAGCCAATGATGATTTTCCGGAACCGGAAAGACCGGTAATACAGATAAGTTTGTTCTTGGGTATCTTGAGATCTATATTTTTTAAATTGTGCTCTTTTGCGCCCTTAATAATAATATAATCATTTATCATAGTTAAACTCTAAACCCTAAATCCGAAACTCTCAAACAAATTCGAAATCATAAACCTCAAACCACAAACATCAATTTCAAGTTTGGAATTTTGCGTTTCGGATTTGTTTAGGATTTAGCCCTTCGACTTAGCTCAGGATTAATAGTGAGCGCAGTCGAACCGTTGCTGTTTCGTATTTAGAATTTATATATTATATAACTAACTGCCAATTTTAAAAGACGAAAATATTTTCTTTAGTAGATATTGCGTAGAAAGAATCGCTAAAGTGCTCGTCTTGGGATTTGCTTTTGACGGAACGTTCTCTATCGCGATACTTACCTTTGCCTCTTCCGTATCAATCTCGATGCGATGAATGTTGCGCTGTACTCCGGGATCAGCCTTGATGCAAACTTCAACCTTCTGAAATGAAGAAGCTAAAAGTATTATGGCGGCGACATTGATATTCTGCGGAAAATACCGGATAGCCTCTTTAACATTACCCCTAAAAATGACCTTTTCTTTTGTTAAGTGCGCCACGCTGATTCCCTTTTTCTTTAAATAATCGATGCCCGAAAGGCCTTTCGGGGGCTTAGAGGTAGTCAAGGTAATACGCTTGATACCCCCCAAACTCAACGCACCCAAGCCGTCTACGCCGCAGATGGCTCCGGAAGGAACATAGATATTGATACCCCGTTTTTTGGCCTTTTCCAGAATTGACATGTCCTCAATCAAGGCACCAACGCTCAAAATGAGAACATTTTTTTTGAGCGTGACTGCCTTACGCAAAATATAACGGGCTGCGTTTACCGAAGCTGCCTCAATAATAAAATCAGCGCCCTTAATCAGCTCATCGACGTTAAGCATCTTAGGAACCGCGCAAAGCTTTTCCGTGAGAACCTCGGCTTTTTCGGTATCGCTATCCGCTATAGCCCAAAGCACTGCTTTTTCCCGTAATTGTCTGTCAATGAAAAGAGCGACCCCTTCTCCAATGGCTCCGCAACCGACTAAACCGATTTTTAATCTTTTATCGCGCATACATCACCTCATTATCAATAAGCCTGGTTTTCCCAATATAGACCGCAAGCACCACCGCTACTTTACCTTTTATCCGGGTAACGTCCCTTAATGTACGGGGATCTATGATTTTAATATAATCAATTTTTGCGTCTTTAGAGCCATCAATCATATTTCGCAGACAACGTATTACCTTCTGGGGGCTACGCTCTCCAGTTCTAATCATATTCTTGGCAAAACGTAATGCCTGAGAAAGCGATAACGCCTGCTTACGTTCATACACGCTCAAATATTTGTTTCGTGAACTTATAGCCAGGCCATCATCTTCCCGGACAATCGGCGCCACTCTTACCGTTACGGGAAAATTCAGATCTTGTACGAGACGCCTAATAATTTCCGCCTGTTGATAGTCTTTTTGGCCGACATACGCCAAATCCGGCGTAATAATATTAAAAAGTTTCGTCACCACAGTACAAACTCCCTTAAAATGCCCCGGGCGGGATAACCCGCAAAGAACCCGGCCAAGATACGTCTCCTCAACATAGGTAGAAAAATCCGAATCGTACATTTCTTTTACCGATGGAACAAAAAGTAAATCAACATGTTCTTTTCCGAGTAACGCGCTATCGCGACGGAACGCACGGGGGTATTTTTTGAAATCTTCTTTCGGGCCAAATTGAGCAGGGTTGACAAAAATACTTACTGCCACAAAATCACATTCTTTACCCGCCCGCCGAACCAGAGAAAGATGACCTTCATGCAGCGCACCCATGGTTGGTACAAAACCTATTTTTTCCTTTCTCTCCTTTGCCCGAGCAAT
Organism: Candidatus Omnitrophota bacterium; assembly: GCA_037146775.1. Lineage (GTDB taxonomy): Bacteria > Omnitrophota > Gorgyraeia > Duberdicusellales > 4484-171 > JBAWWL01. The sequence continues at coordinate 70,908 of JBAWWL010000008.1, read as the reverse complement.
AGCCTTCCTTGTCGCGTATATGCTTCGCGTAATAATCATTTTATTTCCGTAGTCTTTCAGCTTCCGATTTTAAATTATTAACTCTTCCTGTTATTTCCGGAGCAATCTCGGAAAGCGACCGCATTACAAATTCACGCTCAAACATTCTCGGATGCGGAACTTCCAAACCGACTTGCCTAATAATTTCATCGCCATATAAAAGAATATCCAAATCAATAGTTCGCGGCCCATTTTGCACCGCGCGCTTTCTGCCTAACAATGTTTCGATACCCTGCAAAATCCCTAATAACGCTTTCGCTTCCAAGCCAGTTTTTATTTTTATAACTGCGTTTAAGTAATCGGGCTGCGGAGGGCCTCCCTGAGGTTTAGTTTCGATTACAGAAGATATCTTTTCTACTTCTATTCCGGCCGTCTTACGTAAGTATTCTATTGCCTGATGGATATATGTGCGCCTATCTTCAATATTGGAGCCAACCCCAATAAAAACATCTTTCACTTTAATCTCTCAATCGCCTGAACGAGTACAGCCTTATCCACCGTAAGCGCAAACCTGATAAACCCTTCTCCGTATTTTCCGAAGCCAACCCCCGGGGTAGCAATAATTCTTTTTTGCGTGATTAAATATTTTGAAAAATCTATCGAAGATTTATATTCAGCCGGTAACCTTGCCCACACATAAAACGTTGCGTGCGCATAAATATCCTTGAATCCTATTTCCCTCAATCCCTTCACAAACACATCGCGCCTTTCTTTGAAAGTATTTCGCATATGTTCGCTGTAGCTATCTCCCTTATCCAGAGCAACCTTTGCCGCTTCCTGGATCCCGCCAAAAATACCCGAATCAATATTGGTTTTCACTTTCAACAAGCCTTTCACCAACTGTTCATTACCGCAGGCCCAGCCCACTCGAAAACCGGTCATACAGAATGTTTTTGAAAAGGAATGAAATTCAATCGCGATTTCTTTTGCTCCCTTTATTTCAAAAACACTATGCGGCTTATCCTCAAAGTAGATCTCGGAATAGGCGTTATCATAAGCCAAAATGATTCCGTACTTAGAGCAAAAGGCAATTAATTTTTCCAAGAATGCTTTGGGCGCAATAACGCTGGTGGGATTATTCGGATAATTAATATATATCAGCTTGGCGCGCTTACGCACATGAAGCGGAATTTTTTCTAAATCAGGCAAAAAAGAGTTTTTTGCTACAAGCGGCAACTCATGAATTTTGGCTGCGGCAAAAACTGCTGCTCCGCGATAGCCGGGATAGCCCGGAGAAGGCACAATGACGTAATCACCCCTGTTGACGAAAGCGAGCGGAAAATGTACCAACCCTTCCTTTGAACCGATTAAAGGCAGTATTTCTTTATTCTCATCCAGAGTAACCGCAAAACGGCGGTTAAACCACTCCTTGATAGAGCGACGCAACTCGTCTTTTCCCTGGTCAAGCGCATATTTCTGATTTTCTTTTACGGAAGAAGCCCTCGATAACGCATCAATCACGCTCTGTGGCGCAAGTATATCCGGATCGCCAATACTCACATCAACGAAGCTTTCCCCCCTCTCTCTCAATTCTTTTTTTTGCCGGTCAATTTCAGCAAAAAGATACGGTGGTAGCGCGGTGAGCTTTTCGGATAACACAAATTGTCTTCCGGCATTCTTCTGCCTCATGTTTTTTAACCTCAATTTTTTATCTTTAAAGCCAGGACGTCGTCCATCGAATACAATCCTGCTTTTTTCTTATACACCCATTTTGCAGCCATAAGAGCGCCTTGCGCAAAAATATCGCGTGTTTTTGCCGAGTGAAAGAGTTCGAACCTATCAACGCCGCTCTCAAAAATAATTCTATGATCACCCACTATATCCCCTTCGCGAATCGCTTTTATATCCTCCCCCCTAACTGTGACACCCTGTTCGCTGATAATTTGCGCTATTTTTTTGGCTGTTCCTGACGGCGCATCCTTTTTATGTACGTGATGCGCTTCTTCGATACGCACACGGTAATTCTTTAATATCCCTGCGGCTGTTTTGGCTAACCGAAACAGGAGATTTACCCCCACGCTCATGTTCGGCGAAAAAACAATAGGAATTTTTCTGCTCGCTCGGGCAATAAGCGCGCATTGCTCATCATCTAAGCCGGTGGTGCCTATAACCGCGGGCTTCTTAGAAGCGACCAGAAACTCGAGATGAGTAATGGTTGCACCGGGAGCGGTAAAATCGATAAAACAATCGCAGGATTTAAGGCCCCCTACATCAGCGCTCACTTTTACGCCATCTATCGTTGTACCTACCTGTGCCAGGCCGGCGGCCTCCAAACCAAGAACAACTTTCAATTCTTTGTCAGCCTTAGCTAAGGCGAAAATACGCTGGCCCATTTTTCCACAAAAACCAGAAATACCTATTTTAATCATTATATGCCTCGCTATAGTCCGCAGGCTGCGTGCCGCGGGCCACGAAATATATATCGCACGGTACACACTATAATAATCCGTAATCCTTAAGCGCTTTTTTCAACTTTTCCAGGTTTTCATTTGACATTGCACATAACGGAAGTCGTGCATCCGGTTCACATAAACCCATAAGCCCCATGGCGGTTTTTACCGGTATAGGGTTTGTTTCAAGAAACATCGCCTTCACCAGCGGCAACAACTTATAGTGCCATTGAATAGCACCTGCAATATCTCCTTTCTCAAACGCCTGTACTAAGTTGGCTACATCTTTAGGCACAATATTAGCCACAACGGAAATAATTCCGGTTCCGCCGATGCTTAAGACCGGTAAAGTTAAGGCGTCATCCCCCGAAAGCAAGTCAAATGTTTTACCGCACAAAAGCTTTACGCGCGACATCTGCTCGAGATTACCCGACGCTTCTTTTACCGCTACAATGTTTTTGCACTTGCCGGCCAGCCTCGCTATCGTTTCCGGCTCAATGTTAACGCCGGTACGCGAAGGAATATTATAAAGGATAATCGGGATAGGTACTGACTCAGCCACAGCTTTAAAATGTTCGTACAACCCTTGCTGCGTGGGACGATTATAATAGGGTGCAACCTGCAGGCTTGCGTCTGCGCCTGAGGCGGCTGCATGTTTGGTCAACATGATGGCTTCCTGAGTTGAGTTAGCACCGGTTCCGGCAATGATCGTGATTCTTTTCTTTGCTGTTTCTATGGCAACCTCAATAATCCGCTCATGCTCTTCATACGTTAAGGTTGACGACTCACCGGTCGTACCACAAGGCACTATTGCAGAGCTGCCGTTTGCAATGTGGAACTCTATCAATTTCTTAAATACTTTTTCGTCCACGCTATCGTTTTTAAACGGTGTGACGATTGCCACCATCGAACCTTTAAACATAATAACCTCCCTCAAATACATTCCGGGCTTTCCCCTCCAACCACACATTTATAAATGCATTATCTTTTTTTTCAAAATAAACACTCAATACTTCGCCGCCCTGAGTCAATACTTTTATGTGGTAGCGGTTACGGACCGGGAGTTGATAACTGTACATGATTGCCGCCGCGACCGATCCGGTACCGCACGCAAGAGTCTCCGCTTCAACTCCACGCTCGTACGTACGTACCCTTATAAGATCATCGCCGGATACCTGTACAAAATCAACATTTGTTCCCGCTGGTTTGAAATAACGATGATGACGGATTAATCGGCCCAGGCCATCCACATCGATCAACTCGATACCTGCAACAAAAATAATTGTATGTGGTACGCCGGTATTAATAAAATGAACCTTAAGCGGCCGGTTGTTTACCGTAATAGGCACATGTAACCTGACATCTTTGGGGTCGGTTAGCTGTATCCGCACCTGTTCACCAGAGACCTCCGCTCTTAAGAGGCCTGCCTTGGTTTCTATCTTTAATCTCCTGTCTTTAATTCTTAATTTCTCGTTTACCCACAAAGCAGCGCAGCGTGCGCCATTCCCGCACATTTGGGCCTCTGACCCGTCAGCATTAAAAATGCGCATTCTTGCATCCGCGGTTTTTGACGTTTCCATGACCAATAATCCGTCTGCTCCAATTCCGTATTTCCTATCACACATTTTTTTCGCTAAACTGCTCAACGCTCTACCTTCTGACCTCTGTCCTCTGTCCTCTGACCTCTGACCTCTGACTTCTGACTTCTTACTCCCGGCCTCCAAAAGAACAAAGTCGTTGCCCGAGGCGACCATTTTCTTAAACGCAACACGTGTGCTCATAAAGAAATTACCCTTTCCTTCTTTATCAGATCATCATACGTTTCCCTATCCCGAATAATATGCACTTTATCTTTGTGGATAAGCACTTCCATGGCCCGAGGCCGTGAATTATAATTGCTGGACATACTAAAACCATACGCGCCTGCGCTCATAACTGCCATAAAGCCGCCTTCCTTGACCTTCGCCAGCAACCGTTCCTTGGCAAAAAAATCACCACTTTCGCATATCGGCCCAACGATATCTACTTTCTCTGCCGGATGCTGAGTATTAGATTTTAGCGAAAGAGGAACTACTCTGTGGTATGCGTCATAGAGAGCGGGCCGGATCAAATCATTCATGCCGCCATCAACAATTACAAACTTTTTGACCGGTGTTGATTTAAGGTATAACGCTTTTACGACTAGAATGCCGGCGTTACCTACAATAAATCTGCCCGGCTCCATGATAATTTTAAGTTTAGTCTTTTTAAGCAACGGCAGCACTTTACGGGCAAAATTATCCGCCGTTTGCGGAGTCTCTTTATCGTACACAATCCCCAAGCCTCCGCCGATATTCAGATATTCCAAGCTAATACCGCCGGCCTCCAGCTTCTGGATAAAACGGCTCATCTTGCGAATAGCTGAAATGTAGGGTGCACTTTCGGTAATCTGCGAACCAATATGAAGGTGTACACCGCAAATGTGCGCGTATGGAAATCTGCTGCGCACCATAAAAATATTATACGCACTGGAAAAATCTATACCAAATTTGTTAGTTAGTTTTCCGGTAGTGATAAATTTGTGCGTTTTCGGCTCCACGTCAGGATTAATCCGTATCGCAACCTTCGCTCTTTTTCTAAGCCTCTTGGCAATCCGATTTATATTTTCTAACTCCGCTACCGACTCCACGTTAAAAAATAAAATATTTTTTTTGATAGCTTCTTCTATTTCCGTATCGGTTTTACCCACCGATGCATACACGATACGTTCAGGAGGGCATCCCGCTTTGAGAGCCCTAAAAAGTTCGCCGCCGGAAACAATATCCAGCCCAGCCCCTTTATCGACCAACGCCTTCAATATGGAAAGGTTTGAATTGGCTTTCACAGAATAACAGATCAATGGCCAAAGCTCGGTGAATGCCGCTTTTAGTTTTAGATAATGATCAATGATAGTATGGTAACTATAGACGTATAGAGGCGTTCCGAATTTCTTGGCAAGCTCTTCGACACGTACTTCTTCGCAATAAAGATGGTTGTTTTTGTACGTAAAGTCGTGCATGAGTAGTAAGATTATTTACTGTTACCGCTGTAATCTTATTGTAACTTTTTGCGCCACTTTGCAAGCTGGACAGATACAAGTTTGGGAGCTGTGCCGCCGCAGGAAGTTTTGAGACTCACAGAATCCCAGGCGTGCAGAATATTCTTTACATCAAGTTCAAAAGTATCCGAGTAATGCTTAAGCTGTGCCGTATTGAGGCTTGAAATCTTTTTGCCTTTATCTAAACAGTCTTTCACCATACGGCCGACGATATCATGAGCTTGACGATATGAAATACCTTTCTTGATCAGATATTCAACGATATCCACCGAAAAGAGCGATTCATCGGCCACTCGAGCCGCGATCGTTTCTTTCTTGACGGTGATATTTTTAAACATTTCCGCAAATATCTTCAATATATCTTTAACGGTATCTATTGCATCAAAAATGGGCGGCTTATCGAGCTGTAAATCCCGGTTATATGCCAAAGGTAAGCCTTTCATTAGCATCAGGACACTTGATAAATCACCGTGAACTTTCCCTACCGAACCCCTAATCAGCTCAAGCACGTCGGGATTCTTTTTGTGCGGCATAATGCTCGAACCCGTACAAAAAGAAAAATCAATATCAATAAAATCGAATTCCTTGGTCGACCAAAGAATTAAATCTTCGGCAATCCGCGATAGATGCACTGCGGTTATCGCTAAATCCGCAAGCACTTCAATAATAGAATCCCTGTCACTTACGCTATCGATGCTGTTGGCGGTGATCGTGCTGAATTTAAGCTGCTTCTTTACATATTCCCGAGAAATCGGCAGCCCCGTCCCAGAAAGCGCACAACTGCCAAGCGGCATCTGATCAACCCGCTTTAGGGCGTCGCTAAGGCGCTGTTTATCCCGCTCTAAACTTTCAATATACGCCAGTAAATGATGGGCCAGAAGGACACACTGGGCAACTTGTAGATGCGTATACCCCGGAATTACCACCGTGGTATTTGCCATAGCTACATACAGAATTGATTTTTGCATATGCGTAAGTAAATCAATCGTGTTCTTTATTTCGTCTTTAAGATACATCTTTATATCAAGAGCTATCTGGTCATTTCGGGAACGCGCAGTATGTAATTTATGAGCAGCCGGACCGATCTTCTTCACCAACACATCCTGTATATGAGAATGAATATCTTCTGCCGCAAGGTTGAAACGAAAAGTTCCTTTTTCTATATCCTTCAAAACCAAACTAAGCCCTTTTACCAGAAGCGCGGCGTCGTGCACGGGAATAATTTTTTGTTTACCAAGCATCTTGGCGTGAGCAATACTACCCAAAACGTCATACCGCGCCAGACGCTTATCAAAAGCGATACTGGAAGTAAAAGCATTGGTAAGCGAATTTGTTTTCTTGCTAAATCGCGTTCCCCATAATTTTGACATACATGCTCCTTCTCTATCTTTAACCGCTCTTAGGCCCTTACGGGATAACCTGCTCTTGTTTAAGTTTTTTTAAATTTTGAGCGACCTCAAACCATAAAGCCCGCGATTTACGGATATACGACACATACTCTTCGTCGGTAATGCCAAAATCGTCTTTTCTGAGTAAATTTATTGCCTGCGTACAGGCAGAAATACGATAATCAATCGCTAAACGCAATAACTCGTAAATACGCGAGCCTTCAGGCGGCGGAATAATTAACGCCAGTTTCTTCTTTAAATCCTCAAGTGTATTTTTTGTTGCGGTATAATATGCCATGACCTTCAACCAGCGGTCTGTATCACCTTTAAAGGCGCTGCGCACTTCCTTGTTATCGATAAAAAGCTTAGCATCAACAATTTCTTTAAGAGCAGCGTTGAGTTCTTCCATTTTACCCACAAACGACGTTTGAACAACAGGTACTGTATCTTTTTGAATGCGATCGATCTCCTTCAATCCATAGACTACCGGAACACCGCTCACAGAAATCTGTATGCTGGTTTCTGCCTGTTCCAGAATAGTACCATCGACTCTTTTGCCGTTTTTTAGATACAAGGTGTCCGCAAATACAGCGACAGTCCACACACCACAGATAAAACATATTACAGCCAGGACTTTCATAACCTTGTCTCCTTAAGGCTTGTACGGCATAGCCCAAAGTTTAATAAAACCTTCGGCAAGACTGCGATCAAACACATCACCGGCTCCGTATGTCGCAAATTCTTTTTTATATAAGGCCTGCGCGGATTCACGCTTAGCTATCACAATATTACCTTTATACAACTTCAACCCCACGGTTCCGTTAACTACGCTTTGCGTTGCTTCAACAAATGCGTCTAAAGACTTTTTCAAACGGGTAAACCATAACCCCTGGTAAACCAGATGTGAGTATTTCATGGCGATCTGCTCCTTAAAAAAGAGCGTCTCCCTGTCCAAGACAAGACTTTCTAATTCTCTATGAGCTGTATATAGAATCCAGGCGGCAGGAGCTTCGTAGATCTCTCTTGATTTGATTCCTACTACCCGGTCTTCAATAACATCACTTCTACCGACACCACACATGCTGCCGATACGGTTCAGCCGGTCAATAAGCCTGACTAATTCCATGCGTGTGCCGGCAAGAGCAACCGGAACTCCTTTATCAAAAGTCACCTCCACATATGTCGCCTGAGGCTTAGCTTTCTCTAGGGGCTTAACAAAATAATAGGAATTCGCCGGCGGCTCTTTGGTGATATCTTCCAAGATACCGCCCTCAACGCTGACGCCCCAGATATTTTTATCGATACTGTATACTTTCTCTTTGCTTGTTTTGATGGGAAGATGATGTTCTTTAGCGTATTCGATTTCTTCCTCCCGTGACCCAAGATGCCACTCCCTAAGCGGAGCGATGGTTTTTAAATACGGCGCTAAAATTGAACATGTCACTTCAAACCGCACCTGGTCGTTGCCCTTACCCGTACAGCCATGCGCTACAAAACTCGCTTTTTCTTTCTTGGCGACATCAACTAAATATTTCGCAATGAGCGGCCGTCCGAGTGAAGTACTGAGCACATATTTTCCTTCATAAAGAGCGCCGGCTTTTAAGCAAGGCAGTATATAATCGTGCGCGAATTCTTTTCTTAAATCTTTTATATAGATCTTTGAAGCCCCGCTTTCTAGTGCCCGTTTTTTTAAATCAGCCGGGGAAAACTCGCTACCCAAATTCGCCGAAAAGCAGACAACCTCATACCCCTTATCCCTCAACCACTGGATACAACAAGAAGTATCCAACCCTCCGGAATAGGCTAAAACAACTTTTTTCACGCGCTTCCTCCTTTATAGATATGACGTAACGCGAAAATCGCTACACTGAAATTATGGCCAAAAACGATGACGCCCATAGGCTCGATTTATCTCAAAGGCCCTTCAATACCCAAACCAAAATAGCTTTTGCCGCATACAAACGGTTTTCTGCCTGTAAAAAGACAATCGAATGTTTACTGTTGAGAACGCTCTCGGTGATTTCTTCTCCCCGGTGCGCCGGCAAACAGTGCATAACCACACAATCTTTTTTCGCCAACGATACAATAGCATCATTTATCTGAAAATTTTTAAACACTTTTTTTCTTTTTTGCTGTTCTTTCTCCTGCCCCATAGAAGTCCATACATCAGTATAAAGTACGTCGGCACCCTCGGCTGCACGCTGAGGAGAATTATCCAGGGTAATCCGGCCGCAGGATTGCTTGGCAAAGATACCTGCTTCCTGCATTATTTTTTTATCTGGCTGATACTGCTTTGGGGCGGCAATATGCAGGTTTCCTCCGATAATCGAAAATGCGTGAATAAGCGAATGACACACGTTATTACCATCGCCAATATACGCAACTTTTAGGTCCTTTACGTCATTTTTTAATTCCTTAAGAGTAATCAAATCACCCAGAATTTGTGTGGGGTGTACTAAATCGCTTAATGCATTTATAACCGGTAACGAGGAAAATTTTACAAATTCTAAAAGAGCTTCGTGAGAAAATGTCCGCAATACCACCGCATCTATAAAAGTGGAAATGGTAGCGGCGACATCGGATATCTTCTCTCTTCTCCCTAGCTGGATTTCTTCCGGTGAATAATATATCGCTTTGCCACCAAGCTCAAGAGCTCCTACATAAAAAGCGGTTTTAGTCCTTAACGAAGGCTTTTCAAAAATTAACCCGACATACTTACCGCTTAAGGCATTTTCATAACGCTGGGGATTATTTTTAATATCGAGAGAAAGATCTACCAGCTCGTGCAACTGTTCGGCAGAAAAATCTTTTAAACTAACAAAATGTCTCATCATGCACCTTTAAGCTAAAATTGCGAAAGTATCTCCTGAAGTATTTTCAGGCCTTCATCAAGTTCCTCTTTGGAAACATTAATCGCAGGCATAATCCGTAAAACGGTCTGATGCGTAGAATTGACAATTAATCCTTTCTCGAGAGCTTTCAGAAAAATCGGAAATGAATCAATACGCAAATCCATTCCGGTCATAAGCCCCACGCCTCTTACTTCTTTGATAAAGGAAAATTTCTTTTTCAGCTGTATAAGTTGAGATAATAAATAATCTCCCATGGTGTGAGCGTGCTCCAAGAGCCGTTCCTGGTGAATAATCTTAAACACCTCTAACGACACTTGCGCCACAAACGGCGAACCGCCGAATGTCGAAGCGTGCATCCCCGGCTGAATAATATCAGCCATCTCTTTTTTAACCACAATCGCCGAGATGGGGACGCCGGCGCCTAAACCCTTGGAAAGAAGCAGAATATCCGGCACAATATTATACAGCTGATAGCAAAACATTTTACCGGTGCGCGCCATACCGGTTTGCACTTCATCGACGATAAAAAGTAAATCATGCTGTTTACAATACGCGTACAATTTTGCTATATATTCCTGAGAAGCTACATTCACGCCGCCTTCGCCCTGAATCAACTCAAGAAGTACGCCGACAGTCTTTTTATTTACCTTTTTTTCGAAATCACTGAAATCATTAAAACGTGCTTCTTTGAACGAGCGCAATATCGGCTTAAACGGCGCTTTATACTTTGCCTGCCCTGTCGCCGAAAGTGCGCCGAAAGTCCTGCCATGAAAAGAATTTTTCATAGTAATAAGTTCATAGCGTTTTGTATCGCGGCCATAAAGACGGCTGAGCTTAATGGCGCCTTCGATCGCTTCCGCTCCGGAATTGCCAAAAAAAACTTTTGCCGGGAAAGCATTCGTAACTATTTCTTTAGCCAAAAGCGCCTGCTGAGGCTGATAAAGATTGTTGGGTAAATGAATCAACTGTTCCAGCTGTGCTTTCGCAGCGTTTACCAAACCGGTATGGCAATGCCCCAGAATTGAAACACCCCAGCCGGGGAACAAATCCAAATAACGCCTGCCGTCACTATCCCAGAGAAAACTCCCCTTACCCTTGACAAATACCGGCCCAACCCGTTTATAGGTTGGCAACACATAGTCTTGAAATAATTGTTTTATCTCGTCGCTTGACATAATTACCTCACAATTTCCGTACCAATACCCTGGTTAGTAAATATTTCTAAAAGAACTGCATGAGGAATTTTTGCGTCAACGATATGGGCCTTTCCTACGCCCTTTTCGATTGATTCAACCGCTGCCTTTACCTTTGGTATCATCCCCTCGCCAATTATCTTGCCCTGGATGAGCGCTTCGGCATCTTTTACGTTAATCGTCGAAATAAGAGAGCGTTCATCCTGCTGATTTCGCATAACACCCAATACGTTCGTCAAAAGCACCAGTTTTTCCGCCTGCAGCTGAGAGGCCAGAAAAAACGCCACATCATCGGCGTTGATATTGAATGCTATTCCCTCGCTAGACGTGCCCATTGGAGTTATTATAGGTATAGATGTATTCAGCGCTTCTTCCAGCTTTTTTCTATCAAAAGAAATAACCTCTCCCACAAAACCAAGGTCGCGCTTGCTTTTCTTTTTAACGGCAGTTAATAGTCTGTCTTCTCGCTTGAAACCCTTCGCTAACGCACCGTAGGAATTGATTTCTCTAACAATTAAATCATTGAGCTCATCTAATTCTTCCTCAACAATTTTTAAGGTAGCCGCATCCGTAACGCGCATACCGTCAACAAATTCGGTAGTAATTTTATTTTCTTTTAATTTTCCGGTAATATTCGGGCCGCCGCCGTGTACCAAAATCGGCCGGATACCGGTATAACGCAAGAAAACAATATCTTCCAATACCGACTTCCTCACTCGTTCTTCGCCTAAAATAGAACCGCCGTATTTAATGACAAATATCTTCTTATGAAACTTTTTTATATACGGTAACGCTTCGATCAATACATCCGCTTTTTTTATTGCTTCTTTTACCACACTACCTCCTCCAATAAAACTGTAATTTCTTAAGCTATAAACATGCAAAGATTATATAACCACGCCTAACTATATTCGGCATTGATCTTAATATATTCCGGGGTCAGATCGGACGTATATACCGTTAGAGCACAGTTACCCCGCTTTAGATCAACAGTGACGATAATTTCTTTCTGGTGCAAATCGGAAAGATGAATAACGGTATCTTCCTTGACCGGGATACCCGCATGGCCCAAGGCTGCGACAATTCTACCCCAATTAGGGTCAGCGCCATACACCGCGCATTTAAATAAGTTTGAGTTAGCGATAAACATACCTGCCTGTCTTGCTTCTTTTTTGGTACGGGCGCCTTTCACGCGTATCTCGACAAACTTGCTTGCACCCTCTCCGTCTCTAACCAACATTTTTGCCAAGTCCAAACATACATGTTTTAATTGACGCGAAAACTCCTCTAATCCTTTTTTTCCGTTCAACGGTATTTGCGAGCTGGAAAGAAAAAAAATAGTGTCGTTAGTGCTCATACATCCGTCCACGGTAACCGCATTAAAACTTTCTTCAACCGCTTCTTTTGCTATTTTTTTAAAATATGCCGCCGGGATCGCAGCATCGGTCATTACGAAAGAAAGCATTGTTGCCATATTCGGCGCAATCATACCTGCGCCCTTGGCAAAACCAAGGATAACTGATTCTTCTGTCTTTCCGGTACAGGAAGCAAACGAAATCTTACGAAATGTATCCGTGGTCATAATGCTGGAGGCAAAATCATCGCACGTGTGCCCTAAGTGTGCGACCAGCTGCGGCAAGCCCCGAACAATGGTTTCTACCGGAAGCTGCTTGCCGATAATACCGGTAGACGCAAATAAAATATTTTCTTTCTTAACGCCCAAAAGCTTGGCTGTCCGGGCGACTACCAATTCGGTATCTTTAAGGCCATTCTTACCGAAACAACAATTCGCATTCCCGCTGTTGGTTAAAACCGCTTTAATGGGGTTATTGATATGTTTTTTGCTCAAAAGCACCGAGTAACATGGATTCGCATTTGTGGTAAACAAACCAACAGCCTTGGCAAGCGAAGAACAACAAATAAGCCCCAGGTCTTTTTTATCCTTCTTGATGCCGCAGTTGATACCGGAGAGCAAAAATCCTTTCGGCAGCCTCATGCCAAACCCGTCATCTCATCTAAACCGGCAATAATGTTCATATTCTGTACGGCCTGCCCGGCAGCGCCTTTCAGGAGATTGTCTATTGCCGCTACAATAATTATAGAATTATCGTCTTCCTTAATCCCTATATCGCAAAAATTTGTTCCGGCCACGTCTTTAAGCCGGGGGAAACTGCCTTCTTCCTTAATACGTACAAACGGTTCTTTCGCATAAAACTTTTTATACACCGAAATCACGCTGTCTTTCCCTGCTGCTTTTGCGGTTTTCCCCTGCGCTTTTTTAGTGTATATTGTCGCTAGAATACCCCGGTTGAGCGGCAAAAGATGCGGCACAAAAATTACCTCGACTTTTGTACCAGCGACATTGGAAAGTTCCTGGTTAATTTCAGGGCTATGTTGATGATTATTGATCTTATATGCCTTAAAATCCTCGTTAATCTCCGAAAAAAGAAAGCCTTCGGCAAGTTTTCTGCCTGCGCCGGTTACGCCTGACTTTGCGTCAATGATAATTGAGCCAATATCTATCAACTTGGCCTCCAAAAGCGGCGCTACCGACAAGATGCTGACCGTAGGATAGCAGCCAGGATTAGCAATAAGCTTAGCCTTCTTGATCCGGGATCGGTAAAGTTCCGGCAAACCATATACTGCCGTACTTATGCGCGGTACATCTTTATGGACTGTATTATAAAATTTTTCGTATTGCTTTATATCTTTGAGCCGGTAATCAGCGCTTAAATCAATCACGGTTTTGCCTGCGCCCATCAAGGCCGGGACAATTTCCATAGAAACTGTATGCGGCAGGGCTAAAAAAACCAAATCACACTCATGAGCGATCTCTTCCACCTCAGGCTCTTTACAAAGCAAGTCTATACGGTTGGCGAACTTAGGAAAAATAACTGAGATAGGCTGGACTTTGTCAATTTTAGCGGTAACACTGGTAATTTTGACTTTGGGATGCCGTAAGAGAAGAGCCAACAATTCTTCTCCGGCATAGCCTGTCGCGCCCACAACACCGACTCTTATCATTGTATCTCCTTTGTTAGCAGACGTTTAGCATACAGAAAAACAAGATGCCCAATTGGTATATATTAGCATAAAATCCTTAATGAACAAGCATTTTCCTTGCGGGAAAACTATACGAATTTTACTCCTAATGCGGGATAAATGCAAGCGTATCGCCTATCTCAACCTGCGCTTGGGCCGCTTTCAGGCTCGGAAGTTCTAAGGTAATGGTGGCTTTCAAACTGGCTGCCATGCTCCAGGGCTTCAATGCGGGGCAAATTTTCACTACACGCATATGTTTATCGAGAAAAATAACGTCAATTGCAAAACGCATGAAAAACATGTGGATCGAAGAAACATTATAGAAAATCAGGCCTTCTTCGCTCTCCATGCCTGGCCTTAACATTAATCCCCATAGCCGCTGGAAAAACGTATCAGCGGTCTTTGCCTTGGTGACAACCGTCCGATTCTTTGTTTTGTTAATTACTGTATACATTACCGGCTCATGCTATTAATAAGCTCTTCCGGCATGGCGGCGGGGCGAAAGGTGCTATCAATGCACACCAACGTGGTTGTGGCGCTGACTAAGGTTTTGTCGGCGCGCTTGATCTCCTGGAAAAAGTCAAGGGAGACATTCTTCGTTTTGGTAATCTGTGTATGAATTTCCAATAAATCCGCATAATGCGCAGGCGCTTTATAGTCTATTTCTACCCTGCGTACCACGAATAATATACCTTTAGCAGCTAACTCTTTTAGCTCAAGGCCCTTTACGCGCATATACTCTGTGCGCGCTTCCTCAAAATACTTAAGGTAGTTGGCATAATAAACCACCCCGCCACAATCGGTATCATGATAATATATCCGTTTCTTCATTATTTCCATAGTGTATAGATAGAAGAATTATAACATTTTTATTCGGGAAATCAACCTTGGGCAAACTTATCAGAGATACGCACGTAGTCTTGAAGCGAAAGGTTTTCCGGTCTAAGGCTAGAGTCAATATCCAGCGCTAAAAGCACCTTTTTGATATCCTGGAGAAAAGCAAGCGCATTAATGATTTTTTTACGCCGCTGGCTGAATGCGCCGCGAATGACCTTAAAAAGAAAAATTTCATTCTTGGCCAAATAGGGTGGCTGACCATAAAACTCAAGCCTGATAAAGGACGAATCTACGTTCGGTACAGGAACAAAAGCTTTCGCGGGAATATCAAATACTTTCTCTATGCGCGCGTAATACTGGATAAAACAGCTTAAAAATCCGTAAGATTTCGTAGAAACCCTTGCGATAAGTTTATCCACGAATTCTTTTTGCAGGGTCAAGTAGGCTTTTTGAATATACTGTCTGTTGTCGGTAAGATACCTCATCAAGTTGTTACTGATCTGATACGGTACGTTACCGAATACAACTACCGTTGTATTGAGTTCGCAAAGCTTAAAATCAAGAATATCCTGATTAAAAATTTCAATGGTATGAGAAGATTTAAATTTTTCCCGCAAAAGATTATAAAAACGCGTATCTAGTTCAACACAATACAAGAATCGTGCCGCCTCAAGGATACGGCCGGTAATTTCACCGGTTCCCGGCCCAATTTCTAACACATTTTGACCGCTTATTTCAAGCGTAGCAAGAATTTTCTCTATACACGCTTTATCTTTAAGCAATACCTGGCCTAATGAATGTGAAAGTTTCATACCGAAAGTTCTAAGGCAAGTTTGATTGCCGCAATCATTGAGGAGGCGAACGGAATTTTGTTCTCCTTAACCACATCATACGCAACACCATGATCGGGCGAAGTACGAATAATCGGAAGGCCCACGGTAACATTAACCCCTTCTTTTAAGGAAAGCAACTTAAAAGGTATCATTCCCTGGTCATGATAGAGCGTAATAATACAATCGTATTTTTTTAGATTCTGAGGAATAAAAATCGTATCCGCGGGGAAAGGGCCGTGCATCCGGCCAGAAAAAGCCTTAACTGCTTCGTATACTGCCCTTTCTTCCTTTTCCATAAAAGTGGAGATACCGGCGTGCGGATTAAGCGCGCAGACGGCCATGGCAGGATTTTTTATTTTAAAATTCTCTTTCAGAGAAGAATACACCAAAGAGAATGTGTCGAGTAATTCTTTCTTCCTGATCTCGCCGGAAACCTCCCTTAAGGGGAGGTGACGGCTAAAAAGAACCACTTTAAGCTTTCGGGAAGCCATCATCATGGCAAAATTCTTTACCCGGAAATGCCGAGCAAGATATTCCGTATGGCCGCAGAAGCCGGGTAAAACCAGCTTCACGGCTTCTTTCGATACTGGTGCGGTAACTAAACGATCAATCCCTAAACATTGCATGGCCTTCAAGCCTTGATCAAGATAGCTCAAGCTGGCCGTGGCGCCAAGCAACGACACCTTGCCTATCTCTAATCTCTCAATCCCGGGCGTATGTGCGTCTATTAAGGTAATCCTTCCGGTAAGCGCGTGATAGAGAGCGGTATTTTGTAACACATGTTTATCTGCCGCCACAAAAAAATCGGCTTTTACGTGCCTGAGGGCGTAAATCGCTTTCATGGTAATATATGGGCCGCAGCCGGCAGGATCACCCGTAGTAATAACTACGCGTTTTGCGGACATAGGACATCGAAGATTTTGAGGCCAGAAAGCTCATGCAGATAGATAACGACAAAAGCTTTTTCTTTTAATTCTGCAATCCATTCCTGAAACCGTTTTTGAAATTTCTTGTTATAGATAGTTTCAAATATCTTTTCTTTTGCGTCGGCTAAACTAAGCTGGCTGGCAGGAATCATCTTTTCAAGATACATAAAATAATACAGGTTTCCGAATGCCTGCACCGTCTGCTCGCCCTCCTTAAGGTTACGAATCGAAACCGCTATGCCTTCCTTAAGCTCTGACGGCACGGCCTCCAGCTTAACCAACAACTTTTCGTGGACAGCATGAGCCTCCTCTATTCCTTTTGTCTTTACTGTTTGCGCGATAGCATCTATCAGCTCTTTCTTGTCTGCCTTGGCAATCCAGATCAGATAACGCGGTTCGGAAACCATTTGATCTTTATGGGCCTCGTAATAATCACTCACTTCCTGCGGAGAAACATTCACATAAAGATTTACATATTTCTCGATAACACGGCGCATAAGATACTGCCCCTTAATACGCTCTTTTAGCAAGGTTACCGTAAGACCGCGTTCAATGAGTGAGTTTTCAAATTCGCTGGCAGAAGGGTATGAGGCCATAATTTTCCCCACCTGGCCGTCAATCGCATAAGAGGGAACCTCAATATTCTCTTTTTTTGCCCTGTCTAAAACAAGGGTATCTTCAACGAGCCGCTGTAATGCTTCCTTTTTGTCTACTTTACCTAAAGCCACCGCATCTGCCTGTTCCGGAAAGCGATACGCAAGCACTTTGGTATAATCATCTAAATCTTTTCTGGTAACAACCTGGCCATTAACTTTCGCAATAATCCGGTCGACTTCTTCCGCATAAAGAGAAAAACCGAAAGTAAGCAGTGCCGCGAAAAGAATAAAACTCCGCAAGCTAGTGAGCCCCAAAACTACAAACTTACGCATAGCAAACCTCGCGATAGAGAAACGTACATTTTTTTCCATATATTGTCCTTTTTTAACTGGCGTCTATTTTAAATGCTTCTTTTAAATATTCTATCTCTTTCTTTAAGATGCGGCAATATAAATCGAAGCCGACCATCCAGATAAAACCGTGCTGCTCTCTTCCCAAAATATTGCCTGCACCACGTAATTCCAAATCACTCATCGCCACCTCAAAGCCGGCGCCCAGATGAGAAAATTTTTCAATCAATTCCAAGCGCTCGCGAGCCTCGCTTGAAATCGAAAATAAATCCGGCACAACCAGATACGCATACGCCTGTACATTGAACCTTCCCACTCGTCCGCGCAACTGATGTAAATCAGCTAAACCAAATGTATGCGCATCATTGATAATAATGGTATTGGCGCTGGGAATATCGATCCCAGATTCTACTATCGCCGTCGAAAGAAGGCAATCAATTTTTTTATCAATGAATTCAAGCATCACGCGCTCGATCTCCGCTGAAGACAGCCTCCCGTGTATGACCGCCAACCTCAAATGCTCCGGCAGAACTGAACGCAAAATTTTTTCTATCCGCGGTATCGTCTCAATTCGGTTATGAATTACAAATATCTGTCCCCTGCGTGCGGTTTCACGCAAAATCACTTCCCTCAAAAACTGCTGGTTAAACTGGATGATTTTTGTTTCGACTGCCAGCCGATCTTTAGGCGGGGTTTTAATCAACGAAATATTCTTGATACCGATCAGCCCCATATAAAGGGTGCGCGGGATCGGCGTTGCGGTCAACGTGAGCACGTCAATGCCGACCTTTAGTTTCTTAATTTTTTCTTTATGCTCAACCCCAAAACGATGTTCTTCGTCAATAATGAGAAGGCCTAAATCGCTAAAAGCAATGTCATCGGAAATCAAACGATGTGTCCCCACCACAATATCGATTTTGCCCTCTTTTAAATCTTTAATAATTCTTTCCTGCTGGCTCGCGGTGCGAAAACGGCTAAGCATTTCGACTCGCACCGGAAACATTTGTAGCCGGCGCAGAAGGTTAGTGTAGTGCTGATACGCAAGAATAGTGGTAGGAACCAAAAACGCAACCTGCTTATTGTCCATTATTGCCTTAAACGCAGCGCGCATAGCCACTTCAGTCTTGCCATAGCCGACATCTCCGCAGATAACCCTGTCCATGCAGGCCGGCAATTCCATTTCACGCTTTGTTTCCATTGTTGCCTTAGCCTGGTCAGGGGTTTCTTCGAAAGGAAAACTAGCTTCGAATTCTTTCTGCCAGTCGCAATCGGCAGAAAAACTAAAACCTCCGATTAAGCTGCGTTGGGCCTCCATCCGGATTAACTCCAGCGCGAATTCTTTAATGCCTTTCTGGACGCGCTCTTTCGTCCGTGCCCATTCTTTGGAGCCCAGCCGGTTTAAACGGGGACTTTTAAGCGAAAAACTTACATATTTCTGTATAAGATGTGCTTCTTCCTTGGCGACATAAAGTTTATCTTTTTTATCATATTCAATTTCGAAATAATAATCTTCCTTGTCTTTTACTTTTAATTTCTTGACGCCGGCGAACCGGCCTATACCGTAGCGGCTATGAACGACATAGTCGCCCTTTTTGATCCTTAAGACCGCCTCGAGAGGAAAATCCTCGTTGGTATAGCGTTTGGCTTTTTTAAAATGAGGGATAACGATAAGGAAGTCGTAATCAAGTATCTTTTTGTTCAGAGCCTTATCAAAGCTGTAGATTTTACTGACAACGTCATATTCCCATTCAAGACGTAAAGGAAAGTTGAAATTAACCGGTAGCAGTTCTAGTGTGTCTCCGCGCAGAGAAAAATCGCCTTCCTCCAAAACCTCATCAACACGGCGATAGCCTAGCTGACAAAGCCTTTCCTGGACCGCCGCAAGCGATATTTCTTTCTGAGTGTAGATCTTGAGGGTATCAAACACGTACTCTTCTGAACATAATCACTAAAGCAGAAGCAACGTATATGGTAGAGTAGACACCGGAAATAAAACCGAGCAAAAGGATAAAAGAAAATCCCCTAAGCGCTTCTCCTCCCATAAGATACATCGAAAGCGTAACAAAAAATACGGTCAAGGAAGTAATGACAGTCCGGGAAAACGTCTGGTTAAGCGCCTGATTCATGACTTGGGCTATGGAAAGTTTATGCATCCGCGGCGCCAACTCTCTGATACGATCATAAATAACAATGGTATCGTTGATAGAATAGCCGGCGATAGTCAAGAGTGCGGTGATAAAAAGCATGTCAACTTCGTAGCCGAAAAACGTAGCGAACCCCAGAGCAATCAGAATATCGTGCAACAGCGCAATTACACCGGCAAGAGCAAAATCAAAATGTTTGAATCGTATAAATACGTAAACCAAGATGCCTATGAGCGAGAATACTATCGCCCAGATGGCTTTCGTCTTTAGCAACTTGCCAATCGTAGGCCCAACCTGTTCGATTCTTAGCCGATCCACCGTCTTGAAGTTTTTCTTTAAAGTAGCTTCAACCTTATCGGCGATATCATCTTTACTTTTTATATTAATTCCGCCTTGGATATCTTTAAAATCTTGGATTGACAATCCGGACATTCCCGCTTCGCTTAATATTTTTCTCACCTCTTCAACCTTCGGCGCAGGCGTTAATTTATATTCGAGTACCTGCCCGCCTTTAAAATCAATGCTGTACACACTGTTGCCCTTGGAAAAGAAACTGATCATACCAAAAGTAATGACCACGACAGACATGGTAAGTAATATGTGCCGCGGCTTCAAGAAATCTATCTTGGTGTTAGGGAAGAACTGCAGCATACGTAAATTATGCATTCCCCGTTTAAGCATAAACGCAAAAAGCGTTTTACCAATATAAATAGCGGTAAACATGCTGATAAGAATGCCCAAAATAAGCGTAGTAGCGAAACCTCGGATCGGACCGGTTCCAAAAATAAAAAGAAACACGGCAGCAATAATGGTAGTTAAGTTGGAATCAAGAATAGTCAAAAACGTGCGGTCAAAACTACTTTTCATTGCGCTACTTAAAGGTTTCTTCGCCGCGAGCTCTTCGCGTACACGCTCATATATTAATACATTCGCATCAACCGCCATACCCAAAGCTAAAATCAAGCCGGCAATGCCCGGCATGGTCAAAGTAGCTTTAAAAGCACTTAGGGCGGCGAGTGTAAAAAGTAAGTTAAAAACAAGACAGATATCCGCTACTACTCCGGCCCAGAGATAATAAATGAGCATAAAAATAAAGACTAACGCAGCACCGAACAATAAAGAACTTACTCCTTTCTTTATTGAATCGGAGCCAAGTAATGGCCCTACGGTACGCTCTTCTTCAACATTAAGCGGCACCGGCAAAGCGCCGGAATTCAAAACTTTAGTGGTCGTAGTGGCTTCATCAAGACTGAAATCTCCGCGAATAATGGCTTGTCCGCTTGGAATAGCTTCATCAATGCGGGGTGCGGTTTTCACGTGACCGTCAAGAAGAATAGCCAACATTTTTCCCACGTTTTCTTCGGTCACTTTGGCAAATTTTTTCGTTCCCTCAGGTGTCAACTGTAAATGAACGATGGGCGTCTGATAGTTTGAATCAAAACCAACAAAACTTTTATCTAAATCCTGGCCGGACACCGCAGCATCTTTACGTACCAATAAGCGTGAAGATTGATATTCTTTAAGCTCGTATCCTTCCGGCACGTTGCCTTTAAGCGCGGCATCTACTTTTTCTTTGTCGTCTTCCACAAGCCTAAATTCAAGCTTTCCGACCTGGCGCAGTTTCTCTAATAACTCCCTGTCAACAACACCCGGAAGCTGTACAAGAATCGAATTGTCTCCCTGTAAACTGATAGATGTTTCCTTAACGCCAAAGTCATCTATTCTGTTACGTATCTTTTCAATGGCGCCGCCCATAGCGTCAGCGACTTTTCCTGCCGCAAGGCCCGATGTATCCGCACGTAGCACTACATACATACCGCCCTTTAGATCGAGCCCCAAATTTATTTTTTTATTGAGCGGAAATATTAATAGCGCACTAAAAGCCGTAAGCACTGCAATAATTATAAACCGCAGTTTCAAATCGCTATTTTTAATCATTCTTTCTGTCTCTCCTTTACTACGTAAGAGATCGCACTTTTATCAACCTCTATTTTTGCACTGTCATCAATCCGCACCACAAACGTTTTCTCTTTCACTTGTATGACGGTGCCATGAATACCCCCAAGAGTTACGACTTCATCGTTTTTCTTTAAATTGCCTATCATTTCCCGATGCCGTTTCTGCTCTCGCTGCTGAGGCCTAAAAATAAAAAAATAGAGCATTAGTACGAAAAATATCAACGGAACAATACCGAATAATCCTGCCTGTGGATTTGGCTGCATAAGTACTCCTTTTTTTAATTATGTTTTGACGATTTGCGCTTTTTGATACCGTTTAACGAGGGAACTTACCGTTTCCGTGGGTTTAGCTCCTTTTTTGACCCATGAGGCGTATTTTTCAACATTGACTTTTAGAAGTTGCCTGGAAGGATCGTAATGGCCCAACTCATCGATAAACCTCGCATCCCTTGCGCGGGCTGAATCAATAACCACAATTTTAAAATGATATCTGCCTTTAGCAACTTTTCCTGGTTTGCGTAACCGAATTCTTACCATACTCGCTCCTTTTAATTAGACGTTTAATCGTCGTCTTCGTCGGATAAAATAAATTCAGGATCAACGACGGTTTTGTACGGCGGTAACAAAAATGTCGTCATCTCATAAATCCCGACCGCAGTTCTCCCGATAAAATATGCAAAACCTTTCAAAGGCCCCCAAAATACTCCGGAAATATCACCGCCCTCTTCGTTCACTTTGATCATTTGCCGAGGTATCTCTACCCAGCCCAACGACACGTTGACTGCGCCGCGGGCAATTTTTCTTAGCGGACTTTGGTCAATACTGAATCCTGAACGCTTTGTAATCAACACTGCCCGATGCTCTTCGGTTGGCACCTGTATAGCATTCTGCGCTTGAACGACAGGTTGAATATCTGCTTTTCTCTGTAATTTTTGGCTAGCCTGCTTCGCCGCCTCTGCCTGCTCTTCAGCTGTAGGACCCCACTGAAAATTTGTAGTTGGCCCGCTCGCTGCCCCTGACTGCGCTTCTTGTTTATTCTCTGTAACCGCCTGTGCCTGGCTCTGCGCATACAGGGGGATACATAGTAACTGAATAACAATAGTTAAAGACACAAATATTCGTATCATATCTCGTCCTCCTTTCTATTCCCTAAGTGTACAGCTAATACTTGCGCTTTCGCTTTATTAACCGTTTCTTTATATTCCATGTCAGGTTTGGAGTCGCTGACAATACCGGCTCCAGCCTGAATATATGCACGATTATTCTTAAATACTACCGTTCGTATTATTATACACGTATCTAGGCTGTTTGTGAAGGAAAAATATCCGACCGAACCCGCATAGATACCCCGTGCCTCCGGCTCCAGTTCGTTGATGATCTGCATCGCCCGTACCTTAGGAGCGCCACTGACCGTTCCGGCAGGAAAACAACAGCTTAATGCGCGAAATATATTTTCTCCTTTCTCAAGCGTCCCCTTAACTTCACTGACAATATGCATTACATGCGAAAAACGTTCCACCGTCATAAAAAGAGGCGTACGTACGCTCCCTCGTGCCGCAACTCTTCCTACGTCGTTTCTGGCTAAATCAACCAGCATAATATGTTCCGCTTTTTCTTTCGGATCATCGAGCAAAGAACGCTCCAGGGCTTTATCCTCTTCTTCATTCTTGCCTCGTTTACGTGTGCCGGCTATGGGCCGGGTAATAAGCTCATTGTGTTCGCAACGCAACAACATTTCCGGGGAAGAACCGGCCAACTGTACCTCTCTAAAATTAAGGTAAAACATATAAGGAGACGGATTAAGAATTCTTAAGTATCGGTATACATCGAACGCCTTACCGGTGAAGGGCAGCGAAAATCGCTGAGACAGTACCACCTGTATGATATCTCCGTTTTTGATATATTCTTTTGCCTTTTTAACCTTTGCGAGAAAATCGTGTTTACTCATGTTGCATTGCGTAGCCTCAGGCTTACCCGCAATAAACGATAGCGCCGACAAACGAGAAGGGGTATACATTTTTTTACAAAGCGTTTCCAGGCGAGACTTTTCCTCGGCGTATACTTTCCTTAAATCTTTCCGGTGTCCAATCGCCACGAATGAAAGCATTTCTATTTGCCTTTTCAAATGGTCAAAAATAATCAGAAATTTCGGTAATACAAGGTAGATATCGGGAACACCGAGACAGTCCGGCAAAGATTTTCCTACTGGCTCATAAAACTTTACCACGTCATAGCCGACATAACCGACAAAACCTCCAAAAAAACGTAAATTTTCCTTGGGAGCAACCTTGAATTTACGCATCAACTTTTGCAACTCATATAAAGGATCTTTCTTGGTTTCAAAAACAACTTCCTTGCCTTCATTGATATAAACTTTTCTATCCTTGCTTCTAAAGGTACATATAGGCATGAATCCAAGAAAGGAAAAACGGCTTACCTTTTCTTCCCCCTCTACAGATTCCAAAAGAAAACTTTCCCCTTTTAACTGTTTGGATAAAGTATGATAGATAGAAACCGGAGTAAGCGAGTCCGCATAGAATGTGTGTGACAAAACAATAAGATTATTGGTTTTCGTCACTCGCAAGAAATCTTTTAGCGTAGGAGTTATTTCCATAATAATATTACCATAGTGATTACTTCAAATAATTTTTCTATAAAAACAGCTGCTCTCTCCAGTGTGACACGCCACGCCTGTTTGCTCAACTTTAATCAGAAGCGCGTCGCAATCACAATCATAGCACACAGCCTTCACTTTCTGGATATGCCCGCTGGTATCGCCTTTTCTCCACAGGGTTTGGCGCGAACGAGAATAAAAACAAGTCCTTTTTTCTTTCAAGGTGATACGCAGAGACTCTTCATTCATATAAGCGATCATAAGTACATCGCCGTTTTTTACATCTTGAACGATTGCAGGGATAAGCCCCTTTTCGTCAAATTTTAACTTCGGAACTATTATCTTTCCCCTCTGCCTTCTGTCCTCTGTCCTCTGTCTTCTGTCTTCTGACTTCTGACCTCTGACCTCTGTCTTCCGTCTTCTGACTTCTGTCCTCTGGTTTCTGGTCTCTGGTTTCTTCATGTACGCACCTCAACTCCTTTCGCTTTTAATTGTTCTTTGATTTCCTTTATTCGAATTTCCCGATAATGAAAGATAGAGGCGGCGAGTGCCGCAGACACCCCTGTGTCATGAAATACATCATAGAAATGAGAAATCCGTCCGGCGCCTCCGGAAGCAATCACCGGAATTCTCACGTGTGCGGTAATTTCTTTGGTCAACTCAATATCATATCCATCTTTCGTGCCATCATAATCCATACTTGTAAGCAGTATTTCTCCCGCACCTAACGATTCTACCCGTTTAGCCCACGTTAACGCATTCAAACCAGTAGGGGTTCTCCCGCCATTAATATACACTTCCCATTGCCTTCCACTTTTGCCCCTACGCTTAGCGCTATGCATGCGCTTGGCATCAATAGCAACTACGATGCATTGACTGCCAAAAATACCGCTTGCTTTACGTACAATAGGAGGGTTATTTACCGCTATGGTATTAAGCGAAACCTTATCCGCTCCGGCACGCAAAAGCGCTCTAATGTCCTCAACACTGCGTATCCCGCCCCCTACCGTAAAGGGCATGAATACCACCTGCGCGACCTTACGTACCAAATCAACAGTAGTAGAGCGCTGTTCAAAGCTGGCAGTAATATCTAAAAATACAAGCTCATCAGCGCCTTCCCGTTCATAAAACTGGGCATTTTTAATGGGATCACCGGCGTCTTTTAATTGAACGAAATTTACCCCTTTTACTACCCTGCCCTTATTAATATCCAAGCAAGGGATAATACGCTTAGCTAACATAGGGTAAAATTATATCATACTCATTGAAAAATCAAAGAAAAAAAGCTCACAGGCAACAAATATAACATCACTATTAGAATTTTGGACTCTTGAAGATCATGGCGTATCCGATCACGGCTGAAAACGCTTACACGAAAGGGTTGTTTTCTATGGTTTTTGCCGAAGGAGATATGTTATTATTAAGGTGTTGTATTAGGCTTTATTCTAAAGGAGGGGGTAATAAAATGAGAAGAAAATCCGTAGCTTTAGTGGGAGTGTTCCTCTTGGTAGTATCTTTTTTATGTCCTATACAAAGCTTCTGTGACGAGCTTGATCTCAACGGTAAAGTAGTGACCCTTAAAACTCGCCAGGGAAAACAACCGGTTTACATCGGTATTAATAAAAAGATGTTTAACCATCTTACTTCTTGCCGGATAGCGGAAGCAGAACCAAGTTACCAGGTATTAATGCTTTCTCGCGACGGTTTCGAAGTAGAAAATTGCACCCTGGCAAGAGTGCTGGAAACAAATTTTTGGGAAAAAACCGCGAAAGTAAAGATTCTGACCGGTGGATATGAAGGTATGACCGGGTGGGTATTGCTGACAAATATCGCTGGCTCTTAAAAAAACAGCCTAAACGGAGGAATGGCCTTCCGGCAATGGGCCGGTAGACTTAAAAAAAATTCCTCCTTTCAATCCTTAACGCCGAGGGTTTTCGAATCCTCGGCGTTTTTTATTTATCAGGGAATATTGTTTGAATCAACACATTCCCGGAAAACTAATTGGTACCAAGGCAAAAACCCTCTATTCTTTATTACGCATCATCTGAAATAGCCGAACAGCACAGCGATTAAAATATAGATTATGTTCTGCATGAACGATATCACCGGGTCCAGTAATCCGGTATATAATAATAGCGCTAAGATAAAGAATCCATAAGGCTCTATTTTTGATAGACTCTCTTGCGCACGATGCGGCAGGAAACTCATAAGGATCTTTGAGCCATCGAGAGGCGGAATCGGAATCAAATTAAAAGCGCCAAGGATAATATTTATTTTTATGATAATCGGCAGCATAATTGAAAAAAGCGGATTTGTGCTCATAATCTTAAATTGTAATAAAAACAATGCGATGATTGCGATAATTATATTGGCTGCGCATCCTGCCAAAGCGACACTAAAAAACCCTAAACGCCTGTTTTTAAAATGCTGATAACTTATCGGCACCGGCTTTGCCCAGCCAAAACCTACGATAAAAAGCATCAGCGTACCTACTGGGTCAATATGCGATATGGGGTTAAGCGTTAATCTGCCGGAATATTTAGCTGTTTCGTCGCCAAAAAGATGAGCCACCCACCCATGCGCGACTTCATGAATGATAACGGAATAAATAAGTACCACGGCTAATATAAGAAACAATATCGGGTTACTAAAAAGAAGCGATACCAATCCCATTTACATCCTTTTTTTATTATTATTTAAAAACATATTTTATACGTTGCCATCCGCACATCTGTTTCGATCGAAAACGATATTTCCCCGGTTATACATCATCGGCTATGTTTGCCGATGAGACGTTCCCAGGCAGGATCGCCATCATTAGAAATATTAGTATCGGCACCTTTGGCAATAAGTAATTTGATCATCGCTATATTCTGAGGGCTTCGTTTGTAGCTTGCTGATGCTAAATCATAACCGGCAGAAAAAACTATTGCAAGTGGGCTGAGATCACCCTGGGTTTTTATATTAACATCTGCACCTTTTTCAATAAAAAAACGCGCCTTGGAATAATCATTTTGTATTAACGCAAAAAGTAAGGGCGTTTCGCCGGAATTATTCTTTACGTCAACGCCAGCCCCCTTCTCTATCAGAAGCTCGGTCACTTCTTTTCCTTCCGGCCAGCTGCGAGATAGATAGAGCGGGGTATCACCTGCTTCGTCTTTTTCATTAATATGAGCGCCGGCGGAAATAAGTAACGCAACGCTTTCCTTGTCGTTCCGAGATACCGCAAGATGCAGCGGCGTCCAACCTCCGTGGCGCAGACCATCACACAGCGCACCCTTTGGGCATGTACCTTCCGACTGGATTTTACCATTTACGCTTGCCCCTTTCGAAATAAGCAACGCAAGTATTTCTCTTTTATCTCCAATCCCGTTCAGTGCCGCATATACAGGAGTTTTACCTATGGTATCTCTAAAACTGACATCCGCGCCTTTACTTATCAAAAGCTCCGCGATATCTTTATAACCGTAAAACACTGCCGCCTGTAATGGCGAAGATTCTACAAAGTATGCTTCGGATTCTCCAACCTGTTCATTAATCTTTGCTCCCCTATCAATAAGCAGTTCAACTATTGCTTTCTGGCCGCGCGCTACCGCTCGGATAAGAGGAGTAAAACCGGCATCCACCTGATGCACAAGTTGTGGATTTTCATCTAAAAGCATTTTTACCTTGCTCACATTGCCGCTCATTATGTACGTATGGATATTTTCTTCGCACATAGCAGATCCCGAAGAAAACATCATAAGTATACTAAAAAAAATTATTTTTATTCCTGCACGCTTTAGCATATGATTACCGGTAACTACACACCTGCCAGGATTTAGTTTGCGAGTATTATTACTTCGCCCATAGCCTTACGGGGCCGCTCATCGCTAAAAACGCCAAGGATGGCATTTATTTCTCGGCTGTTCTGCTGCAATCATAAAAACCGTTCAGATATATATCAAACAAATCCGCGCAAGACGATTGGTCGATCTCTGTAGGGAATTGCCGCGTGTTCGCAATAAACTTATCTTTAAAGTCGGCACGCCGCACAAAAGTTACCTCGATAACCGTAGGAAGAACAAACTCGCCGATCCACAGAGGCGCGCTAAAACTGTTTGCGTGAACATGAACACTCTGATGCGTTTGGTTGATCTTTTTAAGCACCTCTGCTACCATATCATACCCAGAACCATAAATAGCCGACCTCAAATCATGGAACTCTACAACAAACTGGGAAAACTGGCTAATCACGCTTGAGGGGATTTCTCTGAACACATCCCATTCATACCCTTCGATATCCATTTTTAGTATCAAGTTTTTACATGCGGTGTGATTATTGTTCGCGACAAGCTCACTTAATGTTTTTAAACCAACCCCCTTCTCGTATCCGGTAATTCCTGTTTTAAAATAATGAAAATTTGGGTGATTTTTCGGTAATCGTTGAATCGTATGATCGTACATAAAAACATTAATACCGCGACAAGCAATGGCTTCATCCCAGGAAACGTTATCACCGATACCAAAGCTGTAAGCTGCCTCGACCAACCCGTCCCGAAAGCCATCCAGCATCACATATCCCCCGTCATGGTTTCCTCCGACACGAACATACTTTGCGCCCTCTATGTTCATAGGCGCAAACAGAGAAACCAGTTCGGCACAACGTTTGTATGTAATTGATTCTTTGATCTTTTTTTGGTCTACCGAAGAATACTTCAGGCTATTTCCCAGCGAAAGCAACAGTTGCAGTTGTAATAGCTGTAATTGTTGCCGCAATTCTTCCTGTTGGTGCTGCAGCTGTTCCTGTCGATATTGCTGCTGTGAAATCTGCTCCGTACCCAATAGCTTACGAAAAGAACGTAAAAATTTCTTTCGTAATTTTTTTATCATCAGCTTTCTCCCTTTCAGGGTTCAGGTTGTTAAAATAACACAATTTACTTTTCTTAATCAAAAACTCTAATGCCATCCAAAACCGACACAACCGACCTTATTCATACCAACGAACGGTTCACGGCGCCATCCTCGTAAAGTTGGCAGCAACTCCGGGGACGCATGCTTATCTTTGAAATACAATTAGCTTTAAAACCTGCTCTGCTATTCGCCTAATTCTATTTTTTCTCTTGTTTTAGTATTAATCTCCCAATCATATGCATACACCACAAGCTTAAAGGAAGGACAGAGAGTATCAACAAAATAACCGCCTGTTTTTCCTCATGCCCCCTCCTTTTTTTATAAAAACTTTAGAATTATGAAAATATTATAGTTATATTGTGAACTCAATTAGGATAGCCCACGGTTTGCGCGAGAATTATTTTTTGTTCAGGCCGCAACTTCATTGCCTTCGCTAACGACGGCCTATCCACTAAGCCCCGCACAACTGTTACGAGACCACCGGAAGCACAATAAAGATACACATTTTCGCTGACATAACCGGTGTCGACTGCCGAATAAAATTCCATATCGCTGGCCTGGCCCTTCATTTTGGAAAAATCTGCCACAAAAATAAGATTGACCGCAGCCTTGGCAACAAAATCTTGTTTGCCGGTTAAAGCACGTAGATCCTCTGCGATAATTAACACCAGTGCATTTTCTTTTGCATCATAAAGATATAAACCATCAGCCTTGATTATATACACATCGATTTCCTGCATATTCCTTGCTGATGGCGCAGTGCGCCCGCCTGTTTCAGGCCTGTTAATCCCATAGGCCGCCCACAAAAGATTCGAAAGCTCCTGCAAAGATAACTCCTTAGAGCTAAATTCACGAACGCTTTTCCTCTGTGCCAAAGCCTCCATAAGAGGTTTGCCGCCTTGCATCTGCGGAGCCGGTAGCTTAATGGTTTTAGGATCTTGGGCATAGATACATTGCGCACAAATGAACAAACTCATTGCCAAACAAACAATAATAAACACAGACTTCACTTTCATAGCAACTCCTTTCTTGAAAAATTTTGCCTTATATGCTTTTTACAATCCGCTATCTACCTTGGCTTAAATCATTGTGTACAAATCAAAAAAATGCCTGCACGATAAACTATTACTCTATTATAGCCTGGGAGGAAGAACGTTTCCATAGATATTGGTCGCTGGCTTGACGACTGGTATCTAACATTACTATACACACAACTTTGTTGCTAACCACAATGGGATAAAAAACTCTTAATTGATACCGGTTAATAGAATAGAAAGGTTTTTTATTTTTAATGAGTTCGTTAAATTTTATCGATTCTTCCGTGTAAGGCACGAAAACACGTAAATTTGCCTGAGAGATTGGTTTGCTTTCCTTTTCTTCGCCTTGATACCACCAGGGAGTTACCTCATAAAATGTTCCCGAATCAATTTTATTGATCGGAACCAAAAGTGACAACCCTCCTTTTTCTTCCAAATTACGCCGCATGGCATCTCGAACGTCTAAAACTTCTTTGACTGTAGCGTCTTTATTGATAAGATCGACTAATTTATCCGCAAGGGGCGATTTGGCAACTGCCTCCAGGCTGTTTAAAGAAACTTTAATTTTGTGACGATTAACGCTCACTTCTCCGCACCATAAAAAAAGCACGATACCCAAAATGCTTGCGATAGCCAAGAATATACTCGCCTTAAAGAGCTTCGCAGACTTTTGTTTGTCTTGAACACTCATTACCGAACCGCTGTTTGCGGCCATTCTGAATAAAGAATGAGAAATCGAATTAAAAGTAAGCGTTATGTTTAGAATCGCCAATGCAATAAGCGCCCCCAAGCCTACGCCGAAAGCGGAAAAGAAACCTACGCTAAAGGTTTCCGACAAGAAAGACCATTTAAAGATATTCCCAACGAATATCACCACAAAACACATTATCAAAAACCACACCAAGGCGATAATGAACCCCAAGGTCAGCTTTTGCAGTTTATTTAAATTATCCATAGTCACCCCCTATTATTAGTTAACAGATACCAACACAAGTTTTACCAATCAAAATTTAAAATAATTATTTTTACTTACGAACAATCTTTGCCGCGCTCCTCAGGAGTCCCGGAGAAAAAATAACACCCAATTTTTCGGCAACTTTCAAATTTAAACATAGGCTCCCTTTCTTGTTTTTAACAATAGGAATATTGGCCGGTTTTTCACCATCGAGTATCTTCAAAGCCGTTCGAGCGACATATTCTCCTTGTTCTTCGGGAATCTTCGCTATCTCAAACAAGGCTATGCCGATATCGCCTTCTATCGGCACTTTAATGTTTTCTAAAACAAACTGCTCGGCCTTATCCCAATCCCAATCTTTAACCCCAATGGGAGTAGAAAAAATAAGCATATCGACCTTGTCCTGGATTTCCAGATATTTCCTTTTCCATGTTTCAAAATCTGGTACATATTCTTTATAGGTAAAACCTCCCGGGATATGTTGAGCAAAATATTCACCATTCCTGCGCTCGCTTAACACATCAGGACTGAGAAAACCTATCCTGTTACCTTTAGCAAACTTTCTCAAATGCTCATAAACCTGTTCAATAAGTCCAACCTCCAGCATGCCTGTCGTATTTTTGTACGGAGCGCCGTAAATTGATATATCCCAATTAATGCCGCAAAATACAACCGGCAAATCCGCATCGCGATAATAAGGCATAACTATATATTTAAACGCATTATCGTCGGCGACAATTAAAACGTCGGGTTCAAACTCCTCTATTAACTTTTTTACTTTTAGGCCTGCTTGTTTATTGAATTCTTCGGAAGGATTATTTTTGGCATCCATGTATGCTATTCTCAATTCTACGCCACTCGGAGCCAAAACGTTCTGGGCACCTTGCTGTTCACCATCGCTCCAATAATAACCCTTATGATACGAATTTACATAAAGTATCTTTTTGCCACGGTATTTCTTTATCTGACAATCGGCTATTCTTGGCAGCAGCAAAGCTACAATCAGAATAATAACCAGAAAAAATTTCCCCTTCACCGTACTATTCATTTTTTTAATTATACCACTCGCCATTTAAAATGGTAGGAGGTTTAGCAAAGAGAAATTAATGCGGGCCAAAACGATGAGTCAATTGTCCGGCTATCGGCGGATAGAAAAGAAATTATCTCGTTTGAATAATTCGTTAATCAACTTTTGTATTTTTAAAAATTACCTCAATGGGTATTTCGCTTTTTATATCTCCCATGGAAATCTTAGTATCGTTTTTTATTTTTGACGGAAAATATATTGAGCCTATTTGTTGATATTCCACCGTTATGTCGGAACTCATACTTTGTACCCCTTGATCCATAGTCACAGATCCCTTGTCCAGCAACAGCTTCCCGTCGACTTTTTTATATTCCTCGGTTGCATGAATCGTCACCATACCATTGGTCTGCGTGGATTCACAATGAGTTCCGCTATATAAATCCGTTACGGTATATCCTTTATGTTTGTATATTAATTTTGTACCTTTTTCGCTTTCAGAAATTTCAATGATTTCATATTCGTTTCTTTTGGGTGATATATAGCTCTCAAATATTCCCCGAATCATATCGGTAGCCCCCTTAACCGCGTTATCAAATCCATTCTTCATCGTGCTTATTCCGCTTTTCACCCTGACGGGATCGGTCATCCCTTGTTCGGAAATGATCTCGATATCAAACTTTGGAAGATTAAAAGTAAGCCCTTTTTCCTTATTAAACTTTAACCGGAATGTATCTATGCTATTTTCAACCGTTAAGTTATTTTCAAAACTTTTCAGTTGAGTTTCAACGGTAGACAACAAATTATTAATAAACGCAGTGCTTATATCACAGGAAATATTATTAAAATTTTGCTTATCTAAATAATAAAACTGTTCCGTAAATTTTAGAAATCTGTTCCATTGATCCGTACCGGGAATACTCTTCTGCACTTCGCTTTTACTTATTACTTTACCTGATTCGTTCTTAATCTCGGCTTTCTTAACTTTTTCGCCATTTACGCTCTCAATCTCATCTAAATAATACGTTAAAAGGATTCCCGAAAGATCAACCTTAACAGACTGGCCATTTTTTTCTACAATCGTACCTTCAACCAATTTGCCGTTTTTAAGTTTTATGGCGTCAGCAAACACAAAAGGCGAAATAAAAAGAATCGCCATAAACACAATCGCTGATCCGAGCATTTTTTTCTTCATATCCAAAAGCATCCTTTATTCTACATATAACAACACGGACTATCCAACCCCAAACGCCGGCATCCCGATAAGATCGGCGGCTTATCGACAGGCAAAGCTAAGCACTTACAGTTTATTTTTTTCTGAAAAATATCTCAAATCAACGCACTTTCCTTTTTTACAACCTATTTCATTTTGCGCTGGGTACATAGCACAATCATATTTACATTGACCGCAATTGTCAATATATGCTTCCATCTTCCTTTGTATTGACTTAATTTTTTCGCTGTTATCATAGCTGTGGCTACGTATATACCAACACCCAAAAGGACAGTAACCGCTCAATTCCTTGTCCACAAAGCATTCGTCATCGGCCCTGCAAGACTGACAATTTTCCATAAAACCTTTGATTTCCTTTGCCATATCTTCACAACCATACGTATCATTTTTTTTCATGCGAGAGCAAGAAATAAAAATCAATACGCTGAAAACCATAAACGTAATCGCTGCGCGCCGCATAATTTTTATTTTTGTTTCTTTACGTTTTCCCAATATTCTTGATAATATTTTATCTGCCTATCCAGCTCAAGAAGTTGATTGTGAAGATGTCGCCAAAAAGAATTAAGAATAATGCTAGACATATCGTCAGGATGCCGGATACCTAAGTTATTGAAATATTTTTTTAATCTGGAATCCGACCACAACCCCCAGTTATTTCTTATCCACATACCTAGTCCATGATGATACCCAATCATCTCTTTTTCCGGCTTCGCTTTCATTTCTGCCACTAAAGATGGCTGAAGCATAGTTTTCAATTCTTTGAAACACTCTTCTAAATCTTTCGGGATATAAACACCGGAGGGAGACTCTTTATTTATAGTCGGGGTTATTTTGTATTTGAGGTCTTCGCTGTCCTGAGCGGAGGCTAAAATACAGAAAACAAAAAAATATAGAAAAGAAAAAATAATTTTCTTTCTATCCACTTCTACACCTTCATCTCACAATTCATATACACACTCATCATTGCCTTATCTACCCTATACATATAAAAATTATACCACTCGCTCTTTAAGAGCGTAAGAAATTTAATTTTAGTCTAAATAAAAAACCCTTTGCAACAAATATAGTTACGAAGGGTTAAAAAACAGGGCTTAGCCATTGGCCCTAAGGTATCCTCTCTTATTTATATAGGTAACAGTTATATGGTCAATATGGAGATTAATAAGAAAATTTGGCTATTCGCGAGGTAATTCTTCGTGTAAGTGGTGGTTAAAAATGTGTATAATTTTTGCACCAGGCAGTGTGTGCCGGAATTACAATAAGTTTCCAATACTCAAGGCTGACCCCATTATTTCTATCCCGTCAAAGGTGAGGATTATTTTCAAATAATTAAGTATTGTGTCCCCAGAATTCCCCCTCAATTAATTTTTTACGAGCGAGCATAGAACTAGAATCTATATGTCAAATTCAAGTTAATGCCTATCTGGTCTGAGTAGACTTTAACTCCATTATTCCATATTGAATCTACCCCAACTGCATTATACCGCCAATTATGCTTACCGGTTGTCCTAATCATCAGATAATCAATGCCGGTGCCTAAGCTGATATTTTTAGTTAATTGCGCTTCTAAGCCTAAAGAAGCGTAGAAACAATATCCGTCAGTCGTTTCAAAGGTATAGCGGTCACCTTTAAGTAAATGATGATCTTTATTGTAGCCTGTGACATAGCCTCCGTGAAATTCGGTGAGTAATTTAAGCGGAGGCAGTTTAAACGGCCGACCCATATCCCAGGAGCTGCGAAAGCCTGCAAAATACTGCCAATAAACCTGCTCAAAATCTAAAAGATTTCCTGGAAGCGGGTCATCAGGTGCAGACGGGCTATAATAGTGCTGAACGCCGTCATGTACCGTAAAAGAAAATTTCTGCCACTGAAAACCGACAAGCGGCCGGATATCTAAGCTTGGCGCAAAATTAAGCCAATCAGAAACTTTTAAATCAACATCGCCGCCGGCTATAATGCCGTAATTCATGCGGTTGGCTGAAGTAGAAAAAATGGTTCTTTCGCTAAGATCATCCGTATTTTCCCAGTCTGAATCCTTCATTCGACCACGGGTATTACGCATTGCACTGGACAAAGCGTTAATCCCTATGGAATAGCGCGCAAAATTACGCCTCAAGCCTGCGCCCATCCAAAGATTATTGATAGGAAATTCCAGCCGACTTAATGGCATATCGCTACCGATATATGGGTTGCCGAATTGATAAGAGGTATGGCTTGCGAAAAAATATTTGGAGTCAAGCTTGAATTCCCAATTCTGTTCAGATTGAGCAGCAATTGCGTTAAACGTCAAACCGGATAATAGGTTAACACATACAAATGCAGCAAGAAAATATTTTTTCATATGCACTAATTAAAACTATTTTCAACCTCCATAATGGAAACGGTTATTTGGTTGAAAGTTGCGGGTATTTTACTGCCGGGAGGTGAAGTGGTCAAGGTAGAAGTTAGTTTGATTCTTCAGCTTTTCCGCCGCAGGCACCTGACACTGCAAGCTAAAGCTCGCGTAAACTCATGAGCTTAAGAACTAATGAGCTAAAACACTTCGCATTTCAAGGGCTGACCTCATTATTTTTTCTAAGACATAAAAATAGCCATGATCGTATTTAACAATCATGACTACTCACCTCTCTCTTTTAGCCAAGAGAGAGAATTATATGGCAGGGCTTAGCTGTTACCCCTAAGATAACCTCTCTATATTATATAGGTAACAGTTGTATGGTAAATATGGAAATTATTAAGAAAATTGCTGATTTGAGAAGCAATCCCTCGCCAAAGGATGCCTGCCCTCCGAAGCTTTAGCGAAGGAGGATCCGTTTTGTCCGGTCATTTTTAGCTGGAAATTGTATAACTCTTTGAGTAACTAAAAGTTAAATTTTGCCCGTCTTGCTTTGGCTGGACATTTTAGGTATAAAGAAAATTTTATACATAAGATATCTTTAATTTCTTATGTAGCGCTCTTCCGATTCTTAATAACGTGCTCAAATTGTAGCGGTTATACATTCTACTTTCATAACGCGATATGGTAGTCCGGTTGGTATCCACTTTTCTGGCTAGCTCCAATTGGCTCATTTTTGCTTTGTGCCTTAGTTTTGCAATCTGCTCTCCTATACCCATCTCAATAGCTACTTCGTCATATATAGCTTTAAATCTCTTGTTTCCCATCTTTTTATCGAATATCGACTTTTTCATATTCATACCTCCTAGTGTTAGATGAAATATTGTTTACGAATTTCTATTGCTCTGTTAAGTTCTCGCTTATCAAGCTTCTGCTTTTTTTTCGTATAAGCCGAAGTAATTATTATCTTTTTGCCGACGAAAAAGAAGCAGAAAAAACGTTCCTGCCTTGGCTTAAAACAATAAATCTTATTTTGCTTATCCTCAATACGAAATTTAGTTTCATCATAAATACGGCCTGTATCGGCCATGGCCTTCGCAAGAAACAATAGGCTAGCCTGGGTAGCATCATCACAATGTTCGAAATATTCATTCACAATAGACGAATTTTTACTTTCAGCATGGAAATATATGCTGTAATGTTCGCCTTTATAAACCAGAAAACTTTCGTAGTAATTCAACATCGGCTCTTTCTTATTTCCGTATTAAATGTATCATATTTGATACATAATGTCAAGGCGAAAAAATAAATACGAATCGCTATGCTAATCTAACTCAAATACTTTATAGAATTGTTTTGTCCGGTCATTTTTGGCTTACTTGTAAGAAATTTTACACACAGGTGTCGTGTAATGAGCTTCCGCAGAAGAATGATTTGGCAATAACGCCCTAACTCTTTGAAAAATCGAAAGATAAAAAATGCCATGATCACCTTAAGTAATCATGGCTATTCGCCTCTCTCTTTTGGCTAAGAGAGAATTTAAGGGCAGGGCTTGGTCATTAGCCTCAAGGTATCCTCTCTATATTATATAGGTAACAGTTGTATGGTAAATATGGAAATTATTAAGAAAATTGCTGATTTGAGAAGCAATCCCTCGCCAAAGGATGCCTGCCCTCCGAAGCTTTAGCGAAGGAGGATCCGTTTTGTCCGGCATTTCTGAAGCTGAAATTGTGTAACTATTTTACAGGTAAATAGATGTAGAATGTCCACCCTTTAGAGGCGGACATTCATAATTTGCTACCCTTTATTAGTTTATTTTAACTATCTAAGGTTTTTGAAAGTTCGTTTTCCTTACCTAAAAACCGGTTATATTTTTGCGCTAGACGCATCTTAACAAAAAGCCGTTTCTAACTTAAAACCTCCTTGGCTAATAGGGAGCATTACAAGCGTCAGCGCCCTTGTAACCATAAGGATGTGGAACATAACAACAAAGAAGATAAACGCCGGCAGCACCTCTAAGAGCTCTTTCCTGATACGCGCAATGATATTATTCATGAATTTGATTTTCTTATAAACAAAGGCAACATCCTCTAAGTGTTCGGAGGAGATACAACCTCATAATATACGCCGCTTGCACCGAAATACGGCTTATACCAGGTATTACCGCTTATATAAAATTGCGCGCCGCCGATAATCCTGCCCTCAGCTCCGGAAGGAAGCATTGTCACCTGAGCTCCGACAGGCGCATCTGCTGTTGGTACAGGCTGCTGGACTACTTCGGTAGTAGGCTGCTCCACCACAACAGTAGACGGCCGTGAATCAGTATCCAAATCCACGTTGACTACAGCTTCATCATCAAATCCGTAACCCCACCCGCCGCCGCCATAGTAATAATTATTATTGTTATTATGCCTGTGGCCGCCTTGTCCGTGCCCGCCGCCACCGCCACCGTGCTCGCCGCCACCGCCTCCTCCGCCGTGCCAGCCACCGCCGCCGCCGCCTCCCATGTGCCCTCCACCTCCACCGCGCGCTAGCACATCGTGCGCGCCAAAGAAAACCATTGCTACAGCCGCAACGGCTATAATCGTTATTTTTATCTTTTTCATAACATACTCCTCCGGTAATATCTCCGCTTTTTCTTCTCTCAAGACTGCCGCGGCCAGAATGCAGCAGGCTTACGGAACTCGACCTTTACCGCCTTTGATTTATTTTTAAAAATAAACTGCCCTGCCTCCACAGGCTCGTTAAGTTTCCAGTCAGAAAACTCAACCGTATAGCTGGGCTCGCTGGCGTCATCAAGATATGTCGCATCCACCAAACGCGGCAAATGATCTTGGACGCCAACCCATATCTGCCATTGGACTCCCTTATTCGAAAAAGCCAGATGGTCGGTCTTAACACCATCAATCACCGACTGTCCGACGTATACGGCATTTATCAAACCTTCGGTCAAAACGCTGTAAGGCTCGGCAACAAGTATATCAGCATACGGAAATGATCTGCCCTCTTCTTTGTAAGCATTTTCAATCAGGTTATTTACCGTGCCGGGCTCATTTCTCTCGGCATATAAATTCTTCGTAGGCGAATAAGCCGTTATCGTCGTGCCGTTAAAATAGAAATCATACGGAAAAAAATCTCCCCGCGTTTGGGCAAAAAGCTTGCTGGCGCCTTCCTTGACTACCCGCGAAGTCCCATAAAGACTGGCCCACATCCCTGACGGAGTTCTTACGGGCACTATGCTGCGGGCGCTAAAACGGATTGTCTTTGCCTGAGAAAGAGTATCGCTCATACGCTTGAGCACACTGAGAGCGCGCTGATGCACAACCGGCGGGCTGACTTCTGCCAATGCCGGAGACCCTCCCTGCGCCTGCTGTTGAGCCGGCGCATTATCGGCAGCCGTAACCAGAAACACCGCCAACAACGCCCCAATAATAAATATCCTTACCAACATACTCACCCCCCTTCGTTAGCTTTCTGTTTCTAATTAAGCTATATTACAGCTCCCTAAAACAAACAACAAAGGAAAACGCAGCAACTTTAACTTTAGAAAAAAGAATCGTACGCCGCAAAATTATGTATTTTCGTATGAGCCGAGAGCAAACCTCCACAGGGTGTAAATATTATATCTATATATATCGTAAGTTAAATCAATTATTTTTCAATGACCTTTCGAGTGATATTATACTCCAAGACATCTCACCTTCAAGGGATTTAGCATAAAGCTTTTGGTTAATATACGGGGAAACAGATGCAAAACTACCGTGATCAGTATCAATAAAAAATCCCTCTATGTAAGTAGAGGGATTGAATTATAAAAACAGCCCCAACCGGATTTGAACCGGTGTGTTCAGCTTGAGAAGCTGACATCCTAGACCAAGCTAGACGATGGGGCCGTATTTATGATATTTAAGCCAGCGCGCTCGCGAAGTAATTTCTTGAATGCGTTACCGCCCTTATACGATTTGATTTGCTGTTCTCGCACTCTTGCTTCTTTAATATTCGAAAATTCTTCTTGATGAATCAAAAAGTATTTTCCGAAATGAGTAACAGAGCACTTCTTGCTTCTATTATGTTCGGCTAACCTTCGGGTTATATTATTGGTTGAACCTATATAAAAACGTTTGTTTGTATCATTCTGGATGATATAAACATACCACATTATAATTTTAATCTTACTAACAGTAAGCGTTAAGCTTCCCGCATGCATCCGCTATCGCGGATTCTGCGGGATCCCGCCGAACCCACTACCGTGGGTGCAGGCGGGAAGACGATGGGGCCGATTACCAAATTAAAACAGATGTCAGAAGTCAGACGTCAGATATCAGAAGTCAGAAAATAGGTGTCAGAAGTCAAAAATCTGCCTTATCTCCTCTGTCTTCTGTTTTCTGTCATCTGTCCTCTGTTTATTACTATATCCACCGGTTCCTCTGAAAATATCTTATCATAAACAAAGCCACGATAAGCATAATCAATAAGGCGGCAGGAAAACCCCAAAACCGCTCTAAACCGGGAATATATTTAAAATTCATCCCAAAAATACCGGTAATAAAAGTAAGAGGCATGAATATTGTGGCGATAACCGTCAAAACCTTCATTACTTCATTAAGCTTATTACTTAGACTGGATAGATACATTTCAATCATAGCCGTAAGCATTTCCCTGGAAACCTCCATCGAATCGCTGATCTGTATTACATGGTCATAAATATCTCTCAAATAAATTCGCGTGGTATCCCTGATTAACGCTGATTCAATGCGTTCAAGGGAACGCACAAGTTCTCTCAGCGGCCAAATAGACTTACGCAGAAAAATAATCTCCCTTTTAAGGTTATAGACCTCTTTTAAAACCTGCTGATCGGGCCTGGAAATTATCTCTTCTTCAAGAAACTCAATGCGCTCACCGAACTCATCGAGGATGTTGAAATAGTTATCTACTATTGCATCTATCAAGGAATATGCCAGATAATCTGCGCCCATTTTACGGTGGCGGCCTTTACTATTTTTGATGCGATCCCGGATAGGCCCAAAAACATCGCCTACCGTCTCCTGAAAAGAAAGAACAAAATTATTACCTAAAACAAGGCTCATCTGCTCAATCTTTATTTCGCTGTTTTCCGCTTCATAAGAAAGCATTTTTATAACGATATAGATATAGCTGCCTAAATCCTCGAATTTTGGCCGCTGATCAACATCACATATATCTTCGATAATTAAAGGATGCAGACAGAAACAGTTGGCAAGTTTTTCGATAACCCCTGGCTTATGGATACCATCAACATTGATCCAGGTTATTGTAGGCCTGTCTCTGAAAATAAAACATTCTTCGACCGAAGAAACTTCCTTCTGCTGAAAGTTTGCCTCATCGTAATCGATAACGGTGATTTTGACCGGCTCTTTTTCTCTACCTGACTCGGACTTGATAGTTATGCGCTCAAATTTTTTCTTAGTTGATCTTGGCATATGTGTCAGTATACATTTTTATATAAAAAAATCAATTTTTTTTGCAGACATGTGTAAAGTGCAAAACATCAAAAAAAGAATCCACCCGCTCACTCTAAAGACAATTCCAGCTTCATCCCGTCGCGCGCAAATACAATATCTGCCTGCAGTTCTTCTTTAAGCTTTTCTTCTAAAAGATACGGTTTCGCCTTCAGCATACTCATACCAAAATGAGTAATAACCGCCTTGCGCGGCTTTATTTTCTTGATCAACTCAATCGCTTCCTCAAGACACAAATGTTTAATATCGTCACGCCTCTGATGGAATACCACATTCAGGATAAGCACGGTTGAACCTTTATAGATACTAATCAGTTCATCAAAATAGTCGGTATCCGCTACCAGCGAAACGATAGTATCGCCAATAAAGAATTTTATACCGTAGGTTTCACAGGGATGATCATTCCTGACCGGAATTTCAAAAGAAATATCACCTATGCAAAATTTTCCTTTCTTAAGCAATACTGTCTGCTCGGGAAAGTCTTTAAGATAGGAAAAAATAACTCCATCCTCCCCTAGTGCGTCGGCCGGAAGAAAAATTGTTCCCTTTTTCTTAAAACCACCTTCGGTCATTGCCTCAATCATGGCGTTGATGTCGCCGGCATGGTCAAGATGTTTATGTGTCAGAAGAATAGCGTCCAGCGTTCCGGGGTCAAGCTTTGGCCGGACGCTATTACAGCGCACCAAAGCTCCCGGCCCGGGGTCGATCATCATGTTTGTTTTCTTATGGCTCAGCCACATGCCGCCGGAAGAACGTAACTGCTTAATCATTACGAATCTCGCACCGGCTGTTCCTAAGAATTTTATAAAACTCATATGAGTACAGAAAATTTCAAATGACAAAATTCAAATGTCAAAACTGTTCGTTTTGTCATTTGAGCTTTATTATTTGTCATTTTTATTTTGACATTTGCCATTATTTAAGCCAGATTTTGCGCAATTCCTCGGTAATTTCATGCTGCAGGGGGTAACTGATCTCTTTTTCTTCTACCGAACGTTTTTCTTTCTTCCTATCCAAAAAATCAAAGGTACGTAACGACGTTGCTTTTTCTTGGCGCACGCAATCCCTGATTTCTCGGTCATCACTTACCACGACCACTTGTGATTTATTTTTTATCTTGGCGATTCTTTCTTTAATCACCGCGTCCGCCGTGCGCTCAAGACTGAAAATAATCTGGTACGTTTTATCCATCAAAACTTCCGGCCTGGGAAAACCATCAAAAACAATGGTTACTTTATTTGTTACACTTCCGGTCAAACGATGGGTTTTGATATAACGGATAAGCCCAATGTGCGGCTGATCTGAAGTTTTTAATTCCGGCACCTTATGAACGAGGTTGAAGCCGTCGATGATGTACAGTAACATAGAAGATTCCTCCAAATAAGCCCAAGATGATACCGAAAGCCAGGTTAAGAAGCGAGAGCCCCAAGCTTACACTCTTCGCTATGCCCACAAAAGAGAAAAAATAAACCACCGCCGCCTCTCTCGTTCCTATTCCACCGATAGTAATAGGGATAAGCGCAATCATCATAATGAGAGGCACCAAAATAAAAAAATACATAATACTCACATGCAAATCAAAAGCCTTGGAAGTAATAAAAAACATTACCGCAACTAAGGCCTGCACCGGAACAGAAATTAACAAACTTTTCAGGAAAACTTTCGGATTTTTTCTGAAGAAATAAAGCTGATCGTGGAAACTAACAACTTTCTCTTTCAGAGGAGAACCTTTCTTAAATATCCTGGCAAAAAAAGAAAAAAATGTTTTACTAAAAATTAAAAGCGATACAAAACCCACGATCGCACACAATATAAAAAGCGCAATGAGTATCTGACCATGCGGCAGCAATTTCCTGCCAAAAATAAAAGAAAACAACGCCACTATGGTTAATCCGAAGGCACCGCTAAAACGATCCATCAACACCGAAGAAGCTACCTTGTGCGATTGGCCATGACGGTTAGAAATGCTGAAACCACGGAAGATATCCCCGGCAACGAATGAAGGGAAGATAAGGTTGAAGAAAAGTCCGGAAAAAGAAGCAGAAAACGCTTCATGCGTGGAGGCTTTAATCCCCAAAGATGATAATAAAAGTTTCCATCTAAAGATAGTGAGCATAAAAATAAAGACATTGACAAGAAACCCGTACAGAATAAAAACTTTATTGGATCGCCGATATACATCGAGTAATTCATGATAAGGGACAAGCCGGAAAAGCACGAACAATATCCCCACAGTAATAACCAATTTTAGGATCAAAGAAACTTTTTTATTCATATCTTTCTTAATTACGCGGACTAGAAAAGATTACGCAGATTTTTTAATATTCAATCGGTGTAATCAATCTATAATCACTGTAATCATACATTAAGCACTAATATATCCGCCCTTAAGATATTTATAGGCACTGATGGCTGCCGTGGCTCCTTCAGAGGCCGCGGTTATGAGCTGCCTCAAGGGACGGTTTCGGCAATCTCCGCATGCCCAAATAAACGGAACCGACGAATTCATTTCTTCGTTGGTTATAATGAAACCGGCCTCATCCATAGTTACGATACCTCGTAATATTTCCGTAGCCGGCGTAACACC
This sequence comes from Candidatus Omnitrophota bacterium, assembly GCA_037146775.1. Lineage (GTDB taxonomy): Bacteria > Omnitrophota > Gorgyraeia > Duberdicusellales > 4484-171 > JBAWWL01. The sequence continues at coordinate 27,106 of JBAWWL010000008.1, read as the reverse complement.
GATAGCAACGAATAAACCGTTTACCGCAAACTCTCTGGGGGCATGCGTCTTAACGTCTTCCAAAATCAAGGTTTCCACAAAATCTTTTCCCTGTATCCTGCGAACCACGGTATTAAAAATAATTTCAATATTGCTTTTACCGGAAACCTCTTTTTGTAAGTACGCTATCGCCCGTAGATTGTCCCGCCGGTGGATCAGATAAACTTTTTTACATATATTTGAAAGATAGAGCGCTTCTTCTACCGCGCTATTGCCCCCGCCAACCACCGCAACAACTTTGTTCTTAAAGAAAAAACCATCGCAAATAGCACAATAAGAAACACCTCGGCCGCTAAAATCTTCTTCCCCTTCCACTGCAAGTTTCTTAAATGATGCACCAGTTGCCACGATCGCCGACTTTGCGACAATGCACCTCTCGTCGGTATTAATACGCAGTTGATTTTTTTCTATCGCCGCTGACGTAACCGCTTCCTGGATAGGCTCGATATGTAATATGCTAAGAGTTTTTTCAAGGTTTTCCGCCAATACCCGTGCCTGTGTACCAACACCCAGGCCCGGGTAGTTGTCGACACGCTCCATCAAAAGAAGCTGCCCGCCTATTGCATGTGGCTCAAGCAAAGAAAACTGTAAACCTGCCCGATGTGCATAGACAGCGGCGCTTACGCCTGCAACGCCTGCGCCGATAATGGCAAGTTCAATCGTTTGATTCATGGATGGTTTTTAAGCGAGAGAAAATAATCTTTTGAACGGTTATACGTCTGTTCGGCTTCGGGAGGGAAAAAACATCCGGGAATCTCGTTGTGAGAAAGATGATAACGCACGCATTCGCAGCAGATCCCTTTACGTCCACAACCCGGATAAGAACAACTGCACGCTTTAGCGTTGTTCGCTTTATTTTGACAATTCATTCTTGGTTATTTTTTTAATTTTTTTTAGTTTCCCTGCAATTTTTAATCTTTTCCAGAATGGTATACGGTCAATAAATACTATGCCGCTAAGATGATCTATTTCGTGTTGAAAAATAATTGCCATCACCCCTTCAACTTCCATATCAACAGGCTCCCCTTTCTCATTGAGAGCGGAAAGCCATATTTTTTTTGCCCGTTTTACTTCTATCTCCAACTCAGGAAAACTTAAGCACCCTTCCAAGATTTTTGATCTGCCCTCTTTCTTGATAATACGGGGATTCACGAGCTTAAGACAATGATCGGGCGTCTCTATGACCAATAAGCTTAAGTCTACACCGGTCTGGTTGGCCGCAATTCCGATACCTTTATGTATCACCATAAGCGCATGCATCTGGTCTAAGATATCACGCACGTTATCGTCCACAACCTTTACGCGGCGGCAACGCTTACGTAATATTTTGTCGGGCCAGGTATGTATTCTTAGTTTTTTCTCACTCATTTCCGCAACATAATTTTATGCCATATTAAGTATGCTATACAATTTGGATATTCTTGATTTTATTCTCGTCGCTTAGTTCCACTAATTTTGTTTTCATTTGCTCAAGCTCTTTTTCGCTATAAAGTCCGTATGAAAGGATAACAACCTTGTCACCTTTATGCCCCATGCGCGCGGCCGGTCCGTTCAAACAGATAATCCCGCTTCCGCTAGAGCCCTTGATCACATACGTCTCAAGCCGGCTGCCATTATGCAAGTTTAATACTTCGACTTTTTCTTTCTCATACAAATCTGCTTCACGCATAATCTGTTCGTCGATAGTAATGCTTCCTTTGTAATATAGTTGGGCGTCGGTAATGGTAGCATGGTAAATTTTTGATTTTAATATAGTTCTCATCATTTTTTTAACTCCTCCAAAAATTTTTTGGCAAATTGTTCTGCTGCCTGCGGGCCATTGGCGGTGATAACCTTGCCATCACTGACGACATCGTCAGATAGATACTGCGCACCCCCAAGGCCAAGCCGCTTTGCCTCCGAGTGCCACACCGTAGCTTTTTTATCCTGTAATATGCCGGCATTTGCCAGAGATACCGGAGCAAGGCAAATCGCGCCTATCACCTTATTCCGTTTAAACATTGCCTGCACTAAATGATGCAGCCGGCTATCATCCCAATAAACTTGTGCGCCCGGACCGCCTACCAAAACTAACGCATCGTAAGCCTCTACCTGTATTTGGTCTAAAGTCCGTTCCACTGTCACCTCAGCACCCAACACACCCTTTGCCTTTCCTTGCTTTGCCGCGGCTATTTCGACTTTGTAGCCGGCCTCTTCAAATATTTTCTTTGGCAATAGTAATTCTTCATCCCTGAAATCTGCGTTCGGTACAACCATCAAAATAGTGTTTGTGTACGCAAAAACCGGAAAAACCATGCCGATAAAAATCATGGCTATCGCACCATAACGCATTACACCTCTCCCTGGATAACATTATACGATAATGCCGCAATCATTAATTCTTCGTCAGTAGGAACAACCAGCACCTTTGTCTTTTTGGGAGCAATACGATAAATGGCTTTTCTAAAATTATTGATCATGCCAGGGTTATGTTCACCAATACCGGCAGTAAAACAAATGGCATCCGCTCCCCCCAAAATCATATAATACGCTCCGATGTATTTCTTGATTCGATAAAGAAACATCTCCACGGCAAGTTTTGCTCTCACTTTACCTTGCTTTATGGCAGACTGAAGCTCCCTCATGTCATTACTGACACCCGAAATGCCAAGTAAGCCGCTTTTACGATTTAGAATTCTATCCATTTCCTCAATCGTCAATTTTTCTTTTTCCATCATATAAAATACCGCGGCTACGTCAACGTCGCCGCAACGAGTACCCATAATTAGCCCTTCAAGAGGAGTAAATCCCATTGACGTGTCTACAACTTTTCCTTTATCAACTGCGGTGATACTGCAACCGTTACCGAGATGACAAGTGATCAATTTTAGTTTGTTAAGCGGCTTTTTAAGCAGCTTGCTGGCCTGATGAGCTACAAACTGATGGGAGGTTCCGTGAAAACCGTACTTTCGCACACCGTGTGACTTATAATATTCAAACGGCATGGCATAAAGATACGCGTAATCGGGAATAGTCTGATGAAATGCCGTATCAAATACCGCCACCTGCGGAGTATGAGGCAAAATTTTCCGGCATCCCATAATACCCGCTAAATTTGCCGGATTATGTAAAGGCGCCAATTGCGAGAATTCCTTTATCTTGGCGATAACGTCATCATTAATAATGTGAGGCTTACGAAATGTTTCTCCGCCATGCACCACACGGTGACCAATAACGGAAATTTCTTCAACGCGAGCAATACTTTTTTCTTTAAGTAAACGCTCGAATAACTTCTGTATACCCTGGCTATGATTAGCAATCGACGATGTGTGTTCTCCAATCCGTTCAATAAGGCCTTTGGCGATAAGCCTGCGCTTCGGAAACTCATACAGCTTATATTTGATAGACGAACTTCCACAATTAATAACTAATATTTTCATAGGCTTGTACGCTTGAGGTGAGCTGCAAGAAAATTACACTTGTTTATTTCTAAGCTGTGCACGTATTACCGTAACCGCTGCACAATCAACAATATCGTCAATGTCGCAGCCTCTCGAAAGATCACTGCACGGCTGTACGGTTCCCAGAATAAGCGGCCCGATTGCCCGAGCATTTGCCAGGCGCTGCGTCATTTTATAACAGATATTACCGGCATCTAAGTTTGGGAATATCAGCACATTAGCGCGCCCGGCGACTTCACTATCTCCAAGTTTGCGCCTCGCAACCTCCGGGACTAAAGCGGCATCAACCTGAAGCTCACCGTCAATAGGAAAACCTGCATTCTTAGTTTTAGCAATTTCGACCGATTCTTTCACCTTATCGATCCAGCGCCCTTCAGCGCTTCCTTTCGTAGAGAAACTTAACAAAGCCACCCGGGGATTAAAACCCAAAACTTCTTTCGCGAAACGCCCCGTAGATACCGCGATAGTGGCCAGCTGGTCGCTGGTCGGATACGGAATCACACCGCAATCGGCATACAAAAACACACCATGTTCACCATACACACAATTCGGAACTGCCATAAGAAAACAGCTGGAAATTAGGCCAAGAGAACGGTCAATCTCTAAACAATTGAGCGCGGCTTTGATGACCGCGGAAGACGTATAGGTAGAACCGGCCACAAAACCATCCGCATAGCCCTGCTTTACCAACATTGCCGCATAATAAAGCGGATTTTCGGTCAACTCTCTTGCTTCTTCAAACGTAATGCCTTTTACCTGCTTGCGTTCAAAGAAAATATTCGCAAACTCTTCCTGCTTTTCCGGCTCAAGGTTGTCGTGGGTAAGCAAAAGCGGCGAAGCAATACCTTCTTTTTCTATATATTTTACCGCCTCAACTATCCGTTCATCCGAGCTTTCCGGAAAAACTATTTTTTTTGGCTCTCTCTTCGCCCGTTCCCTGAGTTGTCCGATAAGATCATACATGGTCTCCTCCTCTTACATTACATTCTCAAGCCGCCGCACATAAAATTTCCCGGCTGCGAATACATAAATCCCAATACTGTATTATGGTAATAATACAAAATAGAACAAAAAGTGGTTTATTATATCACTCACTTTGCAAAAAGCAACCCTTTCCTCGCGCTAAAACTCAGCCTTTTGCAATTACCCGCAAAACAAAAGATGAAAAACTGAATGGATAGAAAAGTTAAAGATACGTGATGATTTCCCGCTCACCATAATGTGTCAAAGGTATGATTGATTCCATTTTTCAGAGAAAAGCATGTTACACAAAGGCAAGCGCTCTTTAGGAGAGGCCTCATTATTGCGAGGATATCCCAGCGTCAACAATTCGACTACACGCACTGTCGAGGGAATAGCTAAAATGCGCTTCACCTCCTCCTCACGAAACGCTCCAACCCAACATGTGCCTAAGCCAAGTGCGGCAGCCGCTAAAGTCATATGATCGATCGCGATAGCAACGTCTATCGGATAACATAACTGGCCGCAGGTCATAACGTGATTATCCGTGAGTGCGCAGCACGCAATAACCACCGGCGCCTCAGCGACAAACGCCTGGTTTTTTGCAGCTACACAAAGCTCCTTTCGGGTTTCGCTGTCCTTTGCCACTACAAAACGCCACTCTTGCCGGTTTGAAGCAGAAGGCGCTTCTCTGGCCGCCTCAATAATTTTTATCAATTTCTCTTCTTCGACCGGTTTATCTTTGTAGCCGCGAATACTGCGCCGTTTTTTAATAGCCTCAAATATATCCATCTTTTATTTGAAATGAACCTCCACGGGCTAAAGTCTGGGGATTTCTGCGCGTCGATTAAAAGTAGAAAGCCTTACGCGAGCCCCGCTGCACCACGGTAATTCCCGAAGTATCTACGTAATAGTTTTTGCCGTCTTCTTTCCTGTGGTAACCAATACATGTTTCCCGTTGCAAAATATTAAACCGGTCAATAATGGCTTTCTTTATACATGAAGACTTGTGTATATGCGCAAAATCCATAATGATAGAATCTTCGATAAGACATCCGGGTTCAATTTTTACAGATCTGCCTATGATAGAATTTTTTATCTTTGCATCATAGATCTTCGACCCCTCACAAACGAGTGAATTTTCTATTTCCGAACCGACGATATATGCCGGCGGACTATCTAAGTTGGAGGCATAAATCGGCCAGTTGGTGTTATCCAGCTCTAATCGCGGTTCTCTGCCCAAAAGATCCATATGCGCCTGCCAATAACTGGCAATCGTACCTACGTCTCTCCAATAATAGCCGGCTTCGTGCTTTTTAAGAGAAGGGATATTATTTTTGGAAAAATCGTACGCATACGCCTTTGCATGCTTTTTAATAAGATAAGGTATAATATCTTTACCAAAATCCCTGCCCGTATCGCGCTTAGCATCTTCCTCTAAAACATTGACCAAAAAATCGGTATCAAATATGTAGTTGCCCATCGAAGCAAAAACTGTTTTATGTCTTGACGCTAATGGCTTCTCCTCAAAACGCGTTACCCGGCAATGCTCATCCATGCCCACCACGCCGAACTCACTCGCTTGCTTTCCTTCCACGGGAAGCACCGAAATGGTAAGATGGGCTTTTTTGCGTATATGATAATCGATCATCTCTCGTATATTCATACGGTATACATGATCACCGGCAAATATCGCTACTATCCGGGGCTTAAAATCATAGATAAGATTAATATTTTGATAGATGGAATCAGCAGTCCCGCGGTACCATTCTTGTTTTTTTCGCATCTGCGGCGGGACCACGGTAACAAAATGTTTAGGCAATACCGCGCCTTTGCTCCAGGTAGTACGCACATGTTCTATAAGCGATTGCGACTTATATTGCACCAGCACATAGATCGCGTATATACCGGAATTAACCAGGTTACTTAACGCAAAGTCGATAATTCGGTATTTCCCACCGAAAGGAACCGAAGGCTTAGTGCGTTCCAGAGTTAAAGGATAAAGCCGTTCACCCCTGCCTCCGGCCATAACCATAGATAAGATTTCTTCTTTTGCCTGCTTCATTTTATGGTTGCACCCGCCCCCTCAAACTTCTTTATTACCTCCACAACCTCTTCAGCGGTCGAGACAGAAAGCAGTTCCCTGCGAAAAGCGTTTTCCATTAAAAGTTTCGAAAGCTCGGCGAGTAACCGTAAGTAAAGATTTAATTCCTGAGGATCGGCACCCATAAGAAAAATCAAATTTACCTTATCATCGTCGAGCGCCTTAAAATCAATACCGGCCCGGGAACGACCAAATCCGATGGCAAAACCGTCTATAACATCTGTGCGGGAATGCGGAATGGCAATTTTATGGCCGATACCGGTAGAGCCCAAACTTTCTCGCTCTAGGATATCCTGAATGAATCTTTCTTTGTCCTTAACTTTACCCCTGTCCGAAAGCAGACAGGCAATTTCCCTGATTGCTGCTTCCTTATTGGTTGCTTTCAAATCCATTATGCAGAATTCTTTTTTCAAATAATCCGAGATCTTCATGGGAATAACCTCCTTAAATGATACTTACATGAACGCTGCTATAATACTTTATAAAGTCTCTCTACTTCAAGCGGATTTTTTACCACTACTACCGGACAAGGTGACTCGCGAAAAATACGTTCCCCTTCGTCGTAAAACACTTCCCTTGCCGACAACACCTCTTTCAAATCCCCGATAACCAGTAAATCGGCCGCCAATTCTTTAGTTTTATTCACTACCTCTTCGTGAATAACCCCCTCAAGAAGCAGCGGCTCACAGTTAACGCCTTTACTTTCTGCCATTTTAACAATCCGTTCCAGAGACGTCTTCCCTTGATTTTTTAAATCATGTTCGTATTCCACTGCTTCAATCTCCACAAATATTCGACTCTTTAGAAGTTCATGCAACGACTTCTCGTCAACTACATAAATCGCCGATAACTTTGCCTGAAGCTGCTTAGCTAAATAAATAGCATACTTTGCCGTGATCAGAGAGGCATTACTGCCGGAAATCGATACTGCAATCGTTTGTATTGCCATTTCCTCTCCTTATGTTACTTAAAATACCAAATTATTATACTATGACCGCAAACGCTCTTTAATGATTTTTAACATGGAAAATGATTCCCGTGATTCCTCATCAAGCCTGTCAGTTATATATTTGAGCGTTTCCCGATAAAAAGGCAAGTGTATTTTTTCCAGCGCCTTAACTTTTCGTATAGTCTTCTGCACTTCTTTTGCGATGCGTAAAAGAGCGATTTTTTTCTCAGCAAGCTGGGCAAGTAATTTCACAATATCCTTGAACTTGGCGATTACCTCTTCAACATAGAAACTTACTTGTAGCGGGCTAAAATAAGGTGCATTTTCGACAATTTTTAAATCAACCGCCGGCATGTTAACGCCCATGACACGGCGCTGGGTAATAGAAATATTATTTTTTATATCGATAGAAAAGCTTAACTCTTCCATTTTTTTTCTTCCCATAACAACAATGGCTTTATCTACTACCTCATACGCGTCCTGCATGGCATTATCAAGCTCCCGCTGTACCTTATCTACAATATGAACCAGGGCGGTAAGTTCGCTGATCAAGAGCCTGCGCTTTTCATCCAGCAACCCATAGCCCTCTTCAGTGAGAGCCAGCGTTTTTTTAGTCTTCAACAGATTAGTTTTAGTCGCTGCTATGTTTGCTCGCATTTTTTCGGTAATACTTAGTAAGCAAATCCTCGCGTATACGCACGAGTTCGTTGGTTGGGAATATCGAAAGAACTTCCCATCCCAAGTCTAAACTATCCTCCAGGGTGCGGCGCTCATGATACCCTTGGTTTAAAAATCTTTTTTCGAAAGCATCGCCGAATTTTAGGTAAAGATGGTCGAGCGGAGACAATTCTTCTTCGCCGATAATGGACGCTAACGCCCTGATATCTTTGACGCGCGCATAGCAGGCAAAAAGCTGCGATGCCAGTGCCGGATGATCTTCCCTGGTTAAATCTTTACCGATATTATCCTTCATCAGACGAGACAACGAAGGTAAACCAGCGATCGGCGGATAAATTCCCCGGCTATATAATTCTCGTTCTAAAACAATCTGCCCTTCCGTAATATATCCTGTTAAATCGGGAATAGGGTGCGTAATGTCGTCGTTGGGCATAGTAAGAATGGGTAATTGCGTAATTGAACCGTTTATTCCTTTTATCATTCCCGCGCGCTCATATAAACTCGCCAAGTCGCTGTAAAGGTATCCGGGGTAACCTTTGCGTGCCGGGATTTCTCCTCGTATGGTGGAAAGTTCCCGCAACGCCTCGCAATAGTTCGCCATATCAGTCATAATCACTAAAACGTGCATATTTTTCTTAAATGCTAAAAACTCTGCGCAACTAAGCGCCAAACGAGGCGTAAGCGTGCGTTCAATCGAAGGACTATCTGCGAGACTTAAAAACATCGCAACACGCTCCAATACTCCCGATTCCTCAAAACTATTAATAAAAAATTTTGCCGTATCATACTTAACCCCCATCGCCACAAAGATAACGCAAAAACTTTCACCGCTGGCGCGCGCCTGCCGGGCTATCTGAGTTGCAATCAAATCGTGGGGAAGTCCGCTTCCGGAAAATATAGGAAGTTTCTGCCCTCTTACCAATGTATTCATCACATCGATCGAAGAAATACCGGTTTCAATTATATTCTTTGGATAATCGCGCGCAGTAGGATTAATCGCAAAACCGTTTACGTTTACAAGTTCATCATAGGCTGGTTTTGGCATACCATCCAAAGGATTACCTAATCCGTCGAAAACCCTACCCAACATATCCTCCGACACGCCAATCATGAGCGGTTTTTCTTTAAAACGTACCCTGCAGTTTTTTAAAGAAAGGCCACTTGTTCCGCCTAAAACTTCTACCACCGCATAACCCTTGCCAACTTCAAGGGTTATACCTAAGCGCAACTTACCATTCTCGTCAACTATATCCACTAATTCGTTATAGCCAACATTATGGATGTTGCGGGCAATAAATACCGGGCCGACTATTTCATCCAAACCAATATATTCTCTTAAACTATAATCTTTCATCTTAGAAGCCCAACCCTTCAAAAGACTCTTCTATCCGTCCAAGTAATCCCAACACCTTGTCAATATCATTTTCGCTATAGGTAAGCTTCATGCGCATAATTTCATTATATATCGGAATTTCACGAATTTCTGTCACGGTCATTCCTTTCTTAATAAATATTTCTGCTTTATGATAAAACTGTAATATGATTTTCAACATTAAAAACTGTTTACGGGCTGACGAATAAGCGTCAACATCATCAAAAGCACTTTGCTGCAAAAATGCATTCTTGAAAAGATAACATACTTCCAAGATTAAACGCTGCGTTTGCGGCAATACGTCTGAACCAACCAGTTTAACCACCTGCTGTAAACGTTGTTCCTTCTGTAAAAGCTCCATCATCTCATAACGTAACTTTAACCACCCCTCATCAATATTTTTATGCCACCAGCCTTTAATATCATCGAGATATTCGGAATAACTATCAATCCAGCTTATGGAAGGATAATGGCGCGCGTTGGCTAAATCTTTATCTAAAGCCCAAAAACAACGGATAAACCGCTTCGTGTGAGAAGTAACCGGTTCAGAAAAATCTCCCCCCGGAGGAGAAACCGAAGCAATGATGGTAATAGAGCTATCCTCGTGATTTAATGTTTTTACTTTTCCTGCGCGCTCATAAAATTCAGCCAAACGCGATGGTAAATAGGCCGGAAATCCTTCCTCGAGCGGCATCTCTTCAAGCCTGCCCGATAACTCCCGTAACGCCTCTGCCCAGCGGCTGGTAGAATCTGCCATAAGCGCAACATTATATCCCATATCCCGATAATACTCAGCAAGCGTAATCCCCGTATAGATACTCGCTTCACGTGCCGCCACCGGCATGTTCGATGTATTGGCGATAAATATAGTTCGTTCTGACAGCGGCCTTCCTGTACGCGGATCAATAAGCTTAGGAAAGTTTAGCAAGACATCGGTCATTTCATTTCCACGTTCTCCGCAGCCGACGAAAATAACCACGTCGGCATTGCTCCATTTTGCCAGCTGATGCTGGACCACGGTCTTGCCGGTACCAAAACCTCCGGGCACCGCTACGCAGCCACCCTTAGCCACGGGAAACAAAGTATCAATAATACGCTGCCCGGTAATTAAAGGCTCGTTAACAACTTCCCGCTCGAGATAAGGCCTTGGCTTTCTCACCGGCCAACGTTGATACATATATATATCTTTTTCTCCGTTTACAGTTTCTATTACCGCAATCTTTTCTTCCAAAGAATAATCACCGCAGGCAGCAATCCATTTTAAGCGGCCAGATTCACCAATCGGGACTAGTATTTTATGCGTAACCAGACCGGTTTCAGGAATCGTCCCCAACGCCTCGCCCTGCTTAATCTGTTCGTTACACTGTCGAGATGGAGTAAAATTCCATTTCTTTTTTCTGTCTAATGCCGCAACATGTACTCCCCTGCCGATATAAAAACCTTCTCTGGCTGCGATATCTTCTAATGGCCTTTGAATACCGTCATAAATATTGCCTAAAAGCCCCGGGCCTAATTCAACATACAAAGGAAACCCTTGGGCATAAACCGGATCTCCTGCTTTAAGAGATGTGGTTTCTTCGTATACTTGTACATATGCTTTATCTTCTTTCAGGTGCACTACCTCACCTACTAAATGCTCCTGGCCAACCTCCACCATATCAAGCATACGTAAACCCTCTACGGCTTCCAGCTCCACCACCGGGCCCACTACTTTATAAACCCTGCCTAATACTTTCATTTACGCTATCTCCTTCTGCAACTGTGCGTATATTTCTTCGTAGGCGCGCTTTAAGCGTGCGGTAAATCTATTATCGTAGCATAAATGACCGTCGCAAGACGCAGCAGTAACACCCATGTCATTAAAATCACTTTTTTGAAAATTAAAAACAATTTTTTTTCCAAATTTCACCGCACAATTTTTTTGCACATTGGTGATAAATTCTGCGCTGAATATTTTCTCATCAAGCGATGAATAGGAGACAACCATATGCTCGCTGTCAATAACCGCAACAGCCTCCAAGATAGCTCTCTCCAGGAATGCCACATACTCGGCACAAAGACGAAACCGCGCCGCCTCGTCCTTAACCGCGCAAAACACTTTTTCTATAAAAGCGTTTTGTTCACCTAAAATTACTCTTTTTTTCTCAAGAGTAACCGTAGAAAAGTTTTTTTCTCTCAAGGCTTCTATTTCCTTTTGAAGTTGGCTTAAATCTATCTCTTTTTTTGCTTCTACTTCTTTGTTAGCTTGCGCAAAAATCTTGTCTACCTCCCGCTTCGTAATGGCGTTTATATCCGCTATTTCCGCCTCAGCTTCAAGATTAATTTTTTTAAGCAATTCCTGAGCGTTCTCTTTAGTTGTATCTATTGGTAATTTTTTATGCATCTTACATCCCCACTCCGACAATTTCTTTCAAAAACTCGCCGACACTTTTACGCTGCCCCCGAGAGCCACGTGAAGGAATCTCCAGCACCAACGGCAGCTCTTGGCGGTAAAGCAAGGGAGTTATTTCTTCCCGTATCCAAGATGCACATTTTTCTGTAATAATAATAATACCTATGCCTTCTATTGCGGAAGCCACCCGTAAGGCTTCTTGCGCCTGGATACGTGAATTAGCCTCGCGTACCTCAATACCGCTGAATTTAAAGCCCAGACTACTTTCTTTTTCGGCTATACAAAAAAAATTCATTCTATTTTTTTAAACGATTACACCGATTAGAAAAATGATTACGCAGATTAAAAGCTAAGACGTTTTATGGACGGCGTTCTTACATCTATGTAATCTTTTTAAAATCTGTGTAATCTGCGCAATCAGACTTTGCCTAAAATCATGATAGCGATGATAAGACCGTAAATAGCAATTCCTTCCGCTAAGCCCACGTAGATAAGGGCTCTACCGGCAATTTCCGGCTTCTCGCTCATTGCACCCACTGCTGCCGATCCTACATACGCTACCGCAATGCCGGCGGCAATCGCGCTCAATCCAGTCGCAATTGAAGCTGACAGAAATGCCCAGCGCGCAACATCTGGGTTGGCGATTGTTCCCTCTGCCCAAACAAGGTCATATCCCGCCACAAGCAATATAAATACTATCAGGCCTGCACACGATAACCACCGTTTCGCTTTTGTCATTTTGCACCTCCTATTTACTGTATATCAATATTGCGCCAATAAAACAACTAACTCGCTGAATTTTTGATTCTATCCTAACGCTCTTTAAATGTCAACGGCTGGTAAATATGCTTTCCTGTGATAAAGAATTTCGAGAAGAATTCATAATAGTTAAGCCTAAGTGACTGTATTCCAACCACCAAACCTTCAAGCAATATAATTAGTATATTGCCAAAAATAATAACTACCAGAGATAAAACCGCGCCTCCGGTTTGACGTAATAGACGCGAAAGTTCAAAAATAGCCAAAAACAATCCGGCATGCGCCAAGGCAAATGCGGCAATACGGATGAAAGAAACTGTGTTTGCCAGATAACCCATAACAATTTCTAAAATATCCACAGTACTTTCCATAAAAGACACAAATAAGCTTTCTTTATTTTTCTTCTTTTTTGATAATAACTCAATAAATGGCTTACAAAATAAAAGCAAGAATCCTCCAGATATTACTATGGGGTACAGGGGCGAAACGCGGCCGGTAGATACGAAATTTTTGCTTAACCACGCTATGGCGGTAATATAAACGATACCGGAGACAAGGCCGGCTTTATCAAATACCGCCTTCACGTAATCCTTATCGCGCAATGCGTTAACAATATTAATAATAATACCGAGAGTAATCAAAGTAATACCGAAAATAATACTTACCCGAAACGCTTCGATAACGTTAAGCATGGGCTTTATCCATATGGCGGGCAATATTTTTTCGTAACCAAAAAAACTACCGTATAAAATTCCGAAAATTGACGAGCTTATACCGCAATACAAAAGTAATGCCGAAGCTTGCTTTAGTTTTGGTTTTTTACAGCTTAATAATAATATTCCCGTTAACACGAAAATAAGGCCGTGCCCTAAATCGCCAAACATCGCTCCAAACATCAAAAGAAAGCTAAAAGCAACAAAGATTGTCGGGTCAATCGTCCCGTAACGCACAACACCATAAGAATTAATCAATAGTTCAAAAGGCTTAAAGAGCGTCCAGTGTTGTATTTGGACGGGTATTTCTTCCTTAGATATATCCACGTCTTCGGCTTTCTTACCTTCAACATAAGAAGCGCCGGCAATTTTCTTAATTTCGCGTATCAGGCGTTCCTTCTCTTCACGTGGCACCCATCCAGACAGTATCACGGTCCTATCGGTCGTATACAAATATTTTTTAGCATACAATAAAGACTTTTTTAGAATAATACACGAACGTATCTTAGATAGTGTTCCCTGAAAAGTATTCGCGAGCTCCCGTATGGCAGCGTTTGCGGTTTCGATGCGTTTTTTACTCTCCTCTATTTTTGCCTGTATCTGCGCTTCAACATCTTTGGAAAGCTCTTTATGTTCTTCGGGAAATTCTACCTTCTCCCAAGCAAAATCATGCAATACACGGTCAAGAAGCGCTTTGTCTCGTTTCAAGCCAATCAGGATAGCGGTAACTTTTCCCAGCTCTTTCTTAAGGGTATATACCAAATGAGGGATGTCTTTCAGGCTGCGTTCAAGGGCCGCGATGTTTTTTTCTTCGACTCGGCCTAAGGTTACTTCCAGAAAAGTATAAAGTGAGCTTTTTTTAATGGGGAAAAGGAAATAATCTTTTACCTGGGCACGCATAGACTCGTTTATCTTTAACGCCTCCCGAGCTTCGTTTATTTGCGAAATAAGCGGCTCTAGCTTCTCGTCAATGGTGACAAAAGTACTTTTTATGAATGTAACCGGCAGCGATTCGGCCTCTTTACTCGCGGCTGGAGAACTATTGAACTTACGTAGCGTATCGCGTAACTTTATCTCAAACGCCTGCCATTCGGCGCTTTCATCTTCAATCTGAGAAACAGATAATACCGATAATTCCTGTTCAATCTTACTGATATCAACCGGATGAAAAATACCCAAGGTAATCAAATAGGATATCACCTCTTCGGTTTTTTCCTTTAATACCAACATACTCACCAATTCCATGGGCGATGTAGTAAACATATTTTTACTTCTTATCGAAAATACTTAACCCAAAAAAATGTATTTTGCTAAATACATTTTTTGCCCGAAGGGTCGACGCTGAAATTTACCCTTAAGTTTCTTTGTAATTTAGGGGTGAATTTCAGATAACGTCGAGGTATACCGAAAAAATGCCGAGCGACAAGTGCATTTTTTCGGTTAATGCCTAAATCATCATAAAAAATCTGAAATACCTTCTTGAAAGTATTTACTAATATTGTATTATTCGCACTCCTTGCGCGTGACTTTTTTAACTATCACATATATAAAAGGCGTCCGGTATCTTCTTTGTCCATTCCGCACATTTTAGAATACAGTAACGAAATAATATTTCTTGTTTCCTTGCGTTTTAAAATCAAATAACCCAGCACAGTTCCGATAGTAAAAGGAAATCCGGCTAATGTTTTCTTTATCTCTTTAAGAAGTATTTCGTAAAGAAATTGGTCGATAAAATATATATTTTCTTCGGCTAAATCCTTTACCTTGATATATGCGCCAAAGGCAACACTCTCCACTACCTTCGAGAGGCCGTCAGTGGTATAGAATTTTCTAACCGCATCTTTATCAATATGTGCGCCTCCGGGTATAACTAGATTAAGAATATCTCCCATCCCTATAGCGTAATACTTACGCATCCGTATCAACCAATTAATATTTTCAGCGTCGATTTCTATGCCTAAAACTTTTTCCGCAATACCACGGTCAACGGCAGAAAAACTTTTAGCTGCCTCGATTAAACGCGCATAATAGTCTTTATCAAGGGCGACTTCTAGATAAAATGTTGCGTTGTGATTTTTAAATGTATCTTTAGCTTTTAAAAGCGGCTGTTTGTAGGCGGTTTCATCTAGAAGTAAAATAATTTCTTCAATCGTCTGAACCGATACTATTTTTTTAAAATCAATGTGATAATAAATATTCTCGTTTAAAAGATAGTCATCCAAATCAACCTCTATCTTCCCATGCCATATCCGCAAAGCCACCTTTAACTCTTCCAGCTCGTAACGTTGCATCAGTAATGACACAAAATACCGTTCATACTTGGTAGAAAGCGCATTATAAACCTTGCGATACATCGTAAGATCATACTTAAGCAATTCTTGCTCTAAAGGCTCAAGCCGCGGTGCCTGCCTGTCTATTTTTTCTACTATACTTTTATAAGGAGTATTTTTAAGAATATCAAGCGCCTCGTAAAGATCGCTGGATTCAATAAGACGTGAAAATAGGGCAGGTTCTACCAGAGAAGAAAGCATCGCCCGTATTTTAGCGTTAGCAAAGGAATATTTTGCGAGATCAAACATAATTATTCGCCGATAGCGATGATTTGAGAAAAAACTTTCCTTGCAAGCGCAGGAATTTCTTTTTCTTTGTTTTGACGTAAACGAATACTAGATTCTTTTATTTCTCGGATAATTCTTTCTTTTTCGGCAAGAAAAGAACGCTGTGCTTGGTCTTTTTTTTCGCGAATTGAATCTTTCAGTTTCAACGCTTCCTGGCCAATAAAATCATCCGCTTCTTTTTTGGCCTTGGTTAATGTTTCTTGCGCACGGCTTTTGGATTGTTCGACTAACCTGAGCGCACTTTCTTCTTCCTGCAACACCTCGTCAACTATTTCCTTCATCTAGACCTCCCCGTCAATATCAGTCCTCTCGGCTAAAAAGGCTTATATATTTCCCGTTGAAAAAACCAAAACCCATATTTTATGCATGCTTTTCGGTAAACCGCGATTCGTTGGGGTTCAAAGGTGTAAATTTTATTTTACAAAGAATACGAATAAAAGCAAGTGTATTATAAGAAGGCTTTAATGAGCAAGCCTGGCAGCGAGATCGAATAAGCTCTGCACCAAGAAACCGCGTAAAAACATAATAAAAAAGAATGCGATAATCGGTGAAATATCGATGCTCATTTTTAAGCTAAAAGGGAGAATCTTTCTGATAGGGTAAAGCATCGGTTCGGTAGTCTTGTACAAAAACTGTACAATAGGATTATGCGGGTCTGGATTAACCCAGCTGATGAGGGCACGAACAAGAATAAGCCAATAGCAAAGAGTAAGCAAAACGCTAAGAACGTTTGCGAGAGCGCTGATAAAATTGCTGAGTATAAACATATAGTTTTATGTTATCCGATAACAGCTGGCGCGCAACAATAATTTTGTTAGCGACACAACAAAGATGCTCGGATAACTTATCTGGTTTTAAAAATATCGCGAGCGCCTTCTTGGGAAAAATTTAGTGCCCGTACCGGACAAGGGATGACTATCCCCTTCTCCTTGTAAACTTCATGCAATCGCTTAATAAATTCGTGTTTGAGCCGAAACTGACCGTTAAATTCTTTTGCCTTAAGCATAACGGTAAGTTGTATACCGGAATCGCCCAAAGCGCAAAAGTTTATTATCGGTTGAAATCCACTTGCCGCCTCTTCGGTTTCCTGCATAACCGCCTTCGCGACAGCAAATGTTATCTTTTCCACTTCTTCAAGATTGCTCGCATAATGCACGCTCAATTCAACCATTGTCGTCATCTCTCTTGCGGGACGCGAACAGTTAATGATAATTGACTGTGAAAGCTTAAAATTAGGCACTAAAACAACGTTACCGTTAGACATCCTGATTTTGGTGGTCCGCCAGGTAATATCAGTGATATAACCTTCTATTCCTGAATCTATCCTGACAAAATCACCGATTGATATTTGCTTAGCCAAAAGAATATGAAAGCCGGCAAAAAAGTTAGACAAGGTATCCTGCAAGGCGAGTGCCACCGCTAAACCGCCTATACCTAAAGTGGTAAGAAGCGGGGCAATGGATATCCCCAGGCTATTCAAAATCATCAAGAAACCAATGATAAGAACTACCAAGCGTGCTATTCCCTGGGTAAGCTCGCTCATAGCCACTGTAGTTTTAATGCGTTCGGAATACATGCTGATGAGGACTGATACGAATTTAGAAAAAAGAAGGGTTACTGAAATCAAAAAACACACCAGAAGAACAGAATAAAGACGAGAAAGCGCGTCGCGGTTTAGCAGTATCGCGGCAGAAAAATAGATACCGAAAAGTACCAGCCAGAAAAAAAGATGGTTACGCAAAAGCGGCACAAGCGCGTCGTCTGCGTGCCATTTAGTCCTTTTTGCCCATACCAGCAAAAGTTTATACCCGATCTTTTTGAACAATAACCCCGCGAAGAAAAAACCGCTAAAAATCAGAAGCGAGGTAAAAACCTTTAACAGAAATTCAAAATTCATAGCCTTCCCCCTCTAATTATCAATACATAGCCGATTATAGGTCAGAAGCGACAAACGGGCAATAAATTTTTTTGCCTTACTATAGCTCTTTACCCTTTTAGTAAGCACACAGATAACAAAATCTGACCTGGGAGAAAAAATAATACCGGCGTCATGAACAACCCCCCTCTCCAGCCCCGTCTTGTGGGCAACATCAACCTGTTTAGGCAAATAACGGGGGATTCTGTCTTTTATCTTTTGCTCCCTCAAGAATGCCATCATCAATTCCGAAGACCGAATATCGATGAGCTCTTTTTTGTAAATTTTCTCCAGAAGATACACGGTGTCGGCGGCAGTGATATAATTCTCCACGCCTTTGCGCCGCATCGAGAAATCCATCATTTTTCTGCGCAAAATCGTTCCCTTTAAACCAAGCCCCTTGAAACCATCGTTAATGTACTCATATCCTAAGAGACCGATAATTTTATTCGAAGCGGTATTGTCGCTATGAGCAATCATCGTTTCAATGAGCTCCTGAAAAGTCATGGTGATAGGTACAACCTTTGTTTTGAGTATCCCCGAACCTCCGGTAATATCCTTACGTTCAATGGTAATGGTTTGCTCGAGTGAAATCTTATTTTCTTTCACTGCTTTGAACGCAACCGCCGCTAAAGGCAGCTTGATCAGGCTTGCGGCAGGAAACATGCGATTTTGATTACGCGAAATCTCGCAAGAAGGATGTTTTATGTCTTTAATGATAAACGCGCATTCTCCGCTAAAATTCTCCACCATGACGTCAACCCGATCTTGAAGCGTCTGGAAATTTTTATGCACCTGGGCATACGAGGATAGGCCGGTATACGCATGGTAGCCGGAAGCACCCAGGAAAAGAAATACACAAAAAAATATAAAGACAAACCTGATTTTACGCATCTATGAAGCTATTAAAGATCCTTGTATGGCTCTTTAAAAACCCTGAGAATACAAAAAATAGATAAACTGATAATTATCCCCCAAGAAAGAATTAAAAAAATCCAGCCCGCCAGCGTCATCTTACCTCTGTTAATTAGCACCGACTAAAGTCGGTGAATTTAGTGCAACCCCGCACCAGAACAAGTTCGGTGTGGAGTTAATTCGGCTCCATATTTTTTCTGCATCCTGCCATCTTTTCGCCTGCCGATTAGGCAGGCAGGACGAGGCTTAAAAAAATCTAAGCCTCATTAAATTTTTTTCGATAAGCCTTTCTCACTAAAACCGCTATAATGAAAAATAAAACTACCAACACCACTCGTGTCATTATTATGTACGGCTTATTTTCGGGTGCTACGCCTTTAAGCATACATATGGGAACAGCCTGTTGAAAAAACCAGAATCCCAATATCAACATTAAAAATAACGGTGTGATATATTTTATAATAAACCTGTAGAATCTCGGCACATTAAGTTCTGCGCCATGATGGATCTCCTCCCAGGCTTTATCAATACCGAATATCCATATAAACAAAATACATTCGATAAAAGCAAAAACTACCAAGAAAAACGATCCCGCCCAAAAATCGATCTCATCCACTACACCCCGGGAAAGGAAAAAGATGGGAAACTGACAAAGCACAAAAGTTATCGATGCAATAATGGCTGCGGCTTTTTTACGGGAAATAGAAAATTCGTCGATTAAAAAAGAAACCGGCGGTTCAAGCAGAGAAATACTGGACGTGAGACCGGCTAAAAATAGCAGCGCAAACCAAAGAAAGGCAAAAACAGCCCCGTAAGATATCTTAGAGAAAATAAGCGGCATCGTCACAAAGCCTATGTTAAAGCTTCCACTTTGCGCTATTGTCTGCGCACCTATGCCGCCAAAAAAAGCAAATGCTAAAGGTATTATGATTGTTCCGCCTAAAATGACCTCTGCGAATTCGTTTAACGAAGAGGCAGTCAACCCCGACAACACTATATCATCGCCCTTGGAAAGGTAGCTCGCATAAGTCATGATCACGCCGATACCAACGCTTAAAGTAAAAAATATCTGGCCGGCAGCGGCAATCCAAACTTTTGAATTCATCAGAGCGCTAAAGTCAGGATTCCATAAAAATCCCAAGCCATTTAAAATGTTCCATTCCGGATGCGCTTTCACCGGCGCACCCAAGGTCACAACTCTGACAACAATAAGAACGGCAAATATAAAAAGTATGGGCAATGCGACGTTACAAAGTTTTTCTATTCCTCTTTTTATGCCTTTATAAATAATTACAAAATTCATCGCAAACGTAACGAGAAAGAATATGTACGTGTATAAAAATATATTTTGCGCACCCAGGCCCTGATAACTTTTTAAAAAACCCAGTATTTCTTCTTTGGTTGAGAAACCAAGCAAAGTTCCCCGCAAAGAATAAAAACAATACCCCAACAACCAACTCTCTATATAGACATAATAAACGAAAATGGCTACTGGGCCAAAAATACCTATAGCCCCAAAATATTTGGAAGCACGGTGTTTCCAGAGGCGGTTAAAAATAAACGGCGCGGTACCGTGGCCAAGCAACCCGCCATGACGGCCGATCGCCCATTCAATCCACATCAGCGGTATGCCTAAGAAAAAAAGAGAAATAAAATAAGGTATCATGAAAGCGCCGCCGCCGTTTTGCGCTGCTTGGGAGGGAAAACGCAAGAAATTACCTAAACCCACCGCCGAGCCGGCAACTGCCATAATGATACCGATCTTAGAAGTCCATTTTTCTCTTTCAACTTTTTTCATGGGATAAAAAATTATATCAAAAATGGTATGGTTGTAAATAAATAATAGCGAAATTTACAATAACTATGATTATAATATTAACGAATTAAGTAAATGAACCTCCGCGGGCTATCCACCGGGCCCTTCGGCCTGTTGGGCTATCCACCAGGCCTTCGGCCTGCTGGACTAAAGCCCGTGGTTTCTCTGGATATTCCCGACTCGGCTGAATATGCGGGAAATTCTCTTCGCCAATTTCCCGCAACCTCGTCGGCCAATAGGTTCCGTGATGCTCCGTAAAAATTTTCTATCAAAATTTTCACGGTATAAAGGCATCCCGGAAGATAATCTTTAGCGCATTTTAACTCTGGCTTTGCCAGGGTTATCTGCGCGTCGATTAAAATATTTATGACACACTAATCTTGAGGTCTCTTAAGAAATTCGTTCATATCCGGTGGTAAATTCAGCTTAAACTGCAACCGTTGATTGGTTGCCGGATGGATAAAACTCAAAAAAAATGCATGCAGGGCAAGGCGCCTGAACCTGACTTTAAAATCCTTGCCAAACGCATACTTTCTTTCGCCCAAGATTGGGTTACCTATCTTGGCCAGCTGGATTCTTATCTGGTTGGTCCTGCCGGTAAAAGGCTCAAGTTCAACCACGCTAAAATCCCCAAACTCTTCAAGAACACAATAAGAAGTTTTAGCTTTTTTTGGTTGTTCTCCATAGCGCTTGCCCTCTCGGTCGAGAATATAGCCCTCCAGTATTCCTTTTTTTTGCCGGAATCTGCCCCTCGCAAAAGCCAAATAGCGTTTCTTAACTATGCCTTGTCGAAACTCATTCATGACTCTTTCCTGTAATGCCGGACTTTTTGCGTAAATAATCAATCCACTCGTTTCTCTATCCAAACGATGGCAGGGGTACACCGGCATTTTTAATTTTTCTTCTAACAGGGCAGTGAGAGTATATTTTTCTTTTTTTGGCGATGGCTGGACAAGAATCCTGGCAATTTTATTCAAAACAGCGATAGAGGCGTCTTCAAAAATAATCTCAAATGGTTCTTGCATATTATGTAAAAATATTCTCGACTTCTTTCTGCAACTCAACCTTTAGAATCTTTCCGGTAGCGTTTTTGGGAAGACTTTCCTTAAAAAATACCCGTAAAGGAATTTTGTAAGACGCAAGATTGTTACGTAAGAATGCGATTACCTCCCCCTCTTTGACTTCTTCTTTCTTAACAATGAACGCAACCGGCGCCTCGCCGCGATGGCGATGCAACACCCCCACCACTGCCGCCTCTTTCACCTTAGGATATTTATACAACACATCTTCAATCTCCTTCGGATATACATTAAGGCCGCGCACATTGATCATCTCTTTGAGCCTGCCCATAATATAGATAAAGCCGTCTTTGTCTATTTTCGCTAAGTCACCGGTATAGAGCCATCCATCCCGCAAAGCCTTCCCTGTTTCGTCCGGCAAACGATAGTAGCCCTGCATGACATTATCGCCTTTTACCAGAAGTTCGCCTACCTCCTGAGGCAAAACTTCTTTACCGTCTTTGTCGATTATTTTTGCGGTTACTGCCGGCAAAGCCCTGCCTACGGAATATGGTTTATTTTCGCCGCGTAACGGATTCAGTGACACAACCGGCGAAGCTTCAGTAAGGCCATATCCCTGCAAAAGAGGCCGTTTGAATTTTTTTTCAAACTTATACCATACCTCAAAAGGCAAGGCTGCGGCGCCGGAGATACATAAACGTATTGGGTTAATCAGCCAATTGAGCAACAATTGCCAACGAGGAAAGTGCGCTTCGCTCAAAATATTAAAAATAGAAGGCACACCCATAAAAGCAGTTACCCTATGTTTGAAGATTGCCCGCACCACCCGCTTAAAAGGCCTGACTGAACGCATAATAACTATTCTTGCCCCATTGTATAAAGGTAAAAGCATACACACCGTAGAAGCAAACGAATGGAATAAAGGCAAAATGCAAATAAAACAGTCGCGATGCGATACTTCTATGATACTGCCACAGTCTCTGATATTAGAAAGAATATTTTTATGCGTAAGACAAGCCCCCTTAGGTTTTCCGGTGGTACCTGAAGTATAGACAATTTCCGCAATATCGTCAGAAGCAATCCTTGGCTCACATATAGATGCTTCGTGACGACTGATGAGATCGTAGAAATCAAGCACATTGGTATTAGACTTTGGCGCGGGCAAACAAATAACATGTTTTAAGCTGTCAACACGGGATAAAATACTTTCGCTTTCGTGCACTTTATCTATCGAACAAATCAAAATACGAGCCCCGGAATCCTGAAGAATAAACTTCGCCTCTTCCTGTTTAAACATCGTATTGATGGGAACGGCTATAGCTCGTATATACAATGCGGCAAAAAAAGTGTAGACGAATTCCGGGCAGTTAGGCAGCCAGAGAGCAACTTTATCCAGCTCTTTTACCCCTAAATGCGATAACGCGCACGCAAGGCGGCGACAATACGCGTCAAGCTGTGCGTAGGTGACTGTTTTTGAGCCAAAAATAATTGCGGTGCGGTGTGCGTGGCGGGAAGTAACCGAAACAAGTATTTGGCTTAAATCTTGAATAGTATCCTGCATATCGCTGACGGCGGTAAATGAACCTCCACGGGCTATCCACCAGGCCTTCGGCCTGCTGGACTAAAGCCCGTGATTTCTCTGAATATTCCCGACTCGGCTGAATATGCGGGAAATTCTCACGCTCGTTTTACGAGCAGGATAATTTCCACGACCTCGTCGGCCAATAGGTTCCGTGATGCTCCGTAAAAATTTTCTATCAAAATTTTCACGGTATAAAGGCATCCCGGAAGATAATCTTTGGCGCATTTTAATCCTGGCTTTGCCAGGGTTATCTGCGCGTCGATTAAAAAAAGGGAAAAATATATTAGCTCGGACAGGAATGTTTGAGACAACCGCCGTTATAATCGTTCGCCAACCCTATACCGGAAGCTGGGGCTCCTTTAACTAAAACTTGCCGGTTTTTGCTGCCATAACGATAAACCGTTATCCCTTTCAATTTCAATTGATAGGCCTTACGATAAATTGCCTCCACATCCTCTACGGTAGCGTGTTCGGGTAAATTAATAGTTTTCGATACTGCGTTATCGGTAAACTCTTGAAATGCCGCCTGGATGTTAAGATGCTCCAAAGCAGAAATATCAAATGCGGTAACAAAAAGCTTTTTAAGAAAACTCGGCACGTGTTTCATGCATGCCAGGCTCGTCTCGCCTTTCAGATAATTCATTAATTTTCTTGAATAAATTCCTTCTTCCCTAATCACCTCTTCGAGAAGCGGATTCAACTCAAAGAGCTGTGCGCCCTCTAAAACGTTACGGGTAAAACTAAGCGCAAAAATCGGCTCTATCCCCGAAGAACAACCGGAAATAATACTAATGGAACCGGTGGGAGCAATGCTATTTAAGGTGGCATTTCGTATGCGCACATTCTTCTTCCCATAGGTAGAATGTTTCCAATTAGGGAAAACTCCCCGCTCACGCGCCAAACCGAGTGACGCCTCGAACGAAGCTTTACGGATATATCTCATAAGTTGATGCGCAAAATGAACCGCTTCGCGCGAATTATAAGGAATACGCAGCCTGATAAGCATATCGGCAAAACCCATGATACCCAAGCCTATTTTTCTATTTCGCTTCGTCATCGCCTCGATCTCCGGCAAAGGATACGTATTCAATTCGATAACATTATCTAAAAAACGTACGGCGAGAAAAATGGTTTCACGAAGCCTGCCCCAATCAATTTTCTTGTTCTTGACGAATCTCGCTACGTTAATGGAGCCAAGATTGCAGCTTTCGTAAGGAAACAAAGGTATTTCACCACAGGGATTCGTTGCCTCAATAGCCCCCACAGCGCGTAAAGGATTGGCCCTGTTAATTTCATCAAGAAAAACAAGGCCGGGATCCGCATATTTATAGGCACAGAGCGTCATCAACGAAAGCAATGTCTTTGCTTTTATCTGCCTGACTACTTTTTTAGTGCGCGGATTGATAAGCGAAAAATCCGTGTTGCGTTCTACGGCGCGCATAAACGCATCGGTAATGCCGACGGAAATGTTAAAATTTTCCAACGCTTCTTCGCTCAGTTTTGCTTCAATGAACTCAACGATATCAGGGTGATCTACCCGTAAGACCGCCATATTTGCTCCGCGCCGCTTACCACCCTGCACGATTACGTTGGTTGCCGCGTTGAACACTTGTATAAAAGATACCGGGCCGGATGCAAGCCCTTTGGTGGAAGATATTAAATCGTTTTTTGGCCGCAGTTTGGAAAAACTAAAACCGGTGCCGCCGCCTGACTGGTGAATCAATGCCATTGCCCTTAACGAGCTGAATATACCGTCTATCGAATCTTCGATCGGCAGAACGAAACAAGCAGAAAGCTGGCCCAAAGAAGTGCCGGCATTCATAAGAGTTGGGGAATTAGGCAAAAACTCAAGCGACGTTAATTTCTCATAAAATTTATCGCGGTAGAAACCTTCTTTCTTGGAAGAAAAAGCGCGTTCCGCCTTCGCAATATGGCTGGCAACGCGCCGAAACATCTCCGATGGCGTTTCTACGAGAAGACGCTCGGCATTTTTTAAAAGATAACGCTCCTTCAACACACTGATGGCATTAAGCGATAGCTTTAGTTCGTCTTTAACGCCCAGTTTGTCCTTGGTAATACGGATATCCTCGTGATGAGTACGATATAAAATATAAGCCCTGGCTATCTGTGGATAACCGGAGCGCATAAGAGCTTCCTCTACGACATCCTGTATTTCTTCAATAGGAATAACATTCCTGCGGTACTGTTTAAAAACAACGAGCACCTTTGGCAAGGTGAGCTCTAATACAATCTTGGCATCACGTTCAGACAGAAGCTCGTGTGCGGCTTTAAAGATTGCGCCGGAAATCTTTTGATAATCAAAAGGCTCGTGCGTTCCGTCGCGCTTCACTACTTTCATAATTCTTAAAGCCATAGTTATTAACCTATTTTCAATAATAATCCCGTACCGGCACCGAGGCAGTTACACGCAATATCTCCCAATTCAAAACTACGATACGGTACGGTAAGCTGCAAAAATTCAATCATCAAACCCACATAAAATGCATACAAAAAGCCGGCCAGTACCGGCCGATCCTTACCTTGCTGACGCAAAGTATTCAACACAAGACAAGACAACAGCATGTATATTATAAAATGAATAACTTTATCGTAATATGGAAATACGAGAGCCGCCGGAGCGGATACGGGAAGGAGCGAAAAAAGAAAAAGCAAACAAGTATAGACGTAAATGGTGCCCCAAGAAAGCAAATAACGCATCTTTTATGTTTTTTTCCTGCGCAGTGAATTTATTTTTGAAAGAAGGAAACTTTCCAAGTACTCGCTCACCACCGGCTTGGTGATAAAACCGTCTGCGCCCAATCGTTTTGCTTCGGTAATATTAGCGTCGTTATCGTAAGCGCTTACCACAATCACTACGGTTTCAGGGCTTTCTTCTTTAATCTTTTTAAGGAGAGGAAAACTTTTTTCGCCCTTAAGAAGAATGTCCAGCAACACGATACTGTAGTAAGAAAGAAATCTATTCATGCCGCTGGACAAATCATAACTGACATCCACATCATAACCTTTACGTTTGAGGAATTTCGCGATTACATCGGCAGTTTCTTGTTCATCTTCCACGATAAGAATCTTGTCCATACGTTACACCTCCTCGAGTCGCTGAACACACGGTTAACGATTAAAAAAAATAGATAACTTGGTTTATTGTACCGCTATTTTTTAAAAAAATCAAATAATTAGACAGAAAAGGCAGAAAAATTATCGGATGCGGGATTTAATTTCTTCGATTCTTTGAATGATAGCACGCAGTTTCGATGGTGCGGTAGTAGAGCCGATAACGATTTCTTTTGTTTTGTTGCCGATAACAAATTTGATGCGTTCGCTGGACAGCTCAACCATCGTACCGCTGGCAATATATTCGTTTTGAAATTGAAATACACCGGTATTAATGACAAAACTCTTGAAATCCTGAAACTCTTCCGCTGAAAGTTTTCCCGTCTTTACAATATGAGGCGATTCCGGGTTTGTATAATAATCGTTGATAGAAACAACCACCACCCCCTTATTATTAATAAGTACTTCATAATCCTGAGTGATAGAACTACGCTTCACGGAATAGCGTACCTGGAATTTAACAATACTACCTTCATAAGATGGTTGCTGCGCAAAAACAACCGGCAACACCAGTAAACTCATAATAACTATTGTCACAAATATACGCTTCATATATTGTACAAATACTTTAACTTTTTCCATCATGTTTATTATTTATATTTTGATTTTAAATTTTTGACTTTTCTTATTGTGTGCCCCATTCTTGAGTTTTATTTTTTTATTTTTAATTTTTAATATTTTATTTTCCCCTTTCCCCCTCTCT
>JBAWWL010000007.1:0-155491 GCA_037146775.1 Candidatus Omnitrophota bacterium | reverse complement strand
GTAAAAATTTTCTATCAAAATTTTCACGGTATAAAGGCATCCCGGAAGATAATCTCTGGCGCATTTTAACCCTGGCTTTGCCAGGGTTATCTGCGCGTCGATTAAATACTGTCTCCACAAACCCACCCCGTAGAAAAAGCCGCCTGCATATTATAACCGCCCGTCTTTGCATCTACGTCGATTATTTCCCCGGCAAAAAAAAGTCCGTTGATTAATCTTGACTCCATGGTTTTTGGATTTATCTCTTTAGTACTTATGCCGCCCCTGGTAACAATAGCGTCATTAATTGGCATCACGCCCTTCACGGTCAATCTAAAGTCGGATAAACTCTTAATAATTTTTTTCCTTTCCTCGGAAGTAATCTGATTTACGTTAATATTTTCGTTTATGCCGCAATGCTCAAGAAACCGGCCTATCAATCTGTGGATCAAAAAACGCTTAAGCATATTTTTTACGCTCTTGCCGGGATACTTTCGACATTCGTCGAGCAGGGCGTTATCCAACTGCTTAAAGTCCAAGCCAGGCAAAAAGTTAATAGCTAATTCCACGGCATTACCACACCGTAAAACATCATACACGGAAGCACTAAGATCAAAGACGACGGGGCCGGATAAACCAAAATGGGTATAGATCAAATCGCCGGATTTTTCATCGATTTTTTTGCCAGCGGCGAAAAGAGTTACATGAGCGTTTTCAAGCGCTACGCCCTGCCAGTCTTTCACAAAGTTTTCCTTGATAAAAATGGGAACAAGCGCCGGACTTAACGGCACTATGGAGTGTCCCAACTTCTCTGCGATAGCGTATCCATCGCCGGTTGAACCTGTTTCCGGATACGAAAGACCTCCGGTAGCAACAACAACACGTGCGGCCAAGAAATATTTATTGGAATAAGTCACCACACCATCGATTTTCTTATTATTTAGAGTAATTTCGCGTACTCGCTCACCGAAAATAATTCTAACATGATTATTTTTTAAATGCTCTTGTAAGACATATAAAATATCTTTCGCGCGATCGCTTTTTGGTAATACACGGCCACCTTCCTCTATTTTGAGTTTCAGGCCGGAATTCTCAAAAAATAAAATAAGGTCGGTATTAAAAAATTTTGCGAAAGCATTTCTTAAAAAATACCGAGACCGAGAAAACTTTTCTAGGAAATCTTTAACATCACAGGAATTGGTAAGATTACAACGGCCGTTTCCGGAAATAAGAAGTTTCTTGCCGGGAGAGCATTTTTGCTCAAGAAGCAAAACTTTTCTATTTCTTTCTCCGGCGCGGATGGCGGCCATCATGCCGGCGGGACCGGCGCCAACGACAATTACATCAAAACGATCCATAGCACAAATAGCCTCCACCTTCATTCTTCATAGAAACTAAATCCCCGCCTTCGGGAGAAAGCGGGGATTCCGTAAAAAGGTGTAATTTATTTCTCGATCTTAAGATACGCTTTGATAATTTTTTGCGCACTTATGGGCTTATCGGCCTCACCGGTAGCTGCATTCTCGATTTTTTGAACGACATCATAACCCGAAATAACTTTACCAAATATAGTATGGTGCATATTCAGCCAAGGAGTTTTAGCTGTGGTAATAAAAAATTGGCTCCCATTGGTATTAGGCCCCGCATTGGCCATAGCAAGTATACCCGGACTGTCAAAGGTAGCGACAGGGCTGAATTCGTCTTCAAAAGATTTTCCCCAAATTGACTCCCCCCCCGTACCCGTTCCGGTAGGGTCCCCTCCCTGAATCATGAATCCTTTTATAACTCTATGGAATATTAATCCATTGTAATATCCTTTTTCGACCAATTTTGTAAAGTTTTCACAGGCCTTCGGTGCCACTAAAGGCAAAAGCTCAATCTCGATTGCACCCTGATTCGTTTCTAAAACAACTATTTTCTTATCCATAGCAAAAAGACCTCCGCCAATATCGACGCTAACCACCCCAAGGAACAAGACACCAATCGCAATATACAACCTCTTCATTGAACAACCATCTCCTTTCTTTTTTTGCAGCCCACAGAAACTATATTGCCCCATTTACATTAAAACTATCTGTTCGCCATAGGTATAGCGATCTTACATCGAAATTATCGCAATAAAATTAACAGAAAATAGTATTTTAAATCCGATGCCTTGCCAACCACCTTACGGAAAGATAGAAAAATTAAAGAAACTATTGTAGCTGCCTAACCATTTCCTTTACGCCGAGAGGATCGAAGCGGTAATAATCTTTTACATATATTGAATACTTGTTCAGTTTTAATAAGCTCCATACACTGAATCCTGCAGACATCCTTATAGCATCCTTTGCACTTTATGTTAGGCTCAACTATCACCCCTCGCCCATAGGTCTCAAACTCATGCTTATTAAAAATATTATTAAAAAATACTATCTTCTTTTTTAAACCAACAGCAATATGAAGCGCCATAGTAATTGAAGTGACCAGTAAATCGCAAGCGTCTAGCAAACTAACAAATTTATCAAAAGGGAAATATCCCAGATAACTTACGTCTGCCTTCTTGGCCATATATTTATTCTTGCCATCCTCCCTTTCTCCCCCTAAAAATATAACTCCATATCCTTCGCTTTTTAAACGTTTGGCTAAAGCAATCCAGTGCTTCTGGGACCACAACCTTGTGGGCCAGCGCTTACTGCACCCGGTATTAAGCCCAATAAGTGGCCGATTTTTAGGCAGATTCCACGAAAACCCGGCCTTCGGCCGGTCAATAACATACTCTTCTCCATCAAAAGCGAATCCGCATATATTAAAAAGCTCTTCGACATAGCTTTTAGTATTTTTTTTGTTCACATCATCAAAAAGACCCGTGAGCCATTTATAATAAGCATTCTTATCTATAGGTAAACATTTTCCTTCTTTTAAAATGAATCCTTTTTTAACTTTGGCGTCAACGAGAGCAGTGAGCGCGCACGCTTCCTGCTCTTTATCCAAATTGTAGACGATATCAAATGTAGTTGCTAAGAGCGGTAAAATGTTCTTGGGTTCAAATGTAATAATATTATCGATGGTGCTTGGAAGTACTTCCGGAAAATAGGTTAACCAGGTAATGTAAGCGTGGGGGTATATTTTCTTTAGCTTGCGTAAAAGAGGGGTGGTTCGGATGACATCACCGGCCGCACCAAGCTTTATGATCAATATCTTTTTCTCGATTGACTGGTAATATTCGCACCTTGCACAATGCACCCCTTTAGCCTTATGATAAACGCAAGGCGCAATTCCATTAAAGAATCGGCATTTAGTTTTTACTTTTATCTGCATCTTAATACTTTTTTTATATATTAATTGATAAAAATGGTATTCTCATTTTTATTCGACGGTTAGTAAATAATAGGGTGTTTTATTTTTATATTTTAACATAAAAATTCTTATTCTGGCAAGATAAAACAAATATTATTGTAAAACTAAGGATACCCTCCATGCTAACGGAGGTATAAATCTGCAATCCTTTTCCTCACGTACCCGCTGATTCTAGAGAAATTTCCTTTTCTTACGGCCTGAAAGCTACTAGATAATATGTTTTTATATCTCGCCGGTTGATATCTAAGAACTGCCATCCAATATAACAACCAATTTAATTTTAGCTTTCGTAATATCCTATTTGTCAATAAAGACATTGTTATCGTTGATATCCTACCCTCCTGTGCATTCAGTAAAAAGAATAGCTTATTTAAATATGTTTTCCTGCAACTATGAAAATACTTGCGGTAAACATCTTCCAGGTCATTTTTTATTATCCCTTCTTTCTTTGCCTTTTCATATAATTCTGTTTGCGGATAAAAAGTTAATGAAAAAATAGCTAGATGATAGGGTGGTGGTAATTTTGTCAAAAGCATGAGTGTTTTAATTATATCGTCGTCGTTTTCCCAGGGGTTATCAAGAATAATGTCATATTGTGGTGAAGCAATTTTATCTTTAAATTCATTTATTATTCTGGCAGCATTTATAACCTGTTCATTTGAATAACTTCTTTTATACATCTTTCTTGTGTTTTCGCTCCCAGTCTCAATACCCATCCTTACATAGAATAAGCCCGCATCGACAAGGAAGGATAGCTTTTCTCTGGTAAGAGTTATGGGGGTTGCTCCAGTGATTACCAGAGGAAGTTTTATATTTCTTTTGTATTCACTGCAAAATTCTTTAATTTCTTCTATTGCATACAACAAAAAGGCATCATCATCGAAATAAATACACTTTACGTTAGATAGCCCATCTTTTACTTGCATCAATTCCTGGATTATATTTCTTATACTTCTTTGGCGTATTATTTTTTGGTTTGCATAGATCTTATTAATAGCATTGTTGTTGCAATATGAACATCCAAAAGGGCATCCACGAGTAGGAAGAGTAAGATAGCTACCCTTCATGTGTTTTTCCAGCAATTCTTTTGACATCCGGACACAACGTTTGTTCTCTAGAATATAGTGATTCTCGCAATCGTAATCCTGGAATGGTATAGAATCTAAATCTTGGATTAACGGCCGCAACTCATTAGAAATAATTTTTCCTTTGTCCTTTAACCACACCCCGCGAACATTGCGATAATCTTCTTTCCTTTCTATTCTTCTTGCGAGCTCAATTAAAGTTTCTTCTGCCTCACCTATACACACCATATCCGCATAATCTAAACACTCCTGAGGACGCAGTGTCGGATGGATACCGCCCCATGCTATCGGTATATTCAAATCTCTTTTTAATTTTTGAGTGATTTGGACACAATTATCGAAAAAATTTGTCGTTAACGATATTCCTATTAACGCCACATCCTTTAATAAATCGGTAACGTTTTCTAATGTGTCATTGTCGTACTTACTCCAGAAATCACTTGGTATAAATATAGTTTTTACGCTATGACCTTCCTTCTTCAGACAGGAAGACAAGACTCTTATTCCAAACGAAAATATACTTGGATATGGCGAAATTAGTCCTATACGCATATATGGATTGAAGCTAGCGAGCAACCGTAGGATTAAGCCTGTAGTTTATCTGGCTGTTCCTGTTCAGGCCATGAATCATATATAATGTATTTTACCATAACCATGCCCTTTTACTTTTTTATGCACTGCAGTATCAATAATGCATCTTGATTTCCATTAAACACTCGTTACTATTGATGCTAAACCGCGCCTTAGAATAATAGGGTTCGCCCATGCGCACGGCATTATTTGAAACCGCCACCCCCTCTTTAGGGTGCGGAAAAGGAAACCAGCTAAAATCCAACATATTGTTTCCGTTGGCATCATGAAAAACAAATAAGGCGTAAGTATCAGCATAAGGAATATTATCGAAATCGACAGTAAGAGTATCTCCTGTTACCTTAACTATTTTATACGCATATATTTTTTCGAGGACAAACCAACTATCTTCAGAATTATATAGCGTCAAGACAAGGTTTCCACCCTGCGCATACCTTACACCGGTAACCTTAACGCGGATAACTCCACTGGCATTTTCCGCTGTAATTGGCATTACCGTGATTAACGTCAAAAATGCGATAGAAAGTGCAGAGAATAAACCTTTTTTGCCCATTGAATTAGTAAGTTTTTATTTATTTTATATGGTTACGAAACGGCACATTCCATTTATAGATTTCGTGCACATTTTAAACAGAAACAGTAAACCAACATTAATCCATTATTCTATTTTGTATTCCGCAAGAAAATATCTCTACGGTTTGTATGCAAGGAGGGTTCGGAATAAAAGGAACGATTCCGTGTCAAATACATTGCGAACTTTCTGCGTAACAGGAAAAGCGGGAAAATTATGCCAAGAGTATCTACTGTCGGCCAGAATTCCAGCCTTAAAATTTCATTACCACCGGCCAATACTCTTTATATTCTTTCTCTGATACCTTACCGTTTTTATCGGCATCCATTCCGTTGAAATATTCATTAAATTGAGAAGTAGCTTCTTGCCGGGTAATTTTTCCGTTTTTATCTTTATCAGCCCTCTCGAACATTTTTGTCTGATCGGCTTTCAGCTCTGAGCTATCAAGAACTCCGTTCTTGTCCTTGTCTAACTCGTTGAATCTCTGCTCCTGATAAGTGAGCATTTCTTCGTAGGTTGCGAAACCATCTTTGTTCACGTCCATTTTCGGAAACTCTGATTCCTTTACGAGCGTATTCATATATTGGGCAAATACATTCGTACAGCTAAATAGAATGATGCAAAAAAGTATAATTCTTAGCCTGGCTGCATATGTCATTGTTTTCTCCTTTTTATTTATTCTACTCCAGATAAAACCCTGTATAACGCCTATAGTATCACAGAGAATAAAAAATTCAAGATCCCCTGGTTTCGTATATATATTCGCACATACATTGTATATCCACCTATACGCCTGAGCCAGAAAAATTTTCCGTAAATATAACCATTTTCGCGGAAAAACCAGCACATACATAACGGCTAAAGAATAAAAAGAAGCAACAATCGCCGGAAGCTATGTCTATCTGGCCGGAAATTTTTTGATCAAAGATTAACTTAGCAGGCCATAAGCACACATCCGCATATTTGTTACTGAGACTCCTAAGAAAAACAATGTATTTATCATTCCTCAATCTTTTTTATCTTGAATAAATTAATAAGCCTTTTTTGTAATCTTTTCAACCGCGTGAGCCAAAGATATTCGCCAACAGACTGGTTATGCCACGCATAGCACTTCGAGCATTCGTCACATAGCAATTCCAGATCGTGAGGAGAATGAATAAATTTTTCCAAAAATTGTGTTTCAGTTTCCATGCGCGATGCTAAAAATTGCAAACTCTTCTTTTCGTTCGGCATCTCAGCATAGCCCTTAAGGATCGGGTCCGATAAGCCCTGGAGTACGGCGGCGTTAAAAGCAAAACCAGCCCAATCTATGCAGAATTTTCTTTCTTTCCAGTCCGCATCCCAACCGCAAATTATGTTGTTCTTAACTATCGGCGTTTCTATTCCGCGCGGACCCAAATTGCCAACAGGAAAAATCCCTACCCTTTTTATCTTTCTTATCTCATCAAACAATCTATCGTCCCACCAATTATCATCATCGGCACAATACACAACACCTTCCATCTTTTTGTTTCGAATATAGGTGAATGCGAGGTTTTTTTGTGAATTGCCGAGATCGCCCGTAGGGCCAAAGTTAAGATATATATGGTTTATTTTACTTGCGGATAAAACCTCTCTCAAACCATCGTCCACCGTATCAGCATCCTCAACTACAATCCAAAACAACTCATTAACTTTCTTAAAAACTTTTATGCATCGCTTAATATACGCTGTTCTTGCCGGCCTCGCATACGTAGCGGTTACTACAATGATTGGTTTTATATTATTCTGCATCGTTTAAGCTTTATTCTCTGCTATGTTTATTTTCTGCATAATGATCAGGTAATATCCAAAAATAATTCTTTAATAATATCGTATAAGGCAAACGCTATCGGCGGGTGCCCCTTTATGACCATAGAATCATTGCAATGCACCGAGTCAGCGGTGACATCTCCGAAAATTATTGATTTATTCTCGGGCAAAATATTCGCAAACTTTCCTACATAAATTTTTAATGGAACCGGATTCAGGTTTTCATAAAATATCCGCTCAAGCGAATGCGATATTGCATTAAGATAACCACTGGGGATGTCTCTACCTTTTATAATATCAACTACATTGCTAACCGGGTTATAATTAAAATCCGCTTTTATGAAATTTTGGCGCAATTCATTTGGATTCTTGCCTTTTAGTTCTATTTCGTTGAAATTGATCTTCCCTAATCCGTAACGGGCAGCCAAAGCCATATGAGCTATGTGTGCCGGTTCAAAACCCATTAAAAATGCCGCAACCGCATCCGTTGCTAAACATTCGTTACCGGCAACAATAATATTGTTCCTGCGCGGCGTGCCATACAAAGGGCCTTGGCCCTCGAGCGCGAATATTCCATCAATAATGGTTATATCCGGCTGCCGTATTGACAAAAGATCAACCAGTTTAAAAACAATATCCTCATTATGCTGTCTTATCTTCTCTTCATCAGTCAATAAACCAAATAAGTTTTTGATACCCAGGGAAACGTCGGTTAAAGAGTGGGTTTTCATCTTGGGTATATTAATTACAACATCCGCCCTGACATAAGACTCAGGTAGTGACAATTTTTGAGAAGTAATTTTAGTCAAAGTCTCGATCTCGACTCTCTTCTCCGTATCTATTGGCATCAACTCCACGTATGACGGTATATTAAAATGCTGTCTCAAAAGATCATAAGAAAATTGCGACGGTTTCTTTTGTCCGCCTTTTTCTCCGATAATGATGTTCTTGGGACGATTTTTATGAATAAGCTGAACCAAAGCAAAAAGCAATCGGGGATCAGTCATCGCGTAAGGATTTAGTTTTGTAGGGACAAAATTAAGATTTGGCTTGATAAAAACAGTCTTATTTTCGATTATTGCTTTTAAATCAAGAATCAAAGCCAGCGTAGATTCCAAAAAAAGCAGTAAATCATGTATTTCCTGCGAGTTTTCCCGAAGCGGATCCGATCCCAATGTACCGTTAAAATATTCAACTACTGTTTTAGGAACCATAACACACCTCTACAACCCCAGCCCCACACTTCCCCAAGCCTCATCGTAACAAAATATACGGGAAACTACTTTTAAAGAATTCAAAAAAAATCTTATGGGGAAAAATATATTCATTAAAGTTTTTCTAGTTGCTGCCTTAGAATTTTTCCTTTTTCGTCCATAGGAAATTTCTCCACATAAATAATTTTTTTCGGAATCTTATAATCTGCAAGCCTTTTTTTGGCGTATGCTAATATTTTTCTTTCTGTTATTTTCTTCTTTAATATAATCGCCGCTCTTACGATTTGCGTACTACCTTCGTCTACCCCGTACACAACCACTTCCTTAATCCCAGGCAAAGAACCTATAACGTTTTCAACCTCAAGCCTGTCTACCTTAAAGCCGCCCACATTGATAATATCATCCCGTCCAACGATATGCAAATCACCACTATTATCTATATAGCCGATATCGCCGGGAAATACATATCCTCTCCTAAAAGAAGCGTTCCCCTGCGCGCTATTACCAAGATACCCTTGGCACGCAGCGGGACTTTTTATGCCGATTTTACCTATCCCCTTACAAAGATGTTTAAAATTATTATCAAAAATTTTAATTTTAACTTGCTTCATCGGCTTACCGACAACATTCTCGTTGAAAATTTTCGCAAAACGTATTGTTGCCGCTCCGGTTTCTGTAGAACCATACTGGACAAAAACAGGCACCTTGTATCGTTTATGGAAATTTTTATAAATCTCCTTTCTCAATAATCCTGTGGAAGACACACAAAAATATAACGTTTTAAAAGCATTTTTTTCTTTTCTGTCATTATAAGAGTTGGCGAGTATATCAAGCATGAACGGAGTAGTAAGAAATACCGTAGCTTTATACGTAGCAATAAAATCTACGGTCTTATGCGGAAGAAAATTCTTTATGAGCAATAAGGTAGCTCTCAAATAAAAGGTGGCGAGAATATTCAATAACCCATAGCTATGGTATAAAGGAACAGCCGCCGCAAAAATCTCTTCCTCCGTAAGGCACAGCGCATCGGTAAACTGAAAAGCCTGATAGAAAAGATTTCGAAAGGTCAGAAGAACGTGCTTGGGCTTACCTGTGGAGCCGGAAGAATATTGTCGTATGCAAAATTCATCTCCAGATTTTTTTGCGAGTATCTGTCGTGGGTTATTTTTTCGATTTTTAGAACAATAGATTTCTTTACACATTAATACGTCTTGTGTAAGTTTAGCCGTCGTTACCGATCCCACAAATGTACCGTCAAAAGCTTTATTGCCCGGATAGCATTCTTGAGTGCATATAACATGGCTTGCTCTCGACTCAAGCAATAGTGATTTTATTTCACTGGTGCTGATTTTTGGATTGACAGGAAAGACGATCGCCCTTCTTTGCAAGACAGAAATAAAACAAACTACGAATTCCGGAATATTCTCCATCATCAGGACAACGGTATGACCTTTTCTTATTTTAAGTTTATCTAAATAGGCCTTACAAGTTGCGATATGCGCTGTTAACTCTTTATATGAAATATGCCTCCCTTCATAGATTATTGCGCTCTTTAAAGGTTCACCGCTGTCCTTACCCGTCAAGAAATCATTATATCTCTGATATTTCATATAAAGGCTAAATTTGGCAGGCGCTCATGATAAAAATTTTACTCTTTGGAAAGTATATACGTTTCAATCGTATGAATATCGCGGAATACTTCCCCTAAAGAATCCAAATCAAATTTTATTTTGAATTCCTTTTCGAGCGCCACCATAATCCGCAAGAGCGCTAACGAATCGAGAGAGACAATTTTCTTAAAATGTATGCCCAAATAAACATCTGACAAATCGGATGTATTCGCAACGTTTGTCTGGAATACTTTTTTAATTCGATCTAATATCTTTTGCTTCTGCACTAAATCCTCCTTAACGGCCCGGTTCTTATTGCAATTTACTCGTATACGCTTTTAGCCAATAATACATCAGAAACTGGGTCGGGTCCTTAGTCCTCAAATCGTTAATAAAATATTCCATTATGGTATTAAATATTTGGTAGTCACTGAGTGTTTCCAGATTTTTCCGAGCAAACAAGTCATTTCCTATGTATATGTCGGCATCAGCCTCTCCCTTAAGATAGCTTGTTACCGGTATAACCGACGGGGAATAACTTCTCAGAAGCTGCATGATACCTCGAGCGAAGAAAGCATCTGTGCCAAACAAAGTATATCGTAAGTCTCTTTTCCCTAAGGGACCGTCGAAATAATGTAAAATTGGAGTGTTATTCTCTAAAATCTTCGCCATTTTCAGCAAGCTTACCGCCGCGCCATCCTTCATCGGTATTGAAAGCTTATCGATATATTTAAACTCAGTATATGTAAAAACTTGCAAATCAGTAATTATCTCGCATAGCGCATACGGAATTAAATAAAAAGCCGAATTATGCCAAGCCATAAATATTGCCGGATGACCGGAATCTTGTATGGCGCTCAAATGCTCACAGCCATGATAGTTTACCCTAAAAAGATAAGGAGGAACCTGGATAGAAAGACTATGAAACTTATCTAAACCGGATATTTCCGTACCACAGCTCTGATTCGATTTTCTGCATGCACTACGCTGGGCGGATTTTTCATGCGCCCATATAGCGTGGAATTTTCCTTTGACCATGAAATCTATAACCTTTTGGTAATACGCAACCGTATTATGGTGCGGCGCCAATTCTTTACGCGCGTTGACAATAAACAACACTTCGGGAGCCGAGAAAAAAGGCTCAGCGACGCATAACGCGTCCGAGAATTCATTCATTTTCATAGAAAAACATTTTTGCCTTTGATTCATCGTGACACAAAATAGCTTCGCAAAATAAATCAACACCGCAAAAGAAAAACCGGGATATCTCAACAAGACATCTTTTACGTAAAAGCATACTTTATATAATCCCGATCTAAGCATTGTACTGCAGAATAAACACTCTTTTTATTAATCTTCCCAATTATGAGTCCAATAGGTAACCGCGTAAGCTGCCGGATAATTTTTTGCTACATCTTTTATCGCTCCTTGGTCAAGCGTATTGCCATAAATGCTGCTTTTTCTCCAATCAAAAGGAAAAAAGATGGAAGACTCGTATATTTTAATTTTATTGTTGAATATCCTTTTCAACCATACGTTTTTGTCGCAAGATTTTATTACTTTATGAAGCATCATCGAACCTGTTGCGCTTTCAACATAGTTCTCATTTCTCCTTAAGATTAGCTCTCTCATAACTACCAGCCAAAACGGATTTCTCTTCGCCGACGCCATGAATGCATTCGGGATAGAGTGACTAAAAGCGCTATCTTCACCCATACGGCCAAATACAAGTCCATGATTATCCAGCAACGGCTCAATATTCTTAAGACATTCAAAATCCAAATCAACATATACTCCGCCGTAATGATAAAGAATGAAATACCTTACCGCGTCGACTCTACATATATTTTTTTTATACCTGTCATAAATCCTCAAAAACCATGGGTAGTATCTCTTGATGAATGCCCTGTTGTCTTCATCCGTCCAAAGCCTATGTTCCCAGTCAGAGTGATATTTCTTCCAAGAATCAGCCCATTCTTTCTTATATATATCATAAGGAATTTGCTGAGTCTTCCACGTCTGATGTATGATTTTAGGAATTTTCATATAAATCTCCGCGACCCCATAAGCACTGCCGCACACTCGCTCCGGCCTCGTCACGGCCCTTATACAGAAAATTATGCTTCAAGGCACATTCTTACGGGCCAAAAAAAAATTCGCGTCAATTGCGCTTAAACTGTTTATTAAACTTTCTCAAAAAATCAGCCTTCTTTATTTCTCGCAAGCCCTCTTTATAAAAATTATCCCGCGAGCCGTCCCATACAAAATGCTGGCTTACCGTTGTATCAGTTATTGGCTGCCTTGATACCTGATAAGAATCGGGCAATCTTGTAAACATTCCTCTATGTTTTGACAGAAAAATCGCCCAGGCCGTCTGCTCCACCCAAAAAACTTCAGGAATACGATTAATCTCCTCCCAATTCTCATACACAATTTTTAAAAACGATTCTATCAAATTTAAATCATAAATTTTTTTATCGGGCAGGTAAAGTATACCACTGTTGATTCGACTCCTTATAGCCATATTGAATAGTATTTGTAGACGGGCCGCAGGAAGACAATAAGCCTCTCTATAATCATTCATAAAAAAACCTTTCTTTTCCCTTATAGACTCTATCATCTCAATAGGTTTCTTGAAAAACAACACGTCTGAGTCTAATAGCAATATTTCTTTTGTCCGCGAATAATACACCGCATCGAACAATTTAATTGCATGAGCAAAAAAATCTTTGTATCTATACCTTTCACAAAACTCATACCCTTTTAGATATTGTTTCATCTCAATATCCGCATCCTCTCTTTTAATAACTTCGCAGTTTATAAAATGTTTTTGAAATTTTTCTACAAGGCTGTCGTCAAGGGTTCCGTCATCATGGATAACTAACCGCATAGATAGCCCGCTATGATAATAAAAACTTTTTAAACACCATAAAGCGAGCAAAACGTCCCGTGCGCAAGTTAAAAGATGTACCTCACACCCGCTGTTCTTATCGCAGAGTATTGATTTTGACGAAAAAATAAATTTTCCGTATATTTTATAATACGCAAAGACAATCCGATTTACCGTAGAAACAAGCTTACCTTCTCGCACAATCATATTTTTGACGATCCTTCAAAAAGCCTCTGTTTAATTTCATTGTTCACCATCTCCGGTGTTATCTTCCTCATACACTCCATATCATACACGCATCGCTCTTGCGGACGAAGTCCGCACAAAGAGCATGCAAGGTTAGTGAAAAAATGGTAACTTTTATCGTATTTGGAATTTTCGGGAAGTTCGTACCCGCCGATGACCACAAGGGCTTCTTTCCCGAATGCGCGGGCAAACCAAAGAGGCCCGCTGGAAAGACCGATAAATAGTCTGCAGTATTTTATTAAAGCCGCCATTTCATTTTTCGTGGTTTTACCCCTTAAATCAATACAATGCCTAAATGTCGGTTCCGGGGAAATACCGACAATGATCACGGGTGCTGTTTGCAAATCTATCAACTTTTGCCAATAATCATCTAACCATCTTTTTTTATCGCTGTAAGAGCTACTCTCAGGAGCAAAAATAAGGTAATCACCATACCTTTTCTGATACTGTGCGGCAAAATGCTCTTCGTTCCTTGTAAGTCTATATCTTATTGTTTTATCTTCTATTACGCCAGAGCCTATCTGCTCCCATTCAGTTTCAATTAAATCTTTCCTGAATTTATTAAAATCGGTGCCTAAGCGCAAACGAATAACTGTTTTTAGGTTGCACTTTTTTTCCAACTCATTGAACAACTCTAAAGGGTGACAAACAAATGAATAATCAAAGCCTTCAATGCGCCTTGTCAATGCGACAGAATCACGCCGGCCAATATAAACCACTGCTGAATTATTGCTTTTCTTGAAAGCCCTGACTACCGGAGAAAGCGCAAGAGTATCCCCTGTGGCAAAAAAATCCGGGACAAAAAATAGTAGCT
This sequence comes from Candidatus Omnitrophota bacterium, assembly GCA_037146775.1. Taxonomy (GTDB): domain Bacteria; phylum Omnitrophota; class Gorgyraeia; order Duberdicusellales; family 4484-171; genus JBAWWL01. The sequence goes on along the minus strand of JBAWWL010000007.1, from coordinate 141,361 downwards.
TTTTATAACGGATTAAAAGTAGCCGTACCTGAAATATTGCACACATCAACGTAAGCCTCGATGGTAAGCGATAAAACCATCCACGTAAAGCCTTGAGTACGAAAAAAATTGCATTATGTTTATAGCGATCAGGAACTTTAATTTTTATTTTCTTAATCATGTTTTCAATTATTTTCGTGGCCCCGCACAAATTGATTACAATACATTTATAATGTTACGTATATCTTGTTCATAGCCAAAATCATCATGCCAACGTAATGTTGCCCAATTATAATGTCTAAAAATGCATTTTTTCCGGAAATCATTCCTGCGTTGAGTACGAAGATAATGGACTATGGTTTTATACAATTCCGGCGAAAGCGCCTGGCTCTTCATACCTGAGCTTGCGACATAACTTCCCATCAAATCTTGACTTAAAAGGGCTAACCATGGTTCATAATCTTTGTGTTCTTTGCTTTGCGCGATGTACTTCAAGCATTTCTCAAGCAAACCAAAGTCAGCAATCTCTCGATAAGCACAGACAAGCCCGCTGTTGAAACCAGCGAGTAACGGAAACGGAAAACTTGGGTTCAGAATATTTATCGGGAATACGCCGGCCCTGAGCTCGAAATTATACTTTATCACGCTTTGAATTCCTGTTATCCAATCAACGATCTCGCGCGGATATTTGAAGAAAAGAACGTCGCTATCAAAGCTTATGATTTTATCGGTGCTGGAAAAAATAAAATAGTCTATTTCCTGGAAGAAATTCGGGCATTTTTCCCTATACATTAAACATTGCTTTTTCCCTGACAATCGTTTCTTTACGCGGCGATCTGCCTCCTGTCTGTTTATCACCTTAACCCCACGGATATGCTCACGCAATAATTTCTTTCCGCCGACAGTCAACGTCCCATCATCATGCACAATCACTCGCACATTATCATAAAATGCCAAAAATGACTTAATGGCCGCCAGGTACGGATATATGTCTTTCCTACAAAGAAGAGTGTGAATTTCCACGTCGCTATCAGGGTTTGTCTGGGCTGTTTTAGTCGCAGATATTAAGGATATTAAATTCTTATTTAATTCCACGAATACTCCCCCCCTCGCTCTTACCCTCCAGAAATATAGCGACGAGCCCCCTCGAAAGAGTTGATTCAAAATATCCAGTAACACCCGGTTGCTTAACTAATTCGTGAATCTGCCGCCTGTATTCGGAATGCAATGGTTCAGGCGGATAGCTGGCAAGTGTTTGGGTACGCAATGGTGCGGTGTCATGAAAAACAGCAATTCCTTTAAGAATATCCCGTTGACGGCATATAGTATATTCCTCCGCTCGAATTTCGCACAGACTGTCAAAGTAAGCCAAATCAAAATTAAGATTTGTGGTGCGTAAAAAGTCGCGAGAATCGTCACGATGCACGACAACAAACTCCGAAAGTTTTTCTTTATCTAATAATTTATTCAGAGTTATACAACGCTGCGAATCTATCTCGATAGAATGCACCTTGCCGAAACCGTTAGCCTTGCAGGCAGCAGCCAAGGCGATCGTTCCTAGTCCTTCGGCAACTCCGGTTTCCAGAATACATTTCGGTTTTATCAAGCAACTTGTAGCATGAAGCCAATGCAGCGTCTCTATTTCGGTTGAACTCGCATTATACGCCAGGAATAAATCGGCATGCTCCTCTGGCATATGAGGATGTACGCTATTTTCAGTTTGTAGAACTACCCAGGGAGGAAGCCATTGAGGACGCCACGAACGCGCTCGAAGACACTTGGCACGGCCGGCACTTTTTCGTAATAGATATTTTATAAAATTCATACTACCACTCCTCTTTTCTGCAATAGTTTTTTCTGATTAAGAAACTTTGATCATTGTCGCAACAGACTAACTATTCTTACTTAACATCAACAACGCAATGGTACCGACATATGCTCGTATAAATGCGGCCGTTTTCTTAATCATGAAATATTTTTTGCCTCGAGCAGAACCCTTTCACAGCTGGTTTTCTACATGGGGTTGGTTTTATAACCCCTCTTCCCCAATGGGTTCTGATCATATCGCCAACATTCTATCGAACGCTATCCACCATTGCAAGAACAAAAACCCAACTAACTAAACACGTGTTCTTGCCGCCAGAGATAGACAGCGTACTTCGCACATTTTTTTATTTTTTTCTTTGGCGGAAAGATGTTTTTGGCGGAGTAGAAATAGGGAATAAAGCCGTTTCAAAATATTCTTGGCACCATGGACATATATACTTCAATAAAATTTAATAGTAATGCCCGCCTTTTCTAACAAAACCTTGGCCTTATTTACCCGTTCTGTAATTATGCTTTCACTTATCTTATCGGACATCGTTGAGGCTGACGAACCTACGCCATCGCAGTAAGGAAATATATAGACCGATTCAAATCTAAGCTTTTTTAGAGCCTCTATAGTCTCAAAAAGATCATCTTCGGTTTCCGAAGGAAACCCCACGATAACCTGTGTATACAACTTAAATGCCGGATTAATTTTTTTAAAACTCGCTAAAGCCTCGATTATTTCTTCAATGGCGTGGTGTCTGTTCATCAATTTTAACATTCTATTGCTGCCAGACTGAATACCACATATCATCTCGGTAAGCTTTCCCTCTATGATTAATCTCGATAACGTATCTTTGTATTTTATTACCCATCTTGGGTGCATTTCTTCAAAGCGCCATCTTACGTGCAGGCCATTATCGACAACCGAAAGTTTCTCTATCAACGACCTGAAATCCGTTCCTATGTCCAAACCATAAGGCCCTAAATTATCGGCGATGAACACAATAAAACGATGCCCCTTTTGCAATAACTCCTTATATTCCGATACACATTCTTCAATCCCCTTACTCCTAAATTCACCTACGGCTTTCCATATGCTACAATACGCGCACCTCTCAAGACAGCCGTTACTGATACGCAAATATGCTTCTTGCGTTTCCTTGTTTATTTCCTGAACTTTTTTCAACTTCTTCCTAAAAAAACGCACACATTTACTAAAAAATTCCTTGCGTAGCGCAAAATGAGAAAAAAAACGTAAAAATGTATTACGCTTCATATTAAAATTTAAAAAATAATCGCCAAGTATATGACCATCAGAAATTGAAGAGAATTTCACTTTAAAATTGGGAAAAATGGCGTCTATTGTATTGAGGTTACGGGTTTCGATGAATCTACCTTTAAATTTCTCTCTTAGTGGCGTATGAGACATGTCCGGCAAACATCCCATCACGATCAACTCCCCTTTGCAGCCACTAAACTTCTCTATTAATTCGAAAGATTGTTCTTCTTTATATATGAGAGCGCAGGTTACAAAAATAATATAGTCTGCCCTTTCCGGATACGTGGTTATATTGAAATTATTCACCGTGAAATAATCGGTTAGCCGGGAAGTATCCAAGGAGCGCCTCGAACAACCGTTACAGAAAATAAATACTTTCTTTTTACCTCTTAGCATGTTTCGGCTATTTCCCTTTATACAAAATTCGTATAGCCTTTTTTAAACTTTTTTTAAATCCCAATCCTTGCACCTTCCGAAGCTTACCTGGAGAAAAAATTACCATTACCCGTTCCCACATGGTCAACTTCCCATAGTTTATTCGATCCACCATTCTTTCTATTTTTGACAACAACCTTCTTAATTGCTCATACGTCATCTCGGAACAAAAATGATTCATTGGACTTTGATGAAAATAAAGCGAGTCGTCGTAATCTTCCTTAATTAATCCTTTTTGCCTACAAAGCTCGAAAGCTTCGGTACCCGGATAGGGAGTAAATATATTATAAACCAGATAATTACTCTTAGTTTGTTTCATGGCCTTTACCGTATCGCGCATAGTACGTTTTGTATCCCAGGGAAAACCAAATATAAAGAAAGTTTGCAAATCTATATTATATTTTTTTACCGTTTTACATGCCTGAAGGGCGCTTTCTATAGTTATACCTTTTTTTATTTTCTTCAATATTTCATTATTGCCCGACTCTATGCCGAGCTGTATCTTACCACAGCCGGATTTCTTCATAAGAGATATTGTTTCTTCATCGACCAGCGATGAATGCATTTCGCAACTCCAAGATATTTCCGGGCAATGAAGCATAATGGCGCGGCATAAATTATTTATATACTGTTTGTTGATACCGAATGTATCGTCCTCAAAATGAACGGATTTTAAACCTTCTTTCTGAAGACACATTATTTCTTTTGTTACATTCTCGGGAGATCTAAACCGCACTTTTTGGCCCCATAGTTGTCTAGACCCGCAGAAAAAACAATTATACGGGCACCCTCTTGTTGCAAATATCGACCCAAAAGCTTCTTTGGGATATGCATTGTAATCCCTAAGCACTTCTCGAGCGTATTCGTGGGGAAACGGAAGCAGATCTAAATCCTGCATAAGTTCTCGATTATGATTCTCTACAATTTTTCCATCTTTTCTATAAATAATACCCGGAATAGAATCTAAACCTATCCGGCCATCCATAGCGTTAAGTAACTCAACAATAGTCTGCTCGGCCTCGCCTTTTACGCATATATCAACATTTAAACATTCTAACACTTTCGAGCCAACCAGGGTCGGGTGGACTCCTCCCATTATTACAACTATATTTTTATTAATTGTTTTAGCAATATTAGCTACTATTTTTGCTGATGCAAAATTTTGAGTTTTCGCCGAAATACCCACAACGTCAGGTTCATAATCCGCTATGACCGCCGCAATCTCTTTCCATATCGGACTGGATTGATCTTTGATCATATCTAAGTAACGATAAAAACCTGGGCCAGAAAAATAGCTGACCCTGCCCTCTTCTGCTTTACAATTGGCATTAAAGTCAGCATTGTATGTCATAACATCCCAACTGCTAAATTTCTTTATCGTTCCGGAGATATACCCCAAAGACAAAGGGTACCTGCAGAGAAAATAGGTATCTTTAAAAAGCCTATAGAAAGGTGGTTCAATAAGTAGAATTCTTTGTCTCATAACAATCAGACAAACATGTTAGAACTTATCGCCTATTATCTTATCGACGAACCTGGCTTTAACGCCTGACTTTAATAAAGCTTCGATAAAATTCCAATCACCAGAATTACTGTCATCCAAGAAGTCTACATATCTTTTCGCCAAAGACATCCTAACCATGCAACAACACATATCCAGGTTAGTAAGTCTTAGGTCTCCTTTTTTATCGTTAGGTATTACATATGAGTTTTTTAGATTCGAAAAGTGCCTCTCCCTGGCTTCGCCCTTAAAAATAACCCTGCCATAAACAATGCCCGTATCTTGATCGAAACCATTAATAAGCGCCTGCAAATAGCTCTTGTACGGTTTGTAGTCATCGTTGAGAATAACACAAGGGCTTCCGGTAGCACCAGATATCCCCATACGAATTCGTTGGTTTCCCCATTTTCCTGTTGTATTCTCAGGAAGATATATTTTTATTCGGTTATCGTTAAGAGACTTTACCATATCTTTAACTGCCTCGTTTAGCCCGTCACAATACACGAGCACTTCATAATTTTTATAACTTTGGCTCGGAAGGTATATTGACAAGAGTTTCTTTAACTTCGGCAAGTGATCCACGTGCTCACCCTTACTCAACGTAGGTATTATTATTGATATTTTTTCATCAATCGCGATGAATGCACTTGCATTAAAGATTGAAAGTAAAATATCTCTGACTTGATATAAATATGTATGTAGAAGTTTCTTTATCCTAGAAAATACCATCCTGATAGCATCCCGTTGTCTTAACGTGAATAAACGTTTTGCGCATAGTTTAAAAATATTTTCCATCCCCAAAGCTTCGACTATATTGATAATTAAAGTTGTTGCTACTTATTAGCTTTTTTACTTTTGATCAGAAAGTTTGCCTTGTTTAAATCTTCAACGGTATTGACGTTGACATACTCTCCCTTTAATCGAAAAGCATAGATATTTTTTCCATTTTTTGCCAGCTTACCCACTACATTCATCAATGCCGGCTTATCCGCAGCACTTTTATCTTTTAATTTTTCCAAGTAATTTAGAAAATTTGTATTAAACACATATGTTCCGCAACCCAATAAATTATTTATGATTCTTTTTGGCTTTTCTTTTATGGCGGTTATCCTCTCACCGTGGATAACTACAGAATAATTTTTCTTAATTAGTTCGCGATTGTTTGTTTTTAATACCGCACAAATGACATCAAAATCGTCTTTTTTATCCATAAAGTAACGCAGATTCTCATGATTTGAATTGAGATACACTTCTTCGCCCAATATACACACAAACGGTTTTCTGATATGCGCCATCGCGACGTACACTGCACCGAGAAGGCCATCCTTCATCCTGTTATTAATAAGATAAGTTATTTTCACGCCACAAGCAGTACCATTACCAAAATATCTTTTTATCTTTCCTCCTAAATGGTTTATAACGATATATATGTCTTTTATATTTAGCTTGTCCCTTAAAAGTTCAATATTTCCCTGGAGGATTGGTTTACCGCCAATTTCAAGCATTGGTTTAGGAATATATATTGTCTCAGGATGCGCGCGTATTCCTAATCCGGCGGCAGTTATTACTCCTTTGTTGATTCTATTCGTTTGATTATTCACGCTACGATGACTTCACCTTTTACCGAGAAAAATGTTTTACCGTATGTCCGGCCTAATCTCTGGAACCCGACGCCATACGCCCACCCCGAGACCCATGCCATGCACGCAACTTGCGCATTATAGACTGCGGTAGCTTTACCGGATTTCTATAATAAAATTTAATTTTAGCGGCTATTGGGCGAAAAATCATTTCCCAAAATTCCGGATACATATAATACCTCTTTACCAATGATACAAGGGAAAAATGCCCATGATACACATTATCTTTTTTCATCAAAAGCATCCAGAAATAATACGCTGCGGGCTGGTGTTTAAAAACCAATTTTCTATACTTGTCAACCATCTCTTTTCTGGCCCCTAGTTCTTCAAATAAATCAGAAACTGTTAATATGGGCCCCAACAGTACCGTCGGCCACCAATGATCAAACCATTCTTGTGTCATAGAAGAAAAAGCAACATATGGATAGCCAATATAAAAACATGGCTTAGCGACTATCATATGGGCGATCCCGGCAATGTGCGGTAAGGCTGATTCAAATAAGGGAAAATCGCTAACCCTGCCAGGGTCAAGTTTTACTTCCTTCCATTGCGACCTGCGAAATATATTGCTAGGCATTGGCCCAAATAAACCTGCCATATGAGTAAAACTAATTACATCCTCGCCGCATTTTACGTAAGAATCTTCCTGACGATAGCACATTACATCGTGGATTTTTGAGATATCTACGGGTTCGGTTATCCGTTTAAGCAGGTCGACCCGTCTTTGTATGTGCACGAAATTTAAATTCATAAAAATATAATCGATCTCAGGATATTCCCTAATTGTCTTCAGTATCTTTTCTATTATGCCTCTACGCACAATATCATCGTCACCAACAATTAAACAGAATTCCCCGGTTGCAAGTTGTTCTACCATAATCTTGACATTGGAAGCAAATCCGATATTCTTGCTATTTCTGTGATAGCGGATTCCAACCTTCTTAGACATCTGTTCGGCAACTTCAGGGGTATGGTCCGTAGAGCAGTTGTCGGAAACAATCAATTCAACCTCATTATTAAAGGGCGTTATTTCAATCGATAGACATTCAAGGAGATCTCGTAACATATCTGCCCGATTGTAGGTGGGTATACAGATGGACAATAGAGGGGGCATGCCTAGATTAATCCTTCGGCTTTGAGCATCTTTGAAATACCGCTTTGTAAGTCAAATTGGGGTCTCCAATGTAACTTCAATCTTGCCAATCGTATATCCGCTCTGCTATTCATGATCTCTCTAGTTCGATAAGGCCTACCGCCCCATCTAATATGCAAAGGCTTATCGATGCAGCTTGAAAAAATACGGGCAACTTGACACAACGTTATACTTTGGCCCGTACCGATAAAAAATGTTTCGTGGATAGAGCTCCTTTTTCTGCACACATACCCGATAGCCCGCTCGAAGGCACGGACAACATCATCGATATAGACCAGATCTAACCGCTGCCTGCCGGCAGAAAAGGAAATCGGGTCTTTTGCACTTATACTTTTTTTAAGCAATGAAATAATCTTGGCCCGTGGGTCGAATGGCCCATACACACCGTACAGCTTCAAAGTCGCACATCGAAAACCATGCGCGTCTTCATAGTAACGCACTATATGCTCAAACGCACTTTTCGATGCGGCATACAGGTTTAAAGGATGCTGCGTAGCCGAAGTTTTCGCATATTCCCAAAAAGTGCCCGTATTGACTAAATACTTGACTCCATTTTCTCGCATTGCTTCAAGCAAAAGCGTCGGAAATACAATATTGGAAGACAGCAACGCCTTAACCTGTTCCGGACGATGCTCCATCATCGTCAACGCCGCAAGATGGGCTACCGCGTATGGCCTTGATTGCCTGAACACATTGTTGATGCTACCGAAATCATTTTTTATTGTAACAAAATCGATTTTGCCGCGTAAATCTCTCAGTTTATTAAAATCCGAGTTTTGTTTTTCGAGCGCAATGACTTTATATTTTTTAACGACAAGATACCGTACGAGGTTAGACGCAATATATCCGTTAGCCCCCGTAACCAAAATTTTCACTGAAACTCCTTACGCCGAAAATCCGTTCGGCACCTATTTCCTATACTCTTTAAAAGCTTCATGAATAGTCTTGATAATATAATCCAACGCTTCTTCGCTCAAGCCCGGATAAACCCCTATCCAAAATGTCTGATTCATGACTCTGTCTGATTCTTTGAGATCGCCGATTTTTCTATATTTTATTCCTTTATAAGCCGGCTGACGTATTATATTACCCCCGAATAACAAGCGGGTGGCGATCTTACGACTCTCAAGAAATTGTACCAATTGATTTCTGCTGAGAGGTGCCGACTCCTTGACTGTAATTGGAAAACAGAACCAACTGGGCTTACTACGAGGAGTTGCCTCTGCTAATATTATAAATTTTTCTAATGGTTTAAGCCCCCTACAAAGGTATTCAAAGTTCTCTCTTCTCTTCTTGATAAATGCCGGCGGCTTTTCCAATTGAGCACAACCAACAGCGGCCTGCATATCGGTAAGTTTCAGATTATACCCTATGTGGCGGTAGATATATTTATGATCGTAACCGCAAGGGAGACCTCCCAATTTCCATTTAAAGCGCTTTCCGCAAGTATTATCATGCCCTGTTTTGCACCAACAATCTCTCCCCCAATCGCGGAATGATTCAATTATAATTTTCAACTCTACGTCATTTGTCAGCACCGCCCCGCCCTCGCCCATGGTAATATGATGAGCCGGATAAAAACTAAAAGTTGAGATATGCCCAAAGGTACCTACTTTTTTTCCCTTGTAAAGACTGCCTAAGGCATCGCTACAATCCTCAATTACCCACAAACCGTTTTTTTTGGCAAAGTCCATCACAGCGCCAACATCAAAAGGATTCCCCAGGGTATGAGCAAGCGATATTGCCCGCGTCTTGGAAGAGACCGCTTTTTTCAAAAGATCTGTGTTGATATTGTAAGTCGGAATGGTAACGTCCACGAATACGGGAACGAGCCGGTTCTGAATAATTGGATTTATTGTGGTAGGAAAACTTGCAGCAATCGTAATCACTTCGTCGCCCGGCTTTAAACGCCTGTTTCCTAATTTTTCCGAGGTAAGCGCGGTCAACGCCAATAGGCTAGCCGAAGACCCCGAGTTTACCAAACTGCAGTATTTTACCCCCATCCATCCGGCGAATTTGCTTTCGAATTCCGCGGCAAATCTTCCCGTAGTCAACCAACAATCAAGAGAAGCGTCAACAAGATGCTTTATCTCGCTGGCATCGAACACCCTTCCCGAAACAGACACCGAAGTCCCCCCCGGGATAAACCGCTTCTCAGGAAAAGCTGCTTCATAATATTTATCTACAAGTTTAAAGATTTGTGATCTTAATACCTTCCGATTATCTCTCATCCAAATATTCCTCTATTTGTTTTACGCACAAATGGTACGCATTCCCGTCATGAACATTCCTGTACCACTCTACCGTCCTTTGGATGGCTTTTTTGGCATCCCACCTGGGTTTCCATTTTAATTTTCTCTTCGCTTTTGAAATATCAAGGCTAAGCCATACAGATTCGTGCAAATCATTCGGATTATGAATATCAAGCCACTTACCGCCACCCCAATGTTTTATAACCGTATCCACAACCTTTGAGACGGGAATTATTGATTTTTTTTCGGGGCCAAAATTCCATGCCTCGGCAAACTGTCTTTCTTTATGTAATAATTTACTGCCCAACAACAAATATCCGTAAAGGGGTTCCAAGACGTGCTGCCAAGGTCTGGTTGATTGAGGATTCCTTATTTTAATCTGCATGTTCTCTCTTAAAGCCCTAATACAATCGGGCAGAATCCTGTCTTTGGAAAAGTCTCCTCCTCCGATATTATTTCCTGCGCGAGCAGAAGCAACGAGTTTTCCGGAACCGGCAAAGAACGACTTCCTGTACGAATCTATCGCAAGCTCTGCTGCCGCTTTACTTGCACTGTAAGGATCGTACCCGCCCAATTCATCGGTTTCCTTATACCCCTCTTTTTGCTCCTTATTCTTATAACATTTATCTGTCGTGATCATCACGCCTGCCATAACATAGTCAAAATTTCTGATACACTCAAGAACATTAACAGTCCCCATAACATTCGTGTTTAACGTTTCAACGGGATCCAAGTAAGAATCTCTCACCAAAGGCTGCGCCGCAAGGTGGAAAACAACCTCCGGGTTATATTTTAAAAAAACTTCTCTTAATCTTGCAAGATCGGCAACGTTCCCCCTTTCGTCAACAACACGCCCACAAAGCCCAGCTTTTCTGAAGAGATAATCATTATTCCAATTCGCCAAGGAAAAACCTATAACCTTTGCCCCCAGTTCATTAAGCCAAATACCAAGCCATGAACCCTTGAAGCCCGTATGCCCCGTCACCAGAACCGTTTTGTTTTTATATACGTTTAAAGGATTCATGCCTACTTCCATACTTTCCAAGGCGCATTATTTTTTGCCCAAAAATCATTAAGCCGCCTTACATCCCTCAAGGTATCCATAGGCTGCCAGAAACTATCATGCCTATAAGCCGCAAGTTGGCCGTCAGCCACAAGCCGGCGTATCGGTTCACATTCAAAGTATATATTATCTCCCTCTATATAATCCAGCACTTTTGGCTCCAAGACAAAAAACCCTCCGTTTACCCAGCCTTCCCCAACTTGAGATTTTTCTATAAATTGTGTAACTATATCGCCCTCTATCGTCAACCCTCCAAACCGCACCTCAGGCCTCACCGCTGTTACCGTAGCAAGCTTGCCATGTTTCCTGTGAAAAGCTAATAGCTCTTTTATGTTAACATTAGCCACACCATCCCCGTATGTCATCATGAATGTTTCGTTACCAATCAATTTCTTAAGCCTCTTAAGCCGTCCTCCTGTCAAAGTTTCAATACCGGTTTCGACAAGATGAACGAGCCAACCATCATCTCTACCGTCACGCATATCAACACACACATCTTCAGCATGGATACTGGAATCGTAGTCTAGACGGGAATAGTTCAAAAAATACTTCTTAATCCACTCACCCTTATAGCCCAAAGCTATCACAAATTCGTTATATGCGTATGCCGAATAAATCTTCATAATATGCCAGAGGATCGGTTTATTACCAATTTCAACCATAGGCTTTGGTTTGACTACGGTCTCTTCCTCTAACCTCGTTCCCATGCCCCCGGCCAGAATTACTACCTTTAAGTTATCGTTCATCATTAGTTCAACCTCTCACACAAGAAAATATCTTTTCCGTCCTATAATACTGTTGCACCGTTTGGGCTTTATCTGGGCCGGCGGATGACTTCCTACACTCAGACACCGATACACACCATAACATCACTTACCGAAAAATAGCGCTTTAGCCATCTCTTTATTATGAGGCAGTATCGGTTTCCTGTAAAAGGTTCTCAAAAATTTTTGCTTTCTCTGGATATTTTTTAATTGATTCTTCGCAGATATGCTTAAGCTTTTCAGTATCTCCACATTTTTTATAATCCATACACAACTGCAGCCTCACCATCACTTCAAATGGTATTTTCTGGTTAGGCATAGCAATTGCGAAAGCTTCTCGCGTCCAATCTTCAATGTGCATACTGGGATACTCTTTCAATAAATATTCTAATTCCAACGCTTCTTGCTTGGGATTGGTTGCACTTAGGATAGCGATTACGTACTGAGCATCGTCAGCCCAAATGCTTTGAGGATTAGTTTTTATAAGACTTTTTAATTTGCTTTGGCACTCAACAAGATTGTTCTCAATGGCTGCGCCCTTCTCCTTCTCCAATCCTTTGCCCACAGAAGACTCAACCTGGAGATCTGCTGCAATTTGTGTAATTATATCTTTAAACTTACTTTCCATTTCGTCGGCGTACAAGTTGCATACATTTAAAAAGAATAATGAAACAAAAATAATTAATCCTCGCCATCTCCTATTCATACCCCCTCCTCTTTGCATATTCCATACTGGCCAGCCAACAATTCTCTATAATATATTATCACAGAAGAAGAGAAAGACAATTTCCCTTTCAAAATGGTAAGCAATTTAAAAAACTGATTGATGATCGTAAAAAATAGCGGCTGGATAGATATTACAACAAAACGGCAGGTCATAATTTGGCCTGCCGTAACGTACAAAATAGTTCGTTTACTATTCAATTACCGTAATAGACTCGATTTTACCTACTGTGTACTTTATAATAACCTTGTTACCCTTGACTACTGCAGCCAAAGTAATTGATTTACCGTCTTTGCCAAAGACAGGAGTTCCTTTCTTGACCGCAAAACTCATCTCCTGCCCCTTATCATTCACTACAGCTATATCCGACGTTGCTGCTTTTTTGGCATCACCCAAAGATATTAAAGTAACTTTGCCTGTAAAAGTTTTGCTTGCAGCCGCTGGCGAAGCAGTTTTACATGTCGTGGACTGTTTAGCAAAGCATACGCCGCCGACAAATACAAAAAAACACATTACTAAAAATATTTTCTGCATATACACACCTCCTTCTTGGTAAGTATACTATTAAAAATTTAAAAGTAAAGTATAGAAGCGGTAACTTTTAAATACCGCTGGCAAAAAACGGATCGCCACACACATCGTGTCCGCATAATCACAGTTTTATTGGTTACCCTCACGATACCTGGCATCCGAAAGCCTGACGGGTAACCATTGCGTTTTCTTTATTATAATAGTTCCTTTGTTAAATTAAGAAGCCTCACCTTTACAACCCCCGGAATATCGGAAATATTTTTTATCATCTTCTCATCGGGCTCGCTGGATATATCAATGATGGTGGCGGCATAATTTCCCTTACTCTTGTTCACCATTTCTATGATATTAATCCCGGATTTAGCAAGGACTGTTGAAACCTGGCCCACCATATTTGGTATATTCTTGTTCATTACAATCAACCGCACATTTGAATTTTGTTCAAGCCTACAATCAGGGAAATTCACTGCATTCTTAATAATACCGTTTTCAAGAAAATCACGCATCTGTTTTACTACCATAATCGCACAATTAGTTTCCGCTTCCTCAGTAGAAGCACCGAGATGTGGGACAGCAATCACCTTATCCATATGAAGCAGTTCATCGTCCGGAAAATCGGTAACATAACAGGCTACTATACCATTTTTTATTGCAGAAGCTAAATCGTCGTTGTTTACAATACCCCCGCGTGAAAAATTAAGTATACGCACTCCTTTCTTCATGCGTGAAAATTTATCTGTGTTAAGAATTCCTCGCGTTGCATCGGTTAAAGGCGTATGAATTGAAATATAATCCGCTGCGGCAACCAACATATCTAGACTCGTCGCACGTTGGACTTGGCGCGAGAGCCCCCAAGCTGATTCAACAGAAATATATGGATCATAGCCCATAACTTGCATACCTAAATCTGTCGCGCTATTTGCAACCATCACGCCGATTTTACCAAGGCCAATAATGCCGAGGGTTTTTCCTAAAAGCTCTACTCCCGCGAATTTACTTTTATTTTTTTCAACCAGCTCCGGGACTGCTTCGCCCTTACCCAGAAGAGACTTGGCAAAAGTTATGCCACCCGAGATATCGCGAGAGGCAAGAAGCATCCCGGTAATGGTGAGCTCTTTAACCGCATTCGCATTGGCGCCGGGCGTATTAAAAACAACAATTCCCCGCTCTGAACACTTCTCGACCGGAATATTGTTGACGCCGGCACCGGCTCTTCCTACCGCAAGAAGCGTAGCGGGTAAATCCATTTTTTGCATATCAAAACTACGCAGGATAATCGCGTCGGGATGCGTAATTTCAGTTCCAACTTCATATTGATCAAGCGGTAAAAGCGCCAAACCTTCCACTGCAATATTATTAAGTTTCATCACCTTATACATAGCCACACCTCCTTAATGAGACTTAGTTTTTTGTGAGCAAGACGAACAAAAAAAGTTATAGTCGAATTAACTTCCGAGACGCTCCCGAAAAATATCGCAAGAGATTTTTCGGGTAACAAGGCGCCCGGAAACACCCCTAATGAAACTAATTGTCTACCCATTTTTCTTTTCAAACTCTTCCATAAAATTTACCAGCCCGCGCACACCCTCGAAAGGCATAGCATTATAAATGCTCGCTCGCATTCCACCTACGCTACGATGCCCTTTTAGAGTTTTAAAACCTTTCTTTGAAGCCTCTTCAATAAATTTCGCTTCCAATTCCTCGCTCCCTGCGCTAAAAGGAATATTCATCAGCGAGCGGTCTTCTTTTCTAACCGGGCTCTTAAAAAGTTTGGAACGATCGATAAAATCATAGAGTAACTTTGCTTTTTCTTCGTTACGTTTCTTCATGGCTGCGACGCCGCCCACTTCTTTTGTCCATTCAAAAACTAAACCGGCAATATATATCGCGTAAGTCGGCGGTGTATTGTACAATGAAGCATTTTCGGCGTATGTTTTATAATTAAGGAGCGTGGGTACATTCGCGGCGGCTTTACCCACAAGATCATCTCGAATGATCGCAATCGTAACACCGGCCGGACCGATATTTTTCTGCGCTCCCGCAAAAATCAGGCCGAATTTCGAAACATCCAAGGGCTCGGATAAGATATTGGATGACATATCGGCCACCAAAGGCACACTGCCGGTATTGGGAAACTGCTTGTAGGCTGTGCCTTCGATGGTATTATTGGACACAATATAAAAATAATCGGCGTCTTTGGAAAAAGAAGCCGGGTCAAGATTAGGGATACAGCTGAAATTTTCTTTCTCAGAACTAGCGATAATATTAACTTGCAGAAACTTTTTTGCTTCGCTAATTGCTTTTTTCGACCACTCTCCGGTATGCACATAGTCTGCTTTCTTATTTTTTCCTATTAAATTCAATGGCACCATCGCAAACTGCAAACTTGCCCCACCCTGCATAAAAAGAACCTTGTAATTGGCGGGAATACCCATGATCTCTCTCAAGTTAGCCTCGGCTTTTTCAATGATCGCGGTGAACTCTTTTCCCCGGTGCGACATTTCCATGACCGACATGCCACTACCCTTGTAATCAAGCATTTCACTGGCAGCTTTCTTTAAAACTTCCTCCGGTAAAACTGCCGGGCCTGCGCTAAAATTATAAACCCTCGCCATACCACACCTCCTTAATGAGGCCGTAATTTTTCAAACCGTAGGTGATGAAAAATTACCTGGCCGAATTAATCCCGTTAAGCCCGCCGAAATTATGAAACATAATTTTGGCGCATAAGGACGAAACGGAATCTATGTTAATAATTATCCTTCCCCCATCGAAAATTTAACCGCGATAAACCTCAACGAACTGGTAAAATCTATGTCCAAATACATAATATCCTTGGGTACATTAATTTTTTCCGGAGAAAAACTTAAAATTCCCTTAACCCCTGCCTCAATCAATTTATCGGCAACTTCTTGAGCGGATTCTTGCGGCACCGCGATAATACCCAGCTCAATACCGCGCTGCGCAATGACCTCCGCAAGTGAGCTTACGGGAAAAACGTCAATATGCGTACATAAGCGCTCAATTTTGTTTATACTTCTATCGAATCCCGCTACGATTTCAAATCCATCTTCCTGAAATTTTTCATAATCAAGAAGAGCCGTACCTAGCCTGCCCAAGCCGACAATACAAGCTTTGCGTTTCTTATTTAAATGGAAAGTTTCTCCTAATTCTGTTTTCAAAATTTTTACCTTATAACCCTTGCGATCGTGACGGCTAGCTCCTAAAAGACTTATGTCTTTGCGTACTGTATACTCAGTAGCACCGCTAGCCTTAGCAAGTTCGCGCGAAGAAACAAACTCAATTCCTTTTTTGTCTAAAAGGTCAAGATAGCCAAAAATCTTACAAATTCTCTCAATTGTTGGATTTGATAGTTTCATAAATCCCAAAGACCTCTTTATCAGTGAATTTTTTCACTTTTTAACACATTTTTTCCTTTCTGTCAAGTATTTTATTATCGGCTTTTATATGAATTTTAGCTAAAAATGCACTACCATATATAAATGAATGGTTTATGAATACTTTTATATTTCAATAATCAGTGAAATTTTTCACTCTATCAAACGCACCTAAACACATTTGAGTAATCATGAAATCATTTAAAATATTAGCAGAAAATTAAAACCTTTGGCAGTCTCATCCAACCCCCAAGGCCTTGCCGCGAAGCGTTTGGATAGATGACAATGCGGTATCGCAGAGGATTAAAAAAAGCTATTGCTTGAGTTTTTTGATGGCTTCTTTCATTTTAGAGCTGTTGATGATACTCATGAATTTTTCGTTTTTCATCAAAGCCTGAATATCGCCTGTTTTTGCCGCATCTATAATCTGCGGATCTTTGGCTAACTCTTGGATTTCAGGATCTGTTGCTAACCCCGTAACGATAGACGCGTTTTCCGGATTGCTCATTATTGTCTGCCGGTAGCTATCGACTTGCGATTTACTGATATTACCTATTTGGGCGTCGGGATTCACGGACGTACTAGACGAAGAAGCGCTTGCTGTCTCAATCTTAGAAATCTTAGCTGCCTCTATTTTTATTTCTCCAAGGGTACCGGTATTTATAGTATAAACTCCATTTATATAAGAAACTATTTGGCCATTAATTACGCTGCCATCATTTAATTCAATCCTGCTTACCTGTTCGCTATAGACAACCGCGCTTAAAGCAAACAAAAACAACCAAAAAATAAAAATTGTCTTCAAAATTTACCTCCTTTTTTATTTAAGCTTTATTTATTTTTTCCTGGATTGCGTCATTTAATTTCTGTGGTTCGTCAGTCCCTATTCTATAAACCATCCCATTTTTTATCTTTAATTCAACAGCGCTAAGCCCTGACACATTAAGGAGCCAGCCTTTCCCCCACCACCCATGGATTCCAAACCCATACCACCATTTGTTCTTTACTATTCCGAGAGAAACTACTTCGCTTATTTTAATACGCATTTGAATCAAGCCTATTCCAAAAACAACATTAATATGGCCTGCCGTTACACTCACGGTAAGTGACACAAAGATAAATAGCGACATAAGTATAGCGGACGCCAAAAATATACCTACCACAGAATCGGCATTCAAACTTCCCGGCAGAATAAATAGGAGCGCGGCTACCAAACAAACAATCATCACCCAGCCAGTCTGTGTGTGCTTATACATACACTCTCCTTCTATTTTTATTTTACTCTAAACAAAAACCCTCTACGATATATTACCGTAGAGGGCTTAAGGGACAGATTCTCCGTTTACTTTTTAGTATTTTTCCGTATATCTTTCAATACATTTTCCATTCTTTTCTTTTCTCCAGCTGGGCATTCTTTTGAAGCTTTAGCTGCTTTACGTAGCTGTTCGGATAACTTAAGAGCTTCTTTGCAGGTTAAACTACTATTGACTGGCGTAAAACATGGGCGCTTGCTTCTTTTTGGACCATCATTAAGCATCAACACTACTGTTTTCTGAACTGTAGGATAAACCATCCATGTACACTGGTCGGGAAGATCCACTCCCATATGTTTATCAAGCTTATACTGTTTTATACCAATTCGGTGTTTTACAACACTTTTTGATGAAATCATCCAACCATAACCTTTTGGCATTGCAACCCCCCGCTTACCTTATTTATTAATCCAAAAAACCCTCTGAAATATATAGTATCACAAAGAGTCAAAAAAGCAACGACTCCCCCTTCTTGCAGAGAAACCCGGATGACTTGAAGGAAATTTATTTCCCTCAAGCTCCCTTTACGGTTCGAACCCTATACAGGAAAACACAGGCTTTAGAGATTGGTTTATAGGCGATATTTATCCGTTATTCTCGGAGATTAATTGGCGTAATTCGTTATAACAGAGATAGATAAGGCATGTCCGCCTCTTTTAGATGGATATTGCTATTCTTGGGAGGTAACATCATTATCAATCAACTTGTTGGGCTGTTAAAAATATGGCTTTTTCTAAAGCAGTAAAGAAATCTTGGTAGGTTACAGGATCTTCTACGGATTTAATCCCATATTGCGCGTTTGCTCTTACTAACAATTGTTTTTCGCCTTTAGGTCTTACAGTTACAGTCATAGTAAAAAAGACGGGGTCAGGCCTTGAATGTTGAAATTATATTTCCAAAAATTAGAAACTAAGATTTATTCCACTCTCTTTAACAAAATAACTCTAACCCTATTTTATTTTTTGGTCTTTGCCAATTTATCGGTCACCCGAAGGCCTGATCCCATTACTGCCTGATCGGACTCTATCATTCTATTTCTAAAATTATAAATCCGCTCATCGAAAATAATATCGCTCTCAACAACTGGTCTTTTCAGAAGAATCCCTTCGAGCGTCCTGCAGCGGCTCAAGGCCACATAGACCTGCCCATGCGTGAAAGCACCGTATCCCAAATCAATGACAACATTATCAAACGTCTGGCCCTGACTTTTGTGAATGGTGATCGCCCAGGCTAACTTTAGCGGATATTGTTCAAATGTCCCAATGACATTCTCTTCTACCTTTTCTGTAACTTCGTTGTATTCATACTGAATCTTTTCCCATGTTACCCTTGGAACTTCGCAAATATTATCACCAATAAGCACCTGGATACAAACGCTGGAAATACCGGATATCTCAGCGATAGTCCCGTTAACCCACCGTTTGTCAGGATCATTTTTAATCAATATTACCTGCGCTCCCCTTTTAAGCTTCAAAAAAAATTCCGTAGGATACGCTGAGGTATCGAATGTGCCGGTCGTGATAGCTTCATAACCAAGCTCTTCTGTGCTCAAGCCCTCTAATCGTTGCTCATTAATCTCGTTGGCACGTTTGTTTGTGGTAGTCAAGATAACGCAATGAGCGAGGTTCTGCGGTGTGCGCGTTCTTACTCTTTCGTTTAATGCCTGAAGTTCCCCTTCCGTATGTTCTTTGCAACGTAGTTGATTTAATATATTAATAAATTTTATGTCTGACTGACGATATATTTTAGTTAATTCGACATAGCGTAGTTTTATCTGCTCAAACACCTTCGCATTAAAAAAATATGGACTCTCATAGGCAACAGACAATATCATACGTGCGTCCTTCTCCACCACGGGCGGTAATTGAAACAAATCTCCAAAAAAAACTACCTGAACGCCACCAAAGGGTACATCCAATTTATCCCTATTTATCCTTAATGCGTAGTCAATGCCATCCATAAGGTCAGCGCGAACCATAGAAACCTCATCGATAATCACCATATCAAGTTTTTTAATAAGCTTGCTGTTGCGCCGTCTACGAATGGTATCTTTTTGAATAAGTCTGGGTGGAAAATTGAAAAAAGAATGTATGGTTTGCCCACCAACGTTAATCGCCGCGACTCCCGTCGGAGCTAGCACAACCACATTCTTTGAGGTATTTTTACGGAAATATTTAAGCAGGGTGGACTTGCCGGTACCGGCTTTACCGCTCACAAAAACAGAATCACGCGTATTCTCTAGCAAATTAAACGCACACAAAAACTCAACATTGAGCTCTAGATTTTCCGGTAAGCTATGGGCTTCATTGAAAAGTTTATCCTTGGTTATATCGATCGCGCAGCCTTGAGCAGAGATATTGGGCGAATCGTCTTCATCAATAAAAACTGGCCTTTTTGATTTCCGTGACATTATATACTACTCCTATTAACCGAGGAACATGCTTCTTGCGGATTACTATCGATGGCTCCTAGATCCTTCGTGTGGATATTTGATCTTATTTTGTTCAGATATTACTTCTTGGATGGTGGTGCATTAAAGCTCTAACGTAAAAATCTTCTACCTTTTTCCTCGCCCAAGGCGTTTTTCTTAAAAACTTTAGGCTCGAGGTAAGGCTTGGTTCATTCGTAAAGCATCTAACATTGATATTTTCTCCCAACTCCTTCCAGCCGTACCACTGCTCCAAATCAGTAAGTATCATCTTTAAGGTAACACCATGGAGCGGATCGTTCGACTTTATATCAGCCATTATTTTTTATTTCTTTTTTTAATTCCCGGGATAAAAGGTCACACGGCGTAAATGTTATATCCAGAGGGAACCCTCATCATTAAAACGGAAGGAAAAACTCTCTTAAGAACCGACACAACTTTTTGGGGCGGGAATACTTGGTTTTTCTTTTTTATCTAAAATTTCTTTACATTTTAAACATACCAAGACTCTTTTTCTTTTTTCATTTACAATCGTAAATACTGTTACCAAATAATTGTGTGATAATTTCTCTCCGCATCTCATACAGCTATTCATTTCAATTCCTCCTTTTTTTGCCCCTTACAAGCTTGCAACTCGTAACTAATTCTCCGATACTTAATAGCCTACCCCGCCTCTTGCTTTTGTTTTACCGCCACACGAAACCCGCACGGTACAAATATTATATCCGGGTATATGGTGAGTTAAAACAACGATCCTTCAATAACTGTTCTGTCGATATTATACTCCTAGATGTTTAAATATCTATTTTTTTGTGGATACTTGAAGTTTGACAAAACGATCAGCGGTATAAGAAGCTAAATCGTTGGCAGAGAAACAATGTTCTCTACGCTTTAGAATGTTTTATATAATTTTTGCGCCGGCCCCTTCATCTTATTAAAATTCGTCAAGTGGATTATCGAACATTAGGCTAATTTTTAATTTTGGAGTCTGGCTCCGGTATCCTCATTCTCGGAATTTTTCATAATTCTTTTCTCTTAATCTTTTTTACGGCTATCCCAATATTGCTCCATTATCCGTTTTTCCCTTAAGGCGTAATCCGTAGCACTGACTGCGCTGGTAAGGCCGGTGACGACATCGGTAGGGTTTTGATATTGCATAATTTCATTCGGGACACGTTCTTTGAGCGTTTTTAAAAAACCCGGCATATCAATAAAAAACGGTATCTGGCTGTTACGAAGTGCGATTTCTGACCAAAATTTTGCCTCTAACTCGTCATTTTTAAGAGAACCTGCAACAGTTAGGGGGCGCGCATCTTTTAACTGCAAAACGGCAATTTTTTTGTAGGTAGCAAACCTATCCCCGAAGCTATTGATGCCATGGCACGTTTGACGACTGGCGGTAAAATCACTTTTAGCATTTTGCGCTAAGACAAGTTCTTTTAAGGCTATATCCCGTTCCCTATTAATGTGCTCAAGGAGAAAATATTTTTTTGCCTGATCTTTTTCTTCAACGGGATTCATTAAGTTTATTGCCTTTTGGGCAGTATTAAAATCTCCCGCTTTAATCGCTGCCAAGGCAATTAATTTATAGGCGGTCATCTTGTAATATTCGCTGTTTGTCAAAGCGGCAAATTCCCAACTATTTGCGATATCGCCTTTTTGTGTTAAAGCTTCAACGACTCCTAGGCAGGCTTGGGGCTGGAATAATTCATCTTTAGTTACATCGAATGTCGGCATGTTGGCAATGGTTGAGCGGGCAGCCTTTATATCGCCCATGCTTGCTTCGGCCGCGGCAAAAGGGCCGACAATACTATTTTTTGCACCTATTTCTTCAATCAGCTTTTTTTCTTCGTCAAAATTTTCAAGACCTTGAGTTTCGGACAACTTTTTTTTACGCTGCCTTAGCTCATCGGTAACCCAAAACTTCTGCTTATCGGCCAAAGCAAATACTCTTTTTGCCTCCTCCATATTCCCTGAATTTGCCAGAGACCGCACAATCTTACAAAACATATTCACTCTTTGTCTATCTTTAGAACTATCACCGGTTATACTTTGTGTCTTGGCGATTGCCTCTTCTGTAGTTTGGGCGATACCCGCAATATCTTTATCTGCAATTTGCTCATCTAAAAACATAGCGTAATAAAGTGCCCGGCTTTCTTGGGTGCTTTCTGGAAAATAAGGAAATTCTAACTTTGGGATAATCTCTCTGGCTAGCGAAAGATAACGGCTGCAAGCAGCCACATCACCCGATTGGGTCTTAATCTTTGCCAAGTTGGTATAGACGCTGTATTTATTGGTGGCAGGCGTAACACGCGGGGCCAAATTTTCCGCTTTGACTAAGAATTCATTGGAACGTTGGGTATCCTGCTTTTTAAGATAAAAATCATACATCTGAAAGTTTGCGCTGAATTTTATAGAATCATCGCCGGTCATACGCGCATATATTGCCTGCGCTTTTTCTAAATCATCATTATCAAGCGCTATGGCTAGTAAATTATCAAAACGCGGTTTCATTGTCTTCTTATATGACGGCGGCAGCATAGAGGCGGTCTTACAAGCACCTTCTATATCGCCGACCTGGGCCTGGACCTTGGATATTTCTGAATAAGAGGCAAACTGAGGATTATCTTTATATTCCCCTACATACCCGTCAACTACCTGAATACTCCAGGCAAGTATCCCGCGAATATCCGTAGCTACTTTAGCCTCTAGTTCTTTTATTCTTGTACGTACCGCCTCCGTACGCGAAGCATCTTTGGCTAAAACAAGATATGCCTTATACCAGGGAATTGCTACTAATTCGCAATTTCCGGATTTATCATAGGCAAGTGCCAGATTAAATAATACCTCCGAAGATAACGGCGCAAGCTTCTGCGCCTGGCCAAAATGGGTAATTGCCTGAGGCCATTGCTTATTCTGAGCTGCGTTTAAGCCCGCGTCAAAATGCTCCTTTGCCTCTTTGGATAAGACGGAATCATTGCTCTGGGCTGGCAGGCTCTTTGCGAGAACAACCGCGAATAAAAAAACCGCCACGCATACAAAAAACTTTTTCATATTATTTTTTAATTTGTTGGGGCTTACTTTGCTTTAAAGAAAAATCTTCGTAACTGCTGTAAGCCTGCAGATATTGCAGGGCGTTACGACTGGCATCATCAACACCGATAGCGTCCGCGGCAATCTTTTTTTCTAAATAAAGCGCGGTTTTATCCCAATCCCCTTGATTTGTTTTTAAAGCCTCAAGCAAGGCCTGGTTTCTTTGTTTACGCCAATCTAACGGGTTGCGACCAAAAGGCTTAGCTTGAGGATTTTTTTCACCCGGCCATTCTGGAATTTTTTTTCCGGTGATTGCTTCCAATAAATAACGGGAGTCATCCGGGCTAGGTTCAAAGGGATTTGGCTTTTTATCCGGCTCATCCAGCTTTGCCCTTTCCCGCATCCCCTCCAGATAGCTTACTGCTTGCTTAACCTTAATGTTATTGGGATTTCCCGTCTTAAGATAATTCTCCAAATAGTTAATGCTGGCATCGAGATTGCTGGGACCCATTTTGCCATCGATTTTTCCTTTCTCAAGGGCTCTTAAAACAATTTCACCCGGGGTTTTAGCGCTTAGAGGATCCCATTGCGGTATTACTTCAGGTATAGGTACATCTTTAGTTACCAGCCCTTTTTCCGGCTGACCTGCTTTTAAATCCAGAGGTACTGCTTTTTCGGGAAGCTCGACCGGTGCAGAAGTTATACTACCCTTAGAAATAACCGGCTCTTTCTCGGTGATAAATTCAAGCTCAGCCGTTGAACCGGGAGCGTGCATCGGCTTAGATTGTTCACCGAGCTTAGACACTATACCGTCAAGCACGTTGCCCGCCTTCGCGCGCGCTGAAGTAAATTCGTCTTTTTCTTTCTGCCACATTCGTTTTCGTTCCAGGGACTCCCGTAAAACATTTAGGCTTTGCGTGTATTCCGGCAAAGGGTCAAGCCTTACCGCTTCCTCATAATATTTCAGCCGTGCCTGCTCATCATCCTCCCTATAAGCTAATTCGTAAATTTGGCGCGCCCTGGCTGCCCGCGCATTTTTTAAGTTATTCCTGATAACTGCGTCGTTAGGGTTGAGACTTGCTGCCCTTTCGTAATATTGGATAGCAGTGACAAAATCTCCGTCCGCATAATACTGGTTCGCTGTTTCGTTGGTATTAAACGCCTCATTAGCCCTACGCTGCTGTTCAGCCACCCAGACATTAACCATAGAATTTACCGCGCCCTGGACTGCGCCTTGTAAGGGGGCTAAGCTTGCTCCATCGCTTGCGCCGCTGCCCCCTCCGCCCCCTGAAGGAGCGTCTGAACAACGAAAGTTACGGCCATTAGCGTCAGTGCACCAGCCGGTTGAGCTACTTTCCCAAGCCAAAGCCTGGCCGGAAATCGTCAATAAACTTATGGCCATACCGGCAAAAAATAGGTAATATTTTTTACGCATCATATTTTCTGATTATTCGCTTAGCTTGAAAAACGTGGAGGCGATAACGGGTCAAGCCTTGGCAATAGACATTATTTTATCTACCTCACGCTTCACCACCCTATCCCCATCTATCAACCACGTCTTTATAGCTAGTGAAATAAAATGATACTGCCATGGTAAATATTGGTCAAGTGCAAAAAATTGACTACCCCCTTGCTCGTATAGGCTGGATCCTCTTCGAGGATAATTCGACTAAAGATTTTTTTGTAAAAAAATCCAAGTCTCATTACGAATTTTACAACTGGTTGATGCTTGAAGATACCGAGAAATTATATAGCGGTTCTCTATTGCCTCGGTTCTGATGGCCACAGTTCTGCTACGATTTCATCTGAAGAGGTTCTAATTTGCGTTACCAGGGTATGGTTTTTAAAACCCTGCTGGGCACAAATTGCATCCACGGCTTTTTTAAGCAAATCGGCGTCCAGCGAACCATGGGAGTCGGTCAGACCGCTTGCCAGGCCTTGGATTGTTGCGTCTTGCTCACTACTGGCAGAAGCCGCAGTTGCCGCAGCGGGACTGGCCCCTGGTAGTTTCTATGCGTCAAGCACCTTGTATACTTTATCGTTGGCGTGAAGAGGCTGTATGACTTTTATACCTACCTTATCGCCCTCTTTTGCCTCGGTCACGTTATTGAACTCTATCCGCATCGACTCGACCTTTTGAGAAAAATCCGCCTGTTTACCCTTGATATGAATAGTATCTCCCAGCTTAAGCACGCCGCTTAGCTTGATTATGCCGACAGAAATCTTACTAAAGAAATGGTCAACGGCTCCGATCTCTTGCTCTTGCATACCTAACCTCCTTTTTGCTTTATATCCAAAAAAATAAAACCCTCTGCCACCTCTACCCAGCAGGGTGGCCTGTTGGCCTAGCCGACACCTTGCGACGAGGCTGGCAATATATTATCACAGAGGACTAAAAAGGCAAACTCCGCTTGAATGACACAGTACCAAAAAAATCTCTTGCTGCTACAGCTATTAATATAGACATAATTTGAGTAAATAACAAGGAAATTGCGGCCTTAAAAGATTTACTTATCGGCGATATTTGTCCAGAATGTCCGTAATTTTAAGAGATAAATTGGCGTAATTAGTTATAGCAGAGATAGATAAGGCATGTCCGCCTCTTTTGGGTGGATATTTGCCATTCTTAAGGGAAATTTATTACTAGTCAACTTGTTGGGCTGTTAAAAATATGGCTTTTTCTAAAGCAGTAAAGAAATCTTGGTAGGTTACAGGATCTTCTACGGATTTAATCCCATATTGCGCGTTTGCTCTTACTAACAATTGTTTTTCGCCTTTAGGTCTTACAGTTACAGTCATAGCAACAACCTCATATCCGAGAAACTTTGAACCAGTAACAGACCCGAGCATAAAATCGGCTTTATCAATAACAAAATCTAAGTCTTGCATTGTACTTATTACCGTTTGCATCATTTTCTTCTTATCAGTTGTATCAAAGGCTCTTGTCTGAATACTTCTTAGTTTTACCTGGCTTTCTTTACTCATAAGCGCATTTGCGGCAGTAGTTGCGCATCCAGACAATATAACAATCATTAATAAAACAAAAATGGTGCCAAAATAATTTCTTAATTTCTTCATATTTGCTGGGCCTCCAAAAATATTGCCTTAGATAAGCTATCGTAAAAATTTTGATACAGTACTGGTTCTTTAAGAGTTTCCACCCTACTAATTTCACCTCGCATATTCCATACAACTCGTTGGAATGTAACCCGGACAACTGTTTTCTTGCCATCTAAGCCAGGCTTAGTAATAACTGAAGCTTTAATAATTTGGGACTTATCGCAGCTTCCAACAGCGTTAGCACCACCCAGCAATGCTACAAAGAAAACTTGGCCCAAGTTTGTTGCATCAGCTTTTTTTGAAGCTGCGATAAAACCGACTTGCGTTTCACTTGCATCCAAAGTAAAACCCAAATCTTGTAAAACCCCGGCAACGGAAGTTATAATCTTTTCCTGATCGGTTGTATCATATTGTCTTATCTGTAATTGTCTCTTTTCTAGATAATCTTTATTGGGTTTCAAGAATCCAGTTGGGACAGTGACACAACCTGATATACCTAAACATACAAACATGAAAAAAAGTGATTTTAAAAGTCTGGGTATTTTTTTCATTCTATTATTTTAGAAACTAGAAGAATGATACGCAAAATCACGAACTTTTTTGTCCGCATCAAACTTAATAACAATGGTCAGCGTTCTCTGTGAAGTTGAAGTCGCCCCCGAATTTCCACCAACACTTCCAAGTATCAACCAGACACCGCCGTTGCTATTTGAATAAGATATATCAGTAGCAATTTTATCATAAACCCACACCTCTAACCTATTTTCATCTGTAGAAACGATGTTAGGCGAACCTAATACTTCAATAACCTGAGCAGAGGACATACCGATGCGAATTTCTCGCTGAACTTTTCCTACAGTCACCCTGTCCCCAGCATCTGACTGGACCGATTTTAGATGAGAACCGGCGGTTGAACATCCTAATAAACACAAAACACTCAGCATAAAACAACATATTTTTTGCATAATTCCTCCTTTGTGGTTTGTTTTTATATTACACTTTTCGTTCCCATTGTAAAGCTTTTTATCGAGCTCCAAGAATAAAAAACCATAATAAACCTATTTATCCCAATATTCATCGGCAAACTTAGATACTTGCTGCTTTCTTTCTTCAAGCCACTTTTCGATTTCTACTTCTTCAAACTTTACAAGGCGCCCTATCTTATAATGTGGGATTACCTTCATAGAAGTCCATGAGTAGATAGTGCCTACGGGGATACCAAGCTGTCCAGAAAGTTCTTTTATACCTATCAGTTTTCTCATTGTTTCAAATTGCTAAAACGTTAAAAGTAAAACCCATTGAGTATTAAAGTTTTGATTATTACTTATTTTCTCTTTCTTTGGCTTTATCATAAAGTTCCTGCAGGCTTAGGCTTTCGTTACCAGGTTTCTGCCATATTTCATACATCGTAGGCCAATATTCCTTAAAATCTTCGTGGGTTTTTATAAATTCCTCTATTTCTTTTTTACGATCCTGGTCTACAAACCAGTCCTCGCCAGGCTCTTTAACTTCCCTGATACTTGGTTCCCAGAGCAGCCATTTTCCGCTTACCTGCCGGACATCCCAATAACCTTCGAAATATTTACATACAATCTCATCATCAATCAAGTCTTTGGTAGATAGCTTAATGTTTATTCTGTTAGCTATTTCTTTGTCAGGCTTAATCAAGATAAGTGTATTATCGAGAAGTGGCCGGTATCCACGCACCCAATGCTCAAAGCTATATCCCATGACAAAGTTATCGGACAAAAGCTCAAAAGCTTTTTCCATACTCCGAACTTTAAGATAATTATAAAAAGCCCTGACAGCCTCAAGTGCGTTCTTATTAGGTTCAAAAACTATTTTCGTTACGTCTTTGAGTGGGTTTTTTGAGGCAAACATCTGGCGGCACCTCTCAAATATCGAATCAGATGCTATGGCTATACCTATCCCTCCTGGTGATAACCCTGCGGTGTTAATTCCAACCACTTCTCCGCAGATATTTACCATCGGACCACCGCTTAGCCCAGAAACCATGGTCATATCAGTTAAAACATACCGCATACCATCTTTCTTGTTTGTGGTAGGCCTTGAAAATGATCCACGGACAACGAATGATTCACCAGGCAAGTCGCCCCCGAGTGGATATCCTATAGCTAAGAGTTCTTCTGCGGCGCTTAACTCGTTAAGACGCACAAACCTCACCACCGGAAGGTCTCTTCGGATCTTAAGAATAGCAAGGTCTGCTTCCTTATCTGCCATGATAACCTGGGCTGTTTCGAAAGTATCATCCGGTAATATAACCTTCGGACTCGGCTCGGTACTAATGACGTGAAAATTAGTTAAGATGAAACCATCCTTTTTGATCGCAAAACCCGATCCTTCACCGTCACCGCCGACGATGCGAACCACTGATTGGCGTACTCTTTTTACAGTATCTTTTTCGTTACAAGATATCCTCTTGGAACCGCCAAGTTTATTTTCTATCCTTTGAAGACGATTGGATAATCTGGAAATTTCGTAGCTTGTGTATGAAAATGCCGCCATAAGGAAAATGGCTAGGAATACTTTAAAAAAGTTTTTCATTTTCAGTCCCTGGTTATTCTCTTCTTATCTATACTAAACAACCATTAATTGCTTTTTATTCATTATTTTCTACTTTTCCACCACATTTAGGGCATTCGATTGCTTCGGCATCGTTGTCGAAAAACAAACTGCGTGATATAGCATGACCGCGATGCGGGCACTTTATACTATCTGCCCCCATCGCAAAATCGTATCCTAAAAATTCATCAATCGGATCGTCGGACATAAATAATTTCAGCTTTTCCGCCGAAGACCCTCGGCTTCGCCGAGAGGCCCACGGCTTCGCCGTGAGGCGAGCGAGCGAGACCTCGCCGCTTTGCGGCAGGCAACACCTGAACCTGTTATCTGACTGCTTAATAATAACTATAACAGATGTTGCCGGAATTCCCCAAAAGTATTCCTGCATTCTTTTAATCTCTTCTGGACTACTGGCAACCACTTTCCTTTGCCTATATATTTTTCCTCAAGAAAAACTCCGGCGCGCTCAGCAATCAGGCTGCCTATAGTCGCAGCAAAACAGGCAGTAGTAAACATATCCCAGCCTTCGCGTATGCCATTGATGATACCGGCCACAAAAGCGTCTCCGCATCCAGTGCCGTCTACGAATTTTCTGGCAGGAATTATCGGAATGTGCCTGGCAGAAACCTTGCCAAAAATACTGCTCTTCCGGGCGGAAATAATCGTCCCGCCTGTATCCAAAGTCATAAATATTGCCCCAAACTCCAGCTTTAAGAGAAAATTCTGAATCTCTAAGAGTTCCGGTATATGATCCTTCGTTAGTTGGTGAGGATTTCTAATATCCAACTCTATAGGATTACTCTTGTGGCGGCTGTTATAAATAGGCAATGCCTGCGCAATTCCGGGTTTAGCGACATCAATATTTCTAAAAAAGCTGTCCGGGACTATCTCCCAGAAATCCGGATCTCCCATGCAGAAATCCGCCACTACTATTGCGCCTTTGTTGTGGGCCGCATGGGCTAGCTTGACCATCTCATTTATATTTCTTTTATATTTTACCTGTTTTCGCTCTTTAGACCAATCTTTAGGGCAAAGGATAAGGTCTACTCCTCCTATATGTACAATATCTTGCCGCCTCAAATCTTTAGGCATCCATTTAGAATAAGAGAACCCTTCGGTAGGTGCTAAATAAAAGGCAAAATCTTTGCAGTAAGTTACTGCCTTATTTTTGGCGTCTCCTGCAACTTCCAGGTTTCGGATTAAATTACAGGCAGAGACTTTGCTTGTTTTCAACACTTTTTTTAAAATACGCGTATCGATGCTCAATCTTTCTAAATAGGCAATATTTGCCCGGCCTGCCTGGTCATTACCACATAGTGCGATGAGAACAATTTTTCCTTCAGGTGTAAGCGCGGCTAAGATAGAAACCATGGCATTGGCTAAGCCGCCAAAATTGGTATCAATAGGAACCTTAAGACTCTCTAACGCTTCCTTTGCCTGCGTTATCCATTCTTCCGGAACCACCATCATCGCATTATCGCCCCGCTGCCTCTTTATGCCCAGAAACTCCTCCGGTAAAGCGCTTGCCTGTTTCTGACGATAGATCATGTCCGCTATAAAAATCCCGAATGAAAAGACGCGGGCGGATACGCGCGGCCCCTGAACCTGTTTCTTCCCGGCATGATATCCACGAATACGATTACGGCGACGCATTGTTTGATTCTCCTCTCTAGTTAATGCTTCTTTTTGCTTCCGGGATAATTTTTTTATTTTCATTTCTCGACCGCGTCCGGCCATGTCCGTGCTGTTCTCGGCCGCTTGCGGCCATGTTCGTGCCGCTCTGAGAAATTTTCGTAGAAAATTTCTCAGTACCTAGGCGACCGGACTCTATAATTACTTACCAGCGCTTGCTAATACTCTGTCTAATCTCTTCCCTTTAACTAATATTTCCTTCTGCTTCCTCGTTAATGTCTTAATCCTCTTCTCCATCAAAAAGGCTGGCTTAAAACACCGGTACTCTTTATGCCAGACAAGCTCTACGTATCCCTTAAGTTTTGTATACCAAGCACCTTTACCGCTATTATGTTGTTTCAACCGCCTCTCTAAATCATTAGTGTGACCAGTATAATAGCTGCCATCTTGGCATTGTAAAATATAAACACAAAACTTACCTCGCCTTATAAACGCTCTTTTCGTCATAGTATTTTACAATGCCATATCCGAACCGCTTCGGGGTAAATGTTGTAAAGCAAGATTTACCCCGATATTTAGGCGGTCGGATTCGGGTTATTCAAAATATAAACACAGAAATTACCCGTTCGTATAAATTTCTTTTTCACTGGTAGGTATTATAGCAGGAGATAAAGCCTCCGGGGAGTATTTTACAAACTAAATCCGAACTAGTATGTAAGATTTGGTTAAAATTCATCAAACGGATCGTCGGGCATGGGTTAATTTTTAATTTTGTTTACTCTATGGCTTTAAACCAAATCCCACCCCGGAGGTGGGCTTTGGTTTATAAATAATTACGTTTTTGTAATCTATCTGACATCTGAAGGTCTGACCCCACTATCTTTTCCCCTCAACTGTTTTACCTGATTTGAATTTTATGGTTTCAGCATGGATAATAATAGGAATTAACAACAGGAAGGTTAAGACTAATATTTTTTTCATCTCGTCCTCTAATCTTAAATATTTTTATAAAGTTTGATCATAATTCCGGCTCTTTTATTCTTCTTCTATCGTAACTCCGACTATACCTTCTTTCAAATCTGCTATCCGGGAAAACGCTGCCCTGCTTAAATCAATTATTCTGCCTTTACCATAAAAGCGTTTGGCAGGCCCAAAATTATTATGCCTGACTATTACGCATTTATTGTCCGCTGTATTGCAAACCTTGTAACGTTTACCAAAGTCTGTTCTACGCATGGCGCAAGTCAGATCATTGCCATCAAACCTCTCGCCTGTTGCAGTGATTTTAGCCGAATACCAGGAAGCCATTCCTGTTTTAGGATATGGACCGATTACGGGAGTATTGTCCGCACAAGCAGCCAAGAATAACACCACTAAGATAAATATCAATTGCTTCTTGATCATTATTTGTTGGACCGGAATTATTTTAATGAAAGTTAGCCGAAACAATGTTGAGACTCTAGTTGAATTATCCCAAAGCTGAAAGCGTGGGGGACACATTTTAAGGTCTACCCCCGTTACCCTTTTACCAACCATGAAGTTTAGACAATTAGTAAATTTACTATTATCTATCCATTTACTTCTTTTAATGCCTTTCGATAAATACAGAAATCGCAATCCGCGCCATGCTCGGGAATTTCAGAACTCATTAGGCATTTATGCATATCAATAATCTTAGCTTCGATCCAGGAATCATTACCTTCGTAAGGTATTATTTTAATATGAAAATCTAATTTTGCGCTAAAGGTATCTCTGTCTGTAAGTCCGTTACAGTAAACAAAATAACCCGTAGATGATACGTTAAACCCATTCTTCCTGAATAACCATTGGTATATCTCCATCTGTCTTTTATAAGAAACCTGCCAATCCGCGTCTATGTTTACCTCTTCTTCCTTTGACGTACTCTTGTAATCAACGATAAATAGTCGGCCGTCACTCCCAACCCAAACATCATCCACAGCGCCCGTAAGCAAAAGATTGGTCGGTCCGTGTAAATGCTCCATTCCACCACGAAGAGCATCCCGCCAATAATTTATTTTTTCGTGTTTAAAAGGTACAGCGTTAATACTCTTGGCTACCATAAGAGGGTGTCTTGTCTGCCTATCTCTATGGATATCAAATTCTTTCTTCAATAGCTTATCCACTGCGGAGTTTAAAGCAAAAGGATACCCGGGTGGCTGGCCTACACCTAGCCTTCTATCCAGGTAAAAGCACCTTGGGCAGTTTATGAATAGTTCAATTTTAGAACGACTTAGCCTGAAGGGCGCCTTGCTCTGTGGGTCAAACAAATTTCGAGTTCTTCTGCCGGTATAATATTTAGACATATCTTCTTAATCGTACATTGTGTCCTCGGAATTTTCAAAATTCATCAAGAGGATCATCGCCATTGGGATTAGTTTTTAATTTTATTTAATATATTGTCTTAAAACCAAAGCCCACCTCCGGGGTGGGATTTGGTTTATAAATAATTACGTTTTTGCAATCTATCTGACATCTGAAGGCCTAACCCCGTTACTGTCCCACAGGCAAAGAACCTTGATCAACACCTTTTTCAAGCTCCGGGCCAATGACAGATGGTCCTATATACTGGATATTGCGCGGCATCACACCGGCCTGCGGAAACCCGGCTGAACAAAACTTGCCGCCGTCATCTTTAAGGAGCTGTACAACGCGTTCTTGCACAGCGCTATACCACGGCGCGTAACCATGAAGGATGTTGGGGATCGTTGTCGTATATTGCTCTGGTAACCCTCCCAGCGAGCTTTCCCTCCTGACAGTGCAGTCATTCGGGTTGTTGCCAAAAACTGCCGCACGAAATCTTCTGGCATTCGCCATCCTATGCGTCCGCATAACCTTAAGCTTGACAATTTCCGCCGCAAGGCCTTCCGCCCTCTCCTGTTCGTCCACTCTTCGCGCAAGGTCATCAGCATCTTCATTCTGCCCAAGCTTGCGAAACGCCTCCAGCAAGAGGCCGCGACTGGAACCTTCCCAGATCGTTTCCATTCGGTCCTCGTATGATCCATCAAAATCCATCAAATCTTTATCCTCAGCGGTACACGCGATGGCATGCGAAGGAACTAGTGTTTTTCCGATGGCCTGAAGTGCCGGACTACCAGGGATCTGATCCTTATACGCGCCTGTAAGCTCACCATTTCCCATCCGCCTGATAAACTCTTTCGTATAATAGGCAAAATTGACAACCATCCAATCACTCGTGCAGTTTCCCTGATAACCGCCGCCTAAAAGGGCAAGTTTTGCGCAAAGCGAGTCCCATGATGCTAACTTCATCCCCTCACTGCGAAGCTGGATAAAGACATTTAACAGAGAGCAAATGTCGCTTCCCATATGCGTAGCACTGATCGTAATAAGACGGTGGATGTCGCCTTTCGCGAAGTTATTAAGACGATGATAGTAGCACGCGCCGCGTGAGCACTCGCGCGGATTAGTATAATGGTAATCGTCGTCGGCAAGCTTCGTCTCCGATACCGTCCCCTTCACGTACCTGCGTGCGATCACACCGCCCTGGCTGTGACAGACAAGATCCGCCTGTGTGGCCGCAAAGTTGTCCTTACGAAAAGTCTCCAGTGCCTCGTGGATCCCTCCATTATTTTTCCACACAGTCTCGCAGTTTGAGATAAACGCGCTTGGATCTTTATATCCGTTCGTTTCCACCCAGTCCACCATAAACGGTCTGAATCCTTCCTGTTCCAGCCGTTTTTTCATTGTAAAGCTGCTATGTTGATCCGGGGTGTCCCAACACGGTATCGGCGCATCAAACGTGCCATGGACAAGGACAACCGGCGGACGTATGAGCCGTATCATGCACTCCCCTCGTTTTGAACTAGAATCTTTATTGTCCTCTATTTTTTTGCCCCCTGTATTCTCCAATAAGAGCGTCACACGAACTTCTCTTGTACCGTCCCCGCGGCCAAAATTGTCCGGCGGACGATAGAGAACAGCGGCCCAATACTGCTTTGAATCCGGTCCTCTCTCTAACACGAGCGTAGGAGTTCTAATTTTCTTCTCGCGCAATTTCATGTCAAAATCAGTACCGATTGGATGGATGGTGCCCGGCGAATCATCCCCCTCCAGCGTGAAAGTGGCTATACCTTCGTAGTCGACAGATGCAAGTAAGAGGAGCAGGCTGACACCATCCGCGGCAGCGCCGGACCTTTTCGTGTTTGCAACAGATACAACGTAAGCAGCCTTCTGCAAATATGCTTCCTTACTGGGGAAATCCTTAAGCACCGCTTTGTCAGTAAAATCAAACTTGTCATTGTACTGCGGATTGGCATCAAAAACAGAAATTTTCACCCCGCCTAAACCATCAATGATCTTAACTAAAGCATCTATCCAGTTTCTGCTGTCATCTTTTAACCCGGCCGAAAGTTCAATGGCTCTCTTCTCTCCGTCAAATTCTGAGATACCTGAGTAATATGAACGTGGTTTGGTATCGCACCGCTCCATTCTGACACTCACTATTACATCGTTTTTCATGGCGTACGCATTGGCCACTCCGATTATGTGGCCGCCTACTCCGGGAGTGATATACGCACCATAAGTTGTGCCCAGTCCATCACCTTTAAAACGATCAGCTATCTTCCCTGTCCAGAGCGGCGCAGGCGTCAACTCCTCACGCGGTTCAACAACGAAACCCACCAACGGAAAAACAAGAAATTGTTGAATACTATCTTCAGTCGCGACATAAACAGTGATATTAGTAAATTTTTCTCCGGGCTTTTCTTCTCCAATTTTCGCATTAATAATATATCCTTCGCTTCCTTCTCCGATTTTCGGAGATAAATCAATTTTCGGACTAAGTCCTAGTTTTTCCATTCCCTCAGCGATCTTACGCACGCGTTCCGGAAACTTTTCATATTTGTTAGAGTTTGAATCTGCGATCTCTTGCCCGTTCAATGGCAAGAGATAAAAACAAACAAGGATGACTCCTAAAAATGCTGCGACAGTTTGTTTCATAGCTTTTGTCTCCTTTTCTTGAGGGAAAAAACCTGTCAATATGAAATAATGGGGCCAGGTCTTGCCAACCATTATATTTAAGTTTTTTCCTTGGGTTGCCGCGAAGCGAAAATTGAAATTATATTTTCAAAAATTAGAAGCTGATATTTATTCCACTCTCTTTAGCAAAACGACTCTGACCCTATTTTATTTTTTGGTCTTTGTCAATCTATCTGACATCTGAAGGTCTGACCCCGCTATCTCTTTTTTGTCAATCTATCTGACATCTGAAGGTCTGACCCCGCTATCTCTTTTTTCTCTAACGACCTTTGGAATTTCGTTTGATAAATTCATCTAATTTGTCGAGAAATTTTGCGTTGATATTAGAAAATTTAATTCTTGTTTCATAAATAGAACCTCTGTCAATTTTTCTGGATTCAATAACTACCCCCGTCGTCTCTATGGCAGCTCCCAAGACAAAAGGGCCTTTTATGATGAGTGCCATACTCTTTCCTTTTTCAAAAGGCTCATTCACTGAAAGCAACATACCTCCTTTGCTGATATTTTTGGTACGAGTGAGATTATAGCTTCCTGATGAATCTTTAATTTTATAGTAAACAAAATATTCGCCTATTAATCTTTGGTACTCTCTCCGATCAATTCTATCCCACACTCGTAACTCCTTTTTTTTAATTCTACCTCTTCCGTTCTAAAATAACAAAACCCTCTGCCCGCCTACCAACAGGGTGGCCTGTTGGCATAGCCAATCACTTTGCAGCAAGGCTGGCAATATATTATCACAGAGGGTTAAAAAGACAAACTCCGCTTGGGTGGCACAGGAATAAGAAAATCTCTTACTGCTACAGCTATTATTATAGGTATAATTTGGGCAAATAACAAAGAAATTGTAGGCTTTAGAGGTTGACTTATGGTCAATGTTTGTCCAAAATGTCCGTCATTCCTAGAGATAAATCGGCGTAATTCGTTACAGCAGAGATAGATAAGGCATGTCCGCCTCTTTTAGGTGGACATTTGGCTTCAAGTTTCAATTTTTGTAACGGCCAGGGCAAGGTCTAACCCAGCTATACCGTTCTATGTGCCCCTTACTCTATATTTTCTCCTATATTCCATTTGCCTTTAGCGTACGGTCATCCCCCGCTGCATCCAATCATTGCGGGGATTAGCGTCCTCGCGGTTGTTCGACAGCGAAGCTCTGCCGGTTATGAGTTTATCGCCCGGACTCCGGAAACTTAAATTAGAAAACTCTATTTGCTGTTCCTGGTTAGGCGCCAGATCAAGCCTTTGGAACTGATCCTGCGTATCTTGCAGTCTTCCTGAAACACTCACATTACTCAGCGCCTGGCGGCTGTTGTTACGCACCCGAACCCTAAGCGTGCCGCTCTGACCAACAATAGTTTCTTCAACTGCCCGTCCATTAACCATAAATTCAACCCCGGTCACCTCCACAAGATCATCTAAATTCTGCACCGTAGCTCGCCGGCTCACTCTATTGTTCGATTCATTGCTCTCGGCAATATCGCCTCGTCCATCCACTACCAGCGTGACTTCCGGATTGCCGGGCTCATTGAACGCAAGATTAAATTCACTATTCACCTGTACGCTCGCGCCGCCCATAATGTCTACCCGGCCACTGTGGATAACTCGCCCATCCAGCAATAGCTCGTAATTAACATTACGCGCCATTTCGGCGCCGTTATTGCGGATAGAGCCGGTGATGCCACAGTTGGCACCGGTAGAGATCGGACGCTCGCCGCCTCCACCCCAAGGTCTGAGATCGACATATGCGGCAACCAGATCCGGCTCCCTATTCTCGTTCATCCGTACGGTCATCCCCCGCTGCATCCAATCATTGCGGGGATTAGCGTCCTCGCGGTTGTTCGACAGCGAAGCTCTGCCGGTTATGAGTTTATCGCCCGGACTCCGGAAACTTAAATTAGAAAACTCTATTTGCTGTTCCTGGTTAGGCGCCAGATCAAGCCTTTGGAACTGATCCTGCGTATCTTGCAGTCTTCCTGAAACACTCACATTACTCAGCGCCTGGCGGCTGTTGTTACGCACCCGAACCCTAAGCGTGCCGCTCTGACCAACAATAGTTTCTTCAACTGCCCGTCCATTAACCATAAATTCAACCCCGGTCACCTCCACAAGATCATCTAAATTCTGCACCGTAGCTCGCCGGCTCACTCTATTGTTCGATTCATTGCTCTCGGCAATATCGCCTCGTCCATCCACTACCAGCGTGACTTCCGGATTGCCGGGCTCATTGAACGCAAGATTAAATTCACTATTCACCTGTACGCTCGCGCCGCCCATAATGTCTACCCGGCCACTGTGGATAACTCGCCCATCCAGCAATAGCTCGTAATTAACATTACGCGCCATTTCGGCGCCGTTATTGCGGATAGAGCCGGTGATGCCACAGTTGGCACCGGTAGAGATCGGACGCTCGCCGCCTCCACCCCAAGGTCTGAGATCGACATATGCGGCAACCAGATCCGGCAATGGAGGCTTTTTGTCTTGCCCATCCTTGATCGGTTTTATTTTAGGATCTTGAACTTTAAGTATGTCTTTTGGGACAGCGGCATATGTTTTAAGGGAAGCTATACAATTCGTCACGGCTAAAACAGCTAAACTTATAATTATGATTTTACGTAACATATCAATTCTCCTTTCTAAAGAATAGAAAATTTATAATCTTACGATTATTCTACCATATTATATATATCGAAACTGGTACCTTTTCAAGCTATATTTACGGAGGTATTTATTGCGATTATTTTCTAGGTCAAAAATTAAAAAACCCTCAATCTTTCCGGTTTGAGGGTTTTTTTATATATCCGAAAATTTCGGATAGTAAAAAGACATGGCTCCCCTGATTGTCTGCCTGTCGGTAGGCAGGGACAAATTTCGCAACTGGTTGATGTTTGGGGAAATGGAAAAACTGCATAATAATCCATTATTCGCCGTATATGGCAGCGATTATTAGACCTTTAATCGGTATTTCAACCAAACCTAAAATAGTCCAATAAATGACAGTGCCAATAGCCACTGTCATAAAAGAATAGGTTGAAAACATCCCGGGTAACATACCAACAGCCCAAACACATAATCCGAAAATGAGGCCTTTGGTTAATTTATTTTTCCCAGGAATACCATTGCGGAGTAACGCATAAACAACTGCGAGAACTATGTTGAGCAAGAAACTTCCTATGTAAAATATTAAGTCAGGCGGGCCATCCATCGGCTTCCAAACATTTGTCGGCTCAAGTTTATATACCCAATTAAACAACCATCCACAGGTAACGCCTGAAAAAATCGCACCGAACAGCGAAACCGCCAGTGCCGTAATAATTATTTTTTCTATCTTCATAACGCACCTCCGTTTTTATTATTTTACCCTAAATAAAAATCCCTCTGGCTGTCTACTCAACAGGGTGACCTGTTAGCCTAGTCAATCACTTTGCGGTGAAACTGGCACTATATTATCACAGAGGGTTAAGAAGGCAATAGCTACCCAGATAGCCCTCACAGAGGATAACTCAACTAAGGAATTTTGTGTGCTTCGCTTCAAAACCCTAAGTTTCGTTTAGACTCTCACAGAGGTTCGAACCAATCTAAAGAAACATAAAAAATAAACCCCACCCGAAATGGGTGGGGTAATTTTTTTATGGCTCCCCGGGTTGGACGAATTTTGTAACTGGTTAATGCTAGAAGAAGCGGAAAAGATTGATAAGAAATTATTAGTTTTGTCGATAAAGTAAGTCTATTTTTCCCTACCAGAGGCTTTTTTAAGCATTTCAATAAACCCAGGGTCAACCTTATCCCCTAAACTCTCAACCTTGTGTACATCTTCCCAGGCTTTAGCAAAATCTTTCTGCTTAAAATAGACGATACTACGATCTTTATAGGTATTTACATATTTAGGATCTATCTCAATGGCTTTATTTAGGTCAGAGATAGCTTTGGCAAAATTGCCTTGTCTGGCATAGAGAAGCCCACGATACTCATAGGCACCTGCATAGTTAGGATCTATTTCAATCGCTTTATCAAAATCAAAAACGGCTTTAGTATAATTGCCTTGCAAACCATAGGCAAGAGCACGCCCACAATAAGCATTTACATATTTAGGATTTACTTCAATGGCTTTGTTAAAATCAGAGATGGCTTGGACAAAATTGTTTTGTTCTTTGTAGGCAAGACCACGGTCGTAATAGGCCTCTGCATAGTTAGGATCTACCTCGATAGCCTTGGTATAGTCTGAAATAGCTTGAGTGAAATTGCCTTCTGCGAAATAAATAAGCCCACGATAATTATAAGCTTCTACATACTTAGGATCTATTTCAATAGTTTTGGTGTAATCTGATATGGCTTGGGCAAAATTGTTTTGTCCTTTATAAGCAAGCCCACGCTCACAATATGCCTGTGCATAGCTAGGGTCTATCTCAATGGCTTTATTTAGATCAGAGATAGCTTTGGCAAAATCGCCTTGCAGAGCATAGGCAGAACCGCGATAGTTATAAGCTCTGGGATATTTAGGATCTATCTCAATAGCTTTATTATAATTTGAAATGGCTGTGGAAAAATTGCCTTGCGAGGCATAAGCGATACCGCGCCCACAATAAGCGCCTATAAGGTTGGGGTTAATTTCGATAGCTTTGCTAAAATCGGATATGGCTCGAGGAATGTTACCTTGTTTGTATTGGGCAACGCCGTTTTTAACATATTCTTCGGCACTATTGGCAGTTAAAGGAACAAATGTTTGGTCGGGAGAATGCTGTTTGAATGTGTTTATGGCTTTCCCATCAATACTTGCAATATCTTCAAGATAGTAGGTTATAGGTACACCTTCGGTATCTACCTTGATGTATTTATCTGTTTTATCAAGTATCTTGCCTTCTATAGTTTTGCCTGATTTAAGAATGGTAGTTTCGGCAAAGATTGATGAAGAAATAAACAAAAACATCAACGGCAAAATAACACTTATTTTTTTATTCATACACCCCTTTTTTTCTTATTATTCAATCAATATAAAACCCTCTGCAATATACTATCACAGAGGGTTATAAAGTCAAAAGCTGCAAACGCTGGCTCTCTCCCGACTCGCCCATATATATCTTGTAAATTTACAAATTAAATTTACAAGAAGCTCCTCGGGATTCTTCGCCCTACCCGGGGAGTTTTTACAAAAAAATACCCTCCATTAAACGATGGAGGGTATTAAGCAAAACTCCGCTTAGATGGCACAGGAATAAGAGAATCTCTTACTGTGTAATCATTATTATAGGTACGATTCTGGCAAATAACAAGGAAATTGTAGACTTTAGAGGTTGGCTTATCGGCGATATTTGTCCAAAATGTCCGCTATTTCTGGAGATAAATTGGTGTAATTCATTATAGCAGAGATAGATAAGGCATGTCCGCCTCTTTTAGGTGGACATCGGGCTTCAGCTTCAATTTTGTACCGAGCGCTTCATACTTTTATTTAGGATTAGATTTCGGGTTAATTTTAAGGCTACCATCTTTCAATTCTTTTATATCAAAGTACATTAAAAGCTTTTTCTTCATCTGACCATCACTATTATATAATCTTTCTATCCTTAGCCTAATTCCACGTTGCAAAGTTTTAACTGATTCATTTGCCTCGGGCAGAGATAGGATTTCCGCATACATCGTAAATGCTTCAGGGATATGACCATTCACTTCCAACTGTAATGACTCATTAAAATAATAGTCAATATTCTCTACTGAAGCAGGCTGGCGACCTGGCTTGGGTGCTCCTTCAGAGTAAATATCCCCATTCTCAGCAACCTCATAAGCATTACCTTGAGAATCAACCACTTTCTTAAATCGCGATTCTGCGGAAGGTTTTTTCTCTTCCTTTTCTAAATCCATATACAACATTCCGTAGTAATTGAGATTATAGTTACCGTAAGTACCACCGCGTTCAATATTAGGGATGCTAATGAGTAGATTGATCTGATTCATGGCCCACTTATCACTAGGATTACTCTTTAAGTAGCGCCGTATAACTTGAACTAGCAACCATCGCTTCTTATTGTATTCCTTGTTAGGTATATCAGACATATTAGACATTCCGTGATTCATTTCTTGTTCTTTTGTACGCCAGCGAAGAAATGTATTATATAGAACTGGTGAATATCTGTTGCTGTCTATAATGTCTTTAAGAAATTTGACCCCTTTGTCTTGCTCTTCTGTTGTGAATATGTCCTTAGAGTCATTGTCTTCGTTCAGCCAACAATCAGACAATCTGACCTTAATGCAATCTCCAAAAGCAGTTTCGTGATATTTTGATAATAAATCCTTTAATAATAGAGCTGCGTCCTTAAACTTTCTTTGTTGCATTTTATCAATAGCTTTTTGGTAAGCTTCCTTATCCTGCGAACTTCCCGCAAGGGCTAGCTCTTCCGAAATAGGATTAAAGTCTTTGGGAAACTTGGGTTGACG
The DNA here is from genome assembly GCA_037146775.1 of Candidatus Omnitrophota bacterium. GTDB lineage: Bacteria > Omnitrophota > Gorgyraeia > Duberdicusellales > 4484-171 > JBAWWL01. The sequence continues at coordinate 99,339 of JBAWWL010000007.1, read as the reverse complement.
GGCATATTTTTTTACGGCTGCTTCAAAATCAACAAGGTACTTCTTGCTAAACTCATGGAATGTCTTAAACTCTTCACCTATCTGCTTTTCGTCTTTCTTATAAATATCACTATAAATTTTCTCAAGACGATTTATTGCTCCCAATTCCAAATCCTTGATACTGGTTAACTCTCCCGTAACCTCAAAGGCTGAGATTTCTTTCTTTAAATCAGATAAATCTTTAAGGGCTGATTCCATAACTTTTTTACCCAAATCTTTTTCTTCAAACCCCCACCCAAGCCACAATTCTACATCAGTCATAATTGCACGGAGCTGTTTATCCAAATAGCCAAGTTGCTCAACTGCCTCATAGGTTGTTGACATAGAATATGCAAATAATCCAAAAGGTAATAAAACTAATAGCGATATAATTGCTAACTTTTTCATAGATCCTCCGAAGTTATTTATTAAAGTAGTACTTTTTCCATTCATCCGACCAAAGAAGATGCGGAACATTCCTTTCGGAAGTCTTTACAAAATTACCATTTTTATATTCCCAGGTTTCTAGATGATGCTGATCAAATTCTAGATGACCAGCGTTCTTATCAGTAAATCCGCGACCCACTTCTACTTTATTACCATCCAATCTTCTTGCTATGCCTTCGGCCTCGCCTTCAAACTTCTTGATCAACTCCAATCCATTGTCTTTTATCTTATAAATAACTAACTCCTGCGAGAAACCATCCGCCCATGCTTTATTGTATCGTACCCACAATTCATCTTTTCCATCCTTGTCTAAATCATGGAACTCTGGGGGCCACACATACTGTAGATGAAATTCATCTAAATCAAATTCTTTCTTCTCAAGAAGTTTCTTTGGGATACCTTTTTCATGTTTCCCAACAACAAGATATGGTTTCTGCCTATAATCTATTAAGACAAGAACTGTTTTTTTCATATCTTTATCTTTGATAATACTCCATCCCTCAAGATAAGGACTTCCTATAACTGTGGCAAAATATACGTTACTTTCACTTGAAACTATACCAAAAGAATGGGTTTTCGGGTCTATATCTTCGTCATCGTCACCTCCCCACTGGGCAATAGAACTCTGGATGAACCAATCAATAAAATCAGCTGAATATCTTCCAGAAATAAAAGCAGTGGGTTTCGAAACCTTATATGAATTAAATAGGGGGGAAAGATCGGTAATATCTTTTTTGGATTCTTTATCTAAGAAACTCGTCCCCATATATCGCGCTAGGTAAAAATCAGCATCCTCTTCGTTACCTTTTTGTATGGCTTGAGACGCCTTTTCGTAAAGCGTTGAATAGTAACTATCTTCATAGGCAAAAGAAAGGTGAGCAATAAAAATAAAAGTAAGGAAAATAAATGTTTTTTTCATTAGTCATTATCTCCATCATAAATTATTCTTGGCGCTTTAGTAGCCAAAGGATTATTTGCGCTTTCCGGGCTAATCTTACTTCCATAACGGCCGATAGGATTATTCACGCTGTCAGGCGATATGGAACTGCCGTATCTTCCGATAGGATTACTTATTGAATCAGGATCCAACGTATTGCTACTTACCTTCCCAAGATACTTTCCGTCTTGGCTATATAGTTTCGGCGTATCTGTAGCAAGAGAATTATTTACGCTATGAGAGCTGATTGAGCTTCCATATTCGCCTATAGGGTTATTTATGCTCTTCGGTGATATTTTGCTGCCGTATTGCCCGATAGAGTTACTTGTTGAATCCGGGTCTAAAGAATTCTGGCTATATTCACCGAGATATTCGCCCTCTCCCTCGTCTTCGCTATAAACATAAGAAATAACTGGGCTGATCGTTAATATTACCGAAACAGATAAAAGCAGAATTATGTTTTTCATCTTAACGCCTCCTTAATTAATTACCATGTCGCTGGAATTACTAATTCTTGTAATCAATTGTTTTCATAGAACTACCCGCAATCTGCTGTGTTAAACCTTAAAATCAAAAGAGGTTTGCTGACTTTTTCTTTTCTTCGAATGCTCCTTCCAAAACTTTGACATCTCGGCTGCAAACCAGTCTTTGAGCGCCTTGATACTTTTATCTTCGATATTTAAGCTTTGCTGTTCTATCAATAGATTGAGTGAGGTATGTGTTAATATTGAAACGGGAATATTGGCCTGTACTTTTAAATCCAATTTCAACGCACAAACTTCACAGAGCATTTTTGACTCTTTTTCCTTAGAAGGCCCTACAACAATCAACCTAAGATCGTCAAACGATCCGCATTTATCGCATTGAGGAAAAAGTTTTTCTACTTCCGGAGCGGGGGCAAGATCTTCAAACTTTAGTTGTTTTGGATCGGAAACTTTTACCGCCCCAGATCCGTAAGTAAAAACATCTCCGGATCTTACTAGGTCTACGAGAATCTGGAGAGGAAATTTCTGCTCACTCTTATATCCTGCTTCCTTAAGACGCGATACTCCGGCTTCGGTCGTCTGGAAAGTAACGATATTCCCCTTGATATTCGCTAAAACGTAATATCCCAACCTTTCGCTATATTTATGTAAAACAGGCATTAGACACCTCCAATAAATTTATTATTTTTGATAATTATGGCGTTGTCCAATATTTTCGGGATAGTAGAATTCCAATGATCATCCAAGTGTCTAGACCAGATTATACCTCTTTTCTTTGTCATATCATAAGACCATCTTATTAAATCAAAATATTTCTCTTTTGACTCATTGGTATGTCGATAAAAATACATAAGTGTATTACTTCTATCCATAGGCATCAATAGATGGGGAAATAAAAAATGAAGTAATTTTGAATTAGACACTAATTTTCCATTTGTTTTCATTATATGCAGCTTGTCATATACATCACTTACTACATTTAGTATGGCTTCAAAATCAACCACTTCACCTAGATTTTTCTTCCATAGCTTTTGAAATTGGCTAGTTAAGTACAAAATATTTTCTTTAAAATCATCGAAATACTTCATTCTAGCACCACGGGAATTCATATCCCAAGCCACCAAAGTAGCATAGATAATCTCAAGATTATAGTCATCATTTATAAAATCACTTAGCTTTTCTGCTTGTTTGTTAAGACTAAGCACTCTTTTATAGAAATACACATCCGGACCACTTCTGTAAACCCTATTAAAGTCTTTTATTTTGTGTAAAATGGTATCTTTGATTTCTTCGCTTTTTTTATGAAAATCGGTTTTTGACATATACTTTTCTTATATTAACCTTACTAACGTATCATAAATCTTCTTTCGCGTTCCCATTCTTCACCACAAAAGTTATTCTATTTTGCCATTTCTACTAAATATTGGTATTTTTCAGGATACTCTTTCTTGTAAGCCTCAAATAGCTTTTCGCCTAAATGGTTTTTAAGCAACTCTACCTTATCTTCACCGTTATCAAAATCACCCTCCATTAAGACTGTTGTCACAAATAATGCTTTTATCCCTTTTGTATTCTTCAATTTATTTTCGCAAATACTGTTATAAAGTGCGGTATTGATTATATCCACATAGTATTCTGAAGGGTTATTTATCTTAGTCCCTTCTTTCTCTAAGAAAATTTTCTTAAGACTGTCTACGAGAGCAATCTTGCCTTCTCTCGGCCAAACAATCCAGATAGCTATAGAATTCTTTTTCTTTAATTCCTGCTCAAAGTAATCTGTGCCTCGGTTTTTAGGAATAATACCTTTGGTGATTGCTAAGTTCAGTAATTGCTCGTCGGTGTAATAGCTTGATTGAGAATTAATGGTAGGATTGGTGATTGGATATGCGGTGGTGCAAAAAGAAGTAAGAGAGATAAAAAGACACATTACTACTACTTGTTTTTTATTCATTATAATTTTGGTAATGACAGTTATATAATTTCAGAACCTGGTCTACTATCTTATCAATTATATCTTAAATTCTTCGCCGTCTTTCAATACTTTAACATTTTTAAATATGGCCGGGTACTTTTTAGACTCAAAGGTATGAATTGGAATTAGTGTCTTTGGATTTAAGGCTTTGGCGAAAACTTTTAAATCCTCTACCGTAGCGTGACCACTGGTATGAATTTGCTCTATCGTAAGACCTTGCTCTTTACAATACTGCCTAAACTTATCATCCAAATAGCCTTCCCACATAGAGTATATAATTTTGGCTCCTTTGAAATTATTGATATTTTTTAGGATAATCGGGAAAAATGAATTCTTTCCGGTAAGCATCAAGATATTGTTTTTCTTTTGGTTTATTTCAGGAAATTTAATTCTTTGCTGGTTATATTTATAAAGTAATTTAACTGATACAAATTCAGCTATTTTATTAGCATGTGCATGCAAAAAATACACTCTGATATTTTTCCAGTCAAATTGGGGAATACCAGTAGATACAGCTTTCAGTTTATCTAAAATAAAGGCTGTATAAAGATTAATGACAAAAATAGAATCTGTCTTTAGACATGCTCGATAGGCTGAAACGATTCTATCTATGTTTTGCGAAGAGGCGAAAAGAAAAGTAATATTTTTATGCTCTTCTAAGACATCTTTTATTTTATTCTCTACAGCTGTTTCATTTTCATAGAGTTGGTTTCCCCTACCCATCATTGTGCCTTCCATAAGCAGGCAATCTATATCTTTTGGCGGATTTTTGAGCATTCGTTTAAATAAAATATTCTTCCTGCCGTGGGCTCGGAAATCTCCCGAATAAAATAGCCTTTTTCCTTCTGATTCGATTAGAAAAGCATAAGCGTCAAAGGCAGAATGATCCACAAGATACGGAGTTATTGTGAAATTGCCTATTTGGAAGGTTTTAAGATGGCCTATGATTTGAGCATTAAAGCTTCCTATGCTGTTGGGTGTAAAAATATTGGATACTTGGATTAATTCCTGCGCGCCACGACTTAGATATACCGGTATATCTTTATTGATATAGCGCATAAAGCCATAATGATCTAGATGGGAATGGGAAAGTAAAATCGCCTCAATCTTTTGCTTCTCACCTTCATAAAGGCCTTTAATGTCCGGAAGAATCTTTAAAGTTTTTAGCTCATCTATAGATTTACCATAAAGAGCTTTTGAATCGAATGGTTCCTGGGAAGAATTAACCAGCGGCATCCCGAAATCTATCAGAATACGGGAATTCTTTGAGATAAGCTCAACACAACTACCGCCTATTTCTTTTGTGCCGCGATGGACTATAAGTTGCATGTTTTATATTTATTCAAATGGTTTTTTGCGCTATCTAAGTCGAGCATAAATGTATCATCTAAAACATTTGTCTTCAAAAATAATCTAGCTGTATATTCGCTACCGATCTTCGCCCAATCACGAATAGCCCTCTCAAGGAGTCCGTTCGCCTTTAGATCGCCTTTGATATTGTAATTATCCAATATCGCGATACCCTCAATGTCTTTTTTTGAAATTTCATGTTTTCGAGCCAATTTGCAGTCAATCGGCTTTAAAAGTCTGAGCTTAACCTTCTGCCTTAGGACTTCTTCGTATGTCTCAACGAAGTCATCATATTTATCGTAAACGAGGTCGATGTATCTTTTAATCTGTCGAGTAAATACGTCCTCTATCTCTTTATTATTTTTATTCTTTAACTCGATTATTGAGAAAGTGAATTTTCCTCCAGGAAGTCTCTTAAGCCCCAAGAGGTCTATCCTGCCTTTTCCGCTACGGGGATATACGACTTGCCTATCAATAACCAGTATGCCATTTTTGCCGATCGCCCGGTTATCAATAAAGTGATTAACTTCACTCACGCCTTCTGAAATATTTCCTCCTTTATGCCGCACTATCTGCGCAATCGCCGCACTCATAATATCTTTGAACCACCCATAATTTTCGATATCGTCGAAACGTATCTGCCATTTGTTTTTGCCATATGGCTTGATCATACTTTTTGGTGTCTTGATAAGTAGCTTCTCCGGATTGAATTCCTTTGAAGCGATGAGATAATACCCGTTTCCGCGCGATCTAACTTCAATCGTGTGTCCTAAAAAGTAAAGGTCTAAAAAATTCTTTCTGATCTCTACCATGAATGATTTTCGATGCTCGCGTTCAAAATCCAAAATGTATCGTAGGGGATTATTTTTATTCTTTAGTTGCTCGAAGAATTCTTTTTCTAGTTTACGAAATATCATTCTTGTACCCCCATTCTCATTGATCACCAAACTCGACCAATTTTTTCACTATCTCGTCCACGCATCGCAGAGCATCTTCGTCATCTGGACAAAGCTCAAGCCCTTTATCAAAAGAAAGCAATGCATCCCAATATTTTCTTTGCTTTTTAAAAATCATACCTCTGTTAAACCAAATACATACATTGTGTTGGGTTATCTTAAGTGCTTCGTCAAAACATTCCATCGCTTCTTGATCTCTATTCGATCTTAATAAATACGCGCCCTTATTTTCCAGGGCATCTATATTCTCAGGGTTTATCTCCAATGCTTTATTATAGCACTTTAGCTCATCGCCAGCTTTATCAAGGAAAAATAAAGCAAACCCCTTACGAAACCAGGCCACGTCATCGAATGGATTTAGCTCTATAGCGCGATTATAGCAAGAAACGGCATCTTCGTACATTTCTGCCTTACTGTAAATCTCTGCTGATTCATGCCAATTAATAGATTCTTTCATTGTTTCTCCAAAGATAATCTGACCTTTATTTCTGCAATTATAATCCAAGCACTTTTTTAGCTTCCTTTAATTTATAGCCCAAATCTTTCACAATTGGATGAGATAGTCGCTTGCTTATTTCTTTATGTATAGCTTCGTAAAATCCGATCTTTGCTTCCTTGGAGGCGTGAAAATTCTTCCAGATCTTATCACCGTACTTTTCATAGGCTTCGCATATAGATGCTAAATTATTAATCTTATCAGCACAAGCGATAAGGCACGCTTCTTTTGACGCACTTTTTAGGTGCTTTAAATAAGCATCTTTTCGTTTAGACCACGGGTCTTGCGGTCTTTTATCAGAAACATCTTTGACCATAGATAGTACTTTTGATCCAAAATCCTTTTCTAAATTTTGTTCTCCATATGATGTGTCCTCCAGGGCATCATGTAGTAATGCAGCGATAAGAAGACCTTCATCATCAGTATAACGTGAAAGAATCATAGCAACAGAAATGGGATGAACGACATACGGAGTAATACCGTCTCCTTTTCTCATTTGCCCGCCATGGATCCTTATTGCAACTTCGATAGCTTTTTCGATGTTTGGGGTCATATTATTTCTTTAACTTTTTAGCAATTTTCTAACTTCTTTTTTTTGAACTAGACAATCTACTAATTTAATTCTTTTTATGAAAAGCTATAGAGTTTTTAAACTTGGTTATTAAACTCCCTCCTTCTGCAAACCAGCAGCATTATCCGGCTGGTTTTTGGACTTCCGAGCGGTAGATAGAACAAGCATTTTACAGCTATTGGTTGTTATGTTTTAAGAATTCTTTTGCGAACTTTAAACGAAGTATATATTTATTATATCTCGGGTCCCGATATTTCTTTTCGGGTCTTCTCCAATCAGAAAATTTCTTTCCATACTTTTTCCCATGATGGAATTCATCGGCAAATCCATCCAATACGCCTTCTTGAACCTTTCGCTTTGACAGCATCAATAAAACATCCTTATAAACAATGAAATCTTTTAGCTCTAAACTAAATAGCTTACAGCCTGACTTTGCATCATGCCTTACCCCATAGCTATGGAAAAGTACCAATTCTCTTCCGTTAGTATTAATTCCAAATCTTACTTTACTTCTACTCATATATTCGAGAATTTTTGTAGGATACTCTTTTTTAAACGGCATTTGAATAGGTTTGACTTCAATCAAAATTACTGGTTTGGAATGCTTCTCCGAAGAGATATAAAGCGCGATATCGGCGGCGTCTCTACCTTTGACTTTCGGAATGTGATGCTCAAATTCTACATCATACCCTTTTAAAGGATTCCATCCTAAAATATCCAAAAGAGAAACGACAAATTTTATTTTTGTATTTTCTTCTTTATTAAACTGGGTCCCTTTTTTATTTTTTCTGAATTTAATCCAATCATTCACTTTATTTTGATAATCAAACAACTGTTTTTTAAAACTATTTCCGTTCATTTTGCTACCTCCTCGCATATCTCCATTATACAGGCATCTATCTGCAAACTTTTTTTAATTCCTCCAATATTTCCATCATCCCCTTTGTATCTAAATCGCAATATTTCTCGAGTGCTGCCCGTACACGTTGGCGTTCTTTTTCTTCAATATTCTTCCCGAACGTTACCCGACAATACTCATTACTAGCCATACCACCGTCATCCCCACCTATTCAACAATGATACCTTAGAAAAATTATACGTCTTAGTAAACAAATTCACAGTATTTAATAATTCTGGCGATAGGCGCTTCATCGACTCTCTTGCAATATAATCAGGAATGTTTTTGTAATAAGCCTCAGCGATACCTCCGGTAATACAGGCAATTGTATCGCTATCTCCGCCGATAGAGATTGCTTTTCGTATAGCATCTTCGTAGCTATTGGATTCAAGGAATGCGGTTATGGCCTGCGGGACCGTACCCTGGCATGTTTCGTCAAAATGGTAACTTGAACGAATTTCTTCTAAAGTTTGCCTTAAATTATAATTAAAGGTGTTTTCAATATGCTCTTTGATATTCTCTTTTCTTTCACCGTTCTTAGCAAGAAATATCGCAATGGCTATCGCTTGTGCGCCTTTTATGCCTTCCGGATGATTATGGGTAACCTCGGCGCTCTTTTTTGCCTCTTCCATCACTTTGTTAATATCATCAAAAGCAAATCCTACAGGGCTTACACGCATCGCTGAACCATTGCCGAAACTATTGTATGGCGCTGATTCCTCTAACAAAAGCCATCCTTTAAAACGAATGCCATAACCTCTATCAGGATATCTCCTACCATATTCTTTGATGGTTTTTGCATAATCTTTTCCATTTAAAATACAATCAGCTACGGCGATGGTCAGGACAGTATCGTCGGTAAAATGAGAGTGCTTGCTGAACAAATCAAAATCTGTCCTTTTAACATTCGTAAATTCGTAGATAGAACCAATTATATCTCCTGCAATAGCGCCAATCATCTGTATATACTTTCAATTATAAATGCCGGATTTACAAATTACTATGTTCTGTGCACGCTGATAAAACTTATTGCCTGGCTGACAAGCTAACGCTTCTGCAAATTGTAAAACAGCGTCTTGGAATCTACCTATTCTATAATTAACACAACCGAGTTCAAAATGGATAGAACCATCGGTACTATATGGATCATCAAGTTGCGTATACAAATAAAGTGCGGCTTGGTATTCCTTACACCGATATAAGGCCCACGCCAAATTATGAATTATTTTCCGCTCAAAGATTCCCTTAGCTTGTGCTATTTGGAACGCCTCTTGAAAATAATAAAAGGCTTCTTTTATTTTTTGTTCTTTCTTTAAAACAGTACCAATATTATGCAATGCCCAAAAATCTTCAGGGTTAAGCTTTAACGCCTTTTCATAACACACCAGAGCAATATCCAATCGTTTTTTGTATTCCTGAAATAGATGCCCTAAGCTTGTATAGGCTGCATGGTAATCAGGGAAACGCTTTATAGCAAAACGATAGCACTCTATAGCTTTATCAATTTGATTGTTTTCTGCATACGAAACCCCCAGCTCTCTGTAAGAATTTGGATCATCTTTATCCAGTGCTACAAGATTCTCACAATCAGCAATTGCTTCTTTATACAGCCTCAATTTTGAGTGAGCCAATGCACGATCTAACAATCTTCCCTTCTCCGAATTAAAATCTACTTCCTTTATGCGATTTATCATATTAGATACACCTCCATACGATACAAATATTACATTTAGATATACGATAAGCTAAATCAATCATTCTTTAGGTGGCTATTCAAGTGATGTGCATCACGCAGTACTATAAAAAGTAAATCCTTAAATTAAAAACCATTTTTCTCTACGCTTTAGAATGTATATATAATTTTTGCATCGTGTGCTAATATTGTAAGTTTGCCAATAACAGTTTTTTTCTTTCTTGCAAGAATACATCGAAATCAACAACCTTCCAATCTCGGTCTGGTATATTATGTATTTTAAACACCAAATCTTTATTTTTTTCTAAATCTCTTACCCAATCTGAAAATGGCGTTTTTGATTTCTTTCTATTATCTGCTTGTGTAACGTACCTAATATTATATATGCTATTAATTTTATCTTCGCTAACGCCAGCTAATTCTAATTCATGCTTAGAAAATATATGATCTTGTTCCGGTAGATTACCTTTCATTATAGGATTAAAATTAATTGCAAACCTGTAGCATAGCGATAAAAATAAATGGCTCTCTTTTGATTGATAGCGAAATTGATCAAATTTATCTTCTCTAATTTCCATACTTTTGCTTTTCATCTCAAGTATCTTTTCTTGAATTTTCTCTGCCGGAAAAACAGAAGACAGCGGACTGGCATCCATCGCCTCTTTACATTTATACAGTGCTGTATCTGATTGTCCGCCAAACACACCACTGAGCAAAGCTTTAGTTAACCAAATTCTTACTTTTGTGAGCTCATTTCTATCGGCGTCGTTATCGTCATAATATCGTCCCTTCTTATTTTTAAATACCCAATATATTACTGGAATCAAAGCATTGTAACTGGGGAGCATTTTTTTGTCCCTTATCATGAACCTGTCCAATAAATCAGCTGTCAGCTTAATAGCATTAGCTATCTCTAGCCAATTTTTTCTTATTGAAGAAATCAGATTTTTATTCAAATTATTTATGTTGTTAAATCTTATTTCTTCTGTCTTAGTGCAGAAAAATACTAGACCTGTTTTTAAAATAAAGTCTGTATCAAACTCAAAGTTCCTCTTATTAATTTCATCAGTGAGATCCTTAAATTCTTCCCTTGCCTGATCCCAATGAAGTTTTATTCTTGAAAAAAGAAGGTCTGAATAACTAAGTTTTGTTCCACCGGCATTTGTTCGAACAAAAATATCTAAAACCTTATCATAACTATCTTCATCTTCAGGGAAATAATTAATCATCCCTTGGTCCTTAAGGACTTCATCGAACTTATCGATATTATCATCTATCGCATCTTCATAAGTTTTCAGATCGGAATTAGTTTCAATAATCTTCTTCACGAATAATTTACGTTTATCGCTTTTTCCGAGGTCCGCTTCATATACTTTTTTAATATTAACCCACGCCTTAGCTCCAGAAGCTTCATCCTTCTTTTCTGCATAAAAAGGACCATATTGTTTAGGCAAGAAACAAAACTCATACAGAATACCTTCTTCGTTTTCGTTCCCACCGCTAAGCACATTGAAATAAAGCTCTTTTATCAAAGTATTTTTACGTACCTTTTCAACCCATGAGCCCTTTAAAGATATATATAAAGAAGTTAATCGCTGCTGCCCATCCAATACTAAAGAATACTTATCTTTATCTACGTTCATCACTTGAGCGCTATCTTCATCATTCGAATCTACAAATTTGTACATTTTAATGTTGGACGCCTCAATCTGCTCTCTGGCTAGATCCCAATAAAGAAAAGTACTTATCGGATAACCCCGCATTAAAGAATCAAACAACTTGTAAATTTTTTCTTCCTCCCAGACAAACGGCCTCTGGATATCCGGTAAAAACATGTTCTTATTAATTTCTTCTACTGTCTTTTGGATGGTTTCTCTTTTGTATTCTTTCATGTCTCTCCTTATTAATTATTTAGACTCGAAATTATAAAACTTATTAAACTATTATACGCGCGATACAAATATTACATCTAGATATACGATAAGCTAAATCAATCATTCTTTAGGTGGCTATTCAAGTGATGTGCATCACGCAGTGCTATAAAAAGTAAATCCTTAAATTAAAAACCATTTTTCTCTACACTGATGTTTTTCTTCATGCTTAATCCTTCTCTTTCCAAATTTTTGCGCCTAATTTAATCATTTTTTTATCCAGATTTTCATAGCCACGCTCTAGATGATAGATTCTTGAAATCGACGTCTTGCCCCTTGCGGCAAGACCAGCTAACACCAAAGAAGCCGAGGCTCGTAAATCTGATGCCATAACCGGTGCCCCAGATAAACTCTTTACCCCCTCCACAATAGCGCTTGCACCCTCCCTATGAATATGCGCCCCCATCCTGCTTAGTTCCGCGATATGCATAAACCTGTCGGGAAATACCTTTTCAGTAATAATGCTTACCCCCGGAGTTACGCACATTAAACTCGCAAATTGCGCCTGCATATCAGTCGGAAAACCGGGATACGGAAGAGTGGTCACGTTTGTAGGTTTTAATATATTCTTAAAAGCCACATGTAGCTTATTATTCCCCACATCAATATGCGCTCCTATTTTCCTTAGACAATCTACCACAACACCTAAATGACGGTAGTCGATATTCCTTATGATAATATCTCCCTTAGTTATTAAAGCAGCAAGGATAAAAGTACCCGCTTCGATCCTGTCAGGAATAACCCTGTAATCTACCCCGTGTAGTTTTTTTACACCATTTACCTCTATGACTGATGTGCCGTGCCCTTTGATATGGGCACCCATCTTAATAAGAAAGTTCGCTAAATCCACTACCTCGGGCTCACAAGCCGCTCCCTCAATCACTGTCTTGCCTTGCGCCAGCGTTGCGGCCATCATAACATTAGCTGTACCCGTTACCGAAGAACCGAAATGCCCACTTAAATATATATAGCTTCCTTTTAACTTATGAGCTTTTGCAACCACATATCCTGAATCAATAGCTATTCTTGCACCCAGCTCTTTAAGGCCTCTTAGATGTATATCTACGGGCCTATCGCCTATTGCGCAACCTCCGGGATAAGACACCTCGGCTCTCTTTGCTTTTGCAAGAAGCGGCCCCAGTACACAGAACGAAGCCCGCATTGTTTTAACCTGTTCATAGTTTGCTATAAAGCTGCGCTTAGTGGTTGAGGTAATGGTTACAGCGTTCCTATCTGTCTGCACCTTTTTTCCTAGCAGCTCCAGGATCTCGCCCATTGTTTTGATATCTCGCAGCCCCGGTACCCCTATAATTCGACATGGCTCATCCGTCAAAAGAGTTGCGGCGAATATAGGCAAACAAGCGTTCTTTGAGCCGGAGATCTCTACTTCTCCTTTAATTTTTCGACCACCCTCGATGACTAATTTAGTTTCCATACCTATCCTCTCAACTTAAAATAAAAAAACCCTCATCGGCCATAACTTGACCAACGAAGGTTTTGCTTTTTTAACGTCCGGGATTTAATCCTTCTAACTCGGGACGCGGGTAACCATAAAAAGTATGCCATAAATTTAAACTCTGTCAAGTAATGTGACTTATCGTAAAGAATACCGGCCGGTATAATTTCAACCATAATAAATTATAGCTCACCTCAAGATTATTAAGTTTCCTGGCTAGCGAGATATTCATCCTCTTTCATGTTAAATGTCCAAGCTATGGCTTGTTTAACAGTATTCATGTCCGGCGGAACACGTAGGGTGTAAAACACGCCTGTTGAAGGGCATTTTACTTTTACAAGATAAATTGGTTCCTCGCGATTTATCCAGGTAATGCATACAAGTTCCTGCTCTCCATTCTTATCAATAACCCGATGCTGCATTTGCGAAGCAAACCGCTCATAGCCAAACTCTTCAAGACAAAAACGACGCAATTCAGCATTTTTTATTTCAAGTATATAGCTTGCGTTCAGTTTCTTATCCAAGATACGCCCGGAGATTTCTTCGGGCACCTCTCTGCCGCGAAGATAGACCTTGGCAGAAACAAGCTCCCCATGCTCATCCCAATGCCTGGAAGGGCCGTTCCGAAGACCGCGGGAATAAAGAAGCTTAGCTCCCAATATCCCGTTGGGATACCACCTGTGCACAAAACCTTCCAAGACGCCGTCACGATATTCTTCCTCTGATTCTAGCAGACCGGACTCCCGCCAAAACCGACAAATACCGTGGAACCGACCCTTGCGCATAGGGAAATGAAATTGCGGCCTCCCATTAGGAAAATATCCGGCTGCAACAGCAAATTCCCTATCACCTATATATTTATGATACACAAGCCTTCCGTCAAGCCAGGTAAACTTTATCTGCCGGTCAATCCTCGACACGGCGCCAACCCTCTGGAATATATTCACGCTGACGGATTACTTGGTAAACTCCCTCATCGAATTGAAGCGGACCGTGTTCCGGATGTTTCAAAGTCACATTCCCGCCCTCTGCTACTTTAAAGTACAGTGTTCCGTCTTTTTCATAAACTTCCCCCGAGTCTAGTTCGTGCATATGGCCGGTTGCCTCTCCTTCGGCCAATATACGGCTTTTCTGCGTTTGCGCATCCTCGGGAATTTTCTCCACCTTAACAATCAGTAAATCCCCCTGTCGTTTTATCATCTTTACCTCCTCCCTGGCTATGACTTATCCATTTTTTTTCTAATCACGTATTCTCTTCCTGAGACCACTTTACCCTTTTTATAAACAACCTCACCCAGCGCTGTGCCATCGATATCATAAAAGATAACTTTTCCGTTGAGATCCTTATGCGGATGCTTACGAATCAACTTCATCCATTCTTTGTATTTCATAATGCCTTCTTTGTTAAGAGGAAAAGCCAACAACGTTTCTTTGGGCCTTGGAATTAAACATGCCGTCTTTCTCTAAGTTCGCTCCGAAAATCAAGTCTTCCAAAGTAAGCGTATCGCTGTTTCTTGAGGCCATTTTCCTGAATGCGTTTAAAACCGCATTCTTGATATTGCCTCCCGAGAAATCATACTTTGCCGCCAGCATCTCAAAATTAACCCCTTCTGCCAGCCTGACTTTGTCTGGAATGTGGAACTGCCATATCTGAGAGCGTGTATCCTTGGGAGGAAGCTCGAACTTCACCTTCAAAGAAAGCCTTCTTTCGAGCGCCGGATCAAGTAAAATATCCATATTTGTCGTAAGGATAATTATGCCTTTAAACTTCTCCAGTTCCTGCAACATTTCGTTTACAAACCTTATATCGTGTTCTTCAAGAGCAAATGATCTGTTATAAAAAAGAGTATCTGCTTCATCAAGAATAACCACAAGATTCTCCTCTTCAGCGCTTTTAAAGATTGTTGATATATTCTTATCGGTCGCACCAACCCAGTGATCCATTATCTTTGGGTACTCTACCATCAACACCTTCTTCCCGACGTATGCCGCGACTGCCTCAGCAAGCATACTTTTTCCTGTTCCGGGAGGGCCAGAAAAAAGAAACGCCGCGCCTAAACCTTTCTTTATTCTCTGCGTAACCCCTAAGGCCTCAAATTTATTATCCCTATAAGCATCCAGAAATAATGTAATTTTCCCTTTAATATCTTCATTTAAAAAAATATCCTCAAGTTTATACTCCGGCTCCTTGACATAGCCTATCGTTCCGCTGGAAGTGGCTTTCTTGGATTCAACTTCCAGGTATTCTCCGCCATTTAAAACTGTTGAAATAATATCCAGCGCCTTGGAACTAAGCGTAATTTCAGCTCTTGCGCTGGCAGAATTCGCTCTAAAATCCTTGACAAGCAGTCCATTCTTAAGCAGGACTGAATCCTTCTTAAAATACTTATTATTTCGCATTCTGGACAATACGGAGTTTTCGGTATCAAAGATACAAAGCAATTCGTCTTCCATACAGATATTTTTCTCAACGGCAAAATATTCAAGGTAAAGAAAAAAAAGCAGTAATTTCTTTTCAAACAAATCCAGATTGAATTTGGCCGCGATTTCCTCAATGGCGAACTTTATTCCGCGCGTTTGACCCTCTTGTACCTTCTGCCAGAATATCGTCTCCTGCTTTAGTATCCGGTTATTAAGTATGACAATGCGGCCGTTAAACCTTCCCTTTCCGGACAACTCACACTTAGAGCGCTTATTTTGAATTTTGTTCAGAATAGTGCGCTTGAGTAGATAAAGACGATAAATCTCAAAATAATCATCGAGATACTCCTTGTCATTAGCCAAAATAACCGCCTCTTTTTGAGGCTGAAGGCTGATATCATCCTTTATTAGCGTATTACTATTTAAGCTTTGGGCTGAAAAAGTTTGTTCCATAACACACCTCCTTTTTGCATATATAGCCATAGAAACCGGCTATTATCAAGTTAGTTTATATAATATTCAATAGGATAGTTCTAAATGTAACATAGGCATGCGACAAGGTTATGTCGCTTTGAAAAAGATTTTTGCGGAATAAGAAAGTGCGCCACACGAGGTAGTGGCAAGGTTGTATCGCTTGAAAGCAGGCTTTTTACAGCCTTTTGCGGTATTCTTCTATCTTAGCCTTGATTTCATTCTTTAAATCTTCTGGTCCTGTAACAACTATATGCGGCAGCCAGTGCATTATGGTGTGGCTTACTTCTGCCATGTCTGAATAACTGCTCTCGATAATAAGCGAACCATCCTTATTCTTTTTTGTTATCTTCTGAGAAGGAAAGTATTTTCTCTGCTTGAAATAATCGGATATCTGCTTGTCGACATGCAGAATAGCTTTATATTTATTCTTTCCTGAAAACCAGATATTCGCGCTTTGGTCGAGAATCTTTTTTATGTTTCCGGGCGGGGTAAAATATTCATCGAGAAGAGCGACATGCTTGATCCTGTCGAGCCGGAATTTAACTATCTGCTTCTCTTTATCGCCCTGAGCCAGAAGATACCAGAACCCGTCAAAAAAGATTATCTTAAGGGGGCACAGGTGATACTCTTTTAAATTGTCATCTTTTTTATATTTTAAGTTTATCTTACAGCTATCGCTGACTGCATTTTCAAGATCCTTGATGAATGGCAATTCCTTAAAAGATGTTTCAGAAGACGGGATCTTGGCGTAATAAGGATATTCATATTCCTTCTGGATTACCTTAGCCAGTACGCTCCGAAAAGTCCCTTCAAAATTTGAACCCAAAGACTTTGCGATTTCAAACATGAAGGAAAGCAAAGATGCCTCTTCGCCGCTTAGATGGATCTTACGCAGAGAAAAACCTTTTTCAAAACAGTAGGTGCCTTTTTCAAGAGATTCAATCAGGAACCCAGTACCGCATAACAAGGCTATGTCGCGCTGAACGGTGCGGATTTTAACGTTAAACTCCTTGGCAAGAGAAAGCGTAGAAACCTTTTCACCACGGTCAAGTTTATTCAAAATAAACAGCAGGCGAAAAAACTTATGATCGTAGTTACTCTTAGGAGGAAGTGCCATATTTTTATAATATCACCGACTCAAGTTTATGCAACGGTTGGATAAAATACACAACACCTTCTCTACCGGCACCCTTAAACTTTAATGATCTATAGTATCGAATAAAACTCTCTTTTGGAGCTATATTTTCCAATTAGGTTACCCATTCCTTATCATTATACTTTAGCGGGAAAGCTACAAAAATTATTGCTTTTTCTTTTGAATCAGGTGCTCTTTTTAATTTTTCGATATCCTTGATAATTCCTTTTATATTATGCGAAGCTGACTTTTTTGTAGTATGAATTTTAAGCTCAATCAATACCTTTTCGCCAGAGATATCATACGAACATTGATTAGCCTCCGAATACTGCTCTGGAATAATCTCAGCCTGGCATTTTTCAGACAAAATACCACACAATTCCACTTGTAACCAATTTTCAAACTTAGCATTTTTATCGTAAAAGATTGGGAGTCCTTTACTAGAATCGATCTTACTCTTAAGCGTATTTAAAATTATTCCAACTTTACTAGATAGCATTGACCTTCCCCCATCTATAATACCCTAAAGTTAATTTCACTATATTCCAACTCACACAATTCAACGCACCGCTTTTTTTGGCGATTGAGTTTGCGCGTATTAGGAAAACATGAACCCCAAAAAAACTTCCAACTAAACTATCCCCCTGCTTCCTTCCTAAGCGCCTGCAATATATCAATCATCCCGCTGGTATCAAGGCCGCAATACTTCTCAAGCGCCTCATATACCCTCTTGCGCTCTTCCGGACTTACACCTTGCGAGAAAGTAACCCGAGCATATTCTTTACTTGCCACCTCACCTTCAGCAATTTCCATTTCTTTATAAGAGATTCCGGTTAAAGCCGGTAATACTGCCTTTAAAGAATTATTTCCCTCCTGCTTGGGATGATAATAATGAAATGCCCGAAATGGCGTAAGCAGATCGACCACTCGTTCCTTAATGCCTTCCACCCAATCCATATAATCGGTATAAATTCCTGCCGAACGCACGAGAGCTCCAATTTCAAACGGCGCGCTATAGGCAATAATTGAACCTTTGTCTTTCAATAAATCTTTTAACTGCTTTAGAATCTGTGGCCGAGGATCCGTCGTATCCGGAGCGATAAATGAATAATGCTTCGGCTTAGCACCTATCTTCTCCACCACATGGAGCGAATATTGAAACGGTATCTGCTCATACGGCCGAGACAGATCATATAACGGCACAGCGTTAGAAACCGTTTCAAAATCAAGAAAATACAGCGGATACTCAAGCTTCTCAAGAAATGCGGCCAAACCATCCCGATCCACATAAGAATCGTTCTTTACGCAACAGGCAAGTTGAATCTGCTGCTTATCATTAAGCATGGTACCTTTGGGAATTGCGAATAAATCTTTGGCTCCCTTCTTCATCAGCTCAAATGCAAGTTTTTTCCCGCGATACAAAGTAAAAACGCTATTATGCAAAGGTAAATGCTTCCAACAATGCCCCTTAAGCGGGCATTCATAAGGACTATCGCACTGCGGGCCAATCTCTACTTTCGGCTCATCCGACTGAGCAATAATACTTAGAAGTTTTGGGAGCATGGTTTTGGTATAACCTAATAACTCCTCAACTTGCGCGCTGATATCTTCTTTTGCAAAAAGCTTACCCGCATCAATCTTACCTTTACGTAGATATTGGTTGTTAATATACATAAGAGAGCAGGAACGCACGTCAAGTCCGGCATTACGATAAGTATAAAGCTGGAATGCTACATCCGGCATATGCTCTTCCTTAACGCTGGCTGAGCTTTTAACTTCAATGAGATCCCATGCGCTGCGGCCTACCGGAAGTAAAACATCAGCCAACGCATATCCCCTGTTTGCAATAAAACCGGCCTCAAACAGCGGCCGGCGTTCTTTTAATGCTTCGCGGGATTGTTTATCGTGGCCTTCGGGGAATTTATTACGCTCAAGCTTCATGCCACCAGGAAAAAGCGTACGGGCTATTTCTCCAATCTTTGTACCTTCATCAAAAATCGCTTGTTTGGCTGGGTCAGGCGGCGGAATCAATTCCTTCCGGTTATACTCATACCAGAGGAGTTTTTTACATTGCAACCCTTCCATGTACTTGCTCTTGGAAAGAAAGGTTTTAGTCTTGTCTCTCATAGAAAACCAGCTAGGGCTAATGCTCCAAATACTTACGTAATATTTCTTTTATTCCCTTATATCGGCTATCATTATAGCTACTTTTCAACCCAATCCAACCTAAAAAGTATCCAATCTCTTTTTAGCTAATGTGTCTGTAGAAGACTGAAAATGGATGGGCCGTGCGCGACCATAGAATATCCTATTTAAAATCGAACATTTCCTCCAAGAAATCGACCCAACATCCAAAATATAACAACAATCAAGATAGTTAACGCGACACCAATAATTACTTTTTTCATAATATTACCTCCTAAAAATGGTTTGATTCATTTTATTCTACCTCTATATATTATTGCAGGGAAAAATATTCTTTTTACCATCATCTTGCAGTCGCTCTTGCCACTTGCATTATCAAATCCACATATTCACCAATCGCTAAACTAAGCTGTTCTGAATCGTATTTATAGTTGAACATATCGTCATTCGGCTTTTCAGTCGCTACTTGAACATCAATAAGATACTCGTATGTAACAGGAACTTCCCTTGCACCAAGCTGGTCAACGGTCGCTTTCGTTTCAACTCTTTTACCATTAATCTCAAGGGGTTTAAAATTAATCTTAGCTTTTCCAACATAATAATTCCTATCCTTACTAAACTTAGTAAGTTTAACTTCAGAGACCGTAGCCGTATCTTCGGACAAACCAAAGTATTTAATTGCCTCAGTTAGGTCTTTCTGGATCAACGGCTTTACTGATTGTTCTAAGCCCCCCATGTATTGTTGCTGATTTGGACCGCATCCACAAATCATTAATAATATTGCGACAGAAACCCACGACAATCCTTTCATTACTACCTCCTGCTTTTATGTCTAAAATGGTTCGAGCATAGGTTTTCCAGATACCATTTTACATTTATAAATTATATATGGGGCATGCTCTTCGGGACTGTATTTGCCCTGAAATACCCCACCTTCATCTATAAAAACTGAACATCCTATTTTAGCCTTATTTTTCTTCACAAAGTCTGTTATACGATCTCTGTCCTTCTCCACACCATTCCAAGAAACGACTCTTGAATCTGAAAAAAATTTCTTCGGCTGAAAGTCATCTTTCCTCTTATTGCCATGATCAGGTTCATACTTGAATTCAAATGCAATCTCTGCGCAAATTTTCTTGAGAATATTCTTGGGGTTTTTTTTCAACTCTCCAAAATTATCTTCACTTATAATAACCAAGTCAGCGCAAAGGGGCCTTTTGGCCTTGCCTGGCAATATTGGACAATCATTAAAAACCTTATATGGTAAATTGTTGTTTTTAATATCCTTTCTTATGTCTTCTTGTAACGAATAAACAATATCTCGCTCAGTAAAAAATTTTTTGGTTTTGTCAGCAAACTTTTCCATAAGCAATTCTTTTACTTTTTTAAGCCACTCTTCTGGTGTTCTTTTCATTTTTTACCCTCCGCCTTTGGTTATAAAAGTTAATAATTAGTTGGCCATAAAATTGTTATAAGTCGCTGAAATCTTATGGATCAATTATACGAATGCAGTCGACAACATCATGTCGTTTAAAAAATATTTTGTTGCTTGGATAATCGCTATGTTACACCGTAATATCGTTAGGTGTCAACAACTATAACACCGTGCCATAATACGGTGCTATGGAAGAGTCAATAAGGGTAAAACTGGGTAAAAGACTGAAAAAATTACGCGAAATACGGGGTTTGACGCAGGAAAAGTTGTCTGAAGAAACGGGTATTGACTATAAGTATATTCAGCGGATTGAAAGTAAAAAGCCTCCCAATATAAGGCTTGAAACTATTGGGAGGCTTGCGAAAGCACTTAAAACTAAACCTTCAAAACTTTTAGATTTCTAAATTACTTCATAATTACTTCTAAATTCCTAATAGTCCACCATAATCATTAAATGGCCTATCGCCGTAAAGAATAATCTTTTTCCCTTTATCGCCAGCAGATCCATTCCTGATTTTCTCAAAAAATATCTTCATTTCACCGGGATTCATACTAGCATATTTCTCGGCAGCATCAATCAACATCGATAAGGCATCTATAATATCATCATGCGCACAGTAAGGATACTGGGAAAGCTGCCGTGTAAGTTCAGCCAGCCTTTTTGAAATCTTTACTTTTCCTTGCTGAATAAGAAGCATAATCTTCATTATACGCACCTCTTTAGGCTCTGTGTTCGTTATGGGTTTTATTGGGATATAAGCTGGCTGCTTCTTTAGCATCTCACCAAGCCAAGATTGGGCAGCATTTGCCTCATAGATAAACGTGGTATATACCCTTGTTTTATGGTAAATGCAGATTCTCTCTATGAGAATGTTAACATTCCATCTTCCCGCATCGGCGTCAACCACATAAAGTTCCTTTTCCTTGCTGGACAGATTTACAAAAGCCGTCACTATCGCCGAATAGTCGCTCCTACTTGAAACAGTCACTGCCGAATCGCATGCCCCGATGACGGCAATGCGGGTGCCTAAAAACCGCCTTAAATCCTCTACAGTCGGATGCCGCGAATCATCATCCCAGAAAATTACTGTTTTTATGTTAAAACTGTTTACCCTACAGTCTTTGGGTTCGTTCATCTTTTCTGATTCAAAACTGGGAATTCCTTTTTGCTCCCGCATAACCATAAGGTCAAGATAGCTTTCCTTATCCTTCCAAAGGACCTGCACACCTTTAAGCATGTCATATTCATTGTCCTTATAAAATAGGCTGGCTGCATCCGGGCCTGTCTGCCCTTTATAAATATTCCTACTGCGATAAAGATTAGACCACTCAGCCCAAAGGTCATTGCAATCTGCTTCATTGAGGATAGCTTTATAAATTTCATGGTCCCAGCCAGCAAGCTCCTCTCCGCTTAAAAGCTTGGCTAGCAGGCTGTCAAAGTGCAACACGGTGCCGCAAACAATAAAATTAGTGCGCTCATCACCCAGATTAAGCACAACCTTGGTGAACCAATCAAGAATATTTTCTCTTTGCTCAGCAGTCCATGTATTTTCGCGAGTCTCAACGTCATCTAAGATTACAAGCCCAGGCCTTTCTTCCTTATAGCGCACACCACGTATCCGATTTCCAACACTTGAGACTATTACGTTAACGTTGTTTTTGGTAATAATCTCATCTACCCTCCACCGGGGATTGGGCATTTCGCATAC
This sequence comes from Candidatus Omnitrophota bacterium, assembly GCA_037146775.1. Taxonomy (GTDB): domain Bacteria; phylum Omnitrophota; class Gorgyraeia; order Duberdicusellales; family 4484-171; genus JBAWWL01. Next base: position 76,810 of record JBAWWL010000007.1, on the reverse strand, counting down.
ATCGGGAAAATCCGCCCGCAATACTTCGTTCGTGCTAAGTTCATCCTTAATGTGGGATAAAAGTTTTTGCGACTGATCTTTGGTGCATGAAAAAATCACCATGCAGCTCTCCCATTTGAAACAAATACACCACAATGCATAAATGAGACTCACAACTGTACTCTTCGCATAACCTCGAGGGGCTGCAACCGCAGACTTTATGTTACGCTTTAATGTAACGCCCTGAAGATAGTCAAAGAACTCCAGATGAAATGGCGCAAAGCCAACCTTGCAATAATGTTTAAAATATGTTCCCGCAAAGAATTTTAAGCTCTTTTTTGATAAATTTCTCCGTAACCCTCCAACGTCATTACTAATATTATTATTCATGGCTTTTCTCCTTCTGTTCGGTAGGTTTTTCTTCAAGCTGCTTTATTTCCTGTGCAATTTCTGTTTTTTCGATTCTGGCATTAAGAGAATCTATTCTCTTTGCTGTTTCGGCATCTAAAATACCTGCTTCCTTGGCTGCGGCTTCAATGCTTGCAAGCGTCTTTCTCATATCATTTGCACTTACTTCACTACCTGTATCCATGTGATGAAAAAAGCTCCCAACCACCTGTGCTGGCTGGGAAGGCAAATACCCTAGAGCCTGAAACCGCTGAATAGTGCCTTCCAAAACCTTCCATGCGGATGCTTCGGAAAGCGCCCGCTCTGAAATCGTTGCCTCCTTGTTGCGCGCAAGACGCATGAGGTAGCTGTGATGGTTTAGCGACATCTTAAGGAATCGGCCTACAGTTTCTTTAACAAAGTCCACATTAGGCGATAGAGCATTCTTAGCATTTATCTCCTTAATATCCCTGGCAATAGTCTTATCACTTTTCTTAAGAAGCTGCGCTATGGCTGATGCCTGTAAGCCCTCAAGCGTCAACGTTTCTACGCATGCTTGGCGATCATCCTTGGAAAGAATCCGCGGGTCAAGCATACCGTCTTTGATTTTATTTAACACATCATGAACTGAAATCTCATTATCTTTAATATGCTTATCTTCCATGACTATACCCCCTTCGAGTATTTACGCTTAATCTCCTCGGAAACCTTATCTTGCCCCACATAGGCGATATAGCGGAGTGTGAGAGCATCGCAATACTTAGGGGAGATCTCCATACCGAAACATCTGCGATTAAGGCTTTCTGCGGCTATCAATACACCGCCTCCGCCGATACAACAATCTAAGACAATGCCTCCTATTTTAGAACTGTTACGTATGGCTATGGCTGCTAATTCTACTGGTTTCTGGGTTGGATGAATATATTGCTTAGTCGGATCGCGATTGACTTCCCAGACATTGCTACAGCCGGGTTTTCCCGCGAAGTAATGCGGCGCACCCTCTAACCAGCCATACAGCGCATGCTCGCTCCTAAATGAGTAGTCGCCATATGAGATGGCCGCTGATTCCTTCAGCCAACATATGATCGAAGAGATGTGAAACCCAAGCTCAAGCAAAATCTGATACATTGGAGATATCTGGCGGTGACCTTGCCAAAAATATGCCGCGGCACCTAGCTTAAGATGCTCTTTAACGTTTCCAAATACTTTACGCATCCAGGCTTCATATTCCGGCTGTGGCATATCATCAGAATAGATTTTTTCCCATTGCCGCGATTTCTTCGGACGGGTATTCGAATTTGGGCGGTCTCCTCCCATGTACGAAACATTGTAGGGTACATCTACATCCAACATGTCTGCCGAATGAGTACCCATTAGCAGATTTAAATCTTCAGGGTTAGAAGCATCACCGCAGAGAACGATGTGATTCCCTAACTCAATGATATCTCCTCTTCTAGTGACCGGCTCAACAATTGACTCAACTACTTTCTCTGTATCAAAATCATCTTCTTTTGCTTCATTGTAACGATCGAGAATCTCTGACAATTCGGGGACGTCGAACCCGCTTAATTCAAAATTGATATCCGGCATTTTCGATAGCTCTTCTAGCAGAGGAGCTAGCTTTTCTAAATCAAACTTCCCGGAGATTTTGTTCAGAGCGATATTAAATAATTTTTCTTTTGCTAGCGATAAATTAACTACGACTACATCTACCTCTTTAAAGCCTAAGTCAATCAAGGCTCTTAATCTCATGTTTCCGCCAACCGCGTATCCAGTTTCCTGATTCCATATTATCGGGTCCTGAAAACCAAAGGTAACTATGCTTTGTTTAAGTTTCTCGAATTCCACACTCTCCATAACCCTTGGATTATATGGTGCTGGATTGATTTGATTAATTTTGATTTTTTCTACTTTCATTTTTTCCTCCTACAGTTTAATTTTTATTAATGCTTTGGCACATACCCTAATCTAATATCCCCCATCAAATCACCTTTCTCAGTCGCAATCTTCCCAGTTACGCTATAAATTTCGTTCTGATAGCTTATTGTTGCTATGTGTAAGCATAATCCGCCACTATCACGCTTCTTAAGCATGTCATAATCAATACTGAAAGGATAAAATTCAAAACCGGGCAGGACTATTTTTTCTTTGGTTCTTTTAAGTAATTCTTTAGTAAAAATATTCTCAACAACTTTCAAAAAGATAGCTATTCTTTTATACCCATCGTAATTAACCTCTTTTTTTGTAAAGCATAAAAGCCATAAACGAATACCACTCTCGGTTATCTTCTTGGTAACTTTCATAAATTAACCTCCTCGTTTGATAATATTTTTTAGCCACCAGACATAGAAAAGTTGTTATTAATCTGCTCCCCATCGTACTTGTTGCAATTTTAATACACCTTTACCACCCCCTTAAAGTATTCTGAGCCCGGTTAATAGGACATAATCCCCCTTAATACTTGATAGTTTTACATGCCTTACCTCCTTTATTGCAATTAAATGTGTTTTTGGTTAATTTTTGCAGACGCCCATTTTTTAGAGAATCTGCCCCATCTATAATATATATAAGTTTATCTTTGAAAAAAAGGTATACCCCTTTCAAAGAAAGTTGAAAACCATTGATTTTACTGCATTTTTGCATGATTATTTTTTTAAAAATTAGCAATTTTCAGGCCAATAAAAATATAAAAGCTATATTTTTCAATGCTTTTTAATTATTTTATTTAAAAAACCATTGAAAAATAAGGATTTTTTTAATTTTAAGACAGTAAATTTTGTAAATAGACAATTCATGTCCCCTCAATTACGTTATATAAACTTTTTGACCATTTTCAGAAAAAAAATTAAAATTTTTATAATTCATTCTTACGCAAAGGTTTATGGTAGCCATCAAATGAAATTCTTATTTACCTTGAATTATCCGAAAATTTACAATCTCTTTATGCACAAGGGGTTAGGAATAGAGAGAAAAAAAATTATTTTCTTGGAAGGTTTAAAAAGATAAAAAAGTACTTGGAAATGAAGATATTTTGAGGACAGATAATAGTTCTAGGAGATTTTATTAGGGTATTCTGAATTTAGTCTTTTGACAGGCTTGGATTTCTAGCAAATTGGCAGTAAATACAATCGTTTTTGGCTCGGGGATAGAGTTACCAATTGCTCTACAGGTATCAACTCTCCGTTATGTTCATTGTTTAGGGGGAAGACCATAAAATCTCTATGGATATTCCAATCGATGTAACATCTGCTTAATATCTTCATGCATACTATCTATTTTACGTCCATATTCATTCTTCTTGCCGTCGACGAATAATTCCATTTCTCTGCCTTTAGTAATGACATAAAGCATCTCGTTATTCTCGTTTGCGTCTAAAAGATCTGTTTCTCTGGAATACTGAGCCTCAAGTACTGCCTTTTGATAAGAATCGCGAGATAACCGAAATTCTTTTACTACATTTTCCATTTGTTCCTCTACCAAAGTTTCTAATTCTTTGAAACTCTTCAAGACATCTTCTTTGGCATCACTGAGATAATGATTATTGCGAGAATCAATTTGCTTTACTTTACTAAGATGATTAAGCGCCCAAAGGAAATAATCATTTAATCCTTGAAATCTGATATTCACGAAAGAAGAAAATAATTCTGCTTGTTGAATACTTACGTTAGCAGAAGAAACATATTCTTTTGCTTGAATGTAATGCTTGGCGCGGTCTTTGGAGTCTCCCGTACGAATAGTTTCTTTCTGCAAAACTTCTTTTTGATTTTCATTCGTTTTTGCGCTGGCTTTATTTACCTTTAACTTTTCTGGAGGAACTTTTTCAGCCCTCTTAAATATAGTTTCTCCTACTACATAGCTTTTCAATCCTTCTTGAGATTTAATTATAACTTTGGTAGGCAAAATATTTATAATAGTATACCCTTCTACACTATCGTTAGGTTCATAGATTGCTCCACCGATGATTACGGAAGGATTGGTTTCAGAATAAAGAATGCCTTATAATTGGTATGTTCGGATAGATACTTTCTCCGACTGTGAGCTTTCTGGAGGACTTGACTGTTGGGCAAAAGCGGTATAAGTAAAAATTAGTGTAACCAGGCAGCTAATTATTAATTGGTTCTTATTCATTACCTTCTACTTTCTTGCCGCACTTGGGGCATGTGATTTCGTCGTCATCGTTGTCGAAAAAGAGGCTGCGCGATATACTATGACCGCAATGCGGGCACTTTACGCTATCTGTCCCCATCGCGAAATCGTATCCTAAAAAATCATCAAGCGGATCGTCGGGCATTGGTAATTTCTAATTTCGAGGCCTTAATCCATTTTCCCGTTGCTTATATTGACTTTGGAAATTGTTTCAAAAATTCTTGCAATAATTTTATTACCTCAAAAGTCCTCTCTTCATTAACCATATCTTTTCTGTGTAATATATTATCGGCTATATTCCCAATTTTACTGTACAGTGAGACAATATCTGTGTCGATGGCCAAAATATTTTTAAGTATAGCCTGCACAGACATGGTCTTATTTTCCTTATCCTTATCCACCAGTAAATGACCATAATCTTTATACCTAATATACTTCTTTGCGATAGTTTCCGTGATCGCTCGACCTAAAACGCAACTGGCTTCAAACATTCCATAGGTATAACACCGTAAAACTTGTTGATAGAAATAAAGCGTTGTTGGATCTATTTGAAAATCTAAAAATAAAGGAGCAATACTTTTTATGCGCTTTTTTACTTCTTCAGCTTCCGTAATCATTCTCTCTTCGAGAAACTTTTCTATACTATCCTCTGACGGTATTGCTTCACTAATGTTAATCTCTTGGGCAGGAGTTTTTCTCCTTAATAATTCAAAACTTTTATCGTCAATTCCTGTGAGAGGATAATATTTACATTCAACCATCAAGCAACTAATTTCATTCTGAAGAATAAGAAATTCATCAAGCAACTTTTTATGTTGATTAGGGATACCTAAAAATGTAAAATTGAGCGTCTTCTTACTCTCTTCAAACTGCTTTTCTATTTCTTCCGGTATTTCCTCCCTATCACCCGGCAAGGCCTCATCAGAACATTCTACTTCGGGCGGATCGAAGAATACTTCTTTTTCTTCGAGGGATAAAGACGCTATAAACCCATCTTCGGCCTGAATTCGACAAAGCTGGTCCCCTAATTCAAAATATCTTTTTAATTTTTCAAGCAATTCTTTCTTCAATATTCTCTGATAATCCATAAAAGTAATTTAGAAATTAATAATTTAAAAATTTATCTCATTACGCTAACACTAAAATATTTCCTATCCTTTCCACTTGCTTTCCGGCCACATAATCACGACTGCCATTTAGTTTGCGACACCGTTTCTCTCATATTTATAATTGCAGCTAATTAATTTTATATTTGCTCTGGCCTTGATCCTTTTGTCAGTCTAATCTTCCATTTCGAATACCCCTCTTTTCCACCTTCAATAGGACCCGTTTTTTCCCTATTGTCAATTAAATTCAATATTCAAAGCCTGAACCCCGTTATTTTATTTATCCCGGTTCATCATTTCTCCCTTGCCAATTAATATTATACGAAAAAAACCATGTAGATAGATTAGACAAGTCGTTATCAGTACACCAAGGAGAAGCATAACTACATATGTTACGTGACGCTCCGTCTTGCGGAATTACCCGAACTATGATTTTACCATCAATACTCCGCACTATTTCTATTCTACATTGCCTATCTTCTAGTATATCAAATTTATCTTCCTCTTTTGATTGCCAATAAGCACCTTGTTCTTTAAAAAATTTATAACGTCGATTCGCATGATCACAAAAATAAACCCTAACACTTATTTTTCCACTAAAATAATCTTGCCATCTTTTAATAGCTAAATTAGCAAAATTATTGTTTGACTGACCCATTTTGTAAGTAAGAAACCCTTCGAAACATTCCTGGATTTGATACATTTTATCGTTTATTTCTAATATAATTCGATATGGCGGTCGATTCAAGTTAATACCCCCGAAGGCACGGCTGTATGAATCCCCTAATACAACTGCCTCTATAGGATCTCGAGGAAATTCATCTTTAGTAATCACTTTATTATCTGCCAAGTTAAGTTTTCTTTGAATAATTTCCTTTATGTATGGTATATTGCTCGTACCGCCCACAAATAAGATCTTGATGTTAGACGGAATCTTTTCTTCTAGACTCGGATGAAAAACATCATAATCTGCTATTTCCAGATTGTTTGAACTTACGCCAACTCTTATAACCCACTCGATAGCCTTTAATGAATTATTTAGGATTTGCGTTTCGTCAATTATTCTATCAAGAACAGCCCTCTCGCAAACTATTTTTTTATTATCACTATTGATAATATCGGATACATTCTTTTCGACAATTTCCTTCGTTGAAAGGGCCTTTTTTATTTCTTCTGTCTCTTTTAATAAACGCAACCGCTTATATGTATCTATCGATTTTTCTTCTAAATTGAGTTGCGCCAAAAAATACTTATATAATAAAGAGTCAATCGCGACTCCTCCGCAGTTTAATACTCCTGCGGTAGCCAACACATTCACTTCCTTTACTTCGTTTTCCCCTTTAACTCTTGTCCTTATAGAAATAAGGCTACAATCGAATGTTCCTCCTCCATAATCACAAACTAGAATATATAATGGCTCTCTGGTGGGATTATATGTCTCTATATATGCCAATCCTGCGGCGATAGGTTCCTCTACAACGTTGTCAAAACTAACTTTAGTTAGCCCTGCACTTTGAGCAGAAGCAAGAAACAACTGTCTCGCTTCAAGGTCAAAAGTTGAGGAAGTGCTTATATTAACGCTCATTTTCCCTGGTTCCAAACCACTAAACTCTCTCGAGTTGGATACTCTTTTTATAACCTCCTTAAATATTTCAGTGAGCACATCTGAGACTTCCCTCTTTTCTTGCTCGGAAAGTTTATTTATCATCCCTAGCTTCAACTTGATGTGGCGACTACGTTCTGTCTCTTCAAAAAACTCTATGTCCTCACCAACTTTTATCTCCCCGTTTTTAGAATATACTAGCGATGGCATTTGGAAATCAAAACCATTCTTACCAATTTTAATCACGGTATGCTCTCCACCTCTCCCCTTATTATAAGATATCTTGGTACTTGATGTTCCGAGATCTATTCCAAAAAGATAATTCTCATAGTCGATTGCTTTATATATTTTCTCATTTTCTAAAACACTTGTGTTTACTTTCGATGCTTCTGGATATTTCGTGACGTGGTCAAAATTAGTTTTCAATCCAACAATATCTTCTGTTCTATTTTCATGATAACTCATCGTTACCACCTCCGAATTAATCTCGCTACCAATATCGTTTTCGTTCGTTACCTTCCGAAACGAATCCTTCTTCATTCTATCATTATTATATCTAACAGCATTTGCCGCGGGTTTCTCTAGATACTTTATCACCCCATCTAAGAAACTCTTTACCCATTTCAATAATTCTAGGAAAATATTTTTCATCAACATCACACCTATAACGGCTTAACAATAGCTTTTTTAATTACTTCTCCACTCTTAAGTATGTAACCTCTTTCAAGGATAACCACATACTTCCCTAGATAGTATTCCGAACGAGATACCTCAACCGGAGTATGAATTTTTTCATCAAATACTATTTCTTCTCCTATTTCGCCAAATGATTCTATATTTTCATTAGCAAGTTCCTCATCAAGCAAAACCATAATAGAACTTAAATTTATATTCGCCTTATCATTCTTCATCGCATTAAACCTATCTGAGATTCTTATTAGACGCATCAATAAGGCATGTCTGGCTGCTTCGCTATTTCTATTTTCGTTTATACGATAACTTTTCTTCAGCGCTTCTAAATCTTCCCTATATCTATTTTCCTGCATATTTAACTTTTCTTCGAATTGTTTTAAAAGTTCAACATAATTGTTATTTTCCTTAGAAATTTCATTATTTTTAAATTTTAAGGCTTCCAATTCTTTAGATAAACATCCGATAGTTCTGCTTTTATCTTGAACTTCCGTGTCTTTTTGTATATTGGCCTTAATCAGTTCTGTCGCTTCCATACTTTTGATCTTTATAGTTTCTTTGAATACTTTCAAGATATTTTTATCTAAAATCAAATTTTTGAAATCGCTAGAGGGTTCGATAAAATCATTAAGCAGTTGATTAGCCAACCATCTCACTAAATAGGTATTGCTAAAATGGTCATCATAATTCTTACATTCGCTCTCTTGAAATATAGCGAGAAAATTCATGATATTTCTATTACCTTTTATCATAAATAATTTACGGTTTTTCTCTTCATCGCTGCAAGAATCCTTCAGAATCATTCCAATATTATTAGATAAACTCTTTGGTTGCTTACCTAGAAGATTGCACAAATAATCATAATACTCGTTACATATCCCCTTCTCTTCGAGATAGCTCAGCAAATCCTGCAAAACTTCTGCTTTTAATATTGAGTGGCATAGTAGCGTATCACCAAAGAAATTTAAAAAAACATCCATCTTAAGTTCTCCGCTAACAACTGGCATGAAAACTTGGCTAAGAAAAGTTTTTTCCTTGGAATTAAAATAAATCCGTAGTATTTGCCTAACGGGTTCTCTTTCTGGTCCACCGATGCACAGCGTGGCTAATTCGGCTATATTTTCCACTGAAACCCTATGATTCGCTATAGCGTCATGAACGGAATGATATAGTATGCTTGCGCTATTAATGTCCTTGAGTTCTAAAATACTTCTTGCCAATAAAGCAACATTGGAAAAATACTCGACTGGCTTCTGAGCTTCTGAACCAAGTAAACCATAATGCTTCTGTTGCAATAGCGCTCCCGTTGCAAGCAAATTCAAAATAAATTTCAACCTTCGAAAGTTTTTTTCGCAAATACAGTTTTTCTCTTTAATCGTAAAATACTTTTTCCAATCTTCAAAGCTGTTGTTTTGGATAAAATATTCGATGATAAAGCGTAAACTTTTCCCAGCCATCTCGCTAAACAACTCCACTGAAAAGTTATCTATTTTTTTATATTTCTCATTAAGTTCTATTTGAAATTCACTCAGCACCAAAATTAATTCAATAGCATGCTTTATTTGATTCTGTTTTAATTTTGGAACTTGAGCAAGTTCCGGAAAAACCATTCCCATATATATACTAAATCCTTTGCTAACCTTTTTAGAGTATAATAAGACGAATAAATAAATTAGCATTTTACCAATATTACCAGGCCTATTCTTTTTTCCTCTAGTTATGCCCAATAAATCTCCTGAAATTGATTCTAAATAATCAGCAAAGTTTACAATATCATCATAATCGTAAAGTTTTTCTAAGCCTAACTTTTCTCCATCATATAATTTAAAAATCTCACATACCTTATTTACATAAACATTAATCTTCTTATTACGACAAGACTCAAGCTTTAGTTTCTTTAACAATCGCACAATTTTACGCTTCAATATTTCATCATTCGAAAGCTTCTTAATAAGCATTTTAAAAATCTCCTTTTTATGGATATATAATAATGCAAACCATATATTTTTTATAAACCTGGGCCTTGAAGCATTTAGTCATTATTTTCTACTTTCTTGCTGCATTTTGGATATTCGACTTCTTCGTCATCGTCGTCGAAAAACAAGCTACGCGAGATGCTGGCGCCGCAATGCGAGCACTTTATACTATCTGCCCCCATTGCAAATCGCATTCCAAGAATTCATCAAGTGGATCGTCGGACATTAGGTTAATTTTTAATTTTGAGGTCGGAACCAACTATTTTTCATTAAGCGTTATTGCGTTTTTATCAAGAATTCTTTTAATATAGCCAGGAAGATCAGAATAAGGAGCAATGATGCCATAAGGCTTCCAACCTTTTTCGCCCTGTCTTACAATTTCATTTCTCTTTAAATAAGTGGTAACAAGCCATTTGACTGGATAAAAATGGCAGTAGAAATCCTCGGGATTGGTTGAGCCAGTATTGTGACCGTCTTTTCGGAAATAGTAATTACCAGCTATTACTCCAATTCCAAATAAGCCATCGTTTGTGTTATTTACAGCAATGCAGTCACCGTGATTAAGTGACAAAAACGCTTCATAATCTTTTAGCCTCTGAGCACGTGATTTTCGATTATCTGGGATAACATTTTTAAGCATTTCTGATATTTCATTCATTGATTTATTCGATAAGTCTTCTTTTATTTTACTGAAAGTAGCAATATATCCACCATTTTTTAAAATTTTCCCATGCATATCTTTTCTTGCCGGGTATATGAGTCGGTGAAATTACAACAAATTTAGGCATTTTACTACGTCCTTATCTAACCGAAATGTCCCGTTTTCCATCATAAAATTAAAGAAATCGTCGGGCATCGGTTAATTTTTAATTTTGGGGTCTGGTTCCATTATTCCTTTTGTTTTATCAATTGGTGTTTAATCCCGATATCTGATTATCTCTTATTTAATAACCTTCTCTATTAAAGATTTTGCCTGTTCTATATGAACATCAAAAAACGGTACTTCTATTTCGTCATACGAGCCATCATTATGATTTTCACATACCATAGTAAATATCTTTTTTATCACCCTATTCTTAGTCATCAAAAACAATATGGGCCATGAGCAACAACCCACTTCTGTTTCGAGCCTAATTAGCCATAATCCTTCTTTTCTTGGAAATCCAAAATGGTAATTATCAGACCCCTGGTCAAACCATTTATATTTTTTAAGAGTTGCTTCATTTATATGTTTGCCTTTAAATAATGTTTCCAATCTTTTTTCATGAACCGGCATTAAACACCTAAAATAGCAACCCCCCATACTGAGGATTGCCTCACTTCATAGAAATAAATCACTACAATATTCAAAATACAACTTCCACATTTTTATTCTATCGTCACCGTTATTTGCTTCTGTGGGCCTATAAATAAATTTACTCCTATATTACGCGCTTTTAGTTGGCCCAAATGATATTTGTTAAGCTCCAAAGCAGCTGCCTCAAGGGCCAACTTTAGTTTTAAAACATTCTCTAAGGATAATTTTATATTCATGCTCTTTCTAACCATCAATTCAGCAAGATTGGAATTTTCCTTTCCAATCTGCACAGAGCCAAAACATTCTTCTCTTTTCTTAATCTTATCTAATTTATATTTCATACCCCCCCATTTTTTTATTTAATAAATAATTTCAAATATCTCGAAAATGCTGGTTAAGAAATAAAACATTTAAAAATATAAAGAATGAACCGGGCTCTAGTATATGCAACATATTTAAGCATATTATTATTTCCTTGCTCAATATTATCGTGCTGTAAATAGATAACCACATCGGATTCCAGCCCCTTAAAAGACTGAACAGTAGCAAATCTAATATTGGCGGGGTTGGGATCGCAAACAATTATGCTATCGATTATTCTATAGTTACCAACTCGTCTATTTTCTTTTAAAATACTATTCTCCAGTTTTCTATCAGAAAGTATTATCAGTTGGTGATTCTCAATAAGTTCATTTTTGATAAGAGAGTCAAAAAGTGAACTTAAAACACTACTTACTTGTTCGAAACTTTTTACTTCAAATATTATCGGCTCCACCCCTTCTATTTTGTTGGGCATGACATCATGACCGAAACCAGTTTTTTCAACAACCCACTTCTGAATTTCTGAACAATTTCTAAGATTTTCAATCAAATGAAAAGGCGGATAATTAAATAGTTTTAATATCCGACTAATATTCCCCTGAAAGATGTCTTGATTTTTATCATAGAAAACATAAAATATCTTGTTTTGTACATCCTTCGCAAATAAACTCAAACACTTAAACCACTCTTCTTCAAAATCCTGTCCTTCGTCTACTATAATTGCATCGAATTTTGGTAGTCGTTCGAGCGAATTTTGAAGCTGGTTTAAAAGCCCGTTAAATCTATTATTGCTCTCTAAGAAAATTTTTTTATAAAAGTCTAAACCTATCGAAAGCTTTATAAATTCATGAAAGTTATAACAATCGACATTATGTATGTTATAAAAATAATTAACTTTTATATGCTCCGCAAGATTTTTATTAAAACATATGAATAGTACTCTTTTCCCTTGGCTAGCTAATTGTTTAGTTTTTTTAATAGCACAAAAGGTTTTTCCTGTACCAGCTCCACCCGTTATAAGAGCATCTTTATATTCTCCAATCATTTCTAAATATAAATCTTGAGTATGGTTTATCGACTCGAAGATATCGCTTCTATTTCTAATCAAGCTACCTTTAGTTATAGAATAGTGTCGCCTAAGTCTAATTATATTAATAAAGTCGTAATGATCTTTATCTATATATCGCCCCTTCCTATCATGTTCGTAATAAGTAAAAATTTCATTAATTCTTTTCTCGATATTAATCATGCCGCTTGCATCAATAATAATCTGTTTTGGCGCTTCAGGCCCAAGGTCATCCTTAATTCGAAAGTTAGGGAAACAAGCAGCATGCCCAAATAACCCCGAGAAATCTCTTCCGTATTTTTCCTTGAAATGATCAACGAAGAAATACATGGAATCCCGTGACTGAGCTAATGGACTTTGCCTTAATCGCCTGATAAATTGATTAGTATTTTCTAAATATTCATCACTGTCTAGTCGTTCTCGTTCACTAAAATATAGGTACCAAATGTTATTCTCTATTTTAATATCCTTACCGCCCTTAACTTCTAGGGATATAAATCCTTTATCCTTATGTTCGATTATAAAATCGCACTCACCATTGAATCTAAAGTTACCCAAATTGGTTTTCTTTTGCCAAGGAACAGAATAAAAAACTGTAAAATTTTCTCCTAGGGTACGCAAAGAATCAAAAACTAACTTTTCCGATTCAGTAAAATTATAATAAGTTAAGCTTTCGGGAATCATTTTCGCCATAATTAACCTTACTCCAGATTCTCCCAATAACCGAAGAAAATATGTTTATCTTCTTTTACCTTACCAGTTAACAATTTTCTATCTAAATTATAATTCATATACTGGCAAGATATTTCATTGAGGTGAAGACAATCGAAACACGAAGCTGTTTCATCTCCAGGCTCTTTAGTTAAATGTTCGATACATATTGGATCGTTTATGCAAGACGAACTAGCCTCAAACGAATTCTCAAGCCACGCCTGGAAAGAGTTCGCAAATAAATTAAAGAATGCTCCTAGCGGAAAATCGTGCATGTCATGTGAATATATTAAGAAACTGGGAACAGTTAAAAATGAATACTCGCCTAAAGAATTTTTATCTAACCCCAACAAGGCTTCGGCATTTTTTATGAGCATGTGTGAAAGTGTATGGGTTAGGGTATGCACATAATAGGTAATTTTATGATCTATTACTTTAATAGGTTTGAATGGAGAAAGTAAATCCTGCCTTAAGTTGTTTATAAACCATAGTTTCGCTTCTTCTTCGTTATTTAAATTTCCGGGTAAATTATTAGTAACCCTATCAACTATTTTGTTTTTAAGCAACCAGAATAATATTCGTGCCCTATCAAGCTCAAAAACTATACCTTCTGTATTATATTTTTGGGCATAAATATTCTTCTTTCCGGGAAATCTAGCCTTTACTTCTCTATCAGGAGGAAAACCTAATAATGTTGTTGAACCGCCCATTTCAAATTCATTTCTTGAGTATCCATAATTGCAATACACCATAGGAACGTTAGAACAAGCTTTTACGCTAATAAATCCGTATTTGTTTGCAATGCTCTTATAATCCTGTAAATTCTCTTGGGATAAAAGCTGCTTGTTAAATTCAGAAATAGTGCTAAGATCCCGCGCTTCTTTTAAAGAATTTATTGTCTCAAACTCAAGAATGCTAGTTGCATTTATTCTTTTAGCATCTTCAGATAGATTAACGATTTTATCTGAAATCCAGTTATTAATTTCATTTAATCTACCGGTAATATCACGGCTACCCTTAAGATATTTCTCCGCAATCCTTCTGGCTAAGTTCTCGTCAACTCCCAGATTTTCCATATTTTGTTTAACTTCTTCCTCCATCTTCTTAGCTAAATCTTCCTGTTCTGGCAATGGATTCAGAATGCTCCTAAATAAGTCTGCGGCTTCTGAAATTGAAACTTTACCTAGCCATGTAGCATATATGAGGGGGACCCCATTTGGATGCTCAAGTGATTTCTCCTTATCAGACTCAACAAGATCAATCATTGTTACAGTTCTAGGTATAGAAATAGAAGCATCTCCGATATTCTTAGGATATAGGGGAACCTTCTGACACTCCGGGCAACGTGTTCTTACATTAACGGCTTGGTTATCTATTTTACAAATCCAACTCCTAGTATCATACCTGCCGTCACGAAATCTCATATCCTGCAAGCCATGCTGTCTACAACCCATAACCTCTACTGGACCTGTCCAGCCACAATCACATGCATATACTAGCGGCATTTGGCTAGCTCTACGATGACAATCTGGGCAATTTCCATTAATTAAAGCATGTTTTTTAAATACTTTATTGCACTTATTATTGGTGCAGAAATACGTTTCTGCTTTTGTAACTGCATGAGCTCTTATTGGTTGTAATACTAAATATTCATTCTCATTTAAAGGAATATTGATGTTCTTTCTATTACCAAAACCACTTATATACTTTTCTACTCTTTTTAATAACCGTTTCTTATTTAAATTTGCGACTGGTATTTCACGGCTATCCCAGAAATCAATAAAAGAAACTTCTTGCTCTAATCTACCTTTATCAAAATACAACCAGGTACAAGGAAAGTGTCTATACAACAACTGCATAACTCCCCGACTCATTGTTTTATTTAGCTGCGGATGCTCGATCTCTATCTGAATATCTGTATCTCGCAAGCTGCGCATAGGATGATATCCATCAAGAGCCGTAGCGATAAAGTCTCTCTTGCTTAACGACCAATTACTTAGCTTATCGTAAATGTCTTTCACTTTGACTTTTATCTTCTCTCGAAATAATTCTCCTGATGGCCCATAAGCTAAATAAGATTGAATAACCATATCGGCTATATTGTCAGAGCTAGCCAACCAGCCATTTTTTACTGCATCACGAAATCCACCGGTTAAATAAATATTAGAACCATGCTCATTCTGAATTTTGAAATCATAGTAAAGAAGCATTAATGCGAAAAATATACCTGGAAGAGTCCTGTCGACAGCATTGTTTACCCACCTATTAATCGGAACTGGTTCAATAAGAATATCTTTACACTCGTTGAATTGCTTGAAATATTTATAATAGCTTCTATCTTTTTCCCTATTAACTATAAATATGCAGAAGACAAAAGCAGGATGTTGCCTCCCAACACGGCTCGTAGCCTGAATATACTCACCTATGGTCTGAGGAACACCATAGAGTACCATAATATTAAAGATATCAATATCGACTCCGTGAGATATCATGCTGGTCGCCGCAAGAAAATCCGGGCTTGGTAATGGATTATTAGGATTTTCTATATCTGAAATTATTTGTCGTACCTCTTCTAACTTCTTATCTCCAGTTAAGTTCTCAATATTAAACCTAGCTTGCTCCTTAAGCTTCGGATTTACTGTTTTACCAAGGGTATCACAAATATTTAATGTGTCACTTTTCTTCTGGTTATATTCCAATATAGTCCAGTAATCACGAAGAATTTCTTTAATCTCTGAATCGCTCAGCTTTAGCTTTAATTCATTATTTAATTTTACTGGGCTATCATAATATTCAAAAATATAATTACGTAAAAGTTCAACAATCTTATAAACGGCAGTCTTAGGGGTTATGCCTACAGGAGCGATGCCGATAAATACTCTATTTAATTCATTATAGTCAACCATATAATAAAAAGACTTATTTGGATTTGGAGATGGGGTTGGAAAACGAATAGCATCTTGCATATATAAATGCTTTATTTGATTCTTATAATGTGAAATTGTAGCTGTTGCAGCAATAATTTTAAGCTTACTCGTACTACTCATTAAATGCTCAATGAAATACTTAATAAACGTCTCATAATGAGAATCAAATATCCCTAATGATTCCGATAAAAGATGTAACTCATCTTGAACTAAGAGAGTGGGAGATAAATTCTGATAATTAACTTTTTCTAACTTGTCTTTTGATAAAGTGCAAACCCCAGCAAAACCCTTTTCCGTACATTCAAGTTGGCTGGTAAACCCATGCAGAGAACATCTTGCAGATACGCAGCCTAGAATGTTTCTGAAATTTCTCTGATTACCAACTCCAGCATATTTATCAATCGTACTTACTACAACTGAAGGCAAATATCTATATATTTCTCTATCAACAATATAGATCGGTAATAAGCCCTCATCACAATTGGGACAAAAATGTGCTAGTCGATTGTTTTGCTCAAGATACTTAATTATCATACCTTTTTTCTGACAAAAAGGACACTTGTCGAGAATGAGGTACTGTTTCGTTAAGTTATCTTGACTCATTTTAACTAAATTTTGGGACTCTTTCTTGTCTATCTTATTAGGAGTATTACTTTCTCCTACAAAATATCCAACCGCAAAGCCTTCGCTATCCTTTAAGTTCTCCTCCTCTCTTCGTATCTTTTCTGCAGAAGCTACTATATCAGCGATTCTTTGCATCTGTTGAATAGACAAAAGCCTTAATGGATATTTAACTAAAGCGGTAACACCTAATTTTTTCCCTCTAAGGCGATCAAAAAACAGATTAAAAATTATTAACCCCAAGAAAGCCTCTGTTTTTCCACCACCGGTTGGAAAATATAATAAATCAACCTTGTCTAAGCTATCACCCTCTATTTCACTATACTTATTCTTCGCGAAATCTGGAAGCAAAGACACAATGAATACTATCTGAAATAAATGCCAAGAATTAAAGTTAATGCTACTATTTAGAAAACTTTTATTCATTAGTCTGAATGCTTGCAGAACGTCCGGACAGTTTTTTAAAATACTAATACCTTTTTTGAATCTTTCTCTTTCTCTAGAAAAATCTGCCTTCTCGTAATCTAGCTGCGTCTTCTTTTCTTGCATATCCAAACCTTTATGTGCAAAAAACTCTTTTACTTCAATATCAAAATTTTCAATGTACTTATCCATTTCCGAAGCAATAGAATCAAGAATAGGCAAAGGTTCTTTAGAAAACCCCTCAAAAGTTGGAATTAAGCCAAAACGCCTTACTTTTAACCTGTACTGTTCATACACAGGGCACGGATTCGTCTCAAGAATATTACCGTTAACATTATTTTCCTCGATGAAACAATTCTTTCCTATTGCTTTTATAGTACGGTCGTATTTATAATCTTCTGCGAAGCCCTTCATCGTAAACCTACAAGGCTCGCCGCCATCAACTTTTAACTTAATCTTACAATCAAATATCTCATTCACCCTAATTCCATCATATACTAATTTGCCATTTCTTGTTTCCACCTGCGCCATATTCGACCAAGTAAAAGAAATACGCATTCTATCTTTATCATAATCAATTTCTTTGATGTTATAATCAAAGTCCCACTGTAAAGGCATTCTATCGCTTTTGTTATTTCTAATAAACTCTTGCCATTTATCTTTGCTATTTAAATCTTTTAATTCTACTTCTTCGCGAATAATATAATAATAGTCAGTGCTACTATTTGCCATATTCAAAACAAACTCCCTGTGCGCATCGCTCTTTACATTCAAATGTGAATCAAGCTCTTTACCTGCTAACCTATATTCAATTGGTTCATCTACAAGCTTAATCTTACAAAAAACTGGAGCAACATCACACTTGATTGGTTTGAAGGAGGGATTATTCTGAAGAAAATAGGTTAAATCATTCCAGGAATCAATCTGTTGCGAAAAGTTCTCATTAAACTTTTTAACGTAAAATTCTCTTTGCTCGGTAAGACTAGGAAAAACTCTATAAAAAAATGAGCCACTTACAGAATAGGTTAATTTTATTTTTTCAACTTCTTCCTTTTTTAATAATATATCGATACCTATCTGCTTTGTCCGAGCACGAGTTTGAAATTCTTCATGCTCTGTGCTTCCGGCTGAAAGCAAGCCGATAAAGAATTTTTCATCAAACCTATCTTGCCATATCAATCTGTCTATATTTCTACCAGTAACTTCTTGAAAAAGCTTCTGGTTAATATGCTCAATTATTTTTGCACGAATATCATTCATAAATTCGATCCTTTGTTAGTTAAAGACTCTTATACGCCTCTAAAATAAACTTAGTAATCAAGTCTCTTTCTGGAGGATTAGTTAAAACTACCTCTAAATGCGTCATTGCTCTAGTCATGGCCGTGTAAATTCTTTTCATGTTAGTTAATAGCTGTTCAGGGCTTTGTTGATTCCTACAAACAAATGGTAAAAGGCCGCAAATTATAATTGCTTGGAAATCTAATCCCTTAATCACCCCCATACTAGCCAAAGTAACACCCCTCCTTGTCGCATAATGATAAAAAGTAGGAAAGTTATCGCAATCGCGGACAAAAGAATGTTGAATCCCTGCTTCTCTAAGCTTTTCTGATAACCAATGTTGTATGTGATAATTTAACGCCCCTGTAAATCCTTTATATGGATACAAAACGGCTATGTCGCTGTAAGGAACTCCATGTTTTTCTTTGAGTTCTTTTACTATTTTTAATACCAAAGAACTCTCTTCCATTCGCGTCGCTTGATGTATTTTTGGATAAATACCTGTTATTTTTTCTGCTACACCATCCAGAAAATCATCATCATTAATTTTAATACCAAGATTACCAAGAGCCCAACTACAACAAAGGTTAGAAAAGTTTTTCACCAACTCATTTATTTCTCTACTGTTACGGTAGTTTTTTCTTAATCTCTTTGCATGGCCCTTGAAACTTGGCAAACCTTCACCATGCCAAGGAGCTGTACTTCCCTTAATTCGATTATTTACATCTTGAGTTACATCGCCACATAAACACAAAATATAGTTTTTCTTTTTATCCTTGAAAAGACTGTAGCACAATCTATACCATTCTGAATCAAAATCTTGTATTTCATCGATAAATATCGCATCAAATCTGTCTTCTATTTCTTCATCTTCAATTGCCTGACGCGTCTCAGCTATAACTCTTTTAAAGAAATGATCTTCATCTTCTTCTGGCCTGCGAGTTGGCGTTGGTAAATGATTTCTTTCTAGCAACTGAAAACATAGCTGATGAAAATTTGTACAAATTATGTTGCGCAAGTTAACCCCCGCCACAGCAAGACGCCATTCATAAAAAGAGCGCAGGGGGGTATTGTAAAAAGTAAGTAAGATTTTCTTCTCTGGATACATCTTAGCTATTTTTATAGCACGCGAGAGAAGTAAAACACTCTTACCACTACCTGCGCATGCTAATAAAAGCTCATGCTGCTCAAGAAGGCTGTTTACTAATTTTATCTGCTCATCATCCATACCCCAGGCTTTAACAAAATTCTCGTCTCCTGTTACCTCTATGGGTCTTAACGATTTTTCAGGATTAATCGAAGTAACTTTTATGGGCTGAACTGCCTCGCATAAATATCGCGGGATTGTATACTCAGGACAAACCTGAAAAGTAATAGCCTGAATATCATCGGCCGATAATTGCGCGAACTCTGGATTAACTGTTTTTAAACCACTATATAAACGATTCTTAAATTTATCAGGATCATCAAAAGACTTATCAACATCATCATCAAAGAGTGTATTCTCCTCAGTAAACTTTTTTACACCATTCGAATCGATATCTTTTCTATTAAGAGAATAAAAATAAAAAATAATTTTCAAAGGAAATTTAAGGTATACACCATCAGGTGCTGTTAGTTGCAACTGTCTATGGTTTGCTAATTTCTTATAGCTACACTCAAAAAGCAATGAGTGGACGTCTACCTCAAGTTCTTTAAAATTAGGGGTCTTTTTAGTCTCCATTGATTTTATGAGAATTATCCCTTTATCCTTCAAGATTAAACAAGCCAAAAACTTCGCCTTCTCGTACGGGAATGAGTTAACTTGCACTAAACATATTGTCTGGTCATTAAATAACTCCTGTAAGGTCATAATTAGATTCTCTTCTTTATTCTTAAGTTCGAGATCGCCTTTAAGTTTACTAAAATTACTCGGAATTATAATTGCCATATATGTTAAATTGTCTTTTCCATGTTTTCTAAAGCCCAATTAACCCAAGCGTGGATAGTTTGTGCCCTTCTACGTTGCATTTTCTTTGTGTTTAGGTTTACTTGTGCCCTAGCCATAGAATCCATCACTAAATTAATATCAAGCGTCAAGGGAAGTAACTGTCTGAAAACTTTCCTTATACTAGGAATTTTAAAAAACTGCTCAATAAGCAAATTTTCTCTTTGTTTTTTATCATATTGAGCAAACTTTTTCCCCAATTCAGTAAGCTGAAATTGTCCTCGGTTTGTCTGCAAGAAACCGAGATAAACTGCTGCATTACCATAGTAATCAACCTGCCTTAAGGTAACATTTAATATTCTGCCTAAATCTTCCTTGCTAGTCTGACCATTAAAAATACTGATCACAAGCCTATTGACCTTCTCAACATCATCAGCCTGCGGATAGCAAACCCCTTGGGCGTATGGCTCTTTTCCTTCATCAACCCTTCTAAGCAAGTCTTTAATATGTTTAACCGTACCATAATTAAGAAAATCTATGTTCTTCTTCATTTTAGTTTGTCTCTTTTTCTTTAGAGATGATTAAAACTTCTTCTGTTAGATTACCTCTTCTTTCGGCAATTGAATTAATACATCTTGAAACTGAAAAAGTTTTATATTTGAAATAATCTTTAGGGTATAATTCTTTAATACATTCTACCCAATGGTTACTTATTAACGAATAACAACCTTTCTTCTGAAGTTCTACGCAATATTCGGCTAATTCCTTCTGCTCATCCATTCCAAAGGGTTCTTGTTGATAACCAGTAAAACTTGATGTTTTACTTAATTTTATGTAAGGAGGGTCCATATACAAGAAATCATTTCTAGTTACCTTTATACCTTCAATAATTTGTTTATACGGACCGCTCATTAGTTTAACACCCCTTAACGCCGAATGGATTGCCTCAAGGGCTCCTCTTTTAAAAACTGGAACTTCAGCATATTTGCCTTTTGGTACATTAAAATAACCTTTACTATTAACCCGGTAAACCCCATTGAAACAAGTCTTATTTAGAAAAATAAACAAAGCTGCGCAGCGAATAAGATCAACTCGTCTACCAGAACGATCATCCTCGATTAATTCGTTATATTCATCTTTATTTTTACTATACGATTCGTTATCCTGCCATTGTTTAGTTAGTCTATTTAATTGGCGCAATACTTCTAGCCAGGTACTTTTTTGCAATTGCTTATAACAATTAATCAAATAATTGCTAGAATCAGCTAATACTACCTCCTTACCCTTTAGCGCACCTTGGGATACCAAATCAAAAAAAACAGCTCCGCTACCAACAAAAGGCTCACTGTATCTTTTGAATTCTCTTCCAATATTTCTAGGGTAATATTCCCTGAAATATTTAAGTAATCTTGTTTTTCCCCCAGCCCATTTCAAAAAAGGCTTTGCTTCAGATTGTGGCTCAATTTTATGTTTAATTACCACTATAATTTCTTAAGTTATTTTTTATTAAAACTTTCAACGACTTCAATTTCTTCTTTGGTAAGTCCGTAAAGTTTATAGACCATCTGGTTAATCTGGTGTTCGTATTCTTTGACTTTTGCTTGCTTAACAGAATTAGTTAAGTAGTCTTCATCCTTCGTGACAGAAAGAATCCTATCAACAAGCTTAACAAAAGAGATTTGCTCGTCCTCGGATATTTTTTTAAAGGGCAGCTTCTTTATATATGTAGTTTTGACTTGTGCGAATGTCCTCCCATAGCTTTCTTGCGAGATATAAGCGTATAGATATTGGAATAATTTCGAATTAAGTAAACTTAAAACATATTTTAAATTAATTTTTAAATTAATATCACGTAACACAATCAAATGAACAGTTTTATCCAGATAGTTCTTACCATGATCAATTGTTGCCTTAATATCTGCGGAAGTTTGTCTATAAATTATTTTAGGTGAAATTTCAAGAAATTCTTTGGAAAATCTAAAAACGTCAAATTTAGAATTAAGGAAGTCTTTATAATTATGTCTCAAATAATTATCTGGTTCTTGTATGAAAAACCTATCAATATTCCTACCTTTAAGAAATGGGATGTCTGATTCACTGAGTCTTTTACCTGCGTAAAAAATCCTGTCTCCGATAGAATTGCCATCTCTCTTTTTACCCTTTCCTACTGTCCAGTAATTGAAACCAACATCTTTTATATAAAATACTTTGTCAAATTCTTCTATTGAGCAGTCCTTAATGAATTTTTGAATAATTTGATTTTGAGGTTTAAAAAATAAATTTTTATCCCCTTTGTCAATTCTGATAAGTGAAAGAACGCGCTCCATCCTTTCTTTATAACTTATTACTATTCCCAGGGGAATTATAGAAGACCCTGAGTTATTTTTTTGTGCATTAAAAATTGACACAAAAACCGTCGGATCGTCAAAAACTGGAATATTTTTAAAATCAAGAATTTCAAAAATTTTTAAATTCGAAATCATAAAGTTTCTTAATTTGATAAAATAATCTCCATTTTGGTAAGTATTCGGCGTTATGTATGTTATCATGCCATTGTTTTGTATTAGATCTATTCCGCGTTCAATAAATGCAACATAAATATCGTTATTCCTCAAAAATGTATTGTATTTACCTTCGTATTCTTCCTTAAGATCATCTTTGAAAATTATCCCATACGGCGGATTTGCCATTATCACATCAAACCCACCTTTTTCCTCAAAAACATCCATAAATTCTAGCTTCCAAATAAAGAATGGCCGCGCCTTTTGTGGATTATGCAAATTTTGTAAAACCTCATTGATTTTTGCTTCTGAAATAAATATATGCTTTTGATTCACAAAATATTCTTTCTGGCTTTCACTGTTAAACATATTTACATTGGCTTCTATTTTCTTACGCTGAAGAGTAATTTTCTTTCTTCTCTTTTCTAAAGTTGTCCTTATAAACCAATCTTTGAGTTTATTAATTTCTTTACTTTTATTGTGTTTTTCTTCATCATCAAAAATATTAAAATATTCTTTCGTTTTTCTTCTTAGCTCTTCTATCTTTTCCTTCCGCTCATCTTTAAACAAAGATTTCTCTCCATTTCCATTACTACCATCATAGAATCTAACACCTTCAAATTCCTCTAATAGACTGTTACCACACATTATTCTATAGTCAAGATTAGGCAATGGTTTAATAACTTCTTCATCGTAATCTACAACTAGGCTAAGCCAAAGCCTGAGCTTAGCAATATCCACGGCTCCAGGGTCTATATCAACCCCATATATACAATTTTCTATCGCTTGCTTCTTTAGGTTGTATTCGCCCCTTTCTTTTAAATCTTTACCTTCTAAATTCAGGAGATTAGTTAGGTTGTGACGCGTATTCACTATTTCGTGAAGCATGCCTACAAGAAATGCACCAGAGCCACAAGCCGGATCGCAGACCTTTATGCTGGAAATTGCCTTATCAATTGATTCTGCTTCATTTTTAGATATTCCTGAATCGCTTAAATTGACTAATTTTCTGACTTTTTCAATATCCACCTTTGTTTCAGTAGAAAGATGGTTAATTAAGCTTTCCTGACACATATAGTGAACTATTTCTCTAGGAGTATAATAGGCGCCCCTACCTTTACGTAGGTTTTCCGGAAGTAGATTCTCAAAAACCTTACCTAGCATTTCTGGATCAACAGCAATTTCTTTCTCTAGTGGGTCATCCTCTTTCACAGTAAAGTTATAAATATCGAACGTAGATATGATGTCTTCAAAAATCTCATTGGATAGTTTCACCGTTGTATTCTTCCAATCATAATCTGGTCCAAATAGTCCGCCATTTAAGAAAGGTATTTTACAGTCAAAATAAGTAGAATATTCTGGCTCATCTTTATCTTTACGAGGATTGTTTAATGTATCATAAAAGAGGATTTCGAGGTAATCGTTATAAAAGTTTCCTTTTTCTTTTTCTGCTTTATCAAATAAGGTTCTTAAGAAAAACTTATCCCCCTCACCCCAAGATTTTTTACGGGGTACTC
Organism: Candidatus Omnitrophota bacterium; assembly: GCA_037146775.1. Lineage (GTDB taxonomy): Bacteria > Omnitrophota > Gorgyraeia > Duberdicusellales > 4484-171 > JBAWWL01. The sequence goes on along the minus strand of JBAWWL010000007.1, from coordinate 52,334 downwards.
CTAGCCACCCTTTTTTCTGTAGAAAATATAAGAAAACTATCTGGCCAATTAGTTTTTTCGTGAAGTTTTCAATATCAATCTGTTCTTTATTGGCAATATCTTCAAATTCTTTATTTCTTTCTAAGTTTCTTGACAGCCTTTTAAATAGATCTAGGTATTTCTCATAAAATTCTTTCGTAACTTTTTCAACGCTAAAAACCTCTTCAATTTCAGAAATTGACGGATTCTCTTTTTGCTTCTCTAGGATAGGAAGTAACTGAGCTTGAGCTGTGTGTGATGGTTCTGTTTCTCCTACAAGAAATGAATATCGCTTTGCAGGTGTACCAACTTCAGCTCTCGGGCCTTTATCGGTAAGCTTATAATCGAGTTTTACGAATGATAGCCGCCAATCGGGGTTGCCTTGGGAATAAAAAGCAACAAGGCTAGAATCTTTAGTATTATTTTTAAGATATTTAGCAACTATGTTCCTCTGAAATGAGCGGGCTCTTTCAATTTTCGTATCACCTATTAACTCGATAGCTAAAACATCAAGATTTTTATCTTGAGAATCGCAATATTCTCCTAGAAAAGTAAGACTCTTTATATGCTCTTCGAAACCATTAAATACTGTTATCTCTTGTGGGTTTATATCAATTTTATTGAAAATATTCTTAACTAATAGGCTAAAATTATCTAGATTAAAGCTGCCTTCTAAAGATTGTTTAATTATGTTCTTCATTAAGTTTTTCTTTCGGGAATTAAAAGTTCGGAGAGAATAACTTCCTTCGGGGAAGAAACCTGATGTGGGCTGCTCAAAATAGATTCGGCAAAAAATGTATCTGGAATTTTTTCTTTAAATTTCTTTAAAATATTAAAGGGGACTTTGTCTTTTTTTATTTCTTTTTTAGTCTCTTTATCAATCTCTTTGATTAAAACCTTGGTTGTCTGTTTAGCTAGCGTTCCATCTTCTAAAATCGTTATTATTTTATTTAGATATTCTTCGTCTCGATCAGTGAATCCAGCAGTTTTTCTGATTGCCTTTGTGTATCGAATAAGCTTTTTCTCATTACTACCGGCTCCCAGTTGCCCAAATTGTCTCACCTCTTCAGCAGTGGCCGAGCTGAATGCTTTTTTGTTCTTAACAATGAATTCATAAAAACTCGCTGCAATTTTTTCCCTGATATCACTGGCTTCCGCTTTTAATAACCGAGCCGCGGCAAAGAAGTTTAATTCTCTTGCACTTTGAGAGTCAGCAATAAACATTTTACGTAATTTTCCTTTTCTAAAAAATGTTACCCCTGATTCTTTCTCCCCTTTATAAAACTTAGCACTCCGTGATTTCTTAGGAAGTTTTTTAATTCTTTCATATAACTGTTGGTTAGCATCGCGGACATTACGTATCTCAGATAAATATTGAAGTTCTGAATCCCTTTCTTCTTCTTCGCCATTTTCGAGTACCTTTTTAGAATTAAGCCTAGTAAACAACTCATGGGAGCTGATTTCTTCCCCGTCGGTTAAGTATTGCGCATCTTCTCCGAGAGTATGATGAAATGCTTGAATTTTTGCAATAGCCGCCTCCTCTAGCTTAATTTCACTATTTGAATAAACGGTAGGAAAAAAGTTATAAACATATATATTGTCATGAATAGTCCCAATCCTGTTAACACGTCCCACTCTTTGCAAGACTTTGGTAGGGTTCCAAGGAATATCATAATTTATAACCACATTGGAACGATGCATATTAACACCCTCTGCCAGTACATCAGTAGTAATTAGTATTCTTATGTTGTCCTTGTGGATCTTAGAATTAGGGTCGTAGTTTGCAGTGATTTCATCACGAACAGTAGAGCCAGACTTGCTTGAATAAGATATGATCTTATCGCCAAAGACATCTCTTAAATTTCTATCTAGATATTCTGCTGTTTCCTTAGATTCTGTAAAGATAATTATTTTATTATTCTTTAGAATCTTATCATTATTAAGTATAGCCTTAAATTTTATTATCTTAGGATCTGTTTTTACACTGTTCCACATTTTTTTTATTTCCAATAATATTTTATAATCGCTTTCTAAATCTTTCTGAAAATCATTTGCAAAATCACCTTTCTTATATTTTTTAATTTTCTCCTGATTAACTAGTTCATCTAGACTATCCTCTGTGTCATTACCTATTGCTTCGTAAATTTTATCGCTATATTTCTTGCTTATATAAATATTCCCTTTATTTAGCATATCGATAAAATCCTTGTAAGAATTAATGAACCTGTCCAGAGTCATGTTGAAAGCATAAAAACTGCTTTCTAGACGCTTCACTAATAGTATCTTCATGAAACGACCAAGGTTACGTTGAGAAACTTGTTCCTGTCTGTCTTCCGCATCTGGATTCTTTAAGTAATTGAATGGCATATACCTGGAATACTTAAATGTCTTAATGAGTTTGATTGTTTGAATAAATACATTTTCTAGATTATTATCAAATTCATAGTAGACCCTCTTGGGCTCAGCCACTGAAGGAAACTTAATCTTTCTCTTATCAAGATCTTTCTTGAAGTATTTCAGAACTTCTGAACGGGTTCTTCTAACCATCAAATATTTAAGCACATTCTCTCTAATTGCTTGTGAATTCTCCTTTACTATCGCTAAATATTCCTTGAGATTCTTACGATCAGTTGATTTTAATCTCTCGTGTAGTCCAGCGAAGAATCTTCCTAGATCCCGAACATTAGGAACCGTACTATTATGTTCCTTTTGAAATAGCTTTATTTGACTTAGGATATCAAATGGAGTATTATTCAATGGTGTTGCAGAAACTAAAATAACTCGCTTCCCCCAACAAAGCTGTTTTAACTTTGCATAAGTCTGGTTTGTCTCATTACGGAAGCGATGTGCCTCATCGATGAAAATATTCTTGTACTTTTCAGGACCTTCCTCAATTATTCTATCAATTTTGCTCAAGGCCAAAGATTCTACTTCAAATCCCCTTACTCCAAAATCTCGGAAGGTATCATGCCAATAGTTTTTTAGTACCGGTGGACAAATTATAAGAGTATAACCGTCGAGCTGCTGGGCAAGTAAAGCTGAAATATAAGTTTTTCCTAGGCCGACAACGTCTGCTAAGAAAACTCCACCGTAATCACCTAATTTAGCTAAAGCATCTTTTACGGCTTCGTCTTGATACTCAAGCTCCATGTAGCCTTCAGGCAAGAATCTTCTATCCTTATAAATGGAATCCATATCTTCATTTATTTTATCTTTAAAATATTCGTAAAGGAATTTTAGGTAAAGTTCATAAGGCTTAATTGCGTCATTAAGCCAAGTCTTATCATTGATTGCTTCGATGTATTCATTAGAGATAGGCACTGATTGTTCCCAAAGTGTATCAAATTTTTTTAAAGCATATTCCACATCCCGGCTATCTTTTAATTCTACATTAAATTCGATATTTTCCTGGAGACCAGAGAAGGTAAAATTACTCGAACCAGTTATAACCCTACCATAATCTTCACTTTTTGTAGAATCTTTACGGATTATATAGAGCTTGGCGTGAATAGACTGCGAAGGATGGGCTCTGATTTCTAGCTTACCAGATTTTATAAATTCGATAAATTTATAGACACCTAATTCTATTTCTGAGTTATCTTCGGACTCCTCCATTTCCTTGCTAACTTCTTCGACAAAAGCGTCTTTTACTTCTTTATGCGAAAACTTAAGTGTAAGCTGCCCTTCCTTGGCTTGCCCTAATAGATTTTGTGTTTGTTTATCAACATTAATCCCAACCAAAATTCTAATTTTTTCAACTTTTTCAAGCGACTTATATAAACTAAAAAATGCACTCGTTCTAAAATAACCCACTAGGACATCAAAAAACTTTGTATTGTTTTCAAGGGTTACTTTGAACCTGTCTAGCAGGGTTGCTCCTTTTTCGTTTGTAAAAAATGTGAGATCGGTATTCATTCTTTTATTCCTTTATTAGTAGTCCATTTTTGTATCTCAGATTTATCAAATCTCCGCTGTCCACCAACCCTAAAGATCCACATTAAAACATAACTTCTGCAATCAAACAAAAAATTCATTCACTGTTTCCAGCTAAACCCTCATTTTCCTTCAAATAAAAAAGGCAATCCCCTATCTAGAGAATTGCCTTAGAAAAAATAACCCAATTGTACTTTCAGATGCCACTTTACCCTCATCTATCAACTACGCCTCTGTAGTCAATAAGATAGAATAATACCGCTATAGTAGATATTGGTCAAGTGTGAAAAATAGCATTAGCTTAATAAGACGGTTTGTGATTAAAGAGGTATTACGTTGGATAGTTATAGATTTACCTTTTATAAAAAATGCTAATTTGGTATTAATTATGCTCTCTTTTTATCCTTAATATCCCTTAAAATACCTCTCTATTTCCCTTGCTATATCTCTAATTGTATGGCTATATGTGTACTGACAAAAGGAGACGAATATGAGCGAAAATGCGGTAACCAAGATAACGGAGCTAAAAAGCGTACCCCTGTATGAATTACAGAAGAAATACAAGGAAGCTTTTGGGGATAACAAGAGACCTTCCAACAATAAGGTACATTTATGGCGTAAAATCGCCTATCGTAACCAGGAATTAGAATTTGGCGGACTTTCAGAGAAAGTTAAAAGCAAATTAGACGAATTAATACAAAAATATGAACCTGTAAACAATCCATTATTACGGCCAGAAAGCGAGAATACTCCCGGAAAAAGGCCTTCTCGTAAAAATGACCGGCGCCTGCCTATCCCAGGAAGCATAATTACCAAGAATTATAAAGGGCAAAAAATCATGGTGAAAGTTTTAGAAAATGGTTTTGAATATAATGGGAAGATATATAAAACTCTTTCCAGTGTAGCCTCACTAATTGGAGGTAACCATTGGAACGGTTACCAATTTTTCAGACTATGAACAACGACAATATTAAAGATAAACCTAACCTTTATTGCGCTATCTATACACGTAAATCAACTTCTGAAGGCTTGGACCAGGACTTTACCTCGCTGGACGCCCAACGAGAATCGGCGATTAGCTATATTAACAGCCAAAAGAATGAAGGCTGGATCGCCCTGGAAGACCGTTACGACGACGGTGGATATACAGGAGCAAATACTGACAGGCCGGCGCTTCAAAAGCTTATTGAGGATATTAGGGCTGGAAAAATTAGCTGCGTTGTAGTTTACAAAGTTGACCGGCTCTCCCGCTCTCTTATTGACTTTTCCCAGCTTCTTGAGCTTTTTGATCAAAATAAGGTAACTTTTGTATCAGTAACTCAAGCCTTTAATACCAATACCTCTATGGGCAGACTTACACTTAACATCCTGCTCTCCTTTGCCCAGTTTGAACGTGAGATTATTTCAGAGCGCACAAAAGATAAAATGGGAGCGGCCAGGAAGAAAGGTAAATGGCTAGGCGGCAGGCCTCCATTAGGGTATGACTTCGACAAAGAAGCCGGAAAACTTGTTATTAATCCTGCTGAGGCTCAAATAATTAAAACCATTTATGAGCTTTATCTGAAAGGATATTCGCTCAGAATGCTGGCGCGAGAACTAAATGAAAGAGGGTTACGAAGTAAAGTCCATACCAATAAAAAAGGTAAAACAAACGGCGGTAACATATTTCAGAATAATTCAATTAACAGTATTATTCTGAATCCTCTTTATATCGGTAAAGTCAAATATGCGGGCGAATTTTACCCCGGACAACAGGAAGCCATAATTGACGAGGAAACTTATAATAAGGCACAAGAGGCTCTAAAGAAAAACCGTAATTATCAGGAACTAACCCGCGGAAAGAACGTCGTAAACCCACTAACCAAGCTTCTCTTCTGTAAGCATTGCAATACGCCAATGTTTGGCACAAGCACTTTCAAGGAACAGAAAATCTACTACCGATATTACGTATGCCTCCATGCGCAGAAATACGGCTACGACGGCTGCGCGACAAAATCAGTTAACGCTCTTGAAATTGAGAATGCCGTGGCGGAATGTTTGTTTACGCGAGCTGACGCGGCTAGCTTTAAAGAAAACTGGAAAAGTATTACTGCCCAGGAACAAAAATCTATCTTAGTCAGCCATATTAAACGCGTTGATTATGACGGGGTAACTAAAAAACTGATGGTTGCATTCTCTGACGGGATTTCTCAAGAATATAGCGGGGAGTTAAAAGAAGTAAACCATACTATTACACATGACCCTAAAGATGGCATCTTGAAAGAACCAAAACTGCGCCAACTGCTGATTCTTGCCCACCAAGCACAACAGCTGCTTGACTCTGGTCAAGCTGAAAACATTAAACTGCTTGCTATTTGGCTTAATATGTCGGCCATTAAGCTACATCTTGTTATGGAGCTGCTCTATATTTCACCAAGGATACAGGAAGAAATCCTTCTTGGGCCTAATGAAACTATCTCTGAAATACCCGAGTATAAAGCCAACATTATTGCCAGAGAGCCAGACTGGGGAAAGCAATACGATATGTGGCGATCACTTATTCAGAAACCTACCGCGTAATCTCGCTTCACCACCTTCTTTTTCTATATAATGGCTCGATAGTCTGCTTTAATTCCCTTACTATTGGCGTATTTTATGATTATATACGAACCATTATAAATGAGCCCATGCCGAGATAAATGGGGTAATTTCAGGAATATTTTGCTAACTTTGGTGGTTTATATAGTGGCGGGAAAGATATCAATAATTTACTGGAATAGCGTTTGAAATTAATGGCATAACTCTTTGAAAAACCAAGGGATAAAGAAGCCCTGATCGTTGATGGCAATCAGGGCTTTTTGCATCTCTCCTTATGGATTGAGAGATATAAAGATGGCTCCCCGGGCAGTCGTCTGACTGCGGGCTTTTATGGCAGTTCACCGCCTTCATTACCGAGAAGGAAAAGTGGAATCACCGGCTCATTTCAGTCATCCGAGAAGGCCAGACGCCTGAACAGGCCCGAAGAATACCCCCAAAACCCGTCCGTACCTACCGCAACCCCATCTTTCGAGCCAAGGAATACGCCCGCATGATTGAATCCGGCCAAGCCAAGAACGAAAGTGACCTTGCTCGCAAGGTAGGCATCTCCCGGGTCCGAATCTGGCAATATACGAGCCTTCTCGACCTTAACCCCTCGCTGGTCGAAGCCGTTGAAGCGCTGGGCGATCCCATGCCCAAACGACTGATAACTGAACGCCAGCTACGGCAGATGCTTAAAAGTCCCAAAGAACAAGAAAGCTTTGTAACGCGATTACAGACCAACCATCCTTAAAAATACTGAATTGAATTTAATGGGATACTGCCTTCTTGAGGGGCTCCGCCATTGATATAAACTTTCCACTGCACATCATACTTAAACCTTTTGTCCCAACGATCATGATCCATGTAATAATGAAGTTTGGTCATTCCATCTTCACCAAAAACCTTTAGCTTTTTACCGGGCAATAAACTGCTGATGAATTGTTTTTTCGCAGTTTCTGGCAACCCGGAAAAAGAAAATGTTAAGCATAAGTAACCCGGTTTGTCATGTGAAGTAGAAGATCTTAAATGCGGATATTCCCATTTTTTCTCCTCAATGTAGTCTACCGGGAAATAAAGCTCTACATCAACATCATCAAATCTTTTCTGATTCCTATTCTCGATTTCAAAAACAAAAGAATATTTGTGTAAATCCTGAGTCATTTCAAGTTTCTTATAATCCGCTGTAACTTTTGCTGAAGTTTCCGGCTTAGAATACTCAGTTTTTAGCTTCTCATATTCATCCCATTCCTCTTTGGTTAAATCCTTATCGACAACCGGGGTCCCGACATCCTCACAAACCATTCTCACTGTCTCAATAAACTCCGATCTAATAAAATATTCTTTCCCTTGGCTTACCAGCGTTAAAGGCGCACCAAAATCACTTGCTGAAATATTGGTAAACAGGGGATAAACCTTTTTGTCCTTAGCCCAAACAGCGGCCGATTCCCACCAGACCCATGATGACATCTTCGACTTGACAGAACATATAGGAATAATCGCTTTTGCATTCTTAAGTTTTTCTTCCATCATTGTTTTTAGTGGATTATCTCCGGGCGGGATATCTCTTTTAGCAACAAACGCCTCAACCTTAAATTCAGTGAGACGACTTATGATGTCCCTAATAAAATCCGCTAACGCAAGCTCCTCGCCAGCGTAACTGATAAAGACAATCGGTCTTTCAAAATCGACACGTTTCAATTCATCAATTAAATCGCCCATTGATGCCACGAATAACTCCTAACTTAATAATGGCTATAAAAAAGTCTCGCTCTAAATATAGCGTAATCTGCGCTTATTCCGTTTTACCGACCAAGCACGCTTGGATTTCCGCTTCATTTATACGCTTGCGTCCGATCAATTCGTCTTTTGTTGGCTTCCGTCCTAAAATACCGGTTAAGACTTTATCGACCGCGTCAGCGATTTTTTGATTGCGGTATATCCGCTCAGACCCTTCTAAAGGTTTTTTCGGGTATATAACATTAAACCGAGGAGGATCACCGAAACGTTTTTTGAAATTATTTTCTGCTCGATTACCCATTGTTCAAACCTCCAAGTTTTAGAGAGTATCGCCAAGTTAGCCTACAGCTCGAACCACAACGCCATAGGGTTTATTTGGCACTCTCTACCCAAGATGAAAATTTATTATATCCATCCCCACTTGTCCAGTCGTAACACGGAACCCAGCTGGATAGCTTAAAACCTTTATTCCAATGTTGTCTGTCAAAGTTTGTCATTTTAGGTGGCAAGTCTTGATAAACTTTCCAACTTGTTCCATCGTGTTCTTGATAAGTAAGCTTCTTCCCGTCTTCACTAACGATAAATCCTAAATAATCGAATGGATTTAGTCCTTGAGGAAACGTCTGCCTATTTTTATCAGTCACGCTGTTGATATGAACTCCAAACAGTGCGTTGCCCCGATCATAGCTTTTCAATATCTCATATCTGACCCAACGCCTATTCCACGTTCCTGTACCAATTAAAAGACAAGTAACCGATGTGTTGTCCAGATTCGAATTGATGAGTCTTTTTACAGAAATATCACCATGTAGTTTCGCATCTTCCCAGATTGAGGCATCAAAAAATCCTGCTTCTTGACCATCTTCCTTTGTAAATCCGTGGTTCCTAACAACATTCGCACGAAATGTTTTTACATCATCATAATGAAAGCTAAAAAATACTTGTTTAGCCATAATATCAATTCCTTATGCATGAAATTTCAAAAGCATGACAATATAAATAGCCAATAAAACTGCAATCGAACCATAAAAGATGCCCAAAGTAATCGAAAACATAATTCGAGGAATTGACTGCACCGCGCCCTTGAATCGCGACGTGCTTAAATCAAAAAGATATTCGCTTGTTTTGTGCCGATTATTAATAACCCAATCGTAAAGTTTCCGATATAGACGTTCTTGCCTAAGAAAATAAGCGTCCAGAATCCAAAAAGAAATCAGCGGAATCACCGCAATATAAACTTCAAGCATCGTCCCTTTTAATAATAAAGAACCAACGATCAAAGTAACAGCCCATCCTTTGATCAAGAATGAATTATGAGCCATTCGCCTGATCACATCTTGAATTAGATCAATCTCTTTGAGTAAAAAGTCATGGTTATCGTTTTTTATATCCATAATTTTTTAATTTGCCCAATCTTCCTCAACCGGCAAGTCTGCCGAAGGCTTCAGCGTAAACCATTTCAACACACCAAGATTGCGGATAGCTTGAGCGACCTCTTTCTTATTAATTGGAGGAATGCGCTTCTGTTTCCACTTCATCACTTCTTGCAAAATATCATCCTCAGACATATTGTTTTTATTCATTTCGCGCTCAACGAAAAGAACGGTTGCCACAATTTCGGCCTTATTAGTATCTAATCGCAGAAAAAGATCAACCGTCTTGTCGATCATATTATCCCATTTTTGAAAAGTATCCTGATATTTCAAACGATTCTTCTCATACGCGAGGCCCGGAATAACCTGAAACATAGACCCGCTTTTTTCTTCCTGCAATAATCCATCATTCGATAATCGTTTTTTAACATCATTTAGCTCTTTGCAATAAGGCCCATATGATCCACGAACATGCGCCAAACCGGTAGGGATACCTAATGCAGTGGCAACATAGGCAATCTTTTGAAAAATAGTCCTGCCGACAGGCATATGATACGCCTGCTTTTCAATGCGATGAACTATCTCAATCAACGCGACCCAAGCGGGTTCCAGTTTCTGAAGGATTGCCTCGCCTGACTTAGCATCCCGCAAATTATACTCTTGCGAGAGAAACTTCTCGGTCAACTGTGCAGGCGGTGTGCCATATGGAGCATAAATTTTGACCAAAATATCCAGCTTCGAGAGATACTTGTAAATCAGAGGGCCAACGGTTTCCCAAAGTAATTGACCATTGCCACAGCCTAACGGGGGAACCGCTATTGACTCAATACCCCATTCTTTATATTTCGAAATAAGTATTTTGAGACCCTTTTCTATATCCTCGACCCGCGATGCCGCTCGCCAATCGCTTTTTGTTGGAAAATTAATCACCTGCGGAGCAAAAAGCGAAGGCATTTTGAATAGGTAAGGAACGCCCGGCTTGACTTCGCCTTTTTGGCAACGTGCCACATAATCATCAAACATCTCGGGATAGCGTTTCTTGAATTCAGCCGCGATTCCTTTACCCATGATACCGACGCAATTGACAGTGTTTACCAATGTCTGAGTTTCCGAATTAAAAATATCCCCGATTAAAATATTCTTTACCATTTCAAGCCTCCTTAAAAAACATTTTGCCATTTATAATAACTGGTATATTGATACGAATATCGGCAATAATTGACGCCACCTTCCCATGAGCCTCTTCGCTCGATACATATATCCCTGTAATTTTGGATGGTGGCAATTGATCGGGGAATAAGGCTTCGGCACAAGCCGCACTTCGTTTTCGACACATCTCGTAATGATCCGGGTCCCACCAGTTTTCAGTAAAAACGGAATCTTTATCCAAAGATTTAATGCCTTCGGATGTTTCAAAAAAACGAGTATAGTTGCTCGAAGCATTTCCATCCGCGATAATAATACCTTGATGAGTTAAAACATCCGCATGTACAGCCAAAACGCAAAGATCTTCATGTAAGTTTTTACGACTATACATCATTGAATTTCGAGGGTTAAAGTACAGATTCACATAATTATGCAACTTGCGTTTTCCTCCGGGAATGACTTTGTCCTCCCGGCGCTTCTGGACTTCTCCATGAGCAACGCTCTTATGAGATAACTTGCTTGCCCTAATTTTATTATGCGACATAATCCCATGTTGGAATATCGATGGAATATTATCAATCGGGGTTATGAAGTATAACTCTTTAATGTCTCTTTGATTCATTTATCTCCAGCCGAGTTTTCCAGTAAGTCTATTTTTTTTCGTTAAACCATAGTATCCATAAACCAAATCATTTATTTGTTTCTCAAATTCTGCAACCGCGCTTTGATTAACCATATTATTCGAGCAATCAGCTTCTGGCGCCAATAATTTCAATCAATTCGTTTTTAGATAAACTAAATTATTATTTGTTACGATTAGTTCTTTCTTTAAAAGCTCACCAAAAGCCTTGACAATAAGAGACTCCACTTTTGATCCATTTCTTGCCCAGCCAAAGAGCCTTGCGGTCTCAGTAATAAGAGCCTCTTTATCGATACTCATTGCATTTTTAATGAAAAGTGTTAGGGCTAACTCAACTTCATCCTCGGAAATGAGCTCGGCGTCTCGAAATGTCTCAGGCTTGCCCTCAATCGGTTTTCGAACATTATTAACTACAAATAACGAATCTGAGTACAGGAATTTACCTTTTCGGAAGATATATTCCTTTCTTAAACAATATCTCACCGTTCTATCCATCGTGTCTTCAACTACAGAACCCATACGCTGTATACCCCAGATCGAAAGAAGACGTCTTGAAACTAAATCAACATGGATTGGACTTTCATGCCTTACTATTTCTACAAGAATATCAGCTCGTTTTTCGCAACTTTCCGGAAGATTAAATTCATACGATGGATACGTGTTCCTCCGCTTGTATATTGAGTATTCAACGATCCCGTCAACAAAATTTTCCTTAAAATCATTTGGTTCTCGTTTATCATAACGAATTTCTATCTCATGACTTTTATGTGATACGCCTGAACAATAACCATTAGTCCGCACCTTATCAATCACTTCTTTCAATTTTGCGATTTCTTCTGCTTTTCTATAGAACCAATCCGGCGACCAAATTCTATGCATTTTCCATCCTAGCTTCTCTAAGATTTCTTGCCTAATTCTATCTCTCTCTCGAGCTGTGAATGCAGAGTGATATGTGGCGCCATCACATTCAACGCCTAAGATGAAACATCCGGGATGAGCAGGATCAATGACCCCAATATCAATTCTAAATCCACTACAACCAACTTGACTAACCGCGTCAAATCCAAACGCCCTGATTGCATTCTTCACATCTTCCTCAAACGGAGAGTCGACATCTCCATCGGTAATATCTTGTAGCTCAAGAGCCTCTTTGCCTCTCTCAGCATAGTCCAAGTAGCGATATAAGTGTCTAACGCCCTCTGTATTAAGATTGCTTAAATCAAAATCGGATGCCTTGATTGAGCTTACTAAAATCAACTTTTCTTTTGCTCGAGTAACAATAACATTTAGGCGTTTTTCACCACCATCTTTATTAATTGGCCCGAAATTCATTGTGAATCTACCTTGAGAATCACGCCCGTACCCGAGACTCAGAATGATAACATCGCGCTCATCGCCTTGTACTGATTCAAGGTTTTTCACAAAGAAACCTGACAGTCTATCAGTGAGAAAAAATTTGTCCAGCTCCGGATGAATTTTTCTCCTTTGTTCTATAGCATCCAGCACAGCATCTTTCTGCGGCAGATTTAATGTCGCAACGCCCAATGTTTTACTGTCACCATACTTAGTGAGGTGGTCAAAAACCAAATCCGCAACTATTTCAGCTTCTTTTAAGTTGTTCCTTTTCCCTCCACGATCAAAAACACCATCGCTTACATAAATAAACTTAATGCCTAAATCGTCATGCTTTTCTTTTGCACATGGAAATGTAACAAGCTTATTCTCATAAAATCGCAAATTCGAATATGCGATTAAACCTTCGTGCTTACTTCGATAATGCCATTTCAACATTAAAGGCTGTGGCGTCAATCCTATTCTCTCGCAATCATCTAAAACGCTTTGATATACTCCAAATGATTCATTAGACTCCTCAATATCATCCTCGTCAGTCGAATCTCCTTGAAAAAACTTAGTCGGAGGTAATTGTTTGTTATCTCCAGCTACAATTAATTGTTTACCTCGCGCAATCGCACCTACGGCGTCTTCCGAACATATTTGCGAAGCCTCATCGAAAATTACAAGATCAAATTTGTAGTTCGTTTGGTCAATAAAATGACTTACGGAAAGAGGACTCATAAGTAGGCAAGGTTTTAGTTTAAGCAATAAATGCGGAATACGAGAAAAAAGCACCCTCAAGGGAAAATGCCGACGAACACGAGCTGATTGGTCTCGCAATACTGATACCTCACTGCCTCGCACCCCATCCAACAAGCCACTTTTTGATTCGTTTAATTTCTCAATAATTAAAGAAGATGAGAGTGAATTTAATTTCTTGTCAAGCGCCCTAAATTCAGTAACCGTATCTTCATGATTAATACCCTTAAACTCACCCAGCACCGGAACTTGTTCAGAAACTTTGTTCACCCATGCATTGTAAAAAGATTTAACAAAAATATCACCTAATTGATCGGGGTTGGGTGGAATAGCAACAATCTTTTCTATGAAAGATGATAGCCCGTATTTCCGTAATTCTCCGGCTATGTTGATGTATTCAAGCCAATACGAAAGATCATCAATCCTACTGATGAGTTGATCTAGATCCATAGTGATGTGATCGAAATCGAGATTTTCGAGACGAACAGGAGGAAATTGATCTTCTTTGTCGTTAAATAATTCTTCGAATTCTTTAATCCTGTTTTCGGCCGTCTGACGTTCGGAATCCAATTCTGATATTTCAGATTCTTTGGGCCGTATCCCCGAAATAACGTTGGCAAGAAAATCGTCGGAAAGAGGAACTCCTTCGATCATCCCAGTAAACTCTTTTGTCCAATTTAAAGCATTCACTATTTCTCGCCAATTTGTTTGTAGACCAAGAAATTTATTACCAAATGATTGACTTAGTTTTTCTGATCTTCCTTGAATATCTTTCTCAAAATCTCGGATTTGGGCAAGACTATCCAATTTTTCAAATATTTCCGAACATGAATTAAAATGCCCCACTCGTTTAGGTTGTTCAATTGCATTAACAACTATATTTAAATTCTTTAGAGCGAGAGATAAGTCATAAAAATACTGATTTAGTGAAACAACGGAACTTTCGACAAGGGGTAATTTTGTTACCATCAAACACTTGTCTGAAACAATTATTCCGAATTTCTCAAGTTCACGTAACCACACAGTTAATGTATTATGAAGCCGGCTAGAAATGATTTTCAAATTTGGATGCGCAATTCCACCAAAAGCCCCGGCATTTAAGACGCCTACGGGTAAAGGTAGCTCGCCAACAAGACGGATGATCTTATCCGCCGTCTCAATTGCAAACTCTGTGGCTTCAAGATTTGTATCAAACCCATTAAAATAATTCCCAAGGGCTTCTTTTATGGACGGACTCTCGACATTAAAAGTGTTCTCAAGCTCTTTTAGTTCTCTAACGTTCCTTAAATCGGTGACAATCGTGGCGAGAAAACTTTTTGTTTTGCTGATTTTCTTGATACGACTAATATCGAAATAATATCCGGGAATAAAAAATCTGAATATACTTTTATATCTACCCTCAAAGTTTTTTATTAACCGTTCGGTGTCTAGCGTTAGGAATCCAGTGTAATATTTTGAGGCTATTTCAGTCGTGAGCTGGGAGTATTTTTCACAATAAACTCGGAGCTTCTTGATCATATTGACCGCTCTGTTGAGGGCCACAGGGTCAAACCACGCCTTCTCAGGCTTATTCTCTACGAATAGGAGGGAAACTAGTTCTGTTAATTGCTTGATACGCTCTATCGAATAATTCTCTGGAATCGTTAAGCCAAAAGCTTCTTTAATCTCTCGAACATCCCGTATATAACCTTCTAAATATTGCCTAGAGCTATCCGAAAATGCTTCTAGTTCTTTTCGAACAACAAGTAGCTGAGCGTCCATGCCCGCATCTTTCGATATTAGGGCGCTTAGGTCGCCCCAAACTGATTGAAAATCATTTTTTATACTAACAGTCAGGCCAAAGAAAGTTTCGTTAAAATCACCAAGAACTTCATTCCTTAATAGCTGGTAACGCTCGTCTAAATCGCAATATTTCTGTGCCTCTAATAACAATTGCTTTCTCTCGATTTCGGAAAACCACAGCTTGACCGGGGATGGATTATTGGTTAACTTTCTGCTCATCTGAAGCATCCATTTACATCCAGAAAGACTAACTGGAGAGTCTAATCCTAAAATAGATGAATGATCCTTAAAAAGCCCATCCAACTTACTTATTTGTGACCTTATTTTTGTAAGCTTATCAATAAGATCTGCTCGTAAACTATGTGTAAATCTTTGCGGTTTAAATCCTCGCCAAGGGAAAACTCGCCCCTCCTCAATAACAATGAAGCAATTCCGAAGTCTTGAAATTAAATCTTTCATCGATTGAAATGAAATTGGGGAAAAACTATCGTCGGGAAGTTTTATGGGAATAAGCGTCATTCTATCTAGCCTTGATAATTTTCCAAACACTTGATACATGCTCTCCCCAAGTGGATCTCTAACAAAATGTAGCTCAAGAACATACTCATTTAATCTAGTACGAAGAGCCCGAAGTTTTTCTAATTCAAGAGAAGTAACTTTCTTGTTAGCGATCGGCTGTTCGTCTAGGCATCTCTTAAGTTCTTTGACAACCTCTTTTTTATTGGCTTTGTGGCTGTGAAGTTCAAGGCAATAATCGGTTAATCGAGCCTGTTTCAATCGATTAAAAACAACCTCCAAGGCCGCCATTTTTTCGCTGACAAATAAAACCGTTTTACCTTCCTCTAGAAACTCGGCAATTATATTGCTAATAGTTTGACTTTTTCCTGTACCCGGAGGCCCTTTCAAGACAAAGCTATGCCCACATATCGAAGACTCAATGGCCTTCGACTGACTACTATCTGCATCTAATATGTAAAGCATCCTCTTCGAATCAGCATTATTATCGAGCTCTTTCTCATTTGGGATATCATTTACGCAAAGCCGCTCATCTAAAAATCCTTCTGCGAGCCCTTTTATTATCAGATGTTGCTCCATTATTGAAGCATTAACTGCAAGATCCTGATACATCGCTATCTTATGAAAAGAAAAGTTTCCAAGAAACATCCTCTTTTCAACGCGCCAACCGTCCCGCTTGCCAAGTTTTTCTATTGAAGATAAATATGCATCAAGATTCCAATCATCAGAATCAAAATCCGGTTCGGGCAATTGAATTTTGAAATCCCAATTCATCTTGACTTGAATTGCGGGATTTAAAATAACATCTTCTTCTGATCCAAGGATTTTATATGGTTCTTCAGGAGTGGCCTGCAATATCTCGACTGAATACAACAACAAAGGAGAGCATACTTCTTCGTGAGAATCCTTTTCTTTCCACCATAGTAAACCAAAAGCAACTATAGACGTTCTTATGCCTTTTTCAAGGTAATCTGAGGACGCTTTTCTATAAATGCTCTTTATTCTACGTTCAGTTTCCTTCCGCTCAGATAAAACGAAAGCTAACTCATTATCTCTTAAATTATACTCATCATCGTCCGCTGGGCTACTATTAAAAAGATCCTCTTTTTCGCTGTCACTTAATTTATTATTTTCATCATCCTTTGGTGGCAACCAAACACTAAATTTCTTTTCATTGAATAGCGAACTGAACACATCTTCGAAAGAAGGATGTTTAATTTCAATAGTGCTTTTTTTCGTGGAATTAAAAAAAACAAGCTGATTCCTTCGCGTTAGATCTATGAGTCTTTTCTTCCACTCTTCGATCTGCAATTTCATCTTTGATATTTTTGACGAATCGTTTTTCATAAATACTTTATTTTCTCGTTGCCTTTTGCTTTAATAATTTTTCTATATGATACTGCTGAATCTTATTCGGAGTGGTTTTACCATTGAGCCACCGGCTCACTGTGGAGAAATTGACGCCGATCTCCTTAGCAAGCTCATCTTGAGTAATTCTGTTCTCCAAACGGTAAAGCTCTAATTGTTTGACGATATCCATAGGATTTTGCTCCGGCGAGATTGTATTCTTCGATCTATCTTGCATATCTTGCATTATATTGCACAAGAGACAAAAAATCAAGTATTATTCTTTTAAAAATGGAAGCGCGCCTTGTTTTATGCGAGTTGATTTTCCTGTCGCTACCAATAGGACATTCGGACATCGAAAATGTCGTATATGTCCGACTCGTAGGACATCGTTTTTGAACCGATTTTGAGCCAAAATTGAGCCGTTTTCCCGACGGTAAACGCCTTTTTGAGCCATTACCAACCGGACACCCCGAAATATGCCTATACGACCACGACATGACATTTTCAAAAACTGACATCACTCAAAGCCCGCGCCTCGCCCGACCCTCGGCCGACACCCCCTTCCAAGGACCCGTAAAAAAGGGGGCGTGCGAAGAGGTCGGGTAACAAGACCGCCCCTGCCGGACGCGCTTCTCCGGCAAAGCCAGCACGAAGGGAAACAAAAAGGAAAACCCCGCGCAGGCTCCTCCGCAGTCCTTTGCCTCTACGACTCAACCGGCTGACCTTCAACCCCATGCTGATCCCGATACTTCTTGAGAATGCGGGCATACTCTTCATCGATATTAAAAGAAGATAGCCAGCGGTCTTTCTGCTGACACTCCTCATCAAGATCGGCAAAGGTCGGACGTTTTAACTCGGCGACTGTTTTGTTTTGCTCAGCCTCGAACTCCTCGGAAAACTGATCCGTATTGGTATAGGTAAAACTCCGTAAAACCTCAAGGTGCCTGCGTGCAACCGCCGGGTGGCCGTAAATACCGAAAGCCAGCCCTAACAGCCTTCCTTTGGCCTTGGCGAACTCCCGCATGACCTTCTCGCGCTCCTGTTCAAGCTTACTGCGCATATTAGCGATCCGTTTTGCCTCGTCTTGCCTGTATGCCTCAAGCTCAACAGTGAGCTTTTTCCCGAGCTCCTCGAGGCCTTCGGTAACGATCTCGAGATTAAGCAATGCCTCCTCGTAGCCTTTATCCGCGCTTTTAATGACGTCGGGGCTTATCTTTTCCCCGCACAGGGTCTTGCCCCGGACTTCCTTGCAGAGAATCTTTGAGAGGTTCCGCTCGTTCTCGCATTCCTTTTGTTTGATTTCCAGAGCGATGATCTGCTCGGCAATCTCTTCGTGATTGACCTTACCGTTTAACGCGTTCAAAAAATTCAGTTTCATGGTTTTTCCTTTCATTTAGTTAAATGTTAATTACATTGCCAATTGTTTTTCCGCTTCTACACCTGCCCAGACATCACCTCCTTTTGTGAGCTTGTGAGGTTCGTGAGGCTAAAATCCCTATCCTTAAACCTCATGTATTTGCGTGTGAGTTTTTATGAGCTTTCCTATATATTTTTCTTTCTTACTACTTTAAAGAAAATAGCCTCACAATCCTCACAGATTGGTGTAACTACTTGTGAACAGGCGTGTTGACCCTGTGAGGATGCCTGTGAGTTTGCGTGAGGATACATCTCAATCCTCACAAAATCAGAATGGCCGGTCACTGTCCACCTCATGGCCATCCTCACAAAATTGCCCGATCCTCACACCATCCTCACAAGTTTTTCGCTCACATTTCTTGAGAACAAAAATGCGCCTGCCGGTACCGCCTTCGCGTTTATCCTTGATGATGTCAATGCCCACATTACGCATAACCGGCGCGATCCTGACCAGCTCATTCGACAGCCACTTGGCCGTCTTGGGGATTCCTTTCTCATCATCTTCCGGCTTTATTTCAGAAAGAAGTTCCGCGGGCGAACCCGACCAGTAACCGCCATGCCTCTCCAAGAATTCAGTAATCCTTTTGGCAAATACGCTGTCCTCCGCGGTGTCCTGCCATTTGCGATCAACGGACTCCTGATACTTCTTAAAAAACTCATCCTGCGAATACCCGAGAGCCTCGGCAAGAGCACCGCCCCACTGGGCGAAGTCAGACATGCGGAATTTCTCATGGCCGCTGACTTGCGACACACGACTCATGGCTTTTGAAACCACAGTGAAGAACCCGCCTAAGATGCCCGGTAGAGATTTGTGCCATTCTTCATTCATGGCGTTCTCCGGCCGGGAGCTTTTGAGTATGGGAATTTCAAAGATGATCGAGCGATCAAGCAAATCAGGCCGATACATGGATGAGCCGATACCGTTTAAAACAAAACACCTGCGATATGAACGGATAAACTCATCGTCATTGGTGTACAGGCTTCGTTTCATATCACCTTCGCCTGTCACGCCACGGCAATAGTAGTCACTTAGCCAATCGGGAATTCTGGAGATATTATCAAATGAGATAAGCCAGTGTTTCTCGCCGATCATTTGCGCGTGTTCCAGATCTTTCGGGCTTGAGATGAGCGTGACACGCGAGGGATCAACCAAACTTTTAATCTTGCGGGAGTTGTTCGATTTACCAGATCCCTGTTCGCCGGTCTGGCTTAAAATAACGTGCGGAATATTTGGAATAAAATACGAAGCGATAAGCGCCATAAAAAGGCAACGATCATCTATCGAGATATTGCAGAACCGCAGGAAATCTTTCGGGTCGCATCCAGCTACCGGCACGACCTGTTCAGCCTGATGTTGATAACGCCTGAACATTGGAGGAATACCAACAACTCTCCAACCAATTCTGTCGATCTCAACGCCTTTATGATCTGCAGTGGTCAAGTCGAAGAAAATCTTGTTATCATGCCAGCCGACACGATTAAATAATTCAACCTGACGGGAAGCCGCGCACCGCGCCTCAATCTGAACTTTCGCCTGATTGATTGCGTCTGTCTTGGGTGGCACACCGTATTTCTCACGATAGCGGGTAGCTGTCCAATTCCTGAAACTCGTGCTCGTTGTAGGGCACACTTCGAGGTGGTCACTGACTGGAAGCACGATTATTGAATTGCCATGTTGATCGCGGAAAAAGTCTTTACTGTTCTCCTCGCAGTCGCAGGTAATGATTTCGCCTTGAGTGGGCTTGTGTTTAAATTCATTTCCTGACGAGTGATAGAAGTTGGCGCAACTCTCAACGGCTTTCTCAATCAGCGACTGGCCGTAAGTCCGTCCGTCGCTAAAATGTTTTTCATCCCACTTGGGGCGCATGAGGCCCGACCTGCGGAAAAGCAAATCCATGAACGCCGGATCCTTGCCCGTCCAGAAGGCGAGTTTATTGCACAGAGCAAGGTCTGCCTCGGATTGAGAAGGATATGAATCCTGCCACTTGCCTTCATAGAGCGCGAAAAACGTGTCGTCATTACTCTTTTTTATGCGTTTGAAGAGTGCGTCGATCTGCTTATTCGCATCATCCATCTGCTCGAGCTCACCGTAGAGCTTCGAAATATCCACTTCGCGTATATCTTGAGGACACTCCGGCACAAGGTCGCCGGTGAAAGTAAAGAACCTACTGCCGGAATACATCTCAACGTCGAGCGTGGTAAATTTACGATCTCTTGGGATTTTGCCTTTGCCAACAATATGAATGCCGGTCTTACTCGGTGAATATTCGGTGTAACTGGGAAAAGCGGATATTATTTTCTTTGCGAGCGGTGCAATAATTTTTTCGCGAACAGAATGATCAATATCGCAAACGATATACGGCTCGACAACAGCAATGCCTATTGCGTCAAAATTCAGCGTTTCGGCTTTCGCGATAACCTCATCAAATGGGCGCCATGTTTTCGAATCGTTAGACTTAGCATGGCCGCCGGTCGCGACATTGATCGGGTCTTTCTTGGGCTTTTTGCCTTCTTGCGGGATGAATTTAAACCCGACCCAGTTGGGAAGTGCTTTTAATTCCTGCGGGATATTTTCAATGATCCATTTCTTGTCTTTTCTTTCCTCAAATTGCATGATCACACTCCGTTTTGAAATAAATAGTCTTTGGTTTTGCGGTAACAATCGAAAAGACGCGATGCATCGGAATTCTCGAAGAATTCTTTGCTGGTCTTTTGAATTTCCGGGGAGTTATCAAACTGGAGGCGTTTCTGTCTGCCGTAACCGGTAAGCCCGCGAATAGAAAATCCACGGTAAACGAGATAGGCCGCTAAGTAGATATTGCCTGCTTCAAATATTTCACCTGTGTCCTGCACTTTTCTTTCCTCCTAAGGCATATATACGGACTCCCACGCCAAAGTGTCGGGTGATTTATAGATAATTTTTTAAGCCGTTTCCTTCGAACGCCTCTGCGATACGCTTTATTTCTTCATAAACAGTGCTTCGGTGAATATTGAGCTTCTGTCCGGCCTCCTTAATACTCACGCCTTCCTCAAGCAAACGGCAAAGCTCTTTTTGCTGAGGCGTAAGTTTTTCCAAAGCACTGGCAAGGTCATGCTTTAAGCCGATTACTCGAAAGACTTCCGTCAAATCCTCTGTCAATTTGTCCGCGATTTTGTCGATGATGGCGGTTTCGTCGTCTTCGCTGATAGGCTCATACAGCGAAACACTCATCTGATCAGTCTTGCGCTTCTCCGCCATGCGCTCCTCGACCATGTCCATCAACTTATTTTTAATGACGTTCGACATATACGTTGATTTTGACGCGCCTTTTGATACTTCGTATTTCTTCCTCACGAAATACCAATGGCTCAGACATTCCTGTAAAAGATCATCGAAATCATCCTTGGAAAAACACTTCCACTTGCGCTTGAACTGATCCACCAGCTTCTTGGCAACCGCGATCTCCCAACCTTCAAATACACACCCATACGTAAGCCCCATAAGACACCTCCTGTTGTGCGAGGTGCCTTTGAGGCCGACACTTCTACGGCTTTTGCCGTATAAATGAATTAGGGCCCGCCTAAGACACCGCGCTGTTTTTTTTGCGGTGTCTTGAAGCAAGCCCAACTAAAGAATAGGCCAGTTTGAGGGCTTAGGAAATCACGGAGGGCTCCGTGATTAGAAAGCTCGCCTTAAGACACCGCGTTTTTTTGCAGGTGTCTTGAAAACGAGCTCAAATTCAGGATACGCCGAAACCAGTAGCTCCATAATTACGGATGTACCGGCGGGGTATAAAAAGGCCCAATCAAGACACCTTGCCGTTTTTTTCAGGTGTCTCAATCGAGCCCAGAATCAGAATATCCCCGAACCGACATCGGCGCTACGACATAGGGCTAACTTAGGTTCTAAGCCGTAAAAGATGAGGGCCTGCGAGACACCTTCGCTTTGTTTTGCGTGTGTCTTGCAAGCCCAAAATCAGAATACGCCGAAACTTACTACCAATCTATAACTGACGTATCAGTGATGACCGCCTCCGACATTCTGTAATCAAAATCCGTATATATGCCTTAAGGAGGCTTAAGGCATGGCGTTAAAAGTTGAAGTTGAATACGTTGAGAGCCCGGACGAAGCCGAACGGATAAGGAAGGTCGCCAAGATCCTCGCGGAAGGCGTATACGCCTATCTTAAAAAAGAAGGATTATTGCGGGTTGATCCTAAACGACATGAAAAAGTCCGCCAAGCCATAGACAATGCCCGCGAAATCGCAAACCGCGATATGCCGTCACAAGGCATTGATTCAGCTTGACTGGAACCGCTTGTTGTTATAGGGGTGTTGTTGTACCTATAACACGGAGGAAAGAATGAAAAAATGTGGATTCGTTATAAGAGTCAGCACCGACAAACAAGCCCGAAACCCGGAAGGATCACTCACAAACCAGCTCCAGCGGTTACAGGCCCACATCGAATATAAGAACACAGCCTGCGGTGAAAGCTGGCTTGAAACCGGCCGGTATATTCTTAAAGGCGTATCGGGTAAAGATTCATTTCGAAGCTCGGAATTCGCACAACTTTTTGCCGATATGGAATCCGGTAAAGTTGACACGGTTATTTGCACCGCCCTCGACCGCATAAGCCGATCCGTTAAAGACTTTCTCAACTTCTTCGAGATACTCACAAAATACAACGTCGAGTTCGTCTGCTTAAAGCAAAACTACGACACCACGTCCTCGCAAGGCAAGCTTTTCATTACGATCATGATGGCGCTCGCAGAATTTGAACGGACGCAAACCTCCGAGCGCAATAAAGACGCTACCATCGCTCGGGCAGAGCGCGGACTCTGGAATGGCGGGCATTTACTAGGCTATAACTTGAATTCAAACAAAAAAGGCTACCTCGAAGTAAGCGAACAGGAAAAAGCCGCGATCCAGTTCGCCTTCAGGAAATATCTGGAATGCGGATCGCTTATTGAAACCGGCAGGGCGTTAAATACCAACGGCTACAGAACCAAAGGATATACATCCCGGCGCAACAAAACACGATCACCGCAAACATTCGGCCGGTCATCAATGAAACAGATGCTTGTGAATCTCGCTTATATCGGTAAAAAGGAAATCAATAAAAAGTGGAAAACGCAGGATCAGGACAAGCTTCCAGAAAACAACAGATACCGCACCGTTCCTGCCGTATGGGAACCGATTATCGATGAAGAAACTTTTTACAAAACTCAAAATCTTTTAGCCAAAAACACCGCGACAAAACACAATGAGACTGCGCCAATAAAACATGTTTATATTTTGAATAGCGGATTGCTCTTATGCGAAAACTGCGGAAAGCCTATGGAAGGAACCTGCGGAACCGGCCACAAAGGGAATAAATATTTTTACTATCACTGCAAAGCATGCAGATTCAAAATGTCAGCCGATGAAATTGAAGGCGTGGTAATTGACCACATAAAAGGACTCGTAACCCAAGAGGACGTTATTGAAACAATGGTGCGCGATGCAAACGCTGAGCTTCAAAAAGAACTGCCACAGCTTAACGCGCAACGTGACGCGCTCAAGCGAAAGCTCGAAGACATAAAAATGCAAGCTGACGGCATCATGATCAAGTGGACAACCCTTGCTACAACCGACAACAGCATATTCCTGCGTGAAAAACTCGATGAATTGGCCAAGGAAAGAAAAGACACTGAGGCCGGGATGGTGGAACTCGACGCGCAGATAAACGATATACAGCGTGAAGCGATCCGCAAAGAGGACGTGATGATGGCTGTGGACAAGTTTAACAGCCTTTTCGACACCCTGCATCCCTACCAGAAGAAAGAGATCTTCAAGCTCCTCCTCAAAAAGGCCGTCTTGGGCCCCGAGGGCATAAAAATAGCCCTATTCGGGAAGTATCCCCAAATAGGGCTATTTGATACTGCGGCGTCTGACGGAGCAATCCGCTGTCAGACGTCAATATGGCTCCCCGGGTAGGGCTCGAACCTACGACCTACTGGTTACAGGTATCCCTTAAATTACTTTAAGGCCTGGACTATCTCATCACCATACCCGTATACGATACGGGGTTAGGCAGCGGGTATATAGTCTCTGCACATTTAGGCTAAAGCTTTCGCTCTAGCCACTTAGCTCAGGATTGCCCTTCCATTTACATGGAATAGGGGTTCCCTGAATTAGCCCGCTTTTTCAATCCCGATTTCTCGGGAAAGCTGCACTTCTTCGCACAGCCAGCCGCTCTACCAATTGAGCTACCGGGGAATAAATTTTAAAAGAACATCTAATGGTTTCTATCTAAACAAAGGTTGTACCTAGAAACCAATTGCCCGCCACGCCTTCGTGTGGCGAGGTCTCGCCCTCTGCCGAAGGCAGAGAGGCGGAAGCTACCGGGGAACTAAAAATCAAATATCAAAGATCAAAAATTAAAGATTAAATATGATATGAACAATAACAAAAATCTATAACACGTCATTATAGACACTGGCTAATAAAAGTTACCCACCAACATGCGTGTTTTTAGCTATATTGAAGTAAGAAAAACCGAATTATCAAAAAAATATTTTCCAATTATAACTTAATTATCTCACAGCGTCAACAACAGTAATCAAATGTGCCAGCAAAATTAATCTTTCAAGACCTCTTTTATCTTAGTAAGCAATTCTGATGAGTCGCAAGGCTTATGCACAAAACCGTTCGCTGCGATTTCCTTCGCGACTGTTTCAACGGTATCCCTGGATAAACCCGACATCAAAATAATAGGGATGGTAGCTGTCGCAGCAGAATTTCGGATATCTTTGTAGGCTGATAATCCTCCTTTACCGGGCATTTTTATATCAAGAAGGATGAGATCAGGCTTCTCTCGTTCTGCAAGCACAAACCCATTATGACCATCAAGCGCATTGCACACCCCATAACCATTCGCCCTCAAAAGCATGGCCAGAAGCTTTGATAAATCAGGATCATCGTCAATAATTAATATTTTTCTCTTTCCCATAACACCCTCACTATAATATCTTATACTACTAATTAAACCTAAACAACCGGTTTCTTATCCAGCAGCGCTTTGCCCAGCGTCGCAGAATCAATATATTCAATTTGCGTGCCCAAAGGTATACCAATCGCAAGACGATAGATTTTCGCTTTATAAGGGGAAAGTTGCTGGATTAAGAACTGAGCGGTCAATTCGCCATCGTTATCCGGATCGGTAGAAATAATAACTTCGCTGATTTCGCCACGCTCAACGCGCTGGGTTAGCTTCCGTATATTTAAATCCTCGCCCTCCACGCCCTCCAAGGGAGAAAGCGCCCCCAGCAAACAATAATAAAGACCATTATAGTGGGCAGTCTTTTCTATGGCTAAAATATCTTTCGGCTCTTCTACAATACAAATAATGTCTTTTTCCCTTTTGTAATCAGCACAAATAGAGCATATTTCTTCTGTAGAAAAATTATTGCAAAGTTTGCACGGCTTGATATAGCGATGAATATTCTCTATTTTTTGTGCCAGATCGCTAGCCTGCTCAGGCGACAACTTCAATAAATAATACGCAATACGCTCGGCACTACGCTTACCTATTCCGGGGAAATGCGCCAAGCTGTGGACTAAATCGTTAAAAATTTTAGGAAAACTTCCCATATCTGTTATCCTGTGCAAAAATTAGTTAATCCGTTAATGTTTTAATTCGTTAATTGCCTCTATTCGCTTTCCGTATGTAATTGCCCCTTAAATGTATCCAATAATTCATTCATAAATTCATTACCGCCTTCGTCTGCCTGCGAAGCAATTTCTTCATTAGCCGCCTCTTCATCTCGTACTCTATGCTGCGCCGAAGGCTTCACGCTGTCAGAAAGAGTAAATTTTACGCCAACAGACTTGCCCAATATATTAGAAATTACGCCCTCAATAAACTTTGCGTTTTTTGCACTTTCCACAATCTCTTTATGAAAATAGTCCTTACGGGAAAAACCTATTGTCACAACCGCCCCCGACGAAGAAAGGGGCTCGGCAAGGGAAAGATGCGAAGCTATCGCCGCTCTCATTTTCTGAATATGCACAATTATTCCCTGCCATTTGCTTTTCAGCTCCTCAAAGAGCACGTTATCTTCACCGGCCGGCCGGTCTTCCTCAATATCGCCATCGAGCATTTTGTCCTTATGTATATCTGTCGGCTCGACATCTAAATCAAATTCGTCCTCGACAATCTTAGCCGCGACAACGGCGTCGCTTACTGCAGGCTTTGTATCAACGGCCGGATCGTCCTTCTTTTGCGGCAGGATTTTCTGATTCTCCTCATGATAAGAGCACTTTACCAAAGCAAGCTCTAGAGGAATTCTCACGGTATTAAGTTTATGCGATAAATCTTTAGCTTCAATAAGCGAATCAATGATCCGTAATACCTCTGTCGTAGAAATACCGGAAGAATATTTAGAAATAAAATCTTTTGCCTGAGGCGATATATCAATAAGTTCTTTAAAGCTTTTTGCGCTGACCTGCGAGAGAAGAAGATTCCTGACATATTCGATCAAAGCATTAAGAAATATCCCCAAATCTTTTCCTTCTTTGGCAATTTTATCTATAAAGGCTAAAGAAGAATCCAAGTCTTTTTCTATAATATATTGCAACGCCCTGTTGAGCGTTTCTTCGTCGATAATACCAAGAAAAGAAAATACCTCTTCTATCGAGCCGTTTTGTGCCAACACCGGTACTAATTGGTCTAATAACGATTCCGCGTCACGAATACTCCCGCCTGCGGCTCTACCAATAGCATAGAGAAGACTATCTTCAATTTTTAAGCCTTCGGATGTAACTATTCGCTTTAATTTATCAACGATTTTTTCCAGCGGCACCAGGCTAAATGGAAACTTTTGGCAGCGCGACAAAATCGTAGGTAAAACTTTATGAGGATGAGTAGTGGCAAAAATAAATTTTACGTGCGGTGGCGGCTCTTCAAGGGTTTTAAGCAACGCATTGAATGCTTCCGACGTAAGCATGTGCACTTCATCAATAATGTAGATTTTATAACGCGAGTGTGCCGGCGAAAGCTTTACGTTCTCACGCAATGAACGGATATCGTCAATCTGGCGATTGGAAGCGCCGTCTATCTCAATAATATCGAGTGAGGTGCCTTTGATGATTTCCGCGCAACTCACGCACTTGCCGCAAGGCTTAATAACCGGGCCGTTCGCACTTTGACAATTTAGCGACTTCGCAAAAATTCTTGCCAAAGATGTTTTTCCGGTCCCGCGCGGACCGCTAAAAAGGTAAGCATGATGAACATGTTTTTTAATAATGGCGTTGCGCAGAGAAAGGACGGTTTGTTCCTGACCTACGACTTCATCAAAGTTCTGCGGCCGATATTTTAAGGCAAATGCTTTATAGTCCATATTGTTAGTGTTCGGGGTTCAATGTTTAGAGTCTAATGATTTATAATTTATTATTTTTTATTCCAACTTTTAAAACAATGGGTAATCGTGGACCCGCTATTTTTCCTTTTCAAAATAATGCGGAGAGTCCGCCTCTTCAAAATTTACTAAAACTTGATTCCGTGAACGGACCCGTCAAGAAATCCTTCAGGATTTTTTGACGAGGTCTCGCCATAATTTTTGCTTTACAGAAATTATGGCGGAGAGGTGGGGATTTGAACCCCAGGTACAGCCTTTCGACCATACAGCGGTTTAGCAAACCGCCGCCTTAAACCACTCGGCCACCTCTCCAATGAAAAAGAAATTATTTAAGGTTATTCCTTGTTTTTCATTGGCATCGAGGATATGCATCCGAGATGCCTTCGATGAACAGGCTTTCCAAGGATAATTCTTCAATGTTCATCAAGAAATGATCACTCCATGGCGAGACGGTTCAGAAAACTATACCTCAATGAACGCTGATAAAGCTGTTTATTATAGCATTTTTCAAGGCCTTTTCAAACGCATTTCTTGTGGACTTCCCGGGGAAGATTCTCTACTTAAAAGGCCTCCTTTAATAAAGTTTTTTATAATGGGCTATTGAGGTTTCCAAAATAAACTCTTTCCATGCACAATTACTCTGCCCTTAAATAGCCTAGCCAAGCATTTTCTAAATCCTCTATGCTGCCTATGCGCGTAGAATACGCTGACTTCAGGGCGTTTTGAAGGCTTTTACCATTACGTAGCTGCCTACAAAATTCGGTAAAACCACTGGCACCGCCATAATCTACCAAAAAGTCCACCAAAGAAACCGCCTCCACATAATAGGTTCCTACGACTTCCCCACCGCTTAAAGACAATAAAGTCCTGTTGCCGTCTTGGTTACGTATCGAGTTGATCTTCACTACGTCGTTTTCGTTAACTTCTCTGATATTTAGATTAATCATATCTGCGACGGAAAAAAGTAGCCCCTTATCCAAAAGTTTCTTGCTGACAACCTTTACCTTTTCTCTCTTAAGCGGCTCGGCCCACTGAGCAACGCCTTCATCCAGCCAAAGCGGCACCTCACCCTTAAAACCCACAAAATCTCTGAAAATAAGATGTGCGACTTCGTGCGGAAGAATATTATAGACAAACCCCTCACTGTTAACATAGCTCACGATACGTTTCGCAGTATAATCCGCCATTCCTCCCGACCAACTGGGCTGATTTGTTCCTTTCAGATAAGCATCGCGGTCAGGATAGAGAAAAATTTTTACCCTATTCTCCCAAGTCCAGAATTGCGAATAGCGAGGGTAGCCTAAATCAGTGGCGATTTTTATATAGTACTCCTCGGCTTTATCGGAAACCTCTTTAGCGAAATTTTCATCTTGAGTGAAATATACAAAAAAATGATCGCTCCCCAATTCTTGCCATTGCTGAGCACAAAACGCAGGAGTACAACTAAAAAAACACAGAAAGCCAACTATCGCATATCTTAAAAGATCAATCACCATATATACCTTCAATCACCATGTCCATTGCTTGCCAGTTTATACCCGACAAAAGCCATAACCGCAACAATAATCCCAATACTTACAATAAGATCGCTTTTGTCGAGTTTCTTCCTAATATGTACGGCATATGCATTAAAAGTATCGACAAAATCGGGATATTCAGGCTTAATAAACTTTTTACAATCGGCCATATTGATATTACCCAAGAAAAAATAATTTAAATTTATACCCCATAAACTTTTCATTTTTTTCCTGTTTCGCCATAAAAAGATAGCCCACCGGATCCTACAAAAACTAAAGATAACAAACACATAAACACAAAGCAAAAGAATAGCCAAGCAAGCCACAAACCCGAGAATATTATGTATCGTTATCACGTTCATGAGGCCTAAACCTTCTCCGTAGAATTAACAAGTAGCTCGCATCCTTAAAACCGCAGCCATTTATTTACTTTGAGTGGAAGTACTGTATTGAAGTGATTTTATTTCTTCGCCCCGGACAACCTGATCAACCTTCCCATCCGCAAGGATAAAGGTAACGGTGTCTCCTTTGCCCATGGTTTCCGGATCAGAGAAGGTAAAGAATTCTTCCGAGCCTTCTTTATTGTAGCTCACAAGATTCTTTTCGGTGAAACCAAGCTTTTGCAGCTCCTGAGGAATATCTGCGGCAAAGACAAGAAAAGAAAGAAATGATAACACTAGTATGCAACCAGTTATTTTTTGCTTATACACTTTACTACCCACAAACTCACGAAATTCAGCCAACATAACCATCAATGTAAAACTTGTGTAAAAAGATTTTTAATTAAAAGGGCTCCCCCGGAAAGACCATCAACGACGATTTTGCCCAAGTTGATTTTGAATGCCGATGTTAAATATAGTCCAAGTAAAATAAGGTTTACAATATAAAGAATACTGAAGTTGAATAAATAGTGTATGAAAGCTGCAAAGGTGTCACCTTTGTTTTCGCGCGCGATAAAAATAAGATGGGAAGTGAAAATAAAACCGCCCACATAGACAAAAATTTCTTTATCGATATCTAAGTTAAAAACTCTGGGCAGAATAAAATACCCCAATCCAACCAAAACAAGAAAAGAGGGGACCAGGTATGACAAGAAAGAAGAGTGGAAGAAAAAATTCTGTATTTTTTTATAAAAATCATTCAAGTCAGCGACAAAAGCGTAAAAAGCGAAAGCAGAAAGTACCGCCAGATAAAGAATATCGATATTAAGCGCCTTTACCGCCCTCACATGCCGGAAAAACTCCTTACTTATCGAGACTAGAAAACAGAAAATAATTAAAAACAGGAAAAATTTTATTAACGTAAAAAAATAATTGTGTTTTGCGCCTTTTTCGTCCATCGTATCCTCCCCTCTCCTCATTAAATTAAATATAAAATATCAAATATTAGACAGCAATTACTTCTTTGTTTCCCATATATTCTCGTAGCTTCGCAGGAATGGTAATGGAACCGTCTTTATTTTGATAATTTTCTATTATGGCGACAACAAGCCTGGCCAAGGCAACGCCGGAACCGTTCAGTGTGTGGACAAAACGCATTTTACCCGTTGCTTTTTCCCGATATCGGATATTGCCGCGCCGAGCCTGAAAATCTTCAAAATTTGAGCAGCTGGAAACTTCGAGCCACTTATCTATACCCGGAGCATGAATTTCGATGTCATAGCATTTGGCCGCGGCAAAACTAATATCTCCGGTAGCCAGCATAAGTATGCGATAAGGAATATCCAGAAGCTCAAGAATCTTGCACGCATTTCCAAGAAGAGCTTCCAGCTCGTCATAAGAACACTCCGGCTTTACGAACTTCACCAGCTCAACCTTATCAAACTGATGTACCCGTACTAAACCACGGGTATCTTTTCCGTACGAACCTGCCTCGCGACGGAAACAAGGCGTGTAGGCGGTATAGTAAATGGGCAATTGCTCTTCCAATAATATTTCGTCGCGATGTATGTTGGTTACCGGCACCTCCGCGGTTGGAATCATGAATAAATCATCTTCCGGTAAACGGTACATATCCTCTTCAAGCTTAGGAAGCTGTCCGGTTGCACGCATTGAATCTCGATTCACTAAAACCGGCGGACAGATTTCTTTGTAACCATGCTGGGTAGTGTGTATATCAAGCATAAAATTAATCAATGCGCGCTCCAACAACGCCCCCATACCTTTAAAAAGAATAAAGTTGGAGCCGCTTATTTTAGTGGCACGTTTAAAATCAATGATATCGAGACGCTCCGCTATTGCGATATGATCGAGCGGTTTAAAATCAAATTGCTTCGGGCTCGACCACTCTTTGACAATTTTATTATTCGAAGGATGCCCCAGAGGAATTGACGGATGCGGCACGTTAGGTATGCGCAACAGCTGGTCTTTAAATTGTGCCTCAATGGCCGCTAAAGATTTCTCTATTTCCGCGGTATGCTT
Source organism: Candidatus Omnitrophota bacterium (assembly GCA_037146775.1). Taxonomy (GTDB): domain Bacteria; phylum Omnitrophota; class Gorgyraeia; order Duberdicusellales; family 4484-171; genus JBAWWL01. The sequence continues at coordinate 20,456 of JBAWWL010000007.1, read as the reverse complement.
TTTAATCTCCTTTGCTTCCGCAATTTTTGTTGACGGATCTTTTTTCTCTTTAAGCAATACTTTCATGTCAGCGTCAATTTTATTCTGCGCGGCATATAGCTGCTCTATCTCGTGCATTATTTTTCTGCGTTCTTCGTCAAGCTTCAGAAAACTATCGAGATCAAACTTATCGTTGCGGTTCTTTAACGCCTGCCTCACCGCTTCCTGATTTTCTCTTATAAATTTCGGGTCTAACATTATTCTCCTTCCCCACCTATTGTTTTAACCTATCAACATAACAACCTAACGACATATCAACCTGTTCACCGTTAGCCTTTCACCACACAAACCGGCCGCATCCTGCAGACTTTCTTTGCCAGGCCTGTCTTGTGCACTATCTCCACCACGTCATCTACATTCTTATACACCGCAGGAGCCTCTTCGACAATGGTTTTTTTACTAGTTGCCCTAACCTCTATTCCCTTAGCTTTTAACTCATGCAATAAATCATTTAAATCGATGGTCTTCAACGCTTGGTGCCGCGAAGCAACTCTACCGGCACCATGACAAGTACTGGCAAATGTTTCCTCTTCGGCTTTTTTGGTCCCCACCAAAAGATACGATGCCCTGCCCATGTCTCCGGGAATAATAACCGGCTGGCCGATAGCTTTATATCGTGCAGGTAGTTCCGGATGCTGCGGCCCGAACGCACGAGTAGCGCCCTTACGATGGATACAAAGCATCTTTTCTTTACCATCTACTATATGTTTTTCAAATTTCGCGATATTATGCGCAACATCATAGATCAAATCCATCCCCAAAGATTGCCAACTCTTGGAAAATACTCGCCCAAAACTTTCTCTGGTTAAATGCATCAGCACTTGCCTGTTTGCCCAGGCATAATTTGCCGCAGCCCGCATTGCACCGATATAATTTTTCGCTTCAGGACTATTAACGGGCGCGCAAGCCAATTGGGGATCAGGAACATTTATAGAATATTTCGATAAACATCCAATCATTTCCCGGGCATAATCGTCACAGACCTGATAGCCCAACCCGCGCGAACCAGAATGGATCATCACCGTAACCTGACCGATGTCTAATCCGAGTACCTGGGCTACATCTTTATCGTATATATCCTCAATAACCTGCACTTCGATAAAATGGTTGCCACTGCCTAAGGTCCCGGCCTGCTCCTTGCCTCGCTCGTAAGCCCGACGAGAAACACTGTCAGGATCCGCACCCTCGATTGCTCCGTATTCTTCACAGTACTCCAGGTCATCTTTGACTCCTAAGCCACGCAAAACCGCCCACCTTGCGCCTTCGAGAAGTAACTTCCTCTCTTCCTGATGAGAAACCTTAATTTCACCGGTCGAGCCCACGCCGGAAGGAATATCATTATACAAAGTATCTACAATTTTATTTACTTTAGTTTTAAGATCTTCAACGCTTAGATTGGTTCTAAGCAGACGCACCCCACAGTTGATATCGTACCCCACGCCTCCGGGAGAAATTACGCCGCCATCTTGCGGATCGGTTGCCGCAACTCCACCTATGCAGTTCGAAACAACAAAATTATTTGCGATAAAATTATGATCCGGATGGGATACGGTAAAATCATAGACAAAATCTTGGGAAGGAATACTTTCTATTGTCTTAATTTCGTCCCAAAGCATTCCACTATCACCAAGCCCTTTCCTAATTTCTCTGAGATGATTCTCAAAAAAAGGAAAACTCGCAGGGATTCGCGGCACAACCACTTTACCTTTATTAAGCTTCCAACAAATATCTATGATAAACCTCTTGGTTAGAGAATTTCCTGCCAATTGAAGAGCGATCTTTTGGTAACTTAACCCATTTTTTAGCAATTTAGGGATAGTTATTTTTACTGCTTCTTCTTTCTCTTTCAATATCCTCAATTTCAACTTTAGGTAATGCACCGCCACATTTGATACAAAAGACCTTTTAAGATTATATTCAAAACCAATCTTGCCCCATAGATTAAAAAGATTTTCCGGCGACGGAGAAATTAACAATTCCAACGACCTTGTGACTATCCCCCTTCTACTAATATGCCTTCTTCTCATGTTGATGCCGATTGTTCTTACTCCAAATTCTTTCAAAAGCCGCTCAAGATCATTTAAAAATTCTTTTCCATTCTTTATGAGTTCTTCGCTTTTTGCCATAGGAAAAACAGGGGCGTTAAAATAGCCTCTCCTCCCCAATCGTCTATGAGGCATTCTTAATTCACACCCAAAAAGAGAGGCTAAAAATAAACGTTTCTGCCAAAGTGGTGATTTCAAAATCCATTCGGGGACCCTATATGACTGAGTCACCTTCGTACCGCGCGGAACCCCTAACGTCTCCAAAAGAACCACCAAACTAGATGCATTAACCACAAACGAATAGGAATCATAATTTTTACCAGTGATAGCAAGTTTTGACTTCTGATAATGAATAGGACTTGGCGTATAGCCAATTTTTTCTATATCCTTTCTTACGTTCTCTAAATCTTCGGGCTTGCCCGAAAAATGTATTATGCCATCTCCTTTTTTCCCGATGAAATTCATTGAACCGTCGCCGAAAATAAAACCCATTATTTTTAAAATATAAGGCAAACTTGGGTGATCATAAGTTAATGGTATAAGTTTACGCATTCTTATTTTCTCTAATATTATTTCGAATTTTGGAGTATTTGGCCGCCTTGCCAATCTTAATAAAGTTTTTTTAACATCTTTCTCCGTAATGATGGTTTTGGTAGAAGCATGTTCGTACTGAATTCCCCGAAAAGGAAAAAGTGCTACTTTATCTTGAGCGGTCAATTGCTGTATCGGCTTCATACCGAAAGGCGTCAGGAATGGATGATCTCCTGTAGCTTTGATTTCATAACCTGTCTTAGTAGTTACTTTAAATAATGTTTTTGGTTTTAACTTTATAAATTTTAGAATGGGGGTCTCTGTTGGTTTCTGCGAATTTAAATCCATGCTCTTGAGATAACACGTAGACCAATCTTTTTCAAAATCACAGATTGTTTTATAGAAACCAAAATTAGTTAATATTTTGGCGTCCCTTGTTAAACAAAAACCGTAACCCCAATGGATATCAGGCATTGCCAAGGAATATTTGACTATACCGGGTAAAAACGCAACGTTTGCCACCTGCTCCGGCGCTTTATCGCGTTTAATATCAACCAAAAGCTTTTCGTTCGCGTAAATAATACCGTCCACGCGCATTCCCGGTTTATAGCTTCTGGGAATCCTGAATTTATAGTCGTTGATTTTTTCTAACTCACCCTGCCACATATGATATGTTCAACGTTCAGAGTTCAATGCTCAACGTCCGATGTTCAATGTTCGACGTTTACATTTGAAAACCTAGCTTATCCACCTATCCACATAGCAACATAATAACCTATCAACCTAATAACGCAAAACCTACCACCAATATCTCACTGTATACGTTACCTTTGTTTCACCATTAGAAGAAACCGGAACCTTAAAATCTACGGTATTAGAATTTTTCTTGTTAAACTCGTGGGATTTCTCAATAATTTTCCAGTTCGCATAGCGGTAAAGATGCTCTACCACCATTACTTCAATATTACTGTCTTTATGATTTCGTAATGAAACCTCAAAGCTTTCTTCCGCCCAGTCATGGCCGGTGCGATAGCTGGTCTGTTTGCGTTCACCCACCACGTCAAAGGCATCGCCGATATAAAGCCTGACAGTCTCATCTTTTGGCGTATGGTCAATCTGATCTTCTCCGGCAAATTGCAAACTTTCATCGGTATCTTTTTTATAAACTTTGACTTTGCCTTTCGGCAAAGGAATCCCAAGATTATTCTGTTTGCTGTTCACCAATTCCAATTTTACCTTTATTTTCTGCTCTTTATTGTCCGGACGGGTATCGTAATAATACCAATTCCACCCATAATAATCTACCGGATCATAAACAAATAACTTCTTAATCGGAATATTGGCGGCGGAAAGGAGCGATATCTGTTTAGTCTGATTATTCTTTAAAGTAGCCTTACGCTGCAATGTATACATATGGTACTCAAAGAATGCTTTTTCCTCAAACTGTGGAACAGCCTTTTCGGCTAACGCATACGATGCTTTCATCATACCTGCCCTTTCCATGGAAGCATTGGCCACCCTTTTGACATCGCCGGCGATAAGCTTTAATTTCGCATTTTTGTAGCTTGCGCCGCTTCTATTGTCAACGCTGACCCAGCCATCAAGAGAAATGTTTTTATCGTTCTTGTCCAAAACCGCGACATATTCACAATTCCAGTTAACGCCGCCGGTCAAATATGATACTTCGGTTAAATGTTTTCCTTCCTTTTTGCTGTCAATCTCCCAGACTAAAGTCGGTTTAGTAATGAGGCCTTCGGGGATTTTTTCAAAACTTATCTGCTTAACGTTATCGGCTCTTGTGATCATGCTCAATGCCCCGCCATTATTCAAAACTAAGTTAATCGCGTCATAACTAGCGAGTATGCCATCATAGTTCTTTTCGTCTTTTGTAATCACTTTGATCGGTTGATCGATATATTTGGAAAGTAATTTGTCCGAACTCATTAAATCGTATTCATAATTCTGCTCTAAGATGAAACAGGATTCGGGCGCGGTAAGCGAAACAAAATGCACCGAGGTTGGCTCAATCAACGAAGCAACATCTCTAAATTCGATCTTATTCGCGCCCTTATTGAATTCAAAGGTTCTCTGGTCCTTGACGAGCGCGAAATTCTGGTTATAAACCGTTAACTCGACATTCTCCTGCGCATGGACAGATAAGGAGAGAAAAATGCTTACCACAAATATATATAGCTTTTTCATAGCCACCTCCTCCTTGATACATACCTACTGCCAAAACTATCTTCTGTTTTTCAAACTCTAAACCCGAAACGCTAAACCCTAAACAAATCCAAAATATCAAACCCCAAACTCAAAATATTAAAAAATACAAGGCTTTTGTCTTAATTTATCTCGTTTTGGGCTTGGTTCATTTTAAGTTTATTTAGGGCTTAGAGTTTCCTTCGCCCCTGGTTACAATAAAATTAACCTTAAAAATCAAAGTTTTTGCTTTTATTTTTTCATAAATCTTATGACACTACCGATACATGCCTACTCATACATCAAATATAATTTCCGCGCGGTACCCTTTTTTGTCTTTCTCTATCTTAAGATTATGATAGGTAGCGGCTTTTATCTCCTGATTTATTTTCTTATTATCATAGGGATTAAAGAATTCTCCCTTGACGCTTGCATGCATGGTTTTACGATGTTCGGCGTCTACAATAATAATATTATAATCTGACGGCAAAAATTTGTAGGCATAAAATATGGAGATAAGTTCGTTGAGCCAGTTAACAAAAAGTTCTTCCAGCGTTTCCGCCTCAAGGCTGATTTCCCGTGTCTTTTTTCTCTTAGGTTTATAGTTTACAAGAAGGTCAAAAAGCGCTATTGCGGCATGCTTAAATAATAACTCTAGCGTTTTACCGTGCACTCGAACTCGTACATCAGCAGTATGTTCTAACAGTTCGTACTTTTTCATAGCCAGCAAGTAAGGCGTAGCAAGTAAAACGACTTATTTTATTGATTTTTTATCTCGCTACTCTATGCTCGCTACTTGCTACCTATCTCGAATAAAAACATGGGCCATGTAGGATTTGAACCTACGACCTTGACATTAAGAGTGTCCTGCTCTACCAACTGAGCTAATGGCCCGGAAGAAATATCAAAAATTAAATATCAAATATTAAAAATATATAGATGCAATAAAAATTAAAAGTTGATACTGAATCATTAATTTTTGACTTTAATGATTATACCATCATCAATCGAAAAATCTACCACAAAAACTCCAGCCGATACATGTCAGAGAAGACTCTTGGAGGTTGGCTTTTTGCGGTTTTTTGGATTCTATTTCTTCTTATTTCGGAACAATTTTATTGCTTATTTCTTGAAGAGTTCCTTTTATTTCATCAATATCCTTTCGTGCTTTTTTACTGTTAATGTGCAAATCAATAAGGATGCCAACTACCCCAAAAGTAATGATTATAATGAATACCTCACTTAACCACATTTTTAAGCCTCCTTTTTACCTTTTCCCCTCCAATATTCTCATTCACAAATTTATTTTTACTCTCCATCCTCCGGCATGGCGGAATTGAAATCACCGGCATTACCGTACTGGACAACCTTACCATCCCGCAAGATTATCCAGAATTGCTGGCTTTTGTCATAAATTGACGGAGTCCAGGTGGGATATAAGATGTATTCCAAGACTTCCTCGCTGTCCTTTGCCTTGACGGACGTAGGATTACCCATGGCCCTGATCGCATCCTCTTTGCTCATCCCTAAACTTAACTTATTTGTTCGTGCGGTGGTAGCCACGCAGCCGTTCACCACCACAGTCATTATAAGCAGGTAGATTAGTTTTTTCATACAACTTCTCTTTGCCTAAAACTCACACAATCAAACAGTAACAAAGGCAGAAAAAATAATGCCATAAGAGACAAGTATTCAGTTAAACCATACACATAGTAAAAAAAGTTTTTTCTTCATAGTGTTATGTTTTTTTAATTATACCACCCCCCCTCGAAAATAGTAAGCATTTTCCCGGCTCGATTTTGAGGAATAAATAAGAGTAGGCGGCGTTATGCGGAAAGAAAAATTACCGATCTTTCATATAATAACGGGGCTATCGTTTCGGATAAAATTATTTGTAATGTTTTATACCTAGAAAAACACGGAAGAATGAAATGGCAACGAAAATGATCTAAAAACGGGTAGTTATGGTTTTTTATCTTCTTTTGAGGGCGAATTTGGGACAACCTCTATTTCGATCTCTTCGGCTACCTGAAGAGGAATCCTGGCTACCTGGCTTTTCGTACGTAATTGCAGTGACCACCCTTTTTCAAGAGAACCAAACTCTCGCGCACTCATCAACCCGTATTCCTCCGCAATATGAGAAATCTCATTAAAACAAAAAAACCTGTCTTTCTCCGCAATGCCCGAGGTAGGATCAACCTTCTGCCAGCCATATGTCGGCAGATAAATCTCTGCCCAGGCATGGCCTATCTTTACGACATACGTATTCACGCCTTCTTGGGGTTGGAACGCGACACCCCGGACAACCCTTGAAGGAATTCCCGCAGATCGTGCAAGCGCAACATAAAGTTTAGCGATATCATAACAAATACCTTTACCGCTCTGAAGCGTATCCATCGGCTTCGCGGGTTCGTACCACCCGCCGCTCATAACCTGCATAGCAAGATTCATATCGTAATGAATATACGATGTAATAAAATCATATAATGCTTTGGCTTTATCATAGGGATTGCCCAAAGAATCGGTTATGGTGTGCATTTTTTCTTTGATTAAAGGGTCGTCAATATCTATGTCACTTTCGCTGCCTATATAACGTGTGTATTCCGCATCAAGCTTGGAATAGGTATCGGCAATTTTAGAACGATCAATCGTAGACGGTTCAACATCAAACGTAACCGTATAGTTGACCCCGACGATCGCGGTATTGGCCCCGCTAAGTGCCCCAAAATAAAAAATCGGTATATCTACTCCCGAATCAGCCTTGATAAACGCGTTCTTCTCCGGATATACCACGATATCGCTTATTTTTTGATATAACGAATCCTGCTGGGGCAGCGGCATGCAAAATTTCAAGTTATACACATCACTCAAAGCTTTTAAGTAAAATTTCTTATTTACCTTGCAGGTGACTGTGTTTTTTGCTTGTTTGGGGGCAGCGTTTTCCAATCCTTTGATTTCAGCGATATCTTCCAAATAATAAGTTACAGGCACTCCGGCAATATTTACTTTGACACAACTACCGGTTTTATCAATTATATCCGCTTCTATAGTTTTGCCATTTTTAAGCCGTATCACTTCCGAAAAACACAAAGGATGCGCCACACACATAAGTGACAAAAGGAATAAACATTTAATCATGTATGCCTCAAAGGACGTATACCACCCTTCACACCAACATATTTAACCGCTGCATGCTAAAATGCAAAAGAAACGCGCGCCCACGAGCAACCCGTTCCTCTTTTAACAATCAACGAATGCCCTAGCTGCTAATCCCTGCTGCACAGACTCTGCGATTCCCTGGAATTTCCAAGCACCGTATCTACCTATCTGGTAAATATTTTTTTCGCGCAATAACCTCAAGGCTTCTGTTTTCCATTGAGACTGCGGCCAACTCCACGTATATGCAACATCTACCCATGTGGTATCGACGACGTCGACTTCCCGTATAAATTCCCAGCTTTGTAGTTCTTTGATCACGCAATTTACATATTGTTCTACTGCGCGTTTCGATGGCCTCTGCCCCGCCTTATAGCTTCGCTCGATATACATACCAACCCGCGTACCCGATTTACGGAAAGTTTTAGGAAGAAACGACGCATCAACGTTACTGTAGAGACCAACCCTATGAAATCCGGAGCTCGTTTCGGGGACATAAAGCCAGTGATCCTTCGGACAATTTTTGCCTTTTACTGCCCCGATATTCATAACTAGCACTGAAGTATGTGGATCGGCTTTAACACTTGGCTTTAACCCTGTAAGCCCGATCATCACATCAAGGGAAAGCGTGGATATCAGTTTTTTATATTTAACCGTAGATTTATCGGAAAAATATATTTCGCGGGCTTCTACGTCGATCCCTTCGACGTTCTTAAAATAACTAATGCGACATTCCTTTGCCATTCGCCGAATAAGAAAATCGAGCCCCTCACAAGGATATAGAAAGTTCGCGTTATATCCAATCGGCGCGTTCGTTGTGCGAGCACCTTTTTTAATAAGCCCCATATCAACCGGGGATTTAAAACTATCTTGGGGGGCAATCCTGTCATACAAGCCAGCCGTATATAAGTCGTGAAATGGGTAAAAGAATAGACTGCTTAATGTGGCACCAAAATTTGAAACCAGCCATTCTTTCATGGTTCTATTTTTTTGGTTACCCGACCCAGATATCTCTTTTAAAACTTTAGCAATTATTTTCTTGCTAAAAAAGCGTAAATTGTTTTGTATGGGGTAAGGAACGCTTGTTTTTCTATCCGGAAAAAATATGGAAGATGCTCTACGATACGCTTTCATCCGGCTAAACTTATTCAAAACCGTCTTAGTGGCAGAATCGGCTCCAAAAATCCAATGTCCACCGCCTACCTCGAACCGATAAGCTTCTTCGTCCGGAGGAAAACATGCTAAACGTTTTGTTGTACCAGGCCGTATATAATACGAGGCGCATATCCCCCCAGCCCTGTCTGCGGTTTCAAAAATCGGCCATTTAGTTGCGATACCTGCGGCAAGGCCGGTAACACCCGCACCCAGAATATAACAATTATCCTTCATTTTACCTCTCACTAGCAGAAAACACCTTCCGGGGCCGCAAACTTCAACAATCTTAGATTAAAAACTCATCATTGACGGCCATAACGAATATCTACTTATTAAAAAGTAACCGTTTTCTGTCCGCACATATACAAACCCAACAACAATAAAATTATACCCAGAATTAAGCGTACAAAAAATAAAAATTCGAAATATACCGGCATTTCCTGCCGTCTTACTACGTGATAGCCCCTTCCAGGCTTACCTTCCTCACCGTAAGTTTGGCCAGTATACCGCTGGTGCAGTGCTCCAACGATAAGAAACCCGCCAACAAAAATTAACCCTGCATACAAAGCTACTTTTTGATATTTCAGAGCTTGCGCATAAATCATCTTAATTCACCGACCATCCAAGGTTTTGGTTTAAAAACCTGGCTCCTCACTATTTAATTTCCAGTGTCTATAAAAATTTCTGCTGACACTATTTTATGCCAAATCAAACTTGTTTTTAATTATACCACCCCCCTTTCAAAATGGTAAGCGATTTTCCGGATCAAATCTAAAGGATCACAAAAAATACCCAGAAAGATGCCGTGGATATACCGCCTTCATGATGCAACGGTATACTAAAACTAGAGTACCTTGCTGCTGTCTCGGGCTCAAAAATTATATTGTGTTGACAGAAACAAAATGACCGGAATTGCTCGATTCTAGGAAGGTATGGATGTAATAAACTTACGCAGATTCTTTCTATCTTTGGCTTTCAGGTTCATAAACTCTATGCCGATTTTATAGGTATAGGTATCGGGGCTAGCCAAGTCTTCCAGCGGCTTCATCCAGGCGACTCTGCCCTTAAGAAGAAAAGTCAAATTCCCGGGCAACTTCAATCTTACCTCTGCCTCGGAATCTGTTCTTAGGGGATCGCGGCTAATAAAACACAATCCTCCTTCGGATATATCTACCGTATGTAACGATTCACTTACCCCCTTGGATGAAAGGATATCAAAGTTAGCTTTATAGGCAATCCTCTGGTGGCGCCTTACATTTGAACCAATGTATACCCTTTTCATATAGAGATTAGCAAGAAGCTGTTGGGTGGTTTTAAGCTGGCTCTCCGCGGAATAAGACATAACTCCCATATTAATAAATACATTCTCTATTTGGTTATCTGTGAGATACTGCTGAATTTTACCCTTGATATCCCTGCAAACTTTTTCGGCTTCCTCTTCTGTCGCCTCAGGATAAAGAACGCTAAATTCTCCATACCTTGCATTGCCGAAGATCATCTGAGGTTTCTCTGTTTTTGCCTGAACCCGCTCTTTCAAATATTCCCCCAAAATCACGATAAGATCATTAAATAATTTCTTTGGTTCTATCTTGATCCTCTTTTTAAAAAGCGCATAATTTACGATTAAAGCATTAAGCAAATATACCGATATATCCTTTTCCAGGAGCTGGTCTATTCGCATTCTCACATCGCTTTCCAATACACTGGTAGTATAAAATCTGGGTACGGTAAAATAGAATTTACTGCCCACTCCCAATTTTGACTCAGCCCAGATCTCCCCTCCATGTTTCTCGACGAGATGTTTTACGATAGATAAACCCAACCCCACGCCTTTCCTGTCAACTTCACGCACCGTGCCCAATTGCATAAATCTGTTGAATAACTTCGGGAGGTCTTCCTTGGAGATTCCCACACCCGTATCTATAACGCCCACCCTTACTCTATTTTCAAGAATTCTTAGATCAACCTTGATCGTCCCGGCAGGCTCGGTATACTTTATCGCGTTGGTAATCAAATTTGACACGACTTGGTTTATCCTTTCATAATCCAAAAATATATTTACCTGTTTTTCCGGAAAGCCATACTCCAGAGTGATGTTTTTATCGTGCGCTAATTTCCGAAAGAATTCCGAAGAATCTTGCAGTAAATCATTAAAATTCACTAGCGAATATTGCAATTTGAACTGGCTATTTTCTATCCGCGACAAATCCAGTAATTCATCTATCATCTTTTTCAAACGTTCAATATTATTTTTTGCTTTGGCAATCAATTCTCTCTGTTTCTCGGTGGTTGGCCCGGCCAAACCTTCAGATATAAGAAGAACTGCGTCTTGAACAATCGCCAGCGGAGTCCTGAGCTCATGCGATATAACCGATATGAATTCCGACTTGATCTTATGCAGGTCTTCCAGGGCCTTGAATTTTTTCTCAATATGCAGCCTTTGCTCCGTTAACTGTTCAAGATGAATACGTTTTGTAATATCTCTGGTGATACCAATCAGGCCTATGACATTGCCCTTAGCGTCGTAGCGCGGTATCTTTGTGGTAGAAACATAGTTATCTGCTCCATCTGCGCGCGTAGCTCGTTCAATTTTATCAATAATAGGCTTGCCGCTCTTTATTACGCGCAAGTCATCGTCCCACATTTTCTTAGCCCTGTCTTTGGGAAAAATATCAAAATCTGTTTTACCAATCACCTGCTGTGGCGTAAGGCCTAGGCCTCTGGCGTGGGCCTCATTCACCAGGACAAGCCTGCCATGCTTATCTTTAAAATAGATCACATCGGGGATAAGACGCATCAAATCATTTAACAGCTCGTGTGAGCGCATAAAACTATCATTACGGGAGCCTGGTGACTTATTTTTTGCTTTAGTTTTTTTGAACTTTTTCATTTTCTACCTATAATAAAGATTGGGAATCCGGATTTTCCATAACTTCACGTTAACTCTTAAACTTCGAAATAATTATACCACCACCCCGACAAAAAGGTAAAGAGTTTGCGCTCTAAAAATGAACGTGCTAACAGGCATGGCAAATCGCCTTCATAAACAAATGCAATCTCTTGCCAAAAAGAACTCTATCACCTCACGAGAACTATTTTTAAGGTAACGTTGATACCATCTTGCCATGGCCAAAACATTGCAAAAATCATTTCTTTGCCGAAGTCTCTCTGAAACAACGTCTGATTGTCGGAGATTCCGCCATGTTCATCCGTCAAGAGAAGGTCTGCTTTGGTGGGCTTTGATCCTTTTGGTTTTATCGCAGGCCCAAAAATACCATTAAAAATCTTATTCCATCTATCAATTTCTTTATTGAGAAAAACCAATTCACAATATTCTCCCCCCATAGACCGCTCCTCGCAGATACTCAGATCCTTGCATGCCTTAAGAATTTCTTCTAGTGTCATAATGCGTACTCGCGTATATTCTCGATTAAATCAATAAATTTCACGTACTCTCGCGGCCCGCAAGCCACGGGGAGTGCCCGATTCATTCCTCTAAGACATCCCTCAAAAAAGTTTCACAGAAATCTTCGCAAAGGCAAAACGGATACCCGGATATCCTCCTTTGCCACGCTCTTTCTTGACTACAGGCAAAACTTCGAAGAGATTTCTGCGACACTTTTGTAAAAAAGAATACCCCCGTAATACACACTGGTTATTCGGCAAAGGAGAATAAAAAAATACTTACCCATCCTTATCAACAATCATTTTAGCGCTTCGAAGCATTGACGGCGGAAATACCGCGTTTAATTTTTCCGCAATTTTTAAATTCAAGTACAAATCACCCCTCTTATTGGTGACGATCGGTATACTGGACGGCTTCTCGCCATCAAGGATACGCAAAGCCGTAAAGGCCGCATATTCGCCTTCTTCCTGAGGAACCTTCATTACTGCAAGCAAAGCTAAGGTGGCTAAGGCCGGACCCGTATCCGCGCAAGTCGGAATACGCACATTCTCCAAAACAAACTTCTCAGCCTCTTTTATATCCCAATTCTTGATTCCATCGGGAGAAGTGATGTAAATCATATCGGCTTTATTTTGAATCTCGAGAAATTTCTGCTTCCAGGACTGGAAATCTTTTACAAATTCCATACAGACCACTTCGCCCTTAAAATATCGGCCAATATATGCGGCGGTATCACGTTCACCAAGCGAATCAAAACCAAGAACACCGAGCTTGTTACCTTTGGCAAACTTTTTTAAATGATTGGAATTAGACTCAACTAAACTTATCTCAATCATCCCGGTAGTATTCTTGTAAGGTGCGCCATAAACAGTTATATCCCAGTTAATACCGTAAAATACAACCGGCAGCTGGGCGTTGCGATAATACGGCATAATGACGTATTGAAAAGCATTATCGTCGCCGGTAATTACCACATCGGGCTTAAACTCTTCGATCGCCTTTTTTGCCTTAAGGCCCGCCTCCTTACAAAACTCATTCGAAGGATTATTCTTGGTATCCATATATATGATCGTAAGTTGTATGCCGGTATTGGCCAGTGTTTTTACAACCCCTTCCTGTTCTCCATCGCTCCAAAAATATCCTTGATGATAAGAATTTATAAGGAGTATTTTCTTACCGGGGTATTTTTTTACAACACTCTTAACGGTTAGTGGAAATAAAAGTGCCATTAAAATAGCTACCGAAATAATAGTATTTTTCATATATTATTTTTTGATTATATCACTTATCTCTAAAAATAGTAAGGGGGTTAATGGCAGGGAGAGGCAAAAGGACTACAGGAATAATACTAATCCACAGAACAACTCTCTACTTATTACCCGAGGATATATCACTTTTAAGCCCTTCAACATACCCCATATCAGAGAGGGCAGATAAGGCTTCGGAATAATGAGGAGCGATAATAAGTGCTTTTTTAAGATTATAAGCGGCTTCTTGGCGATTGCCTTTCTTTACATAAGCAATCCCCTTCTTACAATAGGCTTCAGCGCAGTTGGAATTAATTTCTATTGCTTTGTTAAACTCAACTATCGCATCGTCATATTTCCCCTTACTAAGGTACTCCATACCATTATGCACTTTTTTTAAAGCGTCTGTTTCTTTTTGCGATTTGCCAATATATTGATGCTGGATATTAAAGTCGGAATCGTCAACCAACTGAGAAAAAGCAGGAAAAGAAAAAACCAAAAATGACGCTGAGAAAAATAACATTATTTTTTTATCCATAGCTTCACCTCTCCTTGTTCGAATATAAAACCTGAGGAAGAAACGAATGATAAAAGAAGTTTTATTGTAATTTCTTCAAGTAAGATTCGATTTGGGAAACGCTTTGCGAGTCGCCTTTAGCCTGAAACAATTCCTTAGCTTTAGTAAGATTCTGAATAGCTTCTTGTTTTTTATTCAATCCGGCATACGCAAGCCCCATACCGCTGTAAGCCTCGGCGTACTTCGGATCAAGCTCCGTAACCTTCTTAAAAGAATCAACCGCTTCTTTGTGTTTATTTAAATAATAGTAACTTGCCCCTAAACCGTAATAGGTAGTAATAGAAGGTTCAAGTTTCAATGACTTCTCATAATAATCTATAGCTTGCTGATGCTGCCCCAGAAAACGATATGCCGCGCCAAGATTATTGTAGATCGCGGAGCTTTTAGGATTCTTTTGCACAGCCTTTTCTAAAAACGGTATTGCCTCTTTATATTGGCCTAAACAAATATATTCGGCTCCGATATTAGAATACGCTTCGCTAAAATTAGGATTTACCTGGATAGCTTTTTGATACGACTCGATCGCGTCTTTATACTTGCCTAACGAATGATAGTCGGCGCCAAGATTGTTATAAGCATCGACATAGTTACCGTTTACTTCAAGGGCTTTTTTATAAAAATCAACCGCCTGCGGGTATTGGCCCATGGCATCGTAAGTGCACCCAAGATTATAGTACGTTTTCTCATCGCGGGGATTAGCCTGTGCAGCCTTCTGGAATGCCGCGACTGCCTCGGGGTATTGTCGATTGTTGAGATAGTCTACGCCTTTCTGAAAATCATCCTGTGCCGTAGACGACACGCTGGTGGCATCAGAAGGAATTTTTTCCGCCGCCGGAGTTTCCAGGGGTTTGGTTACATCTTGCTGGGGAGTAACACCGGTTGCAACTCCATCAACGGATTCAATTTCGTTTAAATAATAGGTAACTGGGATACCGGCAATATCGACCTTGAGATATCGGTCTGTTTTTTCAATAATCTTTGCGTCAACAGTTTGGCCATTCTTTAATTTGATATTTTCGCCGAATACGGAAGGATACAAGAAAAACATTACTGCCATGAATAAGGTTACGATTTTTAACATATGAATTTATTTTATATATATTTAACGAGAAAAGCAAGAAATTTTATCACCGACAAGCAATAATCCCGCCATTACCGGGATGATATACCCACTATTTTATATTTTAGCAAACCGCTGGGGATCGTTATCTCGATTATATCATTCTCCTGGTGTCCCAATAACGCCTTACCCACCGGGGAAGCTACGGAAATAAACCCTTCCGAAGGATTTGATTCATCCGGACCGACCAACATATACTCTATTCTTTCATTTGTCTCAACGTCAAGTAATGTTACTTTTGAGCCAAGATAAACACCTTCCGCGGCTTTACCAATATGTTCGATAATTTCCGCTCTGCTCATCTTATCTTCTAACTCACGAATACGTTTTTCATTAAACGCACAGGCCTCCTTGGCCGCACTATATTCGGCGTTCTCTCGCAAATCACCGAGCAAACGCGCGTGTTCAATCGCGCTTGATATTTCTTTGCGTTTTACATTTTTTAAATACTCAAGTTCATGAACCAACTTATCATAGCCTTCCTGTGTTAAATATGTTCTTTCCATGTTTTCTCCTGCTACATGCAATTGCTATTGCGGTATTTCCTTCAAATATTTGTCCATTTCTTTTATGCTCATCATATCGCCGCGAGCCTGGAATAAACGTTTTGCTTTCTGGATATATTCGCGCGCCTTAGCATATTTTCCCAGTGAAGAATAAGTCAGGCCAATTTTAAAATACACATCGGGATAATTAGGCTCCAGCCGCAGTACCTTCTGATAATAATCAAGCGCTTGCTGATATTGTCCGGAAAGAACGTAAATAAGACCAAGCTGATCGTACGCCTCAGCGGACTGCGGATTAAGCTCAATGGTCCTTTGCAAATAAATAGCTGCCTCATGAAGATGCATCTTATAGATATACACACGGCCAAGATTACTATATGCCTTCTCGAAAACAGGATTGAGCTCAATAGCTTTTTTATAATTTTCGATAGCCTCGGGGTATTGGCGCGAAGAAGCATAAATATTACCAATGTTGTAGTAGCCATCGGCTAAATAAGGATTAAAAGTAACCGCGCTCTGAAACTCCTCCAGCGCTAACCGATGTTTACGTTCGTTAAGATAGTCCGAACCTTTCTGCATGTGCGCGTCTGCTTCCTGTATTTGCTGCGCAGTTAAAGACGCTTTTGTCGGCACAGCCACCAGTGATGGCTGGGGATCGATTTTCTGCTGCGGGAGAGATACTTTCGGTATCGCGCCATCGATAGTATCGATCTCATAAAGATAATAAGTGAGCGGAGCTCCTGACATATCCAGCGTAATCGAGCGCTCATTTCTTTCGGTAATCCTCGCTTCAATAGTTTTACCGTTTTTCAACCGAATAATTTCGCCGCGCGCCACACCAACACCAAAAATCATGAAACAAATGAAAACCAACAATTTTCGTTGCATAATTTCTTAAAGTTTGAATTCCTTGGTAACCCATTTACGGTAATAGGTGTATTCTTCCTGGGTAATCTGCTTATCCTGAAGCAACAAATTAAACTCATCTTCCATTGAGCATTTGCCGAAACGCTTTATATCGGTGGCAATAATTTTAGGCAAAAATTTACAGTTAGTCTGGGTAGGATCGGTAACAATATCAAATTTTTTTAGCATCTGTTCAATTTTTTTCAAGTTATAAAATTTGCAATAAGGGTTAAGCGCGGTAATACCTCCCATATCCATTTTAGGTAATATCTGCATACCTCTATCGGCCTGAAGGGCCTGTGCATGGTATTTGGTAAAGCCTGAAACGATAGTGTTGATACCGTGGGCCCGCGCGAAAAAAGCGGCAGCCTGAGCCATCAAGCTGGCGCAACGGCCACACACATCTTCAAGGCTCTGCCGGGAGTCAGAAAAATATTCGTCAATAATTTTTTTATGCACGCTTGGTTTAGGCCTAAACATAAGGTGATCTATTTCCAGTACATCAACCAGCTTCCTGATATTTTCCAGGGCTACCGGACTCATAAAACCAACGTCGTTGGTAAAGGCCAAAATCGAAAGCCCTTTCTCTTTAAGTTTACAGGCAAGAGAACAGCTGTCTTTGCCTCCGCTCAAACATAACAATACGTCGTATTTCATATTTAAATATTATATGCTAAAGAAAGGAAAAATCAACAAAGGTCACCACCGAGGCAGTAAAATAAACGGATGTTTTTTGAATTCTAATTTCTTGTTTGGAATTTTGAAGTTTGCGCTTTGCCCGCCGCTTTGCTCGCCTCAGGCGGAGAGATTGGTTACTATCCGCCTAATCTTTTAGCGGTGACAATTTGTTTTTTCCTCCTTTTAAGGAGAAAAAGACAAGGGGGCACCGACCTACTCTCCCACCTCCTTTCGAAGGCAGTACCATTGGCCCTGAAGGGCTTAACGGCCGTATTCGGAATGGGAACGGGTGTGGCCCCTTCGGTGTGAGCACCCCCATAAATGTCAATTAAAGGATTAAAACATTAACGAACCAACGGACTATCGAATTAAATAATTCTTCAATTAGTTAATTCTTTAATCCGTTAATTCGTCAATAGAAAAATAAGGCTGAGTATCAAGCCGATTGGCTTATTAGTAGTGCTCGGCTAAAGCTCTCACGAGCCGTACACCTGCACCCTATATAGGTAGTAGTCTCCTACCAGCCTTCATCTCGACTAACGCCGAGAAGGGATTCTTAGTTTTAAGGTGAGCTTCGCGCTTAGATGCATTCAGCGCTTATCTCGTAGGAACTTAGTTACCCAGCCTTTGCCCTTGGCAGGACAGCTGGTACGCCAGAGGCTCCTCTGTCCCGGTCCTCTCGTACTAGGGACAGTACCCCTTCAAGAATCCTCACACCCACAGTGGATAGAGACCGAACTGTCTTACGACGTTCTGAACCCAGCTCACGTACCTCTTTAACCGGCGAACAGCCGGACCCTTGGGACCTTCTCCAGCCCCAGGATGAGATGAGCCGACATCGAGGTGCCAAACCGGGTCGTCGATGTGAACTCTCGGACCCGATAAGCCTGTTATCCCCGGAGTACCTTTTATCCGTTGAGCGATGGCGCTTCCACACGCCACCACCGGATCACTAAGACCTACTTTCGTATCTGCTCGGCTTGTATGCCTCACAGTTAAGCTCTCTTCTGCCTTTACACTCAACGTGCGATTGCCGTCCGCACTGAGAGAACCTTTGTACGCCTCCGTTACAATTTAGGAGGTAACCGCCCCAGTCAAACTGCCCACCTGGCATTGTCCCCCGGCCGGTTTCACGGCCGCGGGTTAGAATCCTAATACAGTAAGGGTGGTATTTCACATTTCCGCTCCATCACGGCTAGCGCCGCGACTTCAAAGCGTCCCACCTATGCTACACATACAGGACCAAAATCCAGTACCAGGATACAGTAAAGGTTCCGGGGTCTTTTCGTCTTGATGCAGGTAACCGGCATCTTCACCGATGCTACAATTTCGCCGACTAAGTCGTTGAGACAGCGGTTCCAGCGTTACACCATTCGTGCAGGTCGGAACTTACCCGACAAGGAATTTCGCTACCTTAGGACCGTTATAGTTACGGCCGCCATTCACCGGGGCTTCGGTTCAAAGCTTCTCTCGCCTTACGGCGAAATAACCTCTACCCTTAACCTTCCGGCATTGGGCAGGTCTCAGTCCCTATACATCCTCTTACGAGTTAAGCAGGGACCTGTGTTTTTGCTAAACAGTCCCAGCAGCCCTTTCACTGCGACTCCGACTGTTACATCGGAGTACCCCTTCTTGCAAACGTACGGGGCTAGATTGCCGAGTTCCTTAGCAAGGATTCTCCCGAGCGCCTTACCATATTCTGGTAGCCTACCTGTGTCGGTTTGCGGTACGGTCACCTATAGACAATCTAAAAGGTTATTTCTTGGCACTCGATCCTGATGGGTTTACCCGCACCGTAGTTTGGGCTCCCTTCCGATGTCGCCATCGAAAGACGGACACATCCAACAGTCCGACCATCGCATCTCATGCGTCGCCTTCTAGATTAACGCCTATAGGAGGGGGGCGAATATTAACGCCCTTCTCCATTACCTACCCCTGATAATCAGGGTTCGGCTTAGGGGCCGCCTAACCTCCGTCTGACAAACATTGACGGAGAAACCTGAGGCTTTCGGCGGACCGGTTTTTCACCGGTCTTTTCGCTACTCATTCCAAGATACTCTCTTCTGTACGCTCCAGCCAGGCTTACACCGTGACCTTCGCTGCATACAGAATGCTCCCCTACCACTTACTGTGACCGGAGTCACAATAAATCCGTAGTTTCGGTAATAGGCTTAAGCCCCGATCATTTTCGGCGCAGAATCACTCGACCGGTGAGCTATTACGCACTCTTTAAATGATGGCTGCCTCTAAGCCAACATCCCGGCTGTTTTTGTGACTCCACATCCTTTTCCACTTAGCCTGTTTTTAAGGACCTTAACTGACGGTCTGGGCTGTTTCCCTCTCGACAATGCAGCTTAGCCCGCACTGTCTCACTCCTCAGACTAGTCTACAGAAATTCGGAGTTAGATTGGGTTTGGTATTGAGAAACTCAACCCTAGCCCATCCTGTACTCTACCTTCCATAGAAAAATATCTAAAGGCTGCCCCTAAAGGCATTTCGGGGAGAACCAGCTATCACCAGCCTTGATTAGCCTTTCACTCCGATCCACAACTCATCCAAGACATTTTCAACTGTCACTGGTTCGGACCTCCCCCCTTCTTTCGAAGGGGTTCACCCTGGTCATGGATAGATCGACTGGCTTCGGGTCTATTGCCTACCGCTGAACGCCCTATTAGGACTCGGTTTCCCTTCGCCTGCGTCCGCTGACCGGACTTAGACTTGCGATAAACAAATAACTCCCTGGACCATTATGCAAAAGGTACGCTATTGTCCTGCCGAAGCAAGACTATAACCGCTGTGTTAACTTATGATTTCAGGTTCTATTTCACTCCCCTCGCCGGGGTTCTTTTCGGCTTTCCCTCACGGTACTAGTTCACTATCGGTCTGGTGCG
>JBAWWL010000006.1:0-158727 GCA_037146775.1 Candidatus Omnitrophota bacterium | reverse complement strand
AACCATGCGGAGCTGGAAAGGTCGCTAAGACGACAAGGTTTTAAGATTGTAAACGTAGTACGGGCTTCGTCGGCGCTCTCTAGCCAAGAAGCGCTTAACAACCTGTTTTCTGATAAAAATTTACAACCTAAAGGCAAAGCATCAAGCGCGCTTGAATTAACTAAAGAGCAGTGGCTTACGCAATTCAGAGAGGCTGATACGGAGGTAAAAAAGATTGAAGTGCTAAATAGATTGCAAGAAGCTGCTGCTAAAAATAATCAACCTGCCATTGTTGCCATCGTAGAGATCATTCCTATCCTTAAAGCAATCATTACCGGACAGGCTTCAGAAAGTATTAAGGAAGCAGTAATTATGGTATTAAAAGTAGCTGCTTCTCAAGGCAGCAAACCATTTATCACTGCTATTGGCGAAATTGCATCTACCCTTAAAGAAATTGTTATAAGAAAAGGCCCGGAAGATATCAAGCGGGCAGCAATCAGGGCATTAGATATAGCTGCCGTTAAGGATAACCAACCTGCCATCGCTGTCATAGGGGAAATCGCGCATACTCTTAAAGAAATTATCACTGGGCAAAGTTCAGAAGAAATCAAACAGTTATCAACCTGGGCATTATTGCAAGCTGTTTTTAGAGGAAATCAGTCTGCCATCAACATTCTTGAAGAAATCATTAATGGGCAAGTTTCGGAAAGCATTAAGCAAATAGCCATCCAAGGATTACGCGCAAGTGCCTTTTTGAACAATCATCCTGCTATTACTATCATTGGGGAGGTCGTTCTTACTCTTAAAGAAATTGTTAATGGGCAGGCTTCAGAAAGCATTAAAGAAGCAACTATCGTGGCATTGGAGACAGCTGCATCTAAAGACAACCAACCTGTCATCAATGTCATAGCAGAAATTGTCCCTGCTCTTAAACAAATCATCGCTTCGCAAGCTTCAGAAACTAGTAAACAAGCAGCACGATCAGCAATAAAAATAATGCTCACTAAGAGCGCTGATTTCTTAAGCAAAGAAGCTGCTAAACAAGAAAGCGACTGGTCAATTATCCTAGCTGGAGTAGACAGAAATTTACTTATCCAACAACAATATCTGGATAGCTATGTGGCAGTAGCATTAAATAATGATACTGACCAGCAAAATCTTTTAGCCGTCCAACTCAAAAACCAAATCTATCATGCAGATGCCAAAACGAGAGGGGTTCAGCTACAGGAAGCCCCTTTCGATGGTATTACCAGAAGTAACCTTAACCAATACCTTTCCCGTTACGCCGAGGCTTGGCAAGAATTCAAAGACTTCATGGATGCACACTATACAGAGTTTCACCAGCATCCCCATGATTTTATCCAAGATCCAGCAGGGGAAATTCTGAGAAGCGTAAAAAAAGAAGGTAGCGTATTAAGTCCATTACTATCCGATGTTCCTGTTTTGTCAGAAACTATTACTAAAGAAAACCTTCCCGCAGTAGGTGCAATTGGCAGGGAGTTAGAAGCCAAGGGTATTTTAGAAAAAACAGACAACGGTTATGTGCAAAAAGTAGATAATTGTTTAGAAATTGCGCAGTATATTGCTAAGCGATTTGGTTACCGTGCGCCTGCAAATGAATTTCAAGTAGCGCTAACGGCGCAGTATGGTGGTGGCACGTTTCGTAGTTCCCAGCCCAGTCCGGTTAATCTTATCGTACGCAATGAAGGCGGTCGTGTAAGAATTGACGATGGCGATTATTTACATGTTTCTATTGAAGCTTATGGAAGAGAGTATAATTTTGGAGCGAAAAATCTTGAAGAGTATAAAATTATACGGCGTATTCCCTTGCACCGCCTAGATGACCCAGCACTCATAGACAAGATTACAGAAACTGTTCCTGCGACAAACCCGCAGAATGTTAAGGCTCCGGGAGGTATTGATTTGAACCCTAATTTATTACAGTTAGAAATCAGGAATAATTCCGGACTGGGTAGGCCCGTAATAGTGCCTTTTGATTTAAAGAATTTTCAGGGCTTCACTTTCCGGATTATTAAAATTAACCGCATTGCTGATTTTGCCGCTATATTTGATTTTCCGCAAAGGGTTGATAACGTGCCGTTGGCAGAACCTCTATTCTTACCTGAACGTCAAGTTGCTATCCTCAAAAGAAATTAGTCTGGTAAAACTTCATTTTTTATAAACTTATGGTATAATTAGCCAACTTTTGCTTGTCTCGTTTTAGGTGGTAAGCAAAAGTTGCCCCAAGCATAAGCGCAGGGGGCGGCCGATAAAACCGTTAGGTTTTATCGTGGTTTAGCCGCGGCATCCCTAAGATTTTACCTGCATCTTTTTGCTGTAGAGAGTGTTATAAAAAAGATAATGGTTATAAGTTATTCCTGCAATACATTAGAAACGAAAAATATGGGATTGGTGACCTTATGACCAATAATATAGGTAAGGCACTAATTACATTAGGATTGGGTATTACCATAATAGGCTTGGGTTTTCTTTTATTTTCTCGGCTAAAACTGCCTTTTTTAGGTAAAC
Source organism: Candidatus Omnitrophota bacterium (assembly GCA_037146775.1). Classification (GTDB taxonomy): domain Bacteria; phylum Omnitrophota; class Gorgyraeia; order Duberdicusellales; family 4484-171; genus JBAWWL01. The sequence continues at coordinate 156,219 of JBAWWL010000006.1, read as the reverse complement.
TACCGGGAGATATACTGATCCAGAAGAAAAACTTTACTTTTTATTTTCCGCTTGCTACCTCACTTATTTTAAGCGCAGTATTGAGTTTTATTCTTTATATTGTTTCAAAAATACATAAGTGATTGAGAGATTAAATAATTAAAGGATTAAACAATTAACGAATTAACGGATTGGGGACGGGGATGGGAAATGGGAATATTAACGAATTAAAGGATTAACGAACTGATAATGGTTGATAGGTTGATATGTTAGTAGGTTGTTAGGCTAATAGGTAGAAAGGGTTAGGGGGGGGGAGTCACAAGTAAAAAGGCAAAAGTTAAATATTAAATTCCGTTAATCGTTAAGCGGCGGCGAGGCTCGTATCGGTTTGCGTCTATCGGTAACGACGTATATTAAGAGACGAATAACGTAACCGAAAAACGAAACGAGTTACATAACCATTGTAATTAACTGGTTTTCACTATATACGATATACTACTTACTATATACTATATCTATTGTACACTGAACTTCGAACGTTGAACCCTGAACAATTATTATATGAAACATGTTTAAGGTAATCAAAGAAGATAAAGTAACTAAAGCGCGGGTTGGAATATTTGAAACTGCCCATGGAAGTCTTGAGACCCCCTCTTTTTTTCCAGTCGCAACCCAAGCTGCAGCCAAAGGTATTTGGCCGAAGGAACTTGAAGAAATTGGAATAGACGGCCTCCTGGTTAATGCGTATCATCTTTATTTACGGCCAGGGGTGAAAGTGATTAAGGCCTGCGGAGGTTTACATAAGTTTATGAATTTTCATAAAACAATTATTACCGATAGCGGCGGTTATCAAATATTTAGCTTGGAGCGCTTACGTAAAGTAAGTGATGAAGGTGTGCAATTTCAATCTCACGTTGATGGCACGTCGTTCTTCCTTACGCCCCAGGATGTCATTGAGACACAATTAATATTAGCCAGCGATGTGGTCGTACCGCTAGATGAATGTGTTAAGTTTCCTACAGAATATAAACAGGCAGATATTGCTGCCAGTCGGACAATTTCCTGGCTAAAGAAAAGCAAAGAATATTTTGATATTCACAAAAAGAATAATGCGCTTTTTTTTGGTATTGTACAAGGCTCTACTTATCTTGATCTGCGGGAAAAATGTTTAACAGAGCTTCTTAAATCAGGAGTGGACGGTTTATGCATGGGCGGTTTAAGTGTTGGCGAACCGGAAGATTTACGGTATAATGTGCTTTCTTTTATAGCGGAAAACACCGACAATAGACATATCCGCTACTTTATGGGCTATGGCTTGCCGCCAGATATTTTAGAGGCGGTAACTTTTGGGATTGATCTTTTTGATTGTGTGGTTCCAACCAGAATGGCGCGTACTGGGACAGCATTTACTAACCGCGGTAAGATTGTAGTGCGTAACTCGCCATATATAAGCGATACAACTGCACTTGATGAGCAATGCCGTTGCCAGGTGTGCAAAAATTTTTCCCGGGCGTATATTCGGCATCTTATCAATGTAAACGAAATGCTGGGCGCACAGCTTTTGGCATATCACAATTTATTCTGGTATAGAAATTTTATGGAAAATATTAAAACCGCGATTAAAGAAGATAGGTTTGTCCAGTTTAAGAAAGATTTTTTGTCTAAATTTACGGAACAGTGATTACACAGATTTTGAACTTTTTTTAATCTGTGTAATCTATATCAAATCACTGTAATTGTTTTTAATAAATATGGTTATTGATATAATTACTATTTTTCCTAAAATGTTTTCTACGGTTTTGGGAGAGTCTATTATTAAGCGCGCGGCCAATAAAGGTCTGGTAAAAATAAATATCCATGATTTGCGTGATTATTCCGACGATCCTCATCGCAAGATAGATGCACCACCTTATGGCGGGGGAGGAATGCTTTTTAAACCAGAGCCGTTATTTAAGGCGGTTGAATCTCTTTTGGGTTACACTTGTTATCCTAAAAAGAAAAAGAATAGCGCGGCGCGGATTGTTCTGTTCAGCCCGCAAGGAAAAACATTGAATCAAAAATCGATCAAAAAATTTTTGCAGTATGAACGGCTCGTGCTTATAGCCCCGCGTTACGAAGGGGTAGACGAGCGGGTGGTCAAATATCTGGCTGATGAGGAGATCTCCGTGGGAGATTACGTTTTGAGCGGAGGCGAACTTGCCGCCATGGTACTTATTGATTCTTTGATAAGATTGATTCCGGGGGTAGTCTCGGATAAGGCTTCAGTTGAGCGGGAAAGTTTCGAGAACAATCTTTTAGATTATCCCGCATATACCCGTCCGGAAAATTTTCGTGGGCTTAAAGCGCCGCAAATTTTGCTTTCTGGTAACCACGCTAAGATTGAAGCCTGGAGAAAAGAGAGAGCCCTGGAAGCAACCAGAAAAAAAAGACCTGATTTGTTGAAATAAAATTTCTCGACTATTTTTATTTGCTTTTTTTGTGATCGATGGGTGACTAAAAATATATGAATAATTTCAACGTGTAACGTTGAACATTGAACAATCAAGAAGGAGGTTTGTATGGATAAGCTTGCGATGATACAGAAGGAATTAACTGAGAGTCTTAAGAGAGATTTTCCTGAATTTATGCAGGGAGACATTATCAAGGTATATTATAAAATTCGGGAAAAGGACAAGGAGAGGATACAGCATCTAGAAGGTATTGTCATCAAAATGGGCGGAGAGATGCACCGTAAGGTTTTTACTTTACGCAGGATTTCCTATGGAGAGGCTTATGAAGTAACCTTCCCGTATTACTCCCCTAATATTGATAAAATTGAAGTGGTAAAGAAAGCCAACAAAATGCCGCGTAGAAGCCGGTTATATTATTTGCGAGAGCGTTTGGGCAGACAGGCTATGGTGGCGTAGGAATTAAAGAATTAAAAGATTAACGAATTTAATTAGGTGGCTAGGTTATTAGGTGGACATGTTGTTATGTTGCCAGATTGCTAGGCCGATAACCTTGGCAGAATACTCTGAACGTCGAACATCGAACGTTGGACGTTGAACGTTGAGCTGTTGTAAGATGATCGTTGGTTTGGATGAGGCTGGACGAGGGCCGTTAGCGGGGATAGTTGCTACCTGCGCACTGCATCTTGTGGTAATGCCTCCTTTTGCGGTGAGAGATTCGAAAGAACTTTCAGCTCACCAAAGAGAGAAGATTTTTCATTGGCTCCTTGACAATGCTCTGTATTCGGTTGATATCGCGACAGTCCAGGAAATAGATGAATATAATATTCTGGAAGCAACAATGTTGGCGTTTAACCGCTCAATACGCAACTTGCTTAAGAAAGCTCCGCAGCTTAGGGCGGCGACGTTCATTGTTGACGGGAATATCTTTCGCACGGATTTAACGATACGTTATCGTTGCGTGGAGAAAGCCGATAAAACCGTAAAGGAAGTTTCTTGCGCGTCTATTATGGCAAAAGTTGCGCGTGATCATCTTATGCAGGTGGCAGATTTTTTATATCCACAGTGGAATTTTACCAAACATAAAGGCTACCCCACAAAAGAGCATTTTTCTCTGATTGAGCAACACGCACTTTCTCCTTTGCATCGGCAGACTTTTTATCCTTGTTGTGATGAAAAAAGGAAGTTTTTACGAAAAAAAAGCAGTTGAGTATTTGAAGCTGAAAGGCTATCGGATTTTAGAAAGAAATTTCCGCAGTCGATTTGGAGAGATAGATATTATCGCCCGCGACAAGGATTTGACCGCTTTTATCGAGGTTAAGGCAAGGAACAGCAATTATCTCGTTTCAGGTAGAGAAGCTATAGATATGCGTAAGATACAGAAAATTAGCAAAACCGCTTGTTTGTACGCAGCAAAACATCAAAATAGCGCGTTTCGTTTCGATGTGCTGGAAATTATTCAAGGGACCGAGATACGTACGTACTATCTTATAAAAGGAGCGTTTGATTATAATGAAAAGTTACAGAGTTAGCTTGAAGCCATATCTTCAAGCTTTAGCTGCCAGACAACCAGCGCCCGGTGGCGGCAGCGCAGCCGTTTTGAGCCTGTGTATGGGGATAAGCCTGATAGAGAAGGCTATGCAATATTCATCGTCACATAGTAAGCGGTTGTGCCGTTTGATTGTGATGTTACAGGTATTACGCAAAAACTCTCTTCAGTACATTGATTTAGACGGGGTTGTTTTTGAGCAATTTATCCGTGCCGAAAAAAAGCGCAAAGCCATTTTTCTGAAAAAAAGCGACGCTCTTATCGTTACCGTAGGAATGACATGCCGTAAAGTATATGTACTTACGGAGAAAGTTGAATCTGATATAAAAAAGAGTATAATAAGTGATTTCTATCTTGGGTTGGCATTTGTGCGGGTTGCGCTTTGCGGCTGTGTCCATAATTTAGAAGCAAACAGTGTGTTTACGGGGAAAGTCAATCCTGCTATGGTTGTTTTCAGGAGATATCTAAAACAATGGCAAAGATCTTAGAAGCTAAAATTATTTATGACAGGCTTAAACTAGAGCTTCGCAGGAATATTGCGCAACTACCCCGGCTTACCTTGGCTTCCTTGAGTATGGCCGATAATTATTCGTGCGAGGTATATCTTAACTCTCAGAGAAAGTTAGCCGAAGATGTGGGGGTCGATTATTTGGCGATAGAGCTGCCAAAGAATGTTTCATCGCAAAAAGTGATCGATACTATCAAGGATCTCAATCGTAAAGATAAGATAACCGGTATTATGGTGAATAAGCCTTTTCCGGAAGGCCTTGATGAGGCAGAAGTATTTGCCGCCATCCAAACACAAAAAGATATCGAAGGGGTCAATCCGTATAATTTGGGCCGGCTGTTTATCGGTGAGCCGCTTTTTATTTCGCCGACGGTTTTAAGTGTTCTTGAATTGCTTAAGACGACCAAGGTCAACCTTTACGGAAAAGAAGTGGTGATCGTCGGTTTTTCTACCTTGATCGGTAAGCCCCTGGCCCTTCTTTTAGGTAAAGAATTCGCTACCGTTTCGGTTACGCATATTGCGACATATGAGCGCGGTCGGCTTGCCGCGTATATTAAAAGTGCCGATATTGTGATTTCTGCGGTAGGCAAACCGCATCTGATAAAAGGCGAGTGGATCAAAAAGAGGGCGATTGTCATCGATGTCGGCATAGGAGAAAAGGACGGCAAGCTTGTCGGCGACGTAGAATTTGCGGCAGCCCGCGCGAAGGCGTCTTTTATTACGCCAGTTCCCGGCGGAGTAGGTAAACTTACCACTATGTTTCTTTTTAAGAATCTGCTTGTGGCGTACCAGCTTAACCATGACCACTAAATTTTATAGGAAGCATCAATGAAGAATATTACCATCATAGGCGCAGGCGAAGCCGGTTTTACTTTTGCCTGTCTTGTACGCGAAAAAAATAAAGATGCGGTAATCACCGTTATTGACCAGAAGCCGCGTTATATTGACAAGAAAAAGCTTATTACACAGCTTGATTTTAAGGCGTATGTCGACCTGAAAGAATGGGCGCAAAATTTAGGGATAACCTTTATACAGGATAAGGTGGAGCGGCTTAATGTCGAGCGCGGAAAAATTTATTGCAAAGAAAATGAGCCGATAGATTTTGAACTGCTTGTTGTTGCTGCCGGTTCTCTGCCCAATAAACTTGTGATTAAAGGCGATCATAAAGATGGTCTCTTTTATCTCAGCGAACTTGACCCGCTTACCCTTAAAGATACGCTCAAGATTTCTTCGGAGGTGCTGGTGTATGTTTCGACAGTTTTGGGCCTAGAGCTTTCGTTTGTTCTGCGAGCCTTGGGCAAAGAGGTTAGAATCGTGGCTGATAATTTTAATTTTCTTGAAAACTTCCAACAAGAAATACTCGAGCTGCTTCAGGAGGCGGCGGTAGCTGTCCATACCGGAGCTGCCATTGAAGAAGTGATAGGGGAAGACGGAGTGCGAGCGACAAAAATAACGCCGCTCAAAGTTTTTTCTTCGGATGCGGTTTTTGTGGATAGCGGATTTTTACCGAATGCGGCTCTATTCGAAAATACAGTTACCGTAAGAGACGCTTTTTTTACCAATTATGATAATGTGTATGTATTGGGCGATATGAATTGCCAAGATATTTCGAGCGAACGCGTTTTTGCTTTTAACTGCGAGGAGGTAAAAGCACAGGCTCATTCTTTGGCCGAAATAATTGTTCAAGTGCAGCCAGTAAGTTACCATAAAAAACAGCATAGTGTTGAGGACAAACAGAATTATCTTATGCAGATGGCGCAGCGTTGGCGGCAGCAAATAAAAACAGGCGGTTTATCAGTAAAACAAGAAGGTAAACTTTAGTAGAGTTAGTTGAAGGAGGTTAGTATGGCTGAGTGGATTGGTATAGGAAAACGTGCCCGCAGATGTTATGGTTTCGATGAAATAGCGCTTGCACCAGGGAGAATAACCGGTAATCCCGAAGAAGTCGATATATCGTGGGAATTTAACGGCAAAAAATTTGCGGTACCCATTTTAGCCGCGGCAATGGACGGCGTCACCGATGTAATGTTTGCTGCCGAAATGTCTCGTTTGGGCGGTATTGCAGTGGTTAATTTGGATGGTGTCCAGACCAGATATGAAAATCCGGATGAGGTGTTGAATGAAATTGCGAAAGCAACACCAGAAAAAGCCACTAACCTTATTCAGAAAGTTTACACTACACCGATAAAGGAAAAATTGATTGCCAAGCGGGTGAAAGAAATAAAGTCAAAGAAAGGTTATGCTGCGGTGAGCTGCATTCCTCAAAACGCCAAAAAATTTGCCGCAATTGCCGAAGAGGCCGGGGCGGATTGTTTTGTGGTGCAATCTACCGTAGTTACGGTAAAACACGTGGCCAATCGCTATACACCGCTTGATTTACATAAGTTTTGTAAGGAAACAAAAATGCCGGTTATTTTAGGTAATTGTGTTACCCATGATGTTACTTTGGAGCTTCTTGAGACCGGTTGTGCTGCGGTTTTAGTAGGTGTTGGCCCTGGCGCCGCTTGTACTACGCGAGGAGTATTGGGTATCGGTGTACCGCAAGTAACCGCGACTATTGATTGTGCGGCTGCGCGTGATTTCTATTATCAAAAGACGGGAAAATATATTCCGATTATTACCGACGGGGGAATGCGCCGCGGCGGGGATATGTGCAAGGCATTTGCCTGTGGAGCGGATGCGGTAATGATTGGTTCGACTTTTGCCAGAGCGAAAGAGGCCCCAGGCAAAGGTTTCCACTGGGGAATGGCCACCTCACACAGCAATTTACCCCGGGGTACTCGCATTGCAGTAGGAGTTTCCGGCAGCCTTGGACAGATTCTTTTTGGCCCGGCGGTCGTTGATGACGGTTCTCAGAATTTGATGGGTGCCTTGACTACCTCGATGGGTTCCCTCGGTGCGAAGACCATCCGTGAGATGCATTTTGTGGAAATCATTATTGCCCCTTCTATCCAGACCGAAGGAAAACTTTTTCAGGCATCGCAGCACGTCGGAATGGGAAAATAAGTTTTTAGGTCGATAAGCGGCAGGTTGTTAGGTTAAAAAGATATAAACATATCACCTATCAACTTATCAACATAACAACATAGCCACTATTATGTCTAAAGATACTATACTAATTCTTGATTTTGGTTCGCAATATACCCAGCTCATTGCCCGTCGGGTGAGAGAGCTAAAGGTGTTCAGCGTTATTGAACCTTGTACGATTTCTATTGAAAAAATAAAAGCTCTTCAGCCCAAGGGAATTATTCTTTCCGGCGGGCCTCACAGTGTTTACGAGAAAGGTGCGCCGTCACTGGCCAAAGAGCTCCTTCGACTTAATATCCCAATCCTCGGTATTTGCTATGGGATGCAGATTCTGGTCAAAACTTTAAACGGCCGGGTGAAAGAGGCAAAGAAAAGAGAATATGGCCGAGCGGAAATGTACATAGATAATCACAAAGATTTATTTTTTTCCTTACCCGCCAAAGTTGTCTCCTGGATGAGCCATACCGACCAGGCGGTTCGTCTCCCGGTTGGCTTTATATCGCTTGCGCATACGGTTCATACACCGTTTGCTGCGATTGCTCATCCTGCTAAAAAAATATATGCAGTACAGTTCCATCCCGAGGTGGTGCATACCGAGTGCGGTACGCAGATAATCTCTAATTTTCTTTTTCGTATCTGCGAATGTTTTGCGAATTGGCAGCTGGAAGATTTTGTTGCGGCTCAAATTCATGAGGTACAAAAGAAAGTCGGCAATAAAAATGTAATATGTGGTTTAAGCGGCGGAGTGGATTCTTCCACGGCCGCAGTATTACTGCATAAAGCCCTTGGTAATAAGCTAAAGTGTATATTTGTAAACAACGGTTTACTCCGTAAAGGTGAGACCCAGGAGGTTATTCGTGTTTTCCGCGATCATTTCAAGCTTGATGTGCGTTATGCGGATGCTTCTATTCCTTTCTTGCGCAAACTCCAAGGCGTAATTGATCCGGAAGAAAAGCGCAAGATTATTGGCCATGAATTTATCCGTGTCTTTGACGGTGAAGCACGAAAAATAAAAAATGTAGATTTTCTCGTGCAGGGAACATTGTACCCGGATGTCGTCGAGTCAATTTCTTTCTTCGGCGGGCCGACATCCCGGATAAAATCGCATCATAATGTTGCCGGGCTGCCGCAGCAGATGAAGCTAAAGCTTATTGAACCGTTCAGACAACTTTTTAAAGATGAGGTGCGTGAAATAGCGAAAATACTTGCCTTGCCGCCGCACATTATCAATCGTCATCCTTTTCCGGGTCCGGGATTAGCGGTACGTATTGTTGGAGAAATTACCAAAACACGGCTGGCTATTTTGCGGGAAGCAGATTTTATTTTAGAAGAGATTATACGCGCGCATAATCTTTATCATGAGGTATGGCAGGTATTTTGCGTGCTTTTGCCGCTTAAAACTGTCGGAGTAATGGGTGATAAGCGTACGTATGAACATGTTGCGGCTATTCGTGCCGTGACCAGTCTTGACGGCATGACCGCTGATTGGGCAAAATTGCCGGCGCCAGTACTTGAAGAGATTTCCAACGCTATTATAAATAAGGTAAGAGGCATTAACCGGGTAGTTTTGGATATCAGCTCGAAACCCCCCGCGACCATTGAATGGGAATGATTTAATATCAAATATCAAAATTCAAAAGACAAATGTTTAACGGCAAATGACAAATAATAAAATTCAAATGTCAAAATCCAAATGACAAATGAATAGAAAATACAGCTAACATTTGACATTTGAACTTTGTCATTTGTTCTTAGCTCATTTGTCATTTGTGCTTTGGTATTTGTTATTTATAAAGTTATGTCGCATTCCGATTTTGTCCACCTTCACGTTCATACCCAATACAGCCTGCTTGACGGTGCATGTTTACTGGAAAGACTGGTAGATAAAGCTGTTAAGTATAAACTTCCGGCTTTGGCCATTACCGATCATGGTAATCTTTTTGGCGCAATCAAGTTTTATGGCCTCTGTTTAGACGCCGGCATTAAACCACTTATAGGCTGTGAAGTGTATATAGCTCCCGGATCACGTTTCAAAAAAGAATACAAAGCAGGAGAGGATACTAATTTTCATCTGATTCTTTTAGCGAAAGACGAGGAAGGGTATCACAATCTTATCAAGTTGGTCAGCATGGGGCATCTGGAAGGTTTTTATTATAAGCCAAGGATCGACAAGGAGATATTGCAGACGTATGCGAAAGGTTTAGTGGGTTTAAGCGCATGCCTTAAGGGGGAGATTGCTTCTGCGGTTATTGCGGACGACGTGAGCAAAGCCTATAAATTAGCCGACGAATATCAGCACATTTTTGGTAAAGGAAATTTTTACCTTGAAATTATGGAGAATGGCCTTGCGGAGCAGAAGAAAGCGAATAAATGCCTGATAAAAATTTCCCAAGAATTGGGTATCCCGCTTGTTGCCACTAACGATATACATTATTTAGACCAAAAAGAATCTTTTGCCCATGAAGTGCTTCTTTGTATCCAGACGCAAACGACACTTTCTGATCCCGCGCATTTTAAATTTAACAGCGATACGTTCTATTTCAGAAGCCCCGAGGAGATGAAGGGGATTTTTAAAGAAGTGCCGCAGGCGATAAAGAATACTTTGGAGATTACTCAGCAATGTAACCTCACTTTTGATTTTTCAAAGATTCTTTTGCCTCGTTTTCCTATCCCCGAAGGAGATACGGAAAGCGGTTATTTAAGAAAAGTACTCACCGAGCAGCTTCCTGTTCGTTATCCCCAGGCAAGCCAGGGGGTTATTACTCGGCTTGAGTATGAGCTTGAGGTTATTAAAAAGACAGGATTCTCCAGTTATTTTTTAATTATCTGGGATCTCATAAAGTTTGCTAAAGAAAGTCGCATACCGGTCGGCCCTGGTCGAGGTAGCGCTGCCGGAAGCATTGTCAGTTATATTTTGGGCATAACCGATATCGATCCGTTACGTTATGATCTGTTGTTTGAGCGTTTTCTTAATCCTGCGCGTGTTTCTATGCCTGATATCGATATGGATTTTTGTTACGAGAAACGCGCGGAAGTTCTTGCGTATGTGGGAAGAAAATATGGCGTGTCGAATGTCGCTCAAATTATTACTTTTGGAACAATGCTGGCGCGTGCGGTAGTGCGTGATGTAGGCAGGGTAATGGGTTTTAGCTATGCCGACGTGGACAAGATCGCAAAAATGATTCCTATTTCGGCGGGACACCACGTTGATTTAAAAGGAGCCATGTCTACAACTCCGGAACTTGCCAAGATATATGATACCGATAGCGGTATACGGCGGCTAATCGATGTGGCAATGCAGCTGGAAGGTCTTTCCCGGCATGCTTCAACGCATGCGGCTGGAGTCGTGATTTCCGATAAACCTTTGATGGATCGTATTCCGTTGGTCCGCGGTGCGGAAGAAGAAATTGTGACCGGTTTTGATATGGAATCCTTGGAAAAAACCGGTCTTCTGAAAATGGATTTTTTGGGACTCAAGACTCTCACGGTAATCGACGAGGCCATCAAGATCGTTAAAAGAACGAAGAGCCTTGATATTGATATCGTACATTTGCCGTTGGACGATAAAAATACTTTTACGTTGCTTGCAAGCGCAGATACGATTGGCGTGTTCCAGCTTGAAAGTAGAGGGATGCGGGAAATTTTGCGTAAGCTCATTCCTACGAAGTTTGAAGACTTAATCGCGGTGCTGGCGCTGTATCGTCCCGGCCCGCTCGGCAGCGGCATGGTGGATGATTTTATAGAACGTAAACAAGGCAAGCGACCTGTATCTTATATACACCCAAAGCTTGAGACGATTCTGAAAGAAACATACGGCATTATCCTTTATCAGGAGCAAACCATGCAGATTGCTTCTCAGCTGGCTGGTTTTGATATGGCGCGCGCCGATCTTTTGCGTAAAGCTATCGGTAAGAAAGTCCCCGAGATTATGGAAGAACAGCGCAATCTTTTTGTGGAAGGATGTAAAAAGAATAATATTTCTTTGCGTATTGCTACCCAGATGTTTGATCTTATCGATTACTTTTCCGGCTATGGATTTAACAAAAGCCATTCGACGGCTTACGCTATGATTTCTTACCGCACTGCCTACCTGAAAGCAAATTATCCGGTTGAGTTCATGGCGGCACTTTTAACCAGTGAACGTAATAACACCGATAAAATAGTAGAATATGTCAACGAGGTACATCGTATGGGGATGAAAGTGCTGCCTCCCGAGATTAATACCAGTTTTGCCAATTTTACCGTCACGGACGATCGTAATATCCGTTTTGGCTTGTTGGCTATCAAGAATGTCGGAACCACCGCTTTGGATAATATGATCATGGAAAGAAAGAAGAAACGATTTGATGATTTTTTTGATTTTTGCGATCGCATTGACTCACGCGTGGTTAACAAAAAAGTTATCGAGAGCTTGATTAAATCCGGAGCAATGGACAGTTTTTGCTTAAAAAGAGCCCAAATGATGGCTCTTCTTGACAAGACGCTCAATAAGGGAGACAAAAAAAGCGATCCGTCGCAGCTTGTGTTGTTTGCGCCGCTTAAAAAACAGGAGCAAGTTCCCGACGTGGAGGAATGGCCGTTGTTACAGATATTAGGTTTTGAGAAAGCATTATTAGGAATGTATGTGACCAGTCATCCCCTGTATTCCTATTCTCATATTGTAAAGTATTTACGCCGGGAAGTGATTAGCAGCTTTTACGAAGAAGAGCGGCAGGAAGAGGTTATTATTTGTGGTATAGTAGAAAAGGCGCGTATCATTACCACAAGAAGGAAAAACGAACGTATGGCGATTCTTAAAATAGAAGACGAAACAGCCAGCGTAGAAGTTGTTGTTTTCCCCCGTTTATTCGAAGAGGCATCGGCGAATATCCAGGAAAGAAGGATTATCCTCATTAAAGGAAGGCTTGAAACAAAAGAAAAAATGCCAAAAATATTAGCATCGAAAATTATTCCCATAGAGCAGGTGTGGGACAGCATTACGTCCGTTTCTATTGCCATAGATAAAGAAAAATTTCCGTTACGCGATCTGAAAAGTATTTTTATGAACAATCGGGGTAAAATACCCGTTATATTTGCTTTTAAGAATTCAAAATTGCAAGGCCTAAGGATAAAGACTGCCAACGAATTCTGCCTTAATCTTAACGAACAGATCGTGGGGCAAATCAGTTCGCTTATCGGCGAAGAGAATCTTTCTTTGGCGCTATAAAACAAGCGCAGTTTTCTAGGCCACAACGTTCATTATTTTTTGTCTCCGAAAGGGTTAGGCGTGTTTTCGAAATCCCCTTGACACACATAAAAAGGGTGATAAACTAAAAACGTATGCGTAAGCGTGATATTGTATTAAAAATTAGCCAAGATACCGGTATCAAACAGGTTATTGTCAGGGATGTCGTGCAAAAAACCTTTGATACGATCTTTGAATCCTTACAGAAGAATGAACGCATCGAGCTAAGGAATTTTGGGGTTTTTATGGTGAAGAAACGTAAGAAACGTATCGGCAGAAACCCTAAAACCGGCGAAGTTGTCCCTGTCCCCGAGCGGCATGCCGTCGTGTTCAAGCCCGGCCTGGAAATGAAGCAATTCATCAAATAGCTCCGCACTTTATATGGTAAAAACCTATCAAAGCATCAGGGGAACCCATGATTTTGGTCCTCAAGAAACCCGCCTTTTTAATATGCTTGTTTGCATGGCACGGGATATTTTTAAGCGCTGTGGCTACGAAGAGATCAGCCTGCCGATTCTAGAGGAAGAGGGTTTATTCAAGAGGGGCGTAGGGGAAGCAACCGATATTGTCGAGCGACAGATGTTTAAGATACAAGATAAAGAAATTGTGCTGCGTCCGGAAGGGACCGCTCAGGTTATCAGATATTACTTAGAAAATGCGCTTCATACACAGAGCGATTTCTATAAATTTTCCTATATTGGTCCAATGTTTCGCGGAGAGAGGCCGCAGAAGGGAAGGTTGCGCCAGTTTCATCATATTGGCGTCGAAGCGATTGGCTCAGCTCAGCCTCTTATCGACGCTGAGGTAGTGAGTGTCGCGCTTAGTATTCTAGAGGCAATGGGTATAACTCAGAAAACTTTAAAGATTAACACTCTGGGTTGTGCAGAAGATAAAGAGCGTTTCGCAAGAAGTCTGCATCAAAGCTTGGCAGAAAGAAAAAAAGAGTTGTGCGAAGATTGTCAGCGCCGGCTAGAAAAAAATCCTTTGCGTATCGTTGACTGCAAAGAAGAGCGGTGTAAAAAAGTTGTCGCGTCTCTTGCATTGGGAGATAGCCATTTGTGTGAATCCTGCCGGTTGCATTTTCGCGCAGTTCTTGCTTTGCTGGACGGCTTAGGCATTTCTTATACTCATAGCCCCTATCTTGTGCGAGGACTTGATTATTATACCAACACGGTTTTTGAAATTACCTCTGAAGCTTTAGGCTCGCAAGACGCCGTAGGCGCCGGGGGAAGATATAACAATCTTATTACGCGCCTGGGTGGTCCGGACATTCCTGCAATTGGTTTTGCTTTCGGAGTGGAACGAGTATTACTTCTTTTGAAGGAGAGCGGCGAAGGGGCGGCTATAAAGGTCTTTGTCTCTGTGATAGGCGAAACTTTACGCCAGGAGAGCTTGAATTTGATCCAGACTATACGGCAGGCAGGCATTTCTTGCGATACGGATTATTGCGCTAAATCTCTCAAGGCGCAGCTACGTACTGCCGAAAGAAAAGGCGCGCAGTTTGTGATTATTATGGGTGAAGAAGAATGGAAGGAAGGAGCCGTAATGATAAAGAATATGGCTCAATCCACCCAAGAAAAAATAAAAAAACAGGACATACTTTCTTTTTTAAAACGCTATGCTTAGAATACATACGTGCGGTGAATTAACTCAGGATTATATTAACAGCGCAACAACGCTTTGCGGATGGGTTGCGTCCCGCCGTGACCACGGAAAAATTATTTTTATTGATATCAGGGATAGATACGGCCTTACCCAGGTAGTTTTTTTACCTAAGCCGGACAAGGAAACTTACGAAAAAGCAAAGAGCTTGCGCAGCGAGGATGTTATTCGGATTAAAGGCACAGTCAATCCTCGGCCAAAAGGAACAGAGAACCCCAAGCTACCTACCGGTTTTGTCGAAGTGTTGGCTCAGGAGCTAGAAATTTTTAATCCGTCGCTTGATTTGCCCTTTGCGATTGATGACAATATCGATATCGGCGAAGAAGTGAAACTCGCCTACCGCTATCTTGATTTACGTAGAAGGAAATCTTTAGAGAAGATAATGCTGCGCCACACCTACAATCAAGCTATGAGAAGTTTTTTGAATGAACGCGAGTTTCTGGAAATAGAAACGCCGTTTCTTACTAAATCGACGCCTGAGGGCGCGAGAGATTTCTTGGTTCCTTCGCGCTTGAATCCCAATCGTTTTTACGCTCTTCCGCAATCGCCCCAACTTTTTAAACAGATTCTTATGGTGGCAGGCATGGACCGGTATTATCAAGTAGCGCGCTGTTTCCGTGACGAGGATTTACGCAAAGACCGTCAACCGGAATTTACTCAGCTTGATATCGAGATGTCTTTCATTGAAGAAGAAGATATCATCGGTTTAATGGAGGAATTAGTTGCCTATACATTCAAGACGGTATTGGGGAAGGAAATAAAAACGCCTTTTACGCGCATTTCTTATCGTCATGCGATGGAAAAATATAATTCAGACAAACCGGACATCGGAGAAGGAGAGTACCGTTTTTGCTGGGTAGTGGATTTTCCGTTGTTTGAATATAGTCAGGAAGAGAAACGATGGCAGGCATGTCATCATCCGTTCACGTCACCGCAAGTGCAGGATATTCCGCTTCTGGACAGTAACGACCTGTCGCAGGTAAAAGCCAGAGCCTACGATCTTATCTTGAACGGCCAGGAAATTGCCGGTGGTTCTATCAGAATCCATTCGCCGGTATTGCAGGGAAAGATTTTTAATATCTTAGGTATATCTACCGAGGATGCCGAGAAAAAGTTTGGATTTCTGCTGCGCGCGTTCAAATACGGTGCTCCGCCTCATGGCGGCATCGCCTTCGGCCTCGACCGTCTTTATGCAATTATTACCAATTCAGAAAGTATCCGGGATGTTATCGCATTTCCTAAAACGCAAAAAGGTATTTGTCCGTTATCCGATGCACCTTCGATGGTGGAAGAAAAACAGCTGAAAGAGATTTATATCAAGTTAGTTCAGGAGGAGAAGAAGGAATAAATAATATCGTTTAATTCTTGCGTTCACTACCGGGTTTTGAAATCGGGCGTGTTTTGTACCGTAAACCATTGCGGGCGCGAGAGTTATGGATGTAAGGAGGGAGGTAGTATGAGGTATGTATGGATAGCTATCGGCGTATTTTTCTTGAGCGGTTGTTTGACGCGTACGTATACTGTCGAGAAGCCAAGAGTAGATACTACCGTGGAAGGTAATCAGGGTTATTTATTTGGTACGCCGTCGTCATCGGAGAAAACAACACATCTAAAAGACACACGTACTATTTCGGTGCTGGAGGTAGAGTTGGGTTCGCATCCTATCTCGAAAGAAAAGGTGCAAGCCCCTCAGATTCAGGCTCAAGAAACCGTTGTTGACGAAGCAGTGACAGAAGAAGAAATCGAGGAAAATGAACTGGAGCCGACTACAGAAAAGAAATATAATTATTACAAAATAGAAAAGAACGATACGCTTCAAAAAATATCGCAAAAGTTCTACGGTACCACAAAAAAGTGGCACAAGCTTTACGAAGAGAACAGAGACGTTCTTGCGAGTCCCGACAAGGTCTATCCGGGGAAAACAATCAAAATACCTGTTTTAGAAAAATAGGAATATACTATTCTGCGTTTTTCAGTGTGTCGGCAGTGAGTATGTTATGCACATGACGTCGGTGCCGATACGTATTTTTTTGTCATGGAAAAGCTTATCAAGATTGACGACTATTCTCGGGTACGAGATATTTGTGGTATAGAGGACAAAAACTTACGATTCATCGAAAAAGAATTGAAAGTAACGATTGCTTTGCGTGCCGACGGCATCCTTGTCAAGGGCGAAAGCAAGCGGATAGAAAAAGCTTTACATTTTATTACTAAGATGATGGATTTAGCCCGGGAAGGAATGGTATTCAGCCAAACAGAACTTAGTCAGTATCTTAATGCCGTTCACCTATCCGGAGATGAGGGGGTGCGTCAGGATGAAGATAGCCAAGGCATCCGTGTCTTTTCAACGCGTAAACGGTTGGTGTTGCCTAAAACACAAGGACAGCAGGATTACATTAAAGCGATACGCAAACATGATGTCATTTTTTCTATTGGCCCCGCAGGAACCGGCAAAACTTATTTAGCTATGGCTTTGGCGGTTAACTTTCTCATGCGTAAGAATGTCGGCAGGATTATTTTGACCAGACCGGCCATCGAGGCAGGGGAGTCGCTGGGGTTTCTGCCTGGCGATATGGCAGAAAAAATGGGACCGTATCTTAGGCCGCTTTACGATGCGCTTTATGATATGATGGAAGCAGAAATGATAGAAGAATTTATCGAAACAGGGGTCATTGAAGTGGCCCCGTTGGCCTATATGCGAGGTAGAACTTTAAATAATGCATTTGTTATTTTGGATGAAGCGCAGAACTGTACTACCGAACAGCTGAAAATGTTCATTACCCGTTTGGGGTTTGATTCGAAAGCCGTGATTACCGGTGATATTACGCAAAGCGATCTTCCGGGCGGAAAACCGGTAGGGCTCCTTGAGGGAGTCGAGATTTTAAAAGCGATAGAGGATATCAAATTTGTTTATTTAGGCAGAAATGATGTGGTGCGAAATCCTTTGATTCAAAAAATAATTCAGGCATATGAAAATTTCTATAGGGAAAAAGCTAATTAATCCATACAGCCTCCTGGTCTCCGTGCTTTTTTTTCTGGGTGCGGCCACTATTTTTTTCATCTATTCCATAGATATTTCTCCTTTGATTTTTGCGTTTATACTTATCGTATACCTTAACATTTCAAAGCGAAGTGAAACGTCTCCATCCGCTTTCGACCTGTGTTTACTGGGAGCACTGGGGATACTTTTATCTATACTGGTTACTATTACGTTCAAGCTTACCGCCTATGGTATTCCTGCTATTGCGATGGCGATGCTGGTGACTTTACTTTTCGATAATCTTGAGCTTTCATTTTTGTTTTCGCTTTTTTTTCTTTCAATGGGTACTAGCATTGATGGCTGCAATTTAAACGTTGGTATGAGTTTGTTTGCCGCAGCCCTGACCGCCTCTATTCTTTCTTTCCGGGTCCAGGGCCGTTTTCAGATACTAAAAGCAGGGCTTGTGGCGGGTCTTGTCCAATGTGTCGTGGCTATACTCATTGAGCGAGTGAGGGGAGAACAGCTCTTTATGCCGTTTCCCGGCGCCGATTTTAGTTTGCTTTTATTTTGTCTCTTAAGCGGTTTGATTTCTTCAATAGTTGTATTAGGGTCTCTTCCTGTTTTCGAATATATCTTTAAAGTGGTGACCAACATTTCTCTTTTTGAACTTTCGGGATTCAATCATCCTTTGTTGCGCCGCCTTATCCTGGAGGCCCCCGGAACGTATCAACATTCGCTGGTAGTGGGAAATTTGAGCGAAGCGGCTGCGCAGGCAATTGGCGCTAATGCTTTGCTTGCGCGGGTAGGTGCCTATTATCATGATATAGGTAAGATGGTGAAGCCAAACTATTTCGTCGAGAATGTTATCGGCTATAAGGATAGTCATAAGGACTTGAAGCCGTCAATGAGCAAAATTATTATTATGAATCATGTTAAGGATGGTATTGAATTTGCGCGTAAATATAAGCTTAAACCCCGTATTATTGATTTTATTTCCGAACATCATGGCCGGACTTTGGTTTATTATTTTTATCAGCGGGCCAAAGAACTTGAACCGGAAAAAGAGCATGAAGAGGATTATCGTTATGCCGGCCCTAAGCCGCAGAGCAAAGAGACTGCGATTGTGGCGTTGGCAGATACTATTGAGGCTTTATCGCGTACCTTAGACGAGCCGACACCTTCCCGGATAGAAGAAATGGTACGGGAAGTAATGAAAAAGCGCTTTTTGGAGGGCGAGCTCGACGAGAGCACGCTTACCCTTAAAGACCTAGAAAAAATCACGGAAAAGTTTACTCATATACTAAATGCACTTTTCCACACCCGCGTTAACTACTCGAAGGATGAAGATAGAAATAACAAATCACCAAAAGATAAAGAAAATAAGTCCTAAAAAGCTATCGTATGTATTGCGAGATGTGTATGAGCTGCTTGGTATCCGCTCGAAACGTATATCCTTCCTCCTGTGTGACAATACTTTAATTACTTCCTTAAATCAAAAATTTTTGCACCGTCGCCGCGTTACGGATGTTATCGCTTTTATACTTGATGATGAATTCGATCCGGGGTATCTGGGTGAGGTGGTGGTCTCGGTTGAGGAGGCGGTGCGACAGGCTAAATGTTACGGAGTTTATTGGTATGAAGAAATGCTTTTATATCTTATCCATGGCATTTTGCATCTTTTGGGGTATGATGATATTAAAAAGAAAGATAGAGACTTGATGCGGCAAAAAGAGAAGTATCTGCTAGGCGCACTTAGAACGCGTGTAGCCGTGGGAAAAAGTTGATAACAGTGCGGTGCATACATATGAACGTAATGTTTTATATGGCGCAAACATATGGTTGAGAAAGATGTTGGATTCGTATTGAGGCGGCACAATTTCCGGGAAACCAGCGTTATCGCCAGTCTCTATACATTGCGTTTTGGTAAGATAACCGGTATTTTAAAAGGGTTCTATACGCAGAAGAAAGAATTTTCATCCAATTTAGATATTTTTAGTCTTAATGAGCTCGTTTTTTATCCAAAGAAACGCGATATCTGGCTTATCTCTTTTACTGATTTAGTGCACGACTATGATTTTTTAAGAAAAGATATCGCTAAGGCCACAGTAGCTGCCTTATTTTTGAATCTGATTGACAGGACGATGCAGCCATGGGATGTTAATTATGAGGTGTTTGCGTTGCTCAAGAATGCGCTCTTAGCGCTTGAACAAGGAGAAGAGAAGAAAATATGTTACATGTTTTTGATTAAGTTTTTGACCATTTCGGGATTCAAGCCGGAATTCAATAAATGCATTATGTGCCATGGCCGGATACAGGAAGAATCTGTTTTTAGCGTTTCCCGTGGCGGTTTGGTCTGCGGCGACTGCCATGGCCAGGTGGGTGACGCAAGGAAAATTAGCAAGGAAACCATTTCTTCGCTTGTATATATCCAAAATAGCGAA
Organism: Candidatus Omnitrophota bacterium; assembly: GCA_037146775.1. Classification (GTDB taxonomy): domain Bacteria; phylum Omnitrophota; class Gorgyraeia; order Duberdicusellales; family 4484-171; genus JBAWWL01. The sequence continues at coordinate 136,402 of JBAWWL010000006.1, read as the reverse complement.
TTTTCCCTTATGCTGCGCTTGAATCCTTCTCGTGACTGTGAAAAGGAAATCACGTACATTTTGCGGGAATTCCTTTGTTATCATCTTGATTTTGATATCCAGGCTCCCGCACAACGCAAGCGTTTGCCAGCCTGAGTTGTTTTAAAATTTACAACCTTTTTCCTGAAAACTTTGATATAATAAATACTCGGTATAGTAACATATCATACAATGATTTACGAAGATAGATTATCGAACGCAATAGAAAAAAAAGCGAAAAAGACCTTGGGGAATACTTTTCTGCCCAAGGATATTGATTCGTCGATATTGCAAACTATTAGGTATGAATATCCTCATCGCAGAATTAATGTCGAACTTTCAAACGGTGAGTTTACTTCATTGTGCCCTTTTTCTGGCCTGCCTGATTTTGCCTGCCTTATTATACAATATGTTCCGCGTAAAAAACTGGTTGAGTTAAGGTCGTTAAAGTACTACTTATACTCTTATCGTAATGTTAAGATTTATAACGAGCATGTGGTGAATAAGATTTTAGAGGATTTGCGGCGAGTTTTAAATCCTCACGAGATCACTGTTACGGGAGAGTTTACGGTGCGCGGCGGAGCAAAAAACAAAGTTACTGCTTCTTATAAAAACCGCATACGTTAATGGCGTTTGCGCATACCTGTGAATCTTTTTATCCATATTCGATAAACCACAACTATTGGTACGAATTGTCCTATTATAAGATGCTTTTTATATGAAGAATCAAGATATCTGTCGTATCCTGCGGGAAATCGCTACACTGTTAGAACTTGAAGGAAGCAACTCCTTTCGTATCCGTGCCTATGAGCGTGCAGCGCAAATCATCGAAGATTTGACCCAGGATCTTCTTGCGCTTGTCCAAGAGGGCAATTTGACAACATTACCCGGCATCGGTAATGATCTGGCTGATAAAATTACCGAACTTGTGACAACAGGAAAACTAAAGTTTTACGAAGAGTTGAAGAAGAAAATTCCTGCCGGTGTTGTGGCGATGACGGAAATACCGGGTTTGGGGCCAAAAACGGTGAAAAAGATTTATGAAACATTGCATATAGAAAACATACCTCAATTAGCGCAAGCTGCCCGCCAGGGGAAATTGCGTATTTTGGAAGGTATCCGGGAAAAAACCGAAGAAAATATTTTACGGGGCATAGAACTTTTGGAAAAAGGCAGCGCCCGCACTCCTTTGCATTTTGCTTTTCGTCTGGCAGAAGAATTTTTTGAAGTATTGCGGCCGATGGAGGAGGTAGGGGCGATAGAAATCGCAGGGTCGTTGCGCCGTAGGAAAGATACTGTTCGTGATATTGATATTTTGGTGGTATCAAAGAAACCATTGCCGGTGATGGCGCGTTTTACTAGCTGTGAGTCGGTGCAGAACGTTTTAGTAAAGGGAGAAACGAAGTCGTCAGTTGTCACTAAAGAAAATGGTATGCAGGTTGATTTGCGGGTAGTTGAGAAAAGTTGTTTTGGCTCGGCTTTGCTTTATTTTACCGGGTCGAAAGAATTTAATATAAAAATACGCCAACTGGCGCTAAAATACGGCCTTAAAATGAACGAGTACGGTGTATTTAAAAAAGAAAAATGTGTAGCCGGTAAAACCGAGAGCGCTATTTTTTCCTTGCTGCATATGGCTTTTATACCGCCAGAACTCAGGGAAGACCGGGGAGAAATAGAGGCAGCCTTGAAGAACCGTTTGCCGAAACTGGTTACGTTGGGAAACATAAAAGGGGACTTGCACGTACATTCCCGCTATAGCGACGGTTTGGCTTCGTTGACTGATATAGCGAACGCGGCTTCCGCTCTTGGTTATCAATACCTTGGCGCCTGTGATCACTCACAAGGCTTGAAAGTTGCTCACGGGCTTTCAGCGAGGGAGGTGTATCGAAAGATTGAAGAAATAAAAAAAATAAATACCAAGAGTGCGCTGCGGCTTCTGTGTGGTACTGAGGTGGATATCGATGCAAATGGCCGGCTGGATTATCCCGATAGTCTCTTGAAGGAGTTCGACTTGGTAATCGCAGCGATACATTCAGGCTTTAAACAATCAAAGCGTCAGTTGACCAAGCGTATTATCGCTGCGTGTAAAAATAAATATGTCAACGTGATCGCTCATCCAACGGGAAGGTTGTGGGGGGCACGAGCCGCTTACGATATTGATCTTGACGAAATCCTTAAGGTTGCACGGGATTATTGCGTAGCCATGGAAATTAACTGTTATCCTTCCCGATTGGATTTGAACGATATACATGTTATGCAGGCAAAAAAAATGGGCGTAAAACTTTCTTTGGGTTCTGATAGTCATAGGCTTGAACATTTGACGTCCATAGGCCTGGGGATTAGTGTGGCCCGTCGAGGCTGGCTTGAAAAAGGCGACATAATAAATTGCATGGATATAAATAAATTACACAAATGGTTGAAAAAAACTTAAACGCTGCTATCAGAAGTCAGAAGTCAGAAGTCAGAGGTCAGAGGACAGAAGTCAGAGGTCAGAGGACAGAAGTCAGAGGTCAGAGGACAGAAGTCAGAAGTCAGAAGACAGAGGACAGAAACCAGAAAAAAGGTTTTGGGCAGATTAAAGGTTCGATACTGTCTATTTTTTGTCATTTGTTATTTGTTATTTGTTATTTGTGCGTTTGTTCCTGTGCTAGACCGCTTTATAAGAATAAGTTTGTGATTTGCGGAACATTCCTGGAAGTTACTTCTTCCCGCCGGGAAGCGGCGTCTATAGTATATGAAGAGTTTAAGCGTTTAGACAAAGTTTTTAATTTTTATGATCCCACCTCGGAATTAAGCCGCTTAAACAATACTTATCATTCTCCTATTAAGGTTTCTAAGGAAATGATTGAGGTTTTACAGATTTCTCGCGAAGTGTATAATATAAGCGCTGGGGCGTTTGATCCAAGCTATGGTGTCTTGTTTGAATTCTGGAAAAACCTGATTCAACGTGGTGCGATTAAGGAATTACCGGCGAAAGAAGAGATTGAAGAATTAAAAAAGAAGTGTGGCATGGACGGTTTTGAGGTGAATATTGAAGCGCAGACTGTCGTAATGAAAAAAGCAGGTTTAAAAATAGACTTAGCCGCTATTGCTGAAGGTTATATGGTTGATCAGGCAGTTCTTAAGTTGAAAATGCGCGGCATATCCGATGCTATAATTAATGCCGGAGGTGATATTTATTGCCTAGGAAGAAATTCCGGCAAACCATGGGTAGTAGGAGTGAAGAACCCGCAAGACTTAGAAGGCATTATAGAAAAAGAGGTTCTTATTGATGAAGCGATTACAACTTCAGGAGGTTATGAACAGTTTTTTGAGCTTGCCGGAAAACGTTATTCTCACTTGATCGATCCGCGTAGCGGCTATCCCGTAGATAATAACATTGCTAGTGTCAGCGTTATCGCTAAGCGTTGCGTTACTGCTGATAGTTTTGCTACTGCTTTTTGTGTTAGTGGGCTCATGGAGGCGAAAAAAATACTTGCAACTTTTCCTTCTGCCATGAGAATATTTGTGGTAACCGTAGATAAAGACGGAAAACGCATACATAAAATAAGATAGCTCATTTCGTTAGTACGACGACGAGGTACGAATATTATGGATACTATTACCGTAAAGGAGATTATTACCAAAAAAGGCAATCAGAAGATTACTATGCTGACCTGTTACGACTTTTCGTTTGCGCAGCTTTTGGATGAGGCCGGCGTAGATATGCTTTTGGTGGGTGATTCTCTTGCCAACGTTTTACTCGGGCTTACTGAAACGCGTAAGGTGAGTTTTGCGCAAATGCTTACCCATACCGCTGCAGTAGCTCGGGCGGTTAAGCACAGTTTGGTGGTTGCGGATATGCCTTATGTGAGTTACCAAAAAAATCCGGGAAAAAGTCTTATATACGCCCGCAAGTTTATGGAAGCAGGCGCTCGCGCGGTAAAGATAGAGTGGTTTGACGGTGCCAAGAGAACTTCTCAGGGGCCGAAAGACTGTCCGGCCATCATCGGCAATCTGATCAAAAACAATATTCCGGTCATGGGCCATATTGGCCTCACTCCGCAGACTGCACATTTGCTTGGAGGATATAAGGTGCAGGGCAAAGATAAAGAATCAGCCATGCGTTTGGTCAAACAGGCAAAATATTTAGAAGAGCTCGGCGTATTTAGCATTGTCCTTGAATGTATCCCGTATCAGCTTGCCCATTATATTACAGCCAACGTTAATATACCGACCATTGGTATCGGTGCGGGCGCATACTGCGATGGCCAAGTGCTTGTGCTTTACGATATGCTTGGGTTGTATAAAAAGATCAAACCAAAATTTGTGCGGGTATACAAAGACCTTTCTTTGCATGTAAAAGAAGGGGTTGCGGCTTTTATTGCGGATGTTCAAGGCGTTGCTTTTCCTCATCCGGAAGAAAGTTTTTCCATGAAAGAGGAAGAATGGAATGCGTTATTAACATTATTGCATTCCAAATAACTCTATTATTGACAATGCTTTTTTGGCTGTTACAATAAAATGTAGTATATTATAAGGTAACACGAATTACAGGAACCGCACTTTTTTATTCATGATGAATATAAAAAGATGTGGTATGGGTTAAAAGGAGGAGGTAGAGGGATGAAGAAGTTTTTAATTTTACTTGCCCTTTCGATTTTTTTGATTTCCTTACCAGGATTTGCCGCTGACCGTTGCTATATGAAGGATTCTGCCAAAAAAGCCAAAGAAGGCGCAATCAACGTTTTTACCGGCTGGCTGGAAGTTCCCTACCAGACCGTTAAAGGTTACAAGAAAGGATGGGGAGAGGAGAAAAAGAATAAACTCCTTGGCGGTATTTTTGGCCTTTTTAGGGGTTTTATCCATAGTATAGGAAGAACGGCGGATGGAGTATATCAATTTGTTACTTTTCCCTTACCTAATCCGAAAGATAACGATGGTATAGGTATGCCATTAGATGCTAAATATGCGTGGGAAGAAGGAACACATTATTCTTTACTGAAAGATGGCTTAAGGGATGGCCTTCGGCCGATGAAAAGAAAAATTTTCCGCGGTACCATTAATGCGTGTTTCGGCATACTCGATATGCCCGGACAGTTAGGCAAAGGCATCAGCGAGGATAAGCCTTTCAAGGGTTTGGCTAAAGCGTTCGTATTTCCGATGGGAAGAATTGCTTCCGGTATTTACGAAGTAGTTACTTTTCCTTTCCCTAATGAAATAGCGCAGTATGGTTACCCGCTCGAAGAAAAGCGGCCATGGGATGCGTTGCAGCCCGAAAATCGGCGTAATGACCTATAAATAATTCAGAAAGTTTGATAGTATCCGGCCCCTTTCGTACGAAAGGGGCCTTTTATTTTTATCAATTTTCGCGCCACGGATATACCTGATATTTTGGTGAGGCGTGAAGCAGACAATAAAAACAGTCTTTTTCTTATTTTTCTCGTTTATTTAATTGACGCGGCTAGTTTGTTTTGATAAGATACAAAGGTTACTCGTTCCGGGAAACCGTTATGGTTGTGTTACTGTTTCAACAGACAGGAAGGTAAAAATACTACTGCCATGATAGAGCGATATACCCCTATTGAGATAGGAAAAGTTTGGAGCGACGAGGAGAAGTTCAGGCGTTTTCTGGCCATTGAGATCCTGCTCTGCGAAGCTCTTGAGAAAGAGAAAGTTATCCCGCAAGGGACGGCAAAAAAGCTGCAGAGAGTCAAAATATTCCCTTCTCAGATAAAGAAAATAGAGGAAAAAACCCACCACGATATTATCGCCTTCATCAAGAGTATTTCTGCGCAAATCGGTTCGGCTGCGCAATATCTGCACGTAGGGATTACTTCCTCCGATCTTCTAGACACTACTCTTGCGTGGCAGATTAAGGATGCGACTGAGATTATTTTGAAGGATTTAGCGTTACTGTTGAAGGAAGTTCGGGCGAAGGCGTTGCAGTATAAAGATACGCTTTGTGTGGCAAGAACGCATGGTGTACACGCTGAGATATATAGTTTTGGCCTGAAATTTCTTTATCTTTATAATGATTTGTGCCAGGAAGAAAAAATACTTAAAGAGAGTTTAGACTATACTGCGTGCGGAAAAGTTTCGGGAGCCGTAGGAACATTTGCTTATTTTGAGCCGAAAGTCGAAGAATATATTTGCAAGAAAATCGGCATAGCTCATGCAGCCGTTTCAACACAGGTGGTATCCAGGGAAAGATTCGCTTATTATCTTGCGACGCTTTCAACTATCGGTGCCACTCTCGAGCGTTTTGCTACTGAGATTAGGCACCTGCATCGTACGGAAGTTAATGAGGCCAAAGAGCCGTTTTATCAGGGGCAAAAAGGTTCAAGCGCTATGCCGCACAAACAGAACCCTGTTATCTGCGAGAGGATTTGCGGCTTGAGCAGGCTCCTGCGCGGCAACATGCTGGTTGCGTTTGAAAATATAAGTTTATGGCACGAAAGAGATATTTCTCATTCCTCGGTGGAACGGGTAATTTTGCCAGATTCAACGATTGTTTTGGACTATATGCTTAAAAAAACAATCGAGGTTGTCAGGGGCTTGAGAGTTAACCCTCAACACATGCTTTACAATATTGAGCTTAATAGAGGCCTTATTTATTCGCAAAGAATTCTACTGAAGCTGATGGAGAAGGGTTTAGCCAGGATGAAGGCTTATGATATTGTACAGGCTGTTTCTCTGAAGGTTATAAATAATAACTCAAGTTTTAAGGAAGAAGTTTTAAAAGATAAAGAAATTGCAAAGTATTTTGCGAAAAAGGAAATAGAGCAATTCTTTGATCCATACGCTTATTTGCATAATGTGGATAAGATTTACAGGCGAGTAGGTTTATTGACTTCCAGCCGCGGCCTGTGATGTGGTTTTAGCCAAAGAATGATTCGCCTTTGGCGCAGGATATAGCGCTCGTGCTTCGATGGATGTGAACATATAGACATACCCGTGGGGCGTTCCATAATTTATTTTGTCTGCAATAACCTTCCATTTATTCCATGATTTGGAGAATAGACGTTTTTCCTCGAGAGGAGGTTCCCTCTAAAAGTATAGCTTCCCAGATAAAAGATTTGGGCCTGGTAAAGAACTGCAAAGTTTATCTGCGCAAAGTTTATTTTATTGAAGGCAATTATAGCGAAAAAGACATCAAGTTTATAACTTCTTCTTTGCTCACAGATCCCGTGATAGAAACATATTCTTTCCATAAAGGGCTTTTCGGAAAAAAGCCGCAGTCCAACGAAATAGTTATCACATATAATATCGGCGTGACCGACCCCGTGGCTCTTTCTTTGGAAAAAGCCATTAAAGATCTGTCTTTTGAAGTTAGAAATACACGGATAGGCCGATATTACAGATTTGAAGGCTTGCGCAAAGAAGAAATACGCAGTATCGCAGGCAAATTATTATATAACCCGTTGATTGAACATGTGTTAGATTACGATAGAGCGTCGAAGATGGATACTTTGGATGAATTTCTCGGCGGTAACTATACTTTTGCTTTGACAACCGTTGACATGCTAAACGCCGGTGATGCACAGTTACTTAAAATTTCCCGCGATGGCTGTCTGTCGTTGAGTTTGGAAGAGATGCGGATTATCAAAGATTATTTTAAAAATCTTAAAAGGAACCCCACCGATTGCGAGTTAGAAACAATAGCTACGTTATGGTCAGAGCATTGTGCGCATAAGACTTTCAGGGGGGTTATTGAATATGAGGAAAAGGACGAGCATTTAAGATCTATAAAAAAAACCACCATACATAATCTTCTGAAATCTACCATAATGAAGGCAACCAACGAAATTAATTCTCGCCAGTGCATTTCGGTTTTCCATGACAACTCCGGCGTGGTAAAGTTCAATAAAGATTTTGATATTTGCTTTAAGGTGGAAACGCACAATCATCCCTCTAGTCTGGAGCCTTACGGTGGCGCTTCCACGGGGATAGGAGGTGTTATACGCGACATTTTGGGCACAGGATGTTCGGCAAAACCATTTGCTTCGGTAGATATTTTTTGTTTTGCTCCTTGGCATATTTCGTATGATGACTTGCCTCCGGGTTTGTTGCATCCAAAAAGAATAATAAAAGGCGTGATAAAGGGTGTGCGTGACTATGGGAACAGAATGGGAATACCAACGATTGCGGGTGCGGTTTTGTTCGAGGAACGCTTTCTGGGCAATCCTTTAGTGTACTGCGGAACATTAGGCCTTATTCCGAAGAACAAAGCGTTTAAGAAGGTTGACGAGGGCGATCTGGTTATTCTTTGCGGAGCGAAAACCGGAAGGGACGGGATACATGGTGCAACTTTTTCTTCCAAAGAGCTGGATGAACAGACAGTGGCTTTGATGAGCGCAGTCCAGATCGGCAATGCGATTGAGGAGAAAAAAGTTACCGAAGCAATATTGCGTGCGCGCGACAAAAATTTATTTGCTGCGATAACTGATTGCGGTGCGGGCGGGCTTTCGAGCGCGGTTACGGAATTGGCACAAGAGCACGGCGTCGAAGTATACTTAGAAAAAGTCCCGCTTAAATATGCAGGCCTTTCGTATACTGAAATCTGGATATCGGAATCGCAGGAACGCATGGTATTTTTTGCTAAAAAAGAAAATCTTGAAAAACTAGAACAGATTTTTCAGGAAGAGGATGTGGACCTTACTGTTATAGGGAAAGTAATTGATAACAAAAAATTAACCCTTTTTTATGAGCAGAATAAGGTGTGCGAACTGGATATGGATTTTATCTTCGAATTGCCCAAGCTGAAGAAGCAGGCTTTGTGGGTATCTAAAGGTGAGAGCGTAACGGATCTAGAGGATCGCAAAAATTACAACAAAGAACTGAAGGTACTTCTTGCTTCGGCCAATATCGCTTGTAAAGATTGGGTTTTGCGGGAGTATGATCACGAAGTCCAGGCCGGTTCAGTGCTTAAATCCATATACGGGATAGAAAATATTTCGGTATCTGACGCCAGTGTGGTACGCCCCGATTTGCAGAGCGAGAAGTGTGTTGCCGTGGGGCTGGGAATAAATCCTTTCTATTCGGATATTGATCCCTATTGGATGGCCGCTTTGGCCATAGATGAGGCTTTGCGCAACGTCGTCTGTGTTGGCGCTGGCCTTGAGAAGACTTTTATCCTGGATAATTTTTGCTGGGGTTCGCCGCAAGACAAACAGCAGTTGGGAGCCTTGGTGCGTGCCGCATTCGGCGCTTACGATTTTTCAACCTATTTTGGTGTACCTTTTATTTCCGGGAAAGACAGTCTTTATAACGAATATACGGTAGAGGATAAACACATTGCTATTCCCGGAACGCTCTTGGTTTCTGCTGTCTCAGTCTTGGATGACTGGCGAGTTACCGTCAGTGCGAATTTTAAAAAAGAAAACAATTTGATATATGCAGTGGGTTTTACTAAACCAGAAATGGGTGCGTCAGAATATTTCAGGAATTTTAAAATAAAAGGCGGCATGGTGCCTAAAGTTGATAAAAAAGTTGCCAAGAAGATATTCGAAAAACTCAGCAGCGCAATACAAAAAAAATTAGTTACTGCCTGCCACGATATGTCGGAGGGCGGGCTTACGGTGGCAGTGGCTGAAATGTGTATGAGTTCTGGGCTGGGGGCGAGCATTTTTCTTTCCGATGTGCCGCAGGCGGCAGACATGTGTAATGCGGAAGTCCTATTCTCGGAGTCTCCCACACGTTTTGTTGTAGAGGTAGAGAAAGGGAAAAAGGCTGATTTTGAGAAAGAATTAAAGGGTTTGCCCGTTGGCCTTATCGGCTGCGTATCAAAAGAGAAAAAAATGACGGTATACGCCAACGATTCGCAGGAGCTTATCGGCTTAGGTATAGAAGAATTAAGAAAATCTTGGACTGAAACTTTTCAAGAATTTCGCTGATTCGTATTATAAATATGAAGCCAAAAGTATTAATTTTAAGGACTGCCGGGACAAATTGCGATAAGGAAACAGAATTTGCTTTTGCTTTGGCCGGCGCTCAAACATATCTGTATCATATCAATCACATAAAAGAAAACGCAAGGCTTTGCGATTATCAGATCATTGCTATTCCGGGAGGCTTTAGCTATGGCGATGATTTGGGTGCGGGTAAGATTTTATCTTTAGAATTACTTTTATGGTTTAAAAAGGAGCTGGGGGAGTTTATCGAGAGAGGCGGTTTGATGATAGGAATATGCAATGGTTTCCAGGCGTTAGTAAAAACCGGCATATTACCGGACTTGGATTTTCAGCAGAAAGTTACTTTGACTGGTAATGATTCCGGAAGATTTGAGGATAGGTGGACATATTTAGAAGTCAAAAGTCCAAAGTCAAAGGTAAAAAATATATGGCTAAAAGATTTCCCGGAGATTATAAATTTTCCGGTGGCGCATGGTGAAGGGAAATTCTATGCAGAAAAGGCCGTTCTGGATGCCATAGAGCAAAATAACCAGGTTGCTTTGCGCTATGTCGATAAAGGCGGTGATGCTGCGGGTTATCCTTTCAATCCCAATGGTTCTTTGCGTAGCATTGCGGGTATCGTCGATAAAACCGGAAGAGTTTTTGGTCTTATGCCTCATCCGGAAAGGTTTATTTTTGAACACCAGTGGCCTTATTGGAAAAAAAAGAAACTTTATCCTTTTGGCCTAAAGATTTTTGAAAATGGCGTAAAATACTTTTTATGAAAATAAAACGGTTAAAAGAGTATTGCGGATTATTCGGCGTTTATAATAATAAAGAAGCCAGCCTGCTTACTTTTCTCGGGCTTTATTCTCTACAGCATAGAGGCGAGGAATCGTGCGGTATTATTTCTTTTGACGGCTCAACTTTTAATGCGCATCTGGGCATGGGTTTGGTGAGCGATGTTTTTCCGGAAAGTGAGCTCGGTAAGTTAAAAGGCTCGCAGGCCATAGGGCACGTAAGATATTCGACTACCGGCTCTAGCGCTCTGCGCAATGCTCAGCCGCTCTTTGCTGATTCGAGCAAATTGCCGCTTTCGCTTGCACATAACGGAAATTTAATTAACTCCAAAGATTTACGTCAGTATTTAGAGAACAAAGGTGCCATTTTTCAAACGACATCGGATTCAGAGCTTATTTTGCATCTTATTATGCATTCGAAAAAGAAATCGCTTGAAGAAAAAATCATCGATGCTTTAAAGAAGATCAAAGGCGCGTTTTCGCTTTTACTCATGACTAAAGACAATATTATTGGTATAAGAGATCCTTTGGGGATCCGGCCTTTATGCATAGGCCGCAGGGACGGCGCTTTATTTATTTCTTCGGAAAGCTGTGCTTTAGATTTAGTGAGTGCAAGTTTCTTAAGGGAAATTGAACCCGGTGAAATTGCGGTGATAGATAAAAAAGGCATTACTTCTTATATGTACGCATCAAAACAGGCTAAACACGGTTTTTGCGCTTTTGAGCACGTATATTTTGCCAGGCCGGATTCAATCATTTTTGGCGAAACCGTGCATTTAGTCAGAGAGAAGCTAGGCCGTCAGCTTGCAAGAGAGCATCCGGTTAAGGCAGATATAATTGTCGGTGTTCCTGACTCAGGAACCTCGGCAGCCCTAGGTTTTTCCAAAGAATCAGGCATTCCTCTTGAAGTTGGCATCATAAGAAACCATTATATCGGGAGGACGTTTATTCAGCCGCAGCAGGAAAAAAGAGAATTTGGCGTACGTTTAAAGTTTAATATACTTAAACAGGTAGTGAAAGGGAAAAAAGTTATTATCGTCGATGATTCTATCGTGCGCGGGACTACTTCGCGGATACGTGTAAAAAGTTTTCGTGATATGGGGGCAAAAGAAGTGCATTTGCGTATATCATGCCCCGCGCATAAATTCGGATGTTTTTATGGTATAGATTTTCCCGATTCGCACAAGTTAATAGCTTACGATAAGAACGTAAAGGAAATAGAGAAGTATTTGGGCGTGGACAGCCTGGGTTATCTAAGCTTGGAGGGAATGCTCGGTTGTTTCAAAAATCCAAAAAATCACTATTGTACGGCTTGTTGGTCAGGGAATTATCCTGTCGGGCTTGCTCATGAAGGCAAGTATGTTTTGGAAAAAGGTATCACATAAAGATTAGGATGCCGCAATTTAAGAAGATCAGGGGAAGATTACACAGATTATTTTAGAGAGAATCCCACACATTTCATTTAGAAACTCTTAATCTGTGTAATCGATTTTAAATCAGTGTAATCAGGTATAATCTTAATAAATTATACCTGAAGATTATATTAGGAGATGGTAATGGCGCTGACGTATAAAAAATCAGGAGTAGATATTAAAAAAGCAGATGATTTTGTTAAAGGTATCAAAAGCTTTTTGTATACCGATGCATTAAGCAAGATAGCGGCTTTTGGTTGCCCTTTTGACCTTGGGCCGTTTCTCAAGGATTATAAAAACCCGGTTTTAGTTTCTTCTACCGATGGCGTGGGCACAAAACTGAAAATTGCGCAAGAGGTAGGAATCCACAATACGGTAGGTATAGATTTAGTCGCGATGAATGTTAACGATGTAATTTGTTTAGGCGCCAGGCCTCTATTCTTTTTGGATTACATTGCGTGCGGCAAAGTAAAACCGGATATTCTTAAGTTGGTAGTTTCCGGTATCCACCGGGGACTGGTTGAGTCGAATTGTTCGTTGATTGGCGGCGAAACAGCCGAAATGCCGGGGATGTATAAAGAAGATGAATATGATTTAGCAGGTTTCTGCGTCGGTATTGCAGATAAAGACAAAATGATCAACGGGGCCTGTATTAAAAGAGGCGACGCGGTCATCGGCCTAGAATCGAATGGGCTACATTCTAACGGTTTTTCTCTCGCCAGAAAAGTTTTGGGTGAAAAAGGTATCGTTACCTATGCGAAAGAATTACTTAAGCCTACACGTATTTACGTGAAACCAATACTATCGCTTTTACATTCTTTAAGTTCCAAGCCCACCGCAATAAAGGCGATGGCGCATATTACCGGAGGAGCATTTTACAAAAAAGCAACCAAGATTCTGCCGCAGGGTTTAGCAATGGCGATTGACAGGAATAGTTGGGAAGTGCCGAGAATCTTTAAAATTATCCAGGAAAATGGCTCTATCGAAGAGAAAGAATTATATACTGTTTTTAATATGGGCATAGGTATGGTTTTGGTTGTTAATCCGGCAATCGCCAAGAAAATAGTTTTGCAATTATCTCATTTAGGACTGAAATCGTGGCTTATCGGAGAAATTATCAAAAGCGATAAACAGATACTATTAGGGTAAACAGGTGTAAGGAGGTGTAAGATGGGTATGGTGAAGTTAGTTGTGCTTGTTGCACTGGTAATATTTTTTTTAGGTATAAGGATCGTCAGGCCTACCCACAGAGGTTTGATTGAGAGGCTGGGTAAGTATAATCGTTTTGCTATACCGGGATTTAACTGGATAATCCCTCTTATCGAACATATTTATCCGGTGAACGTGACCGAACAGATGGTGGATGCTGAACCGCAAGAGATTATTACCAACGATAATTTAAATGCCAGAGTCGATGCGCAGGTTTATTTCAAGGTAAAAGCGGACGAGGAGAGCGTTAAGAGCTCGCAATATAACGTAAATAATTATCAGTGGCAGATAGTAAATTTAGCCAGGACTACCTTGAGGAATATTATCGGTACCCTTACCTTAAAATCCGCCAACAGTGAGAGGGGAAAAATTAACGCTGAGCTACACAAAACTCTTTGTGATGAAACGCAGAGCTGGGGACTAGAAATTGTCAGAACGGAATTGAAAGAGATAGATCCGCCTAAAGACGTGCAGGAGACGATGAACAAAGTAGTAAAGGCGGAAAACGAAAAAATCGCAGCGGTAGATTTTGCTACTGCTACCGAGACTGCCGCTGATGGACAAAAACGTGCCGAGATTAAGAAGGCAGAAGGCATAAAACAGGCAAGGATCTTACAGGCGCAGGGCGAAGCTGAGGCGATCCAGTTAGTTAATGAAGCGGCAGAGAAATATTTTGTGGGCAATGCCCAGCTCTTACGCCGGCTTGAAATGGTAGAAAAAGCGCTTGCAAATAATGCCAAGATTGTTGTTCCTTCTGACAGTGATTTGGTTAATGTGATTGGTGAGATGGCTGGAGTGTTGCCTTTAAAGAAATAAGCCAGTGGTGAGAAAAAATAAAATAAGGGAATAGTATTGGTAAACTCTAAACACTAAACTATAAACCCTAAACAAATCCAAAACTCTGAACTCAAAGGTCAAAACGGTTTTGAGTTTTGATAATTTGAATTTTGAGTTTATTTAGGGTTTAGTCTTTCGACTTCGCTTGAGGACTAATGGTGAGCGTAGTCGAACCATTAGAGTTTAGGATTTAGGGTTTAGGATTTTAAGAAAACTTGTTATGAGGGTTTTAGTCATTGGTTCCGGTGCCAGGGAGCATGCCTTGGTATGGAAGATTAGTCAGTCCAAGCTGGTAGATAAGATTTTTTGTGCTCCGGGAAACGGTGGAACAGCCGAACTGTCGCAGAGCCTTGAGATAAAAGGTGATGATATTGAGCGATTGGCGGACTTTGTTCGTAAAGAGAAAATAGATCTTACCGTAGTGGGGCCGGAAGCGCCGCTTGTTGCGGGCATCGCCGATGAATTTACGCGTTATGGCTTGAAGTTATTCGGCCCCAGCAAACATGCCGCGCAGCTTGAAGCCAGCAAAGTATTCGCGAAGAAACTGATGGCTACCTGTGGTGTTCCTACCGCCGATTTTAAAGTTTTTGATAACCCTCTAAGCGCAAAAAAATACATAGAAGCTATCGGCGGCCGATGCGTGGTAAAGGCGGATGGTTTAGCCGCCGGCAAAGGTGTGGTGGTGGCAGCTTCTGTGGATGAAGCCAAAGAGGCTGTGCGTGTGATGATGGAGGAAAGGATCTTCGGCGATGCAGGCAACAGAGTTATTATTGAAGAATGTTTGGAGGGCCAGGAAGCGTCCATCCTTGTTTTTACTGACTCCAAGACCGTAGTGCCGTTGGTATCCAGCCAGGATCATAAACGAATTTTTGACGGTGATACCGGACCCAACACCGGTGGCATGGGCGCATATTCTCCCGCGCCAATAGTGACGCCAGAAGTATTCAGCGAGATTTTAGAAAAAATTATCTATCGTACAATTGATGGTTTAGCTAAACAAGGTATTATGTATCAAGGTGTCCTCTACGCCGGTGTTATGTTAACCAAGGAAGGCCCAAAAGCCTTGGAGTTTAATGTTCGTTTTGGCGACCCGGAGACACAAGCTATTTTACCCCGTCTGGAGTCCGATCTTTTAGAGGTTATGTTGGCAACCGCCGCGGGTAAGTTAGTCAAGTTTTCCTCGTTTGGAAATCTGCGATGGGATAAACGTGCCTGCGTGTGTGTTGTCTGTGCTTCGAAGGGCTATCCTGGTGAGTATGAGAAAGACAAGGAAATTTTTGGGTTGGAACAGGCAGCGCAGATGGAAGATATCATTATTTTTCATGCAGGGACAAAACGCAAAACCGACCACACGCTTGCCCGGGAGACATGTCTCACCAGCGGAGGAAGGGTTTTGGGTGTTACCGGTTTAGGCGGGACTATCAGCGAAGCTATTACCAAGACCTACCGGGCAGTTGAGGAAATTAGTTTTGATGGGATGCAGTATCGCCGGGATATCGGAAAGAAAGCGTTGTAATTTTTGACCGAACGAGTAAAATAAATCCTTACTATCGAGCTACAGTTTAATTTCGAAGAATAGTGCATGGCGGGATAACAGAGCAGGTAAAACGAACAGCCGTATGAAAATTAAAATATATGTTCTGGCTATAATTTTTTCTTTTATGGGATTACCTCTTTATGCTGACACTATTTTTTTAAAAAACGGTAAACAAATCGAAGGATTGATCGTTGAACGGTCTGACAGCCATATTACGGTGGAATTTAACGGGGTGGAGTTAAAATTTTATAACGACGAGATCGCTCGTATCGACCCTTCTTCTAAAGAGGCTTCTGCCGACGACAATAAGGCCAAAGCATTATATAAAACCGCGCAGCTTGAGCGTTTGCTCGCGGTTGCCGGGACGCAGGAGCAGCTAAAGCAGTTATCGCTCCGTGTCTGTGATGAATATAGCCAGCATAAAGAGCAGATAGATCCCGAACGTTACGAAGCAGGCAGTAAGATTGTCGTTGATGCATATCGTCCGGATGTGCTCTACCAGATTGTTACCGAGTATTTTCAGAATCATTTTGACCAGGCACACGCTATTGGAGTGAGCGATTTTTTGG
The DNA here is from genome assembly GCA_037146775.1 of Candidatus Omnitrophota bacterium. Lineage (GTDB taxonomy): Bacteria > Omnitrophota > Gorgyraeia > Duberdicusellales > 4484-171 > JBAWWL01. Next base: position 120,148 of record JBAWWL010000006.1, on the reverse strand, counting down.
CCTCGCCGCTGGCAAAAAAGGTTAGTGCATTGGACGAGAAAGTTGCGGGTTCGGTGCCGGTAACTGAGATACAAAAATTTGCCGACACGCTACCGTCGCATCCGCCTTCGCCTGAACGCCTGGCTTTGATTAAAGAGCTCGATAAGGCGGTAGCGGCAAGCGATACGCAGGTGGTGATGACGACAGCGCTTTTTAAAAGTATTGCCCAGGCGATAGATCCGATTTTACCCGAAGATAAACGTTTTGCGGCCGGGGAGCTGGAGAAGACAGTAGACATGATGAAAACGCAGCTAAGGTTGCTTTTAAACGAACGCAATATTATTTCGATTTCTTTTCTTTATACCTATCAATCGCTCTCTGACGATGAATTAAGGCAGTATATCGTGTTTTGGAATTCTCCCGCCGGAAAGTGGTATAATCAAATAACGAATGATGCCTTTATCCTGGCGCTGGAGCGTGCAGGCCAAAATGCCGGCCGTCAATGTGCGGCACTAAAGGAGCCTATAAAAACATCATCAAAAACACCATCAAAGGAAAAAATTTACGATATACAATACAACGAACGTAATGAAGTTTCGGCCGTAAAAGAAAGATAACGCTTTGATGAAGGAGGATCTTATGAAAGAGAAGATAGCGATTGTGCTGGGAAGTAAAAGCGATAAGGAAGAGTTGCAGGCTGGTTTTGAGCTTCTCTCCCAGGCTCGCATACCGTATGTTTTACAAATTATCTCAGCGCACCGTAACCCCGATACCTTGCGGGCTTTTTGTAAAACTTTAGAAAAAGACGGTGTTGAGGTGGTTATCGCCTGCGCCGGCATGGCTGCGGCTCTGCCCGGCTTTATTGCTTCTTATGTACATATTCCTGTTATCGGTGTTGCCCTTAAAGGTGGTATGCTCGATGGCTTGGACGCTCTTTTTTCTATGGTCAGTATTCCTAAGGGTTTAGGCTTGGTTTCTTCCGGTGTCGGCAAAAGTGCTTTTATTAATGCGATCATTTTTGCGTTGGAAATCCTGGCACTAAAAGACAAAGCATATGGCCGCGCTTTAGTTCTGATTAAGAAAAAATTTCAGCAATGAAAAAAATTCATATCCATCCCGAAGATATTGATCCATCTTTCGTGAAGATTGCGGTTGAGGCTATTTTGGGGGGTGGTATAGCGGGGCTGCCTACTGAAACGGTGTACGGTTTAGCTGCATTGCCCGAGCAGAAGAGCGCTGTCGAGCGGTTGTATACACTCAAACAAAGGCCTTCGGGTCAGCCGTTTACTATTGCGGTCGGCGATTCCGAGAAGGCATCGCAGGGCTACTTTATTACCTTGCCTCCTTTTGGTTATCGTTTGATAGAGAAGTTTTGGCCGGGGCCGCTCACTATTATTTACTACTCGCCGCAAGGCGAGAAGGTCGGCGTACGGGTTCCGGCACATCCTGTGATTAGGGAGATTTTGCGCCAACTCAAAGGAGGAGTCTATCTGCCTTCGGCGAATATAAACGGAGCCAAGGAATCGGTATCCGCTCCTGAGGTCGAAGCGGTTTTCGGCAACAAGATTGATTTGCTTGTGGATGGCGGCGAGTCTTTATATAAGAAATCATCAACCATAGTCGACCTTACCTATTCTCCTTTTAAGGTAGTGCGGGAAGGGGTGGTTGCGGAACGCCAGATTATCGAGACGTTTATCAAAAAAAGAATTCTTTTTGTTTGTACGGGCAATTCCTGTCGTTCTCCCATGGCGCAGTTTCTCTTGGAGAAATATTTGGATCGGGCTAAACCGTACTTACAGGGAAGGCACGAAATTATTTCGCGCGGTACTTCTACTGTCGGAGGGTTACGTCTTTCTTCGGCGGTTGAGGACATATTGCTTGAACAGGAAGAGATGCGTATAGACAATTTCTCGTCGCGGCGGATAGACCGCAGGATCATTCTTTCTTCCGATTTTATTTTTACGATGGAAGATAGCCATACCGATTATATTTTACGGCTTGAGCCTACCGTCGAGGGCAGGGTCTTCGGTTTAAAGAAATTTTTACCGGCTCAACTTGAACACGACATACCCGATCCGATCGGCGAAAACTTTGAAGTATACCAGAAGGTGTATGGTATTATTAAGAAAGCGATCATTGAACTTACAGAATGGCTTTAGATTTAGGAAACCGTACAAAGAAAGGAATATATGAAGATAGCGTTAGCAAGTGACCATCGCGGTTTTAAGCTCAAAAACTTTTTAGCACAATTTTTGGCTTCGCGCGGTTATGTGGTGAACGATTTCGGTACCTATTCGCTTGATTCCTGTGATTATCCAGATTATATGTATCCCGCATCGGTTGCGGTGCGTAACAATGAGGCTGACCGGGCCATTCTTATCTGTTATACCGGCGTAGGAAGCGCGATAGCCGCCAACAAGGTTAAGGGTGTGCGTGCGGCACTCGTGTCGAATGTTAAGAGCGCGACTTTATCGAGGATGCATAATGATGCCAACGTTCTGGTATTGCCGGCGTATCTCGTAACGAAAGAAGAGGTTAAACGGATAGTCGCGGCATGGCTTAAAACATCGTTTGAGGGGGGAAGGCATATACGCAGGCTTAATAAAATAAAAGAAATAGAGGAGAAAGAAAATGTTTGAAGAATTAAAACGGGTTGATCCTCAGGTTTACGCCAGCATGCTTAAGGAACTCACGAGACAGCGTGCACATATTGAACTTATTGCCAGCGAAAATTTTGCTTCATTGGCGGTTATGGAAGCTCAGGGAACGGTTTTGACGAATAAATATGCCGAAGGATATCCTAAGGCCCGCTGGTACGGCGGGTGCGAGTTTGTCGATGAAGCAGAAGATTTGGCTCGGGATCGCGTAAAGCAATTGTTTGGTTGTGAGCATGCTAATGTGCAGCCTCATTCGGGTACCCAGGCGAACATGGCGGTAATGATGGCGGTGTTGGAACCGAACGATACGATTTTGGCTATGGATTTGGCTTGCGGCGGTCACCTTTCTCACGGCCATCCTTTAAACTTTAGCGGTAGATTTTATCATATCGTTGCATATGGAGTAAATAAAGAAACGGAGTCTCTCGATTACAATGAGATAGAAACATTGGCGCTTACTCATAAGCCGAAGATGATTATCGCCGGAGCGAGCGCTTATCCAAGGACCATTGATTTTAAAAAATTCCGAGCGATTGCCGACAAGGTCGGAGCTTATCTTTTGGTCGATATGGCGCATTTTGCCGGTTTGGTGGCGGCAAAGTTATATCCTAACCCGTGCGATGTGGCCGAATTTGTGACGTCTACCACGCACAAAACATTACGCGGCCCGCGTTCTGGTTTTATTCTTTGCCGCAATGAGTTTGCTAAAAAAATAGATACCGCAGTATTCCCCGGAACTCAAGGCGGGCCTCTTATGCATGTGATTGCGGCGAAGGCGGTTGCTTTCGGTTTGGCTTTACAGGATAATTTTAAAGTATATCAAAAACAAGTTATGTGTAATGCCCGGCATTTTGCCGAGTGCATGCAAAAGAAAGGATATCGTATTGTTTCCGGGGGGACGGATACGCATCTTTTCCTGGTCGATTTACGGGCTAAAAATGTTACCGGAAAACTTGCGACCCTGGTACTGGGAAATGTCAATATTACCGTTAACAAGAATCTGATCCCCTACGATCCTAAACCTCCGGCAGTCGCCAGCGGTATTCGCATCGGTACTCCGGCTATCACTACTCGGGGCATGAAGGAGCAGGACATGGATCTTATCGCCGGTTTCATTGACGAGGCGTTAATGAACGCAGAAGATCAGGCTGCGCTTGCGAAACTACAGAATAAGGTTTTAGAATTTACGAATCGTTTTCCGCTTTACGCCGACATAAAGGTTGTATAATATGGCCAAGAATAATAAGAGACCAACCTGGGACGAATATTTCATACGGGCCGCTTTCTTGGTGAGCGAGCGTTCTACCTGCCTGCGTCGTAAGGTAGGCGCGGTCTTGGTGAAAGACAAACAGATCCTTGCTACCGGCTATAACGGTGCGCCTACCGGCATTGCGCATTGTGCCGAAGGGGGATGTGTGCGCCAGACGCTTAATATCCCTTCGGGTCAGCGGCACGAAATGTGCAGAGGGTTACATGCCGAGCAGAATGTATTGTTGCAGGCGGCGCGCCACGGCGTATCGGTGAAAGAAAGTATTATTTATATTACCCATACACCGTGCAGTATTTGCGCAAAAATGCTGATCAACGCCGGAGTGAAAGAAGTGATTATTTCCGGTGAGTATCCCGATAAAATGGCTATTGATTTTTTGAAAGAGGCAAAGGTAAATATGCGTAAATTCAAAAAAGGAAGGTCGTGATGAAATGTCCGTATTGTAACCATAACGAGGATAAAGTCATTGACTCCCGGGAAACGGCGGATGCGACCGCAGTGAGGCGCCGGCGTGAATGTCTTGAGTGCAGCAAGCGTTTTACCACTTATGAATATATCGAAAAAACACCCCTGATGGTGATTAAAAAAGATGGCAGGAGAGAGCCTTTCAGTCGCGAGAAAATATTATCAGGTTTACGCAATGCGTGCCAGAAACGTCCCGTGAGCATGGAAAAGATAGAGCAGCTGGCTAGCGAGGTTGAAACAGAAATACAGAAGAAATTTGATCAAGAAGTGGAATCGCGGCATGTCGGGGAATTAGTGATTGAGAAGCTATACAAGCTGGATGATGTGGCATATGTACGGTTTGCCTCGGTGTACCGTCAGTTTAAAGATATTAACCAGTTTATGCGAGAGCTGCGCGACATTTTAGGTAAAAAGATCAAATAGCTAGTTTAGGTCGCTCGATCCCCATCTGCCAAAACGCTTCATGCAATACCGTTGTTTGTTATCGCAAGAAAAAAATGATTGAAGTAGAGATTTCCCGTATTATTATCGACGAAGAAAAAAGGGAACAGGTAGTTGTCCTTAGGGAAAAGGGCGGCAACCGTTATTTGCCTATTGTTGTCGGAATGGCCGAGGCAGCTGCAATACGGATGCAGGTGAACGGTTTTGTTCCGCCTCGACCGCTTACTCATGATTTGATGTGTGCTTTTCTTGATGCCTATGGCGTGCATTTAGAAAAAATAGTGATTGATAAATTGATCGACAATACGTTTCATGCTAAGTTATACCTTTCTTCAGGTGTCGACGGTATAAAAATTATGGATGCCCGCCCTTCCGACAGTATCGCTTTGGCGGTACGAACGAAATCCCCGCTTTTTGTTGACGAGATGGTATTAAATAAATTATCGGAAGGAATTTAATACGTTAAGCAGCGTAACGTTTTCCGGAAGGCAGAATTTTATGCGCATAATGCAATGCATGTATTATGTGGGGATGACATATGCAGCAAAATCTTAGAATCATGCTGCTAAAACGACAGGTATTTTTATGAAAGAGAGCCTATTTTCTAAAAAAATTCCTTATTTTTCGCTTATCGCGGCATTGGCCAGAAAACAACATAACCATGTGTGGTTGGTAGGGGGATTTTTACGGGATATTTATCTGAAACGTACAAAAGAGTTGTGCGACTTTGATTTTTGTGTAGAGAAAAAAGCACGTTTTTTTGCCAGTGCATTCGCAAAAAAAATACATTCCAAATATATTGTGCTCGATGAACGCCAGGGTAGCTTTCGTGTTATTTTGAAACGCAACAAAAAAATATATACCTATGATTTTACGCGTATGCGCGGCAAAGATATCCGCGAAGATTTAAGCCTGCGCGACTTTTCCATCAATACGCTAGCTTTGCCCCTCGATGCGTCTCAAGCGCCTTTGATCGATTATTTCCAGGGCCGCAAGGATATGCGTAAAAAAATAATACGTACTGTACAGGAAAGGGTGATTGTTGAAGATCCGTTGCGTATCTTAAGAGGATTTTCGTTTATGGTAAATTACGGTTGCCGGCTGGAAAAAAATACGCAAAAAGCGATGGTCAAACATAAGCATCTCCTGCGAAATGTTTCTCGGGAGCGTATTAACGAAGAACTTTTCAAAATATTTGCCTCGTCGTCGTCCTACCCGGCGATAAAGCGCATGGATGAATTTAAGATCATCGACGAAATTATCCCTCAGGTCAGCCGTTGCCGGGGAGTTTTGCAGGGCGGATACCATCATCTCGATGTGTGGCAGCATTCTTTGGAAGCGTTGCGGGAGTTTGAGCTGTTATACCGCAGGCGATTGGTTAAGCATAAAGAGTTGCGCGAGTATTTGCAGGAAGAGTTGGCTCAAGGCAGAAGGCGTTTTCAGATTATCAAATTAGCTTGTCTTTTGCATGATATCGGCAAGCCTCTCGCTAAGCGTAAAAAGGGTAAAAGAACTATTTTTCATATGCACGAAAAGATAGGCCGGGATTTGATGGAGCATGTGGCGAAAGGTTTACGGCTTTCTTTGCGGGAGAAGGACCTGTTAAAAAAACTTACTTTTTGGCATCTTAGGCCGGGTTATCTGGCAGATCAGGTAACGCCTTCACAGCGCGCGATCTATCATTTTTTCCGGGATACCGAGGAGGAGGGAGCGGCGGTGATCGTACTTTCTCTTTCTGATTGGCGTGCGACCCGCGGGCCGCTGACCAATGCCTACAAGCGAAAAAGGCATGAAAAAGTAATGTTTGGGTTGATGAATGGTTATTTTACGAATAAAAAGAAAAAGCCCCTGCCTCGGCTAGTTGATGGTTATGACGTGATGCGTAAGTTCAATATAACCCCCTCGCCTTTGGTAGGAAAAATATTAAAGAAAATAAAAGAAGAACAGGTTTTAGGAAAGGTAAAGAACAAAAACCAGGCATATCTAGTTGCTAAAGATTTGGTTAAAAAGGCAAAAGTTAGCGGTTGATCGCAAGGATACGGTGCCAGGATAAAATTGTTCTGGTTATATCTTATGAAGAAGATAATAATTTTTCTGTCGTGTATAACATTTATTCTTCTTTCTTGTCTTATCTTTAGCTCATTGTCGGGCGATATGGGTATCAGTTCTCTTGGGCTGATAGGTTCGATCGTGGTGGCATGGAAGATAAAAAATAAACCGAAAATTATACTGTTGTTGCTATTGATTTTTTTCGCTATAGCTATCACCATCGGTACGATGGTAGAATGCGGAGTAAAATTTGCTGGTTTGCGCAAAGCGCAAGTTATTTCAATCAAAGATAATAAAGCATTGCTGAAATAGAACTGCAATCGTGCAGCGGAGGGTATAATGAAAATAAAGGATACTGAAATAATGGTAACCAAGGGTGATATTACCCTCGCTGATACTGAGGCGATAGTTAATGCCGCGAATAACGAGTTTTATATGGGTGGCGGCGTGGCCGGAGCGCTGAAGAAAAAAGGCGGCGCGCAGATTGAGGAAGAAGCCGTGCGTCAGGGGCCGGTAGAAGTGGGAGAGGCAGTATTAACCGGTGCAGGCTCATTAAAAGCAAAATATATTATTCATGCCGCCACGATGAAAATGGATTTCAAAACTAACGAAGCCATTGTTCGGAAAGCAACATTAAATACTCTTTTAGTTGCGCAAAAGAATAAAATTAGTTCACTTTCGTTTTGCGCTTTAGGCTGTGGGGTGGGGAAGTTTTCCTATGAAACGGCCTCCAAAATAATGGCTCAGGAGGTTTTTCGTTATCTTCAAGAAACCGAACAGCCTACGTTGAAAAAAATAGTTTTTGTATTATTTTCCGATGAGGCGTTTAATATTTTTAATAAAAATGTATGCGATTATTTAGAGCATCTTATTCGGAAGATATGCCAGGGCCCCTTTCTTACTGTTGACGGTATTGTGATGTATCGAGGGGGGATTGTTATGGTAGAGCGCACGAATCCACCGCTAGGCTGGGCTTTGCCTGGTGGTTTTGTCGATTATGGTGAAAGTGTTGAGCACGCGGTTGTACGGGAAGTCAAGGAAGAAACCAACCTTACTTTTGTTGACGTAAAACAATTTATGGTGCGTTCTGACCCAGGACGGGATCCCCGTTTTCATACTGTTTCTGTAGTGTTTATCGGAAAGGGAGAGGGGGTTTTGTCGGCTGCAAGCGATGCAAAAAATGCGCAAGTATTTACGTTGGATAACCTACCCAGCCATATTGCTTTTGATCACCGAGAAATCATTGCTCAGTATACAAATATATCGTAACAATAGCCTTTTATGGATCATCTTTCGATACGATATCTTAAGGGCGTAGGCCCGAAAAAAGAAGCGATTTTTAACGAACTGTCGGTGCATACGGTCAGAGATATGCTTTATTATTTTCCGTTTCGCTATGAAGACCGGCGCAACGTCAGGAAGATAACTGAATTAAAGGTAAATGAGCCAGCGGTAATAAAAGGTAAAATCCTGGCGGCGAAACTTAGCAGAATACCACGTTTTGCTAACGCAAAAAGAATAAAAAGTATATTCGAAATCATGCTGGGGGACGAAACTGGTGCTGTCGAATGCATGTGGTTTAACCAGGAATATCTCGCCCGCCAACTCTTGGCTGGCGAAGAACTTATGGTGTATGGTAAGCCGACGTATAAACGCAATAAACTTAGGATTGTTTTCGGCCAGTATTATCGTCCCGACAAAGGAGATTCACTTGATGTGGGCAGGATTGTCGGTATTTACAGCCTTGCGGGATCTTTAACTCAGAAATTCATACGTAAAATTGTTCGCGGCGCGTTTGAACAGCTGCGCAACAGTTTGGCCGACCCCATACCTTTTTATATACGAAAAGAAAAAGATATTCCTAATATCATGTGGAGCTTGGAAGCTATGCATTTTCCTAATTCCTGGGAAGATAGCCAGCGTTCAAGAGAACGTTTTATTTTTGAAGAACTGTTTTTTTCGCAGATTTTAGTTTATTTGCGTAAGGCAAAACATCGGCTTCAGGAGGCAACTTCGTTTACCTTCGATCGGGAGATGATATCTGTCTTGCGGCGTAATTTAGATTTTACGCTCACTGCCTCACAGGAAGAAGCAATAAGACAAATTACCAGTGATACGGCTCAGTCTTATCCGATGCATCGGCTCTTGCAGGGCGACGTCGGCTGCGGCAAAACCGTTGTTGCCGCGTTTGCGATTGCCTTATGTGCGCGTTCGGGGTTACAGGCCGCGCTTATGGTTCCTACCGAAATCCTGGTGTATCAGCATAAAGAAACATTGGAAAAAATGTTTTCGGGGTTAGGCTTTCGTATCGAGATTTTAACTTCTTCGTTTGCCGCCAAAGACGCCGAGCGTATCTATGAGGGATTACGGTCGGGCGCTATCGACATAGTTATCGGAACGCATGCGCTTATACAAAAAGATGTTTTATTCAAGCGATTAGGTTTAGCGGTAATCGATGAACAGCATAAATTCGGAGTTGCTCAGCGCATGCTTTTACCCAAGAAAGGAAATAACCCCCATTGTTTGGTGATGAGCGCGACTCCTATTCCGAGAAGCTTAGCGCTTTCGTTATACGGCGATCTGGATATTTCGATAATACGGGAATTACCTAAAGGCAGGCTTCTTCCCCAAACAAAGTGGATAAAAGAGAGCCAGCGAGCGGAAATATACCGTTTTATAGGACAGCAACTGCGTCAAGGGCGCCAAGCCTATATTATTTATCCTGTTATAGAGGAAAGCGAGGATGAGGATTTGCAGTCCCTGGAAACTATGTATGTAAATATTTCACGCCAGTTTAGCGATTTTTCGGTGGATATGTTTCATGGAAAGCTTACGGCGAAACAGAAGCAAGAAACTATCCGAAAGTTTCGGGAGAAAAAAATACATATCTTGGTAGCTACGACTATCGTTGAGGTGGGGGTCAATATCGAGAACGCCACGGTCATGATGGTAGAGAATCCCGAACGGTTTGGCCTGGCACAATTGCATCAACTGCGCGGAAGGATCCAGCGTTCAACGCATCAGCCGTATTTTATTCTGATTAGCGCGGACGATATTTCCGAGAACGCTTCCCGGAGGCTTAAGGCCATTTCTTCCACTAACGACGGTTTTCTTATCGCGGAAGATGATTTGCGCTTGCGCGGGCCCGGTGATTTCTTCGGTGAACTTCAGCATGGCTTGCCTAACCTTAAGATAGCCAATCCTTTACGGGATCTAGAAGTATTAAAGCAGGCGCGGTTATACGCTTACCGGGTGATTAAGAACGATCATTCGTTAGAAAAGCTTGAACATCGCTCAATTAAGGATTATCTTGAGGTGTTAACTTCAGCATTTCAGCCACAGCATGCTGAAAGTGTGACGAACTGACTATGCAAATAATACAAGGACAGTTCAAAGGCAGGCGTTTGGTGTGTTCTCTGGGCACCAGGCCGGTTGCCGTCCATCTTAGGAAATCATGTTTTGATATGTTGCGGTCCGAAATTGAGGGTAAGCATATTTTAGATCTTTTCGCCGGAACCGGTGCTTTGGGGCTGGAGGCCCTTTCGTCCGGAGCCGCAAGTCTGATATGTATTGATAAAGAAAATCAAGCCGTAGAAGCGATCCGGGCCAATATTACCGCCCTTAAAAGTACTTCCAATGCCCAAGCTTATTTAAAAGATGCGCATGTTGCGGTCCATGATTTCTGTGTTCAGCGGCGTAGTTTCGATATTGTTTTTCTTGACCCCCCTTATTATCAGGGAATGCTGAGAAAAATCTTGCAAGCATTGGAGGAATATGATATAGTAACGCCTTCCGGCTACGTGATAGGTTTTTGTTATCATCGCGACGAATTTCTTAAGGAAAGCAAGCGATTTTCGCTTATTGTGGAGAAGAAATACGGCCAGACTCTTTTATTGATATACCGAAAAGAGGAGATTCTTCGCAGTGAATAAAGCTATTTGCCCAGGGACTTTCGACCCGGTCACCAACGGTCACATTGATATTATTAAAAGAGCCGCGCTTATTTTTGGGAAAATCATTGTTGCCGTAGTAGAAAATCCCTCTAAGGACACCCTTTTTTCCTATTCCGAGCGGTTGGAGATGGTTAGAGAAGCAACTAAGGGGATAAGGGGGATTACGGTTGAGGGGTTTAACGGCCTTGTAGTAGAGTTTGCCAAAATAAATCATGCCAAAGTTATTATCAGGGGCTTGCGTATGATCTCTGATTTTGAATACGAATTTCAGATGGCCTTGACCAACCGGAGCCTGGCTTCCGATGTCGAAACACTCTTTCTCATGCCTCACCCGTATTATTCCTATATTTCTTCCCGTTTGATAAAAGAGGCGGCTTTCCTGGGCGCTGATTTGAAGCAGTTTTTGCCGGCACATGTATTGAAGGCGCTTAAGAGAAAGTTGCCTCAGGCAGGCACATCCCAGGTATAGTATTAGCGCTTAGCGTAGTATAGGGGCGCGGGGTAATATGAAGGTAGAGATAGAACGAATAGACAGCGAACCGCTTACATTACAAGAAGATATTCCCGTTACAGGGTGGGATTTAGACAGTTTTGACGTAAAATTTGTTGACGCTATACACCTGGTTTGCAGTTTTGCGCGTTTTGATAAAGAAATCATCGTTGAGGCAGTCGTTACTGTACACAGGAATATTTGTTGTTCGCGTTGTCTGGAAGAAAAAAGACAAACTACAACGCAAGAATTTACATTGAACTACAACGTACATCATTTAGGAAAGTATCTTGAGATTGACAAGGATATTCGCGAAGAGATATTGCTTAATTTTCCCATGAAAGTGCTTTGCAGCACGGAGTGTAAAGGGTTATGTCCTGGCTGTAAAGTAAATTTAAACTTTGAGCAATGTAGGTGTAGTGCGTAAGAAATAATTTCAGCATAGTATATCGAATATAACCAAAAGGAGGTTTTATGGCTCTTCCTAAACGAAAACATTCGAAATCTCGCTCTCGAAAACATCGAACGCATCAAAAACTGGCAGTGCCGCTTTTGGTAGTATGCAAGCAATGTCGTAAACTGAAACCCGCTCATATGGTGTGCCCTTTCTGTGGTTATTATGCCGGCAAAGAAATAATCAAGATTGAATTAAAAGAGAAAAGGAAGGAGCAAAGATGAAATATCGGATCGGATTGGATGTCTCAGGAGGAGACCATGCACCCCAGGAGATATTTAAGGGAGCCTTGCTTGCACAGCAGGAATTCGATGAAGAAATAGTGCTTATTGGTGTACAAGAAGAAATTGAAGCCCAGGCGCGTATACATAAGGCGGATTTAAAAAAATTTACCGTCGTGAATGCTCCCGAAAAAATCGGCATGGGCGAATCTCCGGCTACCTCGATACGCAGGAAAAAGAATTCTTCTCTTGTGGTGGGAGCTAATCTTTTGAAAGAACGCAAAATTGATGCGTTAGTTTCCTGTGGAAATACCGGCGCCGGAGTATGTGCTTCGACGCTCACCTTAGGCCTCATCGAAGGAGTGGAGCGTCCCGGTATTGGTTTACTGCTGCCTACACGCGCAGGAGTTTCTTTGGTTATTGACGTGGGCGCAAACATTGACCCTAAGCCGCTGCATCTTTTTCAATATGGTATTATGGCCTCGGTGTACTATAGCTCTGTATTGCACAAGGAAAATCCTACGGTAGGGCTGCTTAATATTGGAGAGGAAGAAACCAAGGGGCCTGATTTTGTTAAATATACGCACAAGTTGTTTGCTGCATCGCCGGTTAATTTTATCGGTAATTTAGAAGCAAAGGATATTTTTACGGGTAAATGTGACTGTATTATCTCTGACGGTTATGTTGGAAACGTTGCCCTAAAGGTTACCGAGGGTTGCGCGGAGGCTATGGGTAGGCTTCTTTTTGATACCATCAAAAAAGATCCTCTTGGCCTGTTTGGTTTATTTTTAATCAAGAGGAGTTTGCGCAAATTTAAAAGGTTACTTGATTATGCGGAGTACGGCGGTGCGCCGCTTTTAGGGGTAGACGGCGTGGTTATCATCGGTCATGGCCGCTCAAATGACCTGGCGGTTAAAAATGCCATACGAGCGGCAATAAATGAGCTCAAGCACGATTTAAATATAAAAATCAAATCAAAAGTCAACGAAATTTGTCAGACTGAAAGTATTAAAGCTTTACTGGCAGCAGCGTAGAAAAGGAGCGTATTTTACCGTGGCAAAAATAGTTGGATTAGGGAAATATCTACCACCGCACGTATTGACCAATGCTGCTTTAGAAAAGATGGTCGATACATCTGACGAATGGATTAGTACTCGTACAGGCATTAAAGAAAGAAGGATAGCCGACAAAGGCGTGGCTGCGTCGCAACTTGCGTTTGAAGCTGCGAAGAGTGCCCTAAAACGCGCCGGCCTTAAAGCAAGCGATATCCAGCTGATCATTGTTGCTACGATTACCCCTGACATGCATTTTCCTTCGACCGCCTGTTATCTGCAAAATTCTCTAAAGGCAACCCACGCCGCCTGTTTTGATTTATCCGGTGCGTGTGCCGGTTTTGTATATGCTCTTACCAGTGCGTGGCAATTCATCAAGGGTGGTTTGTATAAAAACGCATTGGTGGTAGGGGCAGAGGTTCTTTCTTGTGTGACTGACTGGCAAGACCGCTCTACTTGCATTCTTTTCGGTGACGGCGCCGGCGCAGCGGTTTTGGTAGAAAATAAAAAGGATAGTTTTTTGAGCGCTTATTTGGGCAGCGACGGTTCACAAGCCGAACTTTTGATGCTTCCTGGCGGTGGTTCGCGACATCCCGTATCCGAAGAAACACTGAAACATCGGCAACATTATATTAAGATGAGGGGCAATGAACTTTTTCGTATTGCGGTGAGGGTTATGGTAGGCGCAGCGAAGCATGCCCTCAAAGAGGCAAACCTTAGTCCTTCCGATATACACCTTTTGATCCCTCATCAAGCTAATGAGCGTATTATTAATGCGGTTGCAACCCGGTTGGGTTTGTCGCACGACAAAATATATGTGAATATTTCTCGCTACGGCAACATGTCGTCTGCTTCCAGCGCGGTAGCCCTGTGTGAGGCGTGGGAAGAGGGCAGGATCAAAAAAGACGATATCGTGGTTATGGACGCATTCGGCGGCGGGTTGGTTTGGGGTAGCTGTGTTCTTAGATGGATATAGGTAGGTTCAACGTTTAACGTTGAACGTTCAATGTCGAAGAACTAAGGAGTTTACTATTTCACTGAACATCGAACGTTGAGCTCTGAACAATAAAAAATGAAAGCTATAGTATTTCCCGGGCAAGGTGCGCAATATCAGGGGATGGGCAAAGATCTTTATGACGCTTTTCCCAGAGCGAAAGAAACTTTTGACTACATTGATAGTGTTTTGGGTTTTAAGATTTCGCAAGTTTGTTTTGAGGGTAGCAGCGAAGTATTAAAAAAAACCGAAACTCAGCAATTGGCTATTTTAGCTACCTCACTGGTTAGTTACGAACTTTTTAAAGAAAAAAAGATCGCCATAGATTTTTTATCCGGTTTAAGTTTAGGAGAATATACGTGTCTTTATCCTGCGGGCGTGGTTGATATGAAAGCTCTTGTTTTTATCGTAAAAGAGAGAGCCCGGGCCATGGAGGAGGCGTCACAACTTGAGCCTTCTTCTATGTATGCGGTGCTTGGAGTAACAAGACAGGATTTGGCCAAAAAAAGCCAAGAACTCGGTTTTTATATCGCGAATATCAATTCTTCCGCGCAGACCGCTATTTCTTTTAAAAAAGAAGATGCAGAAAAAATAAAGGAAGTATTGGAGGCTTTGGGCGCTCGAGTGATACCGCTTGAGGTGGGTGGTGGTTTCCATTCTCCGTTTATGGCGCCGGCAAAAAAGCATCTGAAAAAAGTGCTTGATACCGTTACTTTCAAAGATGCGCTTATCCCGATAGTCAGTAACGTTACCGCCGGATTCTCCCGAGATAAAGACCAGATTAAACAAAATCTTCTTGACCAGTTAACTTCAACCGTTTTATGGAACGACTGTGTCTTGAAGCTCCAGCAGAGCGGGGTGGATGTTTTCTTTGAGGTTGGTCCGTCAAAGGTGTTGCGCGGTTTAATCCGAAAAATAAACCCCGGACTCAAAGTAGTGAATGTGGAAAAGAAAGAAGATCTTGCAGGTATATAGAGCATTATTTTTTCAATAACGGAGGTACAAGATGCGTTTTCGAGATAAGGTGGTTATTGTGACCGGCGGTGCCCAGGGTATTGGCAAGGAAATCGCTCTCGGGTTTGCCAAAGAAAAGGCCAAGGTGGCTATTCTTGATGTCAACGAGGTTCAGCTTGAGCAGACGGTCACGGAGTTGAAGGGTGTTAGTGAGGCAATGTGGGCAAAGGTTGATGTGACCAATATCGGGGAAGTAGAGAAAAATATTAATAAAATTATTGACATCTTTGGGAGAGTTGATATATTAGTTAACAATGCAGGAATTACAAGAGATAATCTCCTGCTACGGCTCTCTGAAAGCGATTGGGATAAGGTTTTGGCGGTTAATCTTAAAGGCGCCTTTAACTGTATAAAAGCAGTGAACAAGGCGATGCTAAAGCAGCGCAGCGGAAAAATTATCAATATTTCTTCTATTATCGGAATCGTCGGCAATTTTGGCCAGGCAAATTACGCCGCTTCCAAGGCCGGCCTCATTGGATTGACAAAGTCTTTGGCGCGGGAATTCGGTTCGAGGAATGTTAATGTGAATGCGGTTGCTCCCGGGTATATTCGAACCGCGATGACCGAAAAGCTTAACGAAAAGATAAAAGAAGAAATGCTTAAACGTATTCCTTTGGCCAGGATGGGTGAGCCAGGCGATGTGGCGAGGGCAGTACTTTTCCTTGCGTCGTCAGATGCTGATTATATTACCGGTCAGGTAATAGTGGTTGATGGAGGTATGATTTAATTAGGAAAGTAACACGTACAGTATCTGGGTGAACAAGCATAAGAAAGGAGGTAGCAATGAGCGTTGAGGAGAAAGTAAAGGAAATTATAGCTGAACAGCTCGGTGTAAAGAAAGAGGAAATTAAACCGGAGAGCTCCTTTGTCGATGATTTAGGGGCGGATTCTCTGGATACCGTAGAAGTAGTTATGGCGTTAGAGGAAGAGTTTGGCATCGAAATTCCCGATGAGGACGCCGAGAAGATCACGACTGTCGGCGAAGCCGTAAAATATATCGATACAAAAGCCAAGAAGAAAGAAGGATAACTCTTTTAGATGGAGAGAAGAGTTGTAGTTACTGGCTACGGGGTAGTATCGCCCGTGGGTATAGGGTTATCATCTTTTTGGCATTCGCTCGTTAACGGTAAGAGCGGCATTGGCTGTATTACGCAATTTGATGCAAGCAAATTTGATTCTCGGATTGCGGGAGAAGCGAAAGATTTTGTTCCCCCTGCCTTTATCTTGCCGAAAGATATAAAAAGAACTCCTCGTGTTGTTCAATTTGCACTTAAGGCCACCGAAGAAGCTCTCAAAACCAGCGGAGTAGATCTAAAGACTATTGATCCCTATCGTATAGGAGTCATCATCGGTTCGGGGATCGGGTGTTTGCAGGTTGTCGAGAGCGAATGCTTTGCTTATTTGCAGAAAGGCCCGAGTAGAATTTCTCCGTTTTTGATACCGACGCTTATTACCAACGAAGCAGCGGGAGCGGTAGCCTTGTATAATCATCTAAAAGGGATAAATTTTTGCACAGTGACGGCGTGTGCTTCCGGTGCCCATGCGATCGGCGAAGCGTATGCGATAGTAAAACACGGGCGCGCTGACGTGATGGTTTGCGGTGGCGCGGAAGCCTGTATTACCGCGATGGGGGTGGGAGGATTTTGTGCCCTCAGAGCGCTTTCTAAACGTAATGATGATCCCCAGCATGCGAGTCGTCCTTTTGACAGGGAAAGAGATGGTTTCGTCATAGCGGAAGGTTCAGGAATTGTAGTTTTAGAAACCATGGAACACGCGCTATCTCGAGGCGCGACTATCTATGGAGAAATATGCGGTTATGGCGCTACTTGCGATGCATATCATATTACCGCGCCCGATCCGGAAGGCGAGTCTGCCGCGCGAGCAATGGAATTTGCCCTGAAGGAAGGCGAAGTTTCCGTTCACGAAAAGATGTATATTAATGCGCATGGTACCAGTACCCAGCTTAACGATAAGACCGAGACATTAGCCATAAAGAAAGTGTTTGGTAATAACCCAACGAACATTCATATAAGCTCTACCAAGTCTATGACCGGTCATACCCTCGGTGCTGCAGGCGCTATAGAATTTATTGTAATTTGCCAGTCTTTGATAGAGAAAGTTATTCCGCCCACGATCAACTATGAACATTCTGACCCGGAGTGTGATTTGGATTATACCCCGAACAAGGCGAAACAGGCGGATCTTGAGATCGCCCTTTCCAATTCTTTAGGTTTTGGCGGTCACAACGCTACGCTTCTTGTCAAAAAGTTCAAGAAATAAATAATACAAAAATATGGGTTTGACGATCGTAGAAAAAATACTTTTAAGAGCCTCCATGCAGAAGTCGTTGGGAGATTTTGTCTATACGAAAGTAGATTTTTGTTTCGGCAACGACATTACCGCGCCTTTGGCGGTGAAGGAGTTTTGCAAGGTCGGTTTTGATTCTGTTTTTGATACTAAAAAAATAGGTTTTATCTGTGATCATTTTCTTCCCGCAAGAGATTTAAAGGCGGCAAACAATGTAAAAGTGTTACAGTCATTTGCTCGGCAGTATCGCATTAAGAATTTCTTCGATATTAACCGTTGCGGTGTTGAGCATATTTTTTTGCTCGAGCAAGCATTGGTGCGGCCGGGGTGTCTCGTGGTGGGGGCCGACTCGCATACTTGCACATTGGGTGCGATAGGAGCCGCGGCCTTTGGGGTTGGGTCTACGGATTTGGCGGTAGCCATGAAGGAAGGGAAATGTTGGTTTAAAGTTCCGCGTACTCTGAAATTTATCTATAAAGGAAAATTAAAGAAGTGGGTTGGCGGCAAAGATTTAATTTTACATACTATTGGCACTATCGGCGTGGACGGCGCATTGTATAAGGTAATGGAATTTGGCGGCCCGCTGGTGAAGACGCTTGGGATGGATGATCGGCTGACCATGACGAATATGGCTGTTGAAGCTGGAGCGAAAACCGGAGTGGTCGAGCCTGACGCAGTAACATTTTCATACCTAAAAAAAATCACTCACAATGCTTTGCGGGTTACAGATGCTATGAAGCGCCTGAAGAGCGACAAGGATGCGGTTTATGAGCAAGTAATCGAGATAGATGTGACCAAACTTGAGCCGGTAGTTTCTTGTCCGCATTTACCTAGCAATACAAAACCGGTAAGTGCGCTGGCTGGTGTGAAGATAGACCAGGTGGTTATCGGTTCTTGTACGAACGGCAGAATCACCGACTTAAGGATTGCCGCCGCTATTTTAAAAGGCAAAAAGGTTAAGAAAGGTTTACGGGTTGTGGTGTTACCGGCAACTCCGCAGATTTCCTTACAGGCAGAAAAAGAAGGGCTGATGAGAGTGTTTGTGGAAGCCGGATGCATGGTGTGCCCTCCTACCTGCGGCCCCTGTTTGGGCGGGCATATGGGTATTTTAGATAAAGGGGAAGTGGCGCTAGCTACCACTAATAGGAATTTTGTCGGTAGAATGGGGCATCCGGAAAGTTTTGTCTATCTAAGTTCCCCGGCGGTAGCCGCTTCAAGCGCGCTTAAAGGGCGCATTACGCATCCCGAAGAGATTAACTAGAACTTGAATCCGGAATACTATGATCCTTAAAGGAAAAGCACATATTTTTGGCAATAATATAAATACCGACGATATTATCGCGGCTAAATATCTTGATTCTCAAGATGAGAAGTTTTTGGGTTCAAAATGTATGGAAAACATCCAGCCGGATTTTGTCAAGAAAGTTACACCCGGCGATATTATTGTTGCCGGCAATAATTTTGGTTCCGGTTCAAGCAGAGAACATGCTCCGGTGAGTATTAAGGGTTGCGGTGTAACTGCGGTTATTGCTTCCAGCTTTGCTAGGATATTTTTTAGGAACGCTATTAACAGGGGGCTACCTATTCTTGAGATCCGCGAGACAGCTGATATTGCACAAAACGATATGCTTGAAATAGATTTATCAAAGGGTATAATAAAGAATCTTACAAAGGGTCGGGAGTATCGCGCACAGTCTTTTCCTGTATTTTTGCAAGACATAGTGAAAGCGCAGGGGCTTACGAGTTGGGTAAAGTTAAAGGAGGGCAAGCGCAATGAAGGTGCCAAAGATTAAATGTAAAGTGTGCGTATTTTGTATCGACGGCAGTTTTGCGAAAGGATACGTCTATATCGACGAAGGTTTTCGCTTGATTGATTATCTTAATGCGATGAAGGGCGATTTTCTGGTGATGACCGAGGCGGAGTTTCAAAATGTCAAGGAAGTGCATTCGTTCCAGTTGCTTAATTTCCTGACCAAAAAACGTGCCACTATTTTCTTGAATAAAGAATCTATTAAATGGATTGAGGAGAACTAATATTATGGGCAACAAGTATAGCATCGCGGTTATTCCTGGCGACGGTACCGGCCCCGAGGTCATTGCCCAGGGTTTAAAGGTATTACAGGCCGCAAGTTCCAAGTTTGGTTTTACCTATGAAGCTAAACAGTTTGATTTCGGCGGTGAACGCTATCTTAAAACCGGAAAAACACTGGAAGACGAGGATATTAAAGAATTGAAAAGATATCAGGCAATTTATCTGGGAGCCATAGGGCATCCTGACGTAAAGCCGGGTATTTTAGAAACAGGGATACTGTTGAAATTACGTTTTTCTTTGGATCAGTATATTAATCTTAGGCCGGTTGCCTTGTATAATTCGGCATTTTGCCCGCTTAAGGATAAAACACCTCAAGATATCGATTTTGTGGTGATACGCGAGAATTCAGAAGGTCTTTATAAGGGTATGGGGGAGTTTAAGAATAAGGGCACTCGTGATGAAGTGGCTATCCAAATTTCGTACAACACCCGTAAAGGCGTCGAGCGTTGTATCCGTTACGCGTTTGAATATACCAGAAAGCGCAATAAGAAGAAAAAGCTGACGCTTTGCGGCAAAACTAATGTATTGACGTATGCGTGGGATCTGTGGCAGCGTACTTTTATGGAAGTTGCCAAAGAGTACCCGGACATTACCACCGATTACGCGCATGTCGACGCAACGACGATGTGGTTTGTAAAGAATCCTGAATGGTTTGATGTTATTGTTACGGATAACATGTTTGGAGATATTATCACGGATTTGGGTGCCATGATCCAGGGCGGGATGGGTATTGCTGCGGGAGGCAACATTAACCCGGATGGCGTGTCTATGTTTGAACCTATCGGAGGCAGTGCTCCTAAATATACAGGCAAGAATGTTATCAATCCTTTAGCGGCTATTTGCGCTATGGCAATGTTGCTTGAACATATAGGTGAAGTGAAAGCTGCGCAGGCCATTGAGAAAGCCGTGATTACGGTTGTTACGAAAAAGCTTAAGAGCCTCGCCGCAGGAAAAATGGGATATTCCACCGAAGAGGTCGGCGATCTTACGGTAAAAGAATTACGATAACTGTTTCTTGCTGCGCTAATTTTTCGGCCATTGGTGTGCCGTAGTGCATAAAAAAGGAGGATAGATGAAAAAGAAAAGTAATTATCTAATATATGCCTTTTTTTTATGCTCATTATGCTATGTATATACCGCGCAGCCGCAAAACATAGATACCGCTAAGCCTGTTACCGACTCCACGAGTGCGAAAGACGAGGCCCTGCGATCCAAAAAAACCATAGAAGATGCCGTGGTGGCTATGGAGTATGCGTTAGTAAACGCAAAATTTGCCTGTCCGCGTTACCTTCTTGCGCTAAGCAGCTACCTCCATGCTAAAGGTAAAATTAGCGACGCTACGTCAATAGCGCAATCGGCAAAAGGCCTTTTGGAGTTGGTCGAAAAAGAGCTGATGAAAGTAAAAACGGAGAAAGACGCCTATATGGTGGGCATTAAGGATTTGGGATTGAAAGAAGACATGCTACGTTACGTACGATTACTTATCCAGGCAGCCGATAACCAGATACGATCTTATAAAAGTGCTGATACCGGAGCGGGGAACGTAGCTAAAAAATATCTTGAAGATGCGGCAAGGTATAATGCCATTATAGAAAAATTATTGCGAGAACCATTGGCAGCCAATGATGATACGATGCTGCGCCTTTCAATGGGAATGTGTCCTCGCTGGCTCACGACGCTTAGCGAATCACTTTATGCCGATAAACTTCAGCTTACAAAACAGGCGTCTTCGAAAAAAGGCATTGTGTGTGGAGAGTGTACAATTGCCGCCCAGGCTTCAACCGATATCAGCAAAGTTTTCGGAAAAGAAGTTACGGCGGGAACCAACGATACGGTCTTACGCGATAAATATGCGGCCTACATAACGGCGATGGTCAATTATGCTCAAGGGTTGGTCGAAGCGTATAAAACAGGTAATGAAAGTATTGCTGTCGATGCTTTAAAATTCCAGAAAGAGGCATTGGCCAAAGAAAAAGAAATCGCCGATTATCTTGCTTCAAAAAATTAGCAAGTGGGAGGGGCTATCCATGAAAAAAGTTTTTATCGTTTCGAGTATCTGTGTGGCTTTGCTTGGTTTAAGTGCTACGGTTTGGCCGCAGGTTGAAGAAGATATCGAGGAGGCCCAGCGGGCGCAGGATGAAGCAGTATATAATGCGCGGTTTTCTCCGCGATGGCTTATTACTTACGCCGAAGATCTTGAGGGCCGAGGCTATAGCGGTGAAGATTGTTTGAAAATAGTTGAGGCGGCCAAGACTGTTACCGAGATATACAGAAAGGAGATCGTGGCAGAGGAAAACGTTTCGTCTAAAGAGCGAATGTTGCGCTATGCGGATGCTATGCTTAAGCTCACGGATGATTTAATGAAATATTATCGAACAAGCGATAAGGCTTTATTGGAAACGATCGATAAAGATAAAGACGAAGTTTTATTGTACGAAAAATAGTATGTAGGGACGTACGTAAGTCGTCCGTCAAGAGAAAGGATACAGTATGAAGAAATATAATGTTGCGGTAGTAGGCGTGGGCGTGGTCGGCATTGAAATGTTACGCTGCCTAAGGCGGCGTAATTTCCCGATTGCTGCCTTGAAAGTCTTTGCGCGCACCAGCCGTACTATTGATGTTGACGGGCAATCATACAATGTTGAGGCTATTTCAGACGATGCTTTTAAGGGTATTGATATTGCATTATTTGCCGGCACCGAAGGCGAAAAAGGCGCGGCAGCCACTTATGCGGCGAGTGCAGTTAAATGTGGCGCTGTAGTGATTGACAACGGAGCGGACTTTCGTATGCAGAAAGACGTTCCTCTGGTCGTGCCGGAAGTAAACGCCAAAGATATAAAAAAACATAAAGGTATCATTGCTAATCCTAATTGTTCAACAATTCAGATGGTGGTAGCTCTTTGGCCAATTCATAAAAAAGTTGGAATCAAAAGAGTAATCGTTACCACTCTGCAGGCTTCTTCCGGGGCAGGCAAGAATGCGGTAGAGCAGCTTTGGAGGGAAAATAAAGAAATAGTCTTGAGAAGTCAGAAGTCAGAAGACAGAAGTCAGAATTCTATTTTCTGTAATTTGTCCTCTGAAAGAGCAATGCCGCAGCAGCTCGCCTATAATGTTTTTCCGCATATCGGAGGGTTCTCGGACGCTGATTATACCAGTGAAGAATGGAAGTTAGTCAAGGAAACACATAAAATAATGCACGACAATAAGATTAAAATTTCAGCTACTACCGTAAGGGTGCCGGTGAGAACAGGGCATTCCGAAGCTGTATACATTGAAACCGCAAAAACTATCACTCCAGACAAGGTAAAGAGTTTATTTTCAAAAGCTCCCGGCATTATTTTGGTTGACGATGTCAAGAAAAGTCTTTATCCAATGCCCAAGGACGCGGAGGGTAAAGATGAAGTATTTGTCGGGCGTATCCGCAAAGACCCTTTCGTTAAAAATGGCCTTTGGTTATGGGTTGTCGCCGACAACCTTTTAAAAGGCGCCGCATCTAATGCAGTGCAAATTGCCGAATACCTCATTACTAAATAACAGGATTGTACCTGCCTAAAGAGTTCAACCCAAAGCCGCGAGTACAGTCCGCTGGATTGACTTGTTAGAAACTAATTTATTCATAATGCGTCCACATCCGGATGATTTTTACAGTTCGTAATTCTTTAATGACTTGGTATACAAGCCGATGCTGAATATTTATTCTACGTGAGTAAGCTCTAGCCAAATCACCAACTAATTTTTCAAATGGGGGAGGAGTTTGAAAAGGATTTTTTTGTAAGATTAAAAGGAGTTCCTGTGCTTTTAGCTGCAGACCAACGGTAGCGAGCTTTTTAGCGTCTTTTTGCGCCTGCTTAGTGTAGACTAATTGCCAATTCACCATTTAAGAGATTTAGCGCATTTTGAAACAGGAGTTTTCAATCCTTTTTGGATAGATTTCCTCATTCCCGGAATGGAGAGCAAATATAATGTTTCCTTGATTGAACGCCAATCATCTTCGGCAATTAAAATAGCATTGTGGCGTTTGCCGGTAATTTGGATAGGTTCATGGGATAAAGCGGTAGCATCTAACAATTTATATAGCCGGTTCCTTGCTTGAGTAGCGCTTAATGTTGTCATTTTAGATCACCTCTACTAAAGCGTACCATATTGCGTACGTTTTGTCAATAGTACTAATTTATTTTTTATTATTTCTAACACAAAAATCAGCTAATGAGACTTAGATTTTTTCGAAGAAAAAATCTATAGCGAATTATGTCGAACCTTTTCGGGAAAAAATCGTAGAATTTTTCCCGATATTTAGAAGGTTCGACTGCCTAAAGAGTCCAATCCAAAGCCGTGAGTACAGTCCGTTGGATTGGGTTGTTAGACAGTCTATTTTAAAGGCTGTTATTGTTTGATGTCTCTATGGAAATTATTTCAAAACTTTTTAAGCACTCATCAGCGACAGCTAATAGTTTATCAAATTCTTCATTTTTGCTGGGAGTGATTATAATATAGAAAAGGGCATTACCTTTTACAAAATAAATCATTTTTATCTTGGATCCAAAGCTTTCCGATACGCTTGATATAGCCTTTTGGCCGGCAAAGGTTATTTTCTGCGGGGACATTCCCAAAGATTGCTCCATTAAACGGTTTAAGGCTTCTTCCTCACCGAAGTTAGCGTAAGGGGTTGGCGATTGAATTTCGATTTGAATAGTTGTCAATTCATCGGAGGGATGAGCAAATTCAACTCGATGAATTATTCCAATTGCTGGATCTGCATTTGTCTTACGTTTCCATCCCGGCGGCGGGATAAATTTAACTGTGGCAGGCCCCATTTTATATATTCCATCCGAAGCAGGATCAGTTAACTCGGCTGCATCTTGAGAATGGCAGGTAAATGTGGGAAACAAAATCAGCGATAAAGTAAACACTAAGATTATTTTTGCTTTCAACATAGGGTTTTCCTTTTATTTTTTCAATCTAACACAAAAATCAGCTAATGAGACTTGCATTTTTCGAAGAAAAAATCTATAGTCGAATTATGTCGAACCTTTTCGGGAAAAAATCGTAGAATTTGTTCTCGATATTTAGAAGGTTCGACTGCCTAAAGAGTCCAATCCAAAGCCGTGGATACAGTCCACTGGATTGGGTTCTTATGTAAGTTTATTATCCATTCTCGATTTATAGCACGGTTATATTGCATTGTAAAGAAAAAATCTTGCAGTATTCAGTATTATATCTATAATATCAAAAAACACAGAATTGTATAAGAATATGCAGATATTATAGAGTATAAGTGTTACCCGGAATCCGTTCGATTGCCTTCGAAAATATAAAGATATAGATAGAAAACGATATGCTAAAAAATATTTTTCTCAAAATCGAATATCTTGGCACCAATTATTTTGGTTTTCAGCTGCAAAATAAAAAAGATATCAAAGAAAATAGTGTTCAAGAAGCCCTCGAGGGGGCGCTGTTTAAGCTATATAAGAAAAAAATCAGAATTACTTACGCTTCCAGAACTGATCGGGGGGTGCATGCTGGGGGGCAGGCAATAAATTTTAAGATAGACTCGCAAATCCCTTTAAGAAATATCAAAAGCGGCTTGAACGCATTTTTGCCGCAAGATATAAGGGTTAAAAGCGTAAAAATAGTTCCGGCAGATTTTCATGCGCGTTTTTGGGCAAAATCAAAAATATACCGCTATATTATCTTGAATCGTGAAGACGCAAGTGTGTTCTGGGAGAATTTTGCCTGGCATAGGCCACGGGTCCTTGATCTGGTCGCAATGCGTCGAGTGGCGCGTGAGCTTATGGGAAAAAAAGATTTTTCTCTTTTTGCTAAAGAAGAGAGAAGTTATAATGATTGTACTCGGTGCATCAAGGCTATCACTTTACGTAAAAAGGGGAGTTTAGTTCATGTCGATATAGAAGCGAATGGATTTTTAAGGAATATGGCCAGAAATATTGTTTCTTTTCTGGTAGCCATAGGCGAGGGGAGAATTACCGTCGACGAGGCGCTGAGTGTCTTAGAAAGGAAAAGACACTATCACAATAAACCTGCTCCGGCCTGCGGGCTCTATCTGATGAAGGTAAAATATTGAAGGTTTATATAGCTTTTTTAGGCTTGCGTGGTATAATTACATCAACATAAACAATTTCCCCGGTTATGCGGATGAAGTATAGGCGGTAGATAAATGATTGCAAATATGAAGAAAGGCGTGTTCTGGTTACTTATTATGGCGCTTTTTTTGACCAGTGGCTGTTATACTCTGCGTAAGAAGTTTGTACGCAAGAAAAAGTTTGAAGAAAAAGCGCCAGTATACGTTGATTTTAAGAACTATCCCAATAAGCCATCGCGGGAGGCATATATTGATTATTATCTTTTTGTCAGGGGATGGCTTGAAGAGTTGAACGAATCGTTGCAGAAAGGATACAGCATGAAACGGGATAAGCGCGCGATTAATGAGGCAGTTATGAACCTGGAACAAATAACAATGTTTTATAATCAGCAGGGTAAAGAAAAGATCTATCCGCTTTATCAGGATTTAACCAAGGTAAGAGAGGCGATTACGCGAGATCCAAACATGAGCAGCGTCGAGCGTAACGTGCTTATACAGAGAATTGAGCATTTTCAGAGAAAGTTTGAGGCAGAGTTTAATTATACCGATGCACAGAAATGGATGGAGTAAGCGCGGTACAGTTTCGCGTTTATCCGCCTTTGCAAAAGGCCACGTCTAGGCATGTCTATCGGTAGACAGAGATACTGCTAAAAAGGTATGCCTATGGGGTCTTCTATTACCGGAACGCTTCACAACGCATCGTAGCGGCTTACATAACAATCAAACACTTGTTGCGCATGCAAGATATAAGCTTAAAAACATTTGTTCTGGGGGCTCTTTACAATAACTGTTATGTTATTTTTGAAAAGGAAAGCAAAAAAGGATTTGTTGTCGATGCTCCCAGTGAAAGCGAACCGGTTCAGGAATTTATCCGCAAAGAACAATTAGATATTCTGTTCCTCGTTATTACTCACGGTCATTTTGACCATATTGCCTCGCTTGATGCATTTACCCAGAAATGTTACCTTCATCCGGCCGATATGCCTTTTTTGGAAGATATGCGGCTCAATGGTTCCTCGTATTTTTCTGCGCCATTGAGCGTCTGCAAGAAGCCATTGCCGATAGATGAGGGGGGAGTTTTATCTTTCGGCTCTCATACGATTTCGGTGCTGCACACGCCCGGTCATACGCCAGGATCTATTTCTTTGTTGTTGGGGGGGTGGGTTTTCAGCGGCGATACGCTTTTTTCTCATTCAATAGGCAGAACCGACGTTCCCCTCGGCTCGCAGGATACGCTCGTTACCTCCATAAAAGAAAAAATACTTACCTTGCCTCCCGCGACGATTGTGTATCCCGGCCACGGCCCTGCGACAACCGTTAAGAAAGAGCAGGAGACGAATCCGTTTTTGGTATAAATGGAAATTTATTGCGAAGCATTCAACGATTATCTAAAAGTTGAGAAAGGGCTATCACAGAATTCAATACTTTCTTATCAACAGGATTTAAAGAAATATACCGCTTACTTACGAGAACAGGGGATTGTCGAACCAGCCAAAATCACATCGAAAGATATCGGCGGCTTTTTATTTTTTCTGCGCAATAAAATATCAGTAATAAGTATTTCACGTATACTTTCTACAGTTAAGAATTTTCACCGTTTTTTGGTACGGGAAAAAATTACCACCTCAAATCCGGCAGATTTTCTTGAAGCGCTCAAGGTAGAGAAAAAGATCCCTTCTTTTTTGAGCTGTGAAGAAGTAAATAGAATTTTAAAGGTGAAAAATAAGCGGAATGCCCAGGGGTTGCGAGATAGGGCGATACTGGAATTGATGTATGCGACGGGTTTGCGTGTTTCCGAAGCTTCATTTCTTAAGCTTTCCGACCTAAATCTTGATTTAGGTTTTCTCAAATGTAAGGGCAAAGGTTCTAAGGAACGGATTGTTCCTCTGGGAAAAATCGCGCAAGGTTTTTTGCACACATATCTTGAGGCCTCGCGAGGGAAGTTGTTGGGAAGAAAGGCGGCAATATATTTATTTTTGGCTCAAGGCGGCCATAGGCTTTCGCGACAGAGTATTTGGAAAATGATTAAAAAGGCGGTGCATGAGGCGGGGGTAAAGAAGAAAGTCAGTCCGCATACGCTTCGCCACTCTTTCGCTACGCACCTTTTGGAACGGGGGGCGGATTTACGCAGCGTTCAAGAAATGCTGGGCCACACCAGTATTACGACAACGCAAATTTATACCCACATCAACCAGTCGCGGCTGAAAGAAATACACGGAAAGTTTCATCCTCGCGCAAAATAGTAATATGAAAAATAAATTACGAATATTGTCAAAAGATTTCTCTTCTATTTTAAAAAACATTTCTAGGCTTTCTGATTCCGCCGGAATCCGCGTGTATCTTGTGGGGGGGGTGGTGCGGGATCTGATCCTCGGAAAAAATATTGTTGATCTTGATATCGTGGTCGAAGGAGATGCAATATTGTTCGCTCAAGCCTTTGCGCACACTCACAAGAAACAGTTTAAAAAACATCATAGTTTCGGTACCGCTACGGTATATTATGATCAGTATCAGATAGATTTTGCGACTGCACGTCAAGAAACGTACGCACATGCGGGCGCGCTTCCTTCGGTCGAACCGGCAGAACTGTCGCGCGACCTTGCGCGTCGAGATTTTACCATCAATGCTATGGCAATAAGCCTCAATAGGGATGATTATGGTACTCTTATCGATTTACATAACGGGTTGATCGATCTCAAACGTGGTCTTATCCGGGTCTTGCATGAAAATAGTTTTCTTGACGACCCCACACGAATTTTGCGCGCCATAAAGTTTGAACAGCGGTTTTCTTTTACGATCGAGAAAAAGACACGGTGCCTTTTGCAAACAGCTTTACGGCGCGGTGCGCTACGCTGGGTGAACCCTCATCGGTTGCGTGATGAGTTGATCCCGATCTTGAAGGAACCGCAACCTTGTCGTTATATTAAGCGGATCAATTCACTGGGCGCTTTTTCGTTCATTGACAAGAAATTGCGATTGACCAAACAAGATATGTTGCTTTTACAGCGTATCGAACAGGCAATCATTTTTTATCTTAAACGTTGTCATACACATCGTAAGCTTGAGGAGTGGCTCTTATATTTGTGTGCGATTACCTGTAAGCTTTCTTCCGGAAGTATCAATCATTTTGTGGAACGGTTTGGTTTGCATAAGGGTGACAAGATAAGAGTATTATCGGCACATACAAATCGTTCACGTATCCAACGCCTGCGAACTGGATTAGTGCCTCATGAAATTTATCAGTTTCTCAACCCGTTTAGTTTTGAATGTATCCTGTTTTTTTACGCGTATTATCCCGATAAACGTATACGAAAACACATCGCATTATTTTTTTCTAAATTGGTACAGGTGCGCTTAAGGCTTAAGGGGGCAGATCTGAAGCGTCTAGGGTTTAAGCCTTGTACCATTTATGGCACGATTCTCGAAAAACTGCTCTATATGAAATTGGACAAAGGATTTTCTACTTTCCGGCAAGAGTTGAATGCGGCGCAAGGCCTTGCCGTGCGGCTGTTTGGTACCCATGGCACGTTGGAGTTAAAAGTAAATCATTGATAAGTAATGAGGTTTACGCTATAATCCTTTTCCTGCGGGTGCATTAACTGTTTTTTAAAACGTTATATAAACATAGCTACGGAGAAATGATATGTCGTTACGGATGGAAAAGGTAAACAGCGAGTTGCAAAAGAGGATTATGGAAATAATTCAGGGAGAGGTTGATGACCCTCATTTGGGGATAATTTCTGTTACCAGGGTGGAAACGACCGTCGATCTTAAGGAGAGTAAAGTATATTTTAGTTTACTTGATGACACTAAGTATGACAAGGCAAAAGATATATTGAATAAAATGGGCGGTTTTATCCGTATGCGGTTGGGCAATAGCATACGCATAAAAATTCTGCCGGAACTCCATTTCATACCGGACGATTCGATAAAATACAGTGTTGATATGTATCAAAAAATAGAGCAAGTAAAGGCCGATGATGCCAAACGGCGTAAAGAACACCTTAAAGATTAAGCAATGCTAAAAGACGTCATAAAGAAAATACAGCAAGGTAAACGGTTTCTGATTACCGCGCATGTAAGCCTCGAGGGCGACGCTCTTGGTTCGGAGCTGGCTGCGTATAGGCTGTTGCGTAAACTCGGTAAGCAGGCGGTAATTTATAATAACGACATTACTCCCGAGATTTACGAATTTCTTCCCTACTCCCGTGTCGTTAAGAATTCGGTTGAAAAAGATCATTTTGACGTAGCGCTGGTTTTGGATTGTTCCGATTCTTCCCGTACGGGTAAAGTAAAGGATTATCTAAGCCAGGTAGGATGTATCGTAAATATCGACCACCATATCAGCAATACTTTCTTTGGCGACGTTAACTGGGTTGATCCTAAGGCGAGCTCTGCGTGCGAAATGCTTTATACTCTTTGCAGGAAAGCGAATGTCATGGATGAACATATCGCTCTTTGCCTGTACACGGGCATTTTTACCGATACAGGAAACTTTACTTATACTAATACCACCAAAAAAACACATCGCATTGTTGCCAACTTAATGCATTTCGGCTTATGCCCGCGCATGATTTATGAGCATACGCACAGCTTGTGCGAAGACCAAGATTTAAAATTGATTGGGAAGGTTATTGCTTCGCTTAAATTCGATTCCTCTCGAAAAATTTGCTGGGCAGTAATAGGGCGATGGGAGGAAAAAAGCTATGATCTTACCGAAGTAATTTTTTCTATCATGAGATTATTGAAGAATGTTGAAGTGCTTATCCTTTTTAAACAGGTTGAAAAGAACAGAATAAGGGTTAACTTTCGTTCGCGTCCGACAGTTGATGTCAACAGGATCGCTCAGTTTTTCGGTGGCGGAGGACATAGGAGCGCCAGTGGTACAACTATCGAAGATACCTTGCCGCACGTTGAAAAGAAAGTAATTTCTTTTGTCAAACGTTATACGAATCGATTGCGCTGATTTTTTTTAATATTTTTTTCACAATACGTACGTATGATACAGAAAAACACAAGCGAAGGCATTCTCCTCGTTAACAAAGAAGGCAATATGACTTCTCACGATGTTGTTGACTGCGTGAGAAGAAAACTGGGGATAAGACAAGTTGGGCATGCGGGAACGCTTGATCCTTTAGCTGAAGGCCTTTTGATTATTTTAGTTGGCGGATACACAAAATTATTTCCTAAATTTGTCAGTTTCGATAAGGAATACCTGGGGGAGCTTAAGTTAGGTGAAATTACTACGACCGGTGATTCGCAAGGAACTGTCACCCAGAAACACGATTATCAGGCAATTAACGAGGAGATGATCCGCCGGGCTTTTGCATCTTTTGAAGGTGAGATCGAACAAGTTCCTCCCATGGTCAGCGCGATACGGGTAGGGGGCAAGCGTCTTTACAGTCTTGCGCGTAAAGGTATTGTGGTGCAGCGACAGCCGCGTAAGATACATATACATAACTTAAAAATACTGAGGATTGATCTTCCTTTTGTTGAGTTTTATGTCCGCTGTTCCAAAGGGACTTATATACGCAAACTTGCCGAGGATATCGGCGAAAATCTTACCTGCGGAGCTCACATCATTAAAATAAAAAGGTTGAGCGTTGGGCCGTTTAAGTTAGATGATGCTATAAAAATCGGCGACATAGATGAAAGTCATTTACGCAAAATTACCCTCTAGAAAAAAAGCATGTGTAGCTACTATAGGCGTGTTCGACGGTGTTCATCTTGGGCATCAATTTCTTTTACGTAAGGTGCGCCAAGAGGCTCTCCGCGGCCAGCTTGTTTCATTGGCGATTACTTTTGATGTGCCACCGCAACGTCTTGCCAAGATACGCGTTACCCCCAAGAATATTTCCCTTGGTTTACTCACTGATCTTGAGGATAAAAAAAACATTTTTGAATCGCTCGGAATAGATTGTCTTTGGCTGCTTAAAACTAACGCCAAACTGCTTGAGCTTTCAAGCGAACAGTTTTTGCGGTATCTTATGCGGTATTTTCTGATTAAGAAGATTATCGTGGGGGAAGATTTTCGTTTTGGTTATCAAGGCCATGGCAGCCGGTATACTTTGCAGCAGCTTGCGGGCCGCTATCAATTCGCAGTTTCCGTTATTGAGAAACGGCGCAAAAACGGTATTGCCATCAGCAGTTCTGTTGTCCGTGAATACGTGAAAAGAGCGGCGTTTGGCAGCGCGAGGGAAATGCTTGGAAGAGATTATTGTCTCAAGGGAAAAATTATTCGGGGAAGTGGCTACGGAATGACGCTCGGATTTCCTACCGCCAATATCCATCCGTTTGATTATATTGTGCCTTCATCCGGAGTATATGCCGCTATTGCGAAGATAGAGGACAGTACGTATGTGTGCGCGCTTAATATCGGGAAACGCCCCACAGTAAGCAATACGGAGGATGAGGTTATCGAAGCGCACCTCATTAATTTTTCTGGAAACATTTTGGGGAAAACAATTAAAATATTTTTTTTAGAAAAAATCAGGGCGGAAAAAAAATTTGTTTCGCAAAGCGTATTGAAGGAAGCAATCAACCATGATGTCAATTATATCAGTGAAAAATATCACCGCCACCCTGGCATATAATATCGCATATAATAATACGTTTGGACACTGCATAGATAACCACAAAATATAGTATTACCGCCAATTTTAGCCACAACTTGTTGTGGTTCAACGATTTATTCCCCGAAACCGCTTGACAAAATTCAATAAAAGTCATATAGTTATGATGTGGAATAAAGTGGAGTGAAGTGGAATGTGGTATGGCGAATATACACATACATTAGATAATAAAGATAGATTTATTTTACCGTCAAGATTTCGGGAAAAAATCAAAGCCCTCGAGAAAAAGAATTTTTATATGACCCGTGGCCTCGAGGGCTGTCTTTTCCTCTTCGCGGAAAGTGTCTGGGAATCTCTCGAAGCGCGGTTGAAGGCAGTTTCTTTCACGAAACAGGAAGGTCGGTCTTTTAATCGTCTTTATTTTAGCGGAGCCGTAGAAGTTGAAATAGATACGCAGGGCCGCGTAACGATTCCCGGTTACCTTAAGGAATTTGCGCAAATCAAGAGAGAGATCATAATCGTAGGTGTGGCGGATCGGATCGAGGTTTGGGATAGCCAGCGATGGAACAATTACTATGAAAACAACAAGAAGCACTTTGAAGAAACAGCAGAAAATTTGTTTGAGTAACAAATTTTGCGTATATTTTGGTATCAAATGATTTGTAATTTTTGTACATTCGTGTACAATATGAAAAAATGAATACGTTAAAACAAATTAACCCTGTTATGAACGAAACGCACCATTATCCAGTTATGTCTGAAGAGGTAGTGCGTTTGTTGGATCTGTCGTGCAAAAAGATTATTGTTGACTGTACGCTGGGATTAGCGTCTCACTCCCTGCATTTTTTTGACGCGCTGCCTTCCGATGCGCATCTTATCGGTATCGATCGGGATGAGGCGTCTTTGATGCTTGCGGCAGATCGGCTCAAAAATTTTGAAGGCCGATTTACTCTCGTGCGCGGTGATTTCGCTAATCTCGATATCATACTGGCTCAGTTAAAGATAGCGCATGTTGATGCTTTTTTCTTTGATTTAGGCCTTTCAACATATCAACTTAGTGACGCCGAAAGAGGTTTCAGCCTTTTTAAAGAAGGGCCGCTTGATATGCGCATGGATAAACGGTCGTTCGTTTCTGCGTATGACCTGGTAAACAATTTGAGCGAGGATGAACTGGAAAATATTTTTCGCAAATTCGGTCAAGAGCGTTACTCCAAGAGAATTTCCCGTGCCCTGCTCGAAGTGCGTAAGCGCGAACCTATTGCTACTACGGCGCAATTACGGGATATTGTGGTGCATTCGGTTCCTGCAAGCAGTTTCAAATACAAGATTCATCCGGCAACGCGGATATTTCAGGCTTTACGTATAGCGGTGAACAGGGAACTCGAAGTGTTAGGGGCGGGGATTGAAAAGGCAATCGGATTGCTGTCAAAAAATGGCAGAATAGCGGTGATTTCTTTTCATTCTCTGGAAGACAGAATAGTCAAACACACTCTGCGGCGTTATTCCAAGGAAGATATCCTTACGTTGGTTACAAAAAAACCGCTCACTCCCGGCACAACGGAGATAGGGCAGAATCCAGCATCTCGTTCGGCAAAGTTACGTGTGGCTGAGAAACGATAAATATATGAAACATATCATCATACCAATATTGGCCGTCTTCATCTTTTTAGCCTCTTTTTTATACCTTCACCAGAAGGTCCTCATTTATGTTGAAGCCTACAAGCTGAGCAAGAACCATCATATCTACAACGAACTTGTTGATAAGCGCGACTACTTAGTGTATAATTTCACTAAAGAAACATCGGTGTCAAAAGTTAACCAGTGGGCAGAAAAGAATAAATTCATCCCAGCAGAAAAGGTTCTTGCTTTAAACTTGAGGAGAGCGCCGGTCCATAAAAGCCGGTATACGTTTGCGTCTCTTGTGAACGGCTTGTTAGGTATTCCGGCTGGTTCTTCAACCGCGTTAGCTAACGAACAGCAGTAGGGTCATCAGTGTTGCTATAGGCGGATAGTTTTGTGTAATTCTAAAGACATTTTTCTTTTCATATAAATCAAAGTGAAAACAAGGGATACTTTACGCATACATGCTGTATATATAATTTTCCTTGTTTTATTCCTCACTATTTCTTTGCGTATCGTATATCTGCAGGTTTTCCGCAGTGATTTCTTCCAGCATCTGGCTCAAAACCAATACTATCGGATTATTCCGCTCCTAGGAAAACGTGGTACTATTTTTGACTGTAAGGGTAGACTTCTGGCTACCGAGATAAATACCCACTCTGTTTTTGCCGACCCGCTTTTTATTACCAAGCCTAACCTTACCGTGGCGATACTTTCTTCGCAACTAGGGTTATCGGGGCAAAAGGTGAAAGAAAAGTTATCCAAAAAAAAGAGATTTGTCTGGATAAAGCGCAAGGTTTCCTGGGGGCAGAAGGAACAGATCGCGAAACGCAAGTTGAAAGGCGTGGGTTTTTTAAGAGAGTATAAACGATTTTATCCGCAGGAAAAACTTGCTGCATCCGTGTTAGGTATCACCGATATTGATAACAGGGGGCTCGACGGTTTAGAACTGTACTATGACAATTGTTTGCGCGGTAAAGACGGTATGGTGAGGGTATTGCAGGATTCTGCTTCCCGCGAAGTGATTCTTACTCCTACCATTATTACTCCCCAGGAAGGCCGCGATATTATTTTAACGATTGATAGCCAGATACAATATTGGACAGAGAATTATTTGGAAGAAACTATCAAAAAATTTTCAGCTCGAGAAGGCAGCGTTGTAGTGATGAATGCGAATACCGGCGAAATACTCGCCTTGGCTAATTACCCGCAATTTAATCCCAACAATCTCGAAGGAGTTTCTTCCGAGTTGATGCGAAACAAAGCGGTATGCGATATGTTTGAGCCGGGTTCTGTTTTTAAAATGGTTACTTTGGTTGCAGCGATTGACCAGAAAAAGTTTGGCGATCAAGACCGTATTTTTTGCGAGAATGGTGCTTTCAAAATCCCGGGCAGTACTTTGCATGACTGGAAACCGTATGGTATACTTACTTTCCGCGAAGTTTTTAAGAAATCAAGCAATATCGGCGTAGGTAAAATCGCTAATTTCTTGGGCCGGCCAACGATTCATCTTTACATGAAGAAGCTTGGGTTTGGGGAAAAAACCGGCGTTGATTTGCCTGGTGAAGTGCGAGGTAATGTTAAGCCGCTTTTTGCCTGGTCAAACACTTCGGGATATATTATGCCTATCGGTCAGGAGGTTGGGGTGAACCTCCTGCAACTGGTGAGGGCGTTTGCAGTTGTGGCTAACGGAGGGTATCTGGTAAAGCCACACATTGTAGCTGCTATCGCTACGCAAGACGCCTACAGGCAGATGCCGATTGAAAAGAAAAGAATTATTGTACCCAGTACCGCAGAAAGAGCGCGTGCCATTTTGGAAGATGTCGTAGCGGATGGTACGGGAAAACTGGCGGCCATTAAGGGGGTAAAGGTGGGTGGTAAAACCGGAACCGCTCAAAAATACGACGTAGAACTTAAAAGATATTCGTCGACACAATATCGCGCATCATTTATCGGTTTTGTCAGCGAGCTCGACCCGCCTATAGTTATTGGTGTGAGTGTTTTTGAGCCAAAGAAATCACACTTTGGCGGCGTGGTGGCTGCGCCACTTTTTCGAAAGGTAGCGGAGCAAAGTATAAAATATTTACGCGGAGGGAAAGCTCAGACGGAAAGTATTTCGCGCCCGTCTAAAGACCAGGTAGGCGCAGTCAGCGATGAGGACGTAGATACCGGAGACTGATCGTTTTATGAAAGTGTATATGACATTGCGGCAAATTTTTACGCATCGGACATTCTCTGACCGCCTCATGAATCTCAAGGTTCAAGGTATAAGCGATGACTCACGTCTGGTACGTAGGGGAGATATGTTCTTTGTCATCGAAAGAAACAATTTTGATATTTTATCGGTCTTAAAAACTATCGAGTATAAGGTTGCTGTGTTTGTGGCTTCGCGTCGGCATCGCGCAGCCATAGAGTGTCTTGATATACATGTTCCTGTACTTTTTGTCGAAGATGCCCAGGAAGCGCTTTATAGGGCGGCAGATGCTTTTTACGGTTTTGATCCCGCTGATTTTATTTTTATAGGTGTGACCGGTACGAAAGGGAAAACTACCATCGCCTATTGCGTGTATCATATGCTTAAACAACTGGGCGAACGAGTATCGCTGATAGGAACGGTGAGATATATCATCGGAAATCGTTCTTATGCCGCTACTCATACTACTCCCGACTATCTGACGCTGCGTAAATTATGTAAAGAGAGCAAAGATGCTCGCTGCAAGTATATTATTATGGAAGTGTCATCGCACGCAATAGTGCAAAAACGTATACAAGGAATTCATTTTAAAGCTTGCATATTTACGAACATGAGCAGGGAGCATTTGGATTACCATAAGACAATGAAGCATTATTTCGAGGCAAAAAAGCAGCTCTTTATTGATAACTCTGATGCGTGTATGACTGTAAACGGTGACGATGCGTATGGCCGAAAACTTCTGGCACAGTTTAAGAATGCATCTTCGTACGGAATAATACATCCTGCTGTCTATAGGGCGCGGGTGCCGCGTGTTACGAAGAGCGGTATTGCGTTTGATATTATGCATGGCAAAGAAGCGTTTCCGATAAACTGCTCGCTTTTAGGCAGGCACAATATTTATAATATTTTAGCGGCTACCGCAAGTGTCTGTGCGTTAGGTTTTCGTTTGGCGGATGTCGCAGAAAAGCTTTCTTCCTTTTGTGGTGTCGAGGGGAGATTGCAGGAAGTCGTGCCGGATGTGTTTGTCGATTATGCGCACACGCCTGATTCGTTAAAAAAAGCGCTTGATACGCTCAAAGACATTGGATATAAAAAAGTTATATGCGTGTTTGGGTGTGGGGGTAACCGTGATAAAGGTAAACGAAAGATTATGGGAAGCGTTGCGGCGTCCAGAGCCGATTTTACTTTTATTACCTCTGACAATCCTCGCAATGAAGATCCGCGGGAGATCTGCCATTCTATCGCCAAAGGATTTAGCAACCGTAATTACGCAATTACGGTGGACAGGAGGGAAGCTCTTGGCAAAGCACTTTCTTTAAAAACAAAATATATTGATTGTTGCGTGCTGGTTGCGGGCAAGGGCCACGAAGACTATCAGATCGTCGGCACAAAAAGAATAGTATTTAAGGATAGTAATATCATATGTGAGTTGGCTGGTGCAACGTGCTTATAAATGATTTTAAACAATTAGAACGATTGACTAAACCGAATAAAATTTACAATATTTATTTTTTTAGGCCGTTAGACGGTTTTTCGATCGATTCGCGTTCGATCGCAAGAGGTCAGGCTTTTATTGCTTTACGCGGTCAGCACAAAGATGGCCACGAGTTCATCGAGCAGGCGGTGCAAAACGGTGCATCATTAATTATCGCGGAACGTTTTATTCCTACCAAGGCTCATGTTCCTTTTTTTATCGTTGACGATACGTACGAGGCGTTTAAGCGCATTGCTCGGTATGTACGCCTCAAAAAAAATCCTTTGGTGTATGCAGTGAGCGGCTCTGTAGGAAAGACAACGACGAAAGAGATGCTCGGTTTTCTTTTGAGCCGCGACAGCACAGTGCTGAAGAATTATAAAACCGAAAACAATCTTTTAGGCGTAGGTAAAACAATTTTTTCTCTTAAAGACGAGGATGCGCTTATACTGGAATTGGGCACTAATGCGGCGGGTGAGATACGCGTATTGGCCGACATCTCTCAGCCGGATATAGGTATCCTGACATTCGTTAAGCCGGTACATTTGGAAGGTCTGAAAACTTTACGGGGTATTTTTGAAGAAAAAACCGCACTTTTGAAAACAAATCCGAATATACGCGCGGTGTTAAACAGGGATGATGCTTATCTTCGGAAGATTAATTTTTGTAAGAGGGCATACTGGTTCGGCATGCATAAGAAGGATAATGTTCTTTGGGCGCACCGCCTCAAGAGTGACTTGAGTACGGCAACTTTTCTTGTTCAAGGTAGATGCGTATTGACTCTGGCAACTCCTTTTGAGGGGTTTATCTATAACGCTCTGGCGGCTTTGTCGGCTGCGAGCCTTTCTGGAAGAGCGTTGGACGACTTGGTGCGTATGATGAATGAATTTCGTGATTTTCCTTCTCAGCGGATGGAAACTAAAGAAGTAAACGGTTTAATTTTCCTGAATGATGCCTACAACGCTAATCCGTATTCGTTCCAGGAAGCATTACATTTTGTGCGCAAGTACCCGGCGCGCAAAATTGCTATCGTAGGTGACATGCTTGAATTAGGTGACAGAAGCCTGTATTATCATACACGGTTGGCACATAGTATTGCGAAGAGTAATTTTGAGCATGTCCTTACCTATGGAATGCATGCGGCTTGTGTCAAGGATACCTTGCAGGCAATCGGCCACGGTAGCGTGCATCACTGCGATTCTCACCAGGCAATAGCTGATTTTATTAAGAAAAAAGCAAGAAAGGGCGATGTGATTTTTTTAAAAGGTTCAAGGAGAATGGAGTTAGAAAAAGTAGTGGCGTTGGTAAGCTGAAAGCCTAAAAAAAGGAGATCATGCTTTATTATATTTTATATCCCTTGGCCAAGTTGTTTTTTCCTTTTAACGTTGTGAAGTATATTACCTTTAGGGGCGGTTGCGCATTTATTACTTCATTTATTCTTGTCATGTCGTTGTGGGGAGTAACTTTAAAAAAACTCCAGCGACTGCAAATCGTAGAGAAAATAGACATGTATGGCCACGTTCGTCTGACCTCGCTTTACGAAGGCAAGAAAGGTACGCCGACCATGGGTGGTGTTTTGATTATTTTTTCCGTTCTTTT
Organism: Candidatus Omnitrophota bacterium; assembly: GCA_037146775.1. Lineage (GTDB taxonomy): Bacteria > Omnitrophota > Gorgyraeia > Duberdicusellales > 4484-171 > JBAWWL01. The sequence goes on along the minus strand of JBAWWL010000006.1, from coordinate 81,151 downwards.
TTCGAGCTTAATGTGGGCAAGGCTGGATAATTATTTTGTATGGCTGGTGTTGTTTGTGATGGTAGCGCTTGGTGTGGTTGGGCTCGCGGATGATATGTGCAAACTCAAGAGAGGGAAAGGATTTTCGCGTTCCCGGAAACTATTTCTCCAAATTGCGGTTGGCGTGACGCTTGGTATTCTTATCGTCTGTAACAGAAATGTTTCGACTACTTGGGATTTTCCTTTTTTTAAGCGGATAGTGATTGATTTAGGTGTCTTTTATATTTTTTGGGCAGCTTTAATCGTTGTCGCTACCTCGAATGCGGTAAACTTTACTGACGGTTTAGACGGCTTAGCGATTGGTTCTATTATTATTAATTCGCTCATGTTCGCTATTTTAAGTTATCTCGCTGGCCATATAAAATTTGCCAGTTATTTATTTATACCATATGTTCCTGGCGTGGGAGAATTAGCAATTATCTGTTTTTCGCTTATAGGTGCAGGGTTAGGATTTTTATGGTTCAATTCCTATCCGGCTGAAGTATTTATGGGCGACGTGGGTGCGCTTTCTGTGGGGGGAGTTATCGGCGTTGTCGCCTTACTGGTGAAGAAAGAATTTCTTTTGATTATCAGCGGTGGGCTTTTCGTCGCTGAGGCGCTTAGTGTTATCTTACAGATACTTTCGGTGCGCATACGTGGGAAGCGTTTATTCAAGGCGGCACCCCTGCACCATCATTTCCAGTTGTTAGGCTGGAAGGAGCCGAAAATTATCGTGCGGCTGTGGATTGTGTCGATCATGTGTGCGGTCGCCTCATTTTTAACGCTTAAATTAAGATGAATATTGACGGCATTAAAAAAGTCTGCGTTGCAGGATGGGGTAAGAGCGGCATTGCGTTATGTAACGTGCTGCTTGAGTTAGCCAAGGAGCCACGCGTTACTGAATGCAGGGCCCGCAACTTTTTTCACACTTCCTTAATCGATAATTTCCGGCGCAAGGGAGTGGATTTCGAGTTTGGAGGTCATAGTGAAAGCTTTATCAAAGAAGCCGATCTTGTGGTGTTGAGCCCCGGCGTAGATCCTCATGCGTCGAACGTGGTCGAGATTGCCCGCGGTTTTCATATCCCCGTGGTAGGAGAAGTAGAGTTTGCTTCGTGGCTAACTCAGGCAAAATTCGTTGCCATAACCGGCACAAACGGTAAAACTACCACCACTTTTCTTACTTATCGCGCGCTTAAAGAGAAACGAAAAAGAGTTTTTTTGGGAGGTAATATTGGTATTCCCGTCTCGTCGTTTATTTTACATACACGTAAGACCGACGTGATCGTTTTAGAAATAAGTTCTTTTCAGTTGGAAACAATTCTGGAGTTTCGCCCATTTGTGGCGGCCTTGCTGAATATTGAACCGAATCATCTTGACCGGCACGCCTCTTTTAAGGAATATTTTGATGCCAAAATGAATATTTTCCGGAATCAAAAAAAAGAAGATTATGCTGTTATCAACAAGCATATACGGCTGTATGGTGACATTGAAAAGAAAATTCCATCGCAAATACTGCATTTTTCCGATGAGTTTTCGAACTCAAACTTTTCGTGCGTCTATAAAATTGGAAGCATTTTTGGCGTTGATAAAACAACATGTGCGGGTGTGTTTTCTCGTTTTAAGGGGATACCGCATCGTATGCAGGTTATTCGTCAGGTGAGAGGCGTTACGTTTATTAATGATTCTAAATCAACCAACCCTTCTTCTACTATCTGGGCTTTTCAGAATATCAAAGGCCCTATTATCTTAATCGCGGGCGGACGAGACAAGGGGGTAGACTACGGTGCTATTACGCCGTATCTTAGAAACGTAAAAAAAGTCAATCTTTTCGGCGAAGCTGCGCATAAGATACGCGCAGCTTTGGCTACTTGCGTGTCGGTTGAGTCTTTTTCTTCTTTGGGCGATGCGGTGGATACATCTTTTGCGCAGGCAGTTAAAGGAGATACGGTTTTGCTTTCACCAATGTGTTCCAGTTTTGATATGTTTTCGAATTACATGGAACGGGGAAGAAAGTTTATAGAGACAGTGAATAGTTTATGGGCCTAGTGGCCGTCAAACTGCAAATATGTACGATTCATATGTAAGCGTTGCTCATCCGAAAGATTTGCGCAAGGAGCGCAGGTTCATTTTTCTACTGGTATTGTTCCTGACGCTTTTCGGTACGCTTATGGTGTACGAATCTTCCAGCCTTTATGCGTACAAAACTACATCCGATCCTGCCTCTTTCTTTAAGAAGCAGTTTATTTTCTTTATAGCGGGATTGGTACTATTCTTCCTGACACTTTTGTGTGATCTTGATTTTTTGCGTGCGCATGCGAAAGAATTTTTGTTTGCGACAATTTTTATTTTACTCGTACTTTTGATAATCGGTAAAAAAGCCGGCGGTGCGCGGCGATGGTTTACTCTTGGCGGGTTCAATTTCCAACCTTCCGAGTTGCTAAAAATTTTCTTTTTAATGTATTGCGTTGATTATGTCATAAAGAGGAAAATGCTGATCAGAAAAGCCAGAACTTTGATCCCCCTAGGTATCGTTATGGGATTGATATGCGTATCGGTGGTATTACAGCCCGATCTGGGAACTGCAATGTTTTGGATCGTCTGGACGCTTCTTTTTCTTTTTATGCATCATGCGCGCGGCCGGCACCTGCTTTTTGTTATTGCTCTCGGAGCTATTCTTTCTTTTTTCCTTATCACATTTTATCCCTATCGTTTTCGAAGAATTACCGGCTATCTTAATCCTTTTGCGGACCCGCGTGATGCGGGTTTCCAGTTAATCCAATCCCAAATTGCGTATGGCCAGGGAGGGCTGTGGGGTGTAGGATTGGGAGAAGGGAGGCAGAAACTGTTTTTTCTTCCGGCCGCCCACACCGATTTTATTTTTTCCATTATCGCAGAGGAATTCGGTTTGCTTGGTTCGCTTGGGCTCGTAGCCGTCTTTTTAGTTCTTTTTCACAGAATGATAGATATCGCTAAAAACTGCCGGGATGATTTTCGTCAGAGTATTCTTTTAGGGGTGATACTTATTTTCTTTTTAGAGATAGCTGTTAATATGGGCGTAAGCTGCGGTCTTTTTCCTACGAAAGGGTTGCCGCTTCCTTTTGTGAGCTATGGCGGCAGTAATCTTATTGTGCACTATGTTTTGCTTGGACTGTTTTTTAATGCCTCTCGAAGTGAAGAAGATTTGACATAGTGTCGGATAATGGGGGTGCGCATGAAGAAAGCGATAGTTATGGCGGTGGCGATTCTCTGGAGCGCTACCGCATCTTTAAGGGTAGACGCGCAGACAAAAGAGTATAAAGAATTACGTTCCGATCATTTTGTAATACTTTATGCGCCACAAGCAGAAACTATAGTTTATAAAATCAAGGACGACGCAGAATATTTTTATCGTAAAATTGTTCAGGAGTTTGGGCTTACCAGGGCGGCATTGTGGGCGTGGAGCAATAGGGCGCAGATAGTTATAGCGAAAGACAAAGAGACTTACGTGCGGGCTTTTGGCTGCCCAGAATGGTCAGGTGCTTGCGTAGATTACTATAACAGGATAATGTATACGTTTCCGGGGCAAGAAAACTTCTCCCGTATACTCTCCCATGAGCTGACCCATATTATTTTTCGTGAATACGTCGGTTATAACCGTTTACCGTTATGGCTGGACGAAGGAATGGCCCAGTACATCGAATATCGTGATTCACTCAATGAGCAATCCGCTGTTTCGCTGATGAAGCAGTTGATACCGGGCAACCGATACCTGAAATTTTCCGATATCAACGGCATTTATACCCTTGGTAACAATACCGATGTTGGGCTTTTCTATGCGCAGGCATTTTGCATGGTCTATTTTTTGATAAAACGTTTCAGCCGTGAAGATTTCAGTGAATTTTTGAGTTATCTTAAAGATGGTAATAGCCTTGATGATGCGTTGAGAAAGTCTTTTAACGGGATAGACGGTATGGCTCAATTTGAAGAGTCATGGCGAAGGTTTTATCTTTTGTAGCATTCCAGAGGTGTATATAAAATATGAGAGTTTTACTGGCATGTGATAGGAGCGGCGGGCACATATTTCCTGCACTGACATTAGGGAAGTGCCTTAGCCAGCCGCCCGCCCAAGCAATGCATATCTCATTTTTTGTAACCTCAGATTCTCTTAAGGCCTATGTAGTCAAAGAGGCGTTTGCGGTGTATGGCAAGAGTTTTCGTTCAAGAAATATTTTTCTGGAGTTGCCTTATCGTGCCGTTGAGGCTCTTTATCTGATAGCGCGGTTAAGGCCGCAGGTGGTCATTGGTTTTGGAGGTAGGGACAGTTTTTTCTTAATATTGTTCGGCTCCTTATTTTTACTTAATACAGTGATATATGAGCCTAACGTTACTTTTGGCAAGGCAAACCGGATTTTGTCGCTATTCGTTCGTAACATCTGGCGAGGGTTTGAGGAGGGAGGGCAAAAACCTAAGGAAAAAACCATCGGTATACCCTTGCGTTCTAATATAAGGAAAATTTCCAGGAAGGAAGCTTTGTGTGCGTTGGGTTTTGATGATATACCGGTAATTCTTTGTTTTGGCGGAAGCCAGGGTTCTTCTTTTTTGAACAGCATTTTCATGCGACTCGTTTCAGACCTTCACGGTTCCTATCAAATCATTCATTTGACCGGCGAAAGAGAATACTTTGAAATTTCGAAAATGTATAATACAATAGAACAAAAGGCATTAGTGCGTAGTTTTTACTATGAGATGGAATTGCTCTATAGCGCCGCGAGCGTGGTGATTGCCAGATCGGGCGCTTCCACCATAGCAGAAATTTGTTATTATGCATTGCCGTCGGTGCTTATTCCGCATCCGGCAGCCGGAGGGCATCAGCGGCAGAACGCTGAGTATCTTACACGGCAGGGAGCAGCGTTTGTAATGATGCAGCATGATTTTTCGTTTCATATATTTCGTGATACTGTAAAGAAACTTCTTTTTAACGGCGATCTGCAACGTGAGATAGCGGCAAAGTTAAGAACCGTACGGCTGGGGGTGCCATTTGAAGAATTTTGTGTTCATGCTCGTGGGTATGTGTGTGGTGAGTATGCCGGTAGAAGCTAGCGATCAAAAGGAATTACGTTCAGACCATTTCGTGATCATTTCGCCTCGAGAATTAGACGAAAGCTATGTGTATACCGTCAAAGACATGGCTGAGGATTTTTATAAAAGCGTCACTCAGGAATTTCGCCTCGTGCGGGATACCTTGTGGTTGTGGGATAACCGGGCAAAAATTATTATAGCGAAAGACAAAAACGATTATCTTGCCAGCTTTCCTTGTTCCGAATGGTCGGGCGCCTGCGTGGACTACCGGCAAAAAACAATTTATACGTATCCCCATCAAGATAACTTTTCTTCGCTGCTGCGCCATGAGTTGGTGCACATCATTTTTCGCGAATATGTTGGTGAGGGAAAATTACCGCTGTGGTTTGATGAAGGCGTTGCGATGTATGTTGATGCTAAACACGGGGGTAGTTCCTATGAGGCAGAACTTTCAACCCTAAAAACAACCATTGAACACAATCAATACATACCGTTTTCAGAATTGTATCAGATGGGGCCCGCAACACTTGACGGTAAGCCTAAAGAATATGTTGATGTTTTTTATCTCCAGTCATATTCCATTATACATTTTCTTATCAAGAAAGGTTCGGGTGATAACTTTTATAATGTATTGTATTTTTTACGTCAAGGCTGTGGCTTTGACGAGGCTTTATCAAAAAGTTACAGTTCCATCAACGGCAGGGAGGAGCTAGAGACGCAATGGAAGCAGTTCTATCAGGAGTAAAACATATCTATCTTGTAGGTATCGGCGGTATCGGGGTGGGCGGCCTGGCGCTTCTTTTAAAAGATAAGGGGTTTAATGTCAGCGGTTCAGATGTGCACGAAAACTATACGATTAAGTTGCTTCGGGAAAACGGTATTGAGGTTTTTATCGGACATTGCAGCGAGCATATGAGCGCTGATGTTGACCTGGTGTGTTATTCTTCGGCCATCAAACAGGATAACCCGGAAATTCAAGAAGCGCAAAGAAGAGGGGTGACGATTTTACCCCGCGGTAAACTTTTAGGATTGCTTTCCTGGGATAAGAAAGCTATCGCTGTAAGCGGCAGCCACGGCAAGACCACCACTACTTCCTTAATCGGCTATTTAATGACTTCTTTGGGGTATGAGCCCACTGTTTTTGTGGGAGGATTGCCTTTGAATTATGCACGCCATGCGTGGTGGGGACAGGATTATTTCGTTATTGAAACCGACGAAAGCGACGGAAGTTTTTTATATTATAATCCGTGGGTGTCGATCATTACCAATATAGACCATGAACATCTTGATTATTATCGTACGATAGAGGATTTACAGAAAAGCTTTTTGCAGTTTGCGTACCAAACAAAAGGTATGGTTATCGGCTGCGGAGACGAACCGACAGTTATGGATATTGTGCAGAAAGCAGGAGGAACTCTTTATGGTTTTGGGGCGCATAATAAAGTAAGCGCCGCTAATGTTACGTTTGACGGGAATTTTACTTGTTTTGATCTTTTTGTGGACCATATATATATATGCCCTGTGAGTATACCGCTTTTAGGTACGCACAATGTTTTAAATACACTTGCGGTTATTTCCTTTTTCTTGTATATGGGCGAGGACGTAGCTAAAGTAGTAAACCTTTTGAAGGGTTTCAAGGGGACGAAAAGGCGTTTTCAGGTTAAGAAGAAACTAAACGATGTTATTTTTGTTGATGATTATGCACACCATCCTACCGAAATAGCCGCAGTGCTTAACGCAGCGCGGTATTTGCGGCCGAAGCGTCTTTTTGTTATCTTTCAACCGCATCGTTTTTCTCGTGTTGAAGCGCTTTATAAAGAATTTGCGCGTTGCTTTGGCGCTGTTGATGAGTTGATCGTGACGGATATTTATGCGGCGTCAGAGAAACCAATCGCGGGCGTAGACGCGCATTTTCTCCTGGAGGAGATTAAAAAATATTTTAGAGGTAACATACAGCATGTGGCCAAAGAGGAACTTGTCGATATCATTCCTCCCCGGCTAGAACCAGGGGATCTGGTGATGGGTTTAGGGGCGGGTGATATCAACACTATTATGGATGGTATTGTTAATGAGTTCGAGCGCTCTAGAGTTAAGGCATAATTGCGTTTTAAAACATCTTACCACCATAAAAATAGGCGGTCAGGTGCCTTTTTTCTTTATCGCGCATAATATGGAAGGGTTACAAAAAGTAGTTAAGCGGCTGCAAGGCGCGTATTATTTATTGGGCGGTGGTTCAAACCTTTTGGCCAGCGATGGGCCGATTAAGAAAGCAGTGATAAAGCTGGGCGGAGGCTTCGACTATATAACTTCCGTTGATACTACCTTGGAAGTTGGCGCATGTACTATGCTTTCAAAAGTTATACGCTATACGATACAACATAAACTTGCCGGTTTTGATAACTTGGCGGCTATCCCGGCGACTGTCGGTGGCCTCATCGCGATGAATGCGTCGGCTTTCGGCAGAGGCGTAACACATTTCTTAAAAGAAATTGAGGTTATGGATGTAAATGGTACAGTGAAAAAAATACCAAAAGAAGAAATCACACTTGGGTATCGGCAGTCTTCGTTGCAAGAATCAATAGTATTACGCGCATGGTTTGTTTTACCGCGTACCGCAAATATAAAAGCGTCTGTGGGGTATTACATTAGAGAGCGCATGAAGACTCAGGATTATCAATATCCTAGTTGTGGCTGTATTTTTAAAAACACAGCCAGCGCGGCAGCCGGTTTTCTTATTGATGCCTGCGGCTTGAAGGGTTTGAAGAAAAACGACGCTCAGATTTCGATGAGGCATGCAAATTTTATTATCAATCTTAAAAATGCTTCATGCGACGATGTAAATTATCTTATAGGCCATATCAAGGATGCGGTATATCATAAATTTGGCGTTATGTTAGAGGAGGAAATTCAACGATGGGATTAATTCCAGATAGTCTTACGGTGGGTGTTTTAGCCGGAGGGGTGTCGGGAGAGCGAGAAATATCTCTTATTTCAGGTCAGGAAGCTTATAACGCGTTACGAAGAAACAATGTTCGCTCTGTCTTTATCGATATCGTAACCTGCGAACCGGAAAAAGTGAAAGAGCTTTTATCTGCAAGCAATATCGACGTAGCTTTTATCGCTCTTCATGGTGAGTTTGGGGAAGATGGTCGCATTCAGAAAATTCTTGACGAGGTTTCGATTACTTACACCGGTTCGGGGCAGGCAGCGAGCTATTTGGCTATGAATAAAATATTTTCAAAAAAGATGTTTATAAAATGCAAAGTACCCACCCCCGGCTTTTTAGTTTACGAGGAAGGGAAGGGTATACCGTATGGTATCACCTATCCGGTGGTGGTGAAACCGTATTTTGCCGGCTCCAGCCTGGGTGTTTCCGTTGTAACCGACGCGGGATCTCTTCCTGCAGCCCTGGGCAAAGCCTGTGCGTTTCAAAACAAGGTAGTCATAGAAGAATATATTGAAGGCCGGGAATTTACGGTCGGTATTTTAGAAGAAAAACCCTTGGCGGTTGTTGAAATTATTCCAAAAAAAGGATATTTTGATTTTACAACGAAATATAGTGATGGTTTAGCCGAATTTGTTGTCCCTGCACAATTAGACGACGTACTTTATCAATGCATACAGGAAGAAGCTTTACGCGCACATCAGGCTTTAGGGTGTAAACATTTTTCTCGGGTGGATATACGTCTGCGGACCGACAACGCCGTATATGTTTTAGAGGTAAATTCTATACCCGGGTTGACCACTCACAGTCTCCTGCCGCTTTCGGCTCGGTGCTGTGGGATTAGCTTTGATGAACTTGTCGCAAGAATGGTTTGGTTAGCCCTCAATGAAAAAAAACAATTTCAAGAAGTCAGGAAAAGTTAGTTCTCAGTTTAACCCTTTTTTTGCGTGGATAGGGGCGTCGCTGGTTCTTATCGTGCTGGCGTTGTTTTGTGCGATACGAATTCTTGCGAGCAACTTCTTTATCGTACGGCAGGTGCGCGCGAATATTACGATAGAGGAAAGCATTAAGACGCGGTTATTAGGCGTATCCCTTTTCCATTTACCTGCGAAAAACATTTATACATATATACGTACTATTCATCCCGAATATAAAGAAATACATATTACCAAGGAATTTCCTTCGGCGGTGCGCATAGATATTAAAACAAGAAAGCCGTTTGCACAGCTCACCAGCCAAGGTTTTTGTTTGATTGACAGAGAAGGGGTGATCACGAGCGATCCTTCTTCTCGCGCATTTCAAAATATCATTCTCTTGGAGGTGGCTGATTATCATTTTCGTCTGCGCAGAGGAATGCGTCTCAAAGACCCACGGTTAACTGCGGCGGTTATCTTAAGTGACGAATTGAATAAGCATAAAGTGTTTAGAAAGTTTCCTGTTACGGCGATTAATACGACGCAGCCGCAGAGTTTTTATTTTATGATGGGAGATACAAAAGTGATTATTGGCAAAGAGGAATTTTCCCGTAAACTCTACATTCTGGAAAACCTTTTGAAAGAGCAGCTTAGGGGCGATCTTTCTTTGGTTGAGTATATTGATTTGCGTTATAGGAAAGCATACGTGGGATACAGACGATGAAAATGGTTTGCGGCATAGATGTCAGGCCGGATAAAACTTTTTTTTCGCTGGTGAGGCTGGCGAAGTCCGAAGCGTATTGTCTGCGCGAAACGCAATTGGCTATACCTTTTGATGGTAACAACTTTTCTCATTTTCTGCAAGCGAACGCGGCGGCTATTGTCAAGGCTATAGAGGAAGAGGCTCGAGCGCTCTCTATTTCTGTCGATACGGTGTATCTCAATGTCCCATGGGGGCTGGAACAGCGGCGCGTGGTTGAATCCATAGTTCCTTTAGGGAAACGTAAAAAAATCACCTCCGGCGATATTTTATTTACGAAAAAATATGTCGAAGACGCGTATCTAGACTGGGATGATTTTTGTATGCATCATTTTGTGCTGCGTTATGAAGTTGAAGGGAAAAGCTATGTGCGGCCGCCTGTGGGCGTGGTTGCGAAAAAAATAAAGTTGAAATCGCTTCTTGTGTGGGTAAAAGATGCATTTCGTAAGGATATAGAGGGGGTATTCTCGCATCTAGAGAAAAAGCTGGGTGGTATGATTTTTGCAGCCGCAAGTTCGGTTTCCGCAAACGGCACACAATTGATTTCGGCAAACGCCGCCGGTATTATTGACATTGGTTACGAAAAAAGTAATGTCGCGATATTTGTAGAAGGAAATCTTTTGTGCGTGCAGGAATTTGCTTTCGGTTTAAAAAGTATCTTGCAGGAGCTGGCAAAGAAACATTTCATTCCTGTGTCTTTATCCCAAGAGGTATTTGATCGCTATATATCATTCCGGGAGTTGCCGTATTTTAAAGAGGTAAGTATCAAAAACGCAGATACGTATCTTAACGTGAGTACGAATACCGTCAATTCATTTGTTAAGGAATACATAAAGAATGAAATAAACGTTATCATAGAAGCTATCCGTAAAGATGTACCTCAGGAGTTTAACCTCACTGTTACGGGGCGTTTAAATGCAAAGGATGGTTTTGCTGATTTCTTGAAAAGTTTTATACCGCAATCCGTAGTTGTTGCTGCCGCTGGCGTGGGGGAGTCTTTGTCGTACGGTTGCGCCTGTTACGCGGCATGCCGGTATCTTGAGCGAATCCGTGGCGGCCAAGATTCGTTTTTCCATCGTTTTCTCAGGATATATAAAGAATATTTTTGATGGAAAGAGAAACGTTATACGAAGATTTTTTCAAAAAGCTACGCGTAGCCTTCAATACTACTTCTATTTATTTTAAGGAGCACCCCGCTTTTATCAAATCTGTCGAAAGCCTGGAAGAGAGCATATACGTTCTTCTGGCTATATCGGACCCTTTAACTGTCGGCGTCACCCCCGTTTCGCTTTTTTGTGCTGAAAAATATTGGGAAGGAGAGCAGCTTTATAAAGATCTCGCACATGCGTTCCATCGCCGAAAAATAAAGACTATCGAAATACGCCAGGGCATTACCGTCGAGGAGCTGATAGTTTTTTTAAATAGTATTGCTCTTATGCCGAGTGAAATTCTTAAACGGGGAGGACTGTCTTTTATTCTGGGAAAAGAAAATATTACGCATATCCGATTGACGGAGCTCGATTATTCAGAGTTGCTGCAGGCCGGAGGAATCGAGGAATGCACAGATGTGTGGGGGTATCTCTTGAGGGAAGCGCTTGGAAAGAAAAACGCACCCGCGATAACCGATATCGCCGATCATTTTGAGAAGTTTATAACCACTTCTGGCACAAAGATTTTTGACGATGCTACTGTTCGAGAAAATGTTGAGCAGCTATTTGCTTATCTTAAGGAAAACGATCGGGAGCGGTTGTACCGGTGTACCAAAAAGTTACTGCGAACGGTGTTGCAAGACCGCGCATCTCTCGATGCAGGTAAGACTGAGCAATTGAAATCATTTTTGCAATATGCCACCGAAAAAGAATTTGTTGACACATTGTGGGGTGAGATGGCAGCGAATGAACGATTCGACCCTCTTAACTTAGTGCTTTTTTCGAAATTGTTAGGTCAGAAATATCGGCAAGCGTTTACTGTTGCGTTTACCGACAAGGTAAAAGCCGAGTTACGCGCTAATCCGGCAATGATCAAAAGGGTCGTCGAAGTATTCTCTCAGGTGGACGATCCATTTTTTTCCGAGCTATACCATCGTTACCTCTCCACTCTTATGGAAGAGTCATTTAAGGATGGCGCCATTTCATTCAACCGCCAACTGGTTACGAAAAATTACCGGCTTCTGCAGTTGAATGTACTTACACAAGAAAAAAGAGGAGAGCAACTGCAGCGCGTTGCGAATAGTATTATAAAAGAGTTTGATGCTATCGTTAAAGACAAGGATTTTGCTTATCTTACCACATTGGCTACGGCCTTAGAGGACATAAAAAAGAAAAATGTTGCCCAATTCCAGGGGTTTGAGGAATTAGGAACACGTATTAGCGCTTTTGCGGAAGAGACGATGTTGAGCGATGATATCGGTTTTGATCCCGGCTTTTTTGTCGGCTATATGCAAAAAAGCACTATTGGCGTCGATACGTATATTGATAAGATATTTAGCGGCAGTGCCCATACCTCTTATATTATCGAGTTATTTTTAAAATTTTTTCCTGACGAAATTGATGCCCTTTTTCAGCGTATCAAAAGAAAAGTCGATGATATAGCTTTTATGAAAAAGCTTATCGAGAGTGTATGCAAAGTGGATAATATATATTCTTTTAAGTTTTTAAAGGATATTTTTTATGTGTGTGACAGTTTTCTGAAGTTAGAAATATTACGGGCACTCGAGCAGGCTTCTTATCTGGAGGCAGATTTCTTATATGCGCTTTTGGAGGAGTCCGGTGTAATAATTAAAAAGCAGGCTGTGATTGCTCTTATGAAAGACCAGGGACAACGCCAAAAGGCGGCGGAGTTGCTGCTTAGTTTTTCGGATCAGTTGTGGTTTAGGAATAAGTTTTTGGAGGAAAATGTTAAGATTGTCCGCGATGTTGGGTTAAGAGAGGCGAAGGAGTACTTAAGACGTTTGGCTCAGCGAAGATTCTTTTGGAATCGTCGCTTACGTTTTTTGGCTAAGCGGACAATAGAGGAGCTTGATGCGCGAAAGGATTGAGTGTTTTTTAAAGGATTTGTTGTCTTTGTTCCAGATAGCTAAGATTTATACTACCGCGCATCCTAAATTCATGGAATTTCTTGATAAAAATTACGCCAGTCTTGTCGCACTCTTAGACGAAAAAGAAGAACTGGTGATAGGGGTGGTCGGGGATGAGCTTATTTTTGAAAAAGAAATTTTCTTTGAGTTGAGCAAAAAAGCAAAATTAATTATTTCTTTATTCAAAGAGCGGGGAATAGAAAAAATTATTTTTCACCGTGGCCTGTCCAGAGATGAATTAGCAAAATTTGTGGAATATCTTGCGTTAACCCGCGATAAAGCTCCTAAAGATGTGCAGGAATATTTTTCTGTGCAGGGCATTCGAAATGTTCTGGTGAGTAAACTCGGGCTTTCTTCGTCCGAAGCCGTTGCGGTGCAGCCGACGGGTTATCAAGACTATTATGATAATTCGTTAGAGCGGACTTCTCAGTTTGTCGATGTGCTGCTTGACAACAAAGAGGTGGATGGAGTAGGGCTTAAGTTTACCATGATGATGGTGGTAGATAATCTCGTGGGTAATTATGAAGAGTTTGCTAAACTTGCAGGGATTAAAAAATATGATGTTTCGACGTTTACGCATCTTTTAAATGTTTCGATTCTGTCTATGAATTTTGCTGCGATGCTTGGGCTTTCAAAGGATGATATGTTGGATGTCGGCATTGCCGCATTATTCCACGATATCGGTAAGATTTACATATCGAAGCGTATTATTACCAAGCCGGATAAACTGTCGAGCGAAGAATTTTTGACTATACAAAGTCACACGATCCAGGGGGCCGAGATGCTCTTGCAATATGTGGATACGCTGGGAATGTTGCCGGCGGTCGTGGCGTTTGAACATCACTTACGCTACGATATGAAAGGGTATCCGAAGCTTTCTTTTAAGCAAAAGCCTCATATTATTTCTTTGCTGGTTTCGATCTGTGACGTGTATGATGCGCTGATGCAACGTAGAACGTACAAGAGAGATTATCCGCCACGGATGATTTATGATTTAATGATGCGGGAAAGTGCCGGGGCGTTTGATCCTTTTCTTTTGGAAAAATTTTTCAAGATAATGGGGGTGTGGCCGAGAGGTACTATCGTGGTTCTTGAGGACGGTTATATTGCCGTAGTCAGAGAAGAGAATGCGGAAGATATATTTTTTCCTACCGTAGAAGTGCTAGTCCCTTCAGAGAAAAAAGGAATACTTAATTTAAGCGAGAAAAAGCCCGGCTATAAAATCGAGCGCTCCTTAAACCCTTTCCTGGAAGGGAAGGAATATCTTTCTTTAATTTAGCTTCCTTGGCAACTGTTTTGCGATAATGGTCTGTTTTTTCCTACCAAAAAGATATTTACCCTGCGCAATAAATATGATAGTATTGATGAAAATAGTTTCTATGGTATTAAAAAATGAATGATGCCAGAAAAAAAGCATTAGTGGTAGACGACGAACAGGAAATTGTTGATTTCTTAGAACATTTCTTAAGGCGTTTTAATTTCGACGTCATTAAGATAAATAAAGGCCAAGAGGCTCTTGCTGCATATCGCGAGCATAAACCGGATTATGTTTTTTTGGATATCCAAATGCCCGACAAAGATGGTATTGCCGTGCTTGAAGAACTTAGGGCGGCAGACGCCTCCCTGAAGGTCATCATGATTACCGGTAAAGATGACAAGAAATGTCAACAGAAAGCGAAGAAATGCGGCGCGTTGGATTATATTACAAAACCGTTAGATTTGCATGAACTACGACAGAAGGTTGAAATGTATATCGGTAACCCTTAACTCCTGCCAGTTTTCATGTATAGAACATACCCGTAAGAACATACTATGAAGCTCGATTATCGTAAAGCATTGGAAAAAGCTGCCCGTCAGACTATTATGATTCATCGGGCGAATACGTTGATAAAAATGATTTTACGCACGATTGTCCGTGCTGTCGGATTGAGCCATGCAGGCATGTTTATTTATGATAAAAAAAGGGATGAATATGTGCTGCAGGTTTCCCGCGGCAGCCGAGGGTTTAAAATACCGGCTGGTTTTGCGAAAATACGAAAAGACAATCCTCTTATCAGGTGTTTTACCGATAAAAGTATTTATTTCCCCGGAGAAATAATTACTGCCGATGGGGTCAGCGGCGCATGTGAGTCTTTTGGGATCGGGGAAAATGCCCCAATGAAGAAATTTTTAGAGGAAGTCAAAGACGCACTTTTTTCGTATCAGGCTCACGCGTGTATTCCCGGTTTTTTCCGCAATGACTTGGTTGGGGTTTTGTTTTTGGGAGAGAAGGCAAATAAAAAAAAATTTCACGACGCCGAGCTGAGCTTTCTTTCAACGCTCGCTTCGGATATAGTTATGGCGCTCAAAAATGCCTGGCTCATTGAAGATCTTAACCGCCAAATTGACGCCAATAAACGGCTTCTGCTGCAGACGATCGCGTCACTTGCCTCAAGCATTGAGGCAAAAGATAAATATACAATTGGCCATACCGAGCGAGTGGCAAAATATGCGCTTCATATTGCGCATGTTTTGCGCAAGAGCAAACCTATCAAAAACTGGGAACGTTTTGTGGAGAATCTTAACATAGCCGCGCTTTTGCATGATATAGGAAAGATCGGGATTCCGGAACACATTCTTCATAAAAACGTGCGGCTAAACAAAAAAGAAAAGAAATTGGTTAAAACTCACCCTCTTGTGGGTGCGGCTATTTTAGAGCATATCGAGGCGTTTCAGGAGGTATTACTGGGGGTCAAGTATCATCACGAAAAATATGATGGTAATGGCTATCCGTTCCGTCTTAAGGGGCGTCAAATTCCCTTGATAGCTTCGATCATTGCCCTTGCCGATACGTTTGACGCGATGGTGACCGACAGGCCGTATCATAAGGGTATTTCTCGAGAGCAAGCTCGTGCCGAGATAGTGCGTAATAGAGGAAAGCAGTTTGCGCCCTGCGCTGTTGATGCATTTCTGAAAGCCTATCCGTTTCGCACGTAAGTATCACACTATAAAATGAAAAACATATTGCGCCAGAGGTATACACACACGTGAAAAGGATTATACTGTTTTATATTTCTGAATTTGGCGGCCACAGCAAGGCAGCGAGTAATATCAAAGAAGCGCTCCTGGAGCGTGATCCCAGCCTCTTGCTGCGTAACGTAAACGGGTTTGGATATTTTTATCCACGGACCGAAAAGTTCGTGGACGGCATGTATACCGCCGTTATAAAACATGTACCGTATTTGTGGGGTAGTATATATGATCGAAAACCAATCATAAAAAATTTGAACCCCTTACGTAAGTTTGTTAACGAACGCACTTTTGAACCATTGTCCCGTTTACTGCAAGAATTTCCCGCTGATTGTTTTGTGGCTACTCAGGCATTTCCCTGCGGCTTAGTCGCTGATTTTAAAAAGCATTTTGGTATCAAAATACCGCTGGTTGCCGTAGTTACCGATTACCATCCGCACGGATTCTGGTTGCATCCTGCCGTTGATAAATACGTTGTTGCGTGTAGCGAGGCGAAAGAGGCATTAATACGTGAAGGGGTGAACGAAGACAAAATAGAAATATTGGGTATTCCTATTTCTGTGAAGTTTCTTACCTCTCAACCGAGAGAACAGGTAGTCAGGGAATTCGGATTCAACGAACAATTGCGTACGGTTCTGATCATGGGCGGAGGGTTGGGGATAGGCCCGATAGCGAAGATAGCGCAAACTCTTGACGACTCAAGTTGTGATTTTCAAACTATTGTGGTATGCGGCAAGAACAAAAAGTTATATGAATGGTTCATTGATAATAAATCTCGTTTCAAAAAACCCATATTTTGTTTCGAATATGTTGACTTTATACATCGTTTGATGGATGTCGCCGACGTTATTGTCACTAAAAGCGGTGGTATTACTATTTCGGAAGCACTTGCCAAGGGCCTAGCGATTATTATTACCAAGCCTATACCCGGCCAAGAGGAAAGGAATGTAAACTATCTTTTAAGCAAGCAGGCGGTGATCAGAGCGGACGAGCCCGCTTTAGTGGGGGAAGAAGCGAAAAAGCTTTTGGAGGATGCGCAGAATATGTTCGGCCTAAAAGAGCGGGCAAAAAGAATATCGCTTGCGAATTCTTCGTTACGTATAGCTGAACTTATCATCAGATTGGCGTTATAATGTATTATTTTTATGTTTTAGCGAAAAGACTCACGCTCATTTTTCCGCGTGTGTTCTGCTACCGCATCGCAAAGTGCATAGCGGTGCTTAAATTTTATTTTTCCAGAAAAGAGCGGGAAGCTCTTATGTATAACCTGTCGGCTATTATTCCTGATGCCAAAGAAGCGAAGCGTGTGGCTCGAGAGGTTTTTATCAATTTCGCGTATTACCTAGTTGATTTTTTCCGATATGAAAAGCTGGATAAACGTTTTATTGAAAAATATGTAACCGTTAGCGGGCTGGAGTATCTGCCCCAGCCGCTCGATGGAAACAAGGGTGTATTAACGGTGACCGCACATCTGGGTAATTATGAGCTTGCCGGTGCGATTACGTCCCTTTTGGGTTACACGGTACACGCGGTTGCTCTTCCTCATAAAGATCAGCGTATCAATGAACTTTTTAATCGTCAGCGCAAAATGGTCGGTATACATATTATTCCCGCAGGCGTGACGGTAAGGAAATGCGTTTCTTTGTTGCGCGAGCCTACCGTTGTGGCGTTTTTGGGCGATAGAGATTTCTTTGGCGGAGGGCTCGAAATAACCATGATGGGCCATCGAGTGAGGCTTCCTAAGGGGCCGGCTTTTTTTGCGCTTAAAACGGGTGCTTGTATCGTTCCGGCATTTCTTGTGCGGGAAAAAAGAATATTTTACCGCTTAATATTTGAAGCACCTATCGATATCCAGGGACAAAAACTAACCAGCGAAGAAATGGTACTTGAAGCGTACGCGAAAGTTTTGGAAAAATATCTGAAAAAATATCCTCAGCAATGGTATCTTTTTACAAAATACTGGCTTGAATAATAGCGGATTCGTTGTGAGGTATACGTAGGTGAAAATGAAGGTTTGGGTGGTTATTCCGGCATACAATGAAGGAGAGGCTTTGGGCGTGTTGCTGCAAGAGCTTAAAAAACGCGGGTTAGCTACTATAGTGGTTGACGATGGTTCAGGGGACTGTACTTATGGTATTGCCGCGCAGCACGCTCACCATGTTATCCGGCACAAAAGAAATTTAGGTAAGGGCAGATCGTTACGGGAAGCTATCGCGTATCTCCTGGAGCGAGAGGTATTCGATTATCTTATTACTATGGATGCAGACGGCCAGCATGCCCCTTCAGATTTACCGCTTTTTTTAGACGAGGCGAACCGGGGTACGCATTTTGTGTTAGGCAACCGCATGCATAATCCTTTTTCTATGCCGAGAGTCAGGATTATCACGAACAAACTAATGTCTTGGCTCATTTCGCGCCTTACTCGTCAAGTTATTCCCGATTCTCAGTGCGGGTTCCGTTTGATCAAGAAAGAAGTCCTGGAAAAAATACAGGTGCATACCGATAAGTTTGAAATCGAATCGGAAATATTGTTTAATGCGTCGCGGGCAGGCTTTGCAATTAAAAGTATCCCCATTCAAAGCATTTATTTTAAACATAAAAAAAGTAATATTCGCCCCTTTGCCGATGCGGCGCGGTTTATCAATCTTTTATTCCGTCTCAACCATGACAGAAGCTGATTTTACGGCTCTCAGAGATAAAATGGTAGCGGACCAGATAATCAAACGCGGGATTTGCAACGAAAACGTTTTAGCGTCTTTACGGGCCGTTCCTCGCCATTTTTTTGTTCCCGAAAATCAACGGCACCTGGCTTACGAAGATTATCCTCTTGCTATCTCTGAGGGGCAGACGATTTCTCAGCCCTACATTGTTGCTCTTATGACAGAGAGACTTGCGCTGTGTGCCGGACAGCGGGTTTTAGAGATAGGTACTGGCAGCGGTTATCAGGCTGCAATTTTAGCTTCTTTGGGGGCACGGGTTTTTAGTGTTGAACGAATCCCGCTTTTGGCTCAAAGCGCGAAAGTGCAGCTTACCGCCTTGGGCTATGTCGTTGAAATTACAATCGGTGATGGAACATTGGGTTGGTCAGAACACGCGCCTTACGATAAAATCATTATTACTGCGGCAGCGCCCGCTATCTCGCCAGAGTGGCTTACGCAGCTCAAAGTAGGCGGTAAAATTGTACTTCCGGTTGGCGGGCTGGCCAGTCAAGATTTGATGGTGGTTACCAAGATAGATGAAGAGCGAATAGACAAAGAAATAATCTGCGGTTGTATGTTTGTACCATTGGTGGGAAAATACGGATTTTGTTAATTGTGTTTACGTAAAAAAGGAGTGTGTATGGGTATAAAATCTGTCATAAAAGCACCGATACGCTGGCTTAAAAGAATGTATGATTGGACTATTCATTGGGCGCAAACAAAACGGGCACCCTATGCGCTTTTTGGCGTGGCATTTATTGAAAGTTCTTTTTTCCCTATTCCTCCCGACGTCTTGCTTATTGCTATGGTTTTGGGCCAGCCTAAGAAATGGTTTCGCTACGCAACCATTTGTACCGTTGGCTCGGTGTGTGGAGCGTTACTCGGATATTGGATTGGGTGGGAATTCTATGAATTAGTCGGTAAGCGAATCGTTGATATGTACCATATGCAGGCGACGATCGAACAAGTCGGCCGTATGTACGCCAACAATGCGTTTTTTACGGTATTCACCGCTGCCTTTACGCCAATACCATACAAGGTGATTACCATAGCCGCCGGTTTGTTTAAGATTTCGCTCACCATCCTGGTGGTTGCTTCAATTATTGGCCGCGCAGGCAGGTTTTTTCTTGTTGCGGGGGCGTTACGTATTTTCGGCAAAAAAATCGCTGATTCCATTGAAAAATATTTTGATATTCTTTCAGTCGTTTTCGTATTGCTTGTATTAGGGGGATGGCTGGCATTGAAATATGTCTGGAAATAGGTGCGTAAATGATCCATTGTTATATAGGAAATGGTAAGGGAAAGACTACTGCGGCCTTAGGGCTTGCGTTGAGGGCGTCGGGTTGGGGCAGGCGTGTATATGTGGCGCAATTCTTGAAAGACATCAAGTATCCTTGCGGAGAAATACGGGCAGTGCGTGTGCACAAGGCCGGCATTGTCATTGAACGTTTTAAAAATCAAATTCACCCCATGTTTCTGAAGAATCAAAAAGTCAACACAGGCCAGATCAAGAAATCCATTGAAAGAAGTTTAACAAAAATAGAAAGTTTTATAAGAACTAAAAAGTTTGATATGATTGTTTTCGACGAAATTTTGGATGCCATTGCCGAAGGTTTTGTCGCAAGTAAAAAAGTGACGGATATCCTCAAAAGAGCGCATGCCATAGAGGTCGTTGTTACTGGCCGAAGGGCGCCGTCAGAGATTTTGCGCTTGGCTGATTATGTTTCGTATGTTGAAAAGGTAAAACATCCTTTTGATAAGAAATGTGTCGCAAGGCAGGGCGTCGAATATTAGGCATAGAGAGCTTTTCGTTTGTAATCTCGATACGTTTTAATGGGCTTAGATGAGTGATGTGTATATAATAGGTAAAAAAGTAATTTTTTCTTGACAGTTATTTTTTCAGTTGTACAATAAATGCGCTTTAGGACAGAGGCGTCCTTTTCCGCACCATGAGGAGGACGCCTTTATCTTTTTATATGCTTCCGGCGGATAGATGGCAGATTCCACGGATATATCCGCAGTTGTTTCTGTAGTCAAGAGGTGAGCCAATGAATATAACCGAAAAAGAAGTACTTTCCGATGTGGGAGGAGTGAGAGTTATCCGCATAACTGTTCATGTTCCACACATTGCTCGTAAGGCAAAACCGGGCCAGTTTGTGGTATTGATGGTACGTGAAGAAGGTGAACGTATACCGCTTACGGTTGTATCGAACGATACGCTTAAAGGCACCATTACTTTAATCTTTCAAGAGTTGGGATTTACCACAAAATTATTGGCCCAGCTACAAGAAGGCGATTCTTTGTATGCGCTTGCCGGACCACTGGGGCATGCTACCGCAATTAAACAATATGGCAAAGTGATTTTGGTCGGTGGTGGAGTGGGGATCGCGGAAATTTATCCGGTAGCAAAAGCTTTAAAAGACGCCGGTAATCACCTGACGACTATTTTGGGCGCGCGCACCAAAACGTTGCTTATCCTGGAGCAGCAGCTAAGAAGTATCTCTGACGAGTTTCATGTTACTACTGACGATGGTTCTTATGGCAAGAAAGGTTTTGTGACGGATGTCTTAAAAGAGTTGTTGCCGCGGGGTTCTTACGGTTTGGTATATGCGGTTGGCCCTATTCCAATGATGAAAAACGTTGCGGGGGTTACTAAGGATTTTCAGACTAAAACCATGGTGTCGCTTAATGCGCTTATGGTTGATGGAACAGGAATGTGCGGGTGTTGCCGGGTGACGGTTGACAACCAAACGCGTTTTAGCTGTGTGGATGGCCCGGAATTTGACGCGTGGACTGTTGATTGGGATGAACTTACCAAGCGCAACAGAGTATACGCGGCGCAGGAAAAACATATGTGCAATTTACATAAGGTGCAATGAGAAAAGATCCGGTTAAGATTAAAGAAGTGGCTGCCGCTGTCAGGGTTAATAATTTCCAGGAGGTTGTTGCCGGCTATAGCGAAGAAGAGACGCTTCACGAAGCATCGCGTTGTCTGCAGTGCAAAAATCCGGCCTGTAGTTCCGGTTGTCCTGTGGGAATCGATATCAAAAAGTTCATTTATCAGATTACGCAAAAAGATTATCAAGGGGCGTATCTTACCATCAGAGAGAAAAATAATTTTCCTTCTATCTGCGGAAGAGTGTGCCCGGCGGAATATCAGTGCCGTAATGCCTGCGTGCTCACGAAAAAAGGTTCTCCTTACGCGTCCGACCAGGCGATCAACATACATTTTCTTGAGCGGTTTGTCGGCGACTATGGGATGCATAATCAAAATTCAACGTTCAACGTTCAACGTCCAACGTCCAACGTTAAGAAGGTGGCGGTGGTGGGTTCCGGGCCGGCAGGGTTATGCTGTGCCGGAGAACTGGCCAGGGCCGGCATAAAAGTCGACATGTTCGAAAGCTTGCATAAATTAGGAGGGGTATTACGCTACGGTATACCTCCGTTCCGTCTTCCGCGAGATATTTTGGATTCCGAAATCAATTCGTTAAAAGCCATGGGGGTGACTTTTATCCCGAATTTTATTGTCGGTAAAAATATCACCTTGGAGGAACTTTTCACTCAGGGTTATACCGGAATTTTTCTTGGTTTGGGAGCGGGTATACCATCATTTCTGGGTATCCCGGGCGAAAATTTTTGTAATGTGTATTCCGCGAATGAGTTTTTGACCCGAGTGAACCTCATGTCAGCGTATGCGTTTCCTAAAACCCATACTCCTGTTACCATCGGCAGACATATTGTTGTCGTCGGCGGAGGTAATACCGCCATGGATTCAGCGCGCGTAGCGTTGAGGTTGCAAAAAATGAATGATATAGCGCCCGATACTACTATTTTGTATCGGCGTACCGAAATAGAGATGCCGGCCCGCCGCCTTGAGATTGAGCATGCTAAAGAAGAAGGCGTGAAGTTTAGGCTTTTGGTGAAACCAGAGGCGTTTCTTGGCGATGAACAGGGTTTGGTACACAATATAAAATGTTTACAATGTGAGTTGGGCGAACCGGATGCGTCTGGTCGCAGACGGCCAATCGAGATCAAAGGCAGTGATTTCGAATTGGAATGCGATGAAGCAATTATCGCCATAGGATTGAAGGCAAATCAGATACTTACCAGTGTTACGCCGCAGCTAAAAACAGATTCTTACGCGGATGTGATAGTAAACCAGGATACCATGGAGACTTCGGTAAAGGGTGTTTTTGCCGGCGGTGATATCGTCGGAGGAGAAGGAACGGTTATTGAGGCCATGGGGATGGCGAAAAAAGCTGCACAAGCAATGCTTGATACTGTCAGCCAATAACCACATAAAAATAAGTTGTTGCTATCGGTATAGTGTCACCAGAAGGAGGTATTATGACAAAGCGAGTCGAAGATTTTATGCAGAAAGTGATTGCAAAGAATCCCGGAGAGCTTGAGTTTCATCAGGCGGTGCACGAAGTTATCGAGTCCTTGCAGTCATTCTTAGAAAAAAATCAAAAATACCAGGACGCAAAAATTCTCGAGAGGATAATTGAACCGGAAAGAGTTCTTATGTTTCGCGTTCCCTGGTTCGACGATAAAGGCGAAATTCAGGTTAATAGAGGTTTTCGTATTGAGATGAGCAGTGCTATCGGCCCCTACAAGGGAGGCTTGCGTTTCCATCCCAGCGTAAACTTAGGAATACTAAAGTTTTTAGCCTTCGAACAGGTTTTTAAGAATAGCCTTACCACTTTGCCTATGGGCGGCGGTAAAGGCGGCTCGGATTTTGATCCCAAGGGAAAATCCGACAATGAAGTAATGCGTTTCTGCCAGAGTTTTATGACCGAGCTTTTCCGGCATATCGGACCGGACACGGATGTGCCTGCCGGAGATATCGGCGTGGGCGGCAGAGAGGTGGGCTATTTGTTTGGCCAATATAAGAGATTGCGCAACGAGTTTACCGGCGTTTTGACCGGTAAAGGGCTTAGCTGGGGCGGTAGTTTGATCCGTCCGGAAGCCACTGGATATGGTTGTGTTTATTTTGTCCAGGAGATGCTTAAGACAAGAGGCGAGACGTTTAAAGGCAAAGTCTGTGCTGTTTCCGGTTCGGGCAACGTTGCTCAGTATACCGTAGAAAAGTTGCTTGAACTGGGCGCAAAAGTAGTGACGGTTTCTGATTCCGACGGGTTTATCTACGATAAGGATGGCCTCGATCGTAAAGAATTAGATTGCATCATGCACATCAAGAATGTCAAGCGGGGACGTATTAAGGAATGCGCTAAGGAATTCAGCTGTAAGTATTTCGAAAAACAAAGGCCATGGTCAGTGAAGTGCGATATTGCGTTTCCTTCGGCGACCCAGAACGAAATTAGCGAAGAAGATGCTAAGCTGCTTGTAAAAAATGGCTGTATCGCTATCGGTGAGGGCGCAAATATGCCAACTACTCCGGAGGGTGTGCGGGTATTCCAGAAGGCGAAGATTTTATATGCGCCCGGAAAAGCAGCGAATGCCGGCGGAGTGGCTACTTCAGGTCTCGAAATGACCCAGAATAGTATGCGGCTTTCTTGGTCACGTGAAGAAGTTGATCACAAACTTCATGATATTATGATTGCGATTCACCAGCAGTGTGTGAAGTACGGCAAAGACGGCAGTACCGTTAACTATGTAGACGGCGCCAATATTGCCGGTTTTGTGAAAGTAGCCGACGCTATGCTGGCGCAAGGCTTAGTATAATTAGCGTAACTGTTAACTATCCAGAGGCATCTTCCCGATACGGGAGGATGCCTCTTTCGTTTTCATCCTAACATAAACTATTGTTCAATTATTAAAAACGGTTATAATACTTTTTATGGGGGTATCGTCATGGGAATAATGCGCTTAGTGGTTCTGGTATTACTGGCTGTTTCGTTTAGCTCATGCCTTACTCTGAATGGCAAAAAAGAGAAATTGCCCAAAGGTGTTGAGCAGTTTAAAGTTGACTTGGATAACGATATGATTGCGGAGGTTGTTGAAGTCACGGATAGGTTTGATGCACAAGCCGATGCGTTGGTCACCATCACCAAGAAGGACAAGGAACCGTCCAAAAATAAGGTGAACACATTTACCGTCCCCGGCCGGTTTACCAAAATACAATTTATTGATCTAAATAATAACGACTACAAGCAAATAGTCGTATATTATGAAGCAAAAGGTATGCTTGCTTTGGTTATCTATGATATAAAAGACAATCGCCTCTCTAGGCTGTTTACTGCGGAAAGCAGTTGCGGTGTAGACGGAGACTTTGATTCGGGTTTAAGCCGGGTTAAGATCGGCAAGAATAAAAGTGGTACCGCGGATTGTTCGACAGAACAATTAGATACTTGGGAATTGTGGGCATGGAGCGGTGAAAAGTTCATCAAAGAACATTGAGCAGTGGATTTGTGTGGAATAGTTAGCTAAGCGCTCCGGATGTATTTTATTTAATGTATATGTTGCGAACCTCAAATCTTTCTATTTTTATCCACCCGTAAAAGTCAACATAAACCCGTACTTAATTATTGATTTACTCAAAAAGCCTGCTACAATAATAGCAAGTTTTGCCGGATATTTTCTGTGTGAAACCGGCAAGCGGTTTGCGGATAATCAAGAGCTTTACTGATTTTTTAACTGCGTACATGCCCTAAAATAAGGAGGGGATATGGGTAAAAATAATTTCAGCAAAAAAGATATTTTAAACATGGTAAAAGAAAAAGATGTCAGATTTATCAAGCTCTGGTTTGCGGATATTACCGGACAGATGAAGGGTTTTTCCATTACGCGCGACGAGCTTGAAGGTGCCTTGAATGAAGGTATGGGGTTTGATGGTTCGTCGATTAAGGGCTTTGCCAGGATTGATGAGTCGGATATGATGGCTATGCCTGATCCGACCACTTTTACCTTGCTTCCTTATCGGCCAAAAGAGAAAGCTGTTGCTGGAATGCTGTGCGATATTCTTAATCCTGATGGCACGTCTTACCAGGGCGATTCACGCTATATTTTGAGAAAAAACTTGGAAAAAGCAAAGGCCAAGGGGTTTACTTTTTATACCGGCCCGGAACTTGAGTTCTTTATATTTAAGGATGAAAAATCAACTCAAGTCATTGATGAGGGCGGATATTTTGATTTGACCACGCTTGATGCGGGAAATGAAGTGCGCAGAGAAATTATTCTTACGTTAGAAGAGATGGGGATCCAGGTTGAATATTCACACCATGAAGTTGCTCCTTCCCAGCACGAAATTGATTTGCGTTATACCGATGCCTTGGCGATGGCGGATATTGTCATGGTCTATCGAATGGTGGCTAAAGAGATCGCGCAAAAATACGGTCTCTATGTAACATTTATGCCAAAGCCGATATTCGGAGTCAATGGCAGCGGTATGCACACCCATCAGTCGTTGTTCAGGGGCAATGCGAACGCTTTTTTTGACCCTAATGATAAGTATTATTTATCCGGGGAAGCGAAGAGTTATATCGCCGGATTATTAAAACATGCTCCGGAAATAACCTTAGTGTGTAATCAGTGGGTTAATTCCTATAAGCGGCTTGTTCCCGGTTATGAGGCGCCGGTTTATATCTGCTGGGCGCGCCGCAATCGCAGCACCCTCGTGCGGGTTCCTATGTATAAGCCCGGTAAAGAAAAAGCCACGCGTATTGAGTTTCGTTCTCCGGATCCGGCCTGTAATCCTTATCTGGCATTTTCCTGTATGCTGGCAGCAGGTTTAAAAGGAATTGAAAACAAATATCCGCTGGCTGAACCGCTTGAACGCGATGTGTACAATCTAAGTTACGAGGAGATGGAAAGTCTGGGCGTCAAGTGTCTTCCGGGCAGCTTAGTTGAGGCTATTGAAATTACAGAAAAAAGCGAGCTGCTGAAAGAAACAGTAGGAGAACATGTATTTACTAACCTGATTATGAGCAAAAAGATTGAATGGGATGAGTATCGTAAACAGGTTCACGAATACGAAACTAAGACATATCTTCCTATTTTATAGAGGCTAATCCGGTATACGATCCGAAAAAAATTTTAATCTACAGCGTAACTTTGCCGCGTGTGTTATGAAGAAGTCACCATATAAAGATTATCTTGAAACTCTCAGTAAAATAAGCAAAGCCATGACTTCTGATCTTTATCTGGAAGATGTGCTTAAGCTTATCGTTACACTTACCGCAAACGTGGTGGGCGCAAAAATCTGCTCCTTATGGCTTTTAGACGAGCGCACGCAGGAGTTAAAGATACGGGCAACCCAGGCAATGAGTCAGGATTATCTGAAAGAACGTTCTTTGAAGGTCGGGGAGGGGATAGTCGGGCTTGTCGCTAAAGAGAAAAAACCGATTTTTATCGCTGACGTACTCCTGGATGCGCGTTATAAGGAAAAAACGCTCGCTAAAAAAGAAGGTTTGGTATCGATGCTTAGCGTTCCCATGATGGTAAAAAATAAAGCGTTTGGAGTTATCAATTGTTACACTACTCAGGTATACAAGTTTGCCCAGAGAGACATCGATCTTTTAAGCACCGTAGCGAACCAGGCAGCGGTTGCGATTGAGAATACCGAGTTGTTGGTGAAGGCTCGTATCGCGCAGGAAGAGTTGGAGGCGCGGAAAAAAGTCGAACGCGCGAAAGGTATTCTAATGAAAGAAAAACATCTTACGGAAGAAGAAGCTTACGACCTCATTCGTAAGGCGAGCATGAACCGGCGTTTACATATGAAGGAAATCGCCGAAGCCATCATACTTTCTTACGAGATAAAGTAAATATTTGCATGGCGGCATCTGAAAACTTTTAAGGTAAGTATAAATCCAAATAAAATTTTTTCGAAACAGAACAATACTTCGGCTTGATAACATTCCCTGCAGTTGTGTCGGATATTTGAGATGGACATATAAGAAGACATCCTTAAACAAAAATGTTTTCAGTTTTGAAGAAGAAAAAAATAGGCCAAATTTTATTAGAGCATAAACTTATTACCGAAGATATTTTAAAAGAAGCGCTTCACTATCAGAGTAAGTCCGGCATAGGCGTAACGCAATATTTACTTACTGCGAAGTATATAAAGGAAGAGGATTTGGCCAAATGCATCTGTGCCCAGTTTGGTTTTCCTTATCTTCCTCTGGAAGCGTATGCAATTCCTCAAGATATTATCCGGCTTATACCTCAAGATCTAGTCCAGAAATACTGGCTTATTCCGATAGATAAGATAGATAACGTTATCACGGTAGTTATGGCTGATCCGGCTGATACTGACGCTATCAGAGAGGTTGAAGAGAAAACCGGCTACAGAATACAACCTTTTGTAGGCCTCATTTCAGATATCATAAAAGCCATTGAAAACTATTATCATATTACTATTACCCCTGGCGCAGGTAAAAGTGATCATGGGGTTGCGATATCTCTGGATGATGATCGGTATGATGGCAGTGAACGTCGGAGGTCGGTCCGGTTAAACGCCAAAATCGACATACATTTTCCTTTGCAAGAACAGTATAGACGATCTCAAACAAAAAATATAAGTTTTCATGGGTTTTTGTTTCAGTCGGAAAAAGTTCTGCCGGTAGGCTCTTATGTAGTATTGCAAATCGACCTTCCAAAGGAAGTTTCTGTTTCCCCCATCTCGGCTGTGGTCAAAATTGTAAGAGTTACGCAGCTATCGGAGCACGCATTTGACATAGGCGTAGAAACGGTTAAAATCCGCGAAGAAGACGCCCGTCTTGTGATTCAGCATGCAAGAGCCCGCCAAGAGCTGCCTCGCGAATTCTGCTAGGATATAATTTACGCTTGAAAATTCTTTGATAACAATTTAGAAACGCCGGAAGCGCTACCTATCACCTAAAAATATTGACAAATGAATGAAGAAGAGTAAAATCGTCCATTCGAGTTAAGGTAAAGAATATAAAGTCTTTCGGTAGATATACTGGAAGACTTATTTATTTTTTGATTAACCGTATAACATGAAAACAATATAATACGTATGAGAATATCTTGGAAGCCAAACACTACTCACGTTACACCTCTTTCTCCAGGTGACCGGGGTCAGTTTGCAGGTTTTGAGGTTGGTTTTGTGAGCGCCTCTCTTAAAGCGATTTTTGAGAGACTGAAAACTTCCGAAAAGGGGCTTTCGACGAAAGATGCCCGCGAGCGCCTTTCTGTGTACGGTCCCAATGAGCCTGCCAAGAAGAAAAAGCGTACTATTTTCGCACAAATTCTTTCCAAGTTTCTCAACCCACTCGTTATCGTGCTGATTATTATTGGAACCTTTTCGTTATTTTTTGGAGGCAAAATCAGCGCCATACTGGTTTTTGCGATGGTTCTAATGAGCGTTTTTCTTTCCTTTGTTCAAGAATACCGTTCCAGCAAAGAAGCCGAAAAATTAAGAGAAATGGTGCGTACTACCGCTACCGTGTACCGTGATGGCCAGGCACAAGAAATCAACATCAGGGAGATAGTCCCCGGAGATATCGTTGATTTGTTCGCCGGCGATATGATCCCGGCTGACTTAAGGATTATTTCTTCCAAAGATCTTTTTATTAACCAGGCTTCTTTAACCGGAGAATCATTCCCCATCGAAAAGAACTCGGATGTTATCCAGCCGAAAAATAATTCCATTTCAGAGCTGTCTAATATTGTCTTTATGGGCTCAAGCGTGGTGAGCGGAACGGCTTTAGGCGTTGCGATAAAAACCGGCATTAATACCCGGTTTGGAGAGCTATCGCGCCGGCTGGCTACCATTAGGGTGGAAACGAGTTTCGACAAAGGGATACAAAGATTTACCTGGCTGATGATCCGCGCTATGCTTTTTATGGTATGCTTTATTTTCGCTATCAACGCGCTGCGGCGCGGAAACCTCATTGAGTCCTTGTTGTTTTCTCTTGGTGTGGCGGTTGGTTTGACTCCGGAAATGTTGCCGATGCTGGTGGCGATCAATCTTTCCAAGGGTGCGATCAAGATGTCGAAGAAACAGGTTATTGTTAAGCGCTTAAACTCCATACAGAATTTTGGAGCAATGGATGTGCTCTGCACCGATAAGACCGGCACCTTAACCCTGGACCATATAGTTTTGGAAAGGCACTGCGATGTGGTAGGCAGGGAAGACGAGGATGTTCTGCGGGTTTCTTACCTTAATAGTTTTTTTCAGACTGGTTTAAAAAATCTTCTTGACCGCGCTATTTTAAAGCACCAGGAAGTGTTGACGGAAAAATTTAGAAAGATAGACGAAATACCCTTTGATTTTTCCAGAAAAATAATGTCGGTAGTGGTTGATATGGACGGTAAACGACGTATTATTTCCAAGGGTGCACCGGAGGAAATTTTTAAACGATGTTCGAAGTACGAAATAGACGGAGAATTCCTGGATATGGAGTATTTGATACTTGCCGATCTTAAAGAGGAATATGATAAGCTAAGTTCCGAAGGTTTCAGGGTTTTGGCTGTTGCTTATAAGGATATCGATACCGCAAAAGACGTGTATTCGAAAGAAGATGAAAAAGATTTGGTGCTTAAAGGTTATTTAGCGTTTCTTGATCCGCCAAAGCCTACGGCCAAGAAAGCCATCAGAGCTCTTAAAAATTTAGGAGTGGAAGTTAAGGTTTTAACCGGTGATAACGAGTTGGTAACCAAGAAAATATGCAAAGAAGTGGGGTTGGACGTGAAAGGTCTGGTTACTGGTATCCAGATCGAAACAATGAGTGATCAGGAACTCCGGGAAGTAGTGAAAACCACCACTGTCTTTGCTCGGCTTGCACCGTTGCAAAAAGAACGGGTTATCCACGCCTTGCATAATAACCAGCACATCGTCGGTTACCTCGGTGACGGTATCAATGATGCACCCGCCCTTAAAGCTTCGGATGTAGGCATTTCCGTAAATAATGCGGTGGATATTGCCAAGGAATCAGCGGATATTATACTTTTGAAGAAAAGCCTTATGGTGCTTGAAGACGGCGTTATGGAGGGCAGAAAAACCTTCGGTAATATCGTTAAATATATCAAGATGGGCTCCAGCTCCAATTTTGGCAATATGCTTAGTATGACCGGCGGCAGTCTGTTCTTGCCGTTTTTGCCGATGTTACCTATCCAGATATTGCTCAATAATTTTCTTTATGACCTCTCCCAAGTGGCGATACCTACTGATGAGGTGGATAGGGATTATTTAAGTAAGCCCAGGCCCTGGAATGTGAAGGCGATCAGGAATTTTATGGTTATCATAGGGCCTTTAAGTTCGATTTACGATTTTCTTACCTATGGTATAATGCTTTTTGTTTTTAACACTTGGAATAACCCGGCGCTTTTCCATACTGGATGGTTCATCGAGTCCCTGTGCACCCAGACGCTGGTTATCCATATAATACGTACCGGAAAAATTCCTTTTATTGAAAGCCGTCCCAGCCGTTTTTTGATTTTGACTTCGATTTTAATAGTTACTATCGGTATCGCGATCCCATTTTCGCCTTTGGCGAGCGCTTTTAGTTTCGTGGCTCCGCCGCCGCTTTATTTTGTGTTTCTATTTTTTATGGTCCTCACGTATCTCATCTTAGTCCAGATAGTGAAAGGGTGGTTTATCAGGAAATTCGGTTATGATTAAATACAAAATGATACTTTTGAGCACTATTTTTATCCCTCTTGCTGGAGCATTTTTCCTGCCGTTATTAGGTCGATATAATGCCCGGTTACGAAATATTTTTTCCTTTATTTTGATTTTTTCTTCGTTTGTGCTTTCTTTGTCGCTGATACCGTTGGTAATATCCGGGAAAACCTTGATCTTTGCGCGACAATTCCCGCAGGGTTTCAATCTTGTGTTTACTGCCGACTCATTAGCTGTTTTTATGGCTTGCGTGTCGGCATTTTTGAGCACGGTTATTCTACTTTATTCTTTTAGCTATATCAGCCATTATGAAAATCAGAACGAATATTATTCTATGGTTACCTTATTCCTGGGGGCGATGATGGGGCTGGTTTTTTCCGCCAACTTGATATTTATATATGTTTTTTGGGAAATAACCGCCGTATGTAGCTGGCGTTTGATCGGTTTTTTCAGGGAGAAACACTATATTCTGCGCGCTGATAAAGCTTTTCTCATAACGATCTTCGGATCGCTTTTGATGCTGATCGGTTTTATTTCTATCTATCAGCAGGCTGGCTCGTTTGACCTTGCGGTTATACGAGAAGTTTTTAAGTCCCGGCCGTTGGATAATATGGTGGTGTTGCTGCTTTTGTGCGGCATATTCGCCAAATCAGCCACGCTGCCTTTTCAGACTTGGCTTCCTGATGCCGGTATTGCGCCTTCTCCGGTGACAGCACTTCTGCATGCGGCCGTGCTGGTTAAAATAGGGGTGTATGTTTTTGCCAGGATTTTTGTGGCAACTTTTGATGTTTCGTTTATTTGGCATACCATCATACCTTGTAGTGCGGGTGTGAGCGCTCTGGTGGCCGGAGGAGCAGCTTTGATAGAAACGGACTTAAAACGGATCATCGCGTATTCCACTATTAGCCAGATAGGTTTTATTTTTCTTGGATTTGCTCTCGGCAAGGAAATCGGTATTATCGGCGCGCTGTTATATATTCTTATGCACGGTATTTCCAAGGCCGGACTTTTTCTTTGCGCCGGTATTGTCGAACAGAACACGAAAACAAGAGATATTACCTCTCTCGGAGGGCTTATCAAGACCATGCCTCTTACCGCTGTATCTTTTTTGTTTTGCGCTTTTTCCGTAATGGGGATACCGCCTTTTGGAGGGTTTTTTAGCAAGTATATGGTTTTTAGCGCTGCGGCAGAGTCCGGGAATTTCTATATTATATTTCTTTTTTTAGCGGGAGCTTGTTTAACTATTGCGTATCTTTTCAGGGTATTCAACATGGTTTTTATGGGAGAAACGCACGGGCCAGAAGCTATAGAGGGTTCGCCAGGGATGCTCGCCTGTGTGGTAACGCTGGCAATCCTTTCTTTGGCGAGCGGGATCTTGATTAATTTTCCTTTTATTTTTGCCAAGGTTGCCACTTGGCAAATAATGAGCCACTAATAATAAGATGAATAAGCTGCTATTTCTGCCAATACTTATACCCTTAGCCGCTGCCTTAGGAACATTTTTTGTTCCGCATAGGTTACGTAAGGTAAGAGAATGTATTACGCTCTCTGCTACGGCAGCCAATTTTTTATTGACTTTATTTCTATTTAAAAATGATTGCGTGTATATTTTGCCTTGGCTGGGGCCGTCTTTTGAATTTTCTTTACGATTATACCGCTTCAGCGCGTTTATTATGCTGGCAGTCAATGGATTCGGGTTTTTGATCTCTCTGTACTCAGTTTTTTTCATGAGCGCTAAGGCGCACTTGCGGCAGTTTTACTCCTATTTTTTGATAACCATTGCTTTTGCCTGCGGCGCAGTGCTTTCTGATAACTTGTTCCTGATGCTATTTTTCTGGGAGGGATTGCTTTTGGTTCTTTTCGGGATGATAGCTATCGGCTCAAACCACGCGTTTAAAGCGGCAACAAAAGCTTTTATAATAACCGGTATCGCGGATTTGTGTATGATGATCGGTATAGCTCTCTGTGGCTATCTCGCCGGAACATTGACTATGTCAAAGATTAATCTTCCTTTGCAGGGGATGTCTGTGGTTGCATTTATTCTTTTGATGATTGGTGCTATCTCTAAGGCCGGCTCTATGCCGTTTCACAGCTGGATACCCGACGCCGCCATTGCAAGCGACGTGCCTTTCATGGCCCTGGTGCCTGCAGTTTTAGAAAAACTTTTAGGTATCTATTTTCTCACCCGAATTTCCTTGGATTTGTTTCAGCTTAACCCGGCTTCCTGGTTGAGTGTTTTACTTATGATTATTGGCTCAGGCACTATACTTCTGGCGGTCATGATGGCCTTGATCCAGAAAAACTATAAACGGCTTCTTTCATATCATGCTATCAGCCAGGTGGGTTACATGATCTTAGGTATCGGTACGGCGTTGCCCATAGGTATTGTGGGTGGATTGTTTCATATGATTAATAACGCAATTTACAAAAGCGCTCTTTTTCTTACTGCCGGCTCGGTAGAAAAACAAACAGGAACGGCTGATTTAGAAGTTTTGGGCGGCTTGATGAAGAAAATGCCGGTAACCTTCGTATGTTTTGCTGTTACCGCTGTTTCGATATCGGGAGTTCCACCCTTTAACGGATTTTTCTCTAAAGAATTAATTTATGAAGCAGCCCTGAGTAGGGGGCTTATTTTTTATCTTGCGGCAATTATAGGATCTTTCTTCACGGCCGCCTCTTTTTTAAAGCTCGGCCATGCCGTATTCTTTGGCGGTGTCTCGGAAAAAAACAAAAGCGCACAAGAAGCATCCTGGGGTATGTTAGTTCCTATGATCGTTTTAAGTCTCTTCTGTATATTATTCGGTTTGTTCAATAGTGTACCTCTGGCTAAGCTGATTGCCCCTGTATTGGGCCAGGAGAGGTTACACGGTCATAGTTTTACTGTTTTTCCTTTAAATCTGAAACTTACGATTGCGACTGTGATAGTCTTGGTGCTGGCATTTTTGAATCATATTTTTGGAGTAAAGATGTCCGGCAGCGGCCTGCATGCCGCCGATCATATACGCCGCGCACCTTTGCTTCGCGGGGTATACGATCGAGCCGAACGTAGATTCTTCGACCCGTACGATGTCGGCCGTATTTTTTTAAAAAGGATGTGCGCGATTGCTTTTTGGGTAGACAGAAAAATAGACTGGTTATACGAAGGTGTAGTGGCAAAGTTTATTGTATGGCTCGCCGGTGTTATTAAGAGGAGGCATACAGAAAATTATTCCGTATATTTAGGGTGGGCGTTGGCGGGGTTATCTCTCGTGGTGGTATTTCTCTTTTATTCAATTAAAGGTAGATAAAAATATGTTATCCCTATTGATAGTAGTCCCATTTTTAAGCGTCATCATTTTTAATCTTCCTTTTTTCAATAGAGGACGCGGATTTATATTTTGGTGGAGCTTACTTTTGTTTGGCGCCCAGGCAGTTCTGTCGTTTTTTCTGACTATACCATCCTATGCTACAAGTTTCCAATTGCCCGGCTCTATGTTTAAATTCGGGCTTATGCTGGACGGTTTAAGTATTCTAATGCTGCTTTGTATCGGTATTGTAGCGTCCTTGACGTTAGTGGTGGCCGCCTCTGTGCATAAAGATCAGCGGCGCAAATTTAACTTTATTAATCTGTTGTTGTTCGCGGTAAGCGGGATGAACGCGGTGGTCTTGGTGGCTGATATTTTTTCTCTGTATGTCTTTATTGAAATCACCGCGGTGGCTTCCTATGTTCTTATTTCTTTCGAAAAAGACTTGCGGGCGATGAGTGCGACATTTAAATATATCGTTCTTTCCATCGTTGCTTCGGTTTTTATGCTGTTATCAATAGCCATTTTACTCCTTATTACCGGCAGCACTCATTTTATGGCAATACATCAGGCACTTCCCCGTTCGGAGCATACGTTTCTGGCTATGCTTGCTGTGGGGCTTTTTATCAGCGGACTTTCCGTAAAAGCAGGACTTGTTCCGTTTCATGCCTGGCTTCCTGATGTGTATTCTCATTCTTCCGCAGCCGTTTCTTTATTTCTCGCTGGTATAGTATCCAAGATTTTAGGCGTGTATGCTCTGATAAGAGTAGTGAGTTTTGTTTTTATGCCGGATGCTTCGGTGGACATGGTTATCTTAAGTATCGGCTTACTTTCCATATTTATTGCAGCTTTAGCTGCGTTGGCTCAAAGTGATTTGAAAAGAATGCTCGCCTATTCCAGTATCAGCCAGGTAGGCTATATTATGCTGGGTCTTGGTTGCGCAACGCCCTTAGGCATGGCAGCAGCAGCCTTTCATTTTTTCAATCATACGATTTTTAAGTCACTGTTATTCGTCAACGCGGCTGCTTTGGAACTGGAAACCGGCACAACGGATATGCATCGGATGGGAGGGCTTTCTAAAACCATGCCGGTTACCGGTTTTACTTCAGTTCTTGCCAGTCTGTCTGCCGCCGGTGTCCCGCCGTTGGCAGGTTTTTGGAGCAAGCTTCTTATCGTAATAGCTTTATGGCAGACCGGGCATTTTGCTATTGCTTTTGCGGCGATTTTAGCAAGCGTTTTAACTTTGAGTTATCTTTTAGCAATGCAACGGATGGTATTTTTCGGAAAATTGCGGCAAGATTTAGCTCATACGCACGAAGCTGGTTTTGGCTTGGTGTTAGCGTCGATAGTGCTCGCGTTTATTGTAGTAGCGGCAGGTTTATTTTTTCCTTTTATATTGGATGTTTTTATATTACCGGTACGTTTTTTCGTCGGAGGTTAAATGCTTGCGTTCATCCTTATTCTTATATCGTTAACAGCCGTTGCCCTCTGGGCAGCTATGACCAGGAGTTTGTTGCGTTCAGCCATCTGTCTTGCTATGATGAGCTCATTGCTTACTATGATTATGTTTATGTTGCGTTCGCCTTTGGCAGCGGTGTTTGAACTTTCGGTGTGCGCTGGTTTAATCCCGGTTTTATTCATCAGTACCATCAGCTTAACTCACCCACTTACGCGTGAAGAGGTTCTGCAACATATGAAAGATAGGATTCGCAGGTTCTGGTATTTGCCGTTTATTGTAGTAGTGGTAGGTGTGGCTTTGAATATGATTTCCGTCGTGCCGCGCCTGGCCTTGCCGTTACCGGAAATAGAAAAAGATGCACGTACAGTTTTGTGGAATGATAGGCCAATAGAACTTTTAGGGCAAATAATGATTTTATTGGCCGGTGTATTCAGCGTAGTGATATTATTTAAGGAGTCCGGAAAGGATGATCGTTAATTCATTGCAATTATTTTGGCCGTTCAGTCTTTTTACTATCATGATTTTCATCGTCGGGTTGTATTGTACACTGGTGACATATAACTTTATCAGGGCTTTAATTGGCCTTGAGATATTAATGAAGGCAGTTACGCTTTCAATTATCGCGGTGGGTTATATTACTAACCACGCTGCTTTAGCTCAGAGCCTGGTGATTACCATGATAGTGGTGGAGGTAGTGGTGATTGCCGTGGCGGTGGGGGTGGTATTAGGTATGTATCGTCACACCCATTCATTGGATGTAAGAAAAAATAGGGAATTAAAAGATTAAAGAATTAATAAACAGGGATTGAGAGAGCATGAAAACCTTATTACTTATTCCGCCAATCACTATGCTAATTATTCTGGCAGCAGCGCTGCTATTGATGTATTTATTTTCCAAGCTTTCCTATCGTTCTGGAAAAAAGCCTGACGAAGGTCGCGATTCTTACGCATGCGGTGAAGATACGTACGATAATATGGCGCAGGTAGATTACAGTAATTTTTTTCCTTTTGCATTTTTCTTTACCTTGGCGCACGTAGCGACATTGATTATCACCACCGTCCCCGTAGGTACTATTAAGACATTCGAAATGGGGATTCTTTATGTTATCGGTACGGTTGTCGGGTTGTCTATTCTTTTGAGAAAACAATAGCAATGGCTAGCATAAAAGAAATTGTAAATTGGGCACGAATCAAATCACCGTGGATCCTGCATTTTAATACCGGCGCGTGCAACGCGTGTGATATCGAACTTATTGCTACCCTTACTCCGCGTTACGATCTGGAGCGTTTTGGTGTTCAGCTTAAAAGCGGTCCTCGGCAGGCGGATATCCTTGTCTGTTCGGGCCCGGTAACGAAACAGGTAGAAGACAGGTTGAGGCGGATCTATGAACAAATGTGTGCGCCAAAATTTGTCATCGCCGTAGGCACCTGTGCGTGCTCCGGGGGTGTATTTAAAGGCTGTTATAATGTTGGATCGGGTATTGACTCGGTATTACCGGTTTCTGCGTATGTTCCTGGTTGTCCGGCAAGTCCGAAGGCGATCATCGATGGAGTAGTGAAATTATTAGAAAGCCTTAAAACGCCGGTAAAAGAAAAATAGTCAATTAAGGTATAAGGTTATATCATGTCGGCAGAAGAAAATATTCAACAAGCACTAACTACGCGTTTTCATTACTTAGAAGGTAAAATCAGAATAATGCGCCAGCGCCGTATTTTTTTGGAGATAGAAGGCAGTCAATTCCTTGAGGTATTTGACTATGCAGTAAAAAACCTGGGATTTGGGAATCTTTGTGCTATCACCGGCCTTGACGAGGGTGTCCAGATGGCGGCGCTGTACCATCTTGCTGACAACAAAGGGGTTCTTTTGAATATTAAAACAGGAGCTTCCAGAGACAATCCTGTTTTTAAAACCGTAACCCCGTATTTTCCTTATGCGGAGATTTATGAAAGGGAAATGATGGATTTATTGGGTATAAAAATTGATACTTTGTCGCCTTCACATCGTTATCCACTGCCTGATGACTGGCCGATGGATGAGTTTCCTTTGCGTAAAGACTGGAAACCGAAAGACAGAATTCAGATGACAGATGACAGAAGTCAGAGGACAGAAGACAGAGGTCAGATGACAGATGACAGAAGACAGAGGATAGAAGATGGAAGTCGTGATATAAAGGATAAAACCTAGATGGTAGAGAGCAGATGAAAAAGAATAAAAGAAAGCAAGAAGAGAATGTGGGGCGGACAGTAAAAGACAAGAAGGAGAAAGGTTTTTCTCCCTTTTTTCTGTCTTCTGATTTTTGTTCTCTGACTTCCGACCTCTGTTCCCTGAATTCTGGTGTCTGGCATCTGGTTTCTGGCCTCTGATTCCTGAGCAGTAAAGAGGAGAATATTATGACGCATGCGCATAAATTTAAAATTCCCATAGGGCCACAACACCCCGCGCTTAAGGAGCCGGCAAGTTTTAGCATTGCGCTCAAGGGTGAGAAAATCAAAGGTGTGGATATACGGCTTGGTTATAACCATCGTGGAATAGAGAAAGCCTGCGAAGAGAGAACTTATATCCAAGACCTCTATCTTATTGAGCGTATTTGTGGTATCTGTTCGCACGCTCATTCAACATGTTTTGTGCAGGCGGTTGAGGAGTTAATCGGTTTAACCGTTCCTCAGAGAGCGTTGTATATTCGTACTCTTGTCGCTGAGTTAGAGCGTATCCATAGCCACTATCTTTGGCTGGGAGTGGCCGGCCACGAAATAGGTTTTGACACATTATTGATGTATACCTGGCGTGACCGGGAAGTGGTGATGGATATTTTAGCCTTACTTACAGGGAATCGCGTAAACTATGGTATTAATACCATAGGCGGAGTGCGGCGTGATATCGATAAAACTCAAATTACAGATGTTCTTAAAGCGATAGATACGCTTGAGGAACGCACAAAGTATTATATTGAGATAGGTACCGAAGAAACCACGCTTATCAAGAGGCTTTCCGGCGTCGGTGTTCTATCTCACGAAGAAGCAGTGCGTCTGGGTGCGGTTGGCCCCACTGGCCGAGCTTCGGCCGTAGATCGCGACGTGCGCCGGGATGACCCTTATGCTGCTTATGACCAAGTTTCTTTTGAGGTGATTACTGATACTCATGGTGATGTGTACGGCAGAACCCTTGTGCGGCTTAAAGAATTGATGCAGGCGTATAAAATAATACGGCAAATATTAACGAATTTGCCGGATAGCCCTATCGTCGTCAGGGCACCGCGTACGGTTAAGGCAGGAGAAGCGATTAGCCGTTATGAAGCTCCACGCGGAGAAGATATGCATTATGTAAAATCTAACGGAACTGACAAGCCCGAACGGGTAAAAGTACGGGCGCCGACCTTAGCTAATATGAAAGCGGTAAAACAAATGCTTAAAGATCGCTACCTCGCCGATATGCCGATCGTGATCGCGGCGATTGACCCCTGTTTTTCCTGTACGGACAGACTAATTTCTCTTGAATATGGCGGCAAAAAGGATAACGAAATTATCGAATGGGGGAAGTTACGTAACTACAGTATTGAGTGGTATAAGAAGCAAGGGGTAGATTTTTCAGATCTTAATAAAAGTTTTTCCGACAAAGTCAGGCTTTGATGGCTGAAATGTTCAGATACCTTAAAGATCTTTTTTGTATTTTAATATTCCCGGGATTTCTTTTTTTAACTGTCATTAGCTTTTTTGCGGAATTTATCGACCGGAAATTATATGCACGGCTGCAAAATAGAATTGGCCCGCCATGGTTTCAGCCGGTCGCTGATTTTATTAAACTATTAGGTAAAGAGGCTATCATACCGCGGGCAGCTAATCAGAGTATGTTTAAGTTAATGCCGCTGGTTGCCTTAAGTGCCACCGTCACGACTATTTTTTATATTCCATTATGGAATATGCGTGCGTTATACTCTTTTGATGGAGATGTCATAGTAGTGCTTTATCTTTTGACCATTCCTACGCTCGCATTTTTTATCGGCGGCTGGTATTCAACTTCGCTTTTTGCCAGAATCGGTTCGGTACGTTCGCTCACACAACTTTTTTCTTACGAAGTCCCTTTATTTATCGCGGTATTATCTTCGGCGTTATTGGCCGACAGCTGGTCGCTTTCGCGTATTGCCGTATTTTATGATACGCATCCCTGGTACTGGCTATATAACGTTATTGGTTTTGGCGTCGCGGTTTTAGCACTTTTAGCAAAATTAGAAAAAGCGCCTTTTGATATTCCGGAAGCAGAAACCGAGGTGGTGGCGGGAATCTTCACCGAGTATAGCGGAAGGTTTTTTGCGATGTTGCGTTTGACATTGAACATTGAAATGGTGGTAGGAGCGGCTTTCTTGGCAGCGGTATTCCTGCCTTTTGGCTATACGTGTGGCCCCTTTCTGCGTTTCGGTATATTTATGGGGAAGATTTTCTGTATTGTGGCCATACTGTCGCTTTCCCGGGCGCTTTTTGCACGTTTGCGTATAGACCAGATGATCATTTTTTGCTGGAAATATATGGTACCGCTGGCGTTTGTGCAGTTATTGATCAATCTTTTCATTAAAGGGATGGTTTTACAATGAGACCGGGAAAAATGATACGTCAGCTTCTTGAGTCTATTTTCAAAAAACCAAGCACTATACTTTATCCTTATGAAAAGTTTGATATGCCTAAAAAATTCAGAGGTAAACTTAGCTATGATCCCCAGAAGTGTATCGGTTGCAAATTGTGTATTAAGGATTGTCCTACCGGCGCAATCACGATTAACAAGGTCGGAGATAAGCAGTTTGAAGCGGTTATTGATTTAGGGCGGTGTATTTACTGTGCTCAGTGCGTTGATTCTTGCCCCAAGAAAGCTTTAGAAGCTACACCGGATGTAGAACTTGCGCAGCTTGACGCTGGTAAACTTAAGGTGGTATTCCGTGCAAACGCTCAAAATGCAACTACAAAATAGGCTGCGCGGGGCCAGAAGAGTCGCGATCGTAGGTATCGGATCTGAAATTCGCGGAGATGACGCATGCGGTATGTTGGTTGCGCAGGAAATCCAAAAACATCTTGCCTTGCGTCAGGTACGCATAAAAGTTTTTCTTGGCTCGACCGCCCCGGAGAATCTTACCGGCGAGATAAAAAAATTTAGA
Organism: Candidatus Omnitrophota bacterium; assembly: GCA_037146775.1. Lineage (GTDB taxonomy): Bacteria > Omnitrophota > Gorgyraeia > Duberdicusellales > 4484-171 > JBAWWL01. The sequence goes on along the minus strand of JBAWWL010000006.1, from coordinate 40,245 downwards.
CCAACGCACATTGTGATGGTCGACGCTGCGCAGATAAAGAAGCCGCGCACGCAGGCGCTATTATTCACTCCGGAGGAGATAGACGCGATTTCATTCTGCACACACCGTTTGCCGTTGTCGGTGATGGCGGCATATTTAAAGCAATCGTTTCCCTGTGAGGTGGTGTGTATCGGGGTACAGCCTCGTTCGATCGTATTCAATAAACCTATTTCGCCGGAAATGAAAAAAAGAGTTACACGCGTTTCTGATATCATAATAGAAGCTTTGAATATTTGCGATAAGCGCAAAAAGGAGATCTATGCTTAATTTTATCATCAAGGGCGGACCGGTAATGGTTCCGATAATACTTGGTTCAATAATAGGATTGGCCGTGGTGATCGAAAGGCTGCTGGTATTTAGAGGGGTCCGGCTGGATACTTTTAAATTTATACAAACAGTTTTTAAAGAGATCAAGGCGCGCAATATACAGGCAGCTTTGGAATTATGTGAACATACGCATCACCCCTTGGCGGCAGTTTTTAAAATCGGAATAGAGCGCCGCAGCCTTCCCAGAGAGAGGCTTGAAAAAATAATGGAGCAAGCGGGAAATAATCAGGTCCAGCGGCTTGAAAAACGTTTTGGAATACTTGTGTCAATTATTGGTCTTGAGCCGTTGCTTGGATTTCTTGGAACCATCACCGGATTGATCAGAGCGTTTATGTCCTGGGAACACGCCGGAGCCAATGTTACAGTCAGCGCTTTGGCGGGCGGCATGTACGAAGCAATGATTACTACCGCTGCCGGTTTGATAGTCGCCATACCGCTTTCTCTTTGTTATAATTATTTTATCAGCAGGATAAAAGTGATTGCAAACGAGCTTACGAATCATTCGATCCAACTGCTCGAATTAATTACCGAGGTAAACGAGGGGAAAAAATAAATGAAAATTTCCGGAAAAAGAGATTATTTAGTTTCTCTTGAGTCCGTAGCAATGACGGATATTGTTTTAAATATGTTCATTTTCTTTTTTATTTCCTTTAGCCTGCTCTATACGTTCAGCTCTGGCCGCATGAAAAAATTAGGCATTAATCTTCCGGACGCAAAGAAAGGGGAGGATATTACCGCTAAGCGGCAGTTAAATATTTCGGTTAATAACAAGGGCGTAATTTATGTGGAGAAAGAAGCAGTAACCCTCGAGGAGTTGGTCGATAATGTTGAGGCGGTTTGTGCTAAAAATCCAGAGGTGGGTGTGGTTCTTCACGCCGACAAGAGTGCTCAGTTTAAATATATAGCGAAAGTGCTGGATGTTTTGAGCGGCTTACATATCAAGAATATCAACATTGCCGTAACTGCCTTGGACAGGCGATAGGCGGGGTGTAAACGAGATCAGAGCGCAAAATAAGCTATTTTGGAATAAATTGGAGCGAATTTCCGCTACTCGCTGACAAGCGCGTAGCGTTTTTTTATGCTTTTTCCGCTGTAATAACCGGGGTCTGAGAGAGAAGATTTTCTACGTTAAGCGTCACCACTTATATCATGTCTGTATTGGATATTTTTTGTTTGCGATATATGATGTTTTTCAGGAAAACGTAAATCATGGGAGGGGATCGTGACAAGGTTCATCTCAAAGGTCAGTTTGTGCGCAGTATTGAACAAGAATTATCTGTCTGCTGACTTGAAAATCATTGAAAAATATGGTATTTTATAAATGAGATTGGATTTATACTAAAAGAATAAGTTTCTTTGTCTTATGAAAAACTGGATTCTTAGCTCAAAGCCACGGATCCAGTATTATTTTTTATGAGCCTAAAAAAAACAGAAAGCGCACAAAACACGAAAGTGGTAGGGCCGTCGCAATCGGCTATCAGCGAAACATTCCAGTGCTGGCGCCGCGCAGAGCGGTTTTTATGTTCACTTCAGGGCAATTTAGTTCTTTCCGAAACTCAAAGCTACCCGGTGCAATGCAGGGATATTAGCGTACAAGGTGCTAGTATTTTTTCTCCTGTCCATCTTCCTTCCCGTAGCCATGTTACCCTTAAATTTTCCACAAAGGAAAAAGTGTCCTTTGTTCTAAATGGGTGTGTCTGTTGGTGCAAGAAAGTGCGTGATGGCTGGCACGTGGGCGTTAAGTTTGACAGAGCGTTGCCCTTTGAATTAAAGAAATTATTGGGGCCAGGATTACGATATCGCGAGTACGTTTCGGTATTGTAAAGGGAGTGATAGTGGAGGAAAGAAGAAGATATCCACGGGTTAACATTTCGTTTCCGGTGGAATGCAAGAGCCTTCCGCAAGGAAACTATTTTTACACCGTCAGTAAAGACCTCAGCTCCGGCGGTATAAAAATTATCAGTGACACGTTTCTTCCTAAAGATTATTTGATGAAAGTGTATGTTAACCTTGTTGATACGGTAATTAATTTAAAGGCAAAAGTCGCTTGGTGTAACAAACTGAGAGCTTCCGAAAAGTATAATGCCGGCTTGGAATTTGTTGAAGCGAGTAACGAAAGCCAGCAAAGTATCTCACAGTTTTTGGCAAAAGTTAATTAATGCCAGAGGTTTAAGCTTTTTCCTGCCGTTTCTTTACCCTTCTTGCAATAGTCAATAATTCTTTTATAATAATACTATTCGTCTATTATATTTACGGTATGATGATGAGGCATGGTGTATATGAGTAGATGGCGTAGAATTCTGAGCAGTTTTCAGGCAAAGGTCACATTACTTTTAGTCGCCTCGATGCTTTTTATGGGGACAATAAGTAATTTATTGATCTATCGGTTTGCCCTTAATTCCCAGTTCCAGCAGCTAAGGGAAAAACTAATGATTATTGCGCAAATGGCTTCGTTTGCCATAGATGCGCAAACGCTTATGGCGATACCGCTCTCCGAAGAAGGGGTGGATTCTTCGGCATATAAAACCGTTGTTGCAAAATTAAAAGATATTAAGCGGGCGAATCCGCTTATCAAATATATCTATACGATGGCCAAGACAGATCAGGAAGGCGTGTGGCAGTTTATTGCCGATCCCGACCCGGTTATGGGGAAAAAGAAAGGCGCGCAAACACATTCTTATCCCGGTGATCGATATGCGGTAGCGCGTTTTCCTCAGATGTCCAAGGCTTTCGAAGGCCCGTCGGCAGATATTAAGCTTGAAATCGATGAGTGGGGCGTAACCCTGTCGGGTTATGCACCTATCTTCGATAAAGCTAACCGTGCGGTTGCGATGGTGGGGGTCGATATCGAAGCCCGTGATATTTACACGCTTCAGAGAACAGTACATATTCGCGCGTTGCTCGTTTTGTTATTGGGGATATTGGTATCGCTTCTGTTGGGTATGTTTGCGTCAAAACGGATTGTTCGGCCTATCAAGGAGTTGGTCGAGGGAACCCGTCGTATAGCGAAAGGAGAATTGAATTATCAGGTGCACATAAAGAGCGACGACGAAATAGCGCTTTTGGCGGCGTCGTTTAACCGGATGGCAAAAGCTCTCAATGATTCTCAGAAAAAGCTGATGAGCTACTTTTACGATGTGGTGCAGTCTCTGGTACGGATCTTAGAAGCGCGAGATCCTTATATCAAGGGCCATTCCGAATCGGTTGCGGTATATGCAGAAAAAATAGCATTGCGTATGGGATTTCCTCCCGAAAAGGCCAAGCTTTTGAGAGAGATTGCTCTTCTCCACGATATCGGTAAGTTGGGAATCCAGGAAAGTGTATTGAATAAAAAAGAAAGTTTAACCGAGAAAGAATGGGAGATTATTAAGCAACATCCCCTTATCGGCGAGGAGATGTTGAGGCCGGTGCTTATTACCGAAGAAATGTTGACGATAGTGAGGGGGCATCATGAGCGTTATGACGGAGCAGGCTATCCCGATCGGTTAAGAGGAGATAGTATTAATATTTTTGCTGCGATTTTATCGGTGGCGGACGCTTATGATGCGATGGTTTCCGATCGTGCCTATCGTTCGGCGTTAAGCAAGACAGAGGCGCTCGCGCAGCTTAAAAATAACAAGCATTCACAATTTAATCCCGCAGTTGTTGATACGTTTGTTGCAATGATAGAAGAAGGTTTGATTTAATATAAAAATGCGTTATGTGTCGCTGGCGGCTTAAAAGACGCAGTGGTGTGTATGAAAAAGATATCTAATGGCGCGATAGTATTCTGTATCCTTTCTTTTTTGACCGTACATAATTTGCATGCACAGGAAGAAAATACCGATTCTCCGGCAACAACGTCTCAGGAAGCGGCTTCCCGGGAGGTGGTAGAGAAGGCAAATGCTATTATGAAAAATATTTATACCGAACTATGGAGGCTAAAAAGTAAATATAAGGAATTAGAAGATTTTGGTCCACAAAACTATAGCGATACGCCTCAGATGCCTGTCGACTATCAAAAAATAAAGAGTATTAGGCTTGAAAGCTCACGTACCTCCGAAGTTAAAAGAGGGTTTTTTTCTGATCGTAGTTTTCGCGGTGACAGGGATGAATTTTATATTTGCTTTAGTGATACCGCTAAAGCTTTTGGGACCACAACGCTACCTAATTTTTACGGGTTTGTTAAAAGCGTCGGGCTATATTTGCTTGTTTTTACTACTACCGAGAATCGGCATCTCGAATATGATCTCAGGCGTATTCTTAAGGATAATGTGCGGTCGCAACCCGAGTAATAAATTGTTCAGATTAAAATCCCGGTGGTTTTAAGAGATTTTTTTACAGAAATTGTAATTCGAGGGTATGATTATGATGAATGAGCTTATTTTAGTTGGCGATAAGGTTCTTATTGAACCGGATGATGGCGAGGGGAAAACCGACGCAGGTCTTTATCTTCCTCAGAACGTGAGGGAGAAGGAGCGCGTACAAACCGGCCGCATTGTCAAGGCAGGCCCCGGTTATCCAATCCCTGATCCTTCACTTTCAGATCGTGAACCTTGGGCTAAGAATTCTACGGATAAATATTTTCCTTTACAGGCCAAGGAAGGCGACTATTGCATTTTTTTACGCGATCAGGGCATTGAGATCACTTTTGATAAAAAACGCTATATTGTGGCGTCTCAGTCTTCCGTCCTTGTGTTAATACGTCAGAACCAAAACGTTATTCCTGGCGAATTGTAAAAATTTGTCGCCGCGTAACCAGTTCAAACGTTGCAGCTTAAGTAAGAACGAATGAAGTCTCCTGATGCGCATCGGAAGATTGAGACCGCAAAATAGGGGTTATCTATCCTATCTGCGTGATGCTTCGCTGCCTGAGATGCGGTTTTTTTGTGTAATGAGTAAACTTTAGCACTTTCTGCCTTAAGCCATATGCGTGCCATATTATACCTTATGCGGATTATCGTTGTCATTATTCTTATTTTTATTGTGTACCAATTTTCGCTTAAGTTTTTGCACGAAAATAAGATACTTAAACAAATTATCGCTCGTCTGGAAACAGATTCGCGTATTGCCCAAGTGATGGTAACAAGCGTGAGGCACGATACGCAGGCTAACCGAGATTCTACAACTATCAAGTTTTTGGAATACGATGTGCAAGGCAACCCTCTAGAGCCGAAATATTTTACCTTTTCCGGAAATATTATTCAGTTTCAATCGCTTGTGATACGTTTTGACGATTTATATATTGAACGTGCGGACCGCTTGCGCGGTAAGAGCGTGTATTTGTTTTGGAAAGTTTTTATGCTGGACGGGAAAAATACCGAAAGCTATGAAATAAGTAAACTTAATGAAGTACCGGCAGGTTACCGCGTGGGCAAAGCAAAGAATGCATTTGAGGCTGCTCTTTGGGGGAAATTTTGGGAATATGCCATGCCATCAAACGCAGCAAAACGTATCGGAATAAAAAATGCCCAGATAGAAGCTCCGGGTACAAGGTTTATTCCCGGCTTCGTATATACTATTGTTATCGAGCATGACGGCGGTATGCGTATAGAAGCGGCAAATATACCGGCTATTTTGCGTGGAGAAACTTTGGAACCATAGTTTAAAGCGCTACGCGCGTTAAGACCGGCAGACAAAGATAAAGTATGTTCAAAGTTATTTTAGTCGTCATTGTAGGCGTGATGGTGCTTCTTAGTTATACCAAATATCTTGAGAATAGAGGTATATTTTTTCCTTCTAAAGTCATGGAGTGTGCGCCGGATGCGCTAGGAATGATCTTCGAGGAGGCACCTTGCAGGACTGAAGACGGCCTCATGCTGTATGGCTGGTTTATTCCGGCACCGGATGCCGCATATACGGTCTTATTTTTTACTGGCAATGCTGGTAATATTAGTTATCGCCTGGATAAGTTAAAATTACTTCATGAAGCGGGGCTGAATGTTTATATCATTGATTATCGGGGTTATGGCCGAAGCGCAGGGAAGCCTTCCGAGGCTGGATTGTATAAGGATGCGCAGGCTGCCTATACCTATCTTATTCGGAGCCGGGCGTTATCCCCAGAACAAATTATTTTGTACGGCGAGTCTTTAGGCGCGGTAGCGGCGGTAGACCTTGCCGTGCGACATCCGGTGAAGGCGCTGATCTTGGAAGGGGCGTTCAGTAACGCAAAAGATATGGCCCGGACTCTGTATCCATATTTACCTTCCTGGTTTCTGTCGTTACGCTTTGATTCCTTACGAAAGATTAAAAAAATGTATGCGCCGGTTTTATTGCTTCATAGCAGGGATGATGAGATAGTTCCGTACGTGTTAGCAAAAAAATTGTATGATGCTGCGCCTGGGCCGAAGCATTTTGTCGAACTTAAGGGCGGCCACAATAGCGCATTTTTGGATTCACAGACGCTTTATACTGCTTCGCTGCGTATTTTTATTGAAAGTCTCCAGTTACCAAAGAAGTAAAGACGAGCTATTATGGCGAAAAAAGTGCTCAAGGGATTTGTGTGCTGCGTTATTGTCCTGACGCTGGCATTTTTCTTCTTAAAAGACCACCTGCTACGTATGTACCTTGCGCGTTATCTTGCTAAAAACTTTCAGGCTACCTGTAACATAAAAAAAATACATCTTTCTTTTAGCGGTATTACGATAACGGATTTTACATTCACCAACGATATCGTTGAAGTGACGTTTAATAGCGGCTATGTTTCGTTTCGTCTGTACGGTATTTCCCGGCTTAGCGTATCAAAGTTATATTTGCAGGATGCAGCGTGCACAATAAAAAATTTTCCGGCCTTACGTTCCGTTGATGTTGCCAAAAAGACAGGAAAACAGAACATAAGTGTACAGCTTGTTCCAATAACCATTGATTTGCGCAACGTAAGATTAAGTATGAACGATAAACGTCTTGGTGCCGCCGATATACAATTTTCATTAAGAACACATATTGGCCGTGAACGTATAACCTTGGAGCATTTTGAAATCACCGATTGCAATATTCATTCTTCCGATGTTGAGGCGAACCATATTACTTTACGTAAAATAAAAGGTGGCCTTTATGTATTTCGTATACCTATGCTGCGTTTGAAGCAGAAGGAGTTTAATGATCTTGTATTTCCTCTCAAGATGGAAAAATACCGCGTATTGTTCCCGATAACAAAGAATATTATTTTTGGCCGTTCTGCCTATGCAAGCGGTGAGATTGATCTGCGCAACGCTAATAATTTCTGTTTGCAAGTCGGTTTCAGGCAGGCGTCGTTAGAGAATGTTGTCGCGCTTGTCGCCGGCGAAGAAAACGTTAGTATTACCGGAGGCTTTGACGGAACACTCGCGCTTTGTTTCGAGGGCGATAATCTAAAAAAGCTTGAAGGAAATTTTTCTAATCAGGCCGGCGGATTGATACATATTAAAAAAGAGGCATCACTTGAATTTTTACGCGGTTATCTTGATCAAACTTCATATGATGCCTTAGTTGATAATCTTAAAAATTATGAGTATAATAAAGGAGTTGTGCATATAGGTCAGGGCAAAGACGCAGTTAGCCTCGAGATGAATTTCTTTTCGGAAAGTATGGGTAAAAGAAGCGTTACAATTAATTTTCATAATAGCGCAGGAGGTTTGCAATGAAGATAATTATTTCCTTGTTTATCGTGTCTATCGTGATGATAGGCTGTGCCAAGGTTAATCTGCAAACCGCAAAGCCGCTACAGGTAGATATTAATATGCGGGTTGACGTCTATCAGCATGTGGCAAAGGATGTCGAGTCTATCCAGGATCAGATTTACGGTACCGCCAAAGAAAAACAGATGAATGCGATTCTGTTTATTGAAGCCGTGTATGCCCAGGAATCTTCTTCGGGGCTTTCGTCCGCGATTGAACGCCGCAGAGTGCGCAAAGACACGATAACCGAATATTTTAAAAAGGAATATATCGGTGAAAATAAAAATGCTGATTTAGAAATAGTTTCTAAAAATATGCCTGCCGACGAGCAATCAAAGGTTCAGGAGGCGTTGAGGGCAGAAAATCAAGACCGGGATACTATTTATCAGGCAACTGCCACGAAAAACGGTGTGGGTATTCAAGAGGTGAGAAAGATGTTTTTTGATGATGACTACAAACGTGCACCCGGCGGTTCTTGGTTTGAAGTGTATAGTGGTAACAGCTATAGTTGGCAGAAAAAATAACCGATAATTATAAAGACTGTTATGGCGTATAATTTTTATACGAAAACAATGAGCATAGTCGGTATATTCTTTGCCAGCGGCTGCGCTACGATGAGTCATATGGACGAATTACTCACTTTGCAAAACGCGGCGGATAGCCAAAACGATATGGAATGTTATTTAAAAAAACAGGAACGAGGGTTTAATCAATTACAGCAGGACGTGAAATCTAATAAATTACAGCCAGGTATTTTAAAAAGGTATATCATTGAAATGTATTACGAGCCGATTTTATCGAAAGAAGAGAATTTTGAAGGTACACTGCGGCAAGTATTGCTTTATCGCCATCCAACACATTATTTTAACTCAGAAAGAATATATCTTTATTTTGACCGGGCCAACAGGCTTACTTCATGGAAGATTGTTTCTGCCGACTAATGTGCGCATCCGTTTGCCGTCTATCTGCACGGTTTTTTATCCTGCGCAGGCCTTCTAAAAAAATATTACAAAAAGTGGTTTTTAGTGCTAAAATATAAATTTAGATTTTAAAAAAACGGCTATCTATATGACCAGTATGTATAATCGCGGTTAAGGTATATAATTATTTTGCTTCTTGTATATCGTTACGCGAACGGATTTTTTAGAAAATGAAAAGCAGCGTATTAATGCCAAAAAGGAAAAGCCACAGAGAGAAACCAAAAAGTGTTTTTTGCGAAACTGCGGCTGCAGGTAAGCATATTTGCCTTTCTCGATCTAAGGTTTTCTTCGATTTTGACAATACCATTACTTCGTTCGACGTGCTGGACGATATCATCAAGCGTTTTTCTATGAACGAAGAATGGGTGGTAATTGAAGAGAAGTGGCGGGAGGGTAAAATTGGTTCCCGGGAATGCCTTAAAGGACAGATGAATTTAGTAAGAATAACCAAGCCAAATTTACTTACCTATCTTTCCAAGATAGAAGTCGACGCCTATTTTCCTAAACTTCTCAAGCTTTTGAAGCGCAGGCAAGTCCCAATCGCCATTGTAAGCGACAGTTTTTCTTTTATTATTAATTATATCCTCGACAAAAACGGCATCGACGGTATCGATGTTTATTCAAACCGGCTGACCTTTGATCGCGATAAGTTTCGTGTTATGTTTCCTCACGCCAATAAGCAGTGTTTTAAGTGCGCGAACTGTAAGCGCGCGCATATTTTTAATCATGGCCGAAGCGAAAAGTTCACGATATATATTGGCGATGGATTCTCGGATATTTGTCCCGCTACGCACGCCGATCTTGTATTCGCTAAGGGTAATCTACTCGATCATTTTAAGCGTATCGACAGAGTGCATGTTCCGTTCGAGCATTTGGGTACGGTTTACAACTATCTCAAAAGTATGGATAGCTAATGCAGGCGGTAGGGCCTTATGTTAGATAAGGAGGCAAGAAGATGAATGTAAAAGAACAAATAGCTGCGACGAGATCACAGCAGGAGTTATTGAAGCTGGAAGAGAAGTATTGTTCCTGGGGCGATACCGTTCATTATTCCAAACAACCAAAAATCTTCGAACGGGCAAAAGATATCTATCTTTACGACGAAGAAGGTGTTGAATATCTGGATTTGCAGATGTGGTATTCCGCGGCTAATTTCGGTTACGGTAACAAACGGCTGAACAACGTTTTAAAGAGTCAGATCGATAAATTGCCGCAGCTTGCTTGTCAGTATTTGCACCGTGAAAAAGTGGAATTGGCTACCAAGCTATGCCGGCTCAATGAAAAAAAGTTTAAAACAAAAGGCAGAGTCCATTTTAATGTCGGCGGAGCCTCGGCGTTGGAAGATTCACAAAAATTGATCCGTAATGTTACAGGCAAGAACTTGGTGTTTTCTTTCTTTGGCAGTTATCACGGCAGGACCCTTGAAGCCAGTTCCATTACTTCCAGCTATCGCTACCGCCGCCGTTTTGGGCATTTTGCCAACCGGGCTTTCTTCGTTCCGTATCCTTACTGTTTCCGGTGTTTCTATGGTAAAGAGCGCGATGAATGCGATTTGTATTGCGTAAAGCAATTCGAAAAACTTTTTGAAACCGAATATTATTCGGTATATGATTCCAAGGTTGACGAAAGCGAATTTGTGGCATTTTACGTGGAAGCGGTGCAGGGTACCGGCGGGTATATTATTCCGCCCCAAGAGTATTTTAAGGAAATGAAAAAAATTTTCGATCGTTACCATATATTTCTGGTAGACGATGAGATACAGATGGGTTTTTACCGGACAGGAAAATTCTGGGCTATTGAGAACTTTGATGTCGTTCCCGATATTATTGTTTTTGGCAAAGCTCTTACTAACGGACTGAATCCTCTAAGCGGCGTCTGGGCTAAGGAAGAATTGATTTCGCCTGACGTATTTCCTCCCGGATCGACTCACTCGACATTCTCCTCGAACACCTTAGGTACTGCCGTTGGCCTAGAAACCTTGAATATCATAGAGGAGTCTGACTTTGAGACATCAGTGAACGAAAAGGGAAAGTATCTTCTTAGGCGCCTGAAAGCTTTGCAAAAAAAATATCCTCAGATTGGTGACGTAAATGGATTAGGGCTGGCAATCCGGATTGAGATGTGCGAGAAAGACGGTTTTACTCCCAGCAAGGCACTTACTGACAAGATTTGCGAGATTGGTTTAAGCGGTAAATTATCCGCCGGAGGCAGCCGCCGCGGATTAATTTTGGATGTCGGAGGATACTATAAGAATACTTTTACTCTCGCGCCCTCTCTTTATATAACAGAACGCGAAATGGACTTGGCAGTTGAGCTTTTTGAGGAGGCGCTTACGCTTGCGCTTAAAAAACAGCCTTAATGGCACCATTAGCACTTTGTCGCAATAAGATCCGTATTCTCAATTTTGACGACAGCATCCTTAAGCAGCGAAACCTGCTTAGAGATTTTTCGGTACCGCCATTTCTCACAAAGATTGTTGACTGTACCTCTGAAGCTCCTTACCTGCGTTATTGGGCCGACAGGAAAGGCCTGGAACGTCTGCAACATAAATTATCTCCCCAGGAAAGAAATATCACTACTCTGTATGGCTCCGGAGATTTTCATCATATTTCTATTGCGTTGCTTGCGCAGTTTGCTCAGCCGATCAGCCTTGTCGTTTTCGACCATCATCCGGACTGGGACGGTCTTCCGCCGCAGTTAAGCTGTGGTTCATGGGTAAATACCGTAGCTGCCCGTGAAAACGTAAAAAAAGTTATTTTGCTTGGACCGTCATGCGAAGATCTGTCGACCCGTGGTCTTTTGACCGCGTCTTTTTGCGGCTTGAGAAATCGAAAAGTCGAGATTTTCCCCTATAGCCGGCCGCCAGCAAAAGTTTTTTTGCGGCCCCTGGATGGTGTCAGCTGTCTCAATACAAAAAAAGGATATTTTTGTTCCACAATACAGTGGCAAAACCTCGCGGAAAAAAGTATCGAATCTTTCCTCGAAGAATTGGCGGCCCGTATTCCTACGGATGATATTTATATCAGTATCGACAAAGATTGCCTCACGAGAGCTCACGCGGTAACTAATTGGGAAGAAGGATCTATACCGCTTGACTGGTTGCTGGCGGCCATCGGTATTTTAAAAAGCAAAAAAAATGTAGCGGGAATGGATATTACCGGAGAATATTCATCGATTTACCTGAGAAGTTTGGTTAAACGCGTTATTTCTTTCTTTGATCATCCAAAAAATACTTTTTTAGCGCAAGATCTTGAGCGTATTAATGCACTTAACGAAATTACCAACCTAAAAATCCTTCAATCTGTTTTAGCGAGTTAACCTATCCTTCCCGAAGGAATACTTCTTTTCGGTATTTAGCGAGGTTTTTCAGGGCAGGGTCAAAGTTTTTCGGCTGTGTCAGCTGAATGATCGGCTTCATGAAAAAGTTCAATAGGGGATTGAAGCTTTTGATAAAAATATAAAGCGGGATAAGCTTAGCGCCGAGCCTGATTTTTGCGTCATAGTCGCCCTGGCCCGGCTGATAATAGCGTATACCGTTTTTAATACACCAGTCAATGTTATAGCAAATGGTGGTGTAGTAGAGGTTGTATTGGAGGGCGACCGTGTAGTCGAGGCCGATAAATTTATCAATACAGAAGTTTCCTTTCACGAAACACATATTGAAGGCGACGATTTTTCCGTTATGGCGAGTAACAAAACATTTAACTATGCCGGGCATGTTGTGGCATAACTTGGTAAAGAACTCGGGAGTCAGTATTTCGAAATGAATATCTGATTCGTTAAAATTATTGAGATAGAGCTTGTAGAGATCGTCGATTATTCCATCGACCGTTTCTCGTATTTCGGTTTCAAGCACTGCGGCTTGAGTTGATTTACGTAGTTTTCGGCGTATATCTTTTCGCGTGCTAGAACCAAGATGTGCGATATACTCATCCAACGATTTTGCTTGTATTTCAAGCCGCGCTCCCGGAAAGTCTTCCATCCCTGCGAAACCGTTGTTTAAAAGATGTTTCATGAGCGACTGGTCCGCGTTGGTAAGATTATAAAATAAAATTGTGTTAATGTGGTGCGTACGAGAAAATGTTTCGATTTTTTTGTATGCGTGGTCGATGATGCAATTTTTATTTTCCGTTTCCGCTACTCCTATATGAAAGGACTCGGTAGTAGGCGAGCCGATAAAAACAATTTTCATGGTAAGGAAGTTTTTGTAGAATTTGCGTATGCCAAAAACGATGCGTTGCAGTGGGCCGCGTATCAGCGTAGTGAAAGAAAATTCCATCGTGAAAAAAGGAATAATCGCTACTGTTGCGTCATTCCTTTTTCCTATCAGATAGTAGGTAGCGAACTCGTTTAATTTCGCCTCATGTAACGTTTTATGATAGCCGTAGCTTTCGATAAGGTCATAGCCAAACAGACGATCCCAGGTGTTTTGGGGTATATTATCGAGGGTGTCTGTGACGGTAAAGTTGAGCATGGCATCATCTTTGAGCATGGAAAATACTATAACAGAGGGTTTCGGTAATTACAATAAAACTTTATACCGAAAATTTTTATGGTATAATAAAAAATTCATGGAGAATAACGGTTCGAAAAAATATAGCTTTTTTCTCAAAGGCAGCAAGACGGCAGTGCTGCTTGTTCATGGCATTACCGGCACTCCTTCTGAGATGCGCTATGTCGGCAAGCGTCTTAATAAGGCCGGCTATAGTGTGCTTTGCGATACATTACCTCGACATTGTCACACATTGAGTGAGCTCAAAAAAGTTACTTGGCAGGAAATTGTTGCGCTATGCCTGGAAGACTTTAAAGCGCTGCAGAAGGACCATGCGCAAGTATTTGTGGCCGGCCTTTCTATGGGCGCGCTTGTGGGAATTCACCTTTCGTATCTTTTGCCGGGTCAGATCTGCGGACTTATCGGTCTCGCTCCTACCATATCTTATGACGGTTGGGCGATCCATAAAGGGCAGGCACTGCTTCCTTTGGTTTGGCATATACCTTTTTTGCGTAACGCGATCAATATTAAGGAGGATTGGCCTTATGGTTTAAAGGATGAGGTGCTGCGTGAACATATTCATCGTGCATACACCAAGCCTCAAGCTGGGCATTCTGCTAATGATTCGGTCCTTTTTGGCAGCCCATTTTTTCCTATTGCCTGTCTCTACCAGCACACTCTTTTTGCTCGCGTCGTAAAAAAAGAACTTTCTTCGGTGAGAACTCCTATTCTTCTTCTTCATGCGCATGAGGATGACATGACCAGTTCGAAAAATTCCCGCTACATTCTGGATCATATCGGTTCAGCCGATAAATCTCTGGTTTTGCTTCAAGACAGTTACCACATGATCACTATTGATAAAGAGAGAGATAAGGTTGTCGAAGCGATGATCAGCTTCCTGAACCGCCTCTCATCGTAGCGATGATGCAGCAATATGATGCTATCGTAATCGGCGCAGGGGTTGGCGGTTTGAGCGCAGCGCTTGAACTTTCGGATCAAGGGAAGCGGGTTCTGGTTTTGGAACATCAGCCGCTCGCCGGCGGTTTTGCTACTACTTTCAAACGCAAAGGTTTTACTTTTGAGGCTTCGGTGCACTGCGTTGATGGTCTTTGTCCGGGCAGCGAAATAAGAAATTTTTTAGAATAGACAGGGGTTGATAAAACAGTAGATTTTATCGTATTGAAAGATTTCTTGCGTATTATTTATCCTGGGCACGACTTTGTCGTTGATTTTAACCGCGAACACCTTGTAGAATTCCTCAAAAACAGTTTTCCCCGGGAAATAAAGAATCTCGACAGACTTTTCCATGAGCTGGATGTATTCTTCGCCCAATTTGACAGGTTTACCGCATCTCAATTTACTTCGTGGATGCAATGTGTGGCTGCTTTGATTCGTTCTTTGAAGGTTATACGGGTTGCCCGGTTAACTACGGGCCAGTTCCTGGCGAGGCATATTCAGGATGAAAAGCTCAGAAGCATTATTGCCAATCTTTGGTATTTCTTTGGCCTTGCGCCCAGCAGATTATCTGCACTTTATTTCTTGTTAGGTTTTCGCGGCTATTATTTTGAGAAAACAGCTTATATAAAAGGGGGTGTTGGTAAATTGTTCGAGGCGATGGTTGCAAAAATCAGAGAGCAGGGCTCGGAAGTACGCTACAATACGACCGTTACCAGAATAATTACTCAACAAGGTAAAAGAGTGAGTGCGGTGCTCACTGACAAGGGGGAAACGTTTACGGCGAAAACAATTATTTCCAACGCGAACGCCACAAGTACGCTTACCGAGCTTCTTGACGATGATACGGTAAAAAATGGATATCGCAAGAAATTGTCTTCGCTGGAAAAATCGACATCCGCGTTCCAGGTGTATCTGGGGCTGAAGGTTTCCGCGAAAAAATTAGGAATGGATCATTTCATGTTTTCCGTTAACGAAACCTACGATCACGACAAGAACTTCAGCTACTATGCACAACAGGACTTTGAACATTGTCCTTTCGAAATGGTGGATCATTCGCAGCTCGATGCAAGCCTTGCCCCCGAGGGTAAAGGCACGCTTTCAATTATTGTCTTCGATACTTATGAAAGATGGAGGAGCTTGGGCGGTGAGGAATATGCAAAGAAAAAACTTGTTTTGGCGGATATTCTCATTAGGCGTGCCGAACGTTACCTTCCCGGTCTTTCCGGCTCTATCGAAATAAAAGAAATAGCTACTCCGCGTACCATGGAGCGTTTTACCTTATCGCCGCAAGGAACAATTTATGGTTTTGCGCAAACCGTTAAACAGTCGGGCATTAATCGTTTAAGTCAAGAAACAAAAGTGGAAGGGCTTTTTTTGACAGGAGCCTGGACGCGTCCCGGTGCCGGCGTGCACGCCTGTTTTCTTTCCGGCCTTGATGCGGCTGATTTAGCGTTAGAATTTCTGAAATCAGAACTTCATTAGTGGCTGAAGCTTACCAGCGTTATACCGATCGCTACACAAATTGTTCCCATCCAGCGCATAACGCCGAATTTTTCTTTCAGCACCCATTTAGCGGCAAAAGCAATAAATATATAATGCATGCTGTCAAGGGCGAAGGCAACGCTTAAGTCAGCTTTGGATAGGACGAAGAGATAAAGAAAAAGAGAAAGGACGCTGCACAGAAAACTTATCCATACCTTCGGTAGACGAACAAGTGTCCAGACAAACTGTAACACCTTCTTGATGGTATTGGGGGAATAGCCGTCTAAGGAATTTATCGCTGATTTAAGGCAGAGCTCTCTCGTGGTGTCAAAAACATCCGCCAGCGCTATGAGCCCTAAAAGAAAAAATATACTGGAATACATATCAGACTATTCGTTTTTCCTTGCTGCTTATGGAGGCAAAAATAATACCCAGCAATATCATCGCGATGCCGCACCATCTGAGTGTGTCTATCTGTTCGTGTAGGAATACTATCGAGACAAGAGGAACCAATATATAGCTGAAACTGGCTGCCGGGACCGCGACGCTTAAATCTATTTTAGAAAGAATCGTTGACCAGACCACGAAAGTCAAGCCGACAAAAAGAAATCCTAACCATAAAAAAGGAGAAAAAACTACAATACGAAAAAAAGAAACCGCAGAAGAAAAGCCGTTAATGGTAATCTCACTGACCGGTAAAGTACTTTTTTTAAAGCAATAATGAGTGCAGGTTTCTAATATATCCGAGGCAATTAGAAACAGAAGAATTTTAAGAGTAATTCTTTTTTTAAACATATGAGCAAAATATCTTGCTTGAAAATTGATTTTAGCATAAAATTAGCCAATAGCAATTACAAATAAATATTTATGGCCATATTTAGAGAAATTCCTCCTACTGCCGGTTTTCCCATCGCTCTAAGAGAGGTGCTCGCTCTATGTGATCCCCGAAGCTATCGAGGTTCTTTGGAGGCAGATTTTGAGCATTATCTGAAAGCAAATCATGCGAAGGTAACTTATTCGGGAACTGCTGCCCTATACTTTATTTTAGAGTCCCTGAAAAGGCTCTCATCTAAAAAAACAGTTATTATACCTTCCTATGTCTGTCCGCTTGTTCCTTTGGCGATACAGCGAGCAGGACTTAAGGTTGCGGTGTGTGATATCAACCAATATGATTTCAATTTTAATCCTACCGCCTTAGATAATCTTTGTGCCCAATCCAATGATATCCTGGCTATTATTGCGGTTCATCTGGCGGGTATCGCGGTAAATCTTGAAATAATCGAGAATATCGCGCATACCTATAAGCTTTTTGTCGTCGAAGATTGCGCTCAGTCGCTGGGCGCAAGTTTTCGGGGAAAAAAAATCGGCAGCTTCAGTGATTTTTCTTTTTTTAGCCTCTGCCGCGGCAAGGGGCTGACGACTTATGAGGGGGGAGTTGTCGTCGCCAATAATAATATTTATGCCGACAATATTGAGCATACGTGCCGAAGCTTGGTAAAAAATGATTTTTTATCCGAAAGCCTGAAAATTTCTGAATTACTCGGCTACGCAATGTTTTATCGGCCGTTCTTGTTCTGGTTTGTTTTTCGGCTTCCTGAACTTTTTTGGAATCTACGGGGAAATCGTTTACGAGGGCTTCGTGAGGAGTATGAAGTAAATTTTCCCACCCATCGTGTTTCCGGTTTTAGAAAACGGATAGCCCATATTTGCTTTGAACGCTTAGAGACAGAGATAGAGGCGCAAAGGCTAAAGGCACAATGCTACTTTAATGAGTTGGTCGGTGTAAACGGTATTAGAATTATCCAGGAATCAGCGGGTGATAGGGCGACATACCCCTTTCTTGTGCTTCTGTTCGATGACCCTGAGTTAAGAAACCGGGCGTATACAGCGCTTGAAAATCGCGGGTTGGGCGTATCGCAGCTCTATGCTTTCTCGATTGGTGATTACGATTATCTGAAAGATTTTATTCCTTCCGGTGATTCTCCTAATGGCCGTTTTATTGCCGAAGGGCATCTGACTTTATCTACCAGCACTTTTCTTAAAACTTCCGATATTACTGCCGTTACTGCCTTTTTAAAACATCTTTGATCCCGATTGCCGGGTTATTGGTTTTTTGTTTGGGCTGTGGTATTTTATTTTTTAACGAGCAAAGTGCAGGTTTCGATGTGCGGTGTATGCGGAAAAAAATCATAACCGGTTATACGTTCGAGGCTATAACCGGCCAGCAATATTTTTAGATCTCGCAGCAGTGTGGCAGGGTCGCAAGAGATATATATAATACGCTGACAGGAATATTTAAGCAGGTGTTCGCAGATTTCTTTTCCGATGCCTTTGCGCGGAGGGTCTATGATCAGCGTATCCGCAGGTTCTTTTACCCGTTTTCTGAACCATGTTTCACTGTATTCATTGTAAACGGTAAAATTTTCGATATGGTTTATTTTTAAGTTTTGCTCTAAGAGGAGCGTATTTTCCCGGCTAGCCTCTATGCCGATTACCCGGCATACTTTTTTTGCAAGAAGAATACCAAAAGTTCCTACCCCACAGTAAAGATCGGCAATAGTTTCTCCCGCGTTAAAATGTGTACTTTGAGCTATATCGTTACACATGGTGGTAAGCATTGCGGTGTTGACCTGGAAAAATGATTGCGCACCGATACGGAACATGTATCCTTCAATTTTTTCTTCGATATAACTTTTTCCCCAAATCAAATTTTCTTTTCTTGCTTTGTTTCCGCCGGTAATACCTATGATGCCCTCTATGGAAAAAGTTTTGGGCAGCTCGATTACGCTATCCAAAAATTTTTGCGTTAAACGAGACGAATCCGCATAGAGGACAAGAAGTAACTCTTTTTTTGACGAGCTTTCTTTTATCCCAATTTCTTGTATCGCGCTTTCTTCGTGGCGCGATATTATTGCGAGTATTGCTTGTGCCAGCCGGTTCATTTCTTCGGATATCAGAAAACAGCAGGTTATGTGTATGAACCGGTCATTTATTTCCGGCAGATGGTAGGCGAGACTTGCGGTTTTTTTCTGCCAACGCACATGCAAATGTACCTTATTTCTATACCCCCATATTCGTGGAGACGCTTTTATCTCTATGTTTTCGTTTTTTATTTTAAGTGTGCGCAGAAAAATTTCTGCGAGCTGTTCTTGTTTTATGTGCAGCTGGAATGGGTAGTTGATGTATTGGTAGGGAGAACACACTTTATAATGGTCGCAGCGTGTGTGTGCGCGCCACGGAGAAGCTTTTAAAACTTGGCATGTTTGGGCTCTTGTATAATTTGATTTCTGACTGCGTATATCCAGCTTCACCAGTTCGTTGGGGAGGCCTTCGTCGGTAAAAATTACTTTTCCTCCGGACACGCAGAGACTCTTCCCGGGATAGACGATTTTTTTAATGGTTGCTTGCATAGGCAATTATTATTATAGCATATTCGTGACGGTCGAGAACATTCAATCAAAAGAAACATTGCGTAAGCATACGCGTATGTTAAAATTTGCTTTTCGGAGGGTAATATGATCATAGCATTGATGGCCATAGCTCCTGTCATTGCCTTACTGTTGTATTTCTACCATAAAGATAAGTATGAGAGAGAACCGCTACGGTTCCTGGCGCTATCGTTTTTTTACGGATTCATGATAACTTTTGTGGCGATGGTGGTAGAGGTAGCGTTGCTGAGCTTTGTGGCAGCTATTAATGAATTTGTGGTACGTATTTTCTTGCAGGCTTTTGTGGTGGCGGCATTAGTGGAAGAGGGGCTTAAGTTCATGGTTTTTCGTGCGCTGGTATATCGAAGCAATGAATTTAACGAACCTTACGATGGCATTGTCTATGCAGTCATGATTTCGCTCGGTTTTGCAACTCTGGAAAATATACTGTACCTCTTGTCCAGTTACGGCCGCTTTGGATTATTTGGTGTGTTAAATGTCGGAGTTTTCCGTGCGCTTATATCAGTTCCTTTACACGCGTTTTGTGGAGTCATTATGGGTTATTACCTGGGTTTGGCAAAATTCACGGATAGCAAAGAACACGAACGACGGTATATCTATGCTGGCCTGGGGCTAGCGATATTTGCTCACGGGTTTTTCAATTTTTTCGCTTTCAGTGGATTAATCTTTGGGGTGTGTGCGATGTTACTTGTTTTTGTCCTATGTTGGATATTTTCCGTTAAGGCTATAAAAATACATATGGTCAACTCGCCTTTCAAGAAATAAGTTTCTCATCCGTAATATTCTTAAATATGCGCGATAATTTTTTACCTATCTCGGCCCAAGACATAAAGAAAAGAGGATGGAAAGAACTGGATATCATTCTGATCACCGGCGACGCGTACGTTGATCACCCTTCTTACGGTACTGCGGTCATCAGCCGTGTCTTGGAGAGGGAAGGGTATAAGGTGGGAATTATCAGCCAGCCTAACTGGCGCAGTAAGGATGATTTTGCGCGTTTAGGCCGGCCGCGTTTATTCTTCGGTATCACTTCCGGTAATACCGATTCTATGGTTGCCAACTATACTGCCAACAAAAAATTACGGCATGGCGATGATTATTCTCCCGGTGGCAGAGCCGGATTGCGGCCTGACCGGGCAATACTTGTGTACGCTAACAGAGTCAGAGAAGCTTTTGGTGACATTACGATAGTTTTGGGCGGTATCGAGGCGAGTTTGCGTCGGCTCGCTCATTATGATTATTGGGATGATTGTATCAGGCGTTCTCTTTTGGTTGACGCCAAAGCGGATATTCTTGCTTATGGCATGGCAGAGACGCAGGTGGTGGAAATTGCTCGATATCTTGAGGGAGGCCGGGATATTGCTATGGCCTCGATCCGGGGAACGGTTACTATCGGAAAAGAGGTTGAAAAACTATCCGATTGTGTGGAAATTCCTTCCTTTGAAGACATCAAGGCCGACAAAGAAAAATTCAATCAAGCATTTAAGATGATCTATCGGGAGATGAATCCTTTTGCGGCAAAGAAAGTTGCGCAGCGCCACGCTGACAGATTTGTTATCCAGCAGCCACCGGCGCTGCCGCTTGAGGCAGAACAGCTGGATAAAATTTATGAATTGCCGTACAGCCGTAAGTGTCATCCGGTTTATGCTGCGGCCGGCGGTTTGAAGGGGTTTGAAACGGTTAAATTTTCGATTATTTCTCACCGCGGCTGTTGCGGCGAATGCAGCTTTTGCTCGCTTTATTTCCATCAGGGCAGGATCGTACAAAGCAGAAGTCCCGCTTCGATTGTGAAGGAAGCAAGAATACTTGCCGAGCAAAGCGACTTTAAGGGCACTATCAGCGATATCGGCGGTCCTACCGCCAATCTGTACCGGGCAAGCTGTAATGTATGGGGAAAACGAGGTTTTTGCGAAAATAAGAATTGTCTCTTGCCCACAAAATGCAAAGATCTTAATCTTGGCTATCAGCAAACCACAGCTCTTTACAGAATGATTCGTCAAATTCCAAAAGTAAAACATCTTTTTGTCGGCAGCGGTTTCCGTTATGATTTGCTGGCCGACCAGTCTGCCGAAAACTATCTCGAAGAGCTGTGTAGGTTTCATATCAGTGGTCAAATGAAGGTTGCCCCGGAACATGCGGTGGACAGTGTGCTAAAGGTAATGAATAAATCCGATAGCGGCTCGTACGAACGGTTTGCCGCTGCTTTCGGTAAAATGAACGCTAAAGTCAAAAAAGAGCTTTATTTGGTAAGATACTTCATTGTCGCACATCCGGGC
This sequence comes from Candidatus Omnitrophota bacterium, assembly GCA_037146775.1. GTDB lineage: Bacteria > Omnitrophota > Gorgyraeia > Duberdicusellales > 4484-171 > JBAWWL01. Next base: position 18,609 of record JBAWWL010000006.1, on the reverse strand, counting down.
GCGCGCTTAGAGGATGCGCTTAAGCTTGGTCTTTATCTTATACGGCGCCATATTTATCCTGAACAAATCCAGGATTTTATTCCTTTGCCGATGACTCTTGCCGGCTGTATGTATTATACCGGCAAGGATCCTTTTACCGGGCAGCTAGTGTATACGGCAAAAACGTTTCGGGAAAGACAAATGCAGCGCGCGCTTATTCAATACAAAAATCCCTCCAACAAAAAATTGATTCGTCAGGCTTTAAGAGAGTTGAAAGCCGAACATCTGCGTAAGTTATTTCAAGTTTAAAGCATTTTTTGTTTTATTTCCCTGGCAGCTATATGCGATATTCCGGTCCTTTAAAATACCGGTTTAGTAGCGGTTTATTAATCCTCCCGTATCCTATGTCTTTGGGTAATATGTCCTGATTCTGTTTGCCTTTAGAAAAGCGATAATTGCGGTTCCAATGCCGTACAGTTTCGGCCTGCCATAAACCCTTATCAGGCTTAGTTTTCTATAAAAAAAACCCCTCCCCCTTGATAGGGAGAGGGTCCGTGGCTTTAGCTCTCCGAAGAGAGCCCTCATTGAAAAGATAACATTTTTCTTTACAGTGCTGCAAGGGTATAGAGGGTGTATCCTGAAAGCGTTTTCATAATGTTTATTTGCCTGGTAGCGGTTTCCGGAGTTTAAAAGGCGACAGTTCCTTCTTTATATGTGCCCAACCCGATGCAATGATGGGGTTTACAAAATTAATATTTCAGTTACAATAATAAAGATGCAAAATAAAGAATTCTTTATCACTGGTATCGGGGTGGTGAGCCCTAATGGTATAGGTAAAGAGCTTTTCTGGAAAAGCATAGAAGAAGGTGTGAGCTCTGTCTCAAAAATCGAATCTTTTCCTACCGAAAAGTTCTCGGTCAACGTGGCTGCGGAACTCAAAAATTTTGATCCAAAAATATATCTTGGGCCAAAAGGTTTACGCAACATAGATAGAAGCGGGCTTTTCTTGATGTGCGCTGCCAAGCAGGTATTGGACGAAGCAAAATTAGAGATTACCGAAGCAAATACCGACGATATTGGCGTGAGTACTGGTACGACTTTTCCTCACCTTTGGGCGATGATCAAGTTTGACAGGGAAGTGATCAAGGATGGCCTTGAGTTTTCTAATCCGGCGCTTTTTCCTTCAACCGTTCTTAACGCTGCGTCATCTCAGGTTTCTATCCGTTTTAATATTCAGGGATTTAATGTTTCTCTTGCTACCGGATATACCGCAGGATTGGAAGCCTTACGGTACGCTCTTACGGTTTTGTCTACCGGCAAAGCCAAGATAGCGCTTGTCGGAGCGGTAGAGGCCCTTGATCTTAGCTTATTCTTTGGTTTTCATAAAGTGGGATATATGGCTGGGATTAAGGGCGCAGCCTTAAGCTGTCCTTTCGATAAACGCAGAAATGGGCCGATTTTGGGAGAGGCTGCCGGTATGTTTTGTCTGGAAAACCGGGAAACCGCATATTCAAGAGGAGCTTCTATTTTTGCAAGGGTGCGTAGCGTCGCAAGTTGCTTCGACGGTGTCAAGATTGGAAGAATACATTCTCAAGGGGAAGGTATCGAGAAGTCAATCCGGGCAGCGCTGGATGAGGCCGGGGTAGGATTGAAAGATATCGATTATATTTCCAGCTGCGCGAATTCATCCCTGGATTTAGACAAAATCGAGGTGAAGGTTTTAAAGCGTATTTTCGGCAAAGCCTTAGAGGCTATTCCGGTAAGTGCTATAAAATCAATGACCGCAGAAACTCTCTCAGCGTCAGGAGCCCTGCAGATTGCTTCCTGCATCGGGGCATTCGAGCATGGAATTGTTCCGCCGACCATACATCAGGGCGAAAAAGATCCGGAGTGCGATATCGATTGTGTGCCCAATAAGGCACAAAAGAAAGATGTTAAGCTGGCATTGGTGGTTTCTTTCGGCCCGGGTGGTTACAACAGCGCGTGCGTATTGGAAAAATACATTGATAAAAACTAAGCGAGCGGTTTGGCAGGTTTTGGCCAGAAGTAGTATTGTAACCTAGATAAATTATGTTATTATAAGCTATGGCTGATTTAAAAGGTAAAATCGCAATCATTACCGGCGGTGCGCGAGGAATCGGGCGTGCGTGCTGCTTGGAATTTGCTAAGGCCGGAGCGCAGATTGTCTTTACTTACAACAAGAGCGAAGCCGAAGCAAAAAAATTAGAGGAAGAAATTAAGGCGTTGGGTACCAGCGGTAGCGGTATTAAAACAGACATTAAAGATTACAATCAGTGCCGCCAGGTGGTAGAGAAGGCTTTAGCCCAGTTCTCTCATCTGGATATTTTAGTGAATAATGCCGGCATAACTAAAGATAAGGCGTTGATGATGATGACTATGGATGACTGGAAAGAAGTTGTAGATACCAATTTAGGCGGAACTTTTAATATGACCCGAGCGGCTATAACTACTTTTTTGAAACAAAAAAAAGGATGCATCGTAAACATGAGTTCAGTGAGTGGTATTACCGGTTTACCGCGCCAGACTAATTATAGCGCCTCTAAGGCAGGAATTATCGGATTTTCCAAGGCTTTGGCGAAAGAGGTGGCTGCGTATGGCGTGAGGGTAAATGTGGTGTGTCCGGGTTTTATCAACACGGATATGGTGAGCGGTTTGCGGGATGATTTTAAAAAAGAAATTATAAACAGTATACCACAGAAACGTTTGGGCGAAGCGAATGAAGTGGCGTACTTGTGCGTGTTTCTTGCTTCGGATCAGGCAAGCTATATTACCGGAGAAACTATAAAGATTGACGGAGGTTTGGCGATATAGGTGCGCATTTAGATAAAGAATAAACAATTTATCAGTATCATTAATAGCATGGTGTTTTAACAATATCAATATGGCAGAAAAACTTTTAAACAAATAATATGGAGGGCATCTGGGATATTCAGAAAATTCAAGAAGTTTTACCGCAAAAATATCCATTCCTTTTCATCGATAAAGTTTTGGATATAAATCCGCAAGAGAAAAAGATTACCTGCCTTAAAAACGTTACCATTAACGATTACTTTTTTGTCGGCCATTTTCCCGATAAGCCTATTCTTCCCGGCGTGATTATTATTGAAGCTATGGCTCAGGCCAGTATTATAGGTTTTGCTGCCTTGAAGCCGGAAATTGCCGCAAAGAAACCTACGTATTTTTTAGGTAAAGTAGAAGTGAAGTTTTTGAAGCCGGTTATGGTTGGTGACCAGCTGATACTCCAAGTGCATGAAGATAAAATTATTGGAAACGCCGGTATTGTGCGAGCAGTAGCCTTGGTAAAGGACGAAGTCGTGGCGGAGGGAAGGATTGTGTTTGGAGTGAAGTTGTGATTTGTAAGGTAGTGATCGTATGAGTAAAAGAGTGGTGGTAACCGGTTTAGGTATTGTTTCTTCGATAGGTATCGGCAAAGACGAATTCTGGAAAAATTTGATTGCCGGAAAATCAGGTATTAGCGAGGTAACGCTTTTTGATACCTCACGGTTTAAGCGGCACAAAGCGGGTGAGATAAAGAATTTTGAATCAGGCCGTTTTATCCCATCGGAAATAAAAAAATTCTTAGGTAGAGCGTCGCAGTTTACGATTGCGGCGACAAAGCTTGCTATGGAGGATGCGCGTTTTTCTCCGGAAATGATCCAGAAAGATATTGCGGTCATTATTGGAACAACCATGGCTGAATCAAGCGTGATAGATTTTTCCGGTGAAATGTTTATTAAAGAAGAATGGGATAGAATAACCAATACGCTTTTGATGGGAACTTTCTCGCCTTCTATCGCCAGAAATATCGGTTATTTTTTTAAGACCAGGGGTATTAATGTCCTTATCCCGAACGCCTGTGCGGCAGGCAACTATGCGATTGGATATGGTTACGATTTAATTCAAAGCGGTAAAGTTGCTATGGCCATTACCGGCGGAGGAGAGTCTTTGTCGCGCGTTGCCTTTCAGGGGTTTCAGCGCTTATACGCAATGGCGCCAGAATGCTGTTCCCCTTTTGATAAAAATCGCCAGGGTATGCTTTTAGGAGAGGGCGCGGGGATCCTTATTTTAGAAACGTTGGATGCCGCACTGGCGAGAAATGCACCAATATATGCCGAAGTGATAAATTATGGTTTTTCTTGCGACGCGTACAATATGACTATTCCCAGCCGCATTGGTATAAGGAAGGCGATGCAAAAAGCTTTATGTAATAGCGGTATGTCTGTCCAGGATATTGATTATATCAGCGCTCACGGGACCGGAACAGGCCAGAACGACAAAGAAGAGTCAGGCGCGATAAACGAAGTATTTAAAAACCGTAAAGTCCCGGTCAGCTCAATTAAGTCAATGCTGGGACATTGCATGGGCGCAGCCAGCGCCATAGAAGCAATAACCTGCTGTTTAGCATTAAAGGAGCAAGTAATTCCTCCCACTATGAATTTCAAAACACCGGACGATGAATGCGATATCGATTGCGTTCCTAACCAAGCTCGAGCATTAACATTGCGCAACGTTTTAAATAACGGTTTCGCTTTTGGCGGCAATAACTGTTGTGTTGTTTTTGCCGATACCGCGTGCCGTCAAAATTGAAACGCGCAATTAATTCTACCAACGGTAACGTTTGCACACCTTATATAGATAGAGTAGGAGATGGGCGTGACTTGTGAACAAGCCACGCATTTATATTTATTTTGCAAGACTATGGTTAAAGAACGAACAGTATTTATTACCGGCGTAACGGGATTGGTTGGCTCTTACATAACTAAAGTTTTTTTGGAAAACGGCCATAGGGTTTATGCATTGGCAAGACCGAAGGATGAACAGGGCGCTCAGCAGAGAGTCGGCGATATTTTAAAATTTTGGAACGAAAAAATTTTAGATGAATATGGCAGCAATTTAATTGTTATCGAGGGGGATATTACCAAACCAAATTTAGGTCTAACCATAATCGAAAGAGATGTATTAAAAAATGAAATAGAGGAAATTTTTCATTGTGCGGCCGCAACACAATTGAATTTACCACTTGCTGAGCTGCGATTTATAAATGTTGAGGGGACAAGGCATGTATTGGAGTTGGGGTACGAGTGGAATAAAAACGGAAAATTAAAAAAAGTTAATTATTTCAGCACCGCCTATGTGTGCGGTGACTATGAAGGAATTTTTAAGGAGGGCGATCTAGAGATTGGGCAAAAACTTCATACGTCTTATGAGCAAAGCAAATTTGAGGCCGAAAAACTAGTCAAGGCATATAGAAAAAAAGGATTGTGGATAGATATTTTTAGACCAGCTGCCGTAACCGGAGAGTCTGCAACGGGAAGAACTTTTAAATTTGAGCACATCTATGAACTTCTTTATCTGTGGAGTTTAGACGTATTGGATTTTTTCCCGAACGAAGAAAGTTTTTCAATTGATTTTGCCTGTATTGATCACATAGCGCAAGCGATACTCTCTATTTTCAATAACTCAAATATGAAGAACGAGACATATCATTTATTCGGAGAAAAACCATTTTTTACCAAAGATATTTTTCAGCTTGCGCGTACGTATATTGGTTTTAAAAAAACATCGTTGGTTACCTGGGAAGAATTTAATAAGAAAGAAATCTCTCCTACTCAAAGAAAAATAATAAATAAAATAAATGCTTTTAATGTAGTTTTACAAACAAAGTTAGATTCTGCTCAAACCAGACATATTCTTAAGAATAAGTGTAATTTTATTTTCCCAATTTTTACGAGTGAACATTTTTCTAATATTCTGCGATACGTTGTCCAGTCGGGATTCATAAAAAAGCGGCGCAAGAAAAACACTCATAGCCTTACTGCGTTACCACAACAAGAAAACAGATGAGTTTTATACAAGCCATAACTAATTTTATAGTTTCAGTACTAATTTTTTTCTTAGGGCTATTTGTGTATTTAAAAGGTAAAAAGCATCGTAATAATAAAATGTTTTTTATCTTTTCTGTCCCCGTTTCGGTATGGCTGTATTTTTATGGTTTAGCGTTCTTAAGCAAAGATATTAAAGCAATTGAAGTTTTCTTCAGGTGCGGCTACATATTTATCGTTTTTATCCCTATCCTTACATTTCATTTTTGTCTCGTTTTTTTACAGAAAGATCAAAAGAGTTTGCGTTATTTGCTATATGCAGGATATCTGCTGGCTGGAATTTTCATTTTTTCCATACTTTTTACCAATTATATTATTTCCGGATTATTCCAATATCGTTGGGGGCATTATCCCAAGGCTTCCCTGCCCGGCCACATTCTATTTCTCTTGTATTTCAACGCTTATTACATATTAGCTACATTACTTTTATTTTTTGGTTTTTGGAAAATAAAAAACATTTCTCCTATCGAAAAAGCAAAGAGAAAATATGTATTTTTAGCATGGATGATAGGCAGCTTTGCCGCGTTCGATTTTATTCCGAACTACGGGTTTTATTGGAAAATCCATTTTTTCCCTATGGGGTCGGTTTTTATGGTTTTTACCTATGCCCTTATAGGTTATGCAGTAGTTAAATACCGCCTCATGGATATTCGTGTTTTCTTTTCCCGCGCGGTTGCTTTTTTGATTAGTTATTTATTTTTATTAGGAGTACCGTTTTTCTTTGCCTACCGCATGTATCCTATCCTTTATCCTTTTCTGGGCATGCATTGGTGGCTGGTGCCGATAGGCTTGTTGGTTTTTTTCGGTACTGTCGCGCCTTTGGCTTATGAGCAGATACGTGTAAAGATGGAGGAAACCTTTTTGGCCGAGCAAAAACGTTATCAAAAGCTGCTTTTACAGGCTTCCAGCGGAATGGTGCGCGAGCACAATTTGCACCGTTTATCGAAGTTATTCGTCTATTTGGTAAAGCGGATTGTGAAAATCGAGTTTGCGGCAATTTTTTTGGAAGATAAAGAACGAAATGTTTACTATCTTAAAGAGATGCGCAATTCCGGTAGCGCGCCGAGGGACATAGTTTTTTCTTACGGACATCAGTTCGTCGAATATTTAAAACAGAAGAAAGAACCGGTTTTGTATGAGGAATTGCCTTCTGCGGTGAAACAGTCTTTTGTGTTCCCTTTGCCGGTGAGCTTGATTATTCCCTCTTTTATCGAGAATAATCTCCTGGGTTTTGTTATTTTAGGAGAGAAATTTAACCGCGAACCGTATTTGGAAGGCGACATGGATGTGTTTAAAATTCTTGCCCATCAGGCAGCGATGGCGATTGAGAACTGTTTGTTTTTCGAAGAATTTAAAAGTGTTCAGCAGAAAATATTTACCGCCGAGAAGCTGGCTTCTATCGGCGGAATGGCCGATGGCGTGGCGCACCAGATAAAGAACCGGCTTAACCATTTTTCCGTAGCTTCCGGTGAAATGCAATACGAAATCAAAGATTTCATCGAAAAAAATCCTCAGGTTGTGGATCAGAGCCCGGAGTTGAAGAAAAGCCTCGATTACTTAAGCGAGATAGCGCGTTCTTTGGTTGAAAACGTAAAACGGACCGATGGGGTGGTAAAAGGGATCCTTAACTATGCTCGAGTTGAGGAAAAAGAAACATTCTTCTCTTATTTTTCTTTGCAGGAAGTACTTACTCTTTCGCTCGAACTCTTGAGAATAAAACATGAAATCGTGCAATTTCCTTTGGAGGCGGACATTGCTTCTTGCGATACGCTTTATGGCGTCAAAGCCCAGATCATGGAGTCGGTCTATAATATTCTGGATAACGGCTATGAGGCTGTTCAGGAAAAGCGGCGGGCTTTAAGCGAAGAAGAAAAGATTACCTTTCAACCGCGTATTACGTTTAAAGCCACGCAAAACGAACATTGCTACCATATAGAAACGAGCGATAACGGTATAGGAATCAAAGAAGAGGATAAGCATAAAATTTTCGCCCCTTTCTTTACCACAAAGTCATCGTATAAGTCCGGAACCGGCATTGGTATGTATGTGGTGAAAAGGATTGTTGAAGAAAACCATAAAGGTAAAATCACCTTTGACTCAACCTATACGCAGGGAACAAGGTTTGTGATTGACCTGCCGAAGAAGTAGTTTTTGATTTTTTGGCTGTTGCATATTGTTGTAGATGAAATTATTGACTTAATGTAATAAGGAAGACCAAATGCAAGAAAAAAGAGTAGTTATAACTGGCATAGGACCGTTGACTTCGATAGGAATAGGCACTGATGCCTTGTGGGCGTCCTTGGTGAAGGGCGTAACTAATGTAAAAGCTGAAAAATGGGCCGTAGACGGAGAGCTATGGGAAGAGTTTTTCGTCCATCGGCTGGATAATTTTGATATAAAAAAATTTAATATTAATAAAGATAGATTGGATGAGATTAAAAGATGGAAAGAAGGCGAGGAAATAGTGGATTTGCATTATCTTCTTGCTGCGACAAAATTAGCCCTGGATGACAGTAAATTAGAATATAGTCCCGATGATAATAATATAGGTTGTATTATCGCCCACGAGAATGCGGGTATGGAACAGTATACGTCAAAAATAATCGATATTACATTTGAGGAAGTTAAAAAGGCATCCCCGCATATAACCAAAAAGCAATTTGCCGAAAAAGTTCATTATGCTTCGATCAAATGCGCCTATGATTTGCAGACATTTATGGTGATGTTTCACGTTATGAAAACATTTAATATTCATGGTTACAGCTCGTTTGTGAACAACGCATGTTCTTCCGGGCTGCATGCTTTGGAAAATGCCAGCCACAGTATTAAATCGGGAAGGTGCCCTGCCGTTGTCGTTGTTGCGGCGGATTATCCCCGGATATACAAGTATCTTTGGTTTAAATCATTAAAGATGTATGCGTCGGATGGCAAGATGAAACCTTTCAGCAAGAAATCGGATGGTTTAGTTTTTGGCGACGGTGGGGTGGGGATTGTGGTGGAAGATTTTGAGCATGCGGAAAAACGAGGTGCTAAGATATATGCCGAATATTTAGGCGGGGGATTCTCTCAGGAAGGATGGAAGATTGTTTACCCGGCTATTGGAAGTAACTTTTATCAAAAAGCAATAAAGGAATCATTTGCCTACGGTAAGATTGATAAAGATGACGTTGATATACTTTGTGCACATGGAGCGGCTAATTCTATTATCGATAAATATGAGGCTAAGGCAATTAATGATATTTTTGGCATTCGGCCCAAAAAACCTTTTATGACTACTTTTAAGCCTTATGTTGGGCATAATTTAGGCGGCAGCGCGTTGTTGGAGACGGCAATTCTTTTACTTTGCTTGAAAAATAATATAGCTTTACCGGTGCTCAACGTACAGGAAGTTGATCCAAAAATAAAAATAGATCTGGTAAAAGAAAAAATATCCGCTGAGCTTAAAATTGGTTTAAAAATATCCTGTGCATTTGCTGGTTATAACGCTGCGGCGGTATTTCGGAAGTTGTAGTATATGCATTTAAATTTATTTTCTATTGCGGGAATAGTCTTGGCTTCTACCTGTCTTTTTCTTGTGTTGGTGCTTTTGGTCTATGGTAAGACGCGGCTGCACCGTATCTGGGCGTGTTTCAACGCTGTGGTCGGCTTATGGGGGGTGGGTGCATTTTTGATAGGCCAAACACAGAATCCCAAGATGGCGCTTATTTTGTGGAAGTTTGCACATCTTGGTATTATATTTATCCCGGTTTTTGTATTTCATTTATCGTATGTATTATGCAATATTCGCAAAACATATTTACTCGTTGCGGTATATGCGCAAGGAATATTCTTCTTGCTGTTGAACATCATAAATCACCTTTTTGTTTCTGATGTGCGCCTTGTTTTTTCTTCTTTTTATTATGTAGTCCCGGGAGTTTTTTACGCTCCTTTTTTCTGTGTCTGGTTGTTAATAGTCCTCTATGCGCACTATGTTTTATTTCTATTTTATCGTAAATCAAGCGGAAATACGCGAAACCAGATTTTATATCTTTTCGTGGGTACACTTTTGGGATTTCTGGGAGGAGCCACCAACTTTCTGCCGGTATTTTATCTCGACATATACCCCGTAGGTAATTTTACTATCCCGCTTTACTGCCTCATAGTGAGTTACGCTATCCTGAAATATCGCCTTATGGATATACGGTTATTTATTTCACGCGCCGTTGCTTTTCTGATCAGCTATTCCATCCTGCTGGTTGTTCCTTTCTTTTTTGCTTACCGCATGTATCCTGTTCTTTATCCGTTTGCCGGGATTCACTGGTGGCTTGTTCCTGCCATGCTGCTTGTATTTTTTTCTACATGTTCTCCGGTCGCATTTGAACAGATGAGAAAAGGCATGGAAAACACCTTGCTGGCAGATCAAAAGCGCTACCAGAAATTGCTCTTGCAGGCTTCCAGCGGAATGGTGCGTGAGCACGATATACATCGTTTATCGAAGTTGGTTGTGTATCTGGTGAAGCGGATTGTGAAAATCGAGTTTGCGGCAATTTTCCTTTACGACAAAGAGCAGCGAGTATATAAATTAAAAGCCATGCGTGACGGTGTTGGTTTTCCTTCTCAGGTTAAGTTCTTATTCGAACATCATTTTATTACTTACCTAAAGAGCAAAAAAGAACCGGTGCTCTACGATGAGGTGCCAATGTATGTGCGTAATTCTTTGCATATGCCTTTTCCGACAAGTTTGGTCATTCCTTTGCTTATTGAAGATAATCTGCTTGGTTTTGTAATATTGGGAAATAAGCTTAACCGCGAACCGTATTCAGACGATGACATGAATGTGTTTGAGATCCTTGCTCATCAGGCAGCGATGGCGATTGAAAGTTGTCTTTTTTTTGAGGAGTTTAGATTTGCGCAGGAACGGCTTTTCTCCGCCGAGAAGCTGGCTTCTATCGGCGGAATGGCCGATGGCGTGGCGCACCAGATAAAGAACCGGCTTAACCATTTTTCCGTAGCTTCCGGTGAAATGCAATACGAAATCAAAGATTTCATCGAAAAAAATCCTCAGGTTGTGGATCAGAGCCCGGAGTTGAAGAAAAGCCTCGATTACTTAAGCGAGATAGCGCGTTCTTTGGTTGAAAACGTAAAACGGACCGATGGGGTGGTAAAAGGGATCCTTAACTATGCTCGAGTTGAGGAAAAAGAAACATTCTTCTCTTATTTTTCTTTGCAGGAAGTACTTACTCTTTCGCTCGAACTCTTGAGAATAAAACATGAAATCGTGCAATTTCCTTTGGAGGCGGACATTGCTTCTTGCGATACGCTTTATGGCGTCAAAGCCCAGATCATGGAGTCGGTCTATAATATTCTGGATAACGGCTATGAGGCTGTTCAGGAAAAGCGGCGGGCTTTAAGCGAAGAAGAAAAGATTACCTTTCAACCGCGTATTACGTTTAAAGCCACGCAAAACGAACATTGCTACCATATAGAAACGAGCGATAACGGTATAGGAATCAAAGAAGAGGATAAGCATAAAATTTTCGCCCCTTTCTTTACCACAAAGTCATCGTATAAGTCCGGAACCGGCATTGGTATGTATGTGGTGAAAAGGATTGTTGAAGAAAACCATAAAGGTAAAATCACCTTTGACTCAACCTATACGCAGGGAACAAGGTTTGTGATTGACCTGCCGAAGAAGTAGAAGAAATAAGAAAAGTTAATACTTGCTGCAACGGGCGCTATAATAGAAAATTAGCAATTATTGTGGAACCGAAAAAAATCCTCGTTTTTAACCCTTTTGGTATTGGTGACGTGTTGTTCAGCACGCCGCTTATACGAAACTTAAAAGAAGCATATCCGCACGTCCGCCTGTTTTATCTGTGTAATCGTCGCGTCTGGCCGCTGCTTAATAATCACCCATTTTTAGAGAAGGTATTTATATTCGAGAAGGATGAATGGCGCGCTGTCGCGAAAAAGTCGAAACTTGCCTTGTTTAAAAAAATGTGCGCATTTTTTAACGAAATAAAAAAGGAAAAGTTCGATATTGTGTTTGATCTTTCTCTTAATGCGCAGTACGGTTTTTTCTTGAAATTGACCGGTATAAAAACACGTATTGGTTTTAATTTCAAGAATCGCGGCCGTTTCCTTAATCACCGAATCGATATTCCCGGCGGCTTTAATACAAAGCATGTTACCCGGCACCATCTTGAGCTGGTGCAATTTTTAGCCAAAGAGCCTTGCGATTACCGGTTTGATTTGTTTTGCAAGCAAAATAATATCGAGGCTATGAGACAATTGCTTGTCGCCAGCGGTTTTAACAAGAACGATATGCTGGTGATTGTGTGCCCCGGCTCGGGCGATAGCTGGCAGAGGACCGCGTACTTTAAACGTTGGCCTCAGGAATATTTTGCAGAACTGTGTCGAAAAATGCAGAAAGAATTGAAAGCGAAAATAATTCTCTGTGGTTCGCCGGTAGAGAAAGAGTTGTGTGATTCTTTGTATGCTGTCCTGGAAGAAAAACCATTATTGCTTTGCGACAAACTGGGTTTGGATGATTTTGCGGCTTTAGTGTCGCTTTCCGGCCTTGTGATCACGAATGATGGCGGGCCATTTCATATCACACAGGCGCTCAATAAACGCGCGGTGGTATTTTTTGGTCCGGTGGATGAGCGCGTATATGGTGCATATCCGGACGAAAGTAAAGCGCTTGTCTTTACATCCGATGTTTCCTGCCGGCCGTGTTACTGGAAATTCAAATTTTCCGGCTGTTCTTTTGACAAGCAATGTCTTAGGAAAATAACCGTTGATGAAGTGTTTTTGAAGATTAAAAGTTTTCTTGCGGCTGTTTCTGGCTAATATTCTTTAGTGCGGGTTATTTTCAGCCATATAAAAAAACGTTCAAAAGGTATTTTTTCTTTACAACCCTATTGCCGGGTTGTATAATCAATCTCTCCGGTTGAGGCTGGAGTTTGTTTACGAGTGCCGATTAGCCTGTAAGCATTATGAAGTGCGTGAATGATGTTGTGTTGCGAAGGCAGACATAATTTCAAATAGAGACTTACCCGTTATGGGAAATGGAGGTTTATAACGTGAATGTTTTAAAATTAGGAATACCAAAAGGAAGCTTGCAGGAAAAAACGCTTGAGATCTTTAAGATGGGAGGATTTAATATCTCAGTAAGTTCCCGTTCGTATTCTCCTTCGATTGACGACCCGGAAATCAAACCAACGCTTTTGCGCGCGCAGGAAATGTCTCGATATGTGGCCGATGGGGTCCTTGATTGCGGTATTACCGGCGAGGATTGGATTTTGGAGAACGGTTCGGATGTTGAGCGTGTTGAAGAGTTGATATATGCGAAGAAAACTTTGACACCGGTACGTTGGGTGGTGGCGGTGCGTGAAGATTCCAAGATAAAAAGCTTGAAAGATTTACAGGGAAAAAGGGTAGCTACCGAATTAGTTAATTATACCAAAAAGTTTTTTAAGGATAAGAAAATTAACGTTGAAGTAGAATTCAGTTGGGGGGCTACTGAGGTAAAAGTGAAGAGTGGGCTTGTTGACGCAATTGTGGAGCTTACCGAGACGGGAGAAAGCCTGCGTGCCAATAGCTTGGTTGAAATCGCAACGGTATGCATATCTACAACCAAATTTATCGCGAATAAAGAAGCATATAAAGATCCGTGGAAAAAGAAAAAAATCGCATATATCCTTTTACTTTTGAAAGGTGCTTTGGAGGCGCGCGATAAAGTCGGGTTAAAACTGAATGTGCGCAAGTCCGACCTCGATAAGGTAATGGCATTATTGCCGGCATTGAAGAAGCCGACGATTTCTACGTTGACTTTAAAAGATTGGTATGCTCTTGAGGTAATTATCGAAGAAAAAGAAGTACGTAAATTGTTGCCGCTTTTGAAAGAAAAAGGTGCACAGGGAATAATTGAGTATCCGTTAAATAAATTAATTTACTAGAATGTGCATATCTGCACAAAAAAAGTTCAACGGTTTTTTGGTTTCTGTGGTTAATTTTCCAATATTTTTTTGATTTTTAATATTTGATATGTAATGGAGGGTGTGTATGCCTTGCGGACGTAAGCGGAAGCTGAAAAAAGTAAAAAGACATTGGTTTAAAAAGAGAAGAAAACAGCAGAGGCATAAGTCCAGATAATTTCTCAATGCGTCGGCCGAAAGGCCCGCGCATGGGAAATGTTTCGGGATTATCTTCTCTGTATTGTCAGATAATGCATGGGCACATATTGTTGTTGTGCGCTGTGTAGGATTATGCTTGCGTGTGGAGAGCGCGCCAAGTGCCTTCCAGGGAAGAGCGCGAATTATTTTTCTTTTCAGCGGATGGCATCTAAAAGTAAAATTAGGATTGTAACTTCAATGAGTGGTTTGCGACGGTTCGATTTGCGAAAAATACAGTTTCATTTTACATTTCAACCGATAGGAAGAATATTTATATCATTGATATTCATTCTATCGGTTTTTTTTATGCTTTTGCCTGCCGATAGTTTTGCCGCTGAGACGGAAAAAAATGTTAAAACGATATACGGTAATTATCTGCGCGGCCTTTTTAACGCTCAGGAAGGCAACTATCGTCTTGCGCTTGGAGAGCTAGAGAAAGCTCGGGGGCTAGACCCGCGTTCGACATATCTTCGTTTAAAAATCGCAAGTATTTTGATTCGTTTGGGAGAGTTTGACCGGGCAGAGACGGAATTAAAAGAAGCCAAAGCCATTGATCCCGAAGGTTTAGACGTGTCGCTTGCCTTGATTTTCCTTTATTCATACAGTCAGAAAGATAAAGAGCTGGAGGATGAATACGGAGAGTTTCTCAGGAAAGCCCACAAGGCTAAGCCGGACGATATAAGGATCTCAGAATATCTTGCGCAGTTTTATTTTTATAAAAAACAACCCGAGGAAGCCATTAAGTTGTATGAGGCGATTCTCAAAATCAAGCCCGAAGATGTTGAAAGCATGTTTTGGCTGGGTTTTATTTATGAGGAAATCGGGAAGCGTCAGCAGGCGATTGTCATATGGAAAAAAGGACTGCTTATCAATCCCCAGCATGATGCAATATTAAATTCGTTAGGATATGTGTATGCTGAAGAGGGGATAAAGCTTGACGAAGCAGAGCGGATGATTAAAAAGGCTTTGGAGAAACAACCGGACAGCGGAGCGTATATGGATAGCCTTGGGTGGGTATATTTTAAGAAAAAAGATTACAAAAAAGCGGAAGAGTCCTTGAGGAAGGCCATTGTTCTACAGGAAGACCCGGTTATCTATGAACATCTGGGCGATCTTTATGCGGCATTAAAGAATACAAAAGAAGCCGCCCGTTGTTATAAAGATGGACTGGATCATTTTCCTGATAGTAAAGTATTAAAAGAAAAGTTAGGAAAGCATGGAAAAGAAAATCCAACACCTAAAAAGTAAAGCTAATCAGATGCGCAGGCTGATTGTCAGTATGCTGGCTAAAGCGGGCAGCGGCCATCCGGGCGGCTCGCTTTCTTCGACAGATATCCTGGCTTGTCTTTATTTTGAGGTGATGCGTTTTGATGCGAAGAATCCTCTTTGGCTTGACCGGGACAGGTTTCATCTGTCAAAAGGACATTGTTGTCCGGCGTTATATGCGTCTTTGGCAATGAATGGATTTTTTCCCATGGTAGAATTGGACAGGTTACGCTGTTTAGGTGCGATGTTGCAGGGGCATCCTGATCGTCGTGTTCCCGGAGTAGAGGTGGCCAGCGGTTCATTGGGGCAAGGGCTTTCTGTGGCGTTGGGCATGGCTCTTGCGGGCAAGATCGATAAGCGGGATTATCGGGTGTATTGTCTCATGGGTGACGGAGAAATACAGGAAGGAAATATTTGGGAAGCGGCAATGGCGGCAGCGCATTTTAAGGCGGATAATTTATGCGGTATTGTTGACTATAATCATTTTCAGATAGACGGTCGGACAGAGGAGATAATGAATCTTGAGCCATTAGTCAATAAGTGGGAAGCGTTTGGCTGGCACGTCATTCAATGTGATGGACACAATCTTTATCAGCTTTTGGAAGGGTTTATGAAAGCAAAGGCAGTGAAGTTAAAGCCGACGGTTATTATCGCTCATACGGTTAAAGGCAAGGGCGTTTCTTTTATGGAGCATGTGGTTGATTTTCATGGAAGAGCTCCGAACGAAAAAGAGAGAGAAATAGCTTTAAAAGAATTAGCGGAAACAGAAAAAGACGAAGATGCTCTATAAAATAGAATTGTTTCACGTTAGTAATAAATTTACAATTTTGCAGGTACCGTGTAATGCAGGTAATATTTTATTTTTAATATTTAATATTTAATATTCCTATGGAGCCGCTATATCAAAGAGATGTGTACGGAAAAACTCTCGTAGAGTTAGGCAAGAAAAATCCGAACATAGTAGTTTTGGATGCCGATCTTTCCGGTTCTACGCGAACGGTATTATTTGCCAAAGAGTTTCCGGATCGTTTTTTTAATTTTGGTGTTGCTGAACAAAATATGATGGCGACCGCAGCCGGTTTGGCGAGCTGCGGTAAGATTGTGTTTGCTTCTACCTTTGCGATGTTTGCGACTGCCAGGGCCCTGGGTCAAGTGCGTAACACCATTTGCTATAACAACTTTAATGTTAAGATCGTTGCCACCCATAGCGGTATTACCGTAGGTGAGGATGGGGCGTCTCACCAGGCGTTGGAAGATATTAATTTTATGCGCGCCATACCGCATATGCATATTATAGTGCCTTCTGACGGCCCTGAAACTCGTTCGGCAGTTATAACTGCCTGCGAAAGCGAAGGCCCGTTTTATATACGTCTAGGCAGGGCAAAAGTTCCTACTATCGAAAAAAAGAAAGATTTTATGCTCGGGAAGGGGTATGTCGTCGAAGAAGGCAAAGATATGGCAATTATTGCCTGTGGCAGTTTAGTGTATGAATCATTACAGGCAGTCGAGCGGCTCAAAGAACAGGGTTTTTCTGTCGGTGTCATCAATATGCATACGATAAAGCCTATTGATCGTGCGTTGATCGTTGAGACAGCGAAAAAGTATAAAAAAGTGCTTGTGTGTGAAGAGCATCAGGTGATAGGAGGACTCTATTCAGCGGTATGTGAAGTATTGGCTCAGGAGTATCCGATACGAGTCGAGCGTGTGGGCGTGGAAGACAGATTTGGCCAATCAGGCAAGCCGGCTGAACTTATGGAGTGTTATGGTCTCTCAGCTAATTGTATCGTTAAAAAAGCAGAGCGGTTTATACGGGAGTAACGTTACCTTACGAAGTCCCGCTAAAGTTAATCTCTACCTTAATATCTTGGGTACTTATCCTTCCGGATTTCATAAAATTGAAAGCATTGTGGAGAGAGTTTCGCTCTGCGATATCATTACGATACGAGCGGTTAAGGATAGTCTTGTTCGTGTTATCTGCAATAAAGAAGAACTTGAGGGCCAGGATAATCTTTGTTATCGTGCGGCAGCGCTCGTAAGAAAAGTTTATCGCATCAAAACAGGTTTCGTCATTACGCTACAAAAAAATATTCCCGTAGGTGCCGGCCTGGGAGGGGGTTCGTCGAATGCCGCCACTACCTTGTTGGGCATTGACGCGCTTTTAGGTTTAACGCTCAGCCAATCTCAATTGTATCGTTTAGGTAGCCAGCTTGGCAGCGATGTTAATTTTTTTCTTGCTCAAAGCCCTTACGCGTTGATTCGCGGCAGAGGCGAGCAGGTCAGTCCTTTCGAAGGGAGAAAAATACGGCATCTTATTATTTGGCCGGCAGTAAACCTGTCTACCAAGAAGGTGTATCAGCATACGCATGTAAAATTGACAAAGTTTCTGAACAATGTTAAGATGATGCAATTTGCCCTGCAAAGAGGTGACGAGAGCCTCCTTAATGACAGTATTTTCAATGCCTTAGAAAAACCGGCATTATGTCTTTGCAGGCAGTTGCGCAGCGCGCGGCAATTTCTTTTTAATAAAGGCGTGTTTGCCAGAGTTACCGGCAGTGGAAGTGCCCTTTACACAGTATTAAGCAAAACAACGCCTGATCATATAAATGGTCTTTTGCCACGAAGTTGGTTCGTCTGCGAAGCTTGCACATTTTAGAAGGAGGGAGGCGCTATGGAGATCACAGAGGTTAGGATTTCTCTTCGAGAGAATGAAGGAAAACGGCTCAAAGCGTACGCAACGGTTACTTTCGATAATTCGTTTGTGGTGAAAAATATCAAGGTTGTAGAAGGTAATAGCGGCTTATTTGTTGCTATGCCGGCGAGAAAGGCAAAACAATTTTGTCCGCGTTGCGGCAAAAAGGTCGATATGGGAAGCCGGTACTGTAACCATTGTGGTGTACAGCTACCTCCTCCTCCAAGAGACGCAGATCCTGCTAATCGACAAACAACACATCAGGATTTGGCGCATCCTATAAATCAAGAATTCCGCGATTATCTTCAAAGCAAGGTTTTGGATGCCTATCAGCACGAAAAAGATTTCGGGCCTAAAGAACCAAGCAGAGAGGAAAGTCAGGAAGTGCAGAGTCAAGAGAATTAACGAATTAGAAAATTAACGGATTAACTCATTAAATAATTGTAGCGGCGTGCTTAGGTTGATAGGTTTATGGATTCGAGCTTTTATTGTGATATTGTTTTTTGCTCTTGACGACATACGTTATGCTATATACGTACGACTAACTAAACTTTGCCCGGTAGTGTAATTGGTAACACACGAGAATTTGGGTCTCGCTTTTCTGGTTCGAGTCCAG
>JBAWWL010000005.1:0-173567 GCA_037146775.1 Candidatus Omnitrophota bacterium | reverse complement strand
ACTTAAAAGTTACCGTGCAATACAACAGTCCTGCGGAGATGTATTTGCAGAGCTACATGATAATGCCGGAGTAAATATTATTAAGGTATAAAGGCGTTGCATGAAAAACAGGGAGACATATTTATGAGACAAAAAAAATTTATTCTCTTCTCCTTTCTGATAATGCTGATCTTATGCTGGCAAAATGGGTGGGCAGATGGAACAGCAAAAATGGACTTTGGTAGCAACGATTCTCCTTGTGCTAAAGGTGCTTGCGGAGCTAAACAATCCAGCGGCGGCACTCAGCAAAGAACTGCTGCTGCTATGTATTATTCTGGAGGTATGGTATCAGAAGGCCCTGGTGGAGCAACCCCAACGCATGATAACGTTACGGAGGGCGGCAGGAATATTATGCAGCACATACAACAAACACAAAATAACCAAGCGCTTAATTTTGAGTTTATAAGGGGTCAACGGGAAGCGGCTAACGCTGCCTTTCAGCAACGCTACAGTAACCCTACCAACATAGAAGCAGACGGTCAAGTTTTGGCAGGCCTTCAAAATGGTGCAATACAGCAACAAAACTGGCGCCAAGCTGCTATGGCTTCTATACAAGGCGCTCGACTGCAACAATTAACCGGTACCATAGAAGGTTTCGGAAAGTTTGCTATTAATACTCGAACTGGACAGGTTATTGGCGATGACGGAAAGAATAGGACTCAAGATTTTATAGCTTTTGTCAGAGGCCCAGGAGCCAGCAATCCTCATGCTCAGCTAGAAGGACTAACGTTTGACGGTGGTGAAGTAGGCGGATATCGCACCCGAACCAGCGAACTACTTAAATATACCCCGCAAGCAGGGCCAGAGGGCGGAATAATGATTGAACAATCCGGTCCCGTAGGAAGTGGTGCTGGTAGTACGGGCTCACCAACGCCACTTAGACCAAGCACCGCAGGACCGATAAAACCAGGAGAACCCGCCGCCGCAGAAAAACCAAATCCCATAGCATCGCCACCACCGCTACCACGGTTGCCAGATCCAAAAGCAGCTAGTCTTCAACCTGCTGGTCAACCGGTAGTCGTAGAACCAAGAAAAATAGAATTAGCCGAAGCTCGCGATCTTGTACTGAAAAACCCTGATGGATTTGGAGCAAGACAAGGACAAATATGGTCAGCTGATGGCAAAACACATCTTGCTTCTGTGGTAGCGGATCCGAGTAAACCCGGTAACTGGATCCTTATTAATCCTCAAGGCCAATCCATCACTGCACCGGGTTCTGTAGGACTAAAAAGTAATGTGCAACTACACCTCATTCTCGGAAAGGCACTGAAACAAGAGCATATCAGGTACCATTGGCAAGAGAACAATACTTGAATAGTTGGTTAGGAAGTTTTTCTAATAGTAAACATTTAGTTTCGCTATTTAAGGCAGAAGAATAGAAGACGCTTTACATAATTACCTGTACGATAAGTGGTTATAAAACAATTATGTAGGGGGCAAAGTATGAAGAAAACCAAAAAATTGTTCGTTCTTGTTTTATTTATGATTTTGTTTTTATCTTTCCAAAATAGCTATGCAGCAGACAAACCAAAAATGAACATGTGCCAGAAGGATGCAAGTAGTCCTACGGGATGGAAGTGCCCAGGACAACAGCCGGGGACAACTCAAAGACAAGCAGCATCTCCTGTTACACGAACTGCACAAGCAAACTCTCCACAGCAAGCCGAGGTATTAACGGCTATGTTGGTGGGCCAATGGAGCAAGCGTTGGGCATAGTACAAGGCACCACAGATAATGCCCAGGTGCAAAGTAGATTGGGAGAAATTAAAGCTTTGCAAGGCGAAGCTTCTCGAAGATTTACACAAACGTTTGGCACGGTCGGCCAAGACGGAACAGTAAGCGCAAATATGGCTAATATACAAAAGGCAGGCGAAGTATTGCAAGATGCAAACGAACAAGCTGCCTGGACACGAGCTGCTCAGCTTTCTTTTGTAGGACAACTAAGACAAATCAGCGGCCAAGTTATAGGTAAAGATGGCGCAAAGTTGGATTTTACGCTTAGACGCACGGAAAATGGTTGGGCTTTTGCAAACCCGGGAGGAAATACTGACGAAACGCAGCAGTTTTTAAATTTTGTGCGCGGCGCAGGAACAGACGCAGTAAAAGGATTTGAAGGCAACCGTAATCCTGTAGTGCAATTATCCGGACTATCGTTTGATGGCGTGCAAGATGGCGAAGTCGGGGGCTACAAAACTTCAATGAGTGAGCTCTTAAAATATGTGCCGACCGAAGAAACATTCCGCAATGCGGTTGCAGTAAGCGCTAGCCCTGCCAGCGGCAGCAGTGGTCCTTCTCCGGCAAGACCTGGAATACAACCGGGACAGCCAGCAGCAGGACAGTCAGCAACACCAGGAACAGCACCAACAGCAGGGATACAGCCTCCACCAGCAGCAAAATTACTACCAGCAACACCGCCTGCTGGTGCAACCCCAACAGCTGAGCCAACGGTGGTTGAGCCTACAAAACTAGCACCTCCAGACGCACCAATACCTACGCCGCCAGCAACACCTATACCACCGGTAGCTGCGCCAAAAATGAGCCAAGCGCAATTCTATGAACAAGCGCAAGATAAGTGGGCAAGGATGATGGATGAACGGACGTTAGGAATAATGTCCCCTCCCATAATAAGTACCGACAACCAAATAAGTATGCTTGTAACTTATACAAATAAAGATGGCTCACAAGGAGCAGAAACTTTTATTTTGCCTCCCATATCTTCCAACCCTGATTTACAAGCAAAATACGCACAAGCTGTTAAAGCTAAATGGGGAGAAGTAAAAAATGGCGGTGATACTACTAGGGTAGGTGGTTTGATGTTTTTTAAAGATTCAACAGGCAAACTAGATATATATATGGGGGTAGGCAATGCTAGTTCTTTAAATAGAACTTTCTCTTTTCCATCAATAGATTCTTTATCAGAATAAAGAAATAACGGTGCCAGGGCTTAAAATGTGAATTGAGCACAAAAAGACGTTTTGCATAATTACTTATATAACAATTGGTTAAAAAAATTATCTTGATAAACTATATGCACTTAGGGCCATAAACTGACAATCTGGACATAGCTCAATAACCGCCAAAGACATAAGTTTTGTTTCTTACAAGGGGGAGGGTATGAAACAAAGAGTTGCGATTTCTTACCATGCACCGGTAATCATCACTTCTCTTTTTTTAATATCCACTAGCCTATTTCTCTTCTGTATTTTTATCCCCATAAGTTATGCTACTGACACAAGTGGCATTGCCCGCATACCAGTCAAAAGAGATTCGGGAGGCACAGCCAAAAATGCTAGCGCCACTGGGCAAGCGGTTCCTACGCCAAACGCCAATCAAAATAACCCCACCCAAAGAGTAGCCAGCCACTCAGAAGTACTTGCGCCAGGAGCTCAAGCGCTCGGTGCTTATAAAGAAGGTGCGCTGGGAAATAATATAGGCAGTTTGCAGCAGGAACGCACAAATCTGCTTTGGAGCCGCTATGTCAACCCTGGTAGTCCGGCAAACGCTTTCCAGGATGCCGGTGGCGGAGTAACCGGACAAAATGCCCAGACCGGCTTTACCATCTGGCAACAAGGCCATGGCGTAGCACAAATGGAGCTTGGAGACGGAACTATCATCAAAGATAACCAAGCATTCCGGGCCGGACAGCAAATAGATACACATCAATTTTTAAAAGGCGCTGCCTACGGGGATGTGACCATAAAAAGAATGACCTTTACTAACGGCCAAACCATAGATGGCTATACCACGCCGGGACAAGAATTATTATTTTATCTTGATACTCAGGCCGGACCACAGGCAGCAGTCATTGTTCCGGAGGCAGCGAGAAAACCAGCAGCTGAGGCAGCCCCTCAAAGGCCAGCAGTAGACACAGCGAAAGAAACTCCAAAAACAGGGACGCCGTCAGCAGGAGCACCAACAACGGGAGTGCCAGCAACAGGAGCGCCAACAACACCCATACCACCGGTAACTAAACCGGCGCCTGATACTGGAACAAAAATAAATTTACCAACCGGACAGGAACCGGGGACAGCGAAACTAGCCACTACAGCTGGCACTGATAAAAACCCCCCTGAAGAACCGAAGCTTGGCGGATTCCGTTCTAATCCAAAAAGCGGAGCAGAAATGTTAGGATTAGTACCAAAAACCCTGCCAACAATTGCGGAAGTAATCGCACCGCCAAAATTAGCAGCCACAACGCAAGCAGGAACCGTGCAAATAGAAGAACAGGTTGATATACAAAAAATAGCCGCGCCAGAAACGCCAGCAGCAGCGCCAGTGAAACCGCCTGAACCGCAAAAGCTAAGTTTGGCAGATAGACAATATATGAAAGATGAAATTATAAAAAAATTTATTGAAGACCGCGGGTTTTGGCGATTCTTAGGTCCAGGTAAATATTGGGAAAAAGGCCATACTATTACTTTACACGGAATTACTTACGAAATTAAAGCTGCAAACCATCAATTTGGAGCATACAGTGCATACTACAGACCGGTGGGCAGCAAAGATTGGATATATGCAAACACAAGAGATGAGTAAGAAACCTCGTGGAAATAAAAAATATTAACGATAAAAAATAATTAAGTGCCAGCATAAAATTTCTATACGTATAGAACAAAATAATGACACCGAAAAAATTTACTATTGCAAAACTAAATGTTATTGAGCTTATTATTTTTTTGATTTTCTGCAATCCCGCATATAGCCGTAACCAATCGCAAGAGCCAGTTAAAGCCAACCATCCGGAAACCAGCCAACCGGTAGCTCATCAAGGGACACAAACTGCGACTCCTTCTCTAGAACAAACCATCCAGCCAGGAATAAATATCGCAAGAAATATTCAAAGTAACGATATACCAACCAAACCATGGGATACCGCTACACTTAAGCCGGAACAGTACCAATATTTTGACGGCCAACGGGCTCAGGCAAACAAACTCTTCTTCGAGCGCTACGATGCCAGACAAGGCGGAAGCATCAAATATGCCATGGATGACATCACACAAGCCCAGCTTAATGAAAAACAAGGCGCTAATTTCTTAAATGTCGTTAATTTATCAGTTGTGCAGCAAACACGACTTCTGCAGATACACGGTTCAGGACTTTTTGCAAAAAATACTGACGGAGAAGCTCTCCCCTGGACCATCGACATAGAAAGCGGCAAGGTTACCACTAACGGCGGCAAAGATATAACGCGCGAATTTATATGGTTTGTAGGCACGAATCGAGATAATCCAATCGTGAGCCTTAACGGATTGACGTTTGAAGGCGTAGGGACGGTGGAAGGTTACGACACTAATCTAAGTGGGCTTACTAAATACAGCCCTAAACCATTACTGCAAGAACCAACAAGCCCCAGCCCCAGCGACAGGAAACCAGCGGCAACATCTCAAAAACAAACACCGGCTCAAGTACCTACAGCCACAGCACCACAAAGCCAATCTCCTGCCAACCTAACTCCGCAAACACAAGTTCCCGCCTCTCCCAATACGAATCAAGGCCCGGCCTTAACAACGATAAACCCAAGCCCCGCCGCGGTTGCCACACCGCCTTTTGAGTTATCAAAACTTAGCGAAGAAACAAAGCAATCTATTTTTTCTGCTCTCAATAAAGGCGAAACGGAAGGAAAACTATCCGATGGATACACCTGGAAAGCAAATCCATTTTTTGGCAATGTGGTTAACTTTTATCAAGGTAGTAGCCTGGTGGCCGGGAGTCCGACACTCACAATGCCGGTTGAGCAGATAAAGAAAGGCATTAAAGGTATTGAGTTTGCTACCGAAAAACCCTCGAAATCTTCTTCTTTGTCGTGGTATCGCGACCAGAATAAACCTACGCACATCTTCACTTTCCATTACGATCCTACCGAAAGAAAAGAAATAAGAGAGTTACCGGAATAAAGAAGAAGACGCTTTACATAATTATTTAGACACCAATCGATTACAAAACAATTATTTCAATATCCTTCCCTGCCTTCGAGGTATGAATAAACCTTTTTCTTTGAGCAAACGCTTAAGAAATTCTTCTGACCCTTGCGGAAATTCTAGATTTTCGAATAAATTTACTTCTTCGGCGTTAAACGCTTCTAAATACTCTTTGTACTTTTCTTTGCGGTCTTGTGGTTGCACTCCGAATGAATTAAACAAAGGGCTTTCGACTGTTAAACCATCATCCTTACCTAATACATAATAAGCGGCACTGCTATAGGGATACTCCCACGCACGGATTGTTAAATTAGCCTGGACAGGATTTCGCTCAACATAGCGACCACACGCAGCAAGATACGTTTCTTTCTGTATGGGCTGGGATTTAAATCTACCTTGCCATAAATAACCAGCTGATTCATATTTCTTATGATGATAATGTACGTATGCCCTTGCAATTCCTGCCATAACCGAGGATATTTTGGTAGGTTCCTCTATCTCAAGCACAATGTGATAATGATTGGGCATTAATACCCAATGATATATTAGAAATTTGTGTTTTGCGGAATAGGAGGAAAGCAACCCAATAAAATATTGATAATCCTCTATTTTATGGAAAATATCATTCTTGGCATTGCCGCGGTTAAAAATATGATATAAAAGCGATCGCTTAAGCTGGTGAGTTCTTGCGATAAAAGGCATTGGATTTGTTAATTGGTTCTTCGGAAAAATTTATAGGACAATAATTGCACAGCTGTAACCACAACATTAACGAAAATAGGTAAATTTATATTACCTCCACAGAACCCGTGATGTCAATATTTGTTTTATAATTCTTTAGCTGTCAAGCGGTTAGGTAAAGCGTCTTCGGTTAGGGATTGAAGCTGCCGCCGGAGAAGACGCCTTGCTTCATGAAACGGATGAGGATCGGGCCGGCAACGATAATCAAGATAACCGGCAAAATGCAGAAAATAAGCGGAACGAGCATTTTTATAGGTGCTTTCATGGCTTGGCGTTCGCCGCGATGGAAACGCCGCATACGCGTATCTTCGGAAAGGATCTTGAATGCCTCCTCTACCGGGGTACCCATGCGGTCTGCCTGAACCAGCGTTCGCACGAACGAAGTAACATCGGGAATATTAAGCCGCTTGGACATATCCCGCAGGGCTTCTACGCGGGGTTTACCCAGGTTAATTTCCTTTAAAACCAGTATCATCTCCTCAATCATAGGATTGGGCTTCACTTTGTCTACCACCCAGCGCACTGCCGCCATAAAGTCTAAACCGGCTCCAACGCAAAGCCCCAGTAAATCCACTGTTTCAGGAAGGATCCTGACAATAGAATATTTGCGCTTATTCACGCGGCTGTTGATGAGTAACTCAGGAAATACGAAACCGAAAGCGCCGGCAGCCAGCAAGAACCAGACATTATTGACCCCGAAAAGGAAGAGAATGAGCGGTAAAAAAATTGCAAGTAATTCCTTAGCGGCGAGAAATTCAGCCGCGGTAGTCCTCCAACGTGCCAAATATAATTTATCTTTAAGCGCTTTGTCTACTCGGAAAATTTTCAAAAGGCCTTCATTGAGAGGCGCAAAGGGGCTTAAGAAAAAAGAAAATAGGGATTCCGATTCTTTTATATTTTTGCCGAAAATAGAGATCGTCTCTGACGGCCGCGGATATAAACCGATAAAAAAAATCACAAAACCAGCAACCAATAATAACGAAGCAAGCCAAATCATACTTCTATCTTTCCAAAGATAACAATCAACACAATACCTAGTATCTGCAAAATAAGCGCAATACCTAAAAGCATTCGCCCCAGATCATCCTGCATCATGATATCAAAATGCGTAGGTTGTATTTTACGCACCGTTATAAAAAATACAGGGCCCAAGAGTGAAATTACAATGGATTGCAGGCGCGCCTGCAAGGTGAGTGTGGTAACAAGCTCGCGAAGTTTAATCCTATCACGGATGGTTTCAACTAATCGCGAAAATACTTTTGTAAGATCTCCTCCGGTCTCTCTCGCCACCAATACCGCTGAAGTAACTAAGGTCATTTCTTCCGACGGCATCCTGCGCTCAAGACGCAAAAGCGCCTCTTCGAGTGTGACGCCGACTTTAATCTCGCGGTTTAAGAGCGCCGCCTCATGGCTTAGCGGCGGAGCCATCTCCTCGGCTAAAACCTCAAACGATTGAGTTAAGGTAAGGCCTCCCTTTAAACAGCTGTTCATAATCATCAGGCCGTCCACCAGCTGCAGGACAAATTTCTTCCGGCGGCGCTGGTCAAGCTGATGCATGACCCAGGAAGGGGCTAAAAAACCGACCGCTAAAAGAACGGCGCCAATCCACCATTTTTTCGTAAAGATATAACCCAGGGCTGCCAGAGCCAGCGCAACAATAGGAAAGAGAAGAAGAAGCATCTTCTTGTTAATGAAGATAAACATGTTCTCGAACTGGGAGGTAACTTCTTCTGCGCGGCGCTTCTGGGTTTGGTCCCACTGCTTTAATGCCATCGTTACGCCGTAGTAAGAAAATATAACGATTGCGGCAGTAAGCAGAATGTAAGAAAAATATAACACGCTCTCTCCTTTGTATAGCGTTACGGCTTCGGGACTATAGTTTTTTTACGAACGGGTATATACTTATTATAGTCTCTATGATTATTACATTTATTATACGTTTTTTTTCCGCACTTTTCAATCGCAAATTGCTTCGTGGTCAAAAAGTGCTACAATAGCATAAAAGGAGGTCTATACATCAATGGCAAAAATAACAGCAAACCGGTTTATAGATGCTTTTTTCAAATTAATTTTGCTTTCCGCAGCAGTACACATTGGTATCGTGATTGGACGCACCATCACCGAGGGCACGGCCAGGCATTTAAACTATTTTAAACTCATAAGCCTTGATCTCATCTTACCTTCAGTGTGCAACGGCAATCAAAACCATATAATAGCCTTTCTGGTTATGGTTATTGTTTATTACCTGATCTTTTTGTTGTTTACCAAGAAATAAAATTTTACACCAAAATTTTTACTATCTACGCGCCTTGTTTGATAAATAGAGAGAAACTTGTCTCCCGCCCTCAACTTTATCCTTATAAAAATAGGTTCATTTTTCCCTGTCAAAAAGCTAGTTTTTAGTTTTGAGGTTTGACCCTTGATTTTACTTGATTTTAGGAAGTGTGATTCTTGTGATGGCGGCTAACCAGGAAGCTTGGGCCTGACAATAGTGTAAAAAGAGATCAACCCAGATTTTTTTCGCTCCCTTCGGGAGCAGGAAAAATCTGTCCGAAGGGCCACCGCCGAAATTTCTAACCAACAGGCGCCCGTAGGGCAGCCTGCTGGGCTATGGAAATTTTGGAAAACGGCGGGGTAATCCCAAGATTTGCCTGCACTTCTTTAGTGCAGAAAATTATTGCACAACCACAACCCTTTCAATGGGTAAAACACGCCAATCACTTTCTAATGCAAATTTTTGGATCAAAAAGGAAATGAGGAGTGCCTCGCATAACGCTCTGGCAAAAAAGCGGGCAAAAATATACTCTTCGTTTCTTCTTTTTTTACTCTTGCGGAGTTACCTCGGTTGCTTCAGACTCAAGAGGTCCTTCTTGGGCACCCGTATTTTGATTCATTTCATTAACAAAAGTTTTAGCGGCTTTGGAATCAAGTTCGTTGACGGTAACATAGTAAATATGCCGGCCCCTCTCTTGCTGTAGAAGCAAATTGAGCATAACCATAGTATTGGGCTTGGTAAAGAAAAAGAACGACTGAGACTGTGGAATGGGCCCCTGAGACTGGCCATCAGGCGAATAGCCACGTACTTCAGAAAAGCCGTCGTTTGTAAACATTTTGCGATAAAATTGCACTACTTCGTCTTGGCGAGCTAAGGTAGCATACTTATAGTTTGTTACCGTAACATACTGCTCTGGTTTTTGCTGCCGGCGGTCAATTAATTCGGTATTACGCGGGGTAAGCTTTGTAAGCTTTTCGGTTTGAGTCATGGCAGCAATAAAAACAAAAAACCAAGCGAATAAAAAAATAACGCGTTTATAGTCCATGGTTCACCTCTTTATGTTTTTGAAAAATAATACACCGCAATAACCGTATCGCCATATTGCTGAAAAGGACTCGCATCCCAGGCAGTACCTTGAGCCTTAGCAATAATATCTTCGAATTTATAAATGGTAATAGTGCAGCTTTTGCCCTCCTGTTTAAAGGTCAGCGTTCTACCGCGAAGCTTAAGCGGCGGAGCCAATTCCTGATATCCGGTAACCTGAAGCATTGGTATTGCCTTGGTGAAGGGATCAATTACCCTTATCCAGGCAAAAAGATCGTACGTTCCCTGCTGCGGTGTATCGGAAGCCAGCTGCCAGCCAAAAGAAGACATTCTTTTGGTATAAAAACCAGCCACATCATCGGGTTGGCTGCGCGAAAGATACGCTATGCCGATCATCGGATAGTAAAAAGTGTTATAGACAAATTGTTGGCTTTGGGTATAGGTAGGCATAAAATCGAGAGTTTGCGGACTTTTGAAATCCTGGGTAGGCACAATTTGCATCTTGGTAAACTCGCTTTTCGTAAACATAAAACGTACTTGGCCGTCCGGATCCGAGCTAAAAGTAATGGTCACTATTTTTTGGGGGAATTTTGCAAATACCAGAGTATCTTTTGTGGCAGGATTTTCTTTCATGCCTTGTGTAAGAAATAGGGTACGGTAAAAGGAAGTTATTTCTTCTTTAGAAAGTTTGGAGCGGTATTCATAGCTCGTATTATTCATATTCGCGGTATCCTGTTGTGATTGTTGGACTAATTCACTTGAAGCGGGACAAGGCAAGTCAGCCGCACACACAAAACATTGCAGAAAAAAAGTTATCAGGAAGAATAAGCTTGTTATATATTTTTTAAAAGCCACGTTAATCTTTCTGCTCGCCTTCGCCGATAGAATCGCCAGCTGCCTGGTACACACCCTGCACTCGGCGCTGGATATAGCCCCACATAATAATAAGCACGGTAATGACGATAGCGATAAGCGCTGCGTAGGTGAGTATTGCCTGAGATTTGGATCTTTTATTTTTCATAACTACCATTTATATTTTATTGTAAACTATTCCATACACAAGTAAAATTTCACTGGTCATACACCACTAAACTGATATAAATATTGCCGTATTTTTTAAAAGCACTCGGGTTAATTCTGTGCTGCGCGAGCACGTCCGGCGGATCACGAAACTGCATAATATTGATAGCACAACGTTTACCGTCTCCTTGTGCATACGTTAAAGTGGCTCCTTTCACGTCTACGGTTACTCCCGGCATCATTTCTTCTCCGGAAAGTTTTTTCGGGTTAGGGTCGCCGTTTAAGAGAGCGTCGACAATATTCTGGTTGCTTTCATAACTATTGGTACCGGTAAACTTCCAATTATACTGCGGCATTTCTTTCATATAAAAGTTAGCTATTTTTTCAACCTCGCCGTCGCTTAAGTAAGCAGCAACTTTCCATTTAGAAGGCTCATCGCGTAAACAAAACTGCTTGGCTTGGGGATACACCGGAGCGAAGCTAAGCCTGTCCGGATATTTAAATTCGGCGTTAGCCAGCTGTAAAACATCGCGATTATCGAAAACATTGAGAAAATATACGGTCTTTCCTTCATCTTCCTTGGCCCACTGGTCGAGCGGCTTATTCCAAATATAAAGTACTACGAAAACAATTCTGCTTTTACCTTTAGCAAAATGTACTGCAACGGAAGCCGGACCTGGAGAGACCTCTACCTCCTCTAAGCCCTGCTCGACTAATGCATTACGGTAAAATTCAATAATTTCTTGGCTAGAAAGCTGAGAAAAATATTGGTAAAAAGTATTAACAAATCCGTCAACCTCTTCGGTTCTTTCTCCGATTTTTTCAGTATGCATAGGTAAGGGGAATGCCGGGGTGTCAGGGGGAGCTGTTTGGCTTTCGGCTAAAAAAGGCAGGAAAAATAGAAGAAAGAAACCAAAAATAAAAAATTTATAATTTTTCATAGCCAGCTGCCTGCTTTAGAATGCTGCTACCAAGCCGCATTCATGCCGCGCATCAGAACCATCGCCACTAGCACGAGCAATGTTGCCCATACCAGTATAGTTAAAGCTGGCTACTGCCATGCTTACCACCGGCGGATAAAAAGTCATTACATCGATATCCGCAGCAATGCCTTTAATGGGGCTACCCATATGAAACTGAAAACAGGAAGCCATAACCATACGGGAATTAACAATCTCATCATCTCTCACCGCATTATCGTCGCTAGGAGTTCCGTCACTCATGGTACCAGCATACGTAGGATCTCCGCTAGTGGGGCCGCCCCCTACCGCAAGCTTCATAGAAGCCGCTCCCATCGGACTTGATCCAGCACTGACTAAACCAGCAGTAGGCAAAGCGTCACCGCCGTTTAAAGCCTGATGCATTTCACTGGGCGTATCTCCCTGGCCACGCGCAGTTCCCTCAGCCGCACCTGAAGTAGCCATACCTAAGGGCCGGAAGATCGGGTACAAACAAGGGTTCTGGGCGGTAATATCATGACCTTTAGCAGTGGAATTGAGTCCGGTATGGGTGCTATAGCCGGTGGCTGATTGCATGGAAGACATACGCAAACCCATAATGCCAGTCATAGCAAATTTTCCTTTCCAACCAGAAGATAAACTGGCAGCTACTGAAGCAGCGCCAGCGCCGCCACCAGGAGTAGTTCTTTTTTGATGCTTGTTGGCAGATTCGATTTCTACCACGCCAGTCACCATGTGAAAACGCGCAGCACCATCCACCCACCAGAAAGTAAGCGGCATACCGCTTTGCACGGTTCCCTCGCTAATACCCTCTAAGAACTTTTCATACATCTTGCTGGTTAAACGGCCCAAACGGTGATGAATGCCCGCATTCTGAAAAAGAACTTTATAGGCTACTACTAAAGCTTGGCTGTGGTAATCTGAAGATTTTGCCTCTCCAGATGAAGCAGCATTTTCACCATAAGGATCACCGACTCCCGCGTCACCATCGCTAGGCTGAGGGGTAGGCACGTTACTAAGAGATGCGACCCTACTAGTGCCGCTTAACCCGACAGAGCCTCCGGTCCCGGCAAAACCAAAACCAGGCTTATCAACAGTATACGACCTTGCCATATATTGCTGGTCAGACCAAGCTTTCCACTCTTCAGCTGCTATCTGTTGTTGTTCGATATTAAAACGGTTGGCTTCGCCTTCTTTGGAAGCTTGATAATCCGCGCTCTCTGCAGCAAAAGCGCTCGGGTCATACATAGAAGTTTGGTTCTCGTTTGAGCGTTCCATAGAATTTTTTCTGGCTTTACGTTTAGCTTCTGTAGCTTTGCGTTTATACTCATTACGCGCCTGTTGGAAATGCCGGTGCATCATGCCTCCTATGGCAGCTTTATAGCCGGAATTAGAAAGGGATACCTGAGAACCCGTACTTGCTGCTGGCCCGGGCACGCCAACGCCTCGAGGCTCATTACTGTTATCATGAGAAGAATAATTAAAGGAAGTAGCCATGACTGAGCAGCCGGCTAAGGCTGCTGCGTCAGCGGCATTATCCGCATGAGTTTTATCTTTGGCAGTCTTACCTATATTAATAATAATAAAAGCCACTACCACTAAGGTGGCCATAGCTCCGATAAAATACACCGCAACCTGGCCGTTATGGCTGGTACATGCTTTGATATTTTTTCTCATATAGGTAAGCATAAATGCCTCCTCTTTATAATTTCGGTATTGTCAAAACTATCTTCTGTTTTTTTAAACTCTAAACCCGAAACTCTAAACTCTAAACAAATCCAAAATATCAAACCCCAAACTCAAAACATTAAAAAATACAAGGCTTTTGTCTTAATTCATCTCGTTGTGGGTTTTGGGTTTGGCTCATTTTGAGTTTATTTAGGGTTTAGGATTTAGAGTTTCCCTCCTCCGGTGACAATATCCCTTTAAATTCAATACTTTTATCCATAGTCTTTCATAAAACTTTTAACATTATCATAGCACTTATTATGGCGTAACTCCGCCGCCGACAAAATAAGTCGGCCAAACCGGCATACTGCCGATACCTGTTTTTTTTGCGCCGTCTTTATCCACCATACGACAACGCGGAGTTCCGGCAATAATGCGCGTTGCCTCATAAGTAACCTGTCTAATCGGAATATGTGCTATGCCCCAGGCAAAAATACCCATAGCCGCACCTAAAAGCGCGGTTCCGGCAACATAGGCAAGCACTGATTCTAATATGCTTTGGGCTTTTCTCGTTCGCATCCGTCTCCTCCTTAAGTCTCCATAAAACAACAACAGTTTATATTACCCGCTAGTCAGCATGGCCGGTAAAGGTACGTGAATCTCCGCTACCACGGCCCTGCGGATGATTCTTTTTATTGATTTTATATAACATGAACTCGCCCACTCCGCCAGAACGGGTTGAGGTAGTCACCCCGTCTTCGGTTTTAACAGTAAGATTCGAACCTTTGGCAGTTAAATAAAGGGGTTCTACGCCGCCGCCGGCGCCTGGCCCAAGATCATATTCATTATAACCAGGAATCGCCCAGATGCCACCGTTTACTTTTACAATAGTGGTACTTTGAGGGTCCTGGCCATCTCCGTCTACCGAGGGAATTGACCACACCACACAAGCAGAGCCGCTTGAAGGAGTTTTTTGGCCGAGAATCGGCTCCTGCACTGAAGCCATTCTGCGGTCATCATAGGTGCCGTAGCCAACATTTTTGTTTTCGTCATGAGAATGGGCGAGTGCCCGGCGAAATGCCTCCATCAATACCCACTGGTCATTATTCATCTTGGCTACATAGGTAACCACCAGGCCAACCGCCATTAAAAGCAGGGGCCCCAGGATTGCCAACTCTACCATTGCCTGGGCTTTTTTGCTAAATAATTTTTTCATGGTCTTCATAAAATACATTAATCTGCCGCTGGCACTTCGGTTTGCTCATCGCTCGTCGGATTACTTGGGTTACTCTGGCCAGGAGGCGCTGACGCTGCATCCTGCGCATGTATACCCGCCACCGGAACCCCGGGCGGAGAAGGCGCATGCAAACTCACCGACGGACTGCGACTGGTTACATTGACCACTGTATCGCCGTGAGCATATTCACGGCGGTCATGCTCGGTTTCTTGCCTGCGAAAAGTAACTGAACTTTGCCATAAGAAAGATGAAGGCATATATAAGTGCTCATCGGTTTCTCTTTTAATGTGCGCCTGCACTACGCGTTTTAAATACGCATTCATGCCCGCAAGAGCACTAATTACTATAGCAATAATAAATGTATATTCAATAATAGCGTTTGCTTTTCTCATTGTGCCTTATTTTCTGGTAAATTGGTTCCGGCTTCTCCTTCGTAGTTAGGCCCCTTGCTTTCGCCCACCGCGCCCGCGGTAGAGGACTCAGGAATATGTTCGCCAAAGGTGTTTTTTGTTCTCTGATCGAAATTCTCGTCGGCATTGGCGCCAACACTATCCGGCGCTTTCTCCGACACATACTCCCAGTCACGGACGCCACCATTCACATTATTTTCCACTTTATTTATACCCGGATCAAAATCAGAACCATACGTATCTTGGATCAACCGCTTATCCTCTCCGTCAAGCACGCTTTTAGTATCTAAATTTACCGGGGGAAGGTCTCCGGGGTTAATTGTATCGGTGATACGGACGGATTCGCTACGCTGGCTGTTCGCAATATTCACACCAAAACCATGTCTGCCTTCGTAGTCAAAACCACTGGTATTAACCCGCACTAAACTCTTTGAACCAAACCAGCGTCCAGGACTATATTGTTTACCGGACACTTTTTCACCGCCCATATTATCTAGATTCTGCTTCAGAAGCCCTTGCATGCTTCTGCCGATATAACGCTGCATGGTCAACAGTACTCCGATAACTATGCCAATTAAACAGGCGTACATCAGAAAAGACTGTGCCTTTTTATAACCGTATCGGTAACAATCTGTTCTTTTATTGGTTACATTCATGTTTTTATAGCTGCTCTTAAAACGGTTTGTTAATTCCAGCGCTCCGCATCAAGAGGTAAAAGCTCTCGTTCCGAGGTGGCCGTATATGTTCCCTGAGTATGCGTACAGTCGCCGCCATTACCGCGTATATTGAATGTGGGTAGCTTCCATTCTGTGGTTTTCGCTGTGGATGAATAATGGTCGTGTATATTCGTCAGTCCCCGGGAGTATTGCTCACCCATGGAATCGCTATAAGTCTGCAATTGCCCTTGCATACTGCGTTTTATGTAATTTTGCATGGTAAGCAATACTCCCACCGTTACTGCGATAAGGAAACTGTACTGCAATACAGTCACTGCTTTACGTTTCATTAACATTATTCATCCTTTCAGTTTACTACAACTACTTTACACCCCTGCCCATACTTGACACCAACGATGCGTAAGCCCGGCGGAATTTATTTCTTGTGCTCCCATCTTTCTCTGTCAAGACCGCGGTTTTCTCTGGTGGCCGCCTGCTCTTGTTTTCCGCCCTTAATAACGGTGCGGGTTCTTCCGACTTCACCGGAAGTATCGGATGCTTTTCCATAAATCGACGTTTCAGTCACGCTGTCGATTGACGAATAGAGACGTTCGTGACGTTTCGTATCGCCAGGAGAATAGTGTTCGCCCATTTCATCAGCGGTAGCCTGTAATTTACCCTGCATACTTCTTTTTAAGTAGTTCTGCATGGTCAACAGCACTCCTACCACCACTCCGATGAGAAGGGCATATTCAAGAGTACTTTGTGCTTTTCTACATCTGGTTAACACGTTCGCACCTCCTTAAGTTATGTGCGTAATAAAATAAAATAATAAGCGTCCTTATTTCGTTTCGTCGGATTTGTAATCAGCGCTGTTGGTATCTGCAACTTTCTGATACACTGAATCCACGTCACCCTTATCAATCCAGTTTTCATCTTTAATACGCTCTGACTTCTGGTTCGTGGTCGTCTTAACGCCTGCAGAAGGCTCATATTGCCATGTGCCGCCTTGCGTTAGTTCTACTGCCGCGTCGTGAACGCGAGCCTGAATAGCTCTGCGTACTTCGTTCTGTATCCCCATAAATGCGGCAACGCAAAGAGAAATTAAGATCGCGTATTCCGCTACTGATTGTCCCTTTTTACGTCTGGTTAACATTTTCACACCTCCTTCAAGAATAATACCCCTTACTTACCACCGGCTGACTGCTGATAAAAAATGCCCGACTTCTCCTGGATCACGTTAGATGAATCAGTAAACATTTTGTTTACCGCCTGCGTTACCGGACCTCTTGCCATTGCGATAACTGCTGCTACGATAGCTGAAAGAACGATGACGTACTCGAGAATACTCTGCGCCTTCTTAACCATTACAACTCACCTCCTCCTACCTTACTCCGTTTTGTGGATGATATAAATCCGCCCACATGTGGGCAACCCTCGCGTTAATTGACCGCATAACATAGCCGGACATGGCTAGCAGCGATACCACAATAATCGCAATTAACGCTGCATAATCGATAAAACTCTGTGCTTTTGTTTTTCTATACATAAAAACGCCTACTTACCTTTCTGCCCCCTGACATTGCCTACCCAATAATTTTTTGCCGGATACGGTTTAACGCCGGTATCATATAATGTTTTCCCATCTTCCGGCGCATTGTAAGCGCTGTCGGGATTATTACGCACCCACTCCTCATATTCATAGCCACCAGTATACTGAGGGCCTCCTGGCTGATCGGTGTTTTCCCATGCCGGGTCAGTTTTATGCTGTCTTGAATCATCGTAAGACTCTTCCGTTTGTAAATATGCCTTTTGCTTTCCCGGAACGCTGCTGGTAGCAATGCCTTTTTCAAATTTTTCATTAACGGTCTTCATACCTCTGTTTACCCCATAACGTATGCCGATAGTGCTGGCCACAATAGCGCCGATAATAGCTGCTAACACGATCAAATACTCTGTTATGCTTTGCCCTCGAGCCATGATTTTATGGTTATGTTGCTTCATGTTTCTCGCTCCTTTTAAATCATCCCATTTCCTCTGGCATTCTCGTTTAATTCCTGGTTAAGATGCCGGGTCCTTACTTCCATCGCCCGCTGAATATAAAATGTCATTGCCGACAACGCTCCCCATACAATAAGCGTTAACGACACGTATTCAAGAATACTCTGCGCCTTTGATTTTCTGATATGGGCTAACATTACTCTCCTCCTTGTCCTGAAGTTTGTTCCGGATTATCCACAAATTGGCGAACCTGCTTGCTGCTTGTTCCCGGATATGCCTGATCCCAAGTAGAAGGCCAGTTGTATTGTTCTTTGTCGATACCGGCATAGGTGGTTTGACCCATAAGGTTAGTCTGAGACTGATAGTTGGTGCCATGACCGCGCAGATTCGCTACTGCCGCATGGTTTGCCGCAACAAAAGTTCCTATACCCACGGCAGCAAACACCATGGTTACGCAAATATATTCAATGACTGACTGCGCCGATATCTTTTTTGTTTTCATCTTTTTGGCCTCCTAAAATAAAAATAGCCGAACTGCCGCTCTTTCGAGACGTTCGGCAGCTCGGCTATCCCTTTCCTTCATTAATATGTAGGTGATAAGTATAGACACTTAAATTAATACTTATTACCTACAACCTGCAAACGTTCGGGACCCGTGGCTTTGCGCATCCCGGCTTACACCGGGAATTGCCTTTTCGTCGCCTCCTAATTCACAACTAAGTATACCATATTTTTTACGCGTAAATCAAGGTAGGATAAGCAATTTTTGGAAGCGTTTACTTTTTAAAAAATTCAATCTGGTATTGCCGAATTTGGCTATTTTCCCAATACGCAGAAAGATAGTCTAAGAATGAGAAAGGATATTTTTGAAATCGTTTATAGTGAATATAATCGTCTATTCTTCTATCAAAAAATTAATCTCTCGTAAGATCGGGAAATCGTGGGGGTTTTTGGAATACGGAATGGATACTCTTTTTTGGGTAAATTTTACGGTATTTCTGGTAAAATCTAAAATAATTGCTGCGCGGAAAGCAGTGAAAAATACTTCCAAGAGGCAGTACCCCTGGAGAGGACAAGGCAGACTTAGAGCAAAATAACGCGTTTACCACCAAGAAAGAAACAATTCATGTTAAATTTTTCCTTAAACGCCGGGGGGCTGGTGATAACCAACCGGCAGGATTCCTTACCTGTTACATATTCGCCCGACAATTCTTTAAACTTTGCTTGGGCTACACGCGCGCTAAAAAGAGCGGCTAATAGTTCGGCAATATG
Organism: Candidatus Omnitrophota bacterium; assembly: GCA_037146775.1. Classification (GTDB taxonomy): domain Bacteria; phylum Omnitrophota; class Gorgyraeia; order Duberdicusellales; family 4484-171; genus JBAWWL01. The sequence goes on along the minus strand of JBAWWL010000005.1, from coordinate 154,324 downwards.
GAGAAAATCCGATTCTTTCTCTAGGGTGAGGCTTGTGAGGGCAGGCAACTGAGTATCTTTCTTACTTTCCTCAAAAACGTAAGAGCGCTCGATAATTTTCATATCTTCAAGAAACGTCTTTTCCCGATACGGCCAGAGTAACAAATAACGTTTCAGTAGTGCGGCGATATTAGTCCTTTTATCGGTAAGCACAGCCCAGGAAGGAAGAGATTTCTTTATGGTTTTTACCAGAATACTGTTTGTGATGATTCCTTTGTTCCCTTTGGGCTGCGAAAATCGGGTAAGAATATACGCGTAAGACAAATCTTGCCAAAAGCCCTCCACTTTTTTAAAATGCTGCTCTTTCTCTAAAAAGGTCATTCCTTTTGCGATTATCTTGGGATAATAGCCGATCAAGAAAGAAAGCTTAGGGATAGCATGGTTTTCTTGGTGTATAACTGCACCACTGGGGCCAAGCAATTCTACCTTGGTAATGCCCGTAGCTAAACCATCGATAAAACTTACCACTAAAGGCGAAAGATAATTAAAACTTTGCGTATAATAAAGAATGAGTGTCTGGTCTCGAAGCATAGCCGAAAGCCTCGAAAGCACATAATAATAGGGTTGAAAAAAATGGCTAATACGGCAAGGGCTGTCCCAAATAGTAGAAAAATTAGCGTCGGTATAACCTACGGTGTTATTACCAAAGTAGAATTTTACTGTCGAAACAGGCTCAAGCAGAGGCTTTATTTTTTCAACAGTCACTAAGGGCTTGTAGTCGGCGATGCGCGAGAGAAAAAACTTAACTTTTCTGGCAGGGTAAGAGCGTAGATCTGTGATACGTAAGAAACCGGGTTCCCGTGCGGACACTTTGGTGGTGAGGCCTTGATAGGAAGAAAAAGTAACCAGCATAATGATTTTTTTCAATAATGCCGGCTGCATGCGCGCAAAATACATTCGTAGTTGGTCCGTAAGTAAATCAAAGAGCCCGACTTGAGAATCTATGGCTTTAAGCAGCAAAAATCCGCAGGGAACAATATCTTTGCGTTGATAGCGCGAAAGATAAGTTTTCCTCCCCCTTGATTGCTTTATATGCCCTTGCTTAAAAATATTCTGTACGGCGCTTTTAGAAAGAGCAATCCCGTGTTTCTCTTTGATAAGTTTGGCCAATAAACGCACCCCCAAACCTTTATTGCTTTTTGCCAGACGTACTACTAGATTTTTTAAACGAGCGTCGATTTTTGCGCGCATATTTTTTTCTAACCCGCACTTTGCAGCCGTCACGTAAAGCTACCAGCCTTATTATAACTTAAACTCACAATATTAGAAATGGTTAAGGAGAATGCGCAGAAAGACGGGGTTTAATTAGAATCTTCGCCGAATATCGTTTCATCCATCAGTTTTAACCTTTGGAAATCGGCAAAAAAGCGGGGATACATTCTCATGACGGTCTTAAATTTACCTTTGATTTTACCGTCAGGGGTTTTACCTTCACGGCGAAAGATAAATAAATCCTGCAACGCTACTTCTCCGCGTTCAACCCCACGCGCCTCTGAAATATGAGTAATACGCCTTACTCCGTCAGGAAACCGCTCCTGCTGAATAATCACATTAAGGGTGTTACCGATCATCCTGCGTATCTCTTCCTGCGGCAAGCGTATACCGGAAGAAAGAATGAGCGTTTCAAGACGGCTGGTTATTTCTTGCGGAGAGTTACCGTGAATGACTCCAAGCGTTCCGCGATGGCCCGTAGACATTGCCTGAATCATATCCAACGCCTCAGGACCTCGCACCTCACCGACGATAATCCTGTCCGGCCTCATACGTAAAGCGTTACGTATCAGATCGCGCAAAGTCACTTCTCCTTTTCCATCCTGGTCGGGAGAACGTGTTTCCATGGGTACTAAATTGGGATGATGCAGCTGAAGTTCCGCGGTGTCTTCAATGGTAACAATACGTTCCTGTTCGGGAATATGGTAAGAAAGCATTTCCATGGTCGTGGTTTTACCGCTTCCGGTAGCGCCGGAAAATAAAACATTGATTCTGCCATGGATGCAAGCGATTAAAAAATCGGCCATCCTGCGGGTGAGAGTCCCTTCTTTTATCAAATCATCCAGGCTGTGGAGCTCACGGTTAAATTTTCTAACAGTTAATGAGGTGCCGCAGCGGGCAAGCGGGTAGGTAATAATATTAAAACGCGAACCATCTTCGATGCATACGTCGCCGAAAGGATTGTAGTAGTTGACGGGTTTACCTACTTTATTAAAATACTCGTCAATTATCTCTTTGATGTCTTCCTCGGTGAAAATACAATCTGGGAGGCGATTCTTTAACCCTCCCATTTCAATGAAGGTATCCCGCGACCCGTTAATCATTATTTCGGTAATCTTCGGGTCTTGCAGCAGTTTTTGGATCTTTTCTATACCGTGTGCCATAATAAGACAAACAACAAGTTAATCCTTAGGAACGAATATTTCCCTGGATAAATCAATACCTCTGGCCCTGATTTCATCGTAAAAAGTGGGAATATAACCAAGCGGTGTGTAATACCCCTGAACATTGCCATCTTTATCTACACCGGTCTGGCGATACACAAATATGTCCTGCATATTAATATGCGTCTCATCAAGCATGCCAATGATTTCAGTGATAGCTATTACTTTACGCGAACCATCGGAAAGACGGGCGGTATGAACCACTAAGTTAATCGCCGAAGAAACCTGTTCTCTAATAGCACGCAGCGGTAACTCTACGCCGCTCATCAAAATCATACTATCAAGCCTGATTAAAACGTCATGTGTGGAATTGGCGTGAATAGTAGACATACTGCCGTCATGGCCGGTGTTCATTGCCTGAAGCATGTCCAACACTTCCCTGCCTCGCACTTCACCGACGATGATCCTGTCCGGTCTCATACGCAACGTATTCCTGAATAAATCTCTGATAGTAATTTCGCCTCTGCCCTCGATGTTGGGCGGACGGGATTCCAAACGAATCCAGTGAGCCTGGCGCAATTTCAATTCAGCCGCATCTTCTATAGAAATAATACGTTCACTGTCGGGAATATAGGCAGACAAGATATTCAAAAACGTAGTTTTCCCCGAACCGGTGCCTCCGGAAACAAGCGAATTTTTACGCGACCTTACCGCAGCTTCAAGAAAAAGCGCCATATCATGGGTAAGGCTTCCGAAACGGTTTATCAAATCCTCCATACCCCAGCGCTGTTTGGCAAATTTTCTTATGGTCAGAGTGGGGCCAGTAAGAGAAAGGGGCGGAATAATTGCGTTTACACGGGAGCCGTCGGGAAGACGGGCATCCACGTAAGGAACCGACTCGTCAATACGTCTGCCCAGCGGCGCCAAGATACGCTCAACAACAATCCTCACTTGTTCGTTGGTGGTAAATTTTTTGCTGGTTACCTCTAACTTACCAAAGCGTTCAATGTAGATCTGGTCTTTATTGTTTACCATTACTTCGGTTATCGTAGGATCACGCAAAAGGTCCTCGAGTGGGCCCAAACCAAGAGCTTCTTCCAGAATATCCTTGGTAATTTGCCTGCGTACCTCGGTGGCAGAAATAAAACCACCCGCTTCCTTGCTGATAACATTAGAAATCACCTTTTCCGCTTTGGCTCTTAGCTCATTCATTTTCTGAGGACTCGTGGCGTACGTTTCAATATGAAGACGTTTCAAATCAAGCTCTTCGATAAGCCTTTCGTGGACTTGTTTCTTGAAGCGGATAATTTCATCCTCTTCCTCAATCAACGCCACTTTCTCTTCGCGTTCTATAACTCCTACGCGCTGCCAGAAAGCCTCTTCTCCTCCCTCAAATTTTTCTTTGGCCAGACGCACGTCGGAAAGGCTTTTGTGGCTGATATACATGTCTTTTCGTTCGACAATATCCTTGGATAGCTTTTGAATAGCGAGAGTAAACCGGCACTGCGGGCTATCAAGTACCAGCGGCACTCCGCGGTTAACGGCAAGGCCGGCAGCCCTGCCTTCCGAAGGGATGAGAGCTATAGTCTCAGCCGGGAGCAATGCCTTTACCTCCTGCCAGGTAATAGAGCCTTTGCTTTCGGCACGGTTCAGCACCACCTTAATCATGGTGAGCGGAAACCCTAAGCTCTGTAACGTGTCCATAAGCCACTGTGTCTGATATACCGCCAGAATATCCGGGGTAAGAATCAAGCTGATAAGGTTTGAGCATTCCAGTGCCGCGATAAGGTTATCGGTAAGATTACTGCCCGCATCGATGATGATGTAATCGAAATCGTCCCAGATAACCGAGATAAAATCTTTTACTACCTGGGGAGTAAAAGCTGTTCTTTGAGACATTTTAAAAATGGAAGGCAAAAACATTATATTCTGATACGTTACCGCATAATTATCTACTTTTCTTTTTTTCTCTTTGAATTCTTTGAGATAGTCGATGAGGTTAAAAAGGCAGTATTTGCTGTCAACACCGATCAATTTCGATGTGGCCTGAGGTGCGCCCAAATCAAGGTCCAAAAGGAAAACACGCTTGTTCTGTATGGCAAGCTGAACGGCAACGTTTAACGAAACAAGTGTTTTACCGACGCCTCCCTTGGTACTAAAAAAAGATATTACTTTCGCTTCCATGTGATCAGTATTATTTTTTCAAGTATAGCGGCCGAACAAAAAGAATGTTGTTCTACTATTTATTTCTCTCTCGATACACTATAGGAATTTCTATATTCAATTCCTCAACGCCGACATCTGGAGGGAAAGGAGGAAAAGACAGGCTCTTTACCAATTTTATTGCGTCCGAATCAAAAATACGGTGCCCGGATGTTTTGGACACCTTAACATTCTTTATGTCTCCGGTATGAAAAATGTCCAACTGCAATACCACCATTCCTTCCCAACCGGTATTCATCAGCGATGCCGGGTAAGAAAGGTTGCCGGAAATCATTTTTTCAATCTCTACGATATAACCCTGTAACTGCGAGGGAATAATACCGCTGTAAACATCCATAATTTTCTTGTCGGCAATTTCCGTCGTTTCCATAAGGTCCTCTTTCTCGTCCGGCTGCACGACCTTGGGCGTGAGAGAAATCACCAGTTCCGTCTGGTTATTCTGAAATTCTTTTGATCTAAAAAGGTTGCCTATAACAGGTAAGTTACCTAATGCAGGAAATTTCTGAAGGCCTTCGGAATCTTTGCTCTTAATAAGGCCTGCGATAAAAACAGTATCTCCTGACTGTAAATTTACAACGGTTTCCGCAACGCGGGTAGCGAATGCCGGAATTTTTATGCCGGAAACCACTACGCCGTTTTCCCAGTCAAGCGCGCTTACTTCTGCCCTTAAAGAAGCGAATATTTTTTTGCTATCAAGAGAAACTATCGGCCGCATTTTTAAAATCACACCGTATTCTTTGTAAGCGATACTGATTGTGGTACCTACCGCAGAAGCGGTGGAGCTGCTTAAATAAGGTACCTCGCCGCCAACGGTAAGTTTAGCCTCCTCGCCGCTTAAACACAAAAGTTTCGGCCGCGATAATTCTTTTCCTTTCCCCGAGGTAATGAGTAAATTAATTTTTGCGGTGATTGCATCTTTTGAAAATTTTCCAAAACCCCAAAACCCATTAGCCGAGGCACTACGCCGATCTAGCGTTGTGGTAACGCCTTGATCTGCCGAGGGAGCCTTGTAAGGCTCTTGCCGTATTTGAATATATTCCATCCATTGCACACCTAATTTATCGAGCTCGGTTTTATTTATTTCTAAAATACGCGCTTCTATCTCAACCATCTTGGTTTCTTTCTTGACGGTGAGAATATTTTCCACCTTCTCCTTAAACGGCTCCAATATTTTATCTATCTGCTCTTTGTCGAGGGAGGTAACATCGCCGGTTATAATAACCGTACCGCTCGCTTGATTCTTTTTCAGCACCACATTGGGTATTTTCAGATCTTTACGGATAAGTTTTTCCAGGCGCTTGAATATCCGGTCTACATCGTGCGCATATACCGTAATATAAAATACTTTTTCGCCTTCCTTATCCCATACCGTCAGGGCGGTATCTCCGGCCTGTTTCGCCACTATTACTATTTCCGTATCGCTCACTTTGCCGATATCAGAAACGTCAGGATTGCGCATAGAGACACGCTGAGGGGATGCAACGGGAATAACGTAGGCTTCGCCGACGATAAGTGTAACCTCTTCGTCATATTTATCCAAAATATTTTGCGAAAAAATAGTGGCGCAGCTAAAACAGAGGAAACAAACACCCATTGCCGCAACGAGCCGTTTAACCATCAATTTCCTCCCTCGTTATTTAATAACCGGGACTTCTTCCTGTTTTGAACCTTTATACACTTCTATCGTCGGTGGCTTAGACTGCTGTACTGGTTTCTGCATCATGCCTATTTTATTCAAAAGCCCTTCAAAGGTAAGCGCAGAATATTCATACTCCTCGGATGTATCAAGCGGCGTACGTAATACCATTCTAACTTTACCGATCTCAATGGAATAAGCAAGCATCTTGATATCATCCGGCTTTAACGCCAAAGTAATGGTATCCGCTTTACCTTCAGCGCGATACGGAGAAATATTTTTATTGGTGGCAAGTACTTTTACTCCCTGCAAAAGCGTGATAATGACGGGCGAACCGCCGCCAGGGAACGTAAATGTCCCTATAATATCGACCTTGTCTTCCGGTTTTATCAGGCCTTCGATAGCAGAAAGCTTATCAACAGTGATAGTGATAGCGCGCATACCGGGAGGGATTCGTTCGGAAAGGAAACGCACGCTTAACAGCGGTTTTACCATATCACTATTAATGTGCTGGCCCTTAAGAATATCTACGACCGCAAACTTTCCTATAACCGAATCCAGGGAAGTAAGATCTCCGGGCTGCAACGACTTAGAAGCAACTCTTTCAAGTTTAACCATGTCGGCGGTGATAGTCGTCTCTTTGGCAATATCATCCTTAGCTATCACCACTTCAACGATTTGACCCTGGCGAATAAGCTCTTGGATGCGCGCCTCATTCTGCATCATCTGCCGATGAATTAAAAATATCGCGATAAGCGCAAAACACACGCCGATAATCAAATTTATCATTCGCTTATCCATGTTTCTCCTTTTTTATCGATCCATCGGGAAGATACTCATTGGCGCAAACGTAAGCGAACTCGGACCACAGGTCAACTCAAGACGTAAAGAAACTATCTTATCAAGTCTTCGTTCTTCTCTATTCTGTTTTTTCCTTTGAATTTCTCGATAAGCTTGTTTTCCTCTGTTTCTATCTGTTCGGCTTTTAAAGCTTTTTCTAAATCTTTCTCGATATCCGCGAGAGGAACTTCCTGCCCGCCGCGCACATCTTCCACCTTAACAATATAATAATTGCCGTCATCTGCCTTGAACACATTAGAAACGTTGCCTTTATCAAGCGTCGCCAAGGCGGTCCAATATTTTCTGCTGTTCTCAATATCCTTTGGCGTAGGACTTACCCAACCTCGATCGCCGCCATTATCTTTTGAAGGTAAAATTGAGTATTGCCTGGCGAGCGTATCAAAACTTTCTCCCTGCAAAATTCTGATATTTATCTCTTTCCCCTGACTTTCGCTGTTTACCGCAATCTCTCTTATTTTTATTTCCTGTGGTTTAGTGATTAGTTTCTTGTTCTTCTCGTAAAATGCCTGTATCTGCGCATAGGAAACGCCTGTCCTCTTCTCCAAATCATCCCTTACTTTCGCGGCTAAAAGTGTATCGCGGGTATCACGTAAAGCCCTGAGAACATCCGGATCTTTGTCAAGGCCGCGATCTACCGCAATCTGCGCAAGTATTTGCGCCTTGATCAAATCACTTAAAAATCTGGTTTTAAATTCCGAACTGTTTATGTCCAGCCCGGTCTTTTTGGCCAACGGTTCAAGACTGTTTAAGTAATTCTTAAAATCGTCGACACCAATCACCCACTCATTGACTCGCGCCAGAAGCGGCCCCTTTATCTTTAATGTTTCCTTTTCTGCGCTTCCGGTATCTTTGGGAGGGAAAATCTTATCGCATGCGGCTAGCCCAAAAACAAAAATAATGACCAAAAAACCCTTTAGTATATTCTTCATTATGTTACCTCCTTCTTTACAATAATAAGTTTAACAACATATACCGACTAAATCAAGATTTTTTTTAAAAATATTCCCGTTTGCCGCGCATATTTACGCGCACTGAAAACTTTTCCTTCCGCTCTGGCGTATTTTACGTTACAATATAAATTATGGAAAAAGAAATACGCGTGGTTATTGACACAAGTATGGTGGTAAATCCCGATTCGCGTGTTTTTTTTGGAGATGCTCCCGAAAGCGCGCTGCGCACAATACTTGCTCAGTTAAAAGAGAAACAAAATGTTCTCTGCTACATGCCTCCTTCTGTCTACGAGGAAATGCTTAAATTTATCGACACAAAGCCTTCGCTGGAAGAAACTATTTTCATCAATAAAAAACCTCCAGCTTCATATCAAACGCAAATCCCTTCTATCTTTCTTTATGAATTTATCGAAGAATTTCGCTTACGGGTCAACAAGGGCTTGCGAATCGCCGAAAAATATGCCCGTAGAGAACTAAAAGAAAGCCTCGGCCAAGCGAAACCGTCCGGTGACAAGATAAGGGAAGATGAAGAAATCATCAAGCGTTTGCGGGAAGAATACCGTACCGCATTGCGCGAGGGCATCGTCGACAGCAAGGAAGATTTTGATTTACTGCTACTTGCCAAAGAATTAGACGCGCTCTTGGCCACCTCGGATAACGGCCTCGTCTCTTGGGCACACAAATTAGGTATCCACTGTATCGGAGCGGAAGAGTTAAAAAAACTGCTGCAAAAGTAAAGCTTGGGGTTTCTTTTCTGTTGTCTCTGCCCGAAACAGATAATGTCCCGTGCACATTCCCGGATTCCAAGGTCCGGTGGTTTCTGCGAAGAAATTAAATTTTTATAAGCGAAGCGATAATTTCTCTACCCACATCCTGCAGCGTCACCATTCCATAGACCGTGGTTCCCTCAAGTACCAGCGCAATATTTTCTTTTTTTGCCTTGAGGGTAGTAAAAACTTCGTAAAGCTTCTGGTTCGCTCCCACAATCGTGAGCGGCCGTATAAACGCCTGCCAGTTTTTGTCGGGATTATAGAAGAGGTCGAATGCATTCAGGTAGCCGATAATCTCTTTCTGCTTGAAAACCGGGTAGCGGGTAAAATTGTATTTTTGAATAACCTCGGTAACACGCTGCGGCGAATCGGCGTAGTCAACAGTCACTACTTTTTCCAAAGAAACGGCGGCGGCTTTTATCTTTTTACTTTCCCAGGCAAATAATTCTTCTATCGCCGCTTTCTCCCCTTTATCGATGCCACCGGTTTCTTCTATCTCTTTCAACAAATGCTTAAGCTCTTCTTTCGTCACAAACAAAGAACGCTTGCGCACGTTGCCGATGAATATACGCATCAAAAATTTACTCATCTTCTCGATGCTGCTGACGACCGGCGAAAGCAGCGCCTCAAAGAAGCTAAACATTCCTATTGTCATGTAACAAAACTCTTCTTTGAAATGACGGCCGATATTTTTCGGAATAAGTTCGCTGAATATCACGACCAGCGGAGTAAAAAAAGCCGTAGCCCAAAAGTTACTTTTGTGCAGCCCCGCATGAATCAGGGCAAACGTAAGAAAGCAAGAACTTAGTACGAGCGATAAATTAATGCCCACCAAGATGGTAGCCAGGAATCTTTCTGGCTCTTCTAACAACCGGTATATTTTCGTGGCGCGGGCATCGCCTTTGCCCTGGCGATGGCGTAATTTCAACATACTTGAAGATATCACGCTGATTTCTATGGCGGCAAAAAAACCCTGCAACACCATAAACGCCACACATCCGAAAAGATAAAGATACGTCATCGTTTTATTTTTAAAATAACGCTGATAATCCGTTTTGCCGACGAACGCTCAATCAGAAACTCCAAATTATTAAAATAAAATATATCCTGGGGATGCGGAATCTTATCCATGCGCGACAGTAAAAATCCGGCGACCGTATCTTGCTCTTCGGGCAACTGGAGGCGTAAATCTAAATTAATTTTTTTTACCGGCACGCGGCCTCCGAATCGATAGGTAACCTCATCGATCTTTTCTATGGCTTCACGGGGCGTTTCAAACTCATCGTAGATCTCGCCGAATATCTCTTCCACAATATCCTCAAAAGTGACAAGCCCTTGTGTACCGCCGTATTCGTCTACCACAATAGCGATACGTTCGTTCTTCTCCAGAAAAAGCTTCAATGCCTCGTCTATTTTTTTGCTTTCCGGTATAAATAAAGGCACATGCAAAAGCGTATGATAATCAGTATGCGGGTTGACGAATATGTCCTTCGCATAGAGTATGCCGGTAATATTATCCAGGGAACCTTCGTATATAGGAAATTTTGAGTGTTTTTTTTCACGTAAGATCCGTAAGACTTCTTCCTGCGACAGTTTTGAATCAACACCATAGATATCGATACGCGGGTTCAGAATTTGGCTCACCCAGGTATCCTTGAATTCCAAAACACTCATGCCAAGTTTTTCTTCTCCGGCGCTGATCTGACCGTCATGCCTGCTCAAAAGAAAGGCGGTTTTAAGCTCTTCAAAGGTAAACGAAACTTTTTTTGGCTGGCGGATAAGCATTGAAGATATGAGAGCAACTATCTTTTCGATAAGGTACACGAACGGTAAAAAAAGTTTCGAAAAGAAACTCAATAAAGGTGCGCACGCAAGAGACAGCGGTTCGGCCATGTAGATCGCAAATGTTTTGGGAAATACTTCCCCTAAAAAAAGAATGCATATGCCGCTGACAAAAATTGCCACAATCAACCCCTCATCGCCGATGAGCGATACAAAAAAGGTAGTAAAAAGCGATGAAACGCCGATATTGACCAACATATTGCCGAAGTTAATGGTAGAAAGCATGCGGGTCGGCCTTTGCAGGAGACGCCTGACCATTTTTCCCTGCATATAATGTTCTTGCAGACGGTGCAGTTTAAGGTTACTTAAAGAAAAAATTGCCGTTTCCGAAAGCGAAAAGAAAGCAGAAAGCGAAATAAGAATGACGAAAAGAATAATATTAAATACCATGAGTTTCCTGAATAAGTTTGAGGTTTTTCATTAGTTGTTTATTATATCATTGAGGAAATCTTAAAACAAATTTTTTATCCACTTAATGACAAAGGTTTCTGGATTTTTTGAAAATCTCTGATAAGATAAATCGGTATGAAAAGCTATAAATTAAACCATTTTGCTCTGCCTACAAGTATTAATTACACCGAAAGCCTCAACCCGCAACAGCTGCAAGCGGTACAGGAAACCGATGGGCCTTCGCTGGTATTAGCCGGGGCAGGCAGCGGGAAAACGCGGGTATTAATTTACCGGTTGGCGTATCTTCTCGAAAGGGGGGTGCGGCCGGAACAGATACTGCTCGTCACCTTTACAAATAAAGCAGCCAAAGAAATGATGCAACGCGCAGAAAACCTTTTGCAATCAACCCTCAAGGGAATATGGGCCGGAACATTTCATCATGTAGGTAATATGATTCTACGTAAAGAATCCGAGGCGCTCGGCTACGCCCCCAACTTTACTATCATTGATAAGGAAGATACCAAGGATCTTATCGAAGATTGCCTTGAGGAGCTGGGGCTGGCGGGAAAACAGGCTTTGTTTCCGAAAAAAGATGTTATTTCGAGTGTATGGGATTTAGCAGTAAATTCACAAAAAGAAATCGAAGAGGTTGTGTTGAAATTCTATCCCCACATCGAAGAACATCTTTTTCAGATCAAACGAGTGCTACATTATTTTGAGCGCAAGAAGAAAGAAACAAACACTATGGACTTTAACGACCTCTTGAGCAACTGGCTTAAGGTTCTCAAGAATGAAGAACTATGCAAGAAATATGCTGAAGGATTCCACTACATCCTGGTCGACGAATATCAAGACACTAACCGCATTCAGTTTGAGATTCTCAAAAAACTCTCGTTCGTACATAAGAATATTCTTGCGGTCGGAGATGACGCGCAATCAATCTATTCTTTTCGGGGAGCAGAAATCAATAATCTTTTAGACTTTCCGAAGGTTTTTGAGGGAGCAAAAATTTTTAAGCTGGAAACCAACTACCGCTCATCACCGGAAATACTTGCGCTAGCTAACAAAATTATTACCCACAACACAAAACAGTTTCCTAAAACGCTCAAGGCCATTAAAGAGCCTGCCGATATTCCTCTGGTCATAAAAACAAAAGATGTATATTTACAGGCAAAATTTGTGGCGCAACGGATAATGGAGTTATCCGAGCTGGGGATACCCTTAAAAGAGATCGCGGTGTTGTTCCGCTCTCATTTTCAGGTGCTGGAGATAGAAATCGAATTGTTAAAAAGAGATATCGCCTATATCGTGCGCGGAGGCGTACGCTTTTTTGAACAGGCCCACATTAAAGATGTCTTGTCTTATCTTAAACTTATCAGCAATCCCCGCGATGAACTCTCTTTTAAGCGCGCAATCTCGCTCTATAAAGGAATCGGCCGAAGCTACGCGAATAAAATATGGAAGGGCCTGACCGAAGAAGGGCTGGGAATCGTACAACTCGAAAAGAATTTGCCGCAGAAACAACGCCAGGGATGCCGTGAATTTTTCTCCCTGATGGAAAAATTAAAAGCAATCTCCTCACCCCTAGACACAATCAGTAAGGTGCTTACCTTCTACAAAGATTACTGCTATCTTACCTTTGATAACGCGGACGACAGAATTCTTGACCTGGAAGAGTTAGCCAAAATGGCTTCCGATTATCCTACAGTCAAGCGGTTCCTTGCTGAATTCGGTTCGTTTGAAAATTTCAAGGGAGAAACCATGGTTTCCGCACCAGGAAATAATGACTACGTAACGCTCTCTACTATTCACCAAGCGAAGGGTTTAGAATGGACGGGAGTTTTTATTATCGGTTTTAACGATTATGAGTTCCCGCACCCAAAAGCACTTGCGTCTGCAAGCGCCCTGGAAGAAGAACGCCGGCTCTTCTATGTCGCAACGACGAGGGCAAAAACGTTTCTCTACATTACCTATCCGGAAACAAAATATACCTTCAAAAATGGACTGGTTATCTCCCGGCCATCAATGTTTTTTCACGAACTGCCTCCGGAAGTATACGAAGAAATGTTTGTTGAAGAAAACGGCTAAAGCGATACTCGTATCAGCGCGTGCTGATTAAACTTAAAGTTTCCTGGCGAGTTTTTTGATTGGTTCGAAATACCCCCCTGACCACAGAAGTAGTAGTCAGCGTTCCTGGTTTTTTCACTCCCCGCATAGACATACACAAATGTTCCGCTTCTATAACTACCATAACCCCTTTGGGCTTAAGTTTTTTCATGATCACGTCGGCAATTTCGGTGGTAAGCCGCTCCTGAACCTGTAAACGCTTGGAAAGCACGTCCACTACCCTGGCAATTTTACTTAAACCGGTTATACGCTCATCAGGAATATAAGCAACATGCGCTTTACCCATAAAAGGGAGAAGATGGTGCTCACACAGCGAATAAAGCGGTATATCTTTAAGCAGGATTATTTCGTCATGCTTCTGTTCCAACACTACTTCCAACTCATCTTCCGCGCTGCTAAATTGCCCGGCCAGTATTTCTTCGTACATTTCAGCGACACGCTGCGGAGTGGTCCCAATATCTTTTTTTCCCAAATCCGCGCCGACCGCTTCCAATATTAACGTTACACCCTTTTGAATTTTCTTCTTATCCATTTTTGCCTCCTGGTATAATCTTTAGGTATAATTTATTAAGATTATACCTGATTACACTGATTTAAAATCGATTACACAGATTAAGAGTTTCTAAACAAAATGTGCGGGATTCTCTCTAAAACAATCTGTGTAATCTTGCCCTAATCTTCTTAATCAAGACATCCTGATCTTTGCGGGATGTCTATTGTGTGCTCATTTGCCGATACAGAATCTACTGAATATTTCTTTGAGAATTTCCTCGTTGGGTATCGCGCCGCTAATCCTGCCTATGGCATCAATGGCTTGTTGCAACGATGCCTGCACAAAATCTATCGTATAACTTTTTCGTAGATATTCAAGGGCTTCGGCTATGCTGAGATTTGCTTCTTCCAGGGTTCTGCGCTGCAGCTGATTTAAAAAAATAATATCGTCCCTCTTTAATCCCTCTTTATAGACAAGGTCAACTATTGCCTTCTCTAAACTCTTAATTCCTTTATCCCTCAAGGCACTCACCCGCACCAGACGGACACAAGCTCCCGTTAAATTCTCACACACCAATTTCTGCCGCAAATCGGTTTTATTAATAATAACGATGACTTTTTTGCCCGTATCTGCTTTTACCGCCTGCGTAATCTTTTCTAAAAGAAATCTATCGGCTTTTTGCAGTTTGCGCGAACCATCAAGCATCAAAAGCACCATATCCGCTTCCTGGAAAGCGTGTGATGATTTTTCAACAGCTTTTTTTTCAACCAAATCTTTCGGCTCAAGGATCCCCGCAGTATCATATATACGCAAAGGAACGCCCCTTATGGAAATAGTTTCTTCGACAACATCCCGGGTAGTACCGGGTAATCGGCTGACAATAACGCGTTCCTGGTTCAAGAGGCGATTAAAAAGAGTCGACTTGCCTACGTTAGTTTTACCGCAGATAACACAACGTAAACCCTCCTTAAGTATCCTGGCCCGTGTGCCGCCCTGGAGCATGGCATCCAGCTTTTTCTTGACCACGACAAGCCTCTTGGTAACAGCAGAAACGCTCAGCGTGATATTATCTTCGGGAAAATCAAGCAGTGCTTGAGTGTGGCTAAAAAGTTCTTTTATCGTTTCTTTTATCTCCTGCAAACGGACGGAAGCCTCGCCTCTTAGCTGCTGCATCGCCGGCTCAAGCGAATGTGAAGTTTTTGCTTCTACGATACTGGCTATCGCCTCCGCCTGTAAGAGGTCAATTCTGCCGTTTACAAAAGCTCGGTAGGTAAATTCCCCCGGCGAGGCCGGCCGCGCTCCTTGTTGGATTATAATTTCTAAAATTTTCTGTAATACCGCCGGCCCGCCATGACAGGATATCTCGACAACATCTTCTTTGGTATATGAACGAGGCCCTTTCATTACGCTTACCAAAACTTCGTCGACCATTACGTTCTTTTTTGATTTTTGATTTTTTACTTTTAATTTCTCTACGATCCAGCCGTAATGCAATGTATATGTTTTTACTTTTTTGAGATCCTTCTTTTTCCGGGATAGAAAAACCCCTGACACAATAGAGATCGCACGTTTGCCGGAAATCTTAATGATACCTATGGCTGACTGGGCAGGAAATGTCGCAATCGCAGCAATAGTGTCTTTACAATTATAATTTTTCAATTGGCCATAATACATAGCTATGTATTGTAGTGCAAAGTCTCCAGAAAGTCTATCGATAAAGTCGGCACAGTAAACGGATTATGGGAAGCTGGTGGCGCACCGATCGTTGACTGAACGCCTTATGGGCTACACTATTCTTTTTGCCTCACTTACCAAAAACAACGAGCCGCTAATCACGATCGCGTGTTCGCGGGTACAGAACTGTCTCGCCATACCCAAGGCCTCCTTAACGTCACTGGCTATCAAGGTATTTTTTATACGGCATCGCGACCTTATCTCGTCCGGCGTAAATGACCTGGGGTTAGAAAAACGGGTAAGGATAAGCTGTGTGTATTTTATTTTATCGAGCATGTGCCGGACATCTTTATCGCGGGAGGCGGCAAAAATAAGAATTATTTTTTTTGCGGGAAAATATAATTTCAGATTTTCTGCCAAAGCGGTAAACGCAGAAGGATTGTGCGCGACATCGACAACGATCAGAGGGTTTCTTTTAACCGTCTCGAACCTCCCCGCCACAAATGCATCACGAAGCCCTTGCCGAAAAAGTACGGAACCTCTCACATATCCCTGTTGCTGCAATACCATAATTGACGCTATGGCTAAAGAGGCGTTCTCGATTTGATATTTTCCGCGAAGACATATTTTTATGTTTTTCAAAGCAATACCGTTATAATGAAAATTAAAAGTGGTGCTGTTTTTCCCAAGCCGGATCTCTGTTGCCTTTATCTCGCGGCCGAAAAAAAATGCCGGAGTCCTTTGCTTTAGAGCGCGTTTACGAATCTGACGATAAACGGATACCCTCTGTGAAGCGACAATCACCGGGACCGCATGTTTGATAATGCCGGCTTTTTCCCGCGCGATACTGGCCAGAGAAGTGCCAAGCGTATCAATATGATCATAGCCGATATGAGTGATAACGGAACACAAAGGCGTTACGACATTGGTGGCGTCGAGGCGGCCGCCGAGGCCGGTTTCTAAGACAACAAAGTCGAGATGGTTTTTAAGAAAATATGTAAAGGCTATAGCGGTATATACCTCAAAGAAGCTCAACATCCCTAACGTTTTTTTATAACGTAAGCGTTCCAGCTCTGGTTGCATACCACGCACTATCTCCACCACATCCTTTTCTGCGATACAAGTATCTTTTACCACCGTTCTCTGGCCGCTACACACAGGCTTCTTGATCACAATCCGTTCCCTAAAATTAAAAAAATGCGGCGAGGTATACAAACCCACACGAAAGCCGGAAGCGGCTAATACGTGCGCACAGAAATACGCGGTTGAGCCCTTACCTTTTGTCCCGGCAATATGGATCACTCTCAAGGACTGATAAGAAATACGCAGGCGCTCGAGAAGAGTTTCGACGCGGTCTAATTTTAATGTTTTCGCATAAGGAAATTTAACGTTACGCTCATAGTTAACAAAGCTGTTTAGATAGGCTTGGGCGTCGGAAAAACTATGTATCTTTGTCGGCTTCATAGACGGTGGAACTTTTTAAAATCTGTTTCGATAGTTTTTTATTCCGAATAGCAGAGTGATATTTTTAAAAAGAAAGATTAACCCAAAAAATGCCTGCGAAGCATGCATTTTTTGGGTTAGTGGCGGAAGTGGCGTATACCCGTAAATACCATGCTTATTTTGAGTTTATTACAAAGCGCAATAAGGTCATTGTCTTTGATCGAGCCGCCTGGCTGTATTACGGCTCTGATCCCTTTTTTATACGCAACTTTTAATGAATCTTCTTTTGGGAAAAAGCCATCGGAAGCAATCACTGCCCCACGGCAGGATTTTCCTGCACGATCTAGAGCAATTTTCGCCGCGCCCACTCGCGACGGCTGCCCCCCTCCAATACCTAACACAGTAACATTTTTAGCGATCACAATAGCATTTGATTTTACGTATTTAGCAATCTTCCAGGCAAAAAACATATCTTTAAGTTCTTGTTGTGTCGGTTTTCTTTTCGTAACCACCTTCATGCTTGCCTTTTCTAAAAGCAAAGCGTCTCTGTCCTGGACGAGATAGCCAAAAACGGTCGCCCTAATATCTTGATAACTCAATTTCTGATGAAAATCTGCCTCGAGTACTCTCAGGTTTTTCTTGGAAGAAAAAATCTTAAGTGCCTCTTTAGAATAAGAAGGAGCAATCACGCATTCCTTAAAATCGCTTTTTATAAATTGCTGGGCGGTATCTTTGTCAACTTTCCTGTTAATGCCGACAATACCGCCGAAGCTGGAGATAGGATCGGCTACATAGGCTTTTTTGTAGGCGTGCGGCAAGCGCCTGTCAACACCCACGCCGCAGATAGAAGCGTGCTTGACGATAGCCACTGCCGGCTCGACAAAATCCCTCACAATAATAAAGGCGGTATCCAAATCAAGAAGATTATTGAAGGATAATTCTTTACCCTGAAGCTGTGTATACTTTAATTCCTGGGCCTTGGCCGTTTTATAAAGAGCTCCTGTCTGATGGGGATTCTCTCCGTAACGCAGCGAATTTATCTTTTCCAAATCCCAATTCAATACTTCCCTGCCGGAAAAATAATTGTAGATACAGGAATCGTATTCTTTGGTTACATAAAAAGCCTCTTGTGCGAGAAACTTAAGTGTCTCCTCGCTAATATCGCCCTTATTTTTTTCCATCTCCTCAAGTACGAGTTTATAATGCGCTGGGGAACTGAGACAGGCGACATTTTTGAAATTCTTTGCCGAAGCCCGAAGCAACGCACAGCCGCCGATGTCGACATATTCCATCATTTCGTCAAAGTTCAATTTTGAACCAATTTTTTGCATAAATGGATACAGGTTAACTACCGTCATATCGATCGGCTGGATACTCAGGTTTTTTATCTCCTCCATGTGTAAAGGGTGTTTTTTGTTCGCCAATATACCGCCAAATATTTTTGGATGCAGAGTTTTAACTCTTCCGGAA
Organism: Candidatus Omnitrophota bacterium; assembly: GCA_037146775.1. GTDB lineage: Bacteria > Omnitrophota > Gorgyraeia > Duberdicusellales > 4484-171 > JBAWWL01. The sequence goes on along the minus strand of JBAWWL010000005.1, from coordinate 136,031 downwards.
AGAATTTCGGGAAACGAAGTAACGGCGGATACGTCCTTAACGGGGATGCCGCTGGAGCGCAGCATGGTTGCGGTTTTACCGGTAGAAATTATCTCAACCTTCCATTCGGCTAATTTTCGCGCGAACTCAACCAAACCCTTTTTTTCCCACACACTGATCAAAGCTCTTCTTATTTTTAACATAATAAACCACTGATTACACAGATTTTGTAATCTGTGCCGTTAGACGCTGAATTTTATTTCAATGATATTGCCTTCTTCCATAATATAGTTTTTATCAACGACTTTCACGAATCCTTTAGCCCGTGCCTCTGCCATATTAAAAAATTTATCCAAGTCTTTGCATTGCGTGACTTCTCCCTTAATAAAACCCCTGGCCAGGTCGGTATGAATTTTACCGGCGGCCTCAACAATCGTAGAGCCACGCGCCACTTCCCATGCATGGACTTCCTTTTCTCCGGCAGTAAAAAAAAGTATGACGCCGGCTTTACGCATGAGCTCTTCGATAAGCTTATTTATATGTTCGACTGCCGGAACCCCAAGACAAGGCTTGTATGTTACTGGTGAAATATTTTTCAGAAAAGATTGCTCCGAAGCGCTAAACTGCTGCTCGCAAAGAAGCTCCTCTTTCTCAAGCAGATCCTGGCATTTTTTAAGAAATAATTTCTCCTGCTCTTCACCGGTTCTCATGGCACGGTTTTCTATTTTTTCTAAATCGATAAAAATAAAATCCAATTTTTTATTGCTGTCAAACACAATAGCATCGGCTTTGACATAATCGTCACCAACACATTCAACCGTATAGGGCGTTTCTTTCTTCGGTGAAAACTTTTTAACTAGTTTTTCGAAACACTCGCAGGTATATTTGTATTTGCCAGGTTGTATCTCAAGACCGAATGTAGCTATCTTCATTCTACCTTCGCAACCTTTTCGGTTTCTCTCTTTGCGCCCTCAACAATTGCCTGAGATAGGCGGCCGGGAACAATCTCGTAATGAGAGAAATGCATCGAATAACTCCCCCGTCCGCCGGTAAACGAACGCAGATCGGAGGCATACTTAAACATTTCCACCTGGGGTACTTGGGCTTTCACTACTTGATTTCTGCCTTTTACTTCCATCCCCATTACTCTTCCGCGGCGAGCATTAATATCACCGGTAATCTGGCCCATAAATTCTTCCGGAGCAACGATCTCAACGTTCATAATCGGCTCAAGAAGCACGCTGCCGGCTTGCTCAAGCGCTTTCTTAAATGCCATTGAACCGGCTATCTGAAAAGCAATATCGGAAGAGTCTACGTCGTGATATGAACCGTCGACGAGGATAACTCTCAAATCAGTGACGGGATAACCCGCAAGTATTCCTTCGTCGAGCGCTTTTACTATCCCTTTCTCAACAGAAGGAATAAAGTTACGCGGAATAGCGCCACCAAATATTTTATCTACAAACTCAAAGCCTTTACCGCGCTCTCTAGGTTCAACTTCTATCCAGCAATCACCGTATTGGCCGCGGCCGCCGGATTGTTTCTTATGTTTGCCCTGCACTTTAATCGAACGGGTGACTGTTTCCAGGTATGCGACTTTCGGCGTTCCCAGCTCAACATTTGCCTGATATCTTCTTTTCATTCGTTCAATAATAACGTGCAGGTGCAGTTCTCCCATACCAGAAATAATCAGCTCTTTAGTCTGTGAGTCTCTCGATACCTTAAACGTTTGATCTTCGCTGGTAAGACGAGAAAGCACGCTGGAAATTTTATCTTCATCCTGGCGCGTTTTTGGCTTCACCGAAGCAGAAAAAGAAGGAAGAGGAAATTCTATTAACGAAAACTCAAGCGGATTGTTAACTTCACAGAATGTATCCTGCGTAGTAGTGACCCTCAGTTTTGCCAACGCTCCTATATCTCCGCTGCAGAGTGCTTCCTGGGGAACTTGTTGTTTTCCCTGCATAAGATACAACTGACTGATTTTTTCTTTTTCTTTCTTGCTAGAATTCATAACTTCAGAGCCTGACGCGATCTTGCCTGCAAAAACCCTGAAAATATTCAGCTGGCCGACAAACGGATCAATTACTGTTTTAAAAATTTGCATGGCTAATGGGGCGTTGGTTTTTGGTTCGATGGTTACCATCTCATTTGTCTTGGTATTCTTTGCCTGCCGCGGCCGGCCTTGAGCAACCGAGGGCATATCTTCTAAAAGTGTTTCTAAAAGCGTATCTATACCCTGTGCCTGGAGAGCCGTAAAAGGAATTACCGGAAAAATCTGCGCACCGAGAACAGCCTTTTTCAGGGCTGCTATTAATTCTTGCTCCTCCAACGTACCCTTCTCTAAATACTTCGTCAAAAGCGCATCGTCGGTTTCCGCAACAGCCTCGACAATTTGTCCGTAATACGGATTACTTTTATCTTTAAGGACGCTGATAATCTTTCCTTTATCCGGCGTAGCGAACGGTATGGCTTTTTTGGTAAGACCGTTACGAATGTCTTCCACGGTTTTTTCGTAACTGGTATTTTCCTTGTCGATTTTATTGACGATAAAAAAACACGGTAAATTTTCTTTCCTGATAATTTCCCATGCCTTTTCCGTTCCCACCTCAACTCCGCCGGAAGCATCGACAACCAAGGCGGCAAAGTCAACGGCTCTGGCAGCGCAATTTAATTCACCGATAAAATCAAGATACCCCGGCACATCGATAAACTGCAAGAAATTATCTTTATATTCCGCATAAAGCACCGACATATTGATTGAGCTCTTGCGCTCTTTTTCGTCTTCTTCGTAATCACTGACAGTGGTACCCTCGTCGATCTTACCGAGCCGGCTGGTGGCACCACATTTAAAAAGAAGTGTTTCACAGATTGAAGTCTTACCCGACTGAGCATGCCCACACAAAAGAAAAACCTTTTTTTTATTTAGGTCCTCTCGCATAGCACTCCTCCCTTGTAGGTAAATCCACCACAGCCTTCACCGCCGCAACTCACCCCAAAAAGCGTGCCTCAAAAGGCTGGTGCGTTATGTTGTTCGTAGAATGTTTATTATATTAGAAATAAAACGGTTCGTCAATGCAATAACTGTCTTTTTTTTAATCTTTAACCCGCTCACCATGAGTGACTTATGACTTAATGCTCCTTGCGGGTAACTTACCGATACGCCTAAAATCTCCCTGTTTGCTTGAAAATCTGGCTTGAACGAAAGGATTAGACGATCAGCATGGCATCGCCAAAGCTGAAAAAACGGAAGTTTTGTTTGATAGCGTACTGATAAACTTTTTTTAACAGATCCTGACCGCAAAAAGAAGCAATCAAGATAAGGTTGGTCGAGCGGGGAGTATGAAAATTGGTGATAACCGAGTCTACCATCTTAAAACTATAGCCGGGAACAATATAAAGACGAGTTTCCCCCGAAAAAGGGCTAAGGAGAGCCACCCCGTGTTCATCGACACAAGATAAACTCTCCAACGTTCTTATGGAAGTTGTGCCTACGACAACGATCCGCGAACCTGCGCGTTTTGCTTGATTAACTATTTTTGCGGTTTCGGAAGAAACTTCTATCCACTCAGGCTCTATTATGTGCTTGCGTATATCGTCGGTTTTAACCGGCCGAAACGTAGCTAAACCGCAATGAAGCGTAATGCGTACTGTAAGTATGCCTTTTTTCTCAATTTCGTCCAATAGGCCGGGAGTAAAATGCAGGCCTGCGGTCGGGGCAGCCACCGCACCTTGTTTACGCGCATAGACAGTTTGATACTTATCGGCGTCATCAATATCCTTTTTGATATAGGGCGGTAATGGCGCCTTGCCCAAACGCTCTAGATGCGCGGGCACATCACTTGAGGAAAATCGCAAAAGCCGGCCGCCCTGAGGTGTGGTATCGACCACGGAAGCGGCAAGGCCGTTATCCTCAAAAAGAATTGTTTCTCCAATCCGGGCACGCTTGCCTGGCTTTACCAGCGCCTCCCAGGTGTTCTTATCTTTTTCTTTTAAAAGGAGAACATCTATCACCGCACCGCTTTTCTTTTTACCCAAGAGCTTTGCGCGCATCACTCTGGTATCATTCAAAACTAAAACGTCGCCCTTGTGTAAAAAAGCAACAATATCCCCAAAGCTCCCCTCTTCTATCGTATGCTCTTTTCTATTAACGATCAAAAGGCGAGAGCTATCACGAGGCATAGCCGGTTCCTGAGCGATCAAACAGGAAGGTAAGGCGTACTCAAAATTTGATATATGAAATGCACGGTCATCCATGGGAGGTTATTGTATCAGATAGTAAGGAAAAGAAAAGCAGCAATAAAACTCTCACGATTGCGAGAAAAGTTGACTTTTACCCGGAATTATGTTATTTACTATTTTATATGGAATATCAACTAGAAGAGCAGATAAAGAAACTGCAGGAAGAGCTGGAAAAGACCCGTTCTCAGCTTTATATTTTCTACGAACTGAATAAGGCGATGAGAACGACGCTGCGGTTGGAAGAAATAGCATATATCATTCTCACCGGACTCACCGCCCACGAAGGCCTTTCATTTAACCGCGCCAGCCTCTTTTTGATCGACGAAAGAGATAAAACCATAGACGGCTTTATGGGAATCGGCCCGGTAGATATGCAAGAGGCGAATACAATCTGGCGCAGTATCGAACAACAAAAGATGGACCTCTACGACCTTATCAAAACGTACCATTGCATTAAAGAAGGAAAAATCAAACTGAAATTTCTAGAGTTTATACGATCACTTTCTTTCCCGCTCAACTCGGAAAGTGGTTTTATTTTTAACACCTTGTGGGAAAAAGGCACGCTCCACATTAAAGAAGAGAAAACTCTCGAGCTGTGCAATGACCCGCTTATTAAGCAACTGCAGCTGAAGGAATTTCTGATTGCGTCGCTCTGGCTCAAAGATAAACCTCAAGGGGTCATTATTGTCGACAACTACGTGACTAAAAAAACGATCGTGGAATCAGACATGCGTATTTTCAATATGTTTGTAGAACAGGCGACCGGGGCGCTGGAGAATTCCCGGGCCTTCGAAGATACGCTCATCAAAGTACACACCGATACGCTCACTTCACTCTGGAATCATGGCTACTTTCAGTATAAATTTGACGAAGAGCTGACAAAGGCAAAATTAAAAAATTACCCGCTTTCGCTCATCATGATTGACCTCGATGATTTTAAACACTTCAACGATACTCATGGACATATCCAGGGTGATGAAGCGCTCAAAAAAGTAAGCGAAGTCTTAAGAGAAAATAGCCGCCAAGCAGACATTCTCTGCCGCTACGGAGGAGAAGAATTCTCTATTATCCTGCCGATGACAAGCAAAGAAGAAGCGCTGCAAACCGGAGAACGGATTAGAAAAGCTTTAGCAGAAAAAATAATTTTAAGTACACGGCTTACCGTCAGTATCGGCCTCTCCAATTACCCGCAAGACGGCACAGACAAATACACGCTTGCCCAAAAAGCCGATGCCGCCCTCTATCAAGCCAAACGCGAAGGCAAAAATAAAATCATTCCTGCTTAAATTTTAGGGAATTAAGAAATATTCTCTGTGCGGAAAAATACGCTGTATCACCACAACTATTGGTTGGTTGGCGTCGGTTCGGTTTGTGCGGGCAGAGGTTTTTTTTCGTTTTCGCCAAATTTAACGGAGACCAGCTTTGATACGCCCTTCTCTTGCATCGTCACGCCATAGAGCACATCGGCCCTGCTCATGGTTTTCTTGTTGTGGGTAATAACGATAAATTGGGAGTGTGCGGAAAATTCTTTCAGGATATGATTAAACCTATCGACGTTGGCTTCATCCAGCGGAGCATCGATTTCGTCAAGTACGCAAATAGGCGAAGGGCGCACTCTAAAAATCGCAAAAATCAGGGCAATGGTGGTGAGGGCCTTTTCTCCTCCGGAAAGAAGAGTGACATTTTGCAGTTTTTTACCCGGCGGCTGCACTTCGATTTCAACGCCCGATTCCAAGACGTTTTCCTGATCAATCAACATCAACTGCGCTCGGCCGCCGTTAAAAAGAAACCGGAAATTCTTTTTGAACTCTTCTTCCACTTTCGCAAAAGTCTCCAAAAAAAGCTCGCGCGAAATTTTATTGATCTTTTGAATCGCTTTTTTGAGATCTTCTTTTGAGGTAACAAGATCATTTTTTTGTTTTTCCAAAAATTCTTCCCGCTTTTTCAGCTCATCAAACTCTTCAATAGCAACAAGATTGACTTCCCCAAGTGTGTCTATTTTTTTCTTTAGGCTTTCTTTGTCTTGTGCTAACTGTTCAAGCGACTGTGCCTGAGAATCCGGGGTTGGCTGCACAGCCGCCGCATCAAACGTAATATGATAGACCTGCATAAGATAGTCCTTAATTTTCTCTTTCTCGTAATCAAGCCCCTGGATCTCAAGTTTCTTGTTATAAACTGAAGACTTCACTTCTTCTAATTCTTTTTCTATCGCCTCAAGCCCCTTCCTGTCTTCTTCGATGCGCTGGATGAACGCGGCCTCTTCTCTTTCGCACGACTCCTTCTGCCCAAGATGTTGTTGGATACGTTCTTTATCTTGGGCGATGGAGTTCTCTAGGCTACGAGCTTCTTCCTCAAGCGTACGCACGCGGGTGAGATTCCCTTCTTTCTCTGTTGCGATATCTTTAAGGGCTTTCTCAATATTACCTTTTTCCTCGGCAAGCAGTAAAATTTTTGAATCTAAGCTCTCTTTCTCTCGATAGAGAGACTGTTTATGTGTTTCGCTTTTGGCAATTTCTACGTCAAGCTCGTTAGTCCTGGCAGTGTTTTTGCTCATTTGTTCCTGCAAACCATCGACATTAGACTTTGCACTCTGCAACTGTTCTTCCGAGCCCGCTATTTCGCCTTCTAAATCTTTCTGTTTCCTTTCATAATTTTCTAGATCCTGACGGTTAGCGGTGAGTTCCTTCTCCACCAACTCAAATTCTTCGCTAAAACGCAGGCATTCTCGTTCTATGTTTTCTTTTTCCTGAGAAGTTCTCTGCCACAACCGTTCCTGTTCCTCGAGCTGTGTGCTTCCGGCAGACGTCTCTTCGCTTACTTGCTTTTTCTGCTGCTCAACCTCGACCAAGCGGCGTTTTATATCTTCTATATCCCTCTGGATAATATTCAGCTTTTCTTGCAACTGTTCTTCTTCAAACGATATCACTTTTGCTTCTATGACCGCCTTGAACGTGCCGCTTTCCTGCTCGAATGTTACACCCTTCAAGGAAACAATCAGCTTATTGATGTTTTTTGGTTCTTCGTTGAAGACGACCGTCACGGTCCTCTTAGCGGAAAACGTATCATACTTGGTACGTAAATCGCGCAAGAATTCGTAATACGAGTTCAGCTCAACCTGCTCCTTTTCTTTCTTAATTAATTCCTGCTGTAACTGTTCGCGTAAGGCAATAAGTTCCTGCTCTTTCGAAAGTAATACGTTTCTCTTATCTTTGAGCGCCGCGAGCTGCACAGTAAATTCGCTGAGGTTTTTTTGCAGGCGGCCTAAAATCTCTTTTTTTTCGGCAGAAAATCCCTCTATCTTTGCTTTATCCAAAAGCAGCCGCTTTTTCCGATTAGTGAACGAAGACGTGTTTGTTTGTATTTCCACCAAGCTGTTGCGCAGCTGCACCCCGCGCTCTTCCAGCTCCAGAAGACGCATCTTTTCTGTGCCGATTTTCTTATGCACCTCGGACGTATCTTTCTCTATAAGAACATTCTCCTGCCGCAATACTTCGATATGAGCAACAAGCGCAGTCAATTCGGTTGCAATAGAGGCAAGTTTTGTTCGTTCTTCCTCAAGCCGCTTGTCCTGCAGGATGAGCCGCTGGCCATACGCTTGTTTATTCTGTTCTATCGTTTGATTGCGCTCATTCAATTCCTGTATCCTCTGCTGACTAACTTTAATATAGCCAAGAGAAGTTTCTATCTGGGCGTTAAGCGAAAAAACCTGCGAGCTTACTTCCTGTAACTGCTTACGCAATTGATTCAGGGCGGTATTTAATTCATCCCATTTCTCTTTATACTCTTTCAGATTCTTTTCCTTGTCAACCTCCCTGGTTTTTAACGTATTGAGCTCTTCCAGGATCACATTTATCTTTTTTTCCAAATCGGAGAACTTAAGAGCCGCCAGTTGCTTTTCTACTTCAATCAGCCTTTCCTGGCATTCTTTAAATTTGCGCGTCTTTTCCACCTGCCTTTCCAGATAGCGTATTTGGCGCTTCACTTCCGAAATTATATCTTCCAGACGAAGCAGGTTCTCATCAGTTTCTTCCAGTTTCTTGAGCGTTTCCCTGCGGCTTTCTTTATATTTCACGATACCGCTGGCTTCGTCAAATATAAGGCGTTTGTCTTCCGGCTTATAGCTCAAAAATACTTCGATTTTACCCTGTTCGATAAACGAGTAGGTACTTTCACCGAGGCCGGTCCCCATAAATAAGCCCTCGACGTCTTTGAGTCGTACGGGATTTTTATTGATCAGGTATTCGCTTTCGCCCGAACGATAGAGCCTGCGCGTTACTGCAACTTCTTTGTATTCTATCGGGAGATAATTATCCTGGTTATCAAAAGACAGGGTCACCTCGGCGTAACTTAAGGGAGGGTGGTTTTCCGTGCCGTTAAAAATAATATCTTCCATTTTTGTGCCGCGAAGCGACTTAGCGCTTTGCTCGCCCAGCGACCATTTTAAAGCATCTAACACGTTTGATTTGCCGCAGCCGTTAGGACCGACGATAACCGTAATGCCGGCTTCGAATTTGAGGGTGGTTTTCTCTGGGAAGGATTTGAAACCGAAAATTTCTAATTCTCTTAAAAACATGGGTATACCGTATGCCTTGAATGTTACTGGTGTGCTATTTCCTTACTGCTTTCAGACTTTTTGTTAACAGCGGGATAACCTTAAACAAGTCCCCCACAATCCCGTAATTCGCTACTTTAAAAATAGGTGCGTCGGGATCTTTGTTGATAGCTATAATGATTTTTGACGACTGCATACCCACTAAATGTTGGATTTGCCCCGATATACCGCACGCAATATATATTTTTGGTGCGACTGTTCTGCCGGTTTGTCCCACCTGATGAGAATAGTTGATCCAACCGCTGTCCACAGCCGAACGCGAAGCGCCCACGGCAGCACCGAGAGTTTGCGCTAATTCCTGAAGTATGGGGAAATTTTTTGCGTCAGCCAAGCCTCTGCCGCCCGAAACAATAATATCGGCATCAGCCAAGTTTACTTTTCCGGTTTCTTCCTGAATAAAATCGATGAACGTAACCCGCGCATTAATGACTGCGCCATCCACCACTTCTTCTATCACTTCGCCCTTCCGCTTAGTATCGGCTTCAGCTTCTTTCATTACCTTATGGCGCACCGTTGCCATCTGCGGCCGGTGATTGGGAGTAATAATTTGAGCCATAATGTTTCCGCCGAACGCCGGGCGAGTCTGAATAAGCAATCTTTTTTCCTTATCAATATCCAAACCCGTACAATCGGCAGTAAGCCCGGCATAGATAGTTACTGCGATACGAGAAACCAGAGAACGGCCACAGGTAGTCGCTCCGGCCAAAAATATTTCCGGTTTATATTTTCCAACGAGATGGCTAATGACACCGGCGTAATTTTCGGAAATGAAATTATCCAGCTCGTTACGCTCTACCACAATTACCTTATCCGCACCTTTCTGTATAAGCATCTGAGCTTTTTCTTTAACATTCTTGCCCAACAAAACTGCCACAACCTTGCAGTGTAAATCCTTTGCGAGCTCGCGCGCCTTACCGAGCAACTCAAACGATACGCCGGCGATTTTGTCCCGTTCCCGCTCGACGAATACCCAGACATCTTTATAGGAAGAAAAATCGGCTTTTACGATCTGTGGCTTAAAGATGGTGATCGCGGAGAATTTACATGAATCTTTGCAGGCACCGCACAAATTGCATTTTGCTACATCAATAACCGCTTTTTTGTGGGCCAATGTGATAGCAGAAAAAGGGCAAACCTTTAGACACAAACCGCAGCCCACGCACTTATCAACTATTATTTTTATTGCGTCACTCATATTTGCTCAAACTCTAAACACTAAACTCTAAATCCTAAATAAATACAAAACTTGAAATCACAAACTTAAAACTTTTTTGGTTTTGGATTTTGAATTTTTGATTTGTTTAGTGTTTAGGATTTCGTGTTTCGGATTTATAAACATACTAAATAAGGTGTTTTTTTAATTCTTCTAATAATTTACCCACTACGACTTCCGGCTCTCCCTCCAGAATCATTCCTTTTTCTCTGGGCGGAGGGGTAAATATCTTTACCACCTGCGTGGGGGAACCTTTTAGCCCCAACTTTTCTTCGCTCAAACCTAAATCTTTATGCGTCCAGGTAGCAATAGCTTGGCTGCGTGCACGCATCTTACCGCGAAGCGATGGTAACCGCGGCTCATTTATCTCTTTTACTACCGTCAATAACGCCGGCATGACTACCTCTAAAATTTCATAGCCATCTTCCAGAAGCCTCTCTAGACGGATAGTCTTATGCTCTATGTCAACATTTTCTATTTTACGCACGTATGTTGCCTGGGGAAGATTAATGTGAGTGGCTATTCCCGGGCCTACCTGGGCGGTATCACCATCTGAAGCCTGTTTCCCGCAAATTACCAAATCAAAATTTCCTATCTTTTCTATTGCTTTCGCTAAAACCAAGCTGGTGGCCCAGGTATCCGAACCGGCAAAGGCGCGGTCGGAAAGTAAAATTGCCTGGTCAATACCCATAGCCAAAGCTTCACGCAAAGCGCTTTCAGCCTGGGGTGGGCCCATAGTAATAACTGTCGTTTCCGCCGCAAACTTCTCTTTTAAGCGTACCGCCTCTTCAATAGCATACATATCAAAGGGATTAATGATAGAAGACACCCCTTCTCTGATGAGGGTATTGGTTTCGGGGTTTATCTTGACCTCGGTTGTATCAGGAACCTGTTTTATGCACACAATTATCTTCATTTTTCTTACCTGCTGCGCTGGTTAAAAACGGAAAAATACATTTGGATTAAATAATATTTTAACATTATCTTTCATAAGATACTATGTATTTATTAATTGTCAATCCATTTCTATGATTTTAACCCAAAAAATGTATTGGTATTTTTTTCGGTTAATTCTGAAGCAAATTATTCTGATTTTTTATATGCCAACAATATAATCGGAACAGAAACCAGCTGCATAACTACGGAAAATATAACCAGAGAAAGGATTGAATGGTCGTATAAAATTCCTATTAACGCGCTGCCTAAAAACCAGAATATGCCGTAGCCGGTATTAAATATCCCGTAAGCAGAACCGCGTTTACCCGGGGAAACCATGCCTGCTACGGCCGCGCGCATAATAGATTCTTGTGCGGCCATACCAATACCCCAGAATACCATACCCAAAAGCGCTAAGTTAAAACCACCGAAAAACACCAGCGGAGCAAAAAATACAGAAAGAACAACGACCAAAACAAGCACTACTATGCCTAATTTATCAAAAAGGCGTCCGAAAATAAGCGCGGCCAGAGCGCCGGCTGCCATGGCTACGGAATAAAAAACAGGAATCCAGTTATCGCTCACTATAGCCGTCTTTTTGAAGTGATAAGCGATCAGAGGAAAATCCGCGTAGCCCGCCGCAATACAGGCCGTACCCGCAAGATATATCCAAAAAATTTTTGGCAAACCTTTTTTTTCTATCTTAATATTGACCGGATCAAAGTCGCGCGGCTCAGGATATATGAAACGCGCCACAAGCAGTACCGCCAAAGCTAAAAATGCCGGAATAGCTAAAGTTAAGAACCCTGCCCGGTAACCGCCTTTTGCATAAAGTACTGCCGCGACAATCAAGGGGCCCGAAAGTGCGCCAACCTGATCCATGGCTTTATGCAGGCCGAAACCCCAGCCTTGGCCGACTTGTTTTGCGGCATGCGAAATTATTGCGTCACGAGCGGGTGCCCGTATGGCTTTACCTGTTCGCTCCATAATAATAAGCATGGCAGCAATTTCCCAGCGATGAGCCAGCGCCAAAAGCGGTACGGCCAAAAGATTAATGGCATAACCGATAAAAGTTATGGTCCAATATTTTTTGGTTTTGTCGCTGATATATCCGGAAACTAAACGCAGGGCATAGCCGATAAGTTCGCCGAAACCGGAGACTATCCCCACTGCCGCCGCACTTGCCCCAAGAATAGCAAAATACGGCCCGGAGATACTGCGCATTCCCTGGTAAGTGACATCGGAAAAAAGGCTGACCACACCCAAAAGAATGATAAATTTTAAAGCGGATGGTTTAGAAATATTCATGTGCGGTTAACCCAGCAGAGTAAGTAAAGCCATGGTCGAAATACCGAGAATGATAAAAAGAAATTGCCAAAGGGAAGTAGATATCTTGGTATCACAACCGTGCAGTTCCGGGATAAGGTCTGAACCGGCAATATACAAAAAACCACCGGCAGCTACCGGAAGCAATGCCACGGTATATCCTTTGACGTACGAGCCTATCGTAAGCGATATAACCGCGCCAACAATCGAGGTGAGCGCGGAAATAAAATTAAAAAAAAGCGCTTTTTTGATCGAGAGTCCTCCGTGTACTAATACGCCGAAGTCGCCTATTTCCTGAGGTATTTCATGTAAAATAACCGCTAATGTGGTGGCTATCCCGATAGAAATGCTTATTGAAAAACTAGCACCGATGATCATGCCATCGATTAAGTTGTGCACGCCGTCACCGATTAAATTTAAAGTGACTACCGGATGCAAGTGTTCGCCGGACGTTGGCGTATGACAATGTCGCCAGCGGACAATTTTTTCTAATACAAAAAAAATCAAAATACCGAAAATAATAAGAGATGAGGCAACCAGCTTTGCTCCAATTTTTTCAAATGTTTCCGGAAGAAGATGTATAAAAGCGTCGCCGAATAACCCACCAACGGAAAAACTTACCAAAAGAAGTAATATTTTATCTAGTTTTTCGCGGCGCAGCGAAAGAGTAAAAACTCCAATCAATGATATAAAACTAACTATCGTAACGCTTACCAAACTATATATCCAAACCATCATATGAATAATCCCCTAACAGGCTTATTATATCTTAATTTCGCTTTGCCGCAAATGAAACACCTTATTTTACCGCCCGCGCTGCCTCCGGCAGATCATGGGAGGGATTCTCCATCAATCTAATGATTACGGAGAAATTCCTCCGAAGCCGAATACATTGATACTTTTTCACCTTCATCCGGCAAACAAGAATAACAGTACTTTGCGGCCGTTAACTCAAAAAGCCGGGTTTATGCTACGGGTGAAAAAATACCTGTTTTCTTATAAAGAGAATGAATGTGCTTTTTAAATAAGGGGATACTTTTAGCAAAAATAAGCGCGCCGACAAAACAAGCCAATCCGCCACAAGTTACGGTCAAGGGTGCGCCTATATGTGTGGCCATAATCCCGGCGATAAGGCTGCCGAAAGGAGCCATACCCATAAAAGACATGGTATAAAAACTCATTACTCTTCCGCGCTTGTCGTCTTCCACTATGGTCTGCAGAATGGTATTACATGAAGCCATTTGCACCATCATTGCAAACCCCGTAACGAATAAAATCAACAGAGACAGCCACAACGTACGCGACAAAGAAAATAATACCAGCCCCAATCCAAAAATACCTGTGGCGTAAGCAATAATTTTTATAAATCCGGCAATATTTTTGCGCGAAGCAAGATATACGGTCCCGGCGCAAGCGCCTATTCCGATAGAGGCCATCAAAAATCCAAATGTTTGCGGGCCTCCGCCTAATATATGCCTTGCGAAGACAGGCATTAAAATCGCGTAAGACATTCCCACCAGGCTGATCATACCCAGAAGCATCAAGATAAACCTGATAGGCAAGGTACGAAATGCGTAACGAAAGCCTTCTTTTAAATCTTCCAATACATGCGATCGTTTTATCTCGCGTTTATGATGCAGATTCTTCATCGCTAAAAGCGCGGCGATAACCGCAAGAAAACTTACACCGTTAATAAGGAAACATGTTCCCTCTCCGACAACGGTAATCAAAATTCCCGCTATCGACGGCCCTAGCAAACGCGCGATATTGAACATAAGCGAATTGAGCGCAATGGCATTACCCAAATCTTCTTTTTTCCCAACCATTTCGACGATAAACGCTTGCCGGCCGGGAATGTCAAAGGCGTTAACGAATCCGAGAAATAAACTCAACACTATGATCGGCCACACAAGGTAGATCTTGCTGATAACAAGAAAAGCCAAAGCAAAAGCCTGCAGCATGGAAAGCGTCTGGGTAATAACAAGAATTTTATGTTTATTCAGCCTATCGATAAAAACGCCGGCGAAGGGGGCAATAAAAAATGAAGGTATCTGGCTACAAAAGGCCACAATACCCAGGGTAAGCGTAGAGTTGGTAAACTGATACACAAACCAGCTCATCGCAATTGTCTGCATCCACGTACCGATCAGAGAGACAAGTTGGCCGGCAAAAAAAAGGCGGAAGTTCCTGTAGCGTAGAGAACGAAAAATGAACTTCATGCCGGAAAGATTACCGGCTACACGACTAAACTGTTCGCCCTGTTTGGAATGCATAACAAATTGTTTACAGACTGATATCAGCCAAAGACCGTAAAGCTTCTTTATACTTGTCTGCGGTTTTTATGACAACTTCTTCGGGCAGAGTTGGTGCAGGAGGATTTTTATCCCAACTTATACTTTCCAGATAATCGCGGACAAACTGCTTATCGTAACTGGCCTGGGAACGGCCAGGCTGATACGTTTCTTTCGGCCAGAAACGGGAAGAATCAGGCGTCAATACTTCATCGATTAAGATAATTTGGTTCTTGTCAGAGCCGAATTCAAACTTAGTATCAGCAATAATAATACCTCTCTTAAGAGCATAGGCTGCTGCTTTTTCATAGATACGGATACTTGCCTCCCTCACGGTGCGACTCAATTCCACACCAAGTTTTTTTTCCATAAATGCCTCATCAACATTGATGTCGTGGCCGTGCTCTTCTTTTGTTGCCGGCGTAAACATGGTTTGAGGAAGTTTATCTCCATCTCGTAAACCCGAAGGTAACTGCATGCCGCACACGCTTCCTTTTTCCTGATATTCCTTATACGCTGAACCTGCCAAATACCCTCGAACTACACACTCAAACGCGATCGGTTTGGTTTTTTTCACCAGCATCGAGCGGCCGTCTAATGCATCTGCATACTTTTGAAGCGAAGCCGGATATTGGCTGACATCTGAAGTAATAACATGGTTGGGAATGATCCCTTGAGTGAAATAGAACCAGAAAAGCGAAAGTTGATTCAACACTTTTCCTTTTTCGGGAATTCCATTAGGAAGCACCACGTCAAAAGCGGAAATACGGTCGGTAGAGACAATAAGGAGGCTGTCCTCTGCTTCATACACGTCACGAACTTTGCCGCGGCGAAATAATTTAAGGTCGGAAAATTGTGTGGAAAGAATGATCTGACTCATGTTACGTTTTTAACTTTTTTTCCAAAATATCAAATTCCTGGTGCAAAGCTTCGGGTATACATGTACCAAATTTCTTGAAAAACTCTTCAGCCTCTTTTAATTCGGCATCCCACTTTTTCTCATCAATCGAAAAGAGCTTTTCTATATGTGCTTTGGGAATAGAGAGCGAGGAAAGATCAAAACTTCCCATATCGGGAACAAGCCCTATATGCGTTTCCTTTGCCTGGGCTTTATTCTTCGTACGAGCGATTATCCACTGAAGCACTCTGATATTTTCTCCAAAACCGGGCCAAAGAAATCGGCCGTTGTCATCTTTTCTGAACCAGTTAACAAAAAATATTTTGGGCGGATGTTTCAGCTTCTTACCGATAGCGAGCCAGTGACCAAAGTAAGTCCCCATATTATAACCACAAAAAGGAAGCATGGCCATGGGGTCGCGGCGTAAAACTCCTACCGCATGCTGCGCCGCAGCAGTAGTTTCAGAGCCCATCATTGCTCCAGAAAATACCCCATGCTGCCAATCAAAACTCTCATACACCAGCGGGATAAGGCCAGAGCGCCTGCCACCTAAGATAATTCCGGAAATCGGCACACCCTTTGGATTATTAAATTCTTTCGACAGGGTCGGGCATTGCAGCGTAGATACGGTAAAGCGCGAATTCGCATGTGCGGCCTTTGCGCCTGACTGCGGCAAAAATGTATTTCCTTGCCAATCCAGCATATGCTGCGGCTGTGCACTCAAATCTTCCCACCACGGCTCATTGGTGTCGATATCCAAAGCAGTATTCGTAAAAAGCGTAGGATAAAATGTGCCTTGCTTTAATGTTTCAATCATTAACGGGTTAGTCTTTAAAGAGGTGCCCGGAGCAACGCCGAAAAATCCCATCTCAGGATTTGTGGCCCACAACCGGCCGTCTTCGCCAATACGTAGCCAGGCGATATCGTCTCCGAGAGTCCATATTTTATAGCCGGGCAGCGCCGAACGTAACATGGCTAAATTTGTTTTGCCGCAGGCACTCGGTAATGCCGCAACTAAATAATCAATATTTCCTTGAGGGTCTTCGACGCCGACAACAATCATGTGTTCGGCAAGCCAACCTTCCTGATATCCAATCCAGGAAGCAAGGCGCAATGATATGCATTTTTTACCCAATAGCGCGTTACCGCCGTAGCCTGAACCGACACTCCAAACTAAGCGTTCCTCGGGAAAATGTACGATCAGGCGGCGTTCAGGATCAAGATCTCCTACGGAATGTAACCCTTTAATAAAATTATCGCTGTTACCGATCCGATCCAGGACATCCTTACCCATGCGCGTCATGATCCGCATGTTGATTGCAACATATGAATTGTCGGTTACCTGTACGCAAAATTTAGCAATTGGCGAGTCCGGATGTCCCATCACAAAAGGAAGCACATACATAGTTCTTCCCCTCATGCACCCTTTGGTCAATTGCGTAAGTCTTTGTTTAGCGTCCTGGGGCGCCATCCAATTATTATTCGGACCATTGGTTTCTTTATCTGGATGGCAGACAAAAGTCAAATTTTCCGTACGTGCGACATCATTGGGGTGGCTGCGATGCAGGTATGCGTTCGGCCAGCTTTTTTGGTTCAACTCATGGAATACAGGCTTACCGTTGATACGTTCTTCTCGTATCCCTTTTTCAATAAGACGTTGCGCTTCCTTTTCCGAACCGTCGCACCAGTAAATTTCTTTTGGTTCAGTCAATCCGGCAACTTCTTCTACCCATTTTTCTATTGGCGTCATCATGATTACCTCTATAAAATATAATGTATTCGAACAAAAATCAAGAAGAAATTTAAAAAAATTACCGAAAGTTATAGAAATTTCATGAACGAGAAAAATCTTGTTTAAGGTGGGCGGGTGTCAAATCTACCACCTCTTCAACTGACATTTCAATAAGATACTGAGGATAAGGAAACTTTACTTCAGGATGGTGCCGAGAATCTCTATTATCTTTGACGTTTTTAATGAGCCGCTTGGAAATGCGATGGACAACTCTTGCTTCCCATTTTTTTATCAGCGGTGCGCCTATTTTATCACGTGCCACCATACGTGCCCGGCCCTTTAATGTGTACCCCATAAACAGATGTTCATCTACGGCAGTAACGCTAATGGTGTGATTTTCCTGTAAATTGTGAAAGGTGTTCGTTTTGTAAAGGTCTATCAGGTAGATCTTGCCTTGCTTCTGGGCCATAACAATTCCTTTTGCCGCACAATTAATGCTCCCTGAACTATCAATAGTAGAAACAATTACGAATGTTTGTTTTTCGAAAAAATTAATTAGCGTAGGAGATAATATGATCATGTTAAAAAATCCTCTCGATACTTGGAAGCAAGAAACATTTAAAAATCATGAGTTGATAGATAATGAAATGCCGCAAGGCAGGCTTTTGCGCCTTCACCACAGGCAACGATAATTTGTTTCTCAAAAACGTCTGTTACGTCTCCCGCGGAAAAAATACCTTCGATGTCGGTGCTATTATGGTTATCGACAATAATTTCCCCCACATCGTTGCGTTTCACTGCCTTAGTAAAATCAGAATTAGGAATTAAGCCAATTTCTATCAAAATCCCCGACACCGCCAGAGAAAATGATACACCATCTTTTTCTACTTCACAACTCCCTACGAAGGTATCACCGCTGATCTTTGTTACTTTGGCATTATTCCATATTTCGGCATTCGTTGCCCTTTGCAGCTTCTCTGTCATAACAGGGTCCGCAGTCAGACGGGCAGCGGTATTAATGACATGAACTTTTGGCGAGATCTTTATCATCTGCAGCGCCGCATCAAGTGCGGAGTTGCCTCCTCCAACCACGGCTACGGTTTTGTCTTTGAACAAAGGGCCGTCACAGGTAGCGCAATACGTCACGCCGCGATTTCTAAATTCTTTTTCTCCGGGAACACTGAGAGAACGTGGATGTTTTCCGGTCGCAATAATTGCCGCCTTAGAAAGATAGCTTCCTTTATCGGTCCGCACCTCTACTAATCGGCCGGCTTTCGCGAGATACTGAACTTCTTCCGGCATATGTACCGACATGGAAAAAGCATTCATGTGTTCTTGAAATTTTAAAGCAAGATCCGGGCCGCTGATGAATTGATAACCGGTATAATTTTCTATATCACCGCTCCAAACGGTTTGTCCACCGACGTCTTGGGTAATAACTAAAAAATCGAGTTTTTTTCTGGCTGCATAGACTGCAGCAGTTATGCCAGCCGGGCCGGCACCAAGAATTATTAAGTCGTATGTTTTCATAATCTCGACACTAAAAACACTGAACTCTAATGGTTCGAGTTTGGATAATTTTGGTTTTGAGTTTGTTTAGAGTTTAGGATTTTTGGGGTAGGGTTTAGTATATTAATATTATTTTCCTTTGTGGTCTTTAGCCTAATTTAGTGGCAGCCTGAACAGGACCCTCCGGAACAGGAACCACACTTCGAGGAAGAATTCTTTTCGCTGCTTGAGCCGCCTACCCGAAACGGAGCGAATACTTTTTCTATCTTTTTGCTTTTACAAGCCGGGCATTTCAATTCTGTTTTCTCCTGGCTCATGCCCAAAAGCAGATCAAACTTTTCGGAACATTTCTTGCAGTAGTATGCATAAAGGGGCATTGGTTTATTAAATTATACAACGCGGGTTAGAAGTTTCAATTACGATCCCAACAAAGAATCAATACGGTTTTTATCAAAGCCGACTACTACCTGGCCATTAATGAAAATGGTAGGAACGCCCATTTGACCGGAAAGCTTCACCATCTCCTCCGAAGCAGCCTGGTTACTCGACACATCAATTTCCTGATAAAAAAACCCCTGAGAAGAGATGTACTGTTTTGCCATGCGGCAATAAGGGCATGTAGCCGTGGTATAAATTTTTATTTCCATTACAACCTCACTTCTTTAACGAATCTTTGAGTAAAATAAGCTTCACCAAATGGTCTTTTTCTTCGAAAAGAACCTTGTCTATCGCGGATTGCTTATCCGCTTTTATATACTTTCGTAACGCCGAGTAGATAAGGATCGAATCCTTTTCGATGGAAATACCAAAGTCAAGCGCATCTATGTCCGACGCAAATCCATCGTAAATTTTCTTTGCGATGTGTTCCGGAGCAAAAACATATTGCGCAGAAATAGCTTTGAGATACGCGTCGTATTCGCCCGGGCTATATTCATAGACGACATAATCCCCTGCTTTTTCCAGCATTTCTTCAAAAGTTTTCTTATGCAGCCCTTCCTGCGTCGCCAAATAGTTCCATATATCTTTTATTTTTTTCTCTTTCGCATTCTTGGCCAACATTTCATAAAGCTGCTTGCCGTTTTCTTCGACTTTAATCGCTATCCGTAATATTTCTTGCGGGCTAAACACATTTGTCATAGTTCACTCCTTTTTAAAGTATTGCCTGTTTTATTTTTATCACTACCTCTTCCAGCCGTTTAAGTTCTCCCTCGTCAGGCACCCAGTTACTATAGACACTGTCACATAACTTCGTTATCCCGGACTCATGCAACGCATCCTCCAGTTCTTTGAAACCGATTTGCGACCAACCGTACGAACCAAAAGTAAAACCGGAACGGTTTTTTGGCTTTAATCCTTTCATATACGTAAGGAACGCTCCCATGCTGGGGAGTATTTTATTGTTTAAGATTGCGCTACCGATACAAATTACCCTGGAACGCATCACTTCGGTCATCGCATCCGAAATATGCACGGCTTGTAAACTCATTAATTTTACCGCAAGGCCGTCTTTTTCGAGTAACTGGCATAAGCGCAAAGCCATTTTTTCGCTCGAATGCCACATAGTATCATAGACAATAGCGACGCGCGGCTCGGACTGATATTGCGCCCACTGCGTATAAAGTGCAATGATACGCTTAATATCTTCCGCCCTGCGCCAGACGAGACCGTGCGAAGGACAGATCGTTTCGATAGGTAAAGACTGAAGCGCCTCTAACGCTTTTACGACCTGGCTTCCATATGGTAACACAATATTGGCATAATATTTCTCTGCTTCTTTGCAGACAGTTTCGATACCAACCTCATCGGCGAAACGCTCTGAGCTGGCATGGTGTTGTCCGAATGCATCATTAGAAAATAATATCTTTTCTTGGGGACAATAGGTAACCATGGAATCCGGCCAGTGCACCATGGGTACGGGGAAAAATTTAAGCGTACGTTTACCGATAGATATACTGTCGCCGGTAGTAACCACTTTGAATTTCCAATCCGACCCAAAATGTTTTTTTAAACCCTCCTCTCCCTTGGCCGAGCACACCACTTCAGCACCGGGACAATGCTCAAGCATTTTGCCAATTGAGCCCGAATGATCCATTTCGGTATGGTTAGAAATAATATAGCGTATTTTAGAGGGGTCGATTACTTCTCGGATATTATATAACATTTCCTCATAACCATAGCGCTTCACCGTATCTATCAGCGTGGGTTTTTCATCGAGAAGAAGATAGGCGTTATAAGTAGAGCCCGAGGGCGTTGAATAACCGTGGAAATTTCTTAAAGCCCAGTCAATGTAACCCGTCCAGTAAATGTCTTTTTTTATCATCATATGGCGATTTTAATGCGCAAGCCGTTCGTCCGAGTACGCTTTATTGAGCAAAGTAATTAATTTTCTCAAATCTACACCGACTGGTTCAATACCTTTTGTGCCCATATCGCACCTCCCTAATTTCACTGTACAGCTTCGAACTGTGTTTTATCCGCGCCGCACACAGGACACAACCAGGAATCAGGCAGTTTTTCAAAGGCTATCCCCGGTTCTATGCCGCCATCCGGATCTCCCAATTCTGGATCATACACATAACCACATACAATACATCTGTATTTTTTCATATGTACCTCCTTGCCAAGCAGCTTCAAATACCTCTTCTCCTAAAGAAAAGACTGCATCATAATTTCGCGCGACAGGTAAAAATTGTGGCGATGTTATTCTTTAATAATAATTTTCTGTTTTAGTTCTCCAAACTGGTTACAATCAGCCTCGACTTCCACTGTATCACCGTTTTTCAACTCAGGAATGTTATACACGGCCTGCTGGCTATTTGCAGTTTGCAGACAAAAATGCTGCTCAATAATCATTTTGCCGTTTAGAAATACTTCGATAAGCTTAATATAGTGTTGTGATGGATTGGAAACCGTATGGGTTACTACAACTTCGATGGTGGTGCCTTTACGGGAAATATTTACGCTGCTAGGCGGATGTGCATAAACCGCAGCTGCACACAACAAAAAGCTCGTAAACAATATAAAAAATTTCATAATACTCCTCCTTTTGTAGCGCGAGTAGTTACCTTTCGCTTATGTTGCACGAGCAGATTTTTATACACAATAAGCCCCACATGTATGAAGGCAAAAATAAAAGTAAAAATCCCTAACCATTTATGAATAATAAAGTTGAGTCCCATGATGCCGAAAATAATATTTGCGGACAAAAGGATAAAAGCAATTATCCCTGAATATATAATCGTGCGGTAGAGCGTAGCCATAGTATTTGTCTATTTATTTTTTTCCAGAAACTTAATTATCTGGGTACAGAACGCGGGCAAATCATAGGGATTACGCGAAGTAATGACATTGCCGTCGGTCACCACTTCTTCATCCCGGTATTTTGCTCCGGCGTTCATCATATCATCCTTAATCGCATCAAAACAGGTTACTTTTTTACCTTGCAATATTCCGGCAGAAATCAACACCCATCCGCCATGACAGATTGCGGCTATCAATTTATTCTTCTTAAACATCTCCCGCACAAAATCATTTACTTCTTTATGCCGGCGTAAAATATCCGGAGCATAACCGCCCGGAACGATCACCCCGTCAAAATCGCTCACCTTTATCTCTTTAATGCAAATTTCTTCTTCCAGGGGGTATCCTTCCTTACTTTTGTAATGTTTTTTTCCGGTTCCGACAAATACGGTCTCAACGGTCTCTTCCCGTAAACGCAGATACGGATACCATACCTCCAAAACCTGATAGCTATCTTCCACGAGGACCGCAACTCTCATATTACCCCCTTACTTCGTCGATGATTTTTGCCATTATAAAATCGTTTTCGGTCAACCCTCCTGATGCGTGCGTAGTAAGCGTAATTTTTACCTTAGTATACATTATAGTCATCATAGGATGATGGCCCTGTTCTTCGGCGATAAGCGCGACTATATCAAGAAAATATTTTGCTTCGGCGAAATCTTTATGCTGGAATTCTTTGACTAATTTTCTATCTTCTACCAATTGCCAACCGTGGTGTTCGACAAGAAGCTTCTCTATTCTTTCTTTAGATAAAGCAGGGGTGCCGGCCTCGCAGGGCTTGCAATGACCGGGCAATTGCTCTTTTGGAGGGATAACCGAATTATGCAATACAATTTCAAGATTCTTTAAAACATCGTCATAGTTGGGCGGCTGCGTTATTTCATCCACTATGCGCATATACCTTAATATATCATTTTTATCCACGACTAATACCGCCCTGGCTAAAAGATTTAATTCTTTAATGAGTAAACCGTAATTTAAGCCGAAGGAGGAATATTTATAGTCGGAAAGCGTAGTTACATTTTTGATGTTATTGAGTTCGCAGAACCGCTTTTGGGCAAAAGGTAAATCTTTGCTAATACCCAGAATAACTATATCGCCAGATAATGAAACCGCTCTTTTATTAAATTCTTTTAGTTGCAAGTCGCAAACCGGAGTATCCGCGGAAGGAAAAGAGGTAATAACTTTTGTTTTCCCCTGAAAGTCGGAAAGATTCACCTCTTTTAAAGATGTAGAAACTGTTTTAAACTGAGGCGCAGGGGCGTTGAGCCGCAAAACTCTACCCACCAAAGTTAAAGGATTGCCTTGAAAAGTAACAATTCGATCCATTGCATATTCCTTATTATCTGAAACCATCCGCAGCAAGATGATTTACAGAAAAAATACTACATATATACCGCCGGCTTTTGCGTCTATATTGTAATATTTCTATACGTTTTTGCAACGATAATAATTTTCCTCCGAAAAACGAATGAGTGGCTTTAAACAATAAGCTTCTCCGACCTCGCGGGATAATCGCTCCGCATTCATCCCAAAAGCCCGGAAATCTCTGCGGAGCGATTAAATGATTTGACTTATAAGACTTCTTTTCTAAAATATAACGTTGATGGCTGCTATTACGCCTTTTGACCCCTGGAAAGCAAAACTATGTACTTGCCCTCAAAAATACAGCGTGTCGGCATATGTGGGCTGCGGACATGGTTGCCGCTATTGCTATGCATCTTCCTATATAATCAATTTTTTTTCACCCAGGCCGAAAAAGAATTTTTTAGTACAGCTAAGAAAGGAAATAAAAAAATTACCCGCAAATGCCATCCTGACTATCGCTAATTCCTCCGACCCCTATCAACCGTTGGAAAAAAAACTAAAACTTACCAGAGAACTCATAAAAACAGTAAGAAATGTTCCCGCGCAAGTACAGCTAGTTACTAAATCATCTTTAATTACCAGAGACATGGATATATTTAAAGATTACAAAAACATTGTGGTTAGCTTTACGATTACCACGCTTAACCAGAAACTTGCAAATAAGTTGGAACCTTTTGTACCGCAAATAGAAGAAAAACTAAAGGCGATTGAGCTACTTTCTCACATTACCTTCGTCGCCTGCCGCTTTGACCCTTTAATTTATCCGCTCAATACCGGCGAGATAAAAAAAATGGTCCGAGAATTAAAAATGAGAGGCGTGAAACAAATCATCACTTCTACATATAAAATAAAACCCGATAATTTTAAAAGAATGGTAACAATATTTCCTGCACACAAAGATCTTTGGCAAAAAATATATTATCGAGAGGGCGAAAGAATATCCGGATATATTTATCTTCCGATAGAAATGCGGAAGCGATTAATCAGGGAAGTAAAGGAAGCTGCTCAAAAAGAGAAAATTGATTTCTCAAGCTGCCGGGAAGGATTCCAAGAATTTAACACCGCTCCTTGCGATGGCTCGATGCCTTGCGTTGCTCAAAAAACATATTAACGGCTATTTTTAAATAGTCGCTGAAACTTTTCTATCTCGTTCTTTACGTTAGCTTTACGTATGACCGCGGATATCGCACATAGGCTATCCGCTCCGGCGGTAATTACAAAAGCGGCATTAATTAAATCTATACCACCTACAGCGACTAACGGCAGCTGTACTTCTTTTTTAATTTTTTCTATAATCGTAACCCCTAAGGCTTTGCCAGCGTCATTTTTTGTCTGAGTAGTAAAAATCGGCGAAACCCCGATATAGTCTGCACCTAAACTTTGTGCCCTTTTAGCCTCTGCCACACTGTGCACGGTCATACCGATAATTTTCTTTTTTCCCAAAAGTTTTCTAGCACTTGCGTATGGCAAGTCTTCCTGGCCTAAATGCACTCCGTCAGCGCCAACGCTTAGAGCTATATCAATTCTGTCGTTGATAATAAAAAGTATGTCTTTGCAGAGTGCGCGCAAACTTAACGCCTCCTCATGCATTGCTTTGGTAGAGCCACACTTGTTCCTATACTGTACAACCCTAACCCCGGCACGCAAGGCATTCCTGACATCACTAAAGTTACCGGCTCTACTTAAAATAGCGTCGGTAATAAAATAATAGCCTTTCATGCTGTTACCTTCTGCCGTTCGTCGATAGTTTTTTTATCTAAACGAAAAAGGTAGTCAAATAACTGTTCTTTAAAAGAACCGGGGCCGGGTGATTGCTTAGCGGCTAATTCTGCGGCGATTTCAAAACAAACAAGGCCCGCAGTTGAAGCGTATACAAAATTTTTTTCGATGGCGGCAAAGGTAGCGATAACCGAGGCGGCCATACAACCCGTTCCTACTACATACGCCATTATCGGGTCGCCGTTGGCAACGCAGTAAGTAGTTTTCGTGTCGCTGATTATGTCTTCTTTGCCGGTAACCACTACTGTGCATTTACGCTCTCGGGCTAAACGCTCAGCGATAAAGCGCATATCATGATTAACTGAAACGGCATCTACCCCTTTTGTGACAACGTTTTCTCCGGCAATTCTGGCAATTTCGGAAACGTTACCCTTGATGATATCAATATGCGTATTCTCAAGTAATTCAAAGCTTTTCTTATCACGTAAGGTTGTAGCTCCGGCGCCACAAACATCTAGTATAATAGGAATGCCTTTATTTTTGGCGCTAGAAGCAGCAATTTTCATCGCCTCAACTAATTCAACGGTGAGTGTGCCGATATTTAAAACCAGCGCGCTAGCTAAAGACGCCATTTCAGCAACTTCTTCTTTGGCATGTGCCATAACCGGAGACCCGCCCAGCACCTTAACAATATTGGCGCAATCATAAATAGTAACCCAGTTAGTAAGATGGTGCACTATTGGTTTCTGCGCTCTTACTCTTTCTAGCAAGCTATAAGCATCAATGCTTATTTTTTCCATAATCTTTTCTCCTATACTCGACTGTTATTATACACCCACCCCTAACATAATCCAGTTGCTTTAAATACCAGATAGAACAATGAAGCACCTTATTACTCTCCACAGCTTGCCAGCGCGGGGTTCTCCATCAGTCTTATGGTTACGGAGAAATCTCTCCAGAGTTCGTATTTTGCGAACTCTGGAGGATATCTAGTTCATTTCTCCGAAGCCGAATACATTAATGCATTCTCGCCTTCATCCGGCGAAGGAGAATAAAGTTATTGCGGCTTAAAGCTTTTTAATTAAATCTTTGGCAACTTTTTCTCCTGCCAATAGCATCCCCCCAAATACCGGCCCCATGCGCGGCCCGCCAAATACCGCATTTGCGCACATTCCGCAAGCATACAAACCAGAACAAACTTCTTTTGAATTCTTTACAATAGTATCCTCGCCGACCTCTGCCCACATAGATTTTTCGCCTAAGGTTTTACCGGTCTTTGTTTTCAGCCTGATACCGGATTTTTTCTCGATTATACGGGCTACTTCCGCGGGATGACCGGTAGCGTCCACTGTAAATTTAGCCCGCATTGTAATCGGATCAACATGTAAATTAGCCATTTCAACTGCTGTCCAGTTTAGTACTAACCCGGTTACTTTTTTACTACGCACCATTACATCTTCAACGCTCATCAGGTTAAAAATCTTTAGTCCCGCTTGCACTGCCTTGGAACAAATAACTGAAACTGACTCAATAGAATCTGCCAAATAATAACCTTTTTCATAACGCCTGGTTTTAATGCCAAATTCATCTAAAATTCTTTTAGCCTTATCCTGCACCACAATTTCATTAAACATAATACCACCACCCCACATTCCTCCGCCGACTGAAAGTTTTCTCTCGAAAAGCACTACTTTTTTTGCGGCTCGAGCCAGATAATAACCGCAAACCATTCCAGCCGGGCCTGCTCCGACAATTGCCACATCAACATCCAATGCCTCTGTCAATTTTTTACTAAACGATTCAATGATAGCTTTAGAAATTTTAATCTCGTCCAATTGCATCGATAACCTCCTCAATGAGCGCATCATTTTTTGGTGTGTACCCAAGCCAAAAAATGATAGCGCGAGTTGATCCCGACGAGCTCGGAGGTAAATTTACGAAGAAAATTTACCCCGTATACAGGCGAGCCGGGATGTACTTCTTGGACACATCATTTTCCCTGTACGCTACACGCTTAGAAAAATGATGTGTTCATTAAAAAACCCTTATGCCAGCGACATAAGGGTCTAAAATTCGAGCCCATTTCCTACGCTGGTATTATCCAGATTCCGACAAATTGTAATTTGTCGAGATTTCGCCACTTGCTAAAACAAAGGCGAACAGGTTCAAAGGGTAATCCCGTCGTCACGGGAACTCTCAGGCCGTTTTACGACCTCCCCATTTTTTAGTTCTAACCTAAAAAATGCCTGCGCGAAAACGCGTGCATTTTTTGCCCGAAGGACCGCCTCTTAAATTTCGTAAGAAATTTAAGATTCTTGGCGGGGTATACCGAAAAAATGCTCTACACCAAATGCAAAGCTAGAACTTACGCATAACAGAATATAGTCTCGGCAGTTATGAAACTTTTTGATTAGCAACTGCCTTTTTTCGGTAAAGCTATTTAATCACGGAACGTATTAGTGTCAACTTATTTTTATGCGAATCGTTGGTTAAGTATCACGTCCCAGAAATTATTCCTGCGGGCCAAATTCCTCTCCTTGACCGATATCCAGCCCAGCTGCCATAAGATAGCCGCGGGCACGCTCAGCAAGCTTATAGCGGGAAACAATATCCCAGAACGACTTACTGTGATTTGGCTCTATTAAATGCGCCATTTCATGAATCAAAACATAATCCCTGACCCATTTTGGCATTAAGCCTACCTTGTGTGATATGCAGATATGGCCGGTACGATGATTACAACAGCCGTATTTACTGTTCTGGCTGGTAACATACTCTACGGAGTTGATCTTTAGTTGATTGCCAAAATATTTCTCATTAAGGCACGCAGCAATTTCAGAAAGCGGTTGATTTCTATCTAATTCTTCTTTCAGCTTCTTCTTTTCAAACTTTAATCTAAAACCGGAAACAATTTTCTCTAAGTGTACTTGGGAAAGCGCTAGCGGCGCGCTTACTATTAAGCAATCGTTAACCATACGCGCACTCACCGTGCGTAATCTCCTGCGGCTGCGAATAATTTTAATATCCAACTTATTCTAACCCCAAAACTTATCCTTAATTAAAACCAAAGCCCACCCCCGGGGTGGGATTTAGGTTTTATAGCACGGGAACGATCTTCCGACCCCACTATCATCTTTAAAAAAGTAATTCTCGATATCTTGTGAAAATTGAGGGGTAAATTGATTTTATAACGCTCTATGGCCTTGTTGACTCTCGGGCTGCATTTTTATTTCTAGCCCTTTTTTCTCTTCTTCTATTTTTTTTATATATTTCGCAGGGTCTTTTTTAAATTCATCTATGCAAGCAGTACAACAAAAATTGTAAATTTTTCCTTCATATTCATAGGTTGCCGGCTCCATGCCGTTCTCGCCAACTTTTTCTCCTAAAACCGGGCAGATTTTGTTGCCTACATTAACAACTTCCTTTGAGACAGCCTGAGCAGCCGTTTCTGCCTCTGCATAGGTATGACTATTATGCTCTGCTTGTGCTATTTGCTGATCTCTACCATGCAGACCGCAACCTTGAGCAAAAGATACCCTACTCAATATTAAGCTAAATGTTCCTACAATTAAAAACGCTAACATCCTTTTAAACATTTTTCCTCCTTTAATAGATAATTTAAATATCAAAATACAAAGATCGCCATCTACCAATATAACGCTACACTAGGCTATCAGCAAGAAGGAAAATTCAAACATTTAAGCTTGATTCTTCCTTGGGAACTATGCAACCATCTTTAAGATAAATAATCCGGCTAGCGAGCGCGCCGAGTTTATTATTGTGCGTGGTCAAAATTACGGTTAAACCATCGCTTTTATTTAAATCTTTTAGAATCTGAAATATCTGTTCACCGCTTTTTGTATCTAAATTCCCTGTTGGCTCGTCAGCAAAAAGTATTTTAGGCCCGGTTACTAATGCTCTGGCGATAGCTACTCTTTGCTTCTCGCCTCCGGACATCTCTTTAGGCAAATGATTAATGCGCTTTCCAAGCCCGACTCTTTCTAAGAGTTCAATCGCTCGTGAGCTCCGTTGCTGCGCGCGCGCAAAAAATAAAGGTAACTGCACATTTTCAAGCGCGGTAAGCGTGGGAATGAGCAAAAAATCCTGAAAAACAAAACCTAGGAATTTTCGCCGCATCAACACAAGGGTTTTTTCTTTTGCGTGTGAGACGTCTTTGCCGAGAATATTTAATTTACCGCTTGTAATCGCGCTCAAACAACCCAGGCTATCAAGAAGGGTGGTCTTTCCTGAACCCGATGGCCCCATAATGGCGATAAAGTCACCGGATTCAATATCAAGATTAATATCGCGGACCGCATAAATTTCTTCGGCTAAAAGTTTATAAACTTTAGTTAATTTTTCAGCGTGAATCACATGATCTTTCATGGTTATTCTCCCGACCGAATTGCTTCTACCGGCCTCATTTTAGATGCGCGTAACGCCGGATAAATACCGGACAGCAAACCCATTACTACCGTAGCCAGAAACGCAATCAACATAAATTCCGGCTTGATCAAAACAAGCTTTCCCGAAGGCGCATAAGGCAGGGTGTGACGAATAATTTTTTCTACGATCGAGGTCCCTAGGGAGGCAAGCGTCACACCGAACAATCCGCCGAACACGCAAATAAGCGTAGTCTCGGTCCAAATTATTTTGAAAATATCCGCGGCGGAAGCACCCAATGCCTTCATTACTCCTATTTCGCGCGTACGCTCAAACACAGACATAAGAATGGTGTTGGTCACGCCGAGAACCGCAATAAAAATAGCGATAAGAGCAACGGAATTAGCCATTGCTCGCGCCGAAGCCACAAGATTAAGAATTGTTCCCCGCACCTGGGCAAGACTCACCACCTGGATGCCCGGCTCGTTATAAAGCGACTCCTCGAATTCGTTTATCTGTTGAATATCTTTAAGTTTTATGCCGATGCCGGTAAGTTTTCCCGGAAGATTAAATATACGCTGAGCGGTGGCCAGCGGAATAAAAATCATACCGTCATCTTGTGTGCCGGTACGCTCAAAAATTCCTTTAACGGTAAGAACTTTGTTGATCTTAGGAACAAAAATCTGATCCCCCACTAAGCGCTGTTCTAATTCCGCCGCTTCGTAGCCTATAATCACCTCGTCGGCATCTAGGGAAGAAAACCATCCGCCGGATTTAAACTTCGCCCAGGGTTTTAAATCAAGATAGGATTTTTCTATGCCCATGTAGAGAGCGAATGTACCGCGCTTATCTGGTCCACCCTCCTGATTGTAAACACTGGAGACCAGTTCTGGCATAATTTTATCGACACGCGGGTCTTTTGCGATACGATTGTAAACAGCATCTTCCATGTAACGCAAGCCCCCTCCACCGGAAAGCATTAGCGTTGCCGCCTCATAAGGACAACCTTTTGCCGTAACTAAAAGATGATAGCCAAGCTTATCGATATCATTGCTCAATCCTTGCTGATAGCCCGCGTCAAAGCCAAAAAGGCTCACCAGTACCGCAACCGCTACTGCCACCGCCCCTATTGTCAGCACGGTACGGATTTTTTTACGCTTTAAATTCTTATAAGCGATAGAAATGGTTTTCATTTTAATTCAACTCCTTCTCCAATCACAAAAACTTGACTGGAATCATTTTTAACCTTACCCTGCACGGCCACGCGGTGATTGACTGCCTGTGGGATAGCGATTTCGGAAGGGTGCAGGTCTACGAATATCACCCCCGTATCATCTTTAAGCATAAACCATCCTCCGGCAGGACATTCCTGAATAATTTTTCCTTCAAGCCGGATGACGTGGCCGATAAATTTATCCGGTGCCTTAAGAACGCTTGCGATGGCTGTAGCCTTGGTTTCGGTTAAAGGTTTTCCATAAATCCCCGGATTTGGCCCGCAGCCGGAGAGAACAAACAATAACGAAAATACCGAAACTAATACGAGAATGAATATAGTTTTTTTCATTAAAACCTCCTATTGTTTAGAAAGCAACAACATATCCAATAAAATTATATTTTTCTTAAGGCCGCGCAAGGTAGCCTTAAAATCTTCGGGGCTATTTACGCTAGGATCGTTTATGGGGAGATTGCCTTTTAAGAAATCGTCGAGAGCCAACCCTTTAAATTGAGAGGTAAATTTAAGATCCATAAACTTTCCGGCCTCAGGAGAAGACATCTTCTGATAGTAAAAATCTATTATCTTACCCGTAAGATCGGTGGCGATGATAATTTGCATACCTCCATATTTACCTTTTTGGTTTACTCCGTGGATATAGCCGATAGCCTCTTTTCCTTTAAGCACGGTATAAAAAGAGTAAGGGACATCAATGCTTTCATAGACCGGCTCAAAGCTATCTTGAAACTTATCCTCTATTTTTTTCTTTAAAACCTCTCCGCCTTTTTCCTTAATAGTAATAAAAGTAGTTTTGTAGCCGGTCGATTCAGGGTATATCCTTTTTACATCCCGATCCGGGTCATTGAGGCTACAGCCTACCGCAGCGTAAGCAGCTTGGGCAAAGAAAATTAGAGCAACAAAAACCAATAAAATCTTAAAAATATTTTTCATATCAACCTCCAAAGAAATAAAATTGCACCACAAAGCGATCTTCGGGCTTTAAATCCTCCATGCCGAAATTATGCAAGAATGCTGCGCGTAAGGTTACAGTTTGGTTTAATTTGTAAGTTGTTCCCAGCGTAATTGTCGGGTTATCGCGACTGGCTTCATGAATATCATTGATCCAAGTTTTATACTGCAACTCGAGCTCTAAATTCTGATGCGAAGGAAAAGTATAATCTATTTCTGTAAGATACCCTAACACATCATTTTTATCGTTCTCGCCGTAAGCAAATTCTCCTTTAAAAAGAAACGGGCCATAAAGATACTGGCCGTCGATACCGATTCTTTTTTTATTCATCGCATCAACAGACAATAGTTTATTTTTAGGAAAAGTGCGCATGCCTTCGCTCTCTAAAACCATACCGGACAAAACAGAAATTCCTCCCTGCAGGTTCTTACCTTGCGGCGAGCCTATTCTTAATGTCGCAAGATAGCTGTCATCCCGCCTGCGCATGCTCATTCCTGAACCGAGTTGCAGGCTAGCCTCATAGTCAAACGCGGGAAACGACCCGCGCACCTGAGTTCCCCAATCTTTGTTAAAACCGATATCTTGCTCAGCCAAAGTCTGAAGCAAGGTACTATGCGTATCTAACATCGGCTCAAGGCCAAACGAAGGATCAAAATGTCCGGCCCTTATCTTTGCATATTGGGAAAGTTTATACTCTAGCCATGCATTATGAATCTCCAAGCCCCAAGCTTGACTTGAATTCTTTTTACTGTCGTAAGAGGCGCGCATCTGAAGGTCAAGGGTAAGGAAATCTCCGTAATCACCGGAAAACTTACGATAGAGCTCAAAACCCACAGAACTGTTCATCATTGTCCCATTTTTATCCGCCCACCCATCGCGGCTAGAATAGCTGCCAATTAAATTAGCTTCTTTATAAAAAAAACCCTCAGAAGCAGCAAAAACAAAGTTTAAAGTAAATAGCACCGCCAATGCTTGAGCAATCAGAACTTTTCGTAGCATAATAAACCTCTTACAATTTTCTAAATTGCTTAAGAAGCTTCAATATCTCTTCAAGTTTTCTTGTACGTTCAGAGCTGGATGATCCGCGGACGGCTTGACCGACGCAAGCTTGAAAATGCTTTTCCAGTATTTTATCCTCTACGGAAGCAAGAGCCATTATTGCCGAGCGGATCTGATTTAAGATATCAACGCAATACTTGCGCTCTTGAATCATCTTTTGAATTCCGCGTACTTGGCCTTCAATCCTTCTTAAGGATACTAAGTTTTCGTCGTGACTAGGGTAGTCTACCATATTGTTCCTCCTTCATTTATAGCATACCATACCCCCCTACCCTATGTCAAGTAAAAATAGCATCTATTTTTTAATCGAAAATACATGCATTAGCTAATTAATTCTTTTGACGTAAATTTCTTTAGCGATGGCCTCTTCTAAGGCTACCTGGGTTTCTTCAACTTGGATGATTACCGAAGGTGATAGCTGATGCAATACCACCCTTGCCCCGGGAACAATACCGAAAGACATCAGCTTATGGAGTTGAGGGTGATCGCGCGTCAAAACATAAACGATTTTTCCCGCCTGTCCTGGTTTAAGTTTTGGCAGAGGTATCACAATACTTTCAAGCAAACCTTTTGCTTTTTCACAGCAATCGCCGATAGGAATAGCAAGGCCGTGCGGACACTCTTTGGGATGGCCTAAAAGCGTACATATACTTTGCTCAACTTCTTTTGATAATATATGTTCAAAAGCGCATGCTGAAGAATCGACTTCCTTCCTTCCCAACTCAAGAACATCCATAAGAAGCCTCTCGGCAAGCCGCTCTCGTCTGATAATATCTCTGGCTTTAGATTCGCCGTTAGCGCTAAATTTTATAATATCTTTCTCTATCAAGACAAAACCTTCACTAAGTAAATCCTGAGAAATATCTTCATTGATTGATTCCAAAAATCTTTTTATTATTGCGCTCCTATCGTAAACTTTCTTTTCTCTTTCCTCCCAAATAATATTTAACGCTTCTTCAATTTTTTGGTTATGATCCATTTTATATTACCCTCCTATTAAAATTGATTGCAGTGATTATGCGAATGATTTCAGTGATGATTTTGCTACCAGTCTTCTTATTTGACAACTTTTATTTCCAAAGTTTATCAATAAACCAACACCATAATCTGCGACCTTTAAATAAGACAAAATCTGAGCTTCGAATACTTTTGGCATATATCCATTCACCGCCTTGACTTCTACGATTACTGTATCTTGAACTACTAAATCTAATCTAAAAATTCCTACTTGTTTGCCATGATAAATTACCTTGCATTGTTTTTCCGTTTCACATATTAACTTTTCTTCTTCTAAGGATAGCTTCAAGGCACTATGATATGTCTTTTCGTTGAATCCAGGGCCCAGTTCAGAATGAACCTTATAAGCACAAGCAATGATCTTCTGTGTGAGAAGATCATTTTTTGTTTGCATAATCTCATTCTTGATCATTGAAATCATCTCATTATCACTGGAATCTCATAATTATAATACCTCAATACCTTTAACCAAAATAAGATAACGTAATGCGTGGTCTAGGAGACCTCCCACCAAAAATGCAAAGATAAACACGAAACCGGAAATCATAAGCGCAACCTTCATTCCCCTTTCTTTGACGGTAACAAAAAACTGCGCGATGCAAGGCACAAACAAGGTTATTACAATAAGGCTTACAAAGATTTGTATTTTATCAAGCGCGCCTGTGCGCGCTAACGCATACAAACCGGCTGCGCCGTAATCCCTTCTTAAAAAACCTACAATAAAGGCGGCGGTTGTTTCTTTAGGCAAATGCAGCCAGGTTACAATGAACGGGCTCAAAACTCTTTCTATCCAGCTCAATAATCCTATTTTTTCAGATACAAAAAGTATAAATGTCCCCAGAATAAATAAAGGCACGGCTTCCTTCAGATACCATTTAAGACGAGCTCCTGTTTTAGCAAAAATATTTGTAATTTGCGGAAACCTCATGGGAGGTAATTCCTGAATGAATGGGCTGCGCTTGCCCGGCACCAACCTTGAAGCCAAGAAACCTACAACGACAATAACGAAAAGTATTATGGAAAACCAAAGAAGAAACGCTTTAAGCGAAAAATTGCTAAGCATTGCCATGATTACCCCTAGTTGTGCCGAGCAGGGAATAGCCAGCGTAAGGATAATACTCACCAGGATGCGCTCTTTCTTTGTTTCCAATATCCTTGAAGTTAAAGTTGCCATCGTTCCGCAGCCAAGGCCAAGCACCATCGGAAGTATTGCGCGGCCGTTTAAACCAATTACCCTAAAAATTTTGTCCGACAATACAGATAGCCGCGGTAGGTATCCTGAATCTTCGAGGATCCCGAAAAATAAAAAAAATGCGGTGACTATAGGAAATATTATGGCAAATGCATAAGTAATAGCCATGGTGATAATACCGTATTCGCCTATTAAAAGATCCTTAACGATGGGTAGCGGAATAAACTTATTTATAATATTCGCTAAAAAAGGATTTATATACTTACCGAATATCGTGTTTTCGAAAAAATCTACGCCCCAAACCGCAGCGAATCTTCCCACAAAAAGATACATCACAAAAAGCACCATAATAAGTATCATTGTTCCACTTATCGGGCTCACAGTGAGGCTACCTACGAACTCGGATGTACTTTTTGCTTTTGGTTTTGAAACACGCAAAACATCTTTTAACAATTCTTCAACTATCTGATTTTTTTTCTTGAGAGAACCTATCTTATCCAAGAGAGATAAAACCTGCTCTTTTCGCGGATATGTGGATTTTACTTTCAGTATAGCCTCTCTTAACTTAGGAATTCCTTCTCCGGTTATAGCTACAGTTTCAATAATATCTATACCTAATTTTTCAGAAAGTTTCTTGACGTCTATGCTTATGCCGCGCTCTTTTGCCTCATCGCTCATATTTAGGTTTAATACCAAAGGCAGGCCCAGCTCAATAAGCCCCAAGGTGAGAACCAAAGAACGTCTGAGGTTTTTACTGTCGGCAACCTGAACAACGCAGGCAATATCAGTCTTTGAGAGTATGTCGCGGGTTACCTTTTCATCTTCGGAATGGACAATGAGGCTGTTTATACCAGGCGTATCGTAAACTGTAAAATTCTGCAACCCAAGCTTTGCTATGCCCTTTGATATGTCTACGGTTGTACCCGGGTAATTCGAAACAGTGACATAACTTTTGGTAAGTGCGTTAAAAATAACGCTTTTACCGACATTGGCATTACCGACTAAAATTATATTCATTACTATTTACTTATTAATGATTACAGTGATTATAAAAGTGATTACGGCTTTATTTAGAAATAAGGAATAACCCGGTGTTGGCAAAAAAATTAGGCAGTACCCGCATACGTTTTTCTCCGGCCAAATATACCTTACGCTCAACTTTAATTGACTTTTGCCTGCAGTAATCCAGAAAATCAAGCGTACTTAAAAAATGTAAGTTTGGTGTTTCGTACCAGGTATAAGGAAGGGATGCGGTTATCGGGACTCTACCTCTAAAAAATAAACGCAGGCGTGCTCTATAATAAGCAAAATTGGGAAAACCCACTATTACCTTATTGCCGACTCTTAGAGCATCAAAAAGTACGGTTTCAACGTGCTTTAGCTGCTGGAAGCTTTGGTTAAGTATTACATAATCAAAAGTTTTGTCTTTATATTCCGAAAGCCCCGTGTCTATATCTCCGTGCAGCACACTTAAGCCTTTCGCTACGCATCTGTATATTGCCTGTTCGTCTATTTCTATGCCCTGGCCGCGCACATTTTTTTTCATAGTGAGAAGTTCGAGCAGCTCTCCACCGCCACAACCAAGATCAAGCACCAACGAGCTTGGCGCAACCATATCAAGTATCGCCCTGTGGTCACCTTTGATAATTTCATCTTCTTTCATGTTCTGCCTCGTTTTTGTGAAACACTTTTTAGAAAATTAGAAATAAGATGGGTTTCTTCTTTCGTCTCCAAAAGAAACGCATCATGCCCATACGTAGAATCCACCTCGCAGAAACTCACTCCGATCCCGGCATGCTTAAATGCTTTTACAATTTCTTTTGACTGATACGCAGGATATAACCAATCCGACTTAAACGCGATTACTAAAACTTTAAGAGGTTTTCCAGAAAGCACCTCGTGTAGCGGCCTGTCCTGCGAAGCATCAAAATTATCCATAGCTTTGGTAATATAGAGATATGAATTTGCATCGAATCTTTTGACAAAATTGTCTCCTCGATAACGTAAATAACCTTCCACTTCAAAGTCAGCGGTAAATTTAAAATGCTCTGTTCCATTTGTTTTTTGGCGGCCGAACTTTTCAGCCATAGAAGCATCACTCATATATGTAATATGGCCTATCATTCTTGCAATCGCAAGGCCTTTGTTCGGAGATTTACCTGAGTAGTAATTTCCTGATTTCCAATCCTGAT
Source organism: Candidatus Omnitrophota bacterium (assembly GCA_037146775.1). GTDB lineage: Bacteria > Omnitrophota > Gorgyraeia > Duberdicusellales > 4484-171 > JBAWWL01. The sequence continues at coordinate 98,880 of JBAWWL010000005.1, read as the reverse complement.
CAGCCATTATAGCCTGCCTACCAACCTCATCAAAGGCAATCTGCTGCGGAGAATGCTTTGGGGCTGTCGCAATAGGTATGGCACTGCGAATTTTATCAGGATATTTTATAAGCCAAGACAAAACCTGCATTCCGCCCATAGAACCGCCGATCACACATAAAAGCTTATCTATCCCCAGATGTTCAATGAGCGCCTTTTGAGCATTAACCATATCGCCTATAGTAATAAGAGGAAAATCTAAAGCGTAAGGTTTGTTGGTTTTGGGATTCAAGCTTCCCGGCCCGGTTGAACCGCGACAGCCTCCAAGCACATTCGAACAGATAATAAAATATTTTTCTGTATCAAAAGCTCTTGCCGGACCAATCATATTATCCCACCAGCCCGGCTTATCTTCTCCCTTATGCAAGCCTGCTGCGTGGGCATCTCCCGAGAGGGCATGTAAAATTAAAACTGCATTTGATTTTTCTTTATTAAGCGCGCCGTACGCTTCATAAGCAATGGTCACCGGGCTTAATTTTTCCTTACTCTCGAGGATGAACTCCTCCGGCGAATGAGCAAAAGTAAAATATTTTGTTTCAACTATGTTTGAGCTTGATTTAATCATTTTATTTTATATTGATTACAATGATTAGGGGATGATTACATGGATTTCTAATCACCGTAATCTTTCTCATAATCACTGTAATCTTTAATATATTAATCCTTAAACAACCACGTCGAAAGATACCTTTCTCCGGTGTCAGGTAAAATAACGACAATGGTTTTGCCTTTATTTTCCTTCCTTTTCGCAATTTCTAATGCAGCCCATGCTGCCGCTCCGCTTGAGATTCCAACTAAAATTCCTTCATCTTTTGCCAATTTACGGGCAATGATCCCCGCATCTTCATCTTTAACCTTGATAATTTCATCAATGATATCTCTATTGAGAACCTGGGGAATAAATCCAGCGCCGATACCTTGAATTTTGTGCGGGCCAGCTTGACCGCCGGATAATACCGGAGATGTTTGGGGTTCAACTGCAACAGCTTTAAGATCTTTTTTCTTTTTCTTGAGCACTTCGGCTACGCCAGTGATAGTGCCTCCGGTACCTATGCCGGCAACAAAAAAGTCGAGCTTACCGTCAGTGTCCCGCCAAATTTCTTCGGCGGTAGTTTTACGATGGATTTCCGGATTCGCCGGATTGGCAAACTGTTGCAAGATAACCGCATTGGGAATGGTTTTAGCCAACTCCTCGGCTTTCGCTACTGCCCCTCGCATACCCTCAGTACCAGGAGTCAAAACTAATTCCGCTCCAAAAATAGAAAGTAGCTGCCTTCTTTCAATGCTCATGGTTTCCGGCATGGTCAAAATTAATCGATACCCCCTGGAAGCTGCTACAAATGCTAAGGCGATACCGGTATTGCCACTAGTTGGCTCAATGATCACTGAATCCTTTTTTAGAACTCCTTTCTTTTGGGCATCCTCAATCATAGCAACGCCGATGCGATCTTTTACGCTTGATAAGGGGTTGAAAGACTCTAACTTCACAAGTATTATTGCCTCTAACCCTTGTGCAATACGATTCAATCTTACTAACGGAGTATTCCCTATAGTTTTTGTAATATCGCTGAATATTCTACTCATAAATTCCTCTCCTTCTTATTATACTAATCTTATGAATTAGAAATCAGATTTTTCTGACGTCTGACTTCTGTCATCTGACTTCTGTTTTCTGACGTCTGTCTTCTGACCTATATACTATGTGAAAGAGCCTGTTCGATATCATTAATTATATCATCAATATGCTCAAGGCCTATAGACAAGCGTATGAAATCAGGGGTCACGCCTGTTGCAAGCTGCTCTTGGCTTGAAAGCTGCTGATGTGTGGTAGTGGCTGGATGTATGGCAAGACTCTTAGCATCTCCGACATTGGCAAGATGCGATATCAATTCCAAGGAATCAATAAACTTCTTGCCCGCCTCTAAGCCCCCCTTGATGCCAAAACCTAATATCGCGCCGGTTCCTTTAGATAAATATTTCTTTACTCTTTCTTTCTCGGGGCTGGTTTCTAAACCAGGGTAATTCACCCAGCTCACCTTTGGATGTTTTGCAAGATATTTTGCAACAGCTAAAGCGTTTTCCGAGTGCCGCGGCATACGCAAATGCAAAGTTTCTAAGCCTTGCAAGAAAAGAAAAGCATTGAAAGGAGACATCGCCGGCCCCAGGTCCCTTAACAAGGTTACCCGCGCTTTGACAATGTAAGCGATATTACCTAAAGGTTTTAATGCTTCTACAAAATTAATACCGTGATAGCTGGGATCGGGCTCTGCGATCAACGGAAATTTTCCGTTCGTCCAGTCAAATTTACCGGAATCGACAATTAGACCACCCAGAGATGTTCCGTGGCCACCGATGAATTTTGTAGCTGAATAAACCACAATATCCACGCCAAAATCTATCGGCCTCAATAAATAAGGAGAAACGGTATTATCGAGCACAAAAGGTATACCGTTCTTGCGGGCTATCTTTGATATGCCTTCCAGATCCGCAACGTCAAGTTTAGGATTGCCTATGGATTCAGCATAAACTGCCTTGGTCTTTGGAGTAATTGCTTTCTGTAATTGTTTTAGATCATTAGATCTAACAAACTTTACCGTTATTCCTAAACGCGGGAAGGTGTAGTGGAATAAATTGTAGGTACCCCCATAAAGATTATCCGCAGAAACTATTTCGTCTCCGGCTTGAGCAATGTTAAGCAGCGCCAAAGTAATAGCGGATTGTCCGCTTGAAACCGCCAAAGCCCCGACGCCGCCATCAAGAAGAGCAATTCTCTTCTCAAATACGTCGGTGGTAGGATTCATTAGCCGGGTATAAATATTACCGAATTCTTTCAGGCCAAAAAGATTAGCTGCATGCTCGGTGCTTTTAAATTGATAAGAAGTAGTTTGATAAATAGGCACTGCTCTTGAACCCGTTGTCGGGTCCGGCTCTTGGCCGCCGTGCAAAGCGAGCGTTTCAACTTTTAATTTTGCATCGATTTTACTCATTATTTCCTCCTTTTTTTAAAGACGGGGCTGGGCAATAATTTTATTGCCCAGCCATATTGTTATCAAAAAGCATACTGGGCACTTACGGTAAAACCGTTGCCCAGGCCTGTTTTGCTAACAGATTTATGATTTCCGGCATCAACATAAGCTGCCACCAAAGAAATATTCTTATTAACAAACCAGGCAACATGAGCATCCCAGTAATTGTCATTCTTAAAATCTTTAAAGCGGGCTCCTTGTTTATATTCAAAACCAACTGCAACGTTTTTAAGTGGTAATATATCGATGTTACCAAAGAATGTTTCATTCCTGTCTTTGTCAAACCCATACACCCCTGTTACACGGCCTTTGGTAGAAATTATTCCGGCAGATAACAGTACTGGTTTGGGAAGTTCGTTTATTAACTTCGTCGTAACCAGATAGAAATCTGATCCGGAATCATGGATACCAACTGCCACATTCGAGGCGTTCTTCCAAACAGCACCAACAGAAAGAGCCGGGATAAACTTCAAATCTTGATAATTTTCTTTAATTAACAATAGTTTGGCACCAAGATTGTTTTTATGAATATTCTTGCCGTTAGGCGCAATGGTTTCGTAACCATACGAAAGCTCTAAACGTTTGAAAAAAGTGTCGGCAAAACCAAAGCTTGTCCAGTCAACATCAACCTTATCCAGATTAACATACCAAGCACCAAACTGTGGTTTTTTGATCAAGCTTTTGGGTGAAAACTTCTGCTCTTGGGCTGCGGGGTCTGTGTCAAAATCAGTTCCTGCAGTATACGCCAGAGGATTAAAAGCTATCCCTCCCACGCCCTCAAGATTATTCAAAGGTACACCTGCATAAGAAAGAGCTGGGTTATTTATCAGATAACCGGAAATTAAAAGTGTCAGTAAAATTTTTTTCATTGGATAGCCTCCTAGATCAAACACATGAGCAAGGCTATCCAGTTAACCGGTAATACTTGCTATTAATATTTTAATAATAAAAACTGTCCGGTCGGTCCGGTTGAAACATTTTCGACTTTCTTTAGTGCTATATACCACCCCCTCCCTCTACCAACCAAATATCGTCAAAACGTTTTTTTTCCGTAACCTCAGCCTGGACTATTCTCGAATTATGTACCATTATAGTCACTGTTCCATATTTTAAATTATGTATCGCATCGCTAATATCTTTGACAATAGCATCGTTTACAATATTCTTTTTATCTTTTTGGTAAGCCATTTTATTCTCCATTGTTCTTAAATATGGTACGTGGCAACCTTAGTTTTTCGCTGGTGCTTATCGATTATTTTTTCCAAAGTAAATGACTCCAAGATTGAAAGCGTGCTTTGTGTTATTTCTTCCCATATCTCCCTAAAAGTACAGTTACTTGCACGATTACAGAGGGATGGGGCGTTTACACATTCAGCAAAACATATCGGCTTTTCCAATACGAGCACAATGTCTTTCAGGGTTATCTGGGCTGGGGATTTGGCAAGTTTGTATCCGCCATGCACCCCACGTGTCGAGCTTACAAGCCCAGCGACTTTAAGCGGTGGGATTAACTGCCAAAGGTATTTTTCCGAAATATCCTGCCGCTGGGCAATATCTTTTAGTAAGACCGGTTTTTGACCAAAATGAAGAGCCAAGTCTGCCATCAAGCGTACTCCGTAACGACCCTTAGTGGATAATTTCATTGTATTTCCTCATATATTTAATCTCTACTATTTCTATTGTTTTAGTAGGATATAACATTTAAAAAGCTTTTTGTCAAGTATAATTTTTTTGAAATAATTTTTTAGTGTAATAAACTATCTGGGACAAGACAACAAGGATGGAAGAATATTTATTTCCCGTAAGGAGAGATTTCTCTTAAGCGCTTAATAACTGGGGGTAGATGTTCCATAATATACCCGATATCCTCTTCTGTATTGTAGCGGCTTAAACTAAAACGGATAGACCCTTGCAGGTAAGTAAAGGGAACCCCCATACCCCTTAGCACATGGGAAGGAGTAAGCGAGCCGGAAGTACAAGCGGAACCGCTGGACGCGGCTATACCCTTTTCATCAAGCATAAGCAGAATCGCCTCTCCCTCAATAAACTCAAAGCTTATGTTGGTGGTATTGGGAAGCCTTTTTTCTCTATTTCCGTTTACGCGCGTATGTGGTATTTTTTGTAAGATTTCTTTTTCCAGTTTGTCGCGTAAAATTTTTACCCGGGAATTTTCTTCTATTATATGAGCCTGAGCCAACGCGCAAGCTTTTCCTAAACCTACGACTGAAGCAACATTCTCTGTTCCGCCCCTACGGCCGCCTTCTTGATGGCCGCCGATTAAGAAGGGGCTGAATTTTGTCCCACGCCGGACATATAAAGCTCCCACGCCTTTTGGCGCATGCAGTTTGTGGCCGGATAAAGAAAGCAAATCTACAGGTATTTCGGTTAACTTAAAAGGAATTTTTCCTACTGCCTGTACCGCATCGGTATGAAAAACTACGTTGTGCACTCTGGCGATTTCCGCAATCTCTTCGATGGGAAAAATTACCCCGGTTTCGTTGTTGGCATACATAACAGAAACGAGCGCGGTATCATGGTCTATGGCTGATCTTAGTTCATTTATATCTATCAGCCCTTCACCGTCAACGTTTAGATAAGTCACGCGGTATCCTGCAGTTTCTAAATATCTGCATAAACTTAAAATCGCCGGATGCTCCACCTTGGTGGTTATAATATGCCGCTTATCCGGGTTGGACCTTAAAGTGCTCATGATAGCGGTGTTATCGCTTTCGGTACCGCAACTTGTGAAAATTATTTCCGAAAGGTCGGACACTCCCAATAAATTAGCTATATTTTGCCTTGCTTCTTCGATATCATGATGCACTTCTCCGCCGAAAGCATGCATACTCGAGGGGTTGCCATAACGTGTGGTAAGGAATGGCTTCATCGCTTCAAAAACTTCCGGCGCTACCGCGGTGGTCGCGTTATTGTCTACGTAAGTAACCCTCAATTTTTCATCTCCTCTACTATAATACTATCGTTCACGAATTCTTTCAGCTTTGATTCTACTAAAGCTTTAAGAGTAATTCCTGTTGCCGGGCAACCCAGGCAGGTACCCAAAAATCTTACATATACTTTATTGTGGTCTATATCCACCAGCTCTATATCTCCACCGTCGGCTTTAAGACTGGGACGAATTTCTCTTTCTATAGTTTCCTGAATGAGAGAAATCTTCTGCAAATTAGTAAGGGTTTGTTTCTGAACTATTTTTTTAGGTACCGGTTTGGTAGACTCTTTCTCCCAGAATTCTTTGAGCAGTTTTTCAATCTCCGGCTTACACTTACCGCACCCGCCTCCGGCCTTGGTATAGTTAGTAACTTCTTCGACGCTTCGTAAATTATTTTCTTTTATCGCCCTAACTATTTTTTTATCGGTTACGCTGAAACATTTACAGATAATTTTTTCTTCGCCTACCATTTCTTTCTTTATGGCTCGGCCGCGGTAGTTCGCAATAGCCACCTCTAACGCCTCCATACCCATAACCGAACAATGCATTTTTTCTTCGGGTAACCCCCCCAAATATTGGGCAATATCCTGGTTAGTAATTTTCGCCGCCTGCTCGATAGTCATACCCTTAATCATTTCAGTAAGTGCCGACGAAGAAGCAATAGCGCTCGCGCAGCCAAAAGTCTTAAATTTAGCATCGCTTATAGTATCGGTCTTTTTATCGACACGCAGGGTTAATTTAAGGGCATCTCCGCAGATAATACTGCCCACTTCACCCACTGCCTCAGGATTTTCAATTTCTCCTACATTACGCGGGTTTTTGAACAGTTCTTTGACCTTTTCTGAATAATCCCACATTGTTTACACCACCTTTTCTATAAGTGTATAGCATGTCTCTATACCCTTGTCAATGAAACAATTAACAGCGATTTTGCAATATATTGTGAGAGGTTCATTTCATAAATAAATTGAATATATAGCCCAAAACAATAATTTGCGGGACAGTAACAACCGGGAGCCAAAGCGCGGTACGCCTGCCTACGTTCGTCCACAGAAGCCCGATTTCGGTATAATCAGTGGCAACCCCGGCCATAAGAAAAACAAAACTGTTTCCCAGGGCGCCGGTGTTGCGATAAATTTCAAAGGCAAGCGGCGAAGAGCCTTCCGAACAAACCTCAATGACGGTAGCCAAAGCTAAAGTAACCAAAAGCCCTAAAAACGTAGGCCCCATAAACCGATGAAAGACGTGAGAGGGTATATACGCTCCGGCGAAACTCGCAATCAACATGCCGATGAGAAGCCACCACAGCACCATATCAGAAAGAGCTCGTGAGCCCCTCAAGATTCCTTGTATATCGAAAAAAAGAGTTTTCCTGCTAAAAGAATAATTCTTGGCGCGTATTTTTATGTCGCGGGTAATAGAAAAATGTTCGGCTACTTCAATGGTGTTTTTGTTCCGCTCGATAAGGCCGGCTTTTTCTAAAAATAAAAATATAAAACCGGTGTTAATCGCCACCACAAGCGTCGCGGCAATAATTAACAACCCCTTTATGCCAAACAAACTTACCAAAAGTATGGTGATGGTAAGATTTGCCCAAGGACTAGCCAGTAAAAAACTTACCACTGCCGGATTTGATGCGCCTTTTTTATGTAATTGTATGGATAAAGCTAAGATACCGTGGCTACAGGCACTCATCAAGAAACCCAGAAGCACTGCATTAACAATACTGCGTGGTTTTCTTTGAGCAAGAACTTTTACAATATATTCCTGCGGCACATAGTAATCAATGATACCGCCTAAAATAAATCCCGCCAGCACCGCCCACCAGATGCTTTTAAGATAGGTCAGAAAAATGACACGAAAGGCCGAAAGAGCAACAAAAAAATAAGAAGCAGCTACGAGAAGTATTGAGATGCTCGATACGAGAAACAGTTTATTTTTAAAAAATGACGTTTGCTTATTACAGCAACCTGTGGGGCTACTATGCTGTTCTTTAATAAAAGTGTCGCGGCAATGAGTGCTACAAAAATAATACTCTTTCTGGTCCTTAACGGCCTTTATCGCGGCGTGCTCGTCTACCGTCATGTGACAAATTGGGTCAACTGCCATAACAATTTCTTTGCCCTTAGGCTATATTTATGTCGACTTCTTTGGTATGAATCACTGTGTTGTGGACGGGACAGCCCCGAATGAAGCGCAGGAATACTTCTTTTTTATCGTCAAGCTTAGCGTCGGTATGCACGCGCACCTGTATGTTCACTAAACGATTGGGAGAATCTTGAGAAAACAATGCATGCGCGTTAATCGTTAATTCGTTAAAGGAAATAGCGTGCGTGGTTAGGTATCTTTTCGCGTACACGCCTACACAGGCAGCCAGAGAAGAAAGAAATAGCTCTAACGGATTGGGGCCTTCGGGGATAGAACCCTCTTTGCTTTTGTCCACACGCAATTTCGCTCCGGAAGAACACTCAATGGTAAATTTATCTTCCGCCGCAGCCTGTACTTTAACAGCAATATCCATAATTTATTATGACAGTATTATATCACCGGGGAAAGGTGTAGGGAAATAATAAGAAACAGTGGACTGGGAATGGAAGCTAGGAAATGGCAAAGAAAATGGGGCTGTCGCATCACAGCCCCATTCATATCTTTACCAACTTAAAAGATCTATCTTAAATCCCTCGTTGGGATTGCTAACTTTATATTCGCTCTCCATTAATGGCGCATCATACGGGGGTATACTAAACATAGCCACGTCAAGCGCGCCCGCAGTAGTACGCGCCACTCCGGTTACGACTCCTTCTCCGAAACCAATTGTGAGCCCGGCCAAAGGATTTTGTTCTGCAGACCTGTCGGAAATTTTCTTAGGCACGTCCGCCCAGCCGGTAGCTACATTGACTATGCCGGTGCCCATTTTATTTGCTGGCTCTGTATACGCAGTGGTATTTTTGTTAATCAACTTCATATTCTCCTCATCAATCCGTATCGATGGCTGCTGCACGCCCGCTTCTCGCGAGGGCATCGTCGACAAAAGCGGATCGACCTTACCGGGAGCCTGCGCATAAAGACTGACTGCCACCAACAACAAAACAAGCTCTAACGCGATGAAAACGATTGTCCTTTTCATGGGGCACCTCCTCTTGTTCATATTCAATATCACAATACTATTCATGTTCGTTTTTCCCCGCAACAGTGCGCACCCGCTGAACTATCCTTGCTTTAAGCGCATTGTACGAATCAATGCGTTCTCCGGAAAGGCCGATTTCTTTGACAAATTCAACCAGGCCGACTAAGATCTCATTGTAAGAAAGCTTGTGCCCGGTAGTAAAAAGCGCGTCTTTGCCCAACTTATCCAAGAAATCCAGCTCTTCACGGTTTAGCATGGTAATCACGCGATGCCTCAATCTACTAGGAATATCATTACCTCTATACATGGTCGCCTCCCTCCACGGGTTATAGTCAAAAAAAAACCCTAAGCAAAGCTTAGGGTTGTCTATACATAAAAAAACCTTGAGGCGGACTCAAGGTTTTTCCTCCCCTTTGGCAGCCAGGCTTCCCGCTACTCGCGGGACCTTTAGCTTTGCGTCCCAAGATTACTCTTGGTTTGCCTTTTCACTGGGTAAATACCAAATTGTCACTTTTACACTTTACACCTTGTATATAACATATTTGCGCTGCTTTTACAAGGATACAAAAATGCTTGCCTGGCCTATCTTTTCCTTATTTCTATTCCAGAGCACTTACGTCGCGGATTTTGCGGCGTAAACCTTTCTTCTCGGAACGCTCATGTTTTTCTTGAGCAATCTTACGTTTAGCGCGTAAAGACCGTCTGCGATTTTGCCGCTTGATTTTTTCGATCTGCTGGCGTTTACCTGCCAATGCCAAGAACGCCTTTCGCTCGATTTTTTGCGCTAAAAGCGACCTTGCCAAGAAACGATTCAAGGCCTGGGAACGCTGGGTTTGGCATTTCACCTCAACATCTGTAGGAATGTGTTTTAAGTATACACAGGAGGCGGTTTTATTAACATGCTGTCCGCCCGGGCCAGACGAGTTGACAAATTTTTCTACAATATCTTCTTCCCGTATACCCAGGCGGGCCATCTTTGCAGAAAGCGATTTTTGTTTATCGGATTGACCGGAAACAGCACTCATACGCTCTAGAAATTTTCCGCCAATACTTCATAGTATGCCTGTGGATGCTTACACGCAGGACATTCTTTTGGCGCTTCGGTACCTTCAAAAACATACCCGCAATTTATACAGTGCCACTTAACTGACTGCTTTTTCTTAAAAACTTCCTTTTCAGTAAGGTTGCTTATAAGCTTGCGATAGCGTGACTCATGAAATTTTTCTACCTTAGCAATCTGTTCAAACGAACGCACCACATCAGGAAAACCTTCCTTCTTGGCTACTTGGGCAAAGTCAGAATAAATAACTGTCCATTCCGCGTTCTCTCCGTTGGCGGCTTCTTGAAGATTGGATTTGGTATCTTTGATAATTCCGGCCGGATAGCGCGCGGTAATCTCAAGCTCTCCGCCTTCGAGATGTTTAAAAAATACCTTGGCATGTTCTTTTTCGTTCTCGGCCGTCTCAAGAAAAATATTGGCTATCTGTTCATAGCCTTCTTTTTTAGCGGCGGAAGCAAAGTAAGTATATCTATTACGCGCTTGAGACTCCCCTGCGAACGCCTTCAGCAAATTTGCCTCTGTTTTGGTGCCCTTAAGTACCTTAGCCATAATCCCTCCTATGCTTCTGTTTTTTATCTCTTAACCACAACAAATATTGGTTATCATGCATTACTCGTCAACACTGTCGTCCCGGTTTTCTTATTCCCGTTAATCTTCTCAAAAATGCGCATGCAGTACAACATTATTGTTGCACTTTCATTTCTGCCGGCATTCCTGTCTTGTCCATACATTTACCCATAGATTTCATTGAGTGCCCCATCATCCCCTGACGTTCGGACATCATAGAACAACATTTCGATGTATTATACATGCCCGTAGAAAAGATGAGCGCCGCGCTTAGCCACAGGAGTACAACGACCGCATGTCCAAAAAATTTTAGCCCTTGCTCTTCGATTTTACGAAGCTGTACGAGCACAAAAAAACTCACGGTCAACAAGAGAGTAGCCGGAACAAACATAGCGAAACCATGCAATTTTGCCATTGGCATCATCATAGCATACCTCCTTCAGATAATAGTGACGATCCTCCAACCATCATACCGCTTTCAATATCTCCTTGAGATCGTTGTCGGCGGTAGTAATTGGTTTTATATCAAACTGTTCTACCAGTATTTTTAGTATACCAGCCGAAACGAATGCCGGCAAGCTTGGACCGAGACGGATATTTTTTATACCCAGGGATAATAGAGTAAGCAATATAACCACTGCTTTTTGTTCATACCAGGAAAGAATTAGCGAAAGGGGTAATTCATTAACGCTGCACTTGAATGCATTAGCTAAAGCCACGGCTATTTTTATCGCAGAATATGCGTCGTTGCATTGACCGCAATCCAATAACCTCGGAAACACTCCGATTGTACCAAAATCGAGCCGGTTAAAACGAAATTTTCCGCACGCAAGGGTCAGGATCATGCAATCCTTGGGAACTTTTTGCGCAAAATCGGTGTAATAGTTCCTTCCAGGCTTTGCGCCGTCGCAACCGCCGATTAAGAAAAAATGTTTAATCTGGCCGGCATTGACTGCGCTAATAATTTTATCAGCGGCGGCCAAGACAGCATGATGCCCAAATCCTACGGTAATTTCTTTTTCTATTGAATCATTTATAAAACCGCCAAGCTGTGTTGCTTTTACAATAAGCGGGCTGAAATCTTTATTCCCTGCTTTTTCTTCAATATGCATAACATCCGGCCAGGCAACTAAGCCAGTGGTAAATATCCTGTCTTTGTAGGATACTTTCGGCTCCTGAATACAATTGGTTGTCATCAATATTACCGCCGCGATATTATCAAATTCTTTCTGCTGATTTTGCCAGGCAGTACCAAAATGTCCGGCTAAATGTTTATATTTTTTCAATCCGGGATAACCGTGAGCGGCAAGCATTTCTCCGTGCGTATATATATTAATTCCCTTATCCTTTGTTTGCTCAAGAAGTTGTTCTAAATCATACAAATCATGCCCGGAAACAATAATCGCGGGCCCCTTTCTTACTCCTAATGTAACCTGAGTCGGCACAGGAGCTCCAAAATGTTCATTATGTGCCTGATCGAGCATTTCCATACATTTCAAATTTACCGTGCCGCACTCCATTAATAATGCCAGGTAGTCTCCAGCGACGAGCCGATTATTACTGAGGGCAGCTAAAGCCTTGAAAAAGAATGCATTTACTTCTTCACTTTCTTTACCTAATATAAAGGCGTGATCCGCATAAGCAGCCATTCCCTTTAACCCGTAAAGGAGCATTTCCTGAAGGCTGCGCAGATCATCGCTTATTTCACCAGACGAAATTCCTACCCGCTGAGCCTGAAGCAGCAGGCCGTCCAAGAAACTTGCCGGCTCCCAGCTTATTAGATCCGGCAAAGTTTCTGTAAAATTGTTATTGTTTTTCTTTTTGTGTTCTTCCAAAAACAGCTTTTTTATCTTTTGTTTTATTTCTTGAGATTTATAAATCATCTCGGCAATACGTTGAAGAGAAAAATTCACATTGGTTACGGTAGTAAACAGCCCTTGCATCATAAAATGATCTACTGTCCTGTCTTTTACTCCCAGCTGGCGCGCTAAATTGCCATATATGGCAATGGCTTTCAGGCTGTGCACAAGTACATCCTGCAGTTTGGCTACATCTTCGTTTTTTCCGCAAACACCTTTCACATTACAACCCGTTCCCCGGGCAGTCTGCTCACATTGCCGACAAAACATTGCCATAACAACCTCCTCAATGAAACTTGTGTTTTTTCGGCGCCTTGCCTAAAAAACACTTAGTTGAATTGATCTCGATGTATTCTCGGAAAATATCGGAGAGATTTTCCGAGTATTCAGATACATCGAGATAAACCTTGCAACCCCACACATCAAATAATTTTTCAAAATCTCCCCTTAAATATTTTCATAATATTTCTCCACCGATAGAAATATTGTATTCTTTAATAAGCATGTTTTCTTGAGATTGATTCACCGCCTCTTGAACTATATTCACCAAGCCAAAACAACAGGGAACTTCCATGTGCACAACAGTTATTGATTTTATTGCGTTATCTCTGAATAGCTGAGTCAATTTTTCTATGTACAACTCTTTTGTTTGATCCAGTTTCGGGCAACAAATAAGAAGTATCTTTCCTTTCAAAAAACGTTCATGGAAGTTAGAAAAAGTAAACGGCGTACAATCTGCCGCAATAAGTAAGTCTGCATTTTTAAAATAATGCGCGGCCGGATTGATCAAATGTAGTTGAATAGGCCATTGCCTTAATTGTGAACCTGTAGTAACCGTGCCGGAAAACGAAGCTGTCCGCTTACTCAAATCTCTACTTTGGCTTCCGGAACAAGCACAAGCTTTATTGTCGTTTTTATCATCTATAGACACGGTTATATTCTTTTCTTTTAAAAAATTTAAGGCTTGCTGTAAGTAACTCTCCTGATTGTGCTCTTTAAGATGTTTGAGATGCGCTTTTATTACCTCTTCTCCCTGTTTTATCATTTGTTCCATTACCTGCCATTCATCGTAAGCTTTGGCTTCTCTTTCTTCAATAGTAATTGCACCAAGCGGACAGTAACCGATGCAGGCGCCTAAACCATCGCAGCATATATCACTGATTAAACGCGCTTTATTATTGATAACCTGGATAGCACCTTCCGGACAATTCGGTATACACAGGCCGCAGCCATTACATTTTTTTTCATCAATTTTAATAATTTTTCTTTTTGCCATGTTTTATCCCAATAAAGAAGCTATGGTAATAGTTTTCAATTCACGTAATACATATCGCTCGATTTTACTTATTTTTTTCCTTAAAATACATTTTTCCATATTCGGGCATGGCATTTTTTTAAAAAAACATTCGTTTAGATTCAACTGGCCTTGAAATATTTTAATCAAATCTGTCAGTAGAATCTTGCGTGTTGGTACAGCCAACAAAAATCCCCCCCCCAAACCTCTCGCCGATTTAAGAATTTCTTTTTTGGTCAATATCTGCAGAATCTTTCTTAAGAATGATCGGGGTATTTTTAATTCTTTTACCAATTCCGAAACCGAAATCGTTCTTTCTTCGTGCCGGGCGATAAAACATATAGATCTCAGAGCATAGTCGGTGTTACGAGTAATTAGTTTCATTGTTTCCTTTTCTGTTTTTATAGTATCGCAATATTTTAAGACGGGTGGGCAGTTTAACGTCTTGCCCGGGACAACGTACTACAACCTTCTTTACAGTGAGCTACCGGACGCAACATATACCTTATAGTTATCCTCATGGCACACCTCCTTTTCACTATAATGATACCATATTAGTATCATTTGTCAAGAAAAAAAATTAAAGTTTTTTGGCTATGACAAAAAAGATGTCATCGTAATCATTTTCGCGGCTTCCGACCGAAGGATTTATAGAACTCTTCTTCTATGCGTTTACGCTCGCTAATATCCGAATGTAACTGGCGATTAATGATATTGAGCGCCAGAGTTTCGACTTCGAGCTTTACTTTTTTTTGCTGCATGATATATATCACCGTACCGACTATCACAAAAATAAGCAAGATAAGTCCGACAAAAAGAATATTATCGAGCACGTTTCGATGAATGGGGCCGGCGATTTCCTGATATGGCATAAAGGCCGCTATCGACCATACCTCTTTGCCAAGATGGATAGGAATAAACGCAATCAAGTTTTTTTCAATATGTGCAACTTGATCGAAGAAACAATACACAACCCCCTTCCCTTCTTCGCCCTTGCTCATCTTTTCTGCAAGCATAGCCGGATCAAAACTACCGGAACGGAAGGCTCTTTCCTTTATTACAGAAGTAAAATTCTTTCCTACATACTGCGAGTCAGGATAGACAATAAGCGTCTGGCCGGAACCGACAACCAAGGCTTTTATTTTTCCGATCCGGTTAATATGATCTACCAGACGCTGGATCCTCTCTAATACAATAACTGTTCTGAGCGAGCCTATGAACCGGCCTTGATCAATAACGGGATACGTATAAGCAATTGCCAATTTTCCGTTTGTAAGCTTAAATACATTGCTGAAAACAGCCTGCGGCTGCATGGTAATACTTTTTATCTCAGCCAACGAAGATAAGTCATCGCCGACGGAAATAATACCAACCGGCATAGCGTCTACTACAATTCCTTCTGCGTTTAGTAAACATAGTGAGTCGGTTAATTTTTGTATATCTTTATATGCAGCACTTAATAAGCTCTCTCGGGCTGCCGTGGAAGATCGTTGTGTTTTTTGCTTAAGAAAATCGTGAACTGCCGGCTGCTGCGATGTTATTGATAACTCTTCATAAATATCACCCATATGTTCTTCAATGCTCTGCGCCTGCGATTTAGCAATAAGGAAAAGTTGATTATGCGCCTGAGTTATCATGGCATCTTCGAAATTACTGTGGTTAACCCAGGCCAGGTACACCGTAATGGCCAAAAGAACAAAAACAATAGCATAGAACATAGCGATTTTGATTGCGTTAAAAGGAAACTTATTATTTTTTTGCTCAGATTGATGGATATGTTGTTTTTTCATATACGTAGCGCCAATATATCATCAGTAGAAAAATAAGCAAGTCACAAGGCTGTTATTTACAACAGGAAAGAAATGTAAGCAGTGAAGTGATTATTTCCAATGGTTTTGGCGGACAACCCGGAATATGCAGAGCAACCGGGAGAATCGCATTAACGCCGCCGGCGGTATAATAAGAATCTTTAAATACCCCTCCGGCAAGAGCGCAATCTCCGACAGTAATTACAAACTTTGGCTCCGGCATAGCCCCATAGGTTTTTTTTAAAGCGCCAAGCATATTTTTTGATACCGGCCCGGTAACCATAAGCGCGTCAGCATGACGGGGCGAAGCGACAAAATTGACACCGAAACGCTGCACATCATACAGGGGATTAGTAGTAGAAATTATTTCCGAATCGCAGGCGCCGCAGGAACCGGTGTCTACTTCCCTGATATGTAAAGACCTGCCGAATTTTTTGCGTATTAATTTTTGCAGCTCCGAACCAACAGATTCAAGCTCCACGGCAGCAAGATTATCTTTGACTAAAGATTTTAGCTCAACCGGCTGCGATACGATGCCTTTTATCAATCTGTTTTTAAGTATCTGAATCATATTTTTTAAATAAGATTACACCGATTAAATGCAGATTACACTGATTTCTCAATCTGTGTAATCATTCCTAAAAATCTGTGTAATCGTTTCTCTATAGGTCGTTACCCGCATATGACAGATCGAAACTCTTGTTACACAAAGGAAAATCGGGAATAATATTACCTAACACCGCGTACGCAAGAGCCGGCCAGTTATGAAATGAAGGGTCGACAATCTTACAGCGTTCAATAAAACCTTGAGCATCGATCTTAACCCAATAGAGCACCGGGCCGCGCCAGCTTTCTATGTACCCCAAAGCAAAACCTGCCTTGGGTTGCGGCCTGATTAAGATTTTATTCTCTGACCCACCTACGATACGCAAAAATTGTTCTATTAAACGCATAGATTCTTCGCATTCAAGAATCCGCAGATTCAGTCTGGCCAAAACATCCCCTGTTTCCTGTTTCTCTGAATGAAACTTAACTTTATCATATATGCCGGTAAAATCTTTTCTCAAATCCGCGGCTATCCCGGAGGCTCTGGCACAAAGGCCTACCACGCCAAAATCCTCTGCGGTTTTTTTCCTCAATATACCGGTGCCATCTACCCTGTCCATAAAAGAAACACTGGAAAACAATATGTTTTTAAGCTCTTCGAAATCTTTCGCAAAGGCACCTAAAGAGCTTTTAATGAGTCTTTTCTTTTCTTCGTTTAAATCAAAGTTTACTCCGCCTATCGTGTTCGCTCCTTTTAGGTAGCGGCTGCCGGTAATTTTCTCGTTTAATTGTAATATCGTTTCTTTCATTAAAGAAGCGTAAGCCGCAGGAAAACTAAACCCCACATCAATGGCGATACCGCCTATATCGTTTACGTGATTATACATCCGCTCCAGCTCTAAAAGGATTGCCCGGGCAGCCGAAGAATTTTTCGGCACAGTTACGCCGCAGTTTTTTTCAATTGCCTGGCAAAATGACCAACTGTGGCCGAAGGCGGCGTCGCCCGCGACACACTCCGAAAGCTTTATTGCTTCGAAAATATTTTTACCTTCAAAAAGTTTTTCTACTCCTCTATGCGTAAAACCGAGCCTGATTTCCAAATTGATAATCGGCTCGCCTGCCGAGCTAAAACGAAAATGCCCGGGCGCGATAATACCCGCATGGACCGGGCCGACCGGAACCTCAAAAATGCCCTCACCCTCAACTTTAGCAAAAGCATATTCTCCCAATAAATTAGCTTGGGACAAACCTGTCTTAAAATCTTTTCTTAAAGGGTACTGGCCTCTCGGCCAGACTTCGTCATGCAACCGCAAGCTGCGCGTATCGGGACTGTTACATGGCTCTATGCCAAACATTTCTTTAATTTCGCGCTCAAACAAAGTAGCTGAATAGAGTTCTTTAGACAGAGAATCGAATTGCGCGGTATCAGCCGGAATTTCAGTAACCACAAAAACCCATTTTTTGTATCTTATACTCATAAAACCGCAATACAGAACAAAAACTTTCTGTTCCTGGCGGTTGTCTAAGGCAAACTGCGTCATGACCGGAGAACGCAGGTATTTATGCAGCGCTATACAGGCTTTTTTAAAATCTTCTTTCTGAACGCTTACGTATACTTCGTCATGGTAACGCTCACTAACGTCCAGCAGCTGTATCCCGCAAATTTCCCCTATGCCTTTTAATAAATCTTGGTAAACCATACTATACCTTCATTAATACTGCTGCAGCTAGTGAAATTAAGCTGTGTAAAAATGCCGGCACCCTAAAACCTACCACACACATACAGATCATTAAAATAATAAAAGCGAGCTTGCTGCTGGCCGCTTCTCTACCTACCGGCATATCCTGCGGCTTTTTTCCGAAAAGTATCTGGCTCAAATGAAAGATTATCGCGCCGAAAATAACTACTATAAACAGTAAAAGCAGGCTTGAAACCGCGTATGCGCCCTTTGAAAACCCTGCAATCAATATCAAAAGCTCGCTAAAAAATATGGAAAACGGGGGCATACCCGCTATGGCAAACATGCCCAAGACAAGCATTATTCCGGTAAACGGTAAGGCATTTACGACGCCTTTGATAATATGCATATTATCTTTTTTATATTTTTTTACCACATCTGCCGCGGCAAAAAACAACAACGACTTGGTCACCGCATGGTTAAAAATATGCAACAATGCGGCATAAAACCCTAAACTTCCTCCTATACCGAAACCCACGCTGATTATTCCTACGTGTTCGATGCTGCTGTAGGCAAAAAATCTTTTTATGTGTTTTTGCACTAAAAGGAAAAGGCAGGCTACCCCCAAAGAAATAAGCCCAAACAAAATAAAAAGCCTTGAGGTATATTGGCTGCCAACACAAATATTGGTAATCACATTAAAACGTAAGATCGCGTAAAGAGCGGTTTTTAATAGCACGCCGGAAAGCATCGCGCTTACCGGAGAAATCGCCTGGCTGTGAGCGTCGGGAAGCCAGGTATGCATGGGTGCGAGGCCGGCCTTGGTGCCATAACCCACCAGAATGAACAAAAAGGCGATTTTTACTATGTTGGCGTTTAAATTCTTGGCTCCGGCGGCCATGTCGGTCCAATTAAGACTATTGATACCGGCGTGATGTGAAGCGGTATAATAAAAAATGATCGTTCCAAACAAAGCAAAAATTATTCCCACGGAACAGATAATAATGTATTTCCATGCCGCCTCAAGCGATGCTTTATTATTGTAAAAACCGACCAAGAACGCCGAGGCAAGCGTAGTGAGCTCGATACCGACCCATACCATTCCCAGGTTATTTACTACCGGTACAAAAAACATGGAAAGAGAAAACAAATTAAAAAGCAGGTAGTACCCTTTGGCTTTTTTTTGCGAAAAAGCGCCCGCGGCAAGATCTTTGGCAATATACTCTATGGAAAAAAGTGCCGCAGCGGAAGTAACCAAAGCTATGACAAAGAGAAAAAAAGCGCTTAAAGCGTCTATATAGAAAAAATTAAAGAGCACTAACGGCTGCTTGAGGGTATATGCCAGAAAGGCAGCGTATCCCAATATCACCGCATAGCCAAAAGCGTTTAGGCGCCCCAAGACACGAATGTTATTAATCCCTAGCGCCCCCAGCATCATCAACAAAGGAATAGCAAAAATACAAAATATGTGCATCTTACCTCGAACGTATACAGCCCATAATTTACTTATCCCCTCAAACTATCCAGTTTATTCACATCAATGTGCGTAAAGAGAGTATTTATCCGGTAAACAAAAACTCCTAAAATGATAACGCTGATAAAGATATCTAAAAAAGTAGAAAGTTCAACAATAAAAGGCATGCCGCCGCACATAGTCACTGCGGTAAGAAATAAGCCGTTCTCCATCACCAAAAGCCCTACAATCTGTACTACCGCCTTCATCCGGAAAATCATTATAAAAAGGCCCATCAAAGTCACGCACAGAGAAAGCGCAAAAGAAACGCTCTGCATCCTATCAGCCAGGAGCATCACCTTGAACGTAAACAAATAAGAAAGATATGTCAAAAGCAAACCACTTAAAAGCGAAAGCTGCGGGTTCATAAAAAAGCCGAGATTCTCGTTTACTTTTATCCTCTTTACGATACGCAACAAAAAATACGGGACCAACACAACCTTTAGAAGAAAAATTAAGCCCGCGACAACATAAAGAGCACCATCGGCTTCTCTCTTGGCCAGCAAAAGGGTTAACAAAAATAAAAATAACGACTGCCAGCGAAAACCGTTGATGAGAGCCGGCAACCGCTTTACCATCATCATAAAATAAGTCATCACCAATATCCCTAAAAGAAAAATATATGTATGCATGTTATACTCCAAATACCGCCGCGATTACGGCTACCAATGCGATAACAAAAGAGAAATAGAGAAAATCAACTACCCTAAACAGCCGCATCTTCGCCAATGACACCTCGACTAACGCCACTACCAGCACAAGGCCAGCTATCTTTAAAAGGTAAGCGGCCAGCGCCGCGATGATTTCTGCATAACCTGCCGAAGCGGCCGCCATACAAGGCCAGACAATCGCGCCAAGCAGAGAAAAAAAGACAATTTGTTTCACGTAAGACGCAAGCTCGATTAAAGCGAGCGAACGGCCGGAATATTCTAAAATCATCGCCTCGTGGACCATGGTAAGTTCTAAGTGCGTTTCCTGATTGTCCACCGGTATACGCGAGGTCTCCGCCAAAACTACCAGCAAAAGAGAAACCGCCGCGACCAACCAAGAAAGCCTGAATCCACCTGTGGTTACCGCACCTAAATTTGTGCTGCCCGCACTTAAAGAAACCGCAAAAAATACCAATATAGCCGCCGGCTCGGCAAAGCTTGAAATAAACATTTCTCGAGAAGAACCCATACCGCCAAAAGCGCTTCCGCTGTCTAAGCCGGCCAAAGCCAGAAAAAAGCGGCCCAAAGATAAAATAAATACTAATAAAAATAAATCACCCATACACCCCTGCGGATTCTTCGCTATAAATGTCGGCACCAAGAATAAAGCGGTAACCGTCGAAGCAAACACCACGTAAGGCGTAACGCTGAATATCCAAGAAGTATGCTCGG
This sequence comes from Candidatus Omnitrophota bacterium, assembly GCA_037146775.1. Taxonomy (GTDB): domain Bacteria; phylum Omnitrophota; class Gorgyraeia; order Duberdicusellales; family 4484-171; genus JBAWWL01. The sequence goes on along the minus strand of JBAWWL010000005.1, from coordinate 78,033 downwards.
AGATCACCTCTTCTTTAGAAAATAACTTAGCTAAATTATAGTAGGGTTGGAATACACTTTGCCCGCGGCGCAGACGCACATTGTTCTTTATCTTAGTAATCAATCCGCTCACCAAAGGAGCAATGACTATCAACATAATGATTTGCAAAATACTAAATACTGTTCTCATGTGTTATATGGTTAACAATCTGTTTTTAAAGAAACTGTTTTTGCGTTTTTTTGAATAAACTACCTTTTTTAAAATATCTTCATAAAAATAATTAAAGTGACTATGGTTACAAAAATATACGCAATATATAAGTGTATGCTTCCGGGCTGAATCCGGCGCATAAGGCGGGCTGAACCGAACGTGATAGCCAAAATCGGCGCGTATATATACTTTTTAAAAACCGGCGTAGTAAATGTTTCGTACTTGAAAGCTTTGACGTGGTAAAAAGATTCTCTAATTTTTTCTGTTTTTCTGTAAGGCCGCAGAAAGAAACTAAACGCTATCCTGAAAGGCTTGGAAAATGCCGTTGAGGTATATTCATTGCGGCCGGTCAACTTATAATACCCGCAATCCCAGGTGCCGTATTTCTTCACTCTCGCCTTGCCTGCCACTACAAAAACCAGAATTGCCGTTACCGCCATCACCGCGACAAGCACCAAAGCAACCGCCAGAGGAGAAAGATAGGTTGGGTTGTCCGAGACGGTTGCGAGCGTAAAATTGTTCAAACTAAAATTCATCGCAGGAGCGTCCGCAGCTACTATACTCTGAGCGATTGCCGCCAATACCTTGAATATTACCCCTGCAGCTAGGCCAAAAATAAGCGTCAGTGCGCTTAAAAAAACCATACCCGCCTTCATGGAAAAAACCACCTCTTTCGCCTCTTTCGCTTTACTGCTTCTTGGCATCGCCAGGAAAGTAATACCGAAAGCTTTTACGAAGCAGGCAGCCGCCAGGCCTCCGGTCAAAGCTAAAGCGGCAGCACAAAGTGCGAAAAAGACTTTAAGGCCGCCCGAGACCTTTAACATACCTAAAAAAAACGTCTGCAGGATCAACCACTCGCTCACAAAACCGTTTAGAGGAGGTAATGCCGAGATTGCCATTGCTCCCATAAGAAAGGCGGCGGCAGTCCAAGGCATTTTTTTAATGAGGCCTCCGAGCTTTTCCATGTCACGCGTTCCGGTTACTTTATATACGCTTCCTGCACAGAGAAACAGAAGGCTCTTAAAGATAGCGTGATTAATCAAATGATACAAGCCGGCGGCCAGAGAAAACACCGCCATATAGGGCAGATTGCATTGTAAAAATACCATACAAGCGCCCACGCCTAAAAGAATTATTCCGATATTTTCTACGCTATGATAAGCCAGAAGCTTTTTTATGTCGTGCTCCATCAGCGCGTAGATAACTCCGATAAGGCAGGAAAACGCGGCCAGGATTAAAACTAAATTCCCCCACCACAAAGAGCTAACCCCGAGAACAAAAATAATAAACCTGATTATTCCGTAAATAGCGGTTTTAATCATCACTCCCGACATCAGACTTGAAATATGACTGGGTGCCTGAGGATGTGCCAAAGGAAGCCATATATGCAAAGGCACAATCCCGGCTTTAGTGCCGAAACCAAGAAGGAAAAATACAAAAAGTAAGTTTTTGGTAGCAATAGGCATACTTTGACAAGCCGCCTTAAGGGCCGCGAAATCAAAAGAGCCGGCATGTTTATACATAATAAGGAAAGCGGCGGCAATAAAGGCGGTTCCGATATGCATCATCACCACATAAATCGTTCCGGCACGTATAGATTTTTCGTTCTCATGGTCGAAGATAACCAGGAAATAAGAAACCAACGACATCAGCTCCCAGCAAATAAGGAACATAAGCGCGTTATCTACGGTTACCACTAAACACATCGAAATGACAAAAATGGTAAAAAGCGTCAAGCCGTAGAACCTTTTCTTCAAAGAGTATTCACCCTTGAGATACCCAAGGGAATAAATTACCGAAGGCAGAGAGATGAGCAGGATAGTAAATACGAAAAATAAGGAAAGTGGGTCATGCAAAAAAGATATACTGATATTGAATAAATTTAACATTTTATTACGGTATATATGAAAAAATCTCTACAACAAGACTTTTCGCGGTGTAATGAAAAAATTGGAATATTGTATACCTTAAGCCAAAGATGTCAATGAAAAAATAAAAACGTAGGGAGCATGGATAATACCGGTATAAAAACTAAAAATATCTGTAGTTGTTATAAAATAGTGGTAAATGAAGCCTTCCATAGCTCCTCGGGCGAAAGCCCAAGGTTTCAGTATGGCTACCCAGCAGGCTGCCCTACGGGCGCCTGCTGGGCTAATACTGAACGGCGCATCACATAATCCCTGCCTTGCCGGCAGACGCACGCGGTACCCTCTGCAATCCGAAGGATTACGAGGACTTTAGTCCCGGAAATTCCTTTGGAATTTCTCGGGGTGAATACCACGGTTTTTTGAGCACCTTAATACGCTAATAAGCGAAATCCCGACATCATCGGGAAGCGCCGTGAATGCATAAATCAAATTAATATTACATTCCTTAAGTAAGCTGCATATTACTTAAATATCTCTAAGGTTAACTGCTCAAAGAAATAACCCTTAATGCGCACCCGTTTTGCTTTGCCTACAGGCTTAAATCCAGCTTTTAGGCAGGCCCAACTAGAAGCATGGTTACTGTCTTGAGTAATGTACCAAAACACTCTTCCCGGCTTTTTCATCAAAAACATTACCTGCCTTAATGCTGATGTTGCTAAACCCTGCCGGCGGTATTTCGGATCTGTCCAGACCATAGAAACACAAATGTCTTTTTTATCCATAAACAGGCAGCGTATCGAAGAAGGAATTATGCATGAGCGATGTAAAATTTTATTATTTTTTACGATATATAACACCGCATAATCTTTATTATAAAATAAATGTAGCCAATGGCATAACCAATGGAGTATTCTTCTAGAACTTAATCCTGGCGGGATTATTTTAAGAAGCGCCGGACGCCACAGCCAAAAATAAAAATCATCGGGCAGTTTAACGGTAGAAAAGTTGTCGGTAGGAATCTGTGAATATACAATATCACTCAAAGCAATAAACCTTTGTAATTTTTGTTAGAAAGCGTAGGCTAAACTTAGCTTATACCATCTGCCGGTAGCGTCAATATCTTTCATTTCTTCGTAATTTGCGTTAAAAATATTAGTGCCTTCTAAGGCAAGGGTAAGGTTGCGGATTTGTTTTTCTATCCTTAAATCAAAGGTAACGTATTTTTCCCTGTCTACCGGTTTTGAAAAATTGCTGATTACGTTGGCTTTGACCCCTTTGTAATTAAAACCGAGGTTGGTAACTACCTTATGCTTATCATAATCAAAAACATATTTGGAATAACTATATGGACTGCTCTTATTGAGATTGAGATAGGTATAATTAAAAGAGACGTCCTCTAAAACAAGATTTTTAAATTTAACTTTTGAGCTAAAGTCAAAACCATATGCGCCGACATTGCCTACATTCTGCGCCTGCCAGGCATCGGCGGAATTATTCTTTACCCAATCGATAGTGTGGGATTGGTCTCGAAAAAAAAATCCGTAAGCGGTACTTAAAAAGTCAAAAGGCGCATAGTCAAAACCAGCCTCAAAATTGTTTGATTTTTGCACACCCAGATTGGCATTGCCTATATTTGCCGGATCAGAATAATACAATTCCGTAAAAGACGGCACGCGCCAGATACGGTCAAAAGAAAAACGTAACTTTAGCTCATCTTTAAGTAAATATCCTAATCCCAGATGCGCGTTCTCTAAGTAACGCCATTTATCGTAATAATCGGTGCCGCCGGAAAATCCCAGCAGGAACTTACCAAACTGTTTGTCCTTTAAACCCAAACCTAAGCCCTTTCGCAGGCGATAATGTTTGCTCAAATTAGTGCTGTCTATTTTTTCCTGCTCTACATTCAAGGCGGCGAATAAATCATTATAAAAATTAAATTCCTGCTTTAAACCATATACGTTAGTAGTGTGAAAATTGGTATAGAAAGAAGGGTTGGCGCGGTTTAAAATAAATTTATCGCGGTGCCTGCGCCAATATACCGTGTTATTGAGCTTAAAAGAATTTGCCTCTATCCCTAAGCGCGCCAATAAAAACCTCTGGTTGGTATGTTCCTCTTCTTGAGTGAAACTCGAAGAATAAAAACTGTCCGCGCCAAAATCCTTTTTGGTTAAACCAAACAAAAACTCCGCGTCACTTCCTTCTCCTTGCCAAAAAGAATGATAGGAAAAATTATATATATCAAAGTCGGTGTCACGGCGGCCGCCCTTGGCAACCTTATGTTCTATGGACAATCTGTTTTTTGTCCCTGCCAGAGGAAAATTTACAGAGGCGAGATTCTCCCAAAGCGCGTGCTGGCCAAAAGAAGTTTTAAGAAGAAAACCTTTATCTGTTGGTTTTTTAGGCGTGAATTCTATCTTTTGTGAATTCTTATAGATCGCCACCTTATTCAAGTCCGCGCTGGTTAAAGGTATTTCTAAGCTAAAATGTCCGGTCTGCGGATCATTGATCTTAACGCCGGCCAAGCTCACGGAAGCATCCTCAAAGATAGAACCGCGAATCGAAACATCCTGTTGTAGCCCAAAAGGCGCACGTTTTATTAAGTTAACATCGGAAGAATAATCCAGAAGCTCTTCCGGTGACGATGCGGGAAGGTTTTCTATGTCCGGAAGTGAAAATTCATCTACGCTTTGCGTGGAATCTTCGTAATTTTGCGTGGTTATAGTAATTGGTTCTAAGGTTATACTTTGCGCCACACAGAGCAGCGGGAAAAGCAAGAAGACTACAAAAAAGAATAATTTCATCGGCTATTATACCCTTCTTGCTGTATGAGTAACTCTTTTAGTCTTATCTCGTCAATGCCCGACGCCAAGACAACCTGCCGCACACCATCATCCGCCGTAATTGTTATCTTTACCTGCCGGCCATCGGAAACAGTGTGACGCGCGACAATACAGCTACATAGAGTTTTTATCTCGTCGTTGATGATTCCCCTGCCGATAGCGGTGGGGCCGGGTAATTCTTGCGGCTCAAAAATGATATCGCCTTTCTGTATGTGTTCCATAAGCAGCTTGTTCTCTGCTTCATCCCTGCCCACCACCAGTTTAAAAGTTGGAGTTATACGAAAATGCTTACCCCATTTCAAGAGCTCCAAGCTATGTAAATCTATTCCGTCTTTTTCCAGAAAGTCTTTTACCCGGGGACAAAATGAAGGGTTGGTCAAAAGACACCCTCCCGCCGGCTGAGCATAATCTTGAATCCCCAACTGCTTCGCTAAGTTAATCTGGGGGGTACGGTTGCGTCCTTGAAAACCATAAAGATCCTCTCTTTTTATCCAACCTTTCTCCTCCACAACAGTAAGAGGCAGAAGTTTTGCCGACAAAGGCCTGAGCAGAAGCCCTTCCAGCCCCGAGCACTTTTCTATCGAGCCAAGAGCATCTTTATGTTGAGATTTTGGCCGCTGGCCAAGCACTTCTCCGGTAACAACAAAAGAAGCGCCTGTTTCAGACAACAACGCTTTTGCGTGTTTGAGCATTAAAATTTTACAGTCTATGCAGGGATTTAGATTTCTGCCGTAACCAAACACGGGATGTTTGAGGATTTCCAGATAATCATCGGCAAGTTTAATTATTTTAAGCTCGACCTCTAATTGTTCCTGAACTTTTTTCCTGAGAGCTTCTTGATGGACTGCGTCTGTACAGGAAAGGGGCGTTAAAAAATGTAAGGCGATCACCTCCACCCCTTGGTTTAAAATTACTTTTACGGCGAGAGTGCTGTCCAATCCGCCGGAAAATAATGCTAACGCTTTCATCTTTATATAGGTTAAGAATAATAACGGAAGGAAAATGACCGCAATAGCTTAGATTATTTCGTTTCCTTTGCCAGCCGTATTAGCTCCTCTAACTGCTGGGATATTTTTTTCAGCAGGTCAATCTGCTCTTTCTGAAAACGTTCCTGTTTTTCCTGAATTTGCTTTGCTTCCTGGGCAATTTTAGCCATATCGCCTAGTTTACTAAGATCGAACATAGACTCCCTCCTCAAATTTATTAATTGCCAATATTATTAGATTTAGCCGAGGCCAAAAGCAGGCCGCACACTATCAGATTTATCATTGTCAGCATCGCACAGCTATTAGGTATGCCGATAACTGGGATAAGAAAAGTACTCACTAAAAATGCTCCTAAACATGCGCCGAATAAATCTGCGGCATAGATAAAGTTCCCTATTATAGCAGGTTTGCGATAATGTTTTAGACATATTATATTTGCCAAAGAAAATTGCCAACCACCGATAAAACCGCCTATCCCGGATAATAAAGGGAAAAATACTCCTGCTCCTAATTTATACATCATATCAATTGTCTGACTTTTCTGCCACCAAAAAAATAGGGGTAAAACAACCGAATACGCAGTAAGTGCTAATTGAGCATAAAGAAAGCTGTTAACTGTTTTTTTTAGCTTGGAAGCATGCGTATTGATCCATAATGCTCCTAATGCCAGCCCGAGCATAAAAGAAGTTAAAATAAACCCTAGTTTATAAAACATGTAGCCGTATATTATCTGAAATGAGAGTAAAATGAGCATCTGAAATGCCATCTGACCGAAACCAGTCACTCCTATTGCGAATATAAAGATGTGTGAGTAGTTTGCTTTATTTTTGAATGAAATAAACCAAATTAAAATGGCGACGACAAGAATATTAAAAATAACCCAAATCTTATCAGCAGTTGTGGACCTAAGTATCTTGGCAAATTGTGAATCCCTAAAAAGGCTTAAATGAAAAATCGTTTCATAAAAATAGCTTGTCGGGTAAAAGTCATAATTAATCGCTGCTTGATTTTTTTTCGAGAGTATTGTTTCAAAATAATGCACTCTTTGGGCGGACATTTTTGAGGCAAGATAGTATTCACGTATATATTTTAGATCGACCATTCTTTGATGTGCCCTTTTAGTGAGAATATCGTAATCATACGTAAGCGCATTCTTGCTGGTTGAAGCCAAAAAACAAGCAGTATCGCCGGGTATGACTTTTACGTCAGGAAAAACTTTTTGTAGCGTTATATAAAACGATTGCAAAACTTTTTTTAGGTCGGCATTGATATAATTTTCCGAAGAACTGACAGTAAAAGAAAAAACTCCGTCTTTTTTCAAAATGTTTTTTACTTCCTTAAAGAATTCAAAAGTATAATATCTATTTAGTTGTGCCAGTAAAGGGTCGCCTAAATGTATAATGATGCAGTCGTATTTTTTCTGACTACTTTTAACAAACAACCTGCCATCGATATTCTTTATTGTTAATCTTGCATTATCGCGATATATTTGTGTTTCTCTCAAGACATATGTGTCGGCCATTTTAATGATCAAAGGGTCAAGCTCTATGTAGTCTATCTTTGTCGAAGGATATTTTAAAATTTCTTGGGTTAATCCGGCTATGCCCGCGCCGACCAAAAGTATATCTTTAGGGTTCTTATGCTGGAGTAAAGCAAAGTGTACGGCCTCTTCGGCTGTTTGCGTATCGGGAATAGTATAAAGCAATAGCCCATTATTAAAAAAGCTGATCTCTTCATTTTTGCTGGCTAAAGTAATGTTTCCGTAAATAGAATTTTCTGAAGCAATGATATGAAAACCCCTCCATTGTAATCTCTGCGAGTAGTTATCAATCTTGGTCCAGCCTTTTAAAAAATAAGCCGAAACGAAAACTACTATTAATAATAAAACTAAAGTAGTCAAAAACTTCTTAATATATCTCTCTTGAGAAAAATATATCAACAACAGCGCGGCAAAAAAATTTACTAAAGCCAGCACACTAACGGCGTAGAAGGTATTTAAGAAATTTATCAATATGACGCTGGCAATTATGCCACCGAATATTGCGCCTGTCGTTTCTAATACATACACACTGTTAATTACGACAGCCTCTAAGGTTGGCTTACGCTCATTGATGCGGCAGGCGAGCGCAAACATGAAACCAAGCAATGCACAGAATGGTGCAGTAACAATAATGCTGGATACAGAAATAATCCCTAAAGGCATAACTTCACCGGTAGCTACCTGAAAGATACTTTTGATCGCACGAATTTCTAAAGGAATGGAAACAAGAAAAATACCAACAACAATCTGGCAAGAGGCAAAGAAATTCAACTTGTTTTTAATCCTGCCGCTGAAGAAACCTAAAACAATACTGCCTGTGGCCGTAAAAAAGAGCCAACATGATAAAATTAAGCCGAGAGACAATTCGTTACCGTAAAAGGTAATCAATAGTTCCCGCGCAAAGATGATTTGCGCGCTCATAGCAGTAAAACCTATAAGGAAAAAAGAAAATGATGTTATTTTTTTCATGTTACTGAGGAAGATTTTTCATCACAATATCCATACCAAGAATAATAAGCAGAATTGAACAAATTATTTTAAAAATAATTTCGCTTATTTTTGATTTTATGATTTTTTTAGGAACCCACGTGCATATCCCCCCTAAGCTTGCTAATACTACAAAGGTTGAAAGAAATATTCCGCACGCAAAAGAAAAAGTATACCATACACTGTCATAGATGTTTTTTGACATCAAAGCTACCTCAGTTAAAAGCGTCACCAGCGGTACGCATGGGCTTATGCCTACAATAAAACCCAACATACATAAACTGCCAAGCCCGGTAGCTTTTGCCTGTATAAGTTTACACCAAAAGTTATTCCGTTCTTTAAAAAATAAAATAGCCAATCCCATAAGCACGGTAATAATCCCACCGGCAAAACGCAAAAATTGAGTAAGCCCTGAATCAATGAACTGCTTTAATAAACCCAGCCCCAGGCCGGTTAAAAAACCCAAAACTAAATATGCTAGGAATCTGCCGGCCAAAAAAATAAAAATATCCACAAAAGCAGAAAACCGTTCTTTTTTTGTAGCGCAAAGATAGGTTATGATAATCGGGGTGCAGCTAAAAATACATGGGCCGGTAATACCGAAACTAAAGCCGATAAAAAAAAGTTGTAGGGTGGTAATAAAGCTGTTTTGCATCTATTATTTTGCATCACGCCATATGCCAGCAATCTTATAACCGCAGAATTTACATTTTCCTTCTTTGACGTGATTTTCGAGAATTTCATAGCCAATTCTATCTATCAATAGTTTTTTACAATTAGGGCAATAGGTGTCTTCCTGGGGGTGGCCGGGAACATTACCTATATACACATATTTCAAGCCTACACTTTTGGCTATCCTGCTTGCTTCTTCTAATTTACTGATTGGCGTGGACGGCAAATTCTGCAGCCGAAATTGCGGTACAAAGCGGCTAAAATGTACGGGCACTTCGTCGCCTAAATTTTCCTTAATCCAGACACACATCTTTTCAATTTCGACCTGGCTATCATTTTCATTGGGAATGATGAGATTGGTTAATTCAAGCCACACGCCCTCTTGCTTGATAGTCTTTATCGTGTCTAGAACCGGCTGTAACTGGGCCATCATCCCCATTTTACGGTAAAATTCGGTATTAAAACTTTTTATATCCACATTAATTGCATCCATATATTTCAATAATTCTTTGAGCGGCTCGGGATTGATATAGCCACAGGTATGCATACCATTTTTCAAACCTACTTTTTTAGCTGATTTTGAAATATCCAGCATATACTCATAAAATACAGTGGGCTCGGTATACGTATACACAATAAACGGACAGCTATTCTTTGAGGCTTCATTAACAATGTTTTCCGGCGACATATTATAATGATCTACTTCATCGGGCCGAGATTGTGATATCTGCCAGTTTTGGCAAAACAGACAACGCATATTACAGCCGGCTACAGCGATAGAAAATGCGGTTTCACCGGGTAATACATGGAAAAAAGGTTTTTTTTCTATGGGATCGATATGCATGGCAACAGGATTGCCATAGCCGAGAGAATACAGTTGCCCATCTTGGTTGATCCGTACAGTACATACTCCGCGCTGGCCCACATCAAGGATACATTTACGCGGGCATAAAAGACATTGGACAATTTTATTGTTTATTTTTTGCCAATAACGCGCCGGATGGGATATAGTTTTATTCCCCACATCGGCACAGAATATATCGACATGAAAATAACTTACAAAAAGTATCGTGAAAATTAATATAATTATATTTTTTTTCATAATTACTCTACGTCAATAATTACATTATTTACCTTGACGATAGTATGTCTGTTAGTTGTTAGTTAACAGAAATTTTAGCGCAGTTCTGTGCTTTACCGCGGTGGTTTACTAGCTAATGGAAAAATTATTAATAAATTTGATGTCTTTTAGTTTGCAGTGATTTTGTTCATCCGACCATCACAGCGAGACTTCGGATTATGATTGATTTTACGAGGCTGCCAGAAAAAATGAAAAACGGTGTCAAAAATAATTGTTTATTATAGAAAGTTTAGCTCTACGCCTTTTTCTTTGAGAAAAGTAAAAAGCCTGTTTAATTCTTTTTCTTTTCCTTCGAATTCAACGATTGCCCAGCCCATCTCGGTAGAAAATGATGCCTCCAGTATGCGGGGAACGACATCGAAGTTTTTAATAATATTGTAGAAAAAAGGATCCTTTTTCAAATCTCCCGGCATATTTAGTTCTACAGTTTTTGTCGCCATAATAACCCTCCTTTTTAATTATTTTATCACGTTTCTAAAACTTGCAAACTGTTCCTTTGGCAGATTGAAATAGCCCATCTTAAGATACGGAAATGTATCGGTGATGGTCTTTAAAAGCTGGGACACACCCAGAGGCTTTGAAGAATGAGGAAAAAGCTTTTGCGCATAATACGCGGGGTCAATATTAAGATTGCGCCATTGGATCATGTCGATGCCGGTATTTTTTATAAAAAGTTTCAAAGCTTTAATTTCCTCGGCGGTGTCGGAGAATCCCGGAAAAACAAACAAGTTAACCGAAACAAACTTGCGGTATTTTTTCGCTATCGCGATAGAAGAAAGTACATCCTTAAAAGAGTATCTTCGGGGCCTAAAATAAAGCTGGTAAAAATGCTGGCGCGGGCTGTTTAAGCTCACCCGAAACGAATCTATACCGGCACGGCAAAGAAGTTCTATTTTTTTCGGTAAACTGGCGTTGGTATTCATATTAATGGTTCCCCGAGCGGTTTGCTCGCGCACTTTTTTTATTGCCGAAGCTATCCGTTCCGCCTCTAAAAGCGGCTCACCCTCGCAACCCTGGCCAAAACTAATAATAGGTTCTGCTGCGAGGCGTAAATGGTGTTTCATTACCTCGATAATTTCATTTTCGTTGGGAATAAAATTTATTCGCGCGTGTGAGGAAAGACAATCAGACCCTCGGCGCGAAAGGCAACCCAGGCAAGACGCATTGCAATGACGCGAAGCAACGACCGGTGCTTCGCCCCTGGCTAAAAAAAGATGTCTGGCCGTAAGACAATTATAATTAAGAGCGCAATAGGCAAAATGTTTGATCAGCCGATTTTGAGGATAACGCTTGATTAAAATATTTATTTTTTCTCTTATAACGTGAGTATCGTAAAAATGAGGATTGTGCCTGGTTCTTATGTCAATACGCCGGCTCGTCACATAAACATTTTTCCCACAACATCCAGCCGCGGTGTATGCCCATAACGGCAGCTGGTAATGCTGTTTTAATATTGCGGCAGGATGATATAAGCGCACATACGCGGGAATAAGCGATGCCGCGACGGCGCAAACTTCTTTACCCTCAAAGGTAGTTAACGCTTCGAAATTCCCGGTATTAGGGTTAAAACCGATTGGCGTGCGTCCGGGAAGATAAAAAATAGCGCTCCCCTTAGGCAACCGGATCAATTCTTCCTGCGTAGGTAATTTAAATTGGCTTAAGTCAGAGACAGCCATACGTAAAAAAGGATGGCTATAGACAGTTCCTTTTTTGTCGGCGAACGCAAGATACGGCAAGGTCGATATCATGATTTACCAAGAAAGTTTTAGCAAACGTTGGCAGTAAAAGCGGCTTTATGCGTGAGATGAGCGGCGATAGTGACGGAGCCGGTTTATTCGACAAACATTTTCAGCCGTAACGTGATCAGATTACCTTTACTGTCTAAAAGCAGAACGTCCTGGCTTACTTCTCCATTGTAGCCGCTGGGCTCAAACTCTATACTAACCACATAGATGGGTTCGGTGCTATGATCGTACTTTTTGTATACGTGCGCCTTGATGCATTCGCACAGACTGGTAACATTTACTATTTCCTCGTGAAATTCGTGACGATAGGAGGCGGTTTTGTGGGGAGGAATTTTTCCCAGATCAAATTCCATGAGCCGGTCCATGCCTTTGGCGTAGACAAGAGAAGATGAGCAAACTAACAATATCAATAATATTAACTTACGCATAGTATCACCACTCCTAATAACATAAAAAGCAAAAACATTAAAAATTTTATACCCGCCATATTTTCTTTTAAGAATGTATCAAACCGCCGCGAACTAAAACCGAGAAGTGACAGCACAAATACCACTATCAGAGGCGCCACGAACATAAGATTATAAAGAACAAGGTAAGCGAATGCTTTTGCCTGCAGAGAAGTGTTGCGTAAAATAAATATAATAGTGGGCAAATATATTTGGCCTGTGCAGGCTGCTTCGAGCAAAGAAACAAGAAAACCCACCACAAAAGCACTGATAGCCAAACTGGCCACCCCCTCATCTTTCTTCTCTCTTAGCTGAGAGCCTATCACCGCAGTAATATGCTTTTTTAAAAAAGAAGGCAGCTGCAACACTAAACCGTCTGTTTCCTTGGTTCTTTTATACCGGAAATAATCGTAGAGTGCGAAAGCGGCCAAAATAAAACAAAAACCAGCTACGAAGTAATAGAAATACTTTATCACTCGATAAAAACCACTCATGGCATAAAGAAACTTGAACACGCCCAGGCCGATAAGTAAATAAGCGGTAAATACGGCAAGGCAATAAAATATGCCTACGTACAAAATTGAGCGCTTACGATATCCGTACACCGCCAAGAACGAAACGAAAAATACAATCACGGCAAAAGCACAGGGGTTTATACCGTCGATGAGGCCGCTGGTTATGATAGTAAAAACTGAAAGCTTATTGAATATTTGCAGTACGTCTACCTTTAAAAAATCGAGCGGAGTGGTTTTTTTATTGAGGACTGTAGAAATAGTTTTTTCCAGTTTATCTTTGATTTCATTCTTCCCGATTAAGAATATATCCCCCACTAAAACAGACGGAACATACGAACCTGTTTTCTTCAGACGCGTCGTAACCGCCATTAAAAAAATGATATTATTCTTTTCCTGAGTATTCAGATCTTTCCAAACCACCTTATCTTTGTATTTTTCTTTTAAGGAAGGTAAAAATTCCTGCTTTAAGTCCATACATTTTTTACACTGTGGGGAATAAAAGAAGGTGACTGTCGGCTTTTCGGCCGCAAGAGCAGAAAAAGACAAAAAAAGAAGCGCCAGAGACAAGATTAATTTTTTCATTATGGTTAGATTATACCAAGTTGGTGTCAAAAATCCATAAAATTATAACCTTCGCAAGCGGTTTTAAATCACACGCCAGTAAGAAATACCGTCTCCCCCCCTCCAACTCGAGTTCTTCCCACATTAAAACGAGGTTGCTGGAACGGGGTAGGGATAAAAAAGAGACACGTCCAAAATTGCAGTTTTATTCTATTCATCCGACATAACCCGTTAATCAAAAAAAATGATGAAAAATAAGGATTTTATTGTAGAATATACTCCTATGAAAATATGTTTAGCCAAGCACGGTGGTTTCTGTTTCGGTGTACAACGGGCAATTAAAATTGCTCACGAAACTGCCGCAAACTATACTAATGTCTACATAAAAGGCGGGCTCGTACATAATGAGCTGGTCTGTGAAGCCGTAGAAAAAAAAGGTATAAAGAAAATTGATTCGCTTAAAGCCATTCCCTCCGGTGCGACGCTTATTATTAAAGCGCACGGCGAGCCTTTCGAAACGTACTGCGAAGCCGAAGAAAAACACATAACCATTGTCGACGCTACCTGCCCCATGGTAAAAGATATACATAAAAAAGCAAAAGAGATGGAAACCAAGGGGTATCAAGTCATTATCGTTGGCGATAAAAATCATGAAGAAACCAGGGGGATACTAGGCAATGTAAAGAATGGGCTCGTGATAGAAAGTAAAGACCATTTAAAAGGGCTAAAAAGCGCTATAGAAAAAAAAGTCTGTGTCGTATGCCAATCTACCCAGAATATAGAAAATGTTTCTGAGATAGTGGGCGGCTTAACCAGGCATACCGAAGAGCTCTGTTTTCTTAATACGATATGCCACCCCACAAGGCTGCGCCAGGAAGAGATAGAAAAGCTGGCGAAGACTTGCGCGGCGGTTATTGTTGTCGGCTCAAAACAAAGCGCGAACACTAAACGATTGTATCAGGTTGCCAAAAAAATCAATCACAACGCGTTCTGGGTAGTCGCGGACAATATTAAAAAGGAGAAATTTCGCGGGTTTAAAACAATAGCGATTATCGGCGGCGCCTCTACGCCTCAAGACACATTGAAATCTATCGAGGAAAAACTCTCATGAAATATAGTTTTATAGACCAGAAAGGCACTTTTACGGTACAGCACCCTCAACCATACAACCTCTATTTCCCGCTTACCGATAGAAATGGAAAGCTATTGAGCTCAATCAGCCCTGATTTAGCCGGAGATATTAAAAAAGATAATGAACATTTTCTCACTCCCCCGGCAAGCATCGAAGATATCCGCAGCAATCTTCTCTGTCGCAGAGAGTTTTTTATTAAAACTAATAAGAAATTATTGCGGCTTTCCGAGCCGGCCGAAGATACCATAACAGCCGGCCTCCTCTATCATACCATCACCAAAAAGGCCGCCGGCCTGGTTATCGAAATTACTAATTTTATTCCCCATGATATACCCTGCGAGGTAATGCAGCTGAAAGTTACCAACACAAGTAAAAAACCAATGCTGATCAGACCAACCTCATTTATTCCCCTTTATGGCAGAGCCGAGAAAAACCTCAGAGACCACCGGCATGTCAGCTCGCTGCTTAACCGCGTCGAGCTGGAAAAATATGGAATAGTGCTTAAACCCACTATGATTTTCGATGAACAAGGCCACAAAGAAAATACTTCTTTCTATTTTGTACTCGGTTACGAAGACAAAACGATCGCGCCTAAGGGGCAATTTCCAACCTTAGAATATTTTTACGGCGAAGGTGATATCCTTTCGCCCGATGCAGTGGTTAAAAATATCTCTTGTGCGCGCAAGAAACTCCCTTGTTTTGACGGCAAAGAAGCGTGCGCGGCATTTCGTTTCAGAGACAGGACGCTGCCGCCTCACTCTACCGCAACCTATTGCCTTATCATGGGCATTGAGGAACAGCGAAAAAATATAGAAACTATTTTTCAACAGTTGAACACTCCGGAGAAAATCGAAAAATGCCTTACCGAAACCACACAATACTGGCACACAAGCTTAGCGGCGGTTGATTTTGACTTCAAAGATAAAAACTTCACAAACTGGCTGCGCTGGGTAAAACTTCAGCCGACCTTGCGTAAGCTCTTCGGGTGTTCCTTCCTGCCCCATTTTGATTACGGAAAGGGTGGGAGAGGCTGGCGAGACCTTTGGCAGGACGCGCTGGCTCTATCGTTTACCGAACCGGAAAAAGCAAAAGACCTAATCGTCAGCAACTTCCGGGGAGTGCGGCTTGACGGCTCAAACGCTACCATTATCACCAAAGAAGGCGGTTTTATCGCGGATAGAAATAAAATCAGCCGGGTCTGGATGGACCATGGCGTATGGCCATACCTCACACTATGTTCTTACATACATCGAAACGCGGACATAAACTTGCTGCTTGAAGAGACCACATATTTTAGAGACCACCAGTTAAAACGAGCCAAGGAAATTGATACGGGCTTTTCCCAAAAAGATTTTCTTCTGCGCACACAAGATAACCGAACCTATACAGGCAGTATACTGGAACACGTCCTTATCCAGAATCTGGTGCAATTTTTTAACGTGGGCGAGCATAATATTATCCGGTTGGAAAACGCTGACTGGAACGACGGCCTGGATATGGCAGCCCAAAAGGGAGAAAGCGTAGCCTTTAGCTTTATGTATGCCCATAATTTGGCTGACTTGTGTTTGCTTTTAGAAAAATTAAAACAAGAAACAAAAAGCGTTTTTCTTTTAAAAGAACTGGCAATTCTTCTGGACTGCTCAAACGAACCAATACATTATAGCCGTTACGAAGAAAAGCAGGCGCGGCTTGAACGTTATTTCGAAAAAACAAAAATTATCTCCGGAGAAAAAATTGAAATAACTCTCGAGGCACTCATTCATGACCTACGGGAGAAATCCAACCATCTCAACCAGTGGCTGCAGGAAAAGGAGTGGCTCGCCGAAGGGTTCTTTAACGGCTACTACGACAATAAAGGTAACCGCGTGGAGGGACGGGCTCGCGGCACAGTAACCATGCTCCTGCCTTCACAGGTATTTGCTATTATGAGCGGTGTCGCGGGAAACGAACATATCCGCCAGATATGGCGAGCGATAAAGCGCTATCTTTATGATACTCGCACAGGCGGATTCCGGCTTAACACCGACATCAAATCAACGTATATGGATTTCGGCAGGGCTTTCGGTTTTTCCTATGGCGACAAGGAAAACGGCGCCTGTTTTAATCACATGGTGGTGATGCTTGCATATGCGCTTTATAAAAGAGGCTTTATCAAAGAAGGTTTTGAGGTAATTAATTCTATCTACCGCATGGCTCGAGCGCCGAAAGCCTGCCTTTACCCGGGTATTCCGGAATACTTTAATACCGAAGGGAGGGGGCTTTATAGTTATCTTACCGGTTCGGCCAGCTGGTATATGTACACGCTGTTTGAGGAGATTGTCGGCATCAAGTTTGTTTTCGGAGACCTGGTTATTGAGCCAAAACTCATTGCCGCTAACTTTTCCGGCCGCGCCATTGAGGTGCGCTGCCGGCTCAAGAACAAAGCTATCACTGTGATATTTGAAGGCGGCAAGAAAAAATCCGGCGTTTATCTCATCAAAAATGTGCGCCTCAACGACCAGAGCGTTACTACGGGGACTAACCGCTGCCTCATACGTAAAGAAGTGCTGGAACGTATCACGAATGAAGAGATCCTCGTCCACGTATATTTGGACTAATACCATTTCCCATTCTTAACCTTGCGGCCATGAAAAAATTTTTAATTCTCGCAATATTTATCGTCGGGCTCTACGCTGTTATAACTTACGGCCTTAATATTTTCTTGCCTGAAAAAATACGCACCCAGACACAGCAATTCATCAAAGAAACTACCGATAAAAATACAGATATCTCCAGAGTGCGCGTCAGCATCATCAATGGCATCGCCCTTGATGATGTAGCCATATATGAAAACGACAAAACACACCCTATCTTGGCAATAAAACAACTCCAGGTGATACCATTTTATCCCTCGCTGCTTTTCCAAAAAAAACTAATTCTCTCGGTAAAGGTATATAACATAAGCATCCCCATACAAAGAGAAGAAGACGGAAAACTTAATCTTTCCGAAATAGTTGAAGCTTTTACTCAAAAACAAAATCAACCACTCCCGGCATCTCCCTCCTCTCAAAAAGTAAAAACAGCCACAAAGAAAGAACCTTTTTTCCTGGTCAAAGATATAGAAATAAAAGGATTACGAGTTGACTTCGAAGATAAAGTTTTCCATTTCAAAAAAGAGTTTTCTAACGTTGACCTCAAGGCCTCCTGGGCCCCTCTTTCAGTGGTCAATTTCACGCTCAACTGGGAAAATAAGTTGGCTGCGGAAGGCACGTATGACCCAAAAAACGGTATACACGCCGATATCTCACTTAAAGACATCAACGTAAGCGACTTTAATCCTTATTATAAAGGCTGCGTCGCACGGAGTGGTTCCCTTGTAGAAGCACGATTAAGATTCGAAGGAAAAGATACTTACGTCCTCAAAGGAACAACGACATTGGCTGATCTTACTGTCGTAAAAAACAACATAGAATTTAAGGGTGGCCTGAATATAACCGGCCAGGCTGGCTTCTCTAAAGAACGGTTTTCCTATCGGCTCGCAGGTACCATTACCAAGGGCGGCATTAATAATCTTCCTTCAGTCGGTTCACTCACCGATATGCAGAGCCAATTCATCCTTGATAATAAAAAGCTCGAATTATCGTCCGTAAAAGCATTGTTTCCTTTCTCAAAAGAGTCCGCTCAAGAAAAAACCAAAAAAACTTTACACCTAAAAGGAAAAGGAGAGATGAATCTAGAGACGTCTGAATTTTATCTTGAAGCAGAAACATCTTCTTCCCTTATGGATGCGATAGCCGCCGCCAAAAAAACAGTCCCGTTTAGTTTTGCCTATGGCGAGGGAGGGAACATCGCACTCAAAGCCATATGCAAAGGCAACCTTACACAAAAAACGCTGGATTATTATGTAGAATACGGAATAAAAGGCGCACAGCTAAAAGAAGTAAAAGACATTGAAGCTAAAGGCTTTGTAAAGAATGACCTGCTCATCGTAGAAGATAGCAGCTTCCGTTATAAGGCGATCCCTTTTCAACTCAAGGCGCAACTAAAGCATTTCTCTTCTCCTACCATAACTCTAAACCTTACCAGCAACTTACTGAAGGCCGATGTCCAGGCAGAATACGCGCACCAGAATATCGACATTCAAAGCTTAAGCTTAAAAAGCGCGAACTCGCAGATAACCTCCCAAGGAAACATTAGCCTCACACCCAACGTGCAAGCCACGATACAGGGCGCGGGCTCTCTTGAAGGGAAAGATATGATTGCTTTGGCTGACGCTTTTAGCATACCAGTTCCCGCTTTAAAAAAAGCTCAACCCGAAGGAACGGCCAAGGTGAAATTTATCGTAACCGGCGGTAATAAAATAAACGAGTGGGAAATAAAGCTTGCCGGAGCAAGCGATAAAATAAAAGTCTATGGCGTCGAGGCCCTGCAGGCTACTATTGAGCTTTATCGCGACAAAAATGAGCTGGTTATCAGCCCGCTGACCGCCACCGTCGCCCAAGGAAAAATCCAGTGGCGTTTCAGAGCCGATGCTCTAAAAAACAGGCTAACCACGAACCTCTTGATAAATGACATTAACCTGGGGTATCTAAGGGCGCAACTTAATTTGAAACAAAAAAACTTATCGGGCATTTTGTCGCTCGAGGCTGATGTACAAAACGAAAGCCTGACCCAGTGGGACAAACTCCAGGGCCAGGGGAAGGTTTCGATAAAAGAAGGCAATATCTGGGAAATAGACTTTTTGAAAGGTTTGGGAGAATTTATTTTTATCCCGGAGTTTGGAGAAATTAAATTTGAGAATGGCTATAGCGACCTATTCTTTAAAGGCCAGGACGTTGTTTTTGAGAATCTTGAGTTGACATCATACCAGATGATCCTGAAGGGAACGGGAAGAATTTCCTTAAAGGGCGACTTGAATTTTATTCTTATCACGGAATTCAACCAGAATTTAATTGCCGCTTCCAGCGGCCTTCAAAAAGTCATTAGCGGCATATTAGGCCAGGGTAGTTTGGCTATCGAATTGGGCGGTACAGTACAAAAACCAACCTACAAAGTAAAGCCGGTATTCCTCTCTAACGTCGAGGGAATCAAAAATATACTCGAGAAAATACTGCGATAATCACCCCCGCGTATCAACCACCACCGTAACCGCAGCAAAACTTGATAGAAAATACGATTATTGATTCTTTGCTAATGCACGTAAGCGCTGCGTTGCTTCTTTATATAAAATAGAGCTTTTTCCTTTAAGCTGTCCAAGAGCTTTCTGAAAATAGCGTTTTGCTTCTTTGAGCTGATTTAATTTTTCATAAGCGTCAGCTAAACTATACAGAGATTCGGCCCTGTTCTCCTCTAATTCTAAGGCTTTTCTAAAATAGAGTATTGCTTCCCGATACCGGCCTAACAAATGCAGCAGCCAGCCTTTGTTGTGATAGAGCGAAACGCAATCCCTCTCAGCCCGTATCCCCTCATCAAAACAACACATGGCTTCCTTGTGTTTACCGAGCTGGGCGAAACAAAGCGCTTTATCATTATAGCTGCAGCCGTCGTAAGGCTTGAGCTTCAGACAGGAGTTTAGATAACGCAGAGCCATACGAGAATCTTCCCGCAAGATAAAGTGCTGGCTCAAGAAATAGAAGAAAAAGAACCGGTCATGCTGTTGGTTGGCAAAGCCAAGGCAGCGGTTGATTCTTTTTTTAGCTTTTTTAAAATGGAAAAGGGTTATCTCCCGGTCTAATATCTTACGCTCTCTCTCCAAATCTACTTTCGACACAGGATTCCTCCTTTTTCCAAAGAGTATTCCAACGCTTTAAAACCTGTTTTGATAAGTTTCTGCTTTATTCTCAAAGGAAAATCAACCCCCTGCCTGATCTTATATAAAGGAGTATAGTGAAAAAGCTTACCTGCCCGCTTTAAAACCCTTAGCAACTGGGCATAAAAAGCGGGAGAATAAAGCTCGGGAGAAAGCTTAAAAGTAGGTGGATCGTGAATAATACAATTAAAGTATTCATCGGGAAAGGTTTTGATACCTTCTGTGACATCCTGTATTTTGCGCTCGATATTGCTTAGAAGAAACAATTGCCGCGAACAAGGATTTACTCCTGCCAGAGTAATCACATTTTCATCTCTCTCAAAAGTAATTACCTTTTCGGCGCGGCTTGCAGAAGCTATAGCGGTGTATCCTAAACCTGTACAGGTATCAAGTACCAGGCCGTAAGGCCTTAAAAAATCTATCTTTTGCTGCGTATCCAGCCGGGGAGAACGCAGTTTATGCATCGGCACCGAGCCTACGGAAAAAGTTGGCCAGTCCGCAGTAGGAGTAAGTTTATAGAATCTATTGGTGTCTTCGGCGAAGAAAGCAACCTTATGCAAACCCTGCTTATCTAAATCGTAACAGAAATTTTCTTTTATTTCTTCGTTCAAATCAAGCACACAGCCGTTTTCAAAAAAAACTTTATCCTCCTCGATCTTCACGCACGCTTGATCGAGGCCAAAATCGACTTTAATATTACATACATGCTCTTTTTTGTGCGAGATGATATAATCAAGCTCCTTACGGGTAAGAATCATACAGCCATTATAAAGCTTGCAAAATCTCTTGACAATACCTTCTTCGATTATAAAATAGTGAAAGTGGTTGAGAATATTAACGTTTTTAGTAAAAGGAGGTGTGTTAGATGAATAAGGCAGAGTTGGTCGAAACAGTCGCAAAGAGCACATGCACAAAGAAAGAAGCGCAGACAGCAGTGGAATCAGTTTTTGATGCCATCAAGGGTTCATTGAAGAAAAAAGACCCAGTCGCCATTTCCGGATTCGGAACCTTCAAGGTAAAAGAAACCAAGGCCAGAATGGGAAGAAACCCGAAAACCGGCGAAGCGATTCAGATCCCGGCAAAAAAGAAAGTCGCTTTCAAGGCTTCCAAAGAACTTAAGTCAATTCTATAATTGAATTGAAAACAAATATAAAAGGGGCATATATACTATGCCCCTTTTATATTTTTATAGCCCTGCCGGATAAACCCCGTACAGAAAGGCCTTCAAGCGCCAACCGGATATGGTGGGCGGAAATAAAATCATCCCGGAAAAAAGCGTAATAAAATTGCCCGTTTTTTTGTTTTTCTTCTACCCGATAAACACTCTTTTCTTCAATCAGCTTTTTTAAAAGAATTACACCCAAACGCTCTCTCTCGATTCTTTGCACAGTAACAAGATTGTCATTGGTACTATTGGTTTTTTCTGGGACTGTAAGCAAAAATGAAGACAGGGTGTCTTCTTGAATAACACCGTTATCGATCAAATCTTTGACAAAATTCACCACACGGGAAAGATAGAAAATGGTAAATATTTCATCGCGAGACATGTACCGGTCAAAACAAGCGCAACTAGAACGAAAAAGCCTATAGCCCTGCGCGCTAAAACCAAATCTTTCCTTTAGCTCTTGGAAAAAACCGCTCTCGATAACCGGATAAAATATGCTTGGGCCAAGCTTAACTGTTTTTTTTGCCAGCAACTTCACGTCTGCCAGTGCCTGGATAAACCTCTGGCCAGGCAAAGCAATAATGAAATGAACTGTTGGCGCAATGCCGCGCCGGGCCATAAAACTAGAAAGATCAAAAATGCTTTTCTGCCAGGACGGCCTTTCGGTTTTTAGCCGGACTTTCCTGTTGCTGGTAACCAGCGACAAATCAATATGGGTAAGGCCGGCTGCAAGCAATTTCTTCCGTAAGCCAGCGTGCAGCCCTTGAGCCAATAAACCGTTCATAAACGACACTGTTATTTTCCCCGCAAAGTTATCAATGAGGTGGTCTAAAACCTTGCCAAAATGAGGGTTAATGTTGATATTGTCATCCTCGAAATTAAAATGCCGTATACCTAAGCTATAACAATATACTATCTCCTTAAAAACATTGTCCGCGCTGCGGCTACGAAATTTCTCTTGTATCGCACAAAACTTACAACCAAGCACACAACCTCTGGAAGAAATAAGCGAAGTCATGACCGTGCCGCCGAAAACATAGCGCTGATAATCGATCAGACGGCGATCAGGAAACGGTAAAGCATCAAGTTTTTTAATCAACACGGGAGCGGATGCGATGTGGAGGCGTTGGTTTACTTTATAGCATAAACCTTTGATACGAGAAATCCTTCTTCCTTCGGCAACAGCCGAACAGAGTGCACAAAAAGCTTCTTCTCCCTCCCCCCGTATCACAAAATCAACACTTTTTTCCCCCAAGACAAGCTCGGGGTTTGAGGTGGGAAATCTTCCGCCCATCACTACCGGGATCCGGGCGTCGACATATTTTACTATCCGGGCAACTTGACGGCTGGTGTCGAAATAAGGCGAGAAATTGGAAGAAATACCCACGAGAGCGGGCCGAAACTGCCTGACGACCGCCTCGATTTCCGGATAGGTCAAACCAAAATGATAATAATTCGAAAAAAGACAAAAAGGAGACCTGTTTGGCTGGTAATACCGCTTAAGATAGGTAAAATCATCGGGTATTTTTAGCGTTATTTTTTTGTTAGTTTCTAAAGCATTAAGAACTTTAACGGTAAACCCGCGGACGGCTAACGATGAGGCCAAATATAATATTCCCAGCGGATATGCTCGTTGAGGCGTGAAGTAAAAATCCTCGATAGGAGGGGCGATGAGCAGGATTCTCATGCGGATATTTTTCGTAGCTTCGCTACAAAAAATGCTTCCATGAATTCATTGGGAATAACGCGCCGGGTTAATTTACACGACGGAGAAAATGGCCGGCCTTGCCACTGGGTCAACCCCTGAAATACGCCCTTTAAAGGAATTTCTACGGGGACAACCTCGACTTTGTCTTTAAATTTATTGATAAACCAGTCAATCACCTCTTCGTTTTCCTCCGGAGAAAAAGTGCAGGTTGAATAAACCAGCGTACCCTGCTCTTTTAACGTGAAAAACGCGGATTGCAGCAAAAATCGTTGTTTATGTTTCACTTCTCTTACTTTTCGCTCGTTCCAATATTTGTAACTGCGCGGATTATGCAAATCGAAAAGCCCCTCGGCCGAACAGGGTACATCGACCAAAACCTTATCGAAGTATTCGGGGAACTTTTTACGCGCCCAGAAACCGTCCAGCTGGAATGTTTTTACTTTTGCGTCAACGCCTTGTATTTTCAAATTGGAAACCAGCTTGCAGTGCCGGATGTGATCCTTTTCGAAAGCTACCACCTCGGACTCGGGAGCAAGCGATACAATCTGAGTTGTCTTTGCGCCGGGAGCAGCGCATAAATCAAGGATTTTATCCCCTTTTTCTGGCCCAAGCACGCACACCGGAAGCATACTGGATACATTCTGCACATAGATACAACCTTCCTGATAAAGCCGGGTACCTTGCAGGTCTTTTAAGCTGCTTCTGGAAATGAATGCTCCCGGAGGAAACGAAAGTTCCTGAAAATAGATTCGCTCCTCAAGCAGCCGCTTGCGCAAGCTTACCAGGTTTATTTTAAGAAAATTGATGCGAAACGTTGTTTCTTTTTTGGTCAAAAAAGTATTAAGAATCTGCTGGTGATATGACGGGTACAGTTTCTCTAATTTCTGTAAAAAAGCGTGAGGTAAACGATAAATTGCTTCTATCATTTTTTAAACTCGCTGGTTTTTTGAGATGGAAAGAAATATTTTCCGCCTACATGAAAGATAAGTTGGGCGGTTTCGGTATCCCATATGTCATTTATAAAAAAGCGGTCGTCGGCTTGGGCGTATTGCACTTCTCCAATAAACATATAATGATCACCCGCGTCTTTGCTTTCGCGTAAACCACACTCAAGTGTGCCGAGAGATTCGGCAATCGGGACAGCTACGGCCAACTTGTGTGGCTTTTCGGCAGTAAGACCGGCGTGGGAGAATTTATCACAGGTACGGCCGGACATTGAGCCGCAAAGCATCACTTTATCCAGAATCTGCCAGGAAGGAATATTGATAACAAATTCTTTACTCTGTTGAATCAGCTGCGAAGAAAAATGTTTCTTGGCCAAAGCCACCGCTACCAGGGCCGGGTCTTTAGAGATGGGCATATGCCAGGCGCAAGGAGTGATAGTTCTTTTATCCTGATAAGCGCTGGTAACCAAAATAACCTGGCCGCAATTAATCAGCCGGCTGGCCTTCTCTTTCCCTATCTCTACTTTCATGACAATAACTATTATAAGCTAAAAATATTATTTTTAAACAGTTAAAAAACCGCGGTGCAATCCTATTTTTTTCGCGTACTCAACAACGCGCGCGTATTCGTCGCGGCTTGCGGGACGCGACAGCTCTGGGAACTCGTGTGCCCGATAATGGGGACGATACTGGTCCATGATATTAACATAGCTTTGCGGGGAAAGCTCTCTGATAAAATCAAGCACGGCGAACGAACCGGCTAAACCATTGGGTAATACCAGATGCCTGATTAAAAGCCCAGCCTTTGCGATACCGTTTTCTATGACTAAGTCGCCCACTTGCCGGTGCATTTCGCATACTGCCGCCCGCACCGTACTCCAGTAATCCGGCGCTTGAGAATACCGTACAGCCAAGGTATCATCGCAATATTTTATATCCGGCATGTAAAGGTCAAATATTCCGGCAAGCTCTTTGATTACTTCCACGCTTTCATAGCCTGCGCAGTTATACACCAGAGGTATATGCAAGCCTTTCTCGATGGCCAGCGGTAATGCTTCGATGATTTGAGCGATAACATGCGTAGGCGTTACAAAATTGATATTCTCCGCTCCATCTTCCTGTAGGCGCAACATCATCTGCGCAAGCTTATCCGCATCCACCTCCGTTCCCTCTCCTTGATGGGAAAGCGTATAATTTTGGCAATAGAGGCAGCCCAGATTACAGTAAGAAAAAAATATAGTCCCGGAACCGCCAGGGCCTACCAATTCCGGTTCTTCTTCAAAATGCGAAAAAAAACTATTTACTCTTGCGTGGCGGCCGGTACGGCAAAATCCCATGGGCTGCTGTGACCTGTCTACCCGGCAAACTCTGGGGCAAAGCGTGCAGCTTGACAAGCGGTTTAATAAACGCTGTTTTATCGTATCTAATTTTCCTTGCTGGTGACAGATAAGATAGCTTGTCACTGGAGTTTCTTTTTTGCTTTGACGGCAATAACTATGGAAATGCTAAAGTAGGCGAAATAGGCCCAAAGAATGAACGGGTGGCTTTGAAAATAAACCATCATTTTCTGGCTTGAAAAGTCTTTGATGGCAGCGAGCGGAAATTGAATTAAAAAAATGCGCGGCAGCGAGGCCAGAATGACCGCCAGAAGATAAGTGCGAAAAGGTATCTTGCTTAAGCCGAAACTGATGTCCAACACTCGGTACGGAATAAGCGGAATAAGCCGTAATAAAACCACCCAGCTAAACCGCAAATGCCCTAATTTCTCGTAAAGATTCTTAAATTTTCCGGACAATGATTTCTCTACGAATTCTTTTCCCAGAATATTGCTGATATTGAAAAATAAATAGGCGTTAATGATCTCGGCAATATAAATAAGGAACGTGCTGGTGTAGGCTCCAAACAGAATCGCAGCGATGAGCTTGAGGATATCTTTGATATCCCAAAAGATGAAGAAGTTCGAGACAACATACAGCGCGATAAAGATGACAGACCAGTACACCCGGGGAATTTTGTTGAAAAACTTATCAATCTTCGCCTGGTCGAAAGAAAAATAATTTCCCAAGGCGATAAAAATTCCGGCCATGGCCAGCAGTAAAATAAAACGTACTGATGCTTTAGAGAAAAATTTTTTCATGTTAGCCTTCCTTTTCGGCCGGAAAAATCGCGCGCAATTGTCCGCAGGCGGCATTGATGTCCGTACCCCGAGGTTTTCGCAAAGTAAAGAATATATCTTTTTTCTTTAACGTGGCCGTAAAATCGGCGATTTCCTGGGCATCTGGCGCATGAAATTCCAAAGAAGACTTATTGTAGGGAATAAGATTAAGTTTACACCGCAGGCCTCGCAAAAGCGCCGCTAAAGCAAGCGCACAGGCCCCGGAAGTATTAACTCGGCTAAGCAAAGCGTATTCGAAAGTAACCGGGTATTGCTCAATCCGGCTATACTCTTTAACTGCCTGTATAAGCTCGGTTAGAGGGTATTTCTTGTTTACCGGCATGATCTTATCGCGCAGGCCATCGCTAGGGGCATGTAGCGATATAGAAAGTTTTATGCCCAGCTTTAGCGCTGCCAGCTTTTTTATCTGCGGGACGAGCCCGCAGGTAGAAACGCAAATTCTTCTTTTCCCCAAGCCCAAGCCTTCAGGAGACATGAGTATTTTTATGGCTGAGACAAGATTGGTAAAATTATCCAGCGGCTCACCGATACCCATAAAAACAATATTAGTGATGGCCTGTGGTTTAACAATAGCTGCGCTTACTAAATACTGATTCACTATTTCCGATACGCTCAAGTTACGGCGAAAACCGCTTGCGCCGCTTAGACAAAACGTACAATTATATTTGCAGCCTACCTGGCTGGAAACACAAAGCGTATAACGGTTTCTTTCAGGAATTAAAACAGCTTCGATCCTCGAGTTGTCTGGGAGCCCAAAAAGAAGCTTCTCGCTGCCGTCACAAGAAGACTGCCGGGCAATGAGTTTAAGCGTAGAGAAATAGAAATTATGTTTCAAGAATTGCCGCGTACTTTTAGAAAGATTACTCATTGCCTCAATCTCCTCGCAACGCTTGTCGTATATCCAGTTAAATACCTGCCCGGCAATGTAGCGCGCGAGGCCGTTTTGCTCAAAATACGTTACGAGTTCTTCCAACAGAAAAGATTTTATGTCTTGTTTACTGGTTACCGGAGTTACCATAAGTATTTTTAAGTATGTACTATGGCAGGCTATACACCCAAATAGTTGCGGAAGGGTTTTACGGGTAAAACTACTTTTCAGCCTTTAAGGCAATGCGAATTAAAACAATATTAATCAGTAAAAGTCCGTTACCTACGGAAAAGAGATAGTTGGAACTCATAGACATAAGCCCCGTATCAAGCGATGCGGAGAACAGATTCATTGTTATTACGGCTGTGGCCAGCAATGCTCCCAGGGCCATTAAAAAGCTTTTATATTCTTGGTTCATGTTTTCTTATTCTTCGAGAGAAATATAAATCTTATTTCCTTTCACCGCCAGTTCTACTCCCTTTTGGGTTATATCTATAACCGTAGCATCTTCAATGCTTTGGCCTATGCCCAACTGTTTTCCGTTGATAATCGCCAAAGGATGCTGGCTATCGTAAATAATGCCTTGCAAGCTATAGGGTACATTCGTAACGACAGTATCAGAAGCAAAATCAGCCTGGGGTGCGACAGAAACATCAGTCGAAGGCGTTACAACTTGTTTGTGAGGCTGAGGGCGCATAACAGCCACTTTACTGGTACGAGCTGATTTTGCAGTCATCAATTTCGCTCCGGTTGAACCCAAAGAAAGAAGGACAACCAAAGCAAGCAGCGCCAGCGGCAGGTTAAAAGTGTTTGGCCGGGAAGAAAATATTTCTTTTTCCGGCATAACAGGCATACTCGCGAGCTCGGATTTCTTTTCAACTTTCTGTAGCGCTTCGTAAATTATACTCATATATTGTAAAATTCAAAAATCAAATCTCAAATGTCAAAATGGTGGGAAATAATTTTTTATATATTATCGCTATATAAACCGTAGTTATTTTAATTCTTCGATGCAGGTACGGAAAATTTCTTCGTCAAAAACTTTGCGCTCCTTCACAAAGCCGCACAATAGGGCCCTGTCGCACAGCACGTTAATTAAGCGGGGAACGCCTCGGGAAAATTCATAAATAACCTTGAAACTTTCCGGTACAATACTAATATCATTTTGTCCGGCAAGTTTAAGCCGAAACTGCACATAGTCTTTCACTTCTTCTTCTCCCAAAGGTGCAATATTATATTTAATGCAGATGCGCTGGCGGATCTGGCGCAAGTTGAATTGATTAAGTTTTTCTTGCAGTTCCGGCTGGCCGGAAAGCACTATCTGCAATAACTTTTCATTTGAGGTTTCCAGGTTAGACAGTAGGCGAATCTGTTCAAGCTGCCTGCTGGTTAAATTCTGCGCCTCGTCAATAATCACCACTGCGTTACCACCTTGTGCGCTGATATCAACCAAAAAAGCATTCAGTGTTTTTATAATATCTAAACGGCTTTTCTTCTTCAGAGTCAGACCGAAATCCTCAACAATTGCCTGTAACAACTGGACCTCGCTAAAATAAGGGTTGAGCGTCAGCGACGTTTTGACCTGCGGCGGCAATTTAGTCAGCAGCGCTTTACAAAGAGTGGTTTTACCGGTTCCCACTTCGCCGGTGATCAGTATAATACCTTTTTTCTCGCTGATACCGTACACAAGACATGCAAGCGCTTCCTTGTGCGAGCCGCTCTCGAAAAAAATGTGCGGATTACTGGTAATATCAAAAGGTGAAGTTTTTAGGCCGTAATAATCAGTATACATTTTGTTTTCTTTTGAACTTGGAAGTAACCGGAGTTATGTTTATTGCTTCCTGCGGCAGAACTTCTCCTTGCCGTATCACGTGCGCGGTGATAAAGATCAATAAATCTATTTTTGATCTATTATCACCCTCGCGCCTAAAAAGAGAACCGAAAAAAGGAAGCTTATCTAAAACCGGGATACCTCTATATTCTTTTGATTTGGCGTCTTTCAATAAACCACCTAAAACAATGGTTTCGCCATCCTTGACGACTGCCTGCGTTTGCGCCTCTCTGACCTCAAGCATCGGATATTGCGCAAGTATTGTCGGCGGGTCAGCAGTAGTTTTAATATCCACAGTCCCGGTCTTGGTTGAAACTACCGGGTGTAGAATCATATTTACATAATTTTCCTCTTCGCCGCATATTTGCGGTACTACATTTAACTGTATACCGATATCCTGATATTTTTCTAAGGAACCACCAATAATCTGGTTGCTTTGTTCGCTTACCTGGGTTTTGACTATGGGAAATTTCGAACCCACCAATATCGAAGCCTCTTGATTGTTCAGAGTTAAAATAGAAGGTGCGGAAAGGGTGATTGCTCGTTTGTCTTTTTCCAAGGCATGCATAATCACTTCAAACTGTGAGCCGGTAATACTCTTAAAATCGATCTTCAATCCTTCTTTGGCCGTATTTAAACCACCATCTGTCAAAACAGAAGGATCCACTCCAGTCCACATGCGACCACCTAAATTTTTTGTATTTTTACCATTAACGTCTAACTGATCAAACGACACTCCTCCGGCTCCACCTTTTCCTGTTCCCCATTCAAAACCAATGTCATCTAGCACATCCTTGTCAACTTCCATAATCTTGACTTTTATCAACACCTGTTTGGGCATAATGTCTACCTCAACCAGCAATTTCTCTATCTCTTCCAGGCTTTTTGAAACATCGGAAACTATTAATGATTTAGTGCGGGAAATTTGTCCCTGCTCTGCCCTCTTACGCTTAGCAAAATCGTCTCCAAACTCCCATCCTGCTTGGCCAGTAGCCTCCAAAACAGACACTTTACCAACCGGAGAAAGCAAAGGAGTAATAGTTTTTTTCGCATCATTTGCATCAATATATTTTAATTTAAAAATCTTGATCTTGGGAACTTCGATTTCCTGTCTTTCTTTATCTTGCACCTCGCGCTCTTTAATTTCATCAATTGTCGCTACCAAAATAATGTTCTCCCCTGCCCAACGATAACTATAACCGTAGGCATTGAGCACACCCTTGAGCGCAGTCTGCCAGTTAACACTTTCCAAATCAACTGTCACCAAGCCCTCCACCTTTGGGCTGATAACAATATTTACCTTCCGCCCGTCCTTAACAGCCTTCTGGGCTATAGATTGCAGCACCACCTTGATATCCGCGTCTTTAAATTTAATAACCGGAATAATCTCCTCCTGGGCAAAAGAAAACAGAGGGTAGAAGGCTGTTGTCAGAAAACAGAAGGCACAAAGAAGAAAACAGAAAAATCTGACATCCGACCTCTGTCGTCTGTCCTCTGACATCTGTCCTCTGACTTCTGACCTCTGACTTCTGACCTCTGACTTCTGACCCATATTATCAGACATTCGATATTTGATCATTTTCCCTCCAACTTTAAAACAAGTATTTCTTTACCTTTTTTTAAAATAACTTTCTTTCGGCCTATTTTCATTATACTATAATCATTTATTTTATCATCTTTTTTAAATACTTCATTACTTATAATTGCTAAGCTCCCTCGAGACGAATAGATGATACCTTTAAGCACCATACCGCCCTGCGTCGCTTCTTTTTGTATAAGCAGTTGGCCTGTCTTGCTGACCAAAGGTAAAAAAGGATCGCGAGTATTCTGGTCAAAAGGGTATTTCTCTTCTTTGGCAAAAAGAGTACAGGCACACAGCAACGCCAAGCCGGCCACGATAACTATTCTTTTGTTTTTACTAAACCACATAACACCATTTCTACCGCATTTGTGGGAAAACCAGAACCAATTTTAAGTTCCTTGACCTCAAAGAAATATTGACTGGTCTGCAGATATTCCAAAAAGCGAGCAAGATTGTGAAACGAACTTTGCAAAGAAATAGTAATAGGCAAATATTTTATTTTTCCGGCCTTGGTAGAAGCGTATTCCTGCAAATCAGCAGGGTTAAGTACTTTTATTTCTACGTTAAATTTTTTTCCTCCCGAAGAAATAAAAGAAAACAGGTTGGATGCCTCTTGTGGGCTGACAAATTTTCCATGCGTACCCACAATTGCCTCTCTAATTGCCTCTTGGTTGCGGATATAGGTATCTTTATTGGGCCAGTCTGTTTCGATAGTAACAAGATTACGTTTTATGCCAGAAATCTTCTTCTGCACAGCAACAATTCGAGACACCTCCAGGGGCAATAACACCAAAAGCTCTAAGACAGCGATTGCAATAATTGCGGTAAAGATTATAACGTTTCTTTCGATTTTTAGTTTACGCATTCTATAACAAACTCCATTGCCTCCATTCCATTATAATTTTTTGTCTGCGAACTTTTTATGGTTATTTTGCTAAATTTTGAAGAAAAATATTTTTTTTCCTTAAGAGCGTCGACAAACGTATCTAATGTTGCCAGGTAATCTTCTCCTATCTTAATCACGTACCCCCGAAGGCTAACCGAATCTTTCTTAAAACTAAGCTGTTCAAGCCAGGTATTTTTGGGCAGAGACACAAAAATGTCCTGAAAAATTACTGCTATCTGGATTTGCGGAGTGATTATTTTCTGGAATTCGTTACGCTCACTTTCTAAGTTGGCTACTTCTTTCTTGATGACATCAATGGTTTGAAACTTATCTGCCCATTGTTTCCATTTTCCTTCATAATACCCAAGTATGCCCGCTTGGATAATTAAAAAAATACCACCAATAATTACCACTATGCCTAAACCTAACGCCGCAAGTAAAGCATAGCGCAGGCCCTGCCCCAAGAAAGAGCTTACGGGTTGTTGCTTTTGCGGATTTAAGTTAATACTTATTTTTTCCATGGCTATTATACCAAAAGGCCGAAAGCAACCGTAAAACTTCTCTTTAGCTTTTGAAAGGCCTCGTCAGAAAATCCCGCTGCCGCGGCTTGCGTATTACTCAATAACGCGGTCTCAATGCCTAAATAGTCCTTAAAAATAGCTTCGACACCCGCCAGATAGGTTAAGCCACCGGAAAGATACATTTGTTCTATATGCTCGCCTTTGTTCACTTCAAAATAATCAAAGGAGTTTTTCACCTCTTTGCACAAATTTGTCAGGCTATCCTGCGCGAGCTCAAGCAGCTCCTGGTTGTTAGGCAAAAGTAGCTGCTTTTCTATTTCAGGTAACGGAATATTTTTGATATGAGAAATAACCCCAAAAACATCCTTAGCGCTAAAGCTTATATCCCTGGTTAAAAACGGTACGCCAGAACGCAATATCGTCAGCGTCGAAAAGCTGCTTCCGACATCTAAAAGACAAGTATTTGTTTTTTTGTGCTGATCGTAGTAATGAAGAAAAAAATTCACCAGGCAAATACTGTCTAAACTGATATACGTGACGTTTAGTTTTTCGCGAGTGAAGATATCCAGTATGTTATTGATAAATTCTTTTTTAGCTACGGCGAGCAATAACCATGATTGCGTTGGACTTGCGTCTCCTAAAAGAGCAAAATCAAAATATACCTCTTCCGGAGAAAAAGGAATGTGTTTATTGAGTTCGTAAAACAGGCTCTGGCGCAGTTTTTTCTTATCGATTTTCGGAAAAGGAAAATATCTGGTCAATGTGGTGGGGTCTTTAACGGAAATTGCTACGTTATCGGTAGTAATCTTTTTTTCTTGCCAGATTTCTTTGAGGGTTGTTGATATGTCTTTTCTTTCTTTCAAAAAATAGTCGGTTGGTTTGCCTGATTTTACTATCAACCCCTTGACGTGATAATTGCCTACATTAATAGCGACAAAATCTTCGTTCTTTTTATTGAAAAACTCGCCAAAATTTAGAAATTTGGTGTATGGAAATTGCATTTTGGTATTATTCTATTACTCAGGTATTGCATTGTCAACGTATCTCTTGTGAAAAAGGCTTTATTTTCAAGGTTTATAAAAAGAGACAATCGCGTTGTCCGTCCCTGGCCTGCAAGCTAGAATATTTTACCAAAGTGGTAAAAACATGATGACGTTTGGCGGGAAATAAGGCTATTGGTTAGCAAATTCCTTCAAAACGCCGCCGGTTTCAACGGTAAATGTTTTGGCGTTATGATAGTTACCCTGAGGAGTTGCGCTGCAGGTATAACCTGCTAAGCTCAAGTTGCAGCTATAAGCATATCCCTGGCAAGGGCTTCCAACAGTGCAGTCAGTTACATAATCTTTGTTGATATATTTTGGGTCTTCGTTATATAACAGGCTAAGATTGTTACCCACAGGGAAAGCCCCTGCTTTCGCGCTC
Source organism: Candidatus Omnitrophota bacterium (assembly GCA_037146775.1). GTDB lineage: Bacteria > Omnitrophota > Gorgyraeia > Duberdicusellales > 4484-171 > JBAWWL01. The sequence goes on along the minus strand of JBAWWL010000005.1, from coordinate 44,519 downwards.
GCATAGGACTCTAAGGCAGTAGAGATAGCCCGTAACGTCGCTTGAGCATTGGCTTCAGCGCTGTGTAATTTTGCCCTTAAAAGGTTAAGACTGAGTAATGTCGCCAATACTGTTATGATGGCCACCACAATCATTATTTCCACCAGAGTAAATGTCTTAAATATCGAATGGTTCTTGCTATATTTTTTCATCATTCTTCACCGTAACCTTGGAAAATCCTGCTATTCGATGCAAGGAAGATTATATTTTATTATATACGTATGGAGCATCAACGTAAAGCAGATATTTACATAAAATATCTGCCAGAAAATAAGAAACCGCCTCTTTTTTAAAGAGGCGGTTATAATCGAAACAACTAAGTCCTATTCTGCCGCAGCAACTGCGCCGGTCAAAACACCACCAGTAGTAATACTGTATGATTTTGCCTTAGCAACAAGGGCTCCTTGCGGTGTGGCGGTTGAAGTGTAACCCGTAACAGCAGCGGTATAAGCAAAACTATACCCCTGACAAGGACTTCCAGCAGTACAATCCGCTACGTAATCTTTGTTGATATATTTTGGGTCAGCGCCAAATAAATCTGCAGTGAGACTGACCGCTGGATATTTCCCCTCATGGGCAGCAGCATAACTTTCAGCAGCCGTCGAAATAGCTCTTAAGGTTGCTTGAGCATACCCTTCCGAAGCATTTAATCTTGACCTTAACAGGTTAGGTATGGCTAAGGCCGCCAATAAGGCAATGATTGCGACTACGATCATAATTTCTACAAGAGTAAAACCTTTTTTCATTGTATCCTCCTTTTTTGGTTAATCACTCAAAGCCCTTTTGCCCTTTATCCACCTCCTTCCATCAGAGCTTTGCTCAATATAAAATATATGTATGAAGAAAAAGATAAATTGTGCTTATTTCGTAATAATTTCTTAAGATTAAAAGTAGATATAGATGATAGAAATAGCGGGATAGAATATAACAGTATTTAAATACGAATTATATATAAACACAAGTAATTTATTACTATTTCCTCTACCTATACTAAATAAAATCGCTTAATCTTAAGAATCTCTTTGTTTTCAAAGAACATTATGGCTCAATTTGAATATACCACATCCCCCCTCACTTGTCAATTTAGACAGGAGCCAGAAAGCCTTATAAACATTGAATAGTTATAACTTTTGGCGCTCAAGAAGCTAAATTGCGTTCTCGAACATAGTCGTGAGTATATAGTAGTGAGTATTGAGTGGGGGGATAGAGAGAGGAAGTATAGACAAACTGGGCTGGGAAGCAGTAAATTTAAGCTTGAAATTGTTATTTATTCAGATATTGAGTAATCTGGAAAATCGGTAGGAATAAAGAAACAACTATACCACCCACAATCACACCTAAAAAGGCGATAATAACCGGCTCAATCAGGCTGGAAAGTCCGGCTACCATGGCATCAGTCTGTTCTTCGTAGAATTGCGCTATCTTGGAAAGCATCTCCTCCAATTTACCGCTTTTTTCGCCTATGGCCACCATCTTAACTACCATAGGGGGAAAAATACCACTTTCTTCCAGGGGAGTAGAAATGGTTTGGCCTTCCTGGATAAGTTTTTTTGATTTTTTCACCGCGTCCTCGATAATTTTGTTGCCGGAAGTATTAGCTACAATGTCCAAACATTTGATAATCGATACGCCGCTTTTGATTAAGGTGGCAAAAGTGCGGGAAAAACGGGCAATGGCAATTTTTTTAACTAAATCACCTACGATCGGCAGCCGGATAAGTAACTTGTGGTATTGCCGTTTTCCTCTGTTGGTGTTGATATAACGCAAAAATAAAATAATAGCCGCAACAAATCCGATAACAAGATAAACGAAATATGCCTGTAAAAAGTTGGAGACTAATATTAAAATTTGTGTAGGTAGAGGAAGCTTTCCTCCCAACGAATCAAAAACACTCTTAAAAGTCGGGATGACCTTCAAAAGCAGGAAGCCGGTAATCGCAGTTGCCATCAGAACGATAATCACGGGGTAATATAAAGATGAAATTACTTTTTTGCGTAGAGCGCTGCTTTTCTCAAGATACCCTGACACGCGCTCTAAAATGGATGCTAAATTTCCGCTGGCCTCACCTGCTTCAACCATGCTGATATAGATTTCCGGAAATACCCGCGCGTGCTTGGCAAAAGCGCTGGAAAGCGAAGAGCCTTCGCGTACATCTTTCAACACCATGCCTAATACTTCTCTAAAAAACGGCTTCTCCACCTGGGACTTAAGAATCTCTAAAGCTTCGACGATGGAAATGTTACTTTCAATCAAGGTGGTAAGTTGGCGGGAAAAAATCACTAAGTCTTCGCTGGAAATTTTTCCGTAGCGGGAAACTTTTGTTTTCCGCTTGGTTTCGAAAATATCGAAAATGACAAAACCTTCCTTCTGAAAATACTCTATTAGTTTTTCTTTTGACTCGGCTTCGGCAATACCCTTGACATCCTTGCCTTCCCTGTTTTTGATATGATAAGAAAAACTCGCCATAGTTTTTATTAAATAATTAATGCATTAAATGATTAAAGAATTAACGAATTAAAAAATTGTTTAATACCTCAATTCGTTAATCGTGCAACGCGTTAATCCCCCAACCTTCTGCCCTCTGCCTTCTGTCTTCTGACGTCTGTCATCTGTTCTACTCCGTCGTCGCCCTCAACACTTCTTCAAGCGAAGTAACACCCTCCACGCAGCGCAAAATACCATCTTCACGCAAAGGCCTGTATCCGCGCTCTTTGATGGCATACTGGGTAATCTCATCTTCTGAACGGCGCTCAACAATCATTTCTTTCATTCTATCATCTAAAAGCAAAACTTCCAAGATCGCAATGCGTCCATGATAACCGGTATCATTACAATAATGACAGCCTTTAGGCCGGTAAAATTCGTTCGTTTTAGTGTTGACATTTAATTTTTTCAAGACCTCTTCTTCTATCTGATATTTTTCCCGGCATTTCTGGCATAGCTTGCGTATTAAACGTTGGGCCGTGGTAGCAACCAGAGAGGAAGCAAGTAAAAACGGCTCTATACCCATATCAATGAGCCGGGTAAGCGCGCCTACCGCCGTATTCGTATGTAAAGTAGAAAGTATGATCTCTCCGGTAAGTGCGGCTTTAATAGCAATGTCCGCGGTTTCCGAATCTCTGATTTCCCCCACCATGATAATATCCGGTGACTGGCGTAACACTGAACGCAAGCCGGCGGCAAAAGTAAGCCCTATGTCCGTACTCACGCTCAATTGAGTAATGCCTTCAAGTTGGTACTCTATGGGGTCTTCGATAGTGACAATATTTTTCTCGGGCGTATTTATTTGGCTGACAATGGAATACAGGGTTGTAGATTTCCCGCTCCCCGTGGGACCGGTAACTATAATAATGCCGAATGGCGCCTTAATCGCACCCTCAAAGAGTCTAAGCGGCTCTTCGGAAAAACCTAATTTTCTTAAACCAATAGAAAGGTTTTCTTTATCCAACGCCCGCAATACGAATTTTTCCCCGAAATTCGTAGGCAGGCTGGATACCCTAAAATCAATCTCCCGATCCTCAAACTTAACTTTGAACCTGCCGTCCTGGGGAAGGCGCGATTCGGTAATATCCAGTGAAGAAATTATTTTTAAGCGCGCTAAAACAGCTTGCTGGTTCTTTTTGGGAAAATTAAACTCTTCGCACAATACTCCGTCCACCCTGTATTTTACCAGCAGCCTGTCCTGATACGGTTCAATATGAATATCCGACGCCCGTTTTTTGAGCGCATTATAAATAAACAAATCAACCGCTCGCACGATCGGCGGGCGGCTGCTTTCTTCGATTAAAGTTTCTAAAGATTCTTTCGCTTCGAAAGCTTCACCGACCTCGATAGAAGAATCTTCATCTACTAATTTGCTGATATCATCCATTTTGTATAGGTTATCGAGCGCTTTCAAAATATCTTCCTCGCGGCAAAGAACCAAATCCACCTTTTCAACGCCGGTAATTATTTTTATATCGTCATAAGCAATAATATCCAGGGGATTAGAAGTAGCGATAGTCAGGACAGTGCCGATTTTACACAAAGGGAAAACCCGGTATTTAAAAGCGGTTTCCCGGGGAATCAAATCTTTGCTTTTGTGCGGTATGCGGTATTTTTTTAAGTCTAAAAAAGGCATTTTGAATTCTTTGGAAAATACAAGAAGCAACTCCTCCTCGCTGATTAAATTGTGTTCAATAAGCATGTGTTTAAAATGAGTATAATCTGCCGTGCCTTCAATGTTTTTCAAAAGCCCCTTCTCTATCGGCTTGGTTGTTTTGATGTAGTCTAAAATTTTCTCTTTTACATTCACGTTTTCCTCCAGAAAACAGAGATCAGAAGACAGAGGTCAGAAGTCGGAAGTCAGATATTATCTGCCCCCCTGATCGCTCTTACCTAGAAAGCGTGCCAACTATTCATAAGAACGTATATCATTGCGTTTAACTCATCGTATTGCTTATCTAATTTTTCGTATATTTTCTGCGATATATATTGACAATCTTTAGCAAAATTCAGCCAACCTCTCGTTTCTTCACTAGAACCAAAAGCATCATTTAAATGACGTGTAAATACTTGCTCGTATCTTCGTTTTGCAAAACCCTCCCTTATGTTAATCGCCACCGAACGGGAAGAACGCCTAATCTGGTCTGTTAATGAATAAATTTCTTCTTTGGGAAAACTCTTTGTTGTTGTAAATATTTCCATTGCTAAACTGTAAGCAATATTATATACTTTCAAATCTTTTACACTTTTAATTTTCACCCTGTCCCCTGTCTTCTGCTTTCCGTCCTCTGTCCTCTGTCATCTGTCTTCTGTCTTCTGACCTCTGACTTCTGACCCCAATGGTTCGTCCGCCCCCGTTACCTTAAGCACTTCCTCTAAAGTAGTGAGGCCGGTGTTGAGCTTCAGGATGCCGTCTTCACGCAGCGTACGCATACCCAACATACGGGCTTCTTTTTTTATCACGTGCTCCGAAGTGGCCGCATTCACTAAAAACCGTATCTTTGGCGAAATCGGTAAATACTCGCTTAAAGCAATACGGCCTCTATATCCTGTCTGCTGGCAGGAGTTACAGCCTACTGCCTTGTATAGTTTCGTTTTTTTATCGATACCATATTTTTCCCGGATACTTTCAAGGATCACTGCCTCTTCTTTGCATTTGGGGCATAGCTTTCTCACTAAACGCTGAGAGAGAACGCTTATTAAAGTAGAAGAAAGCAGGAATGGTTCAATGCCCATATTGATAAGACGGGTAACAGAGCCGGCGCTGGTTGTGGTATGCAGGGTTGAAAAAACCAAATGGCCGGTGAGAGCCGCCTTGATGGTAATATCTGCGGTTTCAAAATCCCTGATTTCACCCACCATGATAATATCCGGATCCTGGCGCAAGATTGAGCGCAAGCACGAAGCAAAAGTCAGGTTGATGGCGGGATTAATGCTTACCTGGTTAATACCTTTTAACTGATACTCTATAGGGTCTTCTACAGTGATAATGTTACGCTCCGGACTATAAATATAGGAAATAACCGAGTAAAGGCTGGTGGTTTTACCTGAGCCGGTCGGGCCGCACACCAACATTAAACCGTGAGGCCTTTTACTGTCTGCTCTCATCTGTTTGAGCACGTCAGCCTCAAAGCCCAACAGCTCCAAATCCAAAAGCGCGGTATTTTTATCTAAAATACGCATAGCAACTTTCTCCCCTAAGCTGGAAGGCACAATCGAAACTCGGAAGTCTACGCTACGCTCTAAAATTGAGCTACGGAACCTTCCTTCTTGAGGCAAGCGGTGCTCCGCGATATTAAGATTACACATAACCTTGATGCGCGATATCACAAAAGGGTGGATTTTTTTGGAAAATGTCTCTACCTCCCGCAGAAGCCCGTCGATACGGAATCTTACCCTGCTTGATTTCTCTAAAGGCTCTAACAGGATGTCCGATGCCCGGTCAGACACAGCCCGTTTAAGCAGCGAGTTGGTAAATTTCATTACCGGCGCCTCGTCAATGGTTTCCAGGGTTTGGTTCTGCAATACTTTTTCCTGCTTAATAATTTCGATTGCTTCCGCTTTTTGGCCCTTGATGATCTCTTCGATAGAGTCTGTGGGCGGCCGGGTGTAATGGGCAATAATGGCTTCTTTTATTTCCGACAAAGGCGCAATCACCGGGTTAATCTCACAACCGGTAATTTTCTTTAAGTCGTCGATAACCACCACATTCAGGGGGTCTGCCATAGCCAGAGTAATGCTGTTACCGATTTTACCGATGGGGATAACGTGGAAACTGCGGGCAAAACGTTCGGAAATTAAGCTGATAGTCTCCTGGGCGATAGCCAGATTGATCACCCGCATCGGCGGAATAGAGAGGTAGCCGGAAAGAATATTAAGAAGTTGAGCCTCTTGCATGCACCCAAGCTTTATGAAAAGTTCGACCAGGGAACCGCCCTTCTCTTTCTGAAGAGTAAGGACCTTTTCCAGGTCTTCTTTGGAAATTAATTTTTTCTCAAGCAAATAATCGGTAAATTTTTCTTTCAGCATAATATCCTAGCGGCGGGAACGGCACAAAACTGAAACTTTTAGGTATAGAATTTTTCTATACATTTGCGTATGTCCGTCGGCGTGCTCACAAATACCTGAATATCACTCTTGGTTAAATCTTCCAAATCTTCTATTGCCTGAAGATTTAACGGATTAGCCATAGCGATAGTAACGGTATTGCCTATCTTATCGAGGGAAATCAAACAGTAGTGGCTGGCGACGCCTTTCGGGATAAGGCTAACCACCTCTCTGGATACCTCGTAGTTTTCAAGGGGCAGGTATGGAAAGCCGAATTGCAATGAAAGGCAATGGGCAATATCTTCCTCTTTAGCAAAACCAAGTTTTACGATTACCTCGCCGATAAGGCCGCCTTCTTTCTTCTGAAGATCAAGAGCCCTTTCGAGTTGTGTGGGGTTAATCACACCTCTTTCTACCAAGATCTGGCCAAGAGGCTTCTCAATCCTTTTGGGGGAGTTCATTGGCTCCTGACGGGCTAATGTGAGTTTGGGCGAACTGTATGAGTTCTTGGGCGGTAGTGCCGTCTATGGGGTTCTCAGCCACCGAAAAAGTCAGGTCGATTTGCTCTTTAAACACGTAGATCAATCTTTCTTTGACGCTCTGCGCAACCGTTTGTGATTGCCGTTTATTTTTTTCGATCAGTATTGCGCCGAGGCGATTCGGCCCAAGCCTAGCGGGAATATCGATAGGCCGCAGAGTTTCTCTAAAAATTTTTCCCGCTTTTTTAACCAGCTTCTCGGCCTCCAAAAGCCCCACGTTTTTCTGGTAATCATCGTAATTCGATATTTCCAGCAACAAGAAACCGCACGGCCGCTGATAAATTAAAGCCCTACCGATCTCTTCATCCAGACGTTTTATTAAAAACTTTTCGTTATACAAACCGGTCAAGTAATCAAACACCTCAAGCTCATCTACCTTGACAGAGAGCTTCTCGTGTTCCCAGATAAGGGAAACATTCTGCGAGAAAAGATTTAAGGTGTTCAGATCGTCATCGTTGAACACAAAACTATCGTCATTGTTGCCGACACACAACAGGCCGATGATTTGACCCTTTGATATTACCGGGTTAAGAACAATATTTTCTGTCCCCAATTCTTTGGGTAACACCGCATAGGCGCCGGACTTGTTTTTGGCATCAACTACTACCGGCCTTTTTATTTTAGATAGCTGGGCTTGATCTTTTTCAAAAATATTCTCAACTTTGGAAACATCCACTCCCATATACGTAACCACCACCAATTTCCCTGCCTCATTGCTGCGGCAGGCGAAAAAGGCCACTTTCATGCGCAAGGTTTCGGATAAACGCTGGATGAAAAATTGCAGTATTTCCTCGCAAGGCACTTCTTTGGAAAATAAATCGTTTGCCTGCAGTATGGTTGATAACACAAAAACTTTCTTCGATACTTCTTTGCTAAGCTCGTCTGTTTTCTGGCTAAATTCCTTGAGCTGCTCGAAGCTGCTTTTTACTTTTGAAGAAAGAATATTAATGACCGAATCAAGGCTTTCCACTTCGTTGGTTATCAGCGGGGGGTATTCGCCTATTTTTTCAAGCGTCTTCCTTGATTGCGAATAGAGTTTGGCGATTGAAGAAAAAACCTCAAAAACAATCCACCAGCCTAACAGAACAAGCACGAGCGCTGCCATGCCGGCCCAAAAAGAAATATGGTAACCGCTAAGATACTGGAACAGAAGAATGAAAGGGATGCAGGTAACAAGCGAAATAGCAATCCAGATTTTTCTCTTTACGCTAAGGCTATGAATAGAAAATTCTGTCTTCATTTATTACAGATTAACACTTTTTATACGGGGTGTCAACTCTTCGACTACGCTTGAGGCTAGCTCTAAATATAATCGAAGGAATCAATTGACTTCATCGCCCTTAAGCGACATCAAGACGTTAATACCCTTTATAATTTCCTCAAAAGTATAAGGCTTGGTAATATAATAATCAGCTTCCAAAGAATAGCCTGTTTTAAGGTCCGAGACCTCTTTTTTCGCGGTAGTCATAATCACCAGGACCTGAGGCTGGTTTGTCTTTATCCATTTTAAGACCTCTATACCGTCAATAACGGGAAGCATAATATCCAAAAGAACCAGATCCGGCATAAATGTTTTCATCTTGTTTATAGCGTCACCGCCATCTCCGGAAGTTTCAGTATGAAAGTTAAGTTGGTTCAACTTATTTTTCAGAAATGCTGATGTTTCTTGTTCATCCTCGACGATTAAAATTTTTTTTGCCATTGGCGCATCACCTCTTTTTTGTCCTATGTCCGTATAGCTTGGGTCATTTCCTCCAAGAATTTTTCTTCGGCGGTAAGCAGATTAAGATTGTGCTTTAACAACAACAGTTGCTGAAAAGAAAATTCCTTGCGGGTACATAGCTTTGCCTCGAGCCACTCTTTTACTTTTTCCAGGAAACGTTTACGCAGCCGCAGACGGGCGACAACTTCCTTCTTGTCCAGATAGGGTAAAAAATATAACGGGATGTCGATATCAATAAAAGGGCGCTTGCGAGAAAGTAAAGCTTGCATTGCCAGTCTGGTAAACTCTTTACTTCCGTGGGGAGTAATCGTGTAGGTATAATGCGGCAGGCGGCCTTTGGCCTTAACCACTTCTTTTTTGATCAGGCCACCCTTTTCCATCTGCTTGAGGGGATAATAAATAGATTGAGTTTCCGGCTCGGAAAAAAGGCCTAATTCGTTTTGAATAATTTTCTTTATCTGATATCCGTGTTTTGGCCCTTTTTTTAAAATCCCCAGAATGATAAGTTTCTGAATTATCACTCCTTAAAAACCCCCATCTTCCTAAACTTCATATAACGCAGTTCAAGAAGCTTATCAAGGTTAATGCCGGTTAATATATTCAAGTTCCTAAGCAGAGTTTCTTTTAAATTTTTTGCCGCTTCCGCAGGGTTACGATGAGCGCCGCCTTCCGGCTCGGGGATAATCTCATCAATCGCGCCCAAGGCTAATAAATCCGGAGCGGTTAATTTTAACACTTTGGCGGCTTCTTTTTTTTGTTCGGAATTTTTCCAAAGAATAGCGGCGCAGCCCTCGGGAGAAATGACAGAATAGTATGAGTACTCCATAAGTATCACCCTGTCTCCTACGCCGATACCCAGCGCTCCACCGCTGCCGCCTTCCCCAATCACCACTACTATGATAGGCGTTTTTATATAAAACATGTCCCGGATATTTTCCGCGATAGCTAAAGCCTGGCCCCGCTCTTCTGCGCCGATACCGGGATAAGCGCCCGGTGTATCCACGAAACAAATAACAGGCATGGCGAAACGTTCCGCCAAACGCATAATACGTATCGCTTTACGATAACCTTCGGGATTCGCGCAGCCGAAGTTGCGGGCAATATTTTCTTTTGTGTCTCTGCCTTTTTGATGACCGATGACCGCTACTTTCTGAGTGTCTAATGTGGCGAATCCTGAAATAATGGCCTTGTCGTCACCAAAGAGACGGTCGCCGTGCAAAAGGACGAAATCTTTCATAATGGCATCGATATAATCACGAGTGGCTGGCCGGTGAGGATGGCGGGCAATTTGAATTTTCTGCCAGGGAACTAAATTAGAATAAATTCCTTTCTTAAGTGTTTTTAGTTTCTTCTCCAAACTGTTGATCTCCGAAGACAAATCAACGTCTTTCTCTTCGGAAAACTTTTTAAGCTCTCCGATCTTTTTTTCTATTTCAATAACCGGTTTTTCGAAATCCCAGCTTTCCATATTTTTTTAAGTTGATTACAGTGATTTTTGAAATCTCTGGAATCATTCTCCTAATCACCGGAATCGTTATTATTTAATCAATAATTGTAACTTCCGTTCCCGTGGGAACGATATCGTACAACTCTTCAACTTCTTCATTTTTCATGCGCACGCAGCCGAGGGTAACCTGTTTACCCAGTTGTTCTGGTTCCGTAGTACCGTGTATGCCGTATCCTTTCTTCTCGATACCCATCCACCTCGTACCTAGAATATTCTCTGGACTACCGGAGGGGATAACCGCACCGGTCTTAAACCAGGTAGGGTTGATTTCTTTATTGATAATTTTAAAAACACCCACCGGTGTAGAGTTATTTTTTCCCGTTGATACCACGTATGTTTTTATTATCTCATCGCCGGTTTTTAAAAACAGTAGGTTTTGTGATTTATCTACGACGATGGAAAACTTACACGTTTCTATTTTTAGCTCCTGGGCGGGTCTGATAATATCGGAAGTCAAATTGTTCGCGCGCTTGATCAAGCCAATAGTTGTTTTATGCTCTTTAGCTATTTTTTCCAGGCTGTCGCCGGGCTTCACCGTATAGGTAACGCTGCATTTATCCATAACCGGAGAAAATATTATCTTGATATTAATATCTTCTATTCTTTTCTGAATCTCTTTCAATTGTTCGGTATCATTTGTTGCCTCTTCTGTTTGCTTATAAAGCGCGCGTGCTTTGAGGTAATCGCCGCCGGAGAAAGCCTGTTCTGCCTCTTTTAAATAACCTTTATTGAAAGCCTTTTTGCCTTTGGATTGACCGGCCGCAAACATCACCATAAAGACGAGCGCGAGAATAACCACAATTAATGAAACTATCATAAGTAACCGTTTCATAATAAGCCTCCCAACTATTAATAGAATATTAGCGTAATGAGTATACCAATTAAGCCGCCCACAAAGACTTCTGTGGGGGTATGGCCGGCTAATTCTTTTAATCTACTCTCGCCGGGTTTTTTCTTACTATGTATGTCGCTCATCATCCGATTCAGGATTCTTGCCTGTACTCCTATGGAGCGGCGCCAGGTTTGGGCATCAAACATAGTAAGGAGAGCAAAAAGACAGCCTAAAGTAAAAATAGGGGACGAGAAACCGAACTCTTTCCCCAAAGAAGTAGCAAGGGCAGCAACCGCGGCGCTGTGGGCCGAAGGCATGCCACCGGTCCGTAAAATCCAGTTAAAATTAAACTTTCTTTCCCGCACCAACCCCAGCAATACCTTAATTCCTTGGGTTATTGCCCAACTGGCATTGGTTACCCAGAATGATTTGTTCTTTAGAAGCTCTGCCCAAAAACTATCCATAATGGTATATTATAAAGAAAAAAGGGGCTTTGGGCAACTAAATATTTGTAAATTGCCTTGCGCCCTTATATATACCGAGTTATTGGAATGTTAGATTGGTGAAATCTATGGATTGAGATTATTATAGGGGTTCCCCTTCTCTCGCCAAGTCTTCATCTGAACATCCGTATTAGGATGTAAACTTTCTCTTATGGCATTCATATAGTCCTGATTATAGTCGATCTGCTCATTACCATTTAGAAGCACTGTTCCGCCAGCCCAGATTCCTCCGTCTACATTGACTATGTTGCCACCGCCGCCATGAAGCCATATGTCACCGCGAGTATATACGCAGCCATCTACTCGCGCATTTCCTCCAATTTCTGCATTATAAATTGTATCCCCCCCTACCACCACAAATCCCCCAACTACCTGCTTACCTCCAACGATATCAAAATTACCGTTCACGAAAACGACATTAGGCGTACCTATTGGATGGGCCGGCGAAGGTGCAACATTCCAAAAACTCGTAGGATACGTTGTTACGTTTGTGTTGGGGTTGTACCAACCTTGGTCTATGCTTTTTTGCCGCAACTGGGCAAAATCTAATAACGGCAAGCCTTCTTCGTGCAAAGTAGGCTCGTTCGAAGTTTGAGTCCATGGTGATTCTACAGTACCGGTGATAGTTCCTCCGGAAATAGCATTACCGTTCACAGGACAATTACTTCCTATGCTCACATTTCCTGCAGAATAAATAGCGTTATCATAAAAACCAGGAGGAATGTTCTCATATTCATTCATCACTACCTGGATGGTACGGACTACATGGCAATTACAATTCTGGGGGTCATTATCCCAAACGTCTTCATTACAACCATTAGGGATAAAACCACGTGCCTTTACTGTATAGTTCCAGACACCTGAACTATCGTCTGTAGTGAGATCAAAATTATACTGCCCTGCCCCCAAAGAAGTGGGAAACAAATTATTCCCAGCAGCTAAATGATGATCTCCCTTTAATTCTTTCAGTGCACGGTTGACTCCTGCCTCAGCCAGCCAAAATGCCTGAGTAGACTCCAAGCTTCGCTGAGCAAGGCGGCTTTCAGAAATACTACGCAAAACAATTGTGGCCCCTAAAATCGTCAAGACAACTACGATTAAAAGGGTGAAAAATAAAGCGGTTCCTTTCTTATTCATTACGCAACCTCACTTTTTCGGTTAAAAGATCGGTAAAAGCTGTTTGAGAATTTTCCAAAGGAAATTGCAATTGCCTGTTGAAGGCAGTTTTAGCTGCTCTTAATTGAATACGTAGAATATTTACTCCTGAACAGTCCTCGCTGGTGGGATCACAGCAACTATTATTTTTCCATAAACAAAAACTTACTTGCTCAATATTGTTAGCTATAATCCGTTCTGTTCCTGTGGGATATTCACGCTTAATTTGCTGATTGGTTGTGTCGAAATAATACCTAATTTCATAATATGTTGTGGGATCATTCGGATCAATTTTCATATCTCCTTTAGGTATCTTGAAGGAAATATCAGCAGAAGAAATGAAAGAAATATAATTGGAAGTTTTAATAACACCTGACTGAGGGCTTATGATGGTGGCTGAACTCTGTCTAAGTTCTCTCACCATTCCATCCATCACCATCCGTATATTTTGCTGTAAATCCACCATACCCATACCCTCCTGAAATGATCTTTGTATGGATATAAAAGCGCCGGAAATCCCCGCCAAAACAATAGCCAAGATCACAACGCTTATTAAGACCTCAACTAAAGTAAAGGCTTTCATGGTTTAGTTATTGTGGTTTCTATAGCTACACTCCGATCTCGATCGCTTCGGTCATGCCAGGTGACTGTTACCGCCATATTTCGTAAAGTTGTCCCCGTCACGTTTGTGTTAATAGATTCATCTTTCAGGGCTACCAAGCCTTTCGTGTTTATCGTCTCTGGACTTAACCAATCCCAGGTTGTATTGACATATGAGGAGGTAAGTTGATCGAACCCCGAACTCGTAGAGGCCTGATTTTTTATCTCTTCCATTATATATTGTGCGTGACTTATAGCGATCATTTGGTTTCTGTTCGCTTCGTTTAAAAGAAAACAAGCGATAAAGCTGATCAATAAAGCACTGAGAAACGAAACAAGTATTAAGGCAGCCACAAGTATCTCTGAAAGAGTAACGCCTTTTTTGAAAAAAACCCGTGCCATATTTTCCTTATTCACTATCTTATTAAGAAATACAAGTAATTTTTTCCTTCCTACGCTTCAATTATAGAACAATTCCGCCTGATTCACAATCCTATTATTGTATAGTTTAAGCGGCTGATTAGTGGCTGGAGTTTAATTTTATCCTCGTGGGGAAGAAAACGCTTTCAATATAAGTATCGATTCTATATAATGTAATTCTGGGGACAGCTACCGTAATTATTTATCCTTAATCACCTTTGGCCCAGGTTTTTTTCTGTGTAGCATGCGCCCGCTTATCTCTTCCATGAGATCGATGAATTTCTTATCCCCTAACGGTCTTCCGGTGTTGGAATGATTTCTAAATAATACCAAATCATTTTTATTATCTTCTTCGGCAATATACTCTGCCCAATCTTTTATTTCATCGGCAACAAAGCTGTTATCTATAACTCTATCTTTCCCCTTTTTTATATGGGCTTGGGCGCTTGACCAGGGATATTCCCATGGTTGTTTTACTATTTTAACACGCACAGGATTCCTTTCAATGTATCTCATTGCCGCATATAGATGGAACTCATCTAAAGGATACGATTTGAACCTCCCTTCCCATAGATGACCGCGCCAATTTTCTCTGAAGTTTATTCTACGGCTATAGCGTTTCTGAGATTCACTGAATCCGTCGGCAAAACTGGTTTTCTGCTTGGGTACAGCTATCAAATGCACATGGTTATCCATGAGGCAATACGCCCAAATGCTTATTCCAGCAGGCTTTGCATACAGACACAGATAATCTAAATATGCGCTTCTGTCGTCATCGGAAAAGAATACCGGCTGGCGGCGGTTGCCTCTTTGTATTATATGATGGGGTATATCGGATATAACCACTCTGGCCATTCGTGGCATAGAGCCAGTTTAGCAAAAATAAACAGGCTGTCAATAATAGTTATGGTAGCTGTCCCTGGAATTATTCACTAACGAAGTTGCACTAAGGGTCGGCTTTGGTGGTGGTATATATGCCGGCTGCGTAGGTATACGTAACTGACAAAAGAAAAATTCCGAATAAATAACCAGAAATTATTCTTTTCATTGCACTTTCCTAACCAAAAAATCCAGCGGCACTGAATCTGCAACCGTGCAGTTCCCAATATTAAGAGAATTTACCCTGTTTTTATTATATCTAACACAAAATCAGCTACCCAACTAAGACCGACAGAGCACAAGAACAGACCTATATGACATTGCTTAATCTTGTTGATGTCCCTGAAAACTACCATCTGCTCCAAAAAAATACGTATGGCCCAATGAAACATGAAATTCAAAACTCCTTAATTGTCCTGGTTGATATTTTCCGTTTTCAGTATCGCCAACGCAATACATGTAAGACGCACGCGGATAATCGGGCGAGGAAAATAATCGTACTATAAGCAGTCTGCCATCCATTCCGTAAAACATCGTTATTTGTTGGTTTTTTTTATTGTCCATCTTTGATACTACGTACACTGGAAGCTGCGTATCAATAGTAACGAATCGATCCTTGATAGATTGCTGTCCCTTTTTTATAGCCTGCTGATTTTCATCAAAATCTGGATCAACCGCTGGATATTGTGAAATATCAATACTATATTTGATACCCCGCAATGCTTCTTGCTTAGCTTTTTCCTCGTTCCAGTCCTGTGCGCATCCAAAGTGAAACACACAAAGTAACGCAATACTAATTATGCCTATTATCTTTCTCATTCCTCCTCCATGTGGCCACTCAATCCCATTAATAACCCTAATATCATCTCTCGATACTTACACCAACGTCAAGGGTTCATTGTCTGACTTAGACACTATCCACCAGCCATTGAAGAGATGGCCGGGTGGATTGATTTGTTAAATTTTGTATTCTTTATTATTTTTACTAACTTTTTAAGTTAATTCACTAACAATTTCAAGCAGGTTGTTAACATCCGTTTCGTAGGAACTGGGCCGATTAGTTATTGAAAGTTCTCGAATCAGAAATATTCCACCATCTTTACTTAACATAAAATTGATTTTAGCTGAAAGGGATTGAAGCAAATCGTCGGACAGAAAAGAAGAAAATTCAGGGCTTTCATTGCAATACAAAGTAAAATCATTATTTCTTTCCTGCCAAGGAAGTTGCCGCCGAGTCAAATGCTCGAGATATGATAGATTCAAGCTTTTTTCAACCACCGTACGCAACCGTCCCTCGACTTGCTTTAAATGTAACAAAACAAAATTAGGGCAAGATTCTTTAGCGGGAGCTATTGCAACTATCTGAGAATTGCCAGGAGATCCTCTTTGTAAAAATCTAACTTTACAAATAAAATTTCCCTTATCGGCAGTTAATCTGAATGCTTCTTCGATATGAACCGCATATCCATATTTTTTTAATATTGTGATTGCTGGCGACAATACACCATCAAAGCGATCAATCTCTTGAAATCCTTTATCGCTCATGAAGCGTTTGAAGTCAGCAATTTTTTTATTATGTTGCTTTCTTGTTTTCTTATCTTTTAGGGTCATAAAAATAAATAGAATTCCGACAAACCCTATTATAATTAAAGCGGCTGCTTCCTTTCCCATTTATTCTTTTTCCTTCTTTTTGGTATTAACCTAACATAAAAATCAGCGGTGCTAAACCCACAAGGGTTCATCATCTAATATAGGCACATTTTTACTTCTTTTTATTCTATCCCAGAGGTTAAGATTTATAATTCAAACGTCTGTATAAACCCTGCCAACAATAACTATCAATTGTTTTTTATTTATTTATCCAATACCCCCTCTAGCGTTTGTATCTTTTTCTTTAATTCTACCATCCTTAATTCCCTATCCACTGCTGCCTTATTAAATATCTCTAGGGTTTTCATTTTACTTTGTAGCTCTTTTTCTATTATCTTACGGTCAGTAACATTACGGACATTACATTGGATTACTTTTTGAGAGCCAATCTTATACACATTGCTTACAAATTCCACATCAATTAACTTGCCATCTTTTCTCTCAAGCGGTAAGTCTTCATATCGAATATATTCTTTAGTCTGTAATGCCAGAAAAGCCTTCTTAGAAGCCTCGGTGTCTTTAAAAGCACCTACCTCCCAAATTCTTTTCCCTAAAAACTCTTTCTCAGAATACCCTAACATGTCCGTCAAAAATGGATTAACTGCTTCTATTTGCCCCGTATCTGCATTAAGAATCAATATTCCGTCTTGAGCTGCTTCAAATAGCCGTCTGAATTTAGTTTCCGAATCCAACAACAACTTACCTGTCTCCTTAAGTTCATTGATTTGCTTCTCTAGCTCCGTTATGGTATCGTGCAAGAATCTTATTTCGCCTTTGAGCCCCTTATTGATCTCGCTGTTTTCCACAACCACACCTCCTTTAAAATAAAAGTAACCTCTCCGAGATTTGCCTTTCTAGGTTTAATCTGCCTAATCTCCACACACACGTCTTTGAGTACGACTTCCTTTTCGTGTGGTAGCCATTTTCCTATTTCTTCTGGAAGATGTCTTAAATCGTTTTCCGTAACTATATTGTGTAGAAATTTGCTTATTCATTTTCGATGCCATAGTGCCTCCTTCTGTCTGTTTTTATTATACCCCGCAGGATAAGATTTACAATTCTGGTTTCCATCAACCCGATGTTTAAGCCTGAATTAATATTCCTGGTTTGATCTATACCCACAAATTCTTATCTAAACTGCGGTATTGGATAGCCTCGGAGATATCTTCGCAAGATATAGCTTCCCGGCCGGATATATCAGCGATAGTACGGGAAACTTTTAATATCTTGTCGTAGGCTCGGGCAGAGAAATTGAAGTGTTTTATCGCCATTTCCAATAATTTCTTAGCTTCATCGTTTAGATGGCAATAGCTCTGTAGTTGACGATGGTTCATTTGGCTGTTAAAGAATATTTTTTCTTGTTTAAACCTGTCTCGCTCGGTAATGCGTACCTTTTCAACTCTTTCTTTTATACGCGAAGAACTTTCAGCTTTATAATCCGAAGACAATAACTCTTCGGTTTTAATAGCGGCTAATTCAATATGGATATCGATCCTATCTAAAAGAGGCCCGGAGATTTTATTCCTATATTTTTGGATCTGGTAACTTGTGCAATGACAACTCTTTTCCTTGGAACCGTAGTAGCCACAAGGGCAAGGGTTCATAGCGGCAACAAAAAGAAAGCGCGAGGGAAATTTCAGGTGCCGAGTTGCTCTGGAAATACTGATACAGCCGTCTTCGATAGGCTGGCGCAGCGCTTCGAGTGCGGGACGGCTAAACTCCGGCAATTCATCCAAGAAAAGTACGCCCAAATGCGCGAGAGTTATTTCTCCGGGCCTGATATTTGTTCCGCCGCCAACGATGGCAATATGAGACGCAGTGTGGTGGGGTGAACGAAATGGCCGCTCCTTCACCAAAGGCTCTGACTTATCAAGCAGGCCGGCAACACTATAAATCTTGGTTACCTCTAAAATTTCTTCCAGCTCCATATCGGGCAGAATGGTGGGTAGACGCCTGGTAAGCATGGTTTTACCTACTCCCGGCGGTCCGATAAGCAAGACATTATGCATGCCGCTTACTGCCACCTCTAAAGCGCGCTTGGCAAGAAGTTGGCCTTTAACCTCGCAGAAATCAACGCCGTAGTCGGGTTTTTTGCGTAATAGTTCCTCGGCAGAAGAGACAAATGGTTTTATTTCAATCAGTCCGCACAGAAACGAAATCGCCTCAGACAGGCTTTTGACCGGATAAATTTCTAAACCGTTTACCAACGCAGCTTCTTTGGCATTCTCCCAGGAAAGTATAAGTTTCTTGCCTTCTTCTTTCGCTTTAAGCGCCATGGGAAAAACTCCGCGGACAGAACGCACCTCCCCTTCCAAAGAAAGCTCGCCTAAAATAAAATAGCTTGATACTTTAAGATTGGCTTGGCCGGATGATGCGATAATCCCTAAGGCAATCGCCAAATCAAACTGGGTGCCTTCTTTTTTGACGTTAGCGGGAGCAAGATTGATGGTAATTCTTTGGGAAGGAAATTCAAAGCCGTTATTTTTTACGCTTGAGCGGACCCTGTCTTTGCTTTCTTTAACCGCAGTGTCAACTAAGCCGACCAGAGTTATTGCCGGCAATCCTCTTTGCGTATCAACTTCGATAGCAACCGGATATACCTCTAAGCCAACATATCCTAAGGAGAAAACCTTAGAAACCACAAAACAATTGTACCAAAAGCTTTAGGTTATGCAATTGAAAAGGCGATGGTAATGCGGGGCTGGGCAAAACGGAATAATTAAGAAATATTAGCGATCGCGGAAGGAAACTATTTCTGCGTTTCCACTATACTGTCAATAAACTCTTTAATCAACACACGATCCGATTCGCTGATCTCATAAAATTCTATGCCGGTATCGCTGTAAGTGACGCCTTTACGGTAGGGGCTTTCTTTGCCGACTACCCAGACGATACGGCCCTTACAGTGGACGACACCATCTTTCATGTGCACCTCTAAACCTACGGGCGTTGAAATATCCAGATGTTCTTCAATAATGACCCGTACGCCGCCGGCAGAGATATTCTCTGTATAGGTTGAAATGATGTGCTGGTGAGGAGGATGGATAAAAATCTTACAGGGGAAACGTGCTCTAATAAATCTGCGTTTTTCAATCCCTGAATAATCCATAGCCCTCCTTTATATGTTCGCGTTGAAAAATCAGCGCCTGTAGACAAATCCAAACAAATGTCTTAAGACTTTCGGGCAAAAGGAATTTATTTCCTCCGACGCGCCCTTAATTTATGTTTATCGAGATCTCGTTTTTCCCTTAAGAGCCTTGCTATATTTTTCTGCCGGTTAGTAATTCTCTCTCTTGGCATAACACAAGTACTATATAGAACAATAGGGTATTATAGGTAAAATTGTATCTCGAAATAAAGCTTTTTGCAAAACAAATTTTTCTTTGGTTGAGGGAACGGGTTGGATAAAAATGTGCGTGCAAGCGCAGATGAAGTTTCGAAGAATGGAAAAGCTATGCACACTAAATATGTTATTTTCTCCGGGAATGAATAACCACGATTTTTTCTAATTCTACTATTCTGTCGCGGGCAAAGGTAATTTTTCCTTCTTTGGTCATATAACCGTGATTGCCTAACGCGAGCTTTGTTTCGTCAATCTCTTTCTGGGCCTTGACGCGTAATGTCCTTACGCGCCTAGCTAGTTCGCGCGCACCATTACCTCTTCTTTCGACCACCATTTTGCGTTCGTCCAAACGGTCAATTTTCCCTTCCCAAAGCCTTAGATCTTCCTTAATCAATGAGAGCTCGGCAAAAAGACCTTCCTTCTCCACTTGCAAGACCTGCTTTTCCTGCGTTGTTTGATTCAGGAGGCCATTGAGCTGAACAAGCTGTTCTTTTAACGCTGTTATTTCTTTTGTTAGTGCTTCTTTTACTTTTGCTTCTTCTTTCGCCTCTTCTTTTGCGGAAGTTTCTTTCATGCGGACAACGACGCGGGGTTTGATATTCTTTGACTGCGTCAGTTGATTCCTCAGCCGTTCATTGTCTGTAAACAAAATAAAAATAGCGACGACCGCTACCGAAAGAATTACCACCAACAGAATCGATTGACTGGTACTTGCTCTTTTAAACATACACCACCTATGAATTACGTTTGATGTTAATATAGCTGTTCAGGGCAGGATTTATTTTACTTACCAAAAGCAGTATTATCCAAGCCGCTACGATAACCAGCGTAATGGCCACCCCGAGCAATAAATCGTTGATAATATTTGAGGAGATAAGAAACAGTTCTTTATTCCAAAGGTGGTCTATAAAACCGAATATGGCGCCGCCCCATAAAAGTAAATTAAGGGACCAGAGCTTAGCGTTATTGGTTTTATGCCACGTAAAAGATGTAACTACCGCACCTATTAATGGAACTCCATAGCACATAATTGAACCTCCTTAAATTGCTTGAATTTATTACCTTTTTAGAAATTAACACTAAAATAAATATCTGTCAAGGAGAAAATGCGGCTATACAAATTCACATAAGAGCGTTTTCTCTGAATGAAACCCTACGCAAAACTATTTGCCAGCAAAACGATTGTATGGTATAAGATAAGTTTATCGGGTTTATTAAGCTTGTTGCGTTTCTTAGATTTATTAGATTATTCGTTAAAAGGAGGTTTCATGGGTAGATACAAACAAGAGCTAAAAAGGCTTCACGCCAGAAAAGTGCGAAAAGCGAAAGAAAAGATACGATTATTTTACAAAGGTGAGCTTCCTCAAGAAAAACTCACTGCCTTAGCGAAAACATTCTTAGCAAGAAGAAAAAGACAGGAAAAGAAACCCGCGTAATCATCCAAATTTATAATGTTTCTTTACTTTTTTGCTGATATGCCATTTACAGCTTAGTCCTTGCGCAAAAATCGCTAAATCGCCTTTTTTAATACTTACTTTTTTACCCCCGGACAATTCAATCTCGACTTTTCCATCCAAGAAGAAACAGGTTTCCTTTTCTTCGTAAAACCAGTCAAAGGAGCTTTTTTCTTTCTCCCAAATGGGCCAGCTTTTTACGCCTAACTGCTCGAGCTCTTCTTTTGTTGGCTTCCTCACTTCTACTTCCACGACAAACCTCCTTCTATTCTCTTGCCATTAAAGCTTTTGTGTAGCATCCGCCCTTTTTATGTCCCAAGTACACGTATCTTCTATGATAACATTTTTTTAAAAAGTATTCCCTCTCCACAGTCAAACCGCACTTTCAAGAATCCCGGAGCCCGGCAGCATTCTATAAAATTCAAGGTTCTATACATTCTGATCGAGGTTTTATTTTCACTGCTGATAAAAGAATATAGACACTTCGTCCTTGTTTTCGGCCACTTACACAGCGTCTCAAAAATTGCCGCCATTTCGTTCAAATTTAATTTGGGCGATACCCGCTGCGTCTTTTATTGTCGCCGGCATTACTATCAAATTGCGTGGCCTATTTTTCGATTTTATCTCCGGCAAAAAAGCGGCGAATTCACTCATGTAATACTTTTTCCTCGTTACAACAGCAGGCAGCGGAAAAAAATACAATCTGGCAAAATTCCGTAAAGATTGTGCCTCAATGTACTTTAAACACCTTATCCAGCGCCAGAGTAATCAACGTATGGTCCCAATTGTGGCCAATGAGTTCTTGTTTAAGAGCTGGGATACTCATCCCTTGCGCTTTCTTCACAGACATGTACGTTATCAAGACCTCTAAATTGTATTGCTGGGTTTTGCTGAGCTTTGTTTGAATGTCTTTTTCCTCGTCTGATTTATTAACCATATATGCCACTATGGCAAAAACTAGTGGCAGGCACAATAACGTGAGAGAACCGAAATACAACTGGGGCTGGCTTCGGCCAAAGATATACGCCGCGCTGCCCCATAATATATCAAAAAGAAAATGCCCGACAATCAAGGGAATGATGCCGTATCGTAAAAAAATGAAGCCAAAAAATATTCCAATACAGGTTATCTCTATTATTCTAAACCAAACTGGAAATATCGCATATCCGGTATGCCCCAGGCCCCATAACAATGAAGTGGCTATCACGGCCAATAAGGTGCTGCGCACATACTTCGTAATAACGCTTATGCCGAAAAGCCGGAAAGTAATTTCCTCATTAAAGCTGGCACATACACTTAAGGTAAACGCGCTTAAAAGCGGTATATATGCGGAAGAAAATTGGGTGAGTTGCGTCCAATCTCTCCATACCCCGATATATTTTTGTCCAACATAAAAAATAACTGCCTGCAAGCCCAATGTTATTACCGCAATGACATACCCAAGCATAATTGCCCGGCTTACGTTTCTATTGAAGAAACTTGATTTGATGTAATGCAGGAAAGAGCCGTGCCGCCGGAGAGGGAACACTTCGCTGAACAACGATTCACCGGCTAAAGCAGGTATAATAAAGCCTACCACCAGAAACGCTACGCTTAAAATGTTTTTAGTGAAATAAAGCCCGAAGAACGAAGCAAGATGGGTACTGGTGGTATAGTTCATGGTAAATTCTTGTATCGCGTTAAAAAACTCGGCGATGGTAAATACTGCCAGAAGGGTAGCAAGGGAATAAAAACATCTTTTAACCGTTCGAGGGATTACGTCATAGCGGCGCTTGATAAGTATAGCGATAGAAATCATCAGAAAGACGATAAAAAGAAGCGAATAAAAATTATACAAGTATTCCGAAACGATGTACTGGTTTTCTATATAACGCTCGAATTTCTCCGGCACTTCTAACCTGTTTTTATAGAACTCTCTTACTTCATCGCCCGAGACAACAGCACCGGTTAAAAGCGTTGCGCCTCCCCCATCAATACCCCAAGGAACATAGACGCCGTTTTTTTCCCAGGAAAAACTGAACTCTGTTCGTTTCTCGTAACGCGTAGCCTTTTCTTCATGAAAGTTATACAACGAAAGGTTTATCCCAAAATTTTTTTCTAAAAATATTCGCGCGGCTTCCTTAGCTTTTTCTTTTTCAATTGCCGGAGCAAAAGCGGTGTCAGCAACAAGGTGTTTAAAACTTATAACCTGTCCGGTGCGCGGGCTGATTTTGAAGTAGTATTCTTCTTTTTCTAATTCTCTAAAGAAACGGACTTTCCAAAAGAATAGATCATAATCGTGTTTTTGTAAAAACTTTTCTTCGGTTCTATTGCCAATGGTTTTTTGAAGATAGCGATTACACCATTTATCTTCATCGAAGACAATCGCGGTTTTATATGCATCCGGATGTACGCCTTTAGCCTTGAGATAAGTTTCTGCCTGGTGAAGAGCTGTTTTTTTATCGATAGAAAGGTTAATGTAGGAAAAGCGGGAATATTCAAGTTTATACCACAGGAAAGAGGCGAGAATCGCCGTCACAGAAAAAATAATCCATGCTTTTTTACTTATTTTCATGGGTATATACTGCCTGTTTTCCGATTGGTTTTTTATTATACTGCAAAACACGCCCTTCCACAACTCCTCGAAAATTATAAAAGATATAAAATACCTGGCCAAACAGGCTCTTGTAGGGCATTATCACAGAGAGATATTTTGTTCCGGGGGCACTATCATACAGATATAAATCGACCGATGGTTTCTGGATAGACTCAAAATTAGTTTAAGACCTTATCATTACTAAAAGCATCTTAAAGCGTTCTATAGCTTTTAGGGCGTGGGGTTTGTTGGCCGGCATAACAATGATTTCTCCTTCCTGTAAGATATGCTGCTGCCCGGCGATAGAAACTTCCGCCTGGCCATCAAAGACATAAACCAGAGCATCAAAGGGGGCAGTGTGCTCGCTTAATCCCTGGCCCTTATCAAAAGCGAAAAGAGTTACAGTTCCTTTATCTTTCTTAATGATTTCTTTGCTGACGATCGAGCCGTCTTGATAATCTACTAAATTCCTCAAATTTCCTGCTTGTCCGATAATGTTCACCATTGGCCTCCTATGAATTTTATTATATCACCGGCGTGTAGTAGTAAGTGCCTGCCCACCGACTTGTCCTTCGAAGCTCAAAGAGCGAAGGAGAAAGCTTTAGTGTAGGTGGGGACTTGTATTCGCTCTTTGCGTAAGCACAGTTAACCCAAAGGGTTATTGGCGAATCCAAGTATTATTTCGCATAAGATATAAACTTTACCGGCATGGACCAAAATAAAAAATGGCGGCGAGTGGACTTGAACCACCGACACAACGGGTATGAGCCGTTTGCTCTACCAAGCTGAGCTACGCCGCCAACACCAGAAGTCAGAAGACAGATGTCAGAAATCAGAAGTCGGAGGTCAGATGACAGAAGTCAGAGAACAGATGTCAGAAACAAGATTATATCATTGTTGAACGAAAAATCTATCATAAAAGTTATGCGTTATAACGAGGATTATGTAATGTTCTTATAGACTTCCAAGATGGGGACATGCGATTTCTTGGCAGCTTTTAAGCAATCACTGTACTCAGGTACTTTTTTCTTAAACATGCCGTCGGCTATCCTAAATTTAATACGGCCGAATTTGGTATTTTTGGAAATAAATCTGTATTTTAATTTATACCGTGCATATTCTTGGTATCGTATACCGAAAGTGGTGGTGTGGGAAAAAATCGTATCCCTTATTTTTAAGAAATCTCCCCTGTCGCAGAGAACATTTAAAACAAAGGCAGGACGGTTTTTTTTCATCAGCACCTGCTCCACGTATACCTCTTTAGCGCCGCGCTGGTATAACGCATCAAAAAGCGATTCGAAAACTTGCGGGTTCATATCGTCGATATTGACCTCTATCTTAATAACTCTGTCGTTTTCTATTTGCCCGTCGTCTGTCCTCTGCCCTCTGTCTTCTGTCTTCTGACTCCTGACCTCTGACCTCTGACTTCTGACTTCTGTTCTCTGTCCTCTGTCCTCTGTTAAATACGCCGTTAAATAATCCCCCTCACCGCAATCGCCGTAAGCAATGCTGGATTTACTAAAAGTAAAAATATCTTCGGTTTGTATCGCATCTTTTAAAAGTGCAGCGGCCGTAGGGGTAACGCTTTCGTAACCAAAATTACCCACAGTAACCTTTCTTCCTTTAAGAAGCTCGAGAGTGGCAGGCGCAGGTTGACAAAGTGGAAATGTTGAGACATAAACTTTATCTATTTTTAAATACTTTAGCGCTAAATATAATCCACAGATTTCTAAAATGGCATCAATTTCTCCTAAGTGATGAAACTTAAAATCATTCCCTCGCACTTTATGGATTTTCTTTTCAACATTAAAAATCAATGCATAAGTTTCTAAAACATATTTTTTGATTTCGGGGTCAAGCTTTGATCTTTTGATTAAACTCACTATCGCTTTATAACGTAAATTCTCACTACCGCTAAACAGCAGTTTTCTTCCTAGTTGATGCCCGGTTTTGTTTTCTTTTAAGGTAAGACCGAAATCTATTTTTAGCTTTTTAAACTCTTTTTTTAAATAAGAGATAGGGCACCCGAGGCCTACAAGAGCGGATAATAACATGTCTCCGGCTGCACCACCGACTAAATGGAAATATATGCTTCTCATAATTATCAATGATTACGGAGATTAAAAATAGATTACAGAGATTTCTTAATCGCTGCGACCACTCTTCATTTATTAATAAGGTGCGCGAAATACCCCGCGCCTAAACCATTGTCAATATTGACCGCCACAGTGCCGGGTGAACAGGAATTAAGCATTCCCAAAAGCGCGGTGAGCCCACGAAAAGATGCTCCATAACCCACGCTGGTAGGAACTCCGATGACCGGGCAACGAGCGAGCCCGGCAATAATGCTTAAAAGCGCGGCTTCCATGCCGGCGACTACAATAATAACTTTTGCGCTTTTTATTTCACCCTTAAAAGGAGTAATCCGGTGAATACCCGCAACTCCCACATCGTAAATCCGTTTTACCCGATTACCGGTTAATTCCAAAAAAATAGCTGCCTCTTCTGCGACCGGGATATCCGAGGTGCCAGCGGTAATTACGAGGCAATTGCCTTTGTTCTCGGCTTGTGGTTTACCCAAAAACGCTAGCCGCGCTGGTTTAAAATAGCGCAGGCGAGAAAACTCTTTTTTTAAAATCCTGTACGATCCTTCTTCAAGACGAGAGATAAAAACCAGATTGGTATATTTTCTGAATTCACGAATGATTTTTTTTAGTTGAAGGAGTGTTTTGCGGGGAGCGTAAATTATCTCGGGTAACCCCCGGCGGCGTTGACGCGCAACATCAAGCTTTACGAAGTCAAGATCAACAAACCCTCTGCATTTCATCAGGGTTTTACGGAAGCAAGTCCTTAACGATCGTCCACACGAGCACCACGATAACCGTGCCAGAAATAAGGTAGAAATCGTTAAAATAAAGGAATTCCTTCAGGCGATCCATGCGATGGTATCCCTGTTCGGGAATATTATATTTTGTTTTAATCGTTTCTTTTACCCGGACAATATCTTCCTTTTTAAAACGCAGAAACTCCCCGGCCACCCTGAAACTGGGCAGAAGATTGGCCTTGGCGAGGTCGATCACGTCCTGTTCAGGCAACCCCAATATCTGCGAAACTTCGCGCGTGGTAAGCAGTTTTTCTTTCATATTATTCTAAAAAATATTTATGATTACACAGATAATGTAATCATTTAAAATATGCCCTTAGCGATTCTGCGCAATCCACTCTTCGACGTCTTTACGGTCAAAAAAGAGCCGATCCCCTTCCCGTTCAACAGGAATTTTACCGGTTCCTACCCACTCCATAATTTTTCCTTCTTCTATAGAAAGATAGTCCGACAATTCTGTTAATGACAATTTGCCTTCGGGCATATGGCATTTGCCGTTAAAAATCGCCCCTTCCTCAATGACTATTTTTGGTGTTTCGATGTCGGCAATAACATGGGCGGTGTGACCTAAAGTTGCTATTCTGGTCGCCCGGATTTTCCCCGACACTCTACCGCCGATAATCATAGCTTCGCCGACGATATCCGCATTTACTTGAGCATGTTCGCCAATAATAAGATTGCCTTTCGTTGTAAGGGTGCCTTCAAATTTTCCGTTGATACGTAAATTTACCGGATCAGAAAAAACCAGGCTTCCCTGCATGGTCGCATTTATATCAAGCACTTTCTCTTCTTCTTTTCTTCTCATCATACTACTCACCTCCTCGGTGTTCCTTCGGATCGAAAATTTCTAATTTCTTCTCAATATGTTTCAGAAAATAAAGGGTAAGGTAGGTGATAACAGTCCCCCCAAGCGCTGCCACCCAGTAACCACAACCGACCGCTAAGCCAATCGAAGAGCTCACCCAAATACTTGCGGCGGTAGTTAAGCCGCGTACGCCTTCGGCGCTGCGTATAATTGTTCCCGCGCCTAAAAACCCGATACCGGTTACGACACCAGCGGCGATGCGGCCAGGGTCTACGACGACTTTTCCTTGATAGATTTGAAACAGGTAAAGCGACGTCAGCATAATGATCGTTGAGCCAACGCAAACTAAAATGTGCGTGCGCAAACCGGCGCTACGGCCTTTCTTTTCGCGCTCTAAACCAATAAGGCCGCCCAGCGCAAATGCAACCAATAAACGGCTTATAGTATCTATATCGGTAATCATGTTTTTAGTTCGGCTCGGCCTCTAAATCGTTCTTGCTAACCTGCTTTTTAGTATTATACAAGTAAAACCCTAATCCTGCAACTACTGCCGCGTTATCCGAAGTATATGGCATCGGCGAAAGCAAAAACCGTACACCGGCCTTTTCATGCAGACGCAGCATTGAACGCAAGTAACTGTTGGCAACGACACCGCCACCGCATACCACTTTTTTAATACCACAGGTATGTACCGCTTCCGTTATCGCGTCTACTATCGCACTCACCGCCGCATTCTGGAAAGAAGAAATCAGCTTTATTTTCGTTACCCTGTTCCAGAGGCCTTTTTTTTCAAACTCCAGTTTCTTATAGACAAGTGCGGTCTTGATGCCGCTGAAACTTAAATCCAGGCCGTCTCTGCCGCATTTAAATTTAAATGCATTCTTGTAAGCCGGATTAAAAAGTTTATCGATGATCGGGCCACCGGGATACCCCAGGCCATAGGCGGTAGCAATTTTATCATACACCTCGCCACAGGCATCATCTTTTGTTTGACCGAGCAACGTTATCCGGTCGAAATCATTAACGCGATATATTTCAGTATGGCCTCCGGAAACAACCAGGCCCAGAAACGGGAACGTTGGCCGTTTTTTTGAATTCAAAAACGGTGCGAATAAATGCCCATAAAGATGGTTGACGCCCAAAAACGGCTTATGTAAACAGCAGGCCAGCGCCTTAGCAAAATTAAACCCAACCACCAAAGCACCGATTAAACCCGGCTTATAAGTAGCCGCTATCAAATCTATTTTGTTTAAAGTGACGCCTGCCTGAGTCAACGCCTCAGAAAAAACTTTATCAATATTTTTAAGATGTGCTCGGGTGGCAATCTCCGGAATGACACCGCCGTATTTTCTATGCTCTTTTAACGAGGAAATAGTAACGTTCGAAAGGACCCGATAGCCCTTCAATATCGCACAAGAAGTTTCATCACAGGAAGTTTCTATACCGAGCGTATACATGGTTTGGTTCAGAAGTCAGAATTCAGAAGTCATAGGTCAGAAGACAGAAATCAGACGACAGAAGTCGGATACCAGAAGTCAGAGAAAAAAATGACATTAGAGGCAAGCTTTTTTCTCTTTTCTGTCTTCTGCTGTCCACCTTCTATTTTCTGTCCTCTGGCTTCTGTCATCTGCTATTTATTACTAGACAGCACCAAGAGGCCTTTAATTAAGTCTACCGCCCGGATAATTTGGTGGTCTTTTTTATAATCAAACTCGTCTTTCTTTTCTATTTTTTCAAAAACATCTTCTTTACTCTCTTCGTTTGTCTCTTTCGTAACCACAATGTCCGGTTCAATACCTTTCTCATGGATGCTGATCCCTTTGGGAGTATAGTATTTCGAGGTGGTAAGCCGTAATGCCGAGCCATCGGAAAGCGGGATCACGGTTTGCACCGAACCCTTGCCGAAAGTGGTTTCCCCTAAAAGAATCGCCCGATTGTTATCCCGGAGAGCGGAAGCCAAAATTTCACTAGCTGAAGCGCTGCCCTTATTGACTAAAACAACCATCGGCAAAGTTGTATATTTTTCTTTTACGGCGAGGGACTTGTATATAGCCTCTTTTTCGCTTCGCGATTTAGTAGATACTACCGTCTTGTCCGTATCAAGAAATCTGCTTGTTACTTCAATGGCACAATCAAGCAGTCCGCCCGGATTATTGCGCACATCAATAATTAAAGCCTGCATTCCTTTCTTTTTCAGATCGTCAAGAGCCTTATCCAACTCTTTAGGAGTATTTTCCCGAAATTCAGTAAAACGGATGTAGCCGATATTGTTTTCCAGTATCACAGCGCGTTTAATATCTTTTATCTTGATAATCGCCCGCGTAAGAGCAATGTCTTCTATTTTCTTATCTTTTTCGCGCACCACCGTAAGTGTTACTTTTGTGCCCGGCTCGCCTCGCAGTTTTTTCACAGCTTCGCTTATAGTAATACTCCTGGTGGTCTTTCCGTCAATCTTCACGATAATATCTCCGGGTTTTAAACCGGCAAGCCATGCGGGAGTATCCTCAATGGGCGAAACAATAGTTAACAAACTGTCTTTAATGGTGATTTCTATACCAAGGCCGCCGAACTTACCTTCGGTTTCTACCAGCAATTCTTTGTATCCATCGGGCGTAAGAAATTCGCTGTAAGAATCGAGGGAGCTGAGCAAGCCTTCCATCGCTCCATAAATTAAATCATGCGGCGGTTTTACGTCGACATACTTTTTCTCAATAACCACGAGCGCTTCTGCAAAAATATCCAGTTCTTTATAGAAACTGTCTTCTCGTTCTTTGCCTAAGGAAAAACCCACGCGGAAGGAAAAAATAGCTAAAGTTAAAATTGAAAACGCTAGCGCAATAAACAAAATTTTTCTCATCATTTTTTTTCCTCCCTCGTTATCGTTTTTTTGTCTTTCCTGCATACTCCCCGATTCTTGCATAGCTTTACTATTTCTTTAAAGATTCCTCCAAGAGCTGACGTACTACCTTGGGATTTGCCTTACCCTTGGTTTTTTTCATGACCATACCAACCAAAAACATAATCGCCTGTTCTTTTCCTTCCAAATATTCTTTTACTGCTTTCGCGCCTTCCTGAATTGCTTCAGCGACAAAGCTGGATAATTCCTCCTGGCCGGAGACCTGAATGAGATTTTCCTGAGTGATAATCTCATCGATATCTCTGTTTGTCGCTACACTTAAAGCAAGGGTCTTCTTGGCTGCCAGGTTATTGAGCTTATCTTCAGAGAAATATTGTACTATTTTTGCGAAGTTTTGGGGAGAAATTTTTACGCCATCAAATGTATCGGGTAAAAGGTTCACTTGCTCCAAAAACGGGCCAAGCAGCCAGTTGGAAATTCTATCCGGCTTGGCAAAAATTCGGCATGATTGTTCAAAAAAATCAGAAAGCCATGCGTCGGAAATAATAGTGTCAATTTCATTGTCGCTAAGGCGGTAGGTCTGAAGGAATCGCCTGCGCTTTGCGAGAGGCAATTCCGGAATAGAATGTCGCTGGAGCTCGATCAAAGATTCTTCCACGGTAAAATCTAAAAGGTCCGGCTCGGGAAAATAACGGTAATCGTGCGCTTCTTCTTTGCTACGCATAACTTCCGTACGTGAGTTGTCCGCATCCCAAAGCCTGGTTTCTTGAAAAATTTGCTCGTTTTTAAGAATGCTTGCTTCCTGTCTTCCCGCCTCATACTCTAAGGCATCGCGAACACCTTTAAAGCTATTCATATTTTTTAACTCAACCTTGGTGCCAAGCTTTGTTTCTTCTTTACGCTTCAAAGAGATATTCGCATCGCAGCGTAAACTTCCCTTCTCCATATCGCATTCGGAAGCGCCGATATACTGTAAGATGAGTTTGAGCGCATTCAAATACTCATACGCTTGCCCAGGGCTGTTGATGTCGGGGTGAGAAACAATCTCCAAGAGCGGTATGCCGGTACGGTTGAAATCTACCAAAGAGTGTTGTTCGCGATGTACTAATTTACCGGCGTCCTCCTCTAAGTGTACCCGCGCGATGCGGACGGTTGAACCCGAAAGTAAGTCGATACGGCCATTTTCTCCTAACGGCATTTTATATTGAGAAATTTGATAATTCTTGGGAAGATCGGGATAAAAATAATTTTTCCTTTCAAAGTAGATTTTTTTGTTAAGTTGACAGCCGAGAGCGAGAGAAACGCGTAAGGCAAGCTCAAGCGCCTTTCGGTTGAACACCGGCAACACCCCGGGATAGCCGCAACAAACCGGACAAATATTGCTGTTAGGGGGATTTTCAAACCGGGTTGAACACGAACAGAAAATTTTCGAAGCTGTTTCCAGCTGGACATGTACTTCTAGGCCGACAACAATATCAAATTCATTCATAGGCAATTTTTGGTATCTGTGTATGATAATCCGTGGCGCATTGAAAAGTGTAACCAGCCCTGATCAGGGTAGCCTCATCAAAATCTTTGCCGATAAGTTGCGCACCAATAGGCAACTTATCTTTAGTAAAACCACAAGGAAAAGACACTGCCGGAATACCCGCTAAATTCGCGGAAATAGTGTATATATCAGATAAGTACATGCTCAACGGATCCGTTTTTTCTCCGATCTTAAACGCCGGTGTAGGAGATGTGGGAGTAAGAATAACGTCTACCGTTTTAAAGGCTTCGTCAAAGTCGTTTTTAATCAGGCGGCGCACTTTAAGCGCACGCACATAATATGCATCGTAGTAACCACTGGACAGACTGTAGGTGCCCAGAAAAATCCTGCGTTTCGCTTCGCTGCCAAAACCTTGAGCGCGCGTATGCGTATAAATATCCCTTAGACAGTTACCCGTCTGGCGCGAGCCGTATTTTATCCCGTCGAAACGCTGTAAATTGGAACTCGCCTCCGAAGAACCGATAATATAGTACGTCGCTACCGCATATTCAGTGTGCGGCAAGGTTATATCAATCACTTGGGCGCCGCGCTTCTTAAAAAAAGCGATTACTTCCCCTATGGCATCTTTCACGTCTTTTGCCAAGGTGCTTGCGTAATATTCTTTGGGGATGCCTATTTTTAAGTTATCTACATCCTCAACCAACGCGGCGCTAAAGTCGGGGACTGTTACTGACGCGGAAGTCGAGTCGTGTTCGTCGAAACCGGAAATAATATTGAGGAGATGCGCACAGTCAATAAAATTGGTAGTAAGCGGGCCAATCTGGTCTAAACTTGAGCCAAACGCCACTAAGCCGTAACGGGATACTCTGCCATAACTTGGTTTTAGCCCGACCACGCCACAGAAGGCGGCGGGTTGACGTATGGAACCGCCGGTATCTGAACCTAACGCGAAAGGGGCGAGACGGGCCGCGACTATCGCCGCCGAACCGCCGCTTGAACCGCCGGGGACTCTTGACGTGTCCCAAGGATTTTTTGCCGGGCCATAGCAAGAATTCTCCGTTGAGGAACCGAAGGCAAACTCATCCATGTTCGCTGTTCCGATAATTGCAAGACCAGCTTTTTTCAGGCGCGCAACCACGGTAGCGTCATATACCGAAACATGCGAAGAAAGTATTTTTGAAGCGCAAGTAATTTTTTTGCCTTTAAGACAAATGTTATCTTTTATCGCGATGGGTACGCCCGCCAACGAGGAAACGCCGTCGCCGCACACCGGCTCGTCATATATTTCTACAAAACTATTTAAAGAACGGTTGAGCTTTTTGGCGCGGGCCGCAAAGAATGCATACACAGAATCGCGCGTAGAGCTATTTCCTTTGATTGCCCGGGCAATGGCGGTACCACTATATGAAATTAAATCAACCATAGCTATTCAATAACCTTTGGTATTTTAAAGTAATTGCCCTCACGAACAGGAGCGTTCTTAAGAATATCTTCCTGGCACCCTGATGCCAGAGCTTCGTCCTTTCGAAAGATATTGTTTTCTAAATGCAGCCCCCGCAGTGGCTCAACCTTTTCGACGTTGAGCTCTTTCAGCTTATCAATGTAAGCAAGGATATCCGAGAGCTGAGCGCTTATATGTTCGGCTTCGGCCGGAGGAATTTCTATTCTTGCCAAATTCGCGACGTATTCGACAATTTTTTTATCAACCATAATTACACTTTAGGCAAGTCTTTGAGGGACGCTTTAATCTCTTTCAGGGGGTGAGCGTAGTTTTTAAGTTCGCCGCTGAGGTATTTATCGTACGACGCTAAATCAAGAAAGCCGTGGCCACTGAAATTAAAAATAATGCTTTTTGATTTTTTTTCATGCTTGGCAATGTCAATGACCACTTTTATCGCATGAGCGGTTTCAGGGGCAGGAATCACGCCTTCACATCGAGCAAACAATACCGCGGCTTTAAAAATATCGAGCTGATGGCAAGCCCGCGCCTGGACAATCTTCTTGGCGCAGAGCGCACTCACTATAGGAGAACAACCGTGATAACGCAAACCTCCGGCGTGGATGCCGGGTGGAATAAATTTATGGCCAAGTGTAAACATTTTTAAAAGCGGCGTGAGTGATGCGGTGTCGCCATGATCATAACAATATACGCCCTTAGTGATACTGGGGCAGGCAAACGGCTCAACAGCAATAATTTTAAGCGACGCGTCCCGGCACGCATCTTTGACGAAAGGTAATGCCAGACCACCAAAGTTACTGCCGCCGCCGACGCAGGCAACAAGATAGTTCGGTTTCTCTCCGAGTATCGCCAACTGCTTCTTCGCTTCGAGGCCGATAACCGTCTGGTGCAAAAGCACATGGTTAAGCACGCTGCCCAATGAATAATTAGTATCATTATGTTTCGCGGCGTCTTCCACTGCCTCAGAAATCGCGATACCTAAACTTCCCTGACAATGCGGGTCGTGAGCCAGAATATTTTTGCCGCTATCCGTCAGCGTAGAGGGAGACGCAACCACTTCCGAACCCCAAATATGCATCAAAGATTTTCTAAAAGGTTTTTGATGAAAACTTACCTTGACCATATAGACCCGGCAGGTAAGCGAAAACATATTGCAGGCAAAACTCAATGCTGCACCCCATTGACCGGCTCCGGTCTCGGTAGTTAAGCGCTTAAGGCCTGCTTTCTTGTTATAATAGGCCTGAGCGATGGCGGTATTAGTTTTATGGCTTCCGGTAGGAGAAATGCTTTCATCCTTGTAATATATGCGGCATGCTGTCTTAAGACACCTCTCAAGCCGATAAGCTCTGCGTAATGGAGTAGGCCTCCAGAGACGGTAGGTATCGCGCACTTCGTTGGGGATATCTATCCAGCGCTGGGTACTCATTTCCTGCTCAATCAGGCTTAAAGGGAATATAGCGCGTAAATCGTCTTTGACTAACGGCTTACCGGTTGCTGGATTGATTGGCGGAGGGAGTTCAAAAGGCAAATCGCTTACGACATTATACCATTGGTGCGGAATATCTTTTTCCGAAAGCAACACTTTATATGTTTCCATAGAGAATAATTATAATTCAAAAAGCTCGGATTGCAAATAAAATGTGTGCCTCTATGAAAGGTATTTTTGAAGCTATGTAAAGATTTTTCGCATCATAACCGAGGCCACATACGGTTTAAGAAGTGTGATATTTACTGCGGAAAAGTGTCAGTTCCAAAAATGCCTGCAGGCGGCGGGAACGGCTGGGATGTTTAAGTTTTTTCAACGCTTTTGCCTCGATCTGCCGGATACGCTCGCGAGTAACTTTAAAAATGGTGCCCACTTCCTCGAGTGTCTTGGGCGTACCGTCTTCAATGCCAAAACGCAGCACTAAAATTTTTCTTTCTCGCTCGGTTAAGCTTTCCATGGCCTGCTGCAATTCTTCTTTGAGCATGGAAAATACGGTGGCGTTTGCCGGAGAAACCGCTTTTTTATCTTCGATGAAATCACCGAAATAGGTATCTCCGTCGTCACCGATAGGAGTGTGAATTGAAATGGGCTGCTGCGATACTTTAACAATATCTTTTATCTTGGAAATGGGTAACCTCAATTCCTTTGATAATTCCTCCGAAGTCGGCTCGCGGCCTTTCTCCTGAATAAATAAACGGGATATACGAATAATTTTATTGATAGTCTCGGTCATATGCACGGGAATACGAATGGTTCGCGCCTGATCCGCGATCGCTCTGGTGATAGCCTGACGTATCCACCAGGTAGCATAGGTAGAAAACTTGTATCCCCGCTCGTACTCGAACTTCTCAACCGCCTTGATCAAACCGATATTCCCTTCCTGTATTAAATCGAGGAAAGAAAGCCCGCGGTTAACATATTTTTTTGCAATACTTACCACAAGCCGCAGATTTGCCTCAACCAATGTTTTCTTGGCCTGATTGTACAACCGCTGTTTTTCGAGGATAAGCCTGTGTCTCGTTTTTATTTCCTCTACCTTAAATCCCAACTTACGCACCAATTGTCGTTGCCGCTTAATTAACAGACGTTTTTCCGCCTGAACGCTTTTGCCTTTGAGAGTAGTTATCCGGCGATTAAGCTTTTCTATGTCGTGAATGAGCACTCCCATGTTGGCGATAATACGTTCGATAATAACAATGGTGAAATTAAAGTTCTCAAGAATTTTTTTCTGAGTCTCCGTATTCTTTGTGCGCATCAATTTAACGTATAATTTTTTGATACGCTCAATTTCTCTGTCTTTGTTTTTAATCTCGCCCTTCACAAAGTCGTCAGGATTAAG
The DNA here is from genome assembly GCA_037146775.1 of Candidatus Omnitrophota bacterium. GTDB lineage: Bacteria > Omnitrophota > Gorgyraeia > Duberdicusellales > 4484-171 > JBAWWL01. The sequence continues at coordinate 8,450 of JBAWWL010000005.1, read as the reverse complement.
TTCATCTTTGAAAAGTTTCTGGGATATTTCAAGGAATGCATCTTTCGACAGGGCGGTCGCAAAAATTTCGGCGCGTAGAACCTCTTCTCTGCTTTCGATTTCTTTAGCGAGGCGTACTTCTTCTTCTCGTGAAAGAAGCGGAATCTGACCCATCTGTTTTAAATACATCTTTACGGGGTCATCAACGGGAGCAGACACTACATGAACTTCTTTTTTCTCCCGTTCTTTCTCCCAATCTTCCACTTCGCGAGTCTCCAGAACGCTGATGTTCTGGCCGTCAAGGCGCTCAAGGATAATGTCCATCTCCTCGGCGCTTACCACTTCTTCGGAAAGAAAATGGTTTATCTCATCGTACGTGAGATACCCTTTCTTTTTGCCCAGATCAATCAATTGCTCAATACTTCTTTCCAAAATCTTTTTCTTATGCATGTTGGCCCTCGCTATTTACTTTACCGTATTTATCTATTAATATTTTTAACCTATCATTATCGCCGCTTTTTTCTGCGTCGCGCATCTGCTGGCGTAAATGGTCTTTTACTCCTTTGAGCCGACGCTGACGCAATTTTAAGACGCTGGTTTTAAAAGCTTCCTTGTCGAGCGGTATATCGTCGTCCATGAGAATCTTGGAAACGAAACTGCTTATTTCTTTATCTTCGATAGTACCGAGAATCGCGTTTGCGGTCATATCAACCGGTTCAGGATAGTTATTTAAAAAATAAGAGACTGTTTTGCGGGCAAGCGGGAAAATAAAATCCTCTTCTCTCAGATTTTTCCTGATAAGCGGAAAAGCTTTTTTATTGGTAAACATGAATTTAAGCAGGACCTTTTCGGTAATCGAAACTGGGTCTTTTGACACCAGAAACTCTGGCTGTGGCGCAGAGACAACTCGGTTATCTTTTGAAAATACTTTACGGAATTCCGCGATAAGAATCTCTTCCTTAACGTGCAAACTCGAGGAAAGTTTCTTAATGTATTCGTATTTTTCAATTTCGCTGCTTAATTTGTTGATGGTTGAAAAAATCTCCTGCGCTATTTTTGTCTTTCCTTCAATACTATCTATATCGTGCGTCTTTTTTAACATGTCCGTTTTAAAATCGAAAAAGTCAACTTTTTTGTCGATCAATTGTAAAAAACCATCGCTGCCGCGCTCGCGCACAAGCGAATCAGGATCAAAGCCTCCGGGCAAGCGTACAATTTTTACCTGCAGGTCATTCTCCAAAAGCAGATCCACGGCACGCAACGTAGCCAGCTGTCCAGCTTTATCCGCATCAAAGACTAAAATAATGTTGCGAGTATACCTGCGTATCAGGCGAATTTGCTCTAAGGTGAGAGCCGTACCAAGGGATGCGACGATATTACGTACTCCATGCGTGAAAGGCACGATCATATCCAGGTAACCTTCCGTGATAATGATCGCGTCGTTTTTAATAATGTCGTCTTTAGAAAAATTCAGGCCGAAAAGATGGTCACGCTTGCTGTAAAGCGCATTTTCCAGGGAATTAATGTATTTCGGGGCGTTTTCAATATCCCTCCAAATTCTTCCGCCAAAACCCAAAACCCGGTTACGAACATCGAAAATAGGAAACATAATCCGCTCGCGAAAGAGATCGCGGTAACCGCCACCTTGCGAAATTACCAGTGATGCCTTCTCTAATGTTTCCAGCGAATAGCCTTTTTGGCGTAAGACAGTAAGCAAAGGATTTCTCCCCGATGAATAGCCGATCCTGAATTTCTTAATAATTTCCGAGTCGATACCTCGTTGGTGTAAATACTCTAAAACCGGTTGGGTAGTTTTGTCTTCTAAAAGATTTTGGTGGAAAATTAGCGAAGCTTCGTTGGCAACTTCGTATAAGGAATCTTTAAACTTGTCTTTCTCGTTTTTCTGGTAAGGAATTTCCGTGCCTAAACGTTTCGCCAACAACTCTACTGCTTCCACAAAACTAAGCTTCTCATACAACATAAGAAACTGAATAGCGCCTCCGCCTTCGCCGCATCCGAAACAATGAAATATCTGTTTTTGGGGGCTGACCATGAACGAGGGGGTCTTTTCGCCATGAAATGGGCAGTTTGCTTTAAAATTCCTTCCGGAGCGCTTGAGCGGGATATAGCCGGAAATAATCTCCACTATGTCAGTTCTTGACTGGATATCATCGATAAAAGATTGAGGAATCATATTTTAAACCACGGAAACGGATACTTGCAAACACGTAAAAACAGGATGCCCGCCTGGGGCCACAATGTTATATTTTATCCTTATGCCGGTTACGATTTTTTTCCTGAACGCGGGCATCTATGGAAACCGCCAAATTCATATACTTTAATTTTCTCTTTGCTTTCTAAGTAGTCAAGCATAAGATTAACTCCCAAGTTATCGGAAGCGATATGCGAGGCAATAACTACATTAATATTGGCATCTTTGCATTTTTTAAAATGTTCTTCGGATTGATGCATGGCGATAATGGTGTCGATTCCTTTGGCAGCAAGCTTGTCATAGATATCCTGTGGCCCCTCGGTGCCACCGGTAAATTCAAGATGAATACGCGAGCAACGCGAGGCACCAGCGCCGATTTCTATTATCGGAGCGTTGTTGTTTTTCGCGGCGTGATTATATTCTGGAATGCCGCGTAACAATTCAATAATCTTTCCAACAGTGGATGGTTTCTCTTTCTCTAGAAGTTTCTTAAGATGCTGATATGCAAGATTGTCGCAGGGTGTGTGCATACATAGAAAGTTAAGCTTAAGCCACCGAGCGATATCTACGGGACGCTCATGGTTGGCTGCGTGGACTCTACGCTCGACCTGCGCCTTTCGTTCTTTGAGAAGATTTTCTGAAAGAGTACAACTAATACCTTCCTTAATGAAAGCGTCTACCTGTAAATCCATCACTTCATAAAATTTTGCATACGCTCGACCTGCGGGATGGTGCGACACTGTCAGATCAATGGCAGTTCCTTTCTCTTTAAGTCTATCTACCAGGAGCAACTCCGCTTCGTCCACATCGATACCGACAATAACAGATTTAATTTCGGAATCGGGCGAACCGTTCAGAATACGCGTATCGGCAAAAGGATTAGTAAGCGTTTCTGCGTCAAAGCATTCTTTTTCCGCCAAGCTGAGCTTTTCAAACGCTTCCTTTTTGTTTTTTAAAAGCTCTTCTATCTCTTTTCTGGAACGTATATCCGCTTCAAGTCCCTTTTTTACTATCTCCTGATAGATTGTCTTTAATTTCATAGTATTTTTTTACCTCCCCGTTTAACGTAATCATATTAGGAATACATTTGTTATATATCTTAAAAGAAACTAAATATACCTTGGGCGCTACTTGCTTGCAAAGACGATAGGAAACGCTTTGCGTGAGGGTAAATTTTCCGGGGAAAAGAAAGATAAGAAAAAGTAGTGTGCTGATTAATAAAATTAATCTTGCCCCGCCTATCGTAAGTGAGATGAGCCGCTGTCGAGCCGACAGTTCTTGCGCTTTTATAAAAACCCCTACCAATTTTTCAAGCAAATAAAAACCGATCGAGACCGAAAAGAAAATAACGCCAAACGCCACAAAATTCAAAAACTGTTTATGCAAGAACGCGAGGTGTTTCTCTAGAAAGCCGGATAAAAATGGGTAAAATTGGAACGCTAAGATGGTGCTTAAGAGTAGCCCTGCAAGTTTAAAAATTTCTATCAAAAAACCACAGCGAAGAGCGCTGTAACTTATTACAAAACAAAGAATTAGGAAAAAAATATCTATCAAACCAACGCCCTTACTTATTTCGTTAATATGTAAATTTATTTAAGATATAACATATTAAAGGGTAAAAGTCAAGAAAACGTTTACAATACTTAAAAATGTGCGTCATTCCGAAGAAATCTCTTCTCCTGCGGCTGCTTCTGGCGGCAGGAAGCACTCTTTGTTGAAAAGAATGGTTCTCCGGTATCGTATAAATTATGTGCTAAACACTTGCCTGGTTATGGCGCAACGATACCCCGGATGAATTCTTGTTCCGGACGGTCTTTTATTTTCTTACGCGTAAATACCGCTAAAGGAGATAACCAAAAATATATTAGAAAAAGCGATGCGCGATAGTCGAACGGATTGATTTTTATGACACTTTATGATAATGTAGGGGCTGTGGAAGAACCATTTGCCATAGCGCTCAGCGAAAAAGACGGCGAAGACGCATCGAAAGAAGTTTCTTTAAAGATAAAGTCGGTTTTCCCTAGGTTTGTAAAACATCTCTTTATTTTTTTTACCCCCCAGTATCAGCCGCAACAAATTTTGCAGACTATCACTTTTACGCTCAAACCACAAACGCTTGTTGGTATACAATCTCCTCTTTTGGTTTTTGAAGATCGGATAATCAATAAGGGAGTAACCGCACTTTGCATTAATAAAGAAGGGGTTGCCATCAAAGAAATTTTAATGAAAAGCGATGACTCGCAACGCGTAGAATTTTCTATCAAAAATTCTCTCAAATATACTCCCCGCGAAAATCAGTTCTTCTTTTCACTCCTTTCGCATCAATTCAGCCACGAAAATTATTTAAGAGGTTTGTCGATGGCGCTAGGTAAAGCGTTCGCTATTGCGGGCGGCGGGTATATGAAACGATATGCCGAAAAAAACTACCAGCTTATCAATAACAACATTGAAGAAGGAATCGTAAATGAGATTTTCACCGGCATCAAGCTTAACTGCCTTTCCTTGAGCGGATTTATCCCCTTGGGAAAACCGTTTACGATTACAAAAATGGCGAGCAAGCGAAACATGATTATGGAAATCAACGGCAGGCCGGCGGTAAATATCTATGCTAAATATCTGGGAGAAAAATTTGACGCATTTATAAAAAACTATCTCTTTACGCTCTATCCTTTGGGCATTAAACAGGGTCGCCGATTCCGCCTAATCAATATTCTCGAATGCCTCAATGACGGGTCACTTGTGTGCGTAGGGGACATAAAAGAAAAAACGCAGGCGCATATTATGATGTTTCATTATCCGTCTTTTATGGAATCACTTGCGTATCGACTTGAGACATTAAAGAGAAATGGAGATGGTTTGATTTTTATGATAAACTCTATGGTAAGAAAAAAAATACTCAAAGACTTTGCCCAAGAAGAGATAAAAGTCATCAAACGCACATTAGGAGAACGTTGTAAACTGATAGGTATGTATTGTGATTATTCGTTTTTCTCCGACAAAGAAACCAGGGATACGAATCTGGAGGCAGGGAATCTTCTCCTGACGCAGTGGCAATGAATATCATAAGAACCTTAGCCATACTTGACCCTTCTTTCGCCGTGGCAGTAGTTTTTGCACTCATAATAATTTTTCTGGCATCATATCTTGTCAATAAAATGCGCGCGACTGCGATATTGAAAAAAAGTATCGTCAGCCTTAATCAAACTATCGAAGAATTGGATTCACAAGCAAAACTGATTATCAAGGGCGATATGGAACTAAAACTGTATCAGGAAGAGGTGGAAGATAAACTCAACAAGCTTACGCTCCTAAAAAATCTGATCCTCTCTTCTCTGCATATCCTCGACCAAGAAAAACTTTTCTACCAAATAGACGAAAAAACTATTAACGATCTGGGGTTTAAACGCGGGCTGATTTTGCATTTCGCCGATTATGCGCCGAAAGTAAATATTGGTTTTACGGGGCAGGAAATCGAAGCCTTGCAAAGCTTTCTGCAGCATAGAAAAGCGATCCTGTTGGCTGCACCGTTATTGTCCGCGGAATCAGAAATATGTAAAGAGCTTATACCTCTTTTGCAATCGCGGGACTTTCTTATTGCCCCCATAAAGGCAAGAGACAAAGCCCAGGCAATATTTATTCTTTCTAACTTAGTCATCCCCACAGACGTTAAGCGGGCGGAAAAAGAAATATTTTCTATTATCTGCATGTATTTGAGCCAATGCTTGGACAATATTCAGCTCTTCGAAGATATATATAACGTCAAAGATGAACTGGAAAAAAAAGTAAAAGAAAGGACCAATGAGTTGGTCCGCAGTTTGCGGGAAATTGAAACGATAAACAAAGCAAAGTCGGATTTCGTTTCCGATGTATCTCATGAGCTACGTACGCCGCTCACTTCTATAAAAGGGTTTTCCTCTCTGCTGGTGGCGGAAAAATTCGGCAAGCTACCCGAAGAGGCAAAAAAACGGCTGGAAAAAATAGATGAGAACGTAAATAAGCTTGTCGACATGGTAAATACACTTTTGGATATCTCCCGTATTGAATCCGGTAAAATGGAAATAAAAATTGCACCCAGTGATATTGTTAAGGTCATTAAAGAAGTCGGCGATTTTCTTTCTGTGCAAATGCAAGCAAATGGATTAAAATTGGTACTTGAGGTTCCGGAAGCTCTTACGGTATATATGGATAAAGGCCTTATTGAGCGGGTCCTGATTAACCTGATTAACAACGCAGTAAAGTTTACCCCTAAGGGCGGAACCATTTCGCTGCGTTGCACCAGCAACAGCGGTCAGGTGGTGGTGGCGGTTGCCGATACCGGATACGGTATAGCGAAAGAAAACCTAGATAAAATATTCCAGGAATTCTTCCGAATTAACAATGCCGCGCATGCCGAAGTAAAAGGAACCGGACTGGGCTTGTCGCTCGTTAAAAAGATCATTGAAACTCACAAAGAGAAACTATGGGTGGAATCGGAGCCAAACAAAGGTTCGACATTCTATTTTACGCTGAAAGCAAGTAAACATGTATAAACTAAAAATCCTTATTGTAGACGACAATCTCGATATTCTTGATTTTTTAAAATCCACTCTTGAAGAAGAGTATCAAGTGCAAACCGCCACAACAGGTACCGAGGCCCTTGAGAAACTGAAAAACGATCCGCCGGATCTCTTGGTTCTAGACTATATGCTTCCTGACATGCACGGCCCGGCAATATGCCAGTTAATCAGAAAAGATTCTCTCTTGGTGCATCTTCCGGTACTTATGTTAACCGGCAAAGGAGAAGTTGAAGACAAGGTGCACGGTCTTGAGGCCGGTTGCGATGAGTATTTGGTAAAACCTGTCTCACCGCAAGAACTCGTTGCCCGCGTGCGGATGCTTATCCGGCGCTCCAACATTAATTTGGATGCCAATCCTCTTACGCGGCTGCCAGGAAACGTTTCCGTTAACAGAGGTTTGGAAGAAAAAATAAAAAATAAAGAAAAAATAGCAGTATTATATGTCGATGTCGATAACTTTAAAGCATTGAACGACTATTATGGTTTTGAAAAAGGAGACACGGTAATTAAAGAAACTGCGCGTATCATTATTAATGCGGTTGGAGAAAAAGGCACGCCTCGTGATTTTATCGGCCATATTGGCGGGGATGATTTCTTCCTTATCGTCGAGCCGGGAAACGCCGAAGAAATCGCCAAAAAAATAATCAGCGACTTTGACAAAATATCTCCCCAATTTTTCGAAGAAAAAGACAGAATAAAAGGATATATTATCACCAAGGACCGCGACGGAGAAACGCACGAATTTGGCTTTCTTACCATCTCTATCGGTATTATCAGCAACATGTATCGCGAGTTTACCCACACCGCCCAAATAAGCAGCTTGGCGGCTGAAGTCAAAGGCTACGCAAAAAAGTTTAAGCAGAGTAAATACATTTTCGATAAAAGGTCTTCGTGAATCTCTTGTCAGTAAAACGATTGTGTGGTATATATATCTTTCGCTCATATAGAATATTCCTCGTGCATGAGTAGTGCAACAACGCTCTGCCAAAGGCAGAGGTAATTCGAAAACGTTGTTCCACCACAACAAAAGAATACACGCAGTTCTTTGTATGTGCGGATACGCTTGAAAAAACTATTAGATTAGAGCGCGAGTGGTGTCAACAGCCTTCGCCAAAAGCGAAGTTTTCTTCAATGCTGTTGCCACCATAAGTTATCAGACCATAGAAGTTTTTTGTAGAAGCAAATATTTTTGAATAACCTGAAAAGTATATAGCGCGAGTGGTGAAACAATTTTTCGCCGGAGGCGAAGCTTCGCAGATAATTGTTCCACCTCAATTTGAAACAAAGAGATGTTTCGCAGAAGCTAAAACTCTTGCATATTTTGAAAATTATATAGCGCGAGTAGTGAAACAACGCTCTGCCAAAGGCAGAGGTAAATTAATAACGTTGTTCCACCGTCACTTGCAAATAAAAAAAATTTTGTAGGAGTTAAAAGCTTTTAAACAATCCGAAAATCATATTGCGCGAGTGGTGAAATGGCAGACACATGCGTTTGAGGGGCGCATGGCGCAAGCCGTGTGGGTTCAAGTCCCACCTCGCGCATATTTTCCCTTTCCTCTAAAATTACAGCTCCTAATTAGCACCAGCTCGTATAAATACTTCCTTGGATCTAATGGAAGAAAACTTTCGCCAAGCGAAAGATTAGATACAAGTCCCACCTCGCGCATATTTTCCCTTTCCTCTAAAATTACAGCTCCTAATTA